>CAVXML010000013.1:0-183335 GCA_963763015.1 uncultured Actinomycetota bacterium | reverse complement strand
GGAGCTGGCGGCTGGGCCGGCCCTCCCGGTCGTCCCTGGCCGGTCGGGCCAGGACGACGGGGGCCTGCTTCGTCGGGGCCATGTTGTGGTCCGGGCGCCCGGGCGGTGGGTCCTGGGGGGCGGCGAGGATGCTTCGCCCGCGCTGGGCCGTGCGGTCGTCCTCGACCTCGAACTCCTCGACGAGCTCGTCGGGGTTGGCCGTCGCGGCATACCGACCACACATGCACCTCAGGCTACGCACCCCCTCGCGAAGCAACTACCGTAGGCACGGAACTCCTGACCAGCAGGAACCCACCCGGAGGACCCCATGACACTGGTGCGTCGAATCGCCCGCCCCATGCTCGCCGCGATGTTCGTCGCCGGGGGCCTTGACCAGCTGAAGCACCCCGGGCGCACCGTCCCCTCGGCGCGCCCGCTCATCGAGAAGGTCGGACCCACCCTCGGCCTGCCGGACGACCCCGAGCTGCTCGTGCGGGCCAACGGTGCCGCGATGCTGGGGGCCGGCACCCTGCTCGCCCTCGGCCGGCTGCCCCGCATCGCCTCGATGGTCCTCGCCGTCACCGTGGTGCCCACCACCATCGTGGCCCACCCCTTCTGGTCCGAGCAGGACCCCGAGGCCCGGGCCCAGCAGAAGCAGCAGTTCCTCACGAACCTGGGGGTGCTCGGTGGCCTCCTGCTCGCGAGCGTCGACACGGAGGGCAAGCCGGGTCTGGCCTACCGGGCCCACATGGTGGGCGACAGCGCCTCGCGTGCCGCCCGCACCACCCGTCGAGAGGCGCGGCACGCAGCGCGAGCCGCCGCCCGCGAGGCGAAGCTGAAGGCGGTCCGGGCCCAGCATGCCCTCGGCTGACTGGTCGGCACCCACAGCCGCGGGGCCCCTCGACGCGAGGGTCGTCCTCCCCGGCAGCAAGTCCCTCACGAACCGCTACCTCGTCCTCGCCGCAGTCGCAGGCGACGCGTCGCGGCTGCGGCTGCCCCTGCGGTCACGCGACACCCTCCTCATGGTCCAGGCGTTGCGTGCCCTGGGCGCCACGGTGGAGGACGTCGACGACGACTGGCTGGTGACCCCCGGCCACCTCGTCGGTGGGACCACGGTGGACTGTGGGCTCTCGGGGAACGTCATGCGGTTCGTTCCACCTCTCGCCGCCCTGGCGCAGGGTGCGGTGCGCTTCGACGGTGACCCGCACGCGCGCACCCGGCCCATGGCGCCCTTCCTCCGGGCGCTGCGGACGCTGGGCGTCGAGGTCGACGACGAGGGTCGCCCGGGTCTGCCGTTCACCGTCCGCGGTCGGGGCTCGGTTCGCGGAGGGGCGGTGACGCTGGACGCCTCGGCGTCCTCCCAGTTCGTGTCCGGCCTGCTGCTCTCCGCCGCCCGTTTCGAGCACGGCCTCGCGGTGCACCATGACGGGTCGGCCGTGCCGAGCCTGCCGCACATCGAGATGACGGTCGAGACCCTGCGCGACGCCGGCGTCGTCGTCGACGACGCTGCCCCCCACACCTGGCGGGTCGAGCCGAGCGAGGTCCACGCCCTCGACGTCCAGGTGGAGCCCGACCTGTCCAACGCCGCCCAGTTCCTCGCCGCGGCGCTCGTGACCGGTGGGCGGGTGCACGTACCGGGGTGGCCGCAGTACACGACGCAGGGGGGTGACTACGTCCGCGAGGTGCTCGACATGATGGGCGCGGACGTCGTCCTGGACCGGACCGGGTTGACCGTCACCGGCGGGGACGTCGTGTCCGGGGTCGACCTGGACCTGCGCGGATCCAGCGAGCTCACCCCGGTCGTGGCGGCGCTGTGTGCGCTCGCCGACTCCCCCAGCGTCATCCGCGGGGTGGCACACATCCGCGGGCACGAGACCGACCGCCTCGCCGCGCTGAGCACAGAGCTGACCGCGCTCGGAGCCGAGGTGGCCGAGACCGACGACGGGTTGCGGATCACCCCGCGGTCGCTGCACGGGGGCCGGGTGCGCACCTATGGCGATCACCGGATGGTCATGGCGGCCGCGGTGCTCGGACTCGTCGTGCCCGGTGTCGTCGTCGAGGACGTCGGGACCGTGGCCAAGACGATGCCCGAGTTCACCTCGCTGTGGGGCCGGATGCTGGCCGAGCGGGCAGTGGCGGACGCCTGATGGCTCGATCGGCGAGCTCCTACGACGAGTCCGACGTCCGCATCCGGCCCAGCCGACGGGGGTCGCGCCCGCGCAGCAAGGACCGGCCGACGCACGCCGATGCCGTGCCGGCGCGCGTCACCCAGGTCGACCGCGGGCGGTACACGACCCTGGTCGAGGAGGGGGGCTCTCGACGGGTCGTCATCGCCATGCGAGCCCGCGAGCTGGGCCGCAAGGGGATCGTCGTGGGCGACCTCGTGCACGTCGTCGGTGACAGCTCGGGGGCCGACGGCGCGCTGGCCCGGATCGTTCGGCTCGCCCCACGTGAGACGGTGCTGCGCCGCACCGCGGACGACACCGACCCGGTGGAGCGGGTGATCGTCGCCAACGCCGACCAGCTCGTGGTCGTCTCCGCCCTGGCCAACCCCGAGCCGCGCCCCCGGCTCATCGACCGGTGCCTCGTCGCGGCCTACGACGCCGGCATGGAACCGCTCCTGGTCCTCACGAAGGCGGACCTCGCTGACGCCGCCCCCTTCCTCGCCCAGTACGCCCCCCTCTCGGTCCGGCACGTGGTCACCGCTCGACGGGATGCCGGCACCGACGGGCTGGACGAGCTTCGCGCCGCCCTCTCTGGACGGCGGAGCGTGCTCGTCGGGCACTCCGGAGTGGGCAAGTCCACCCTCGTGAACGCCCTTGTGCCCCAAGCCTTTCGCGCAGTCGGTGTCGTCAACGACGTCACCGGCAGGGGCCGGCACACCTCCAGCTCGGCAGTGGCCCTCCCGCTTCCGGACGACGAGGGGTGGGTCATCGACACGCCGGGCGTACGGTCCTTCGGCCTGGCGCACGTCGACCTCTCCCGCGTGGTGCAGCACTTCCCCGACCTCGAGCCGGGCACGGCCGAGTGCCCACGCGGCTGCACGCACGACGAGGTGGAGTGCGCACTCGACGCGTGGGTGGAGAGCGGGGCGGCCGGCCCCGCCGGCCCGGCCCGGCTCGACTCGCTCCGGCGGCTCCTGCGCGCCCGGACCCCGGTGTCCGGCGACTGACGGGTCAGCGCGGCGGCCGGTCGTCCCCGGGCTGTTCGTCGACGAGGCGGGTGGTGTCCTGGGGTGCCACGTCGGTGTCGGGCCGTAGGGCCGAGGACCGCTCGGCCCCGGCGTCGGCCGCCGAGGACTCCAGGTCCTCGCCCCCGCCTGCGGCCCCCATCCCCTCACCGACGTCACTCATGTCCTGGATCTCGGTGCCCGCGAAGCGGGTGTCCGGCTCCACGTCGCTGACGTCGATCGTCTCGAGGATCAGGCGTGGCTCGGCGAAGTGGCAGCGGGAGAGGTGGCCACCCGCTCCGTCCGGACGCACCTCGAGCTCCGGCTCGTCGACCGAGCAGATCTCCTGGGCCTTCCAGCAGCGGGTGTGGAACCGGCATCCGGACGGGGGGTTCGCCGGCGACGGGACGTCGCCCTGCAGCACGATCTGCTCGCGCTTGCCCCGCAGCGTCGGGTCGGGCACCGGGACGGCCGACAGCAACGCCTGGGTGTACGGGTGCGTGGGGCGGCTGTAGACCTCGTCCTCCTCGCCGAGCTCGGCAATCCGCCCCAGGTACATGACACCCACCCGGTCCGAGATGTGCCGGACGACCGACAGGTCGTGGGCGATGAAGACGTAGGCGAGGCCGAGCTCGTCCTGGAGCTTCTCCATGAGGTTGACGACCTGCGCCTGGACCGACACGTCGAGGGCGGAGACCGGCTCGTCGCAGACGAGGACAGAGGGGTTGAGCGCGATGCCGCGCGCGATGCCGATGCGCTGCCGCTGGCCACCGGAGAACTGGTGCGGGTAGCGGTTGATGTGCTCGGGGTTGAGCCCGACGAGGTCGAGCAGCTCCTGCACCCGCTTGCGGCGACCACCCTTCGGCACGACGTCCCGGTGGATCTCGAACGGCTCGCCCACGATGTCGCCCACCGTCATGCGCGGGTTGAGCGAGGTGTAGGGGTCCTGGAACACGATCTGGATGTCCCGGCGCATGCGACGCAGCGCCCGCCCTGAGGCGCCGCTCCAGTCCTCGCCACCGAAGATGACCTTGCCCGACGTCGGCTCCTCGAGCCTCATGAGGAGGCGGCCCAGCGTCGACTTGCCACAGCCCGACTCGCCGACGATGCCGAGGGTCTCGCCCTTGTGCAGGTCGAAGCTCACCCCGTCGACGGCCCGGACCTGTCCGGCGACCCGGCGCACCACGCCCCGGCGGATCGGATAGTGCTTGACCAGGTCCTGGGCGCTGAGGATGACCTCAGGCATTGATGACCTCCTCGGCGAAGTGGCAGGCGGAGAAGCGGCCGGGGACCACCTCGCGCAGCTCGGGGCGGTCGGTGCGGCAGATGTCCTCGGCCCGGCGGCACCGTGGGTTGAACGGGCAGCCCGGGGGGATGCGCATGAGGTTGGGCGGGAGACCCCCGATCGCCGCCAGCGTCTGGCCCTTCTGGTCCAGGCGCGGGATCGACTCGAGCAGTCCCCGGGTGTACGGGTGCGCCGGCGAGGCGTACAGCTCCAGCACGTCCGCCTTCTCGACCAGCCGCCCTGCGTACATCACCGTGATCCGGTCGGCGACGTCGGCGACGACCCCCAGGTCGTGGGTGATGAGGATGAGGCCCATCTGCCGCTCCTGCTGGAGCTCGTCGAGCAACGCCATGATCTGGGCCTGCACGGTCACGTCGAGAGCCGTGGTCGGCTCGTCGGCGATGAGCACCGCGGGGTCCAGGGCGATGGCCATCGCGATCATGATGCGCTGGCGCATCCCGCCGGAGAACTGGTGCGGGTAGGCCTTGACGCGCTCGCGGGCCGCCGGGATCTGCACCCGCTCCATGAGCCGGATCGCCTGGTCGAGCGCGTCGGACTTGTTCAGGCCCCGGTGGGTGCGGAACATCTCGGCGATCTGCCAGCCCACCGGGAAGACCGGGTTCAGCGACGACAGCGCGTCCTGGAAGATCATCGAGATCTCGGGGCCCCGGGTCCGTCGGCGCTGCTCCGAGGGCATCGAGAGCAGGTCCTGGCCGCAGTAGCGGATGTGGCCCTGCGGGATGACGGCCGGGGGCATGTCGAGGATGCCCATGATCGCCTGCGCGGTGACCGACTTCCCCGAGCCCGACTCGCCGAGGATCGCGAGCGACTCGCCCTGGTGGAGCTCGAACGACACCCCGTTGATCGCCGTGGCGACGCCGTCGGGCGTGCGGAACTCGACGTAGAGGTCCTCCACCTCGAGCAGCAGGCCGTCCTGAGGGGTGTAGGTGATGTCCGAGCCCTTGGCGCGGGCGGTGACGTCCTGTGTCGTTGTCATGGGATCTCCGTTGCCTCAGCGGTTCTTCGGGTCGAGGGCGTCACGCACCGCGTCGCCCATGAGGATGAACCCGAGCACGGCCAGGGAGAGGAAGACGCTGGGGAAGAAGAGCATGTGCGGGGTGGTGCGGAGCCCGACGATCGCCGAGCTGATGTCGATGCCCCACGAGATGGCGGGTTGCTGGAGGCCGATGCCGAGGAAGGAGAGGGTGGCCTCGACGGAGATGTAGACACCGAGGGAGATGGTCGCGACGACGATGAGCGGCGCGAGCGAGTTGGGCAGGACGTGCGAGCGGATGATCCGCGCCGGGCTGGCTCCCAGGGCGCGGGCCGCCTGGACGTAGTCGTTCGGCTTGACCTGGATGACGCTGCTGCGCATGAGTCTGGCGAGCTGTGGCCACCCGAGGAACGACAGGGCGATGACCACCTTCATGATCACGAGGAAGTAGCTGTCGTTGAAGAAGTCGGGCAGGGACGACATGAAGATGATCGCGCCGAGGAGGAGCGGGATGGCGAAGAAGATGTCGCCGATGCGGGACAATGTCGAGTCCCAGCCCCCGCCGAGGTACCCGGAGACCATGCCGATCGCGCCTCCCACCAGAACGGTCAGGACCGTGGTCAGCACGCCGACGAGGATGGACGCCCGCGCCCCGTAGATGCAGCGGGCGTAGATGTCGTAGCCCTGGACGTCCCGGCCGAACCACGTGCCGTCGCCCGGGCGTGACCGCGACTCGGCGAGCACGGCTTCCCGGGGGTCGGTGTTGGTGAAGAGGCTCGGCCAGACGGCCATGAGGACGAACACGGCGATGAGCACCGCCGAGACCCAGAAGATGGGGTTGCCCCGGAGTGCCCGCCAGGCGTCGGAGGCGAGGGAGCGCTCCTCCTCGCGGGGCCCGCCCTCCCGGGACTCGACGGTGGTTTCGACGACGGCGGCTTCAGTCATGGCTGATCCTCGGGTCGAGCAGCCCGTAGAGCAGGTCCACGAGCAGGTTGACGAACAGGTAGACGATGACCAGCACGGTCACCGTGCCGACCACCGAGGCGCCGTCACGGGCGCGGATGGACCGGAAGAGGTACCCCCCGATCCCGGGGATGTTGAAGATGGCCTCGGTGACGATGGCCCCACCGAGCAGCGCGCCGAAGTCGTACCCGATGAAGGTGATGACGGGGATCAGCGAGTTGCGCAGGGCGTGCAGACCGACGGCGCGGCGACGCGTGAGGCCCTTCGCCGTGGCGGTGCGGACGTAGTCCGAGCGCAGGTTCTCGACCAGGCTGGTGCGGGTGAGCCGCGAGACGAAGGCGAGCGAGATCGAGCCGAGCACGATCGCCGGCAGCATGAGCTCGTACACCGAGGGGTTGCTCGTGGTGACCGTGACAGGGAAGATCCCCAGCTTGACCCCCAGGAAGTACTGGCCGAGACCGCCGATGACGAAGACGGGGATCGAGATCACCACGAGGGTCGAGACGAGGATGAGGTTGTCCAGGACCCCCCCTCGTCGGATGCCGGTCAGGACGCCGACGAAGATGCCGACCACCGCCTCGAAGAGCAGCGCCATGAGGGCCAGCTTCGCGGTGACGGGGTAGCGCTCCTTGAGCTCGTCGAGGACCTTGATGCCGTTGGTCGTCTCGCCGAAGTCCCCCTGCGCGAGGTTGCCGAGGTACTTGCCGTACTGGATCGGCAGCGGGTCGTTGAGGTTGTACTTCTCGCGGAAGGCCGCGGCATACGCCTCGGGGCACGTCCGGTCGCCGCACTTGCCGGCCAACGGGTCGCCCGGCAGGGCGAACACCATGGTGAAGATGAGGAACGTCGCTCCCAGGATCACCGGGATCATCTGCAGCAACCGACGGATGACGTAGGTGCCCACGTCACCTCCCTGGTCTCGGGCCGTCACCTCGGTGGAGGGCGGCGTGCTCTGTGTATCGGTGACGAACCTAGCCCACTGCTTGCCGCATGGGCACCCGATGCCCCGGTTCGCATGGGCCAAGGGACGCCCCGCACGGCCGTCGGCCTGCCAGCGGGGGCTGACAGGCCGACTGGCCGTGCTCCGTGGGGCCTAGGCCCCGTGGGTCACTTCAGCGAGATCGACGTGTAGTCGATGGTGCCGAAGGCGGTGATCTTCAGGCCGGTGATCTTCTCGGACCAGCCGACGACCGCGTTGCCGTACCACAGCGGGATGGCCGGCATGTCGGGCGCGAGCAGGGCCTCGGCCTCCTGGTACTTCGCGTTGGCGGCAGCGGCGTCCGACTGGGCCGCGGCGTCGACGAGGAGCTTGTCGAACGCGGGGTTCGAGTAGTCGCCGTCGTTGGAGGACGCGCCGGTCTTGTAGATCGGGCTGAGGAAGTTCTCGATCGACGGGTAGTCCATCTGCCAGCCGGTGCGGAACATGCCCTTCATCTTCCGGCAGCCGGGTGCGCAGCTCGCGTCACCGACCTGCTGGCGCAGGGTGGCGAAGTCCGGCACGCCGACGGCGGCGCACTCGACACCGAGGTTCTGCTTGATGCTGTTGCAGGTGGCCTCGGTCCAGTCCTTGTGCGCGGCGTCGGCGTTGTAGGCGAGGGTGATCTTGTCGCCCTTGAAGCCTCCGGCCTCCGCGAGGAGGGCCTTGGCCTTCGCGGGGTCGAACGTGCAGAACTCGCCGCACTGGTCGGCCTTGTAGCCGTCGACGACCGGGGACACCCAGCCGGTGGCCGGGACGCGGGTGCCGTTGAAGATCTGCTTGACGATCGTGTCGCGGTCGATTGCCATCGAGATGGCCTGGCGGATCTTCGGGTCCGCGTAGTTCGGGTCGACCTCGACCGGCGCGAAGGTGACCGTCTGGATGACGCCCTCCTCCTTCGACGCGTTGCGGTCGGGGAGGTCCGTCTTGTACTTGTCGTCGATCAGAGCGCTCGTCGGGATCTCGTCGGTCGCGTCGAGGTTGTTCGCGAGGAGGTCGTTGTACGCCGCGTCGGCGTCCTGGTAGATCTTGTAGTCGATCTTGTCGAGCTTGGCCCCGAACTCACCGGAGTAGTCGGCGAACTTCGACATGACGATGGACTGGTTCGGGGTCCACGAGTCGAGCTTGAACGGGCCGGAGCCGATCGGCTTCTGACCGAACGCCTCGGGGTCCGCGAAGAACACGTCCGGCAGCGGCGCGAACGCCGAGTAGCCGAGGCGGACGGGCAGGTTCGACACCTTCTCGGCGGTCGTGATGGTGAAGTTGTAGTCGTCGACGACCTTCAGGCCCGACATCTCCTTGGACTTCGGGGTGAAGCCCTCACACGGGTCGTCGGGGTTCGCGGTGCCCGCGCACTGCAGGTCGGCGTAGCCCTCGATGGGCTCCATGAAGTAGCCGCTCGACTGGGCGTTCGGGCCGTAGGCCGCGTAGTTCCAGCTGTCGACGAAGTTCTTGGCCTTGACCTCGGTGCCGTCGTGGAACTTGTAGCCCTGCTTGAGCTTGACCGTGAAGGTCTGGTTGTCCTCGGTCTCGATCGACTCCGCGATGTCGTTCTGCGGGGCCGCGGTCTCGGAGTCGTAGTGGACCAGCTTGGAGAAGACAGCGTCGATGACGGTGCCACCACACGTCTCGGTCGTGTTGCTGGGGATCAGGGGGTTCTCGGGGGTGCAGCCGCGAACCGTGATCTCTCCGCCGGTCTTCGCGTCGGCTGCCGGGGTGTCGGTCTCACCGTCGTCGCCGCTGCCGCAACCTGCGGCGAGAAGCGCAACGGCGGACAGGGCCGCGACCGCGACCGTGCGAGTGGTTCCTCGCATGGATGTCCTCCTACTGAAGTGGTGTCATCACCCGTTGGTCGGGTGATCGTGTCCATGATCCGCCCCGGGTCAGGGGCGTCTCGGTGCAGCGCCCTCCGGCGATGCGACCCCCATGAAAGACCATGGAATGCCCCAACGGAAGGCTTAGGTACGGCCGAGACTGGATTGTGACCGAAGCGGGACCGGATCGTCTCCAGACCGAAGATTCTTCGGCAGCAGGCCGCTAGGTTGGGCGCGTGCCCGGCTACGACGACGATCTGCGCCTTGCCCACGTGCTCGCGGATGCCGTCGAGAGGGTCACGACGGCACGGTTCCGGGCCGAGGACCTCCACGTCGAGGCCAAGCCGGACCTCAGCCTGGTCACCGACGCCGACCGGGACGCCGAGGAGCTGATCCGGGGACAGCTCAAGCGCACCCGGCCCCGCGACGCCGTGATCGGGGAGGAGTTCGCCCCCACGGGGTCGAGCATGCGCCAGTGGGTGGTCGACCCGATCGACGGCACCCACAACTTCGTCCGGGGCGTCCCCGTGTGGGCGACCCTCATCGCCCTCGTCGACGACGGCGTGCCCGTGCTCGGCCTCGTCGCCGCCCCGGCGCTCGGGCGCCGCTGGTGGGCCGCCCTCGGCTCCGGGGCCTGGGCCGGGCGCAGCCTCACCTCCGCCCGGCAGCTGCACGTGTCCGCGGTGGCCAGGATCGAGGACGCCTCGCTCTCGTGCTCCAGCTTCACGTCGTGGTCTGCCGTCAGCCGAGAGCGCCAGATGCTCGACCTCGCGCGCACCTGCTGGCGAGAGCGCGCCTTCGGCGACTTCTGGTCCTACATGCTCCTGGCCGAGGGGGCGGTCGACATCGCTGCCGAGCCGGAGCTTGGGCTGCACGACATGGCGGCGCTCGTGCCCATCGTGACCGAGGCAGGAGGCCGGTTCACCTCGCTGGCAGGGGTCGACGGTCCCTTCGGCGGCAACGCCGTGGCCACCAACGGTCTCCTCCACGACGAGGTGCTGCGCCACATCGGGACGCCCTGACCCACGGCATCCGTCTCGTCAGAACAGCGAGCCCTGGTCCGCCTCGGTGGCCACATGCTCGAGACGGAGCAGGTGGGCCTTGCGCTCCAGACCACCGGCGTAACCCGTCAGCGTGCCGTCGGACCCGACCACCCGGTGGCACGGGAGCACGATGGGGAGCGGGTTGGCCCCGTTGGCGGCCCCCACGGCCCGCGAGGCGCCGGGCGGCAGGCCGAGGCGCGCGGCCAGGGCGCCGTAAGTCGTCGTGGTGCCCCACGGCACCGTGGCCAGGACGTCCCAGACCCGCCTCTGGAAGTCGGTTCCGGCGGGGCGCAGTGGCAGCCGGAACTCGCGACGCTCCCCCGCGAAGTACTCGGTGAGCTGGCGGTGCGCCTCGGCGAGGAGGGCGGAGCCGCCACGCTCGTGCCCCGGGGAGCCGTCGGCCGGCGCGTCGAAGCGGATCGCGACGAGGGCGCCGCCCTGCTCGACCAGCTCGAGCCGGCCGATCAGCGACCGCATGACCACTGAGCGCCTCCGGGTCGCTTCAGAGGCCAACGGTGCTCACCGGTCCCGCCACCCGACCCTCGAGCGCGGGCACGACGGTCGACGCGTCGCCGACGAGGACGACGCTCCACGCGCCCGTCGCGACGCGCCGGTAGGCCGCGTCGAGGTCGGCACGGGTGAGTCGCGGCAGGGCCTGGAGGGTCGTGGTGGTGAAGTCGAGCGGCAGGCGCTCCAGGGCCAGCGCCGCCGTCTCGTCCGCCACCGCGTCTGCCGTCGCGTAGCGACCGGGTGCGGTCTTGGCCACGTAGTCGACGCCGGATCGCAGCTCGGCCCCGGTGAACCCGCTACGGGCGGCACCGTCGAGGATGTCGAGGAGGATCTGGACCGCCTCACCGGTGACCTCGGACCGCACGGACCCGGCGGTGACGAACGAGCCGCCCGCCACCCGTGGGCGGAACGCCGAGCGGATGCCGTAGGTGTAGCCCTTCTCCTCGCGCAGCACGGCGTCGAGCCGTGCGCTCGGCGAGCCGCCCAGCACGAAGGAGACGACCGGGTGGGGAGCCCAGCCGTGCGGCGTGGACCGGTCGGGGCCGGGCCGTCCCACCGCGATCTCGGTCTGCACCGAGCCCGGGCGGTCCACGACCACCACGCGGGCGGCATCCGCAGCGGGAACCGGCGCCACCGGCGGCGGGACCGGCCGGTGGAGGGGTGCCGACCACTCGCCGAGCGTGCGTTCGAGGAGACCCGCCACGTCGACCCCCGCGAGGTCCCCGGCCAGCACGAGCGTGGACCCCTGCGGCCCGACGGCGGCGGCGTGGAAGTCGACGAGGTCGTCGCGGGTGAGCGACCCGATGCTCTCGGTGGAGCCCCCGGTGGGGAGTCCGGCTCGCTCGCCCGGCGCCCACAGGGTGCGCGCCAGCTCCTTCGCCGCCCGGTGGGAGGCGGAGGCGCGCTCCTGCTCGATCTCCGCGAGCCGGTTGCGCAGGATGCGCCGGACCTCGGTCTCGGGGAAGACCGCGTCGGCGACCGCCTCGCTGACCAGGCGGGCGGCCGTCTCGAGGTGCCGCTGGGGGACGTCGACGTCGACGAGCAGCCCTCCGTCGGAGACGCCGGCGCCGAGGACCATGCCGTGCCGCTCCATGAGCTCGGCGAACTCCTCGGCGTCGTGGGCCGACGTGCCCTCGTCGAGCAGCCGCGCCGTCATGGCGGCGACGCCCTCCATGCCGGGTGGTTCGGCGGACAGGGCCGTGGGAACCACGAGGCGCAGGGCCAGGACGTACTGTCCGGGCAGGTCGTGGACCAGGACCCTGACGCCGTTGCCGAGCCGGTGCTCCTCGGGAACCGGGTAGGTCCACGGCCGCGGTGGGGCGACGTCCGGACGAGCGGCGCTCCGCGACCTCCGGACGAGCGGCGCTCACGCGACCGCCTCCTGCTCGTCGGAGGCCTCACCGCGCGCGAGGTACGCCACGACGGCGCGGTTCTGCGGGCGCAGCCACCGGTGGGCCGCTGCGGTGACCTGCTCCGCGGTCACGGCGCGCAGCCGGTCGAGGTGGGTGTTGACCACCCCGGGGTCGTCGTGCAGCAGGTGGTGGTGGCTGATGAGGTCGGCGCGCTCCTCCTGGCTGGCCAGCGCCGACAGCCACGAGCGCTCCGACTGGGCCAGGGACGCCTCGAGCTCGGCGTCCGTCGGGCCGGAGGCCAGGAACCCCTCGAGCTCCTCGAGGAACGCCTGCTCCACAAGGGCGGCATCCACCCCGGGTGCGACGTCGAGCACGACGAACCCGAGCGAGGCGCCGTCGACGAAGCCCCACGCGGTCGCGTGCGCGCCCAGCGCGGTCTGCTCCCGCCGGACGAGTCTCTTGACGAGGCGCGAGGTACCCAGGCCTCCGACGCAGTCCAGGGCCACCGCCGCCGCGAGGAACTCGTCCGTCTCGTCGACCGGCAGCCGGAACGCCACGTGCAGCCGGTCGTTCGGCACCACCTCGCGGCGGTCCACCCGTACGGGTCGGGCGAGGGCCTCGAGCTGCGGGTGCGGCGGTCGAGCCCTCTCCGCGCTCGCGGGAAGAGGTCCGAAGTGGCGCTCGACGAGCTCGAAGCCGCGCTCCGGGGTGATGTCTCCGCACAGCGTGAGCACGGTGTTGTCGGGGCCGTAGTAGCGACGGAAGAAGGCGTGCACGTCGGCCAGGCTCGCGGCGTCGAGGTCCCCCATAGAGCCGATCGTGGGGTGGTGGTAGGGGTGGCCCTCGGGGAAGACCGCGGCGTAGACGTCGATGAGGGCGTTGCCGTACGGCTGGTTGTCGTACCGCTGGCGCTTCTCCTCCTTGACGACGTCACGCTGGTTGTCCAGGTTCTCCTGCGTGACCGCGTCGAGGAGGTGACCGTGGCGGTCTGCCTCGAGCCAGAGGGCGAGCTCCACGGCGCCGGTGGGAACGGTCTCGAAGTAGTTGGTGCGGTCGAACCACGTCGTCGCGTTGAGCCGTCCGCCCTCGGCCATGAGGGCCTCGAAGTGCTCCCCGCTGCGGACGTGGCGCGACCCCTGGAACATCAGGTGCTCGAAGAGGTGCGCGAAGCCGGTGCGACCGGGCACCTCGTGGCGAGAGCCCACACCTACCCAGAGGTTGACCGTCACGTTCGGGACGGTGTGGTCGGGGCTGACGACGACCCGCAGCCCGTTGGCCATGGTCCGGCGGTGGATGGGGTAGTCCAGCGGCATGCCGGCCACCCTACGTGGGTCCCCGGTGGGGGCCACCGGTGCCGGCGACACGGCCCGGGCGGGTGCGGCGGCTCCGGCCGTGCGCGGGCTCAGGCGGTGCGGCGGCGGTCCTCGAGCTCGGCGACCCCGCTGACCTCGCCGTCGGCCGGGTCGGTGGGGATGGAGGGCGCGTCGTCGCCGGCGAGGGCGTCCATGGCCCGGCGGCCGAACACCTGCTGCTCGGTGGCCACCCGCTCGGCGCGGCCTCGCCCGAGGAAGCTCACGACCCAGTGCAGCAGCGTCGTGACGCGGTGCTTGAAGCCGATGATGTAGACGAGATGGATCGCCAGCCACAGGATCCATGCGAAGAACCCCGAGAAGCGCAGGCGCCCGATGGACGCGACGGCGCTGAACCGCGAGATGGTCGCCATCGAGCCCTTGTCGAAGTACTCGAACCGCGGCTCGGGCTCCTTGCCGTCGAGGCGCCGGGCGATCTGCCGTGCCGCGAATCGGGAGCCCTGGATGGCGACCTGGGCCACGCCCGGAAGGGTGTCGAGCGACATCATGTCCCCGACGACGAAGACTTCGGGATGTCCCGGCACGGTGAGGTCGGACAGCACCTTGATGCGTCCCGCCCGGTCGACCTCGGCGCCCGACTGCTCGGCGATCTGGCGACCCAGCGGGCTCGCCTGGACCCCGGCGGCCCAGACCTTGGTCAGCGCCTCGATGCGTGTGGTCGTGCCGTCGGGCTCCTGGACGGTGATACCGGTGGCGTCGACGTCGGTGACCGTGGTGCCGAGCCGTACGTCGACGCCCATCCGGGTGAGCCGGGCCCGCGCGGCCCCGCCGAGGTGGTCGCCGAAGGAGGGCAGGACCTGGTCGACGGCGTCGACGAGGATGATGCGCGCCTGGGTGGGGTCGATGCGGCGGAAGTCGCCCCGCAGGGTGCGGTGGGCGAGCTCGGCGATCTGGCCCGCCATCTCGACACCGGTCGGCCCGGCACCGACGACGACGAAGGTCAGGGCCCGCTCCTGCTCGACCGGGGTGGCCGCCAGCTCTGCGAGCTCGAAGGCGCCGAAGATGCGGCCGCGCAGCTCGAGCGCGTCGTCGATGGACTTCATCCCCGGGGCGTGGCGGGCGAAGTGGTCGTTGCCGAACCACGACTGGCCGGCGCCGGCGGCGACGAGGAGGGAGTCGTAGGGCGTGACGTGCTCGCGACCCAGCACTTCCGAGGTGACCGTGCGTGCCGCCAGGTCGACCTTCGTCACCGTGCCGAGGAGCACCGTGGCGTTCCTCTGCCGGGCGAGCACCTCACGGGTGCTCGGGGCGATCTCCCCCTCGGAGAGGATGCCGGTCGCGACCTGGTAGAGCAGCGGCTGGAACAGGTGGTGGGCCGTGGAGGCGATGACGGTGATCTCGACGTCCTTGCGGCGCCGCAGGGCCTGGGTGCCGAAGAGACCTCCGAAGCCCGAACCGATGACGACGACGCGATGGGGGCTGTTCACGCCGGGTCCAACACGGGTCACCAGCCGAGTATGCCGGTTGGGGCGGACGTGGTGGAGGTCACGCGGGGCCCGCTGTCTCCGTGGACGTCCGGGGCACGCACGAGGCCCGGACAGTGTCTGTCCGGGCCTCGTGGCGTGGTAGCGGGGGCAGGATTTGAACCTGCGACCTCCGGGTTATGAGCCCGGCGAGCTACCGAGCTGCTCCACCCCGCGTCGAGTGAGTCGCGCCTCCGAAGAACCGCGCTCGGTATGGGGCCGAGCCTACGTGACCGACGCACCGGCGGACAAATCGAGCGTGGTCACCCGGTCGGCGACGGAGCCGGTGAGGCGGGTGCAGAACCCGTGGGCGACGGGGTCGGCGCCGGTGTCACGTCGAGGTTGAGCTGCGGCGCGATGGCCTGGGCCCGCTTGATCGCCGCGTCGAGCCGCTGCTGCGCCGCGCCGTACGCGGCGAAGTCCCCGGTCTTGAGGGCCTCCTGCCCCGCCGCGTACGCGTTCTGGATCTCGGTGAGCGCCGCCGCGAGCTGGGCTGCGGGGGAGGCCGGCGTGGACGGCTGTTCTGGATCGGTCGGCTGCTCCGGGTCGGGCTGGCCGTCGCCCTCCTCCTCGGCGCCGAACAGCCCGCTGACCGCCTGTTCGAGCGTGTCCCCCCACGCGACCGTGGTCCCGTAGACCGCGACGTTGATCTTGTTCTGTGGGAAGGAGCCCGAGCCGGATGCCGCCTGCACGTAGATCGGCTGGACGTAGAACATCCGGCCCTCGAGCGGGAAGGTCAGCAGGTTGCCGAAGGTCAGCTCCTTGCCGGACTGCGAGTTGTTGGTGATGTACTGCGCCAGCGACAGCTGCTCGGCGGGGTTCTGGGAACGCACCGGTGAGTTCTGGATCTGGTTGAGCACCTGGCCCGGCCCCGCGGGGGTGGCCGAGCCGAACTCGAGCAGGCGCAGGGAGCCGTAGTCCTCCGCCGGGCGCCCGGCCTCGGTACCGGCGTCGGCGTCGACCGCCAGCAGCCCACGGAGGATCTCGCGGCCCGCCTCGTTGTCGCTCGCCGGCACGAACGGGGAGGTGATCGAGAACGACGCCTGGTCCTCGCCCGGCATCGCGATCGACTGGAAGACGACGGGCTGGTCCTGCGCGGGCAGGAACGGGTCGCGCGGCACCCTCCACTTGTCGGAGCCGCTGTAGAAGTCGCCCGGGTTGGTCACGTGGTACTCGGTGATGAGCTCACGCTGGACCTTGAGGAGGTCCTGGGGGTAGCGGATGTGCGCCATGAGGTCGCCCGAGATCTCGGAGAGCGGTCGGACCGAGCCGGGGAAGGCCTTTCCCCAGGCCCTGAGCATGGGGTCGGTGGTGTCCCAGCCGTAGAGCTTGACGCTCCCGTCGTGGGCGTCGACCGTCGCCTTCACGGCGTTGCGGACGTAGTTCACCTGCCCCGCACCGACCGTCACGACGTTCGAGCGCTGGGCGACCGAGTCCGACGTCGCCTCCGCGAGCTCGATGAGCCGGCTGTTCGGGTAGCTCGCCGAGGTGGTGAAGCCGTCCACGATCCACTGGATCCGGCCCTCCACGACGGCGGGGTAGACGTTCCCGTCGAGCCGCAGCCACGGCGCGACGCGTTCGACCCGCTCGGTGGGGCTGCGGTGGTCGAGGATGCGCGACTCGCTGTTGACCGCGTCGGAGAGGAGGAAGTTCGCCTCCCGGTACTTCAGGGCGTAGGCGAACCGGCGCAGCGCCGAGCCGATCTCCACGCCGCCGTCCCCGGCATACGTGTTGTTCACGGCAACCTCGCCCTCACCCCCCGCGGGGAAGTCGAACTCACGGGGCGAGGCCCCGGCGGGGGCGCCCACCACCGAGTAGGTCGGGGACAGCTCGCCGAAGTAGATGCGGGGCTCGTACTCACCCAGTGAGGTGCGCCCACCGCCCTCGAAGAACACCGGGTCACCCTCGGTGCTGCGCTGGTTGCCGTACGCGGCGTAGAAGCCGTAGCCGTGGGTGTAGATGGTGTGGTCGTTGAGCCAGTTGCGCTGGTTGTCGGGCAGCCCCTCGAGGTTGATCTCGCGGACGGCGACCACCGCGTCGCGGGCCTGCTCCTCGATCGTGTAGCGGTCGACGTCGAGGGTGTCGGGGAAGGCGTAGTAGTCGCGCTGACCCTCGAGCTGGCGGAACGTGGGGGCGACGACGTTGGGGTCGATGATGCGGATGCCGGGGATGTCGTTGGCGGCGGCTCGGAGCACGTCCTGGCTCTCGGCCTCGGTGGCAGCAGGGTTGGGGATCCGCTCCACCCGGTCCAGGCCGAAGGCCGTGCGGGTCGCGGTGATGTTGCGTTCGATGTACGGGGCCTCCAGCGACTTCTCCGAGGGGCGCACCCGCAGCGACTGGATGAGCGCCGGGTAGGCGCCCCCGACGACCACGGCCGTCACGACGAGGAGGGCGACCCCGGTGAGGGGAAGCCGCCAGCTGCGGCTCCAGATCGCGGCGAGGAAGAACGCGGCGCACATGAGGGCCGCGACCGCCAGGATGGCCTTGGTCGGCAGGACGGCGTTGTCGTCGGTGTACGTGATGCCGGTGAGCAGCTGCCCCTTCTGGGTGGCGAGGGAGTAGCGGTCGAGCCAGTAGGAGGCGGCGCGGGTCAGGGCGATGAGCGCGCCCAGGACGCCGAGGTGTACGTAGGCGGCGCGGGTCGTCGGCCCCCGGCCGGGCAGCTGGAGCCCGCCGTAGACGTAGTGGGTGAAGGCACCGGCGACGAAGGCGAGGACGAGCACCACCGTCACGAAGCTCACGACGAAGCGAAGCCACGGCAGCGTGAAGACGAAGAACCCCACATCCATGCCGAACTGGGGGTCCTCGACCCCGAACGGCTCGCGGTTGGCCCACAGGAGGAAGGTGCGCCAGGCGCCCATCGAGCCGGAGCCGGCGAGGAGGCCGAGGACGACGGGGATGACGATCACGGCCAGCCGGCGCAGCGGCTCGATGGCCTGGCGGTACTGCTCGAGGACCTGCTGGGCCTGGGTCACCGGCACGTACAGCGGCCGGGTGCGGTAGGCCACGACGAGGCTCGCGGCGACGGCCCCGCCCGTGACGAGCGCGGCGACGACGAAGATCGCGAGCTTGACCGTGAGCTCCTTCACGAACACGTCGCGGAAGCCGACGGACTCGTACCACCAGATGTCGGTGAGGAGGTCGGCCGCGATGCCGCCGAGGACGACGACGACGAGCAGGACGACGAGCGTGGTGCCGAGCGGACCCCTCCGCCGGCGCGTCGCCGGCCGGGCCGAGACCGGGGGCCCGCCCTGACCACCCTGCGGGCGTGCCGAACCGTCATCCGGGCCTGCGGGCCCGTCGAACCACTCCGAGCGACTCACTGCTCTCCTCGTCCGTCGGCGGGGGGTACCCACATCGACCGTGGGCGACGAATGTACCCCGGGTTCCTGCATGGTCTTCGGGCACCATGGTCGGGTGACCGACAGCCCGCGACCCGTGACCGACCCGCTGACCCTGGCCGCTCTCGACACCGAGCGTCACGTCGCCCGCTCGGGGTGGGACCAGCCGGTCCGGCTCTTCGCCCTCGTCCCCACCGCCGAGCTGCTGCGCCGCGAGCCCCACCTCGACGCGGGCCTGCGGCCGCAGGACGGCGTCGACGGTGCGCTGAGCGCGGTCGAGCAGGACTCGCTGCCGGACGCCGCCGGTCTCGAGGAGCTGCTCGCGCAGATCGCCTGGCCCGAGCAGGTGGCCGGCTGCGCCCTGGCCGTCGAGCGCATCGTCGTCCCGCCGGAGGCCGAGCGGGACCTGCCGGACGACCCGGAGGCGGCGCTGCGAGCCGTGGCCGACCACCCCCAGCGCTCGGACGTGCGCCTCCTCGTGGCGGTGACGCGCGACGGCGCGGCCCGCTGCCTGCTCCGCCAGCGGGCCAACGACAGCGACGACCGGGTGGCCCTGGGTGACGAGATCGCGCCCGGTCTCGTCCAGGCGCTGCGGTCCACCCTGGCCCCGGCCTGACGCCCGAGCGAATGGGTCGCGCAGTCAGGCGGACGGTCAGCCGCAGGTGGGCAGTGACCCCGCGCTCCCAGACGCGATGCCGCGTACGGCGTCGAGCCCGTCGTCGAACGTGGCCACCGGGACGACTCGAAGGCCCTCCGGGACGTGCCCCACGACCTCGGAGCAGTTCTCCGCCGGAGCGAGGAAGAAGTCGGTGCCGGCGGCCCTGGCGCCCAGGAGCTTCTGGCGGATGCCGCCGATGGGCCCGACCGTGCCGTCGTCCTCCATCGTCCCGGTCCCCGCGATGTCCTTGCCTCCGGTCAGAGCGCCGGGCGTCAGCACGTCGTAGATGGCCAGGCTGAACATCAGCCCGGCCGAGGGGCCCCCGACGTTGCCGGTGCGCAGCGTGACGTCCACGGGGAGGTCGTAGTCGAGCCGCAGCCCCACCCCGATGACGGTTCCGCGCTCGGACTCCGCGGTGCGAACCTCGACGGTCCGCTCCTCTCCGTCCCGGCGCACGACGACGGGCACGACGTCACCGGGGTCCACGCGCTGGACGGCGGCGCGCACGGCATCCGAGGAGGACGCCGCCGACCCGCCGACGGAGACGAGCACGTCGCCTGCCTCCAGCAGCCCGTCCGAGGGGCTGCCCTCCGGCACGCCGGCGATGACGACCGTCTGCTCGACGTCCCGGCCCATGGCGCGCAGTGCCGTTGCGGTGGCGACCGTCTGGGAGTCGGCCATCTCCGCCGCCCCCTCCTGCTCCACCTGCTCCTCGCTCGAGTCCGGCGGGAACACCTGGTCGACCGGCAGCACCTCCTCGGAGTCGGAGACCCACGCCCGCAGGACGTCGTAGAGCGTCACGGTCACCCCGGGTCCCCCGTCGACGCTGACGGTCGTGAAGTCGAGGCGACCGGTCGTCGGGTACGTCGTCGCCCCCTCGACCGCCAGCAGCGGCTTGCCGTCGACCGTCCCGAGGATGTCGGTCGCGGGGCCGGGTGACATCACGACGTAGGGCAGGCCCAGGAAGGTGAGCGCAGCCGCGAGGGCGATGGCGAGGAACGTGACGGTGAGCAGCGCGGCCGGGAGCAGGCCGGGCGACCGCCCGCCTGTCCACGACCGTCCCCGCCCGTCGAAACCTCGCGGGGCCCCCGAACCACCGGGGTCGCCCGGGGCGCCGCTGCCGGCGAGGATCTCGGCGTGGGGACCGCTCACGGCAGGCCCACCCACTCGGTCGAGCCGTCCGCGAGGTGCTGGTGCTTCCAGATGGGCGTCTGCGACTTGAGCGTGTCGATGAGCTCGCGGCAGGCCTCGAACGCCTCGCCGCGGTGGGGAGCCGCCGCTGCGGCCACCACGGCGAGGTCACCCACCTCCAGGGGCCCGACGCGGTGCACCGCCGCGACCCGGACTGCGCCGCTGCGCCTCCCCACCGCCTCGCACGCGTCCGTCAGCGCCTGGAGCGCCCCCGGGTGCGCCTCGTAGTCGAGCGCCGTCACTCCCCTCCCGTGGTCGTGGTCGCGCACGACCCCCACGAACACGGCGATGCCCCCGCACGAGGGGTGACGGACGGCTTCGAGCACCTCGTCGACCGACAGCGGCTCGTCCCGCAGCGCGGCGAGCGCGACCGCGTCGGGCAGGGCGGGCATGGAACTCCTCGGGGGCGCGGGGGCGGAACTCTTGGGCCCGGATCGTGGTTGGCTGTAGCGAGACGACATCCTCTCACCCCCCGCGAGGAGCCCGGAGTGACGAACACCCCCGACGACGACGAACCCGGTCTGCCACCCGATCTCGAGCGCCTGCTGCGTGGGCTGACCGGTGGGGGCGAGCTGGACCCCCAGGTCGCCTCGATGATGCAGGGGATGGGTCTCGACAAGGTCGACCCGCAGATGCTCGCGATGGTCATGAGCCAGGTGCAGGCGATGTTCGCCGCCCCCGAGAGCGACACCGCGGTGAACGTGGGGCTCGCGACGGACATCGCCCGCAAGACGGTCGCCGCCGAGGGCGACGCGCTCGTGAGCCCGCACGAGCGTCGCGACGCGGAGGAGGCGGTCCGGGTCGCCGGCATGTGGCTCGACGCCGTCACCGACGTCACCGCCCCCGCGCTCCAGGGCACGGCCTGGAGCCGCGCGGAGTGGGTCGAGGCGACCATGCCCGTGTGGACCGACCTCGTGGAGCCGGTCGCGTCGGGGGTCACCGCGGCGGTCACCGCCGCCCTGTCGAGCCAGCTCGGCCAGCTGGGGGATGCCGGGTTGCCCCCGGGACTGCTCGACCAGGCCGGCCCGATGCTCCGCCGGATGCACGGGTCGATGTTCTCGATGCAGCTGGGCCAGGGGACGGGCACGTTGGCGGGCGAGGTGCTGACCGGCTGCGAGGTCTCACTCCCCCTCGTCCCGGCGCCGACGGTGGTCATCATGCCCGCCGCGGTGCGGGCGTTCGCCGAGGGCCTCGAGGTCGACGAGCCCCGGGCCAGGCTGTACGTCGCCGTGCGGGAGGTGGCGCGGGTGCGGCTGTTCGGCGCGGTGCCGTGGCTGGCGCCTGCCCTGCTGGCGGCGGTCCGTGACTACGCGGCGGACATCCGCATCGACACCGAGGCGATCGAGGAGGCCGTGCGCTCGATCGACCCGTCGGACCCCGAGGCCGTCCAGGGCGCGCTGCAGGGCCGGATGTTCGCGCCCCAGCAGTCACTGGCGCAGAAGTCCGCGCTGGCCCGGCTCGAGACGCTGCTCGCCCTCGTCGAGGGGTGGGTCGACGTCGTCAGCGACCGGGCGACGAGGGAGCACCTCCCGCAGGCAGAGGCCCTGGGCGAGGCGGTCCGCCGCCGCCGGGCCACCGGGGGGCCGGCGGAGAAGGCGTTCGGCGCGCTCGTCGGCCTCGAGCTGCGTCCCCGCCGCCTGCGCGACGCGGCCAACCTCTTCGCGGCGCTCGAGGACTCCGGCGCCGCGACGGCCCGCGACGCAGCCTGGCGCCACCCGGACCTTGCGCCCGGTGCGGGTGACCTCGACGACCCGCTGGGATACGTCGAGCGAGCACGCGCCTCCTCGGGCGACGAGATGGACGCCGAGCTGGACCGCCTCCTGCGCGGCGAGGACGGGGGGTGACCGGAGGCTCCGCGGAGGGTGACGACGACCCGGACCCGGCGGTCGTGGCGGCGTACTGCCACCTGCTGCGTGACGCCCGCGAGGTCCTCGAGCAGTGGCGGTCCCCCGACGCCGGGCAGCACCGGCTCCGCCTGCACTACCTCCGCCACCTCGCGGCGCACCCCGACGGCGTGGCCAGGGGCGGACCGCCGGTCCATCTCACGGCCTCGTGCGTCGTGGTGGACCCGACCGGTGCGCACGTGCTGTTGACGCTGCACCGCAAGGCCGGTGCCTGGTTCCAGTTCGGTGGCCACCTGGAGGAGGGCGACTCCTCCCTTCGCGAGGCGGCCCGGCGCGAGGCGAGCGAGGAGTCCGGGCTCGCAGGACTCGAGCCCCTGCCGACTCCCGTGCAGCTCGACCGCCACGTGCTCGGCGGTTCCTTCGGGCGCTGCCGGGAGCACCTCGACGTCAGGTACGCCGCGCTGGCACCGTCCGGTGCCCGCCCGCGGGTGGGCCCGGAGTCGCACGACGTGCGCTGGTGGCGGGTGGACGCGCTCCCGGCCACCACCGCCGAGGAGCTCCTCCCGCTCGTGTCAGCCGCGCGGCGTGCGCTCGGCCTGGGCTGACGCCGGCCCGTCGGCGTCATCCTCCACGGGGCCCTCGACGTCGTCCTCGAGGGGATCCTCCGCCGCGGCTGGCCATCCCTCGGCGTGCGCGAGGCCGTCCAGGAAGCCCCGCGCGCGTTCGGTGCGCGGGTAGGAGGCGAGCAACCGCCAGAAGGCCGGCCCATGGCCGGGCACCAGCAGGTGGGAGAGCTCGTGGAGCAGCACGTAGTCGAGCACGTGGTCGGGCACGTCGCGCAGCCGGTCGGACACCCGGATGCTGCCGTCCGCCGGGGTGCACGACGCCCACCGGCGGCCCATCGTCGACACCCACCGCACCCCGGTGGGCCGTGCATGCCCACCGAGGTAGCGTGCGGACAGCCGGGCCGCCCGGGAGCCGAGCGCCTCGTCGCTCGCCGGACGCCGCGTGTCCCCGGCGGCGAGGCGGCCCAGCATCCGGTCGACCCAGGCGGCCTCCTCGGCTGCGGTGAACGACGCCGGGATGAGCACGACCGTGCGGTCCCCGTCGCGATAGGCGCTCACGGTCCGGCGGCGCCGCCGGCTGCGGCGGACCTCGACGTCCGGGGTGCTCACGGGTCGAGCGTAGGCCGGGGGCCTCGGCGGGCCCGTCGGCGCGATACCCCTGGGACGGCTGGTGCCCACGATTCGGACGGTGACGCTGTGACGCGCCTCGACGCGTCGGCGGGCTCGTCGGGGGCTGCGCTCCGGCGTGCGTGGCTAGGGTTTGTGTGGTCCGGGCCGCCACCGCGGCACCATCGCATCGACGCGGCGCACCGCGGTCGACGAGAGGAGAGACTTCCATGGCCGACGAGACCTACCAGGGCGAGTTCTACTGCGTGAAGTGCAAGGAGAAGCGAGAGGCCGAGGGGAAGGTGGTCGTGTCCGAGAACGGCCGCCGGATGGCCAAGGGCGAGTGCCCCGTCTGCGGAACCAACCTCAACCGCATCCTCGGCAAGGCCTGAAACCCGGTTTCGCCGCCACGGCCCCGACCCCTCCCGGGTCGGGGCCGTGGCTCGTTTCCGGGCTGTGGACGACGGCGCCTCGTGCCGGGGAGGCGTCAGGATGGCACGGGGCCGTGGCGGCACCGTGGCGGCGAAGGTGGAGGGTGGCAGTGGGTCGCGTCGACGATGCTCCGGAGGGCTCTCGCCGACGTCGCGGACGCCCATCGGATGCCGTCGTCGCCCCGACGGCCGGGTCACCGCTGGGTGCGACCCACGTCGTGGTCGACGGCTGGGGCCCGCTCGCCGAGGAGTCGGCGGCACAGCTGCGCCGGTGCGGGGTCGACGTCCGGGGCGGTCGGCACGCAGCCGACGGTGCCGAGCTCGCCCTGGGCCTCGGTGGCGAGGTCCCGGGCGCCGTGGTCGTCGTCGCGGAGGGCCGGCGCCCCGGGTGGGTGGGGGCCCCCTGGCAGGCACGCGGGGTGCCGCACCTCCCGATCGTCCTCGAGGCGGAGCGTCTGGTCGTGGGCCCGCTGGTCCTGCCCGGCCGCACGGCGTGCCTGAGGTGCGCCGCCCCGGCCCGCTCGCTGGTCAGCGGTCCGGGGACGGCGCCCCCGGAGGGGGTCGTGCTCGCCGCCGCGGTCGCCACGGTGACGGCCCTGTCGGCGCTCCGCGGGGACCCGACGCTGGGCGGGATCTCGACCGAGATCGGTCTCCAGGACCTCATGCTGACCCACCGCCTGTGGAACCCTGCACCGGGGTGTCGGTGCGTCCGGGGGAGAATGGCCGGGTGACCGACATCCCCCGGAGCTCCATCGCCCGGACAGCCAAGCTCGTCGGGCTCCCTCTCGGTCACGCCGGTCGCGCCGCGTTGGGCGTGGGAAAGCGGGTCGGCGGCCGTCCGGCCGAGGCCGTGGCGGCCGAGCTGCAGGCCCGCACCGCCGAGCAGCTCTTCTCCGTCCTCGGCCAGCTCAAGGGCGGGGCGATGAAGTTCGGCCAGGCCCTCTCTGTCATGGAGGCCGCCATGCCCGAGGAGCTCGCCGGGCCGTACCGCGCGACGCTCACCCGGCTCCAGGAGTCCGGTCCGCCGATGGGCGCCGACCGGGTGCACGAGATCCTGGCCCGCGAGCTCGGCCCCCGGTGGGCCAGCACGAAGCTCGTGGAGTTCGACGACGTCCCCGCCGCGTCCGCGTCCATCGGCCAGGTGCACAAGGCGGTGTGGCGCGACGGCCGCGAGGTCGCCGTCAAGATCCAGTACCCGGGGGCGGCGGAGGCCCTGATGTCCGACCTCAACCAGCTGTCGCGGGTGGCCCGCGTCGCCGGGTCGTGGGTGCCCGGCGTCGACGTCAAGCCGATCATGGACGAGCTCAAGGCCCGGATGAGCGAGGAGCTCGACTACCACCTCGAGGGTCGCCACCAGCGGCACTTCGCCCACGCCTTCCGCGACGACGACGACGTGCTCGTCCCCGACGTCCTCGTCGACTCCCGGCACGTGCTCGTCACCGAGTGGGTCGACGGGCGGCCCCTGTCCCGGATCATCACCGAGGGAACGCAGGAGGAGCGCGACGAGGCCGCGACCCTCTACCTGGAGTTCCTGCTGCGCGCGCCGAACCGGGCCCACCTCCTCCACGCCGACCCGCACCCGGGCAACTTCCGGGTCACCGCCGACGGCCGCCTCGGGGTGCTGGACTACGGGGCGGTCAACCGCCTGCCCGCCGGGCTCCCCGCATCGCTGGGCCGGGTGCTCACCGAGGCCCTCGCCGGTGACGCGGAGGCGCTGGAGGCGGTGCTGCGAGCGGAGGGGTTCATCCGCCCGGGCGTCGACATCGACCCCGACCTCCTCCTCGACTTCCTCACCCCGCTCGTCGACCCCCTCATCCGCGAGGAGTTCACGCCGACGCGGGAGTGGCTCCGGGCGACGGCCGCCCAGATCCAGGATCCGCGGCGTCCCCAGTTCCTCATCGGGCTCAAGCTGAACCTCCCCCCGGAGTACCTCCTGATCCACCGCGTGTGGCTGGGCGGCATCGGGGTCCTCAGCCAGGTCGGCGGAACGGTTCCGCTGCGCGAGATGGTCTGCGCCTACCTTCCGGGCCTCGACGAGTCGCGGCTGCCCCCCTCCCCTCCCTGACCCGAGCGGCGCGGGTCACCACCACGCGGAGTCGAGCTTGCCCTCGATGGAGCGCAGGTGGGTGCGGCTGCAGCCGTCGCAGGTCCACACGTCCCGGCCGTTCTCGACGCCGTGGGTCCAGCTGATCCGGGCGAGCGCGGCGGCGTCGTCGTCCGGTGGGACGGTTCCGCACGTTGCGCAGACGGGGCGCGGATCGGGCGCCTGGGCAACGGCATCCCGCGTGGGGTCCTCGGGCACCGCGGTCAGCTCCCCGCCGTCGCCGCCTTGGCGGCCTTCTTGAAGTCTCGGACCTTCTGCAGCGACTCGGCGTCGACGACGTCGGCGACCGAACGGAAGGACCCAGGCTCGGCGTACGCACCGCAGGCGGCCTCCCAGCCGGGCGGGCGCACCCCGAGCTGCTTCCCGAGGAGGGCGGTGAAGATCCGCGCCTTCTGCTCACCGAAGCCCGGCAGCGCCTTGAGCCGGGCCACGAGCTCGGCCCCGGTGGCGGCGTCACGCCAGATGGACGCGGCGTCGCCGCCGTAGTCGTCGCGGACGACGGCCGCCAACGCCTGGATGCGGGCGGCCATCGAGCGCCCGTAGCGGTGGATCGCCGGCGGCGTCGCACACAGGTCGGCGAAGGTCTCTGGATCCGCGGCGGCGACGGCCGCCGGGTCGAGCGTCCCGAAGCGCTCGAGCACCTTCGCCGGTCCGGCGAACGCACGCTCCATCGGGAACTGCTGGTCGAGCAGCATCCCGACGAGGAGCGCGAACGGGTCCTCCGAGAGCACCCGGTCGGCGGCGGGGTCCTGGGCGATCGTCAGCGAGACCATGGCCTCAGGGTAGCCAGCCTCGCCGTCGAGACCAGTACGTCAGCCCGGCTGCCCCGGTTGCACCGGTCCGATGCGGTACGGCCGCATCATCTCGTTGTCCTCGTGCTCGACGATGTGGCAGTGCCACACGAACTGGCCGGGGCCGCTGAATCGCGCGCGGATCCTCGTGACCTGACCCGGGTACGCCACGACCGTGTCCTTCACGCCGGCCTCCCAGGGCTCGGGCGGCGCTGGTGAGGACCCCGGCCGGAGGCGCAGGCCCGGCTGTTCCTCGTCGCTCTCGATCTCCTGGCGGTCCACGACCTCGAACAACGTCTCGTGGACGTGGATGGGGTGCGCATCCGCGGTGGTGTTGTACAGCTCCCACACCTCGGTGGCACCGGCAGCCGGGTTCTCCGACACGGGCTCGTGCCACATGAGGGGATGGGTCATGGCGGTTCCGTCGCTCGGGTCACCCGACACGGTGCCCAGCAGAGCTGCCGCGGGCGCGTCGTCGAAGTCCATCGACATCTCCTCGACAAGTGCGAGCGGCCGGGTTTCCGACTCCTCCGGCAGCGCCTGGCGGGTCGGGAGCAGGAGGTACCGCGGATGTGTCGAGGTGTCTGCGCCACGCGCCGGTCCGACCCCGAACTGCATGATCTGCCCCGTCGTGGCCGGGTCTGCCGCGAAGAAGTCGGTGCCGAGGACCCCGCCGCCGAACGGCTCGTCGGGTCCCACGTTTCGCAGGACGTGGTCCCCCGCCGGCACCTCGGTGAAGTCGACGATGAGGTCGGCCCGTTCCGCCGGTCCCAGGAGGAGGCGGTTGGACTGGTGGGACGTGAGGTCGACGGGCTCGTCGAGGAAGCCCCCCTCGTTCCCGATCGCCCAGGCGCTGACGCCCGGGATGTCGCCGAAGTCGAGGATGAGGAACCGCGACTGGCACCCGTTGAGGACCCGGAACCGGTAGCGCCTCTGCTCGACCTCCAGTCGCGGCCACGTGGCACCGTTGACGATGATGGTGTTGCCGAAGAACTCGGGGTTCCACATCGGTGAGATGTCGGTCTCCGGGACGTACGGGCCCTCGATGCCGTCGAAGAAGGCGCGCGTGTCCGGGTAGAAGAGCGACCCGTCCTCGGTGAAGGAGCGGTCCTGGATCGCGAGGGCGATCTCGCGGTACCGCGTGGTCGACGGAAAGGCGTCGGTCTCGCGGGGAGCCGGGCCGGGCAGCGTGGCCCGTGCGCCGGTCCTGCTGTCGCGTACCTCGTCGTCGCCCATCGGCCCACCGCGCAGGAGGTAGAACCCGGCCGGTCCCGCGTAGACGTTGAGCCGGGTCATGCCCAAGGTGTGGTCGTGGTACCAGAGCGTCGCAGCGGGGCCGCTGTTGGGGTACTGGAAGGTGGCGCTGCCCGGCTCCCACGTCACCCCGAACCGCGCCCGCGCCTTGCCGGCGAAGAACCGGTACCACGTGCCCTCCGTCGCCCAGTCCTCGGGGATGCCGTCCGCCTGAGGGAGGAACCAGGCCTCCGGGTACCCGTCGCTCTCGTCACCGACCGCGAACGCCCCGTGGACGTGGGTGACGATCGGGACCGGGCCCGTGTAAGGGCCCGGGGTGGCCTCGAAGGTGGGGCGGCTGTCCCGCTCGTCCTCCCCGCCAGGGGGGTTCGCCCAGTGCAGCGTGGGGTCGACCGGCAGCAGGTGCGGCAGGTAGTGGCCCGCCTCGTCGACGAGGTCGTTGACCCACGTGACCCGTACGGGAAGGCGATGCCGCGCCTCGATCGTGAACGACGGCGCGTTGTGCACGCGCGGGGCGTTCGGCCGGGCCGTGGCCACGGGCCCGTATCCCCACACGGTCGTCATCGGCATGCCGTCCGGGAGCACCTGCTGGTCGAGCTGCCGGACCGAGATGACGTACTCGTCGATCGGGGGTCCACCGGGTCGCGGGATGCGACCCGACCGGGGCATGACCGGAGGGATGAGCAGGGCGCTCTGGAACTTCGGGACGGTGATCGCGTCGAGGAGCCCACCGGGAACGGCGAGCGCGGCCGGCATCCGGAACGCCTGGCCGCCGACCTGACCGATGAGCATCAGTCCCGCACCAGCCCCGCCGATGCGGAGGAAGTCACGGCGTGTGGGGCGCGAGCGGTCCATGGTCATCCACTCCTCCGGTGTCTTCGTCGACACCGTCTGGACCCCACCATAGGCGCAGGTCGCGCGCCTGCACATGCCTTCCTGGCATGACGGCGGTCACTGCCGGCGGCGCCGCGGCACCAGCACGACCGTCGCCGCCACGGCGCGCCAGAAGTCCCGCTCGGTGAGGCGTGCCGTGGGCCGGCCGAGCGCGGTGTGCTGCCCGAGCAGCACCGCCCCCGACGCGGTCTCGGGGGCGGCGCGCTGCTCCGTCGCCGGGGTCATCGCACGTGCGTGTACATGACCACCCGCATCTGCTCGCGATCGGCCGCGACCTGCGCCATGCGCTGCATCTCGTGGACGCGGCGCTGGTGCGCGGTACGGCGGATGCGCTGCATCGCCCTGGTGTACATGGTGCTCTCCTTGTGGATGTCGTCGTTGGGTCGTAGCGGTGGTGGTGGCTCGGCAATGCCGGCCACGGTGGTGTGCGGTCCTCACGCCGCGACGTCGTCCTTGCGGGGCCGTCCGCGGGG
This sequence comes from uncultured Actinomycetota bacterium, assembly GCA_963763015.1. Taxonomy (GTDB): domain Bacteria; phylum Actinomycetota; class Actinomycetes; order Actinomycetales; family Dermatophilaceae; genus Fodinibacter. The sequence goes on along the minus strand of CAVXML010000013.1, from coordinate 154,264 downwards.
ACGCTTTCGGGCGACGATCTCGCCCTGGACGAACAGCTCCCCGCCCCAGACGCCCCAGGGCTCACGCCGGTGGAGGGCTCCCGAGAGGCAGGCGATCCGCGCCGGGCACGTCCCGCAGAGTGCCTTGGCGAACTCGACACCGTCCGGCGTGTCGGCGAACCACAGCTCTGCGTCGTTCTCACGGCAGGGAACGCCATCGCCGGTCGTTCCGGACGACTCGTGCAGGTCGAGGAGCTCGGTCAGCTGCATCGGGGTGTCACCTCCTTGCTCGGCGCGCCCGGTGGGGCGCTCGGTCATCTCGGTGCGCCGGGTGCGGCGCGTGGTACTCGGTGGGCGGCCGGTGGCGGTCCGCTCGGTGGTCGTGGTCATCTCGGTGCCTCGCGTGGTCGTGGTCGGTGCTGGCGGTGGGTACGAGAAAGGCCGCGGATCCCGGTGTCGGGATCCGCGGCCTCGAGGTGCCTGTCAGCTGTCAGACAGGTGGCGCCTCGAGGTGTGGACACACGACTCCCGTGATCGGGGCGATGGCGTCGACGCCGGTGGTGCGCAGGTCCGCGACGAGCACGTCACGACCGCGGAAGCCGGCGTTGGGCACACTCCACCCCTGAACGGAGCGGAACGAGCCTGCGTGAGCGGTGTTGGCGCCGCGCCAGGGACGCGCGCAGGTGCCGACAGCGCTCTTCGCCGTCGCCGTGGTCGTCATCGTCTCCATCAGGGCCAACCCTCCTCACTGCTGCTCGGTACGTCTGCGCGTCCGTCTGCGGACACGCGAGGTGTGTCTGACGAGGGTACGGGAGGGCGCATGGAGGGGGCAACGGCTTTTTCCCGGATGCCGCGCTGCGACCCTCCTGCCGATGCCGATCGCGTTGCGGCTCAGGCAGACTCGCTCGCAGAAAAATCCCGGAGAAGCGCCAGAACGGCGTCCCCGTAGCGCTCGAGCTTGGCCGGGCCGACGCCGGTGATCCGCGCCAGCGACGCCACGTCGGTCGGCACCTGCTCGGCGATGGCCGTGAGCGTGGCGTCGGTGAAGACGACGAAGGCCGGCACCTCCGCCGTTCGGGAGGTTTGGAGGCGCCACTCCCGCAGAGTCTCGAAGAGCCGTTCGTCCATGGTCGAGGGACAGTCGGAACAGCGCCCGATGGTGCGTTCCCTCGCCGTGGACAGGGTCGCACCACAGGAGCGGCACGACGACCGAGACGGAGCCGGTCCCCTCCCGGCGCCCTTCGCCGCCCGCCGCCGCGGGTGCGCCCGAGCCGACTCGCCGAGCACCGAGGCGGCCCCGTCGAGGAAGCGCGAGGGCCGCCGCGTCGGCTTGGCGCCCGGGGTGCGCGCGCCGGCATACGACAGCACCAGCCGCTCGCGTGCCCGCGTGACACCGACGTAGAGCAGCCGGCGCTCCTCCTCCACCGCCTCCGGAGTGTCGGCCATGGTGATGGGCAGGAGCCCGTCGGAGCAGCCGACGAGGAACACGGCATCCCACTCCAAGCCCTTGGCCGCGTGCAGCGAGGCCAGGGTCACGCCCTGCACGGTCGGCGCGTGCTGGGCCGCGGCGCGTTCGTCGAGCTCGCGGACGAGGGCCGGCAGCCGGGCGCCGGGGTCGGTCGCATGAAGGGTGTCGGCCAGGGCGGCGAGTGCGGCGAGTGACTCCCACCGCTCGCGGGCCGCTCCCCCGCTGCTCGGGGCCTCGCGCGTCCACCCCGCGCCGAGGAGCACGTCTCGCACCAGGTCGGGAAGCGGGACCTGCGCGTCGTCGGAGCGTGCGGCACCGCGCAGCAGCACGAGCGCGTCACGAACCTCCTTGCGGGAGAAGAACCGCTCACCGCCCCGGACGAGGTAGGGGATGCCGCGCTCCGCCAGCGCCGACTCGAAGCCCTCGCTCTGGCCGTTGGTGCGGAAGAGGACCGCGATCTCCGATGCCGCGTGACCGTCGTCGAGCAGGGCGGCGATTCGGGAGGCGACGACGGCGGCCTCGTCGGGCTCGTTGTCGCAGACGACGAGCTCTGGCGGAGGCCCGTCGGAGCGCTGGGCACGCAGCTGCACGGCTCCGGAGCGGCGCCGCCCGCCGGGGCCGCCGAGCACCAGGTTGGCCAGCCCCACGACCTGCGGGGTCGAGCGGTAGTTGCGGACCAGTTCGACGGTGCGCGCCCCTGGGTGGCGGGTGCGGAACCCGAGCAGGTGCTCCGGCGAGGCGCCCGTGAAGGAGTAGATGGTCTGGGCCGGGTCGCCGACGACGCAGATGTCGCGCCGCTCGCCGAGCCACAGCTCCAGCAGGGTCTGCTGCAACCGGTTGACGTCCTGGTACTCGTCGACGACGAAGTGCCGGTACTGGGTGCGCACGGCACGCGCCACCTCGTCGTGCTCGCGCAGGATGCCGACCATGAGGAGCAGGACGTCCTCGAAGTCGATGACGCCGCGCTCGGTCTTGACCTCCTCGTAGGCGGCGACGAGCCGCGCCATGGCCGTGGCGTCGAGGCCGGCGGGTGGCTCCCGGCGCCGGGCGGTGGCGGCCGCGGCGTAGGACTCCGGCGTGAGCAGCGAGACCTTCGACCACTCGATCTCCGACGCCAGGTCGCGCACGGCCGGCCCGTCCAGGCGGAGCCGGAGCCGGGCACCTGCCTCGGCCACCGCACCGGCCTTGTGCGCCATCACCTCGGGGGCGGCTCCCCCGACCGCCTGTGGCCAGAAGTAGTGCAGCTGGCGCAACGAGGCGGCGTGGAAGGTGCGCGCCTGGACACCCCCGACGCCGAGGTCGCGCAGGCGGGCGCGCATCTCACCCGCCGCGCGGGCGGTGAAGGTCACCGCGAGGACCCGCTGCGGCTGGTAGACCCCCGACAGGACCCCGTAGGCGATGCGGTGCGTGATGGCGCGGGTCTTGCCGGTGCCGGCACCGGCGAGCACGCACATGGGCCCGCTGGGGTGAGCGGCGACCTCGCGCTGCTCGGGGTCGAGGGCGGCGAGGACCGCATCCGCTCCGGGGTGCACGGGGAGGCTGGCCATCGGCTCGATCCTAGGCGGCGGGGGTGACGCCGGTCCGGCCCGGCGACCCGCCGTGGCCGGCCCTGGGAAGCATCCGCGCATCGGTCGCGTTCAGGCCAGCGAGTCCCGCGAACCACGAGGAGCGCCCGCATGACCGTCCCCAACGGCCAGACCCTGCCCACATCCGGCACGGTCACGATGTTCAGCACGAGCTGGTGCGGCTACTGCCGGCGCCTGAAGTCACAGATGGACCGCGAGGGCATCGGCTTCACCGAGGTGGACATCGAGGGCGACCCCGCGAGCGCGGACTTCGTCATGGCGGTCAACGGCGGGAACCAGACCGTCCCGACGCTGCTCTTCCCCGACGGGTCGGCCGCCACCAACCCGTCGATCCAGCAGGTCCGCGACCGCCTCGCCTCCTGACCCCGCCGGGCGTTCTCCCCGACTTCGTCTGTCAGCCTGTCGCCGACACGCCGCCCAGCGGCGTGTCGGCGACGGCGTGACAGACGAAGTCGGGGAGGTGCGGGCGGCGTCAGGGACCCGCTCGTGGCGTGGGTAGCAGACCGCCGTACCAGTGCTCGATGAGCCGCCGCGAGATGGAGACGCGCCCGGACACGACGACCGACCCGTCGCCCAGCGCCTGGGCCAGCTCGTCCCGGGTGAACCATCGCGCGGACTCGATCTCGTCCTCCTGCAGGACCAGACCCGTCTCCACCGCCCGTGCGGTGAAGCCGAGCATGAGCGAGGAGGGGAACGGCCAGGGCTGGTCGCCGAGGTACGAGACGTCGTCCACGCGCACCCCGACCTCCTCGGCGACCTCGCGGGTCACGGCAGCGGCAAGGGTCTCCCCGGGCTCGACGAAGCCGGCCAGGACCGACATCCCCTTGGTGCGGAAGCCGCGCCCCCGAGCCAGCAGGATCCGGTCGTCCGGGTCGACGACCGCCACGATGACGGCCATGTCGGTTCGGGGGTAGTGCTCGCTGTCGTCCGCCGGGCACCGCCGGATCCACCCGCCCAGGTCCGGGGCCGTCCGGGCGCCGCACCGAGGGCAGTGACGATGGGTGCGGTGCCAGTTGGCGAGGGCGAGCGTCGTGCAGAAGGCAGCTGCCCCGACGTCGTCCAGGTCGGCGCCGGCCTGGCGCAGGGTTCGCAGCGCGGGGTCGTCGGTCGGGTCGTGCACGCCGGGAGGGTCCGCGACCACCCCCACGTACGCCGTGCCACCCGACTCACCGAGGTAGAAGGCGAGACGCCCACGGTCAGGCTCCTCGGGAGCGCCCACACGCGCCTTCAGCCCTCCGCCGGGAAGCTCTTCCACACGCACCCGGTCGCCCACGAGTCGCAGCACGGCGGTGGCCGGGTCGGCCAGCAGGCGGGGCAGGAGCGCGGGGTCACCGCGAAGGTCCGCGCGACGGTCGAGCGCGGGTCGGCTCAGGGGCAGGTCGGGGAGCATTCCGTCGCCTCGGGGCACGCGTCCCAGCGTAGGGCGGGCCCGAGGCATACCGTGGCGACGTGGACCGCAGCCCCGCCTTCCTCGCAGCCCTCGCCAGCGCGGCCGTGCCCGGGCTGGACCCGGTGAGCGTCGAGGCCCTCCCCAGCACTCCGGAGCAGTCCTTCGACGTCGCGTTCGTGCAGGACACCGAGCAGCGCCGGTGGGTCGTCCGGGCACCGCGCACCGACGTCGCGGGGGCCGAGATGGACCGGACCGTCGCGCTCCTGGCCCTGCTGGGTCGACGCCTGCCCTTCGCCGTGCCGGCGCCGAAGGGCTTCGTCGACCTGTCCGGAGGCGGTCGCGCCGCCGTCTACCCCTACCTGCCGGGACACAGCCTCGACTTCGCCGAGCTGCCGCCCGGCCCCGGTCTCGCCGCCGAGCTGGGCCGGGCGATGGCGGCGCTGCACAACACCGACCCCGCCGTCTTCGAGGAGGCGGGGGTCCCGACCTACGACGCCGACGTGTACCGGACCCGGCGGCTCGCCGAGCTGGACCGGGCGGCCGAGACCGGCCGGGTGCCGACCTCGCTCCTGAGCCGGTGGGAGTCGGCGCTCGAGGACGTCTCGCTCTGGCGCTTCGCCCCCACCGCCACGCACGGGGACCTCACCGGCGACCACGTGCTCGCCGTCTTCACCGACGACTCCGACGCCTCGACCGGTCGCATCCGCGCCATGACGGGGTGGGAGGACGCCAAGGTGGCCGACCCCGCCGACGACTTCGCCGCCCTCGTGGCGGACGCCGCACCGGGGGCGGTGGAGACGGTTCTGGAGGCCTACGCCCACGCGCGCGTCGAGCGGCCCGACAAGAACCTGCTCGTGCGAGCCCGGCTCGTCGCGGAGCTGGGTCTCCTCTCATCTCTCATGGACGCCCTCAACCGCCAGCACGTCGCAGCCGTGGAGGTGCTGACCACCCAGCTCCGGCGGCTCGACGACGCGGTGCACACCGCGCCGGAGCAGGACGACTACCGCCGCACCTCCCTCGCGCCGGTCGACATCCGCCCGAGCACGCCCCCACCTGCGCTCGTCGTCGACGAGGACGACGACGAGCTGCCGCAGGTCGAGACTGTGACCGGGCGGCCCTCGCGGGACACCGCGGACGACACGCCCGACGAGGACACCCAGGCGATCCCCACCGCGCCCTCGAGCGTCGCGCCGGAGGAGACGGAGGACCCCGTCAGCCCGGACGAGCAGCGCGCAGCACCCGGGTGACCTCCGCGAGGTCCGGCAGCTCCGGCCAGAGCGTCTCGCCGGTCGCGGCGTGGAAGAACGCGCCGCGGACCCGGTCCAGCGGCACGCCGCGCACCCGCGCCCACGCCAACCGGTAGGCCGCGAGCTGGAGGGCCCGAGCCGACACCCGCGTCCCGGTCGGTGGTGGACCCGTCTTCCAGTCCACGACCACCCAGCGGGGGCCGCCATCGGGTGCCACCTCCTCGAACACCGCGTCGATGCGCCCCCGGACGGCGATGCCGTCGACCACCGTCTCGACGCTGGTCTCCACCTCGAGGGGGACGCGGTCGGCCCACTCGCTCGCCAGGAACGCTCGGCGCAGCTCGTCGAGCCCCAGGTCTTCCGGCCCCTCGTCAGCTGCTCCAGGCAGCTCGTCGACGTCGACGAAGGTGGCCCGCGAGTAGTGCTCCTCGACCCAGGCGTGGAAGGTCGTCCCCCGTCGCGCGGCGAGCGCCGGCGGACTCGGCATCGGCCGGCGCAGGTCGAGGGTGAAGCGCTCGGCATCCTCGGCCAGGGCGACCAGGGCCGAGGTGGACAGGTGCCCCGGCAGCACCACGTCGACGGGACGACCGCGCTGCGCGCGGTTCCGCTCGTCGAGGAGCATCCGGATCTCCGCTGACCAGCGCTCCCGGTCCGGGGGACGCGGCGCCGCGACGGCATCCGACACGGCGGCGGCCCACGGCAGCAACGCCTCCCGGCGCGCGCGGTGGTCGAGCGTGGGCCAGGCGACGCTCACCTCCTGGGCGGTCCGCGGGTTCTGGGGTGCCGGCTCGGTCGGCGGCAGGTCGGCCCAGGGCCCGGGTGCGAGCGGGAGCCCGGCGTCACGCACCTCCTCGAGGAAGCGGGAGGTGATGCGGGGAGTGCTCGCCGTTCCCCAGACGTGCGCGGTGAGCAGCAGGTCATGACGAGCCCGGGTGACGGCCACGTAGGCGAGCCGCCGCTCCTCGACGATGCCGTGCTCGGCGACGGCCGTTCGAAAGCGCTGGTGCTCCTGCGCGACCGCATCCCAGCCCGGGTGTCCGGACCACACGAACCGCGGGAGGCCGTCGGCGTCGCCTCGAAGGTCGTACGGCAGGCCCGACAGCCCCGCGAGCCACCCCCTGTCGGTCGGCGGGGAGTGCCCCCACTCCCCGTCGCGCACCGACGTACGGCCGGAGTGGGCCGGGAACGAGGACTCGACCAGGCCGGGCACCGCCACGACGTCCCACTCGAGCCCCTTGGCCGCGTGCACGGTCATGACCTGCACGGCGTCGGTCCGGGCCTCGATCCAGCCGAGGTCCAGCCCGCGCTCCTCGGCGACGGCCGCGTCGAGCCACGACAGGAAGCCGCCGAGCGTCGACCGGTCGGCGCTTCCCGCGAAGGTGGCGGCGACGTCGGCGAAGGCGTCGAGGTGCGCCCGGGCGGCGCCGGGCGTCCAGCCCGGGCGGGCCAGCACCTCGATGTCGAGCCCGAGCGCCACCTCAGCCTCGCTCGCCAGCTCGGCCAGCCCCAGTCCCGTGAGGGATCGCAGGCGGCGGACGGCGGCGCCCAGCCCCTCCAGCCGCTCCAGTGCCACCCGTGAGATCGACTCACCCTCGGGGCCCGACCAGTGCGGCGGCGGGAGGTCGTCCAGGGCCTCCACGAGGCTGGTCCGCTCGCTGGCGTCTCGCGCCAGGTCGGTCCCACGGCGACCCGCGACCGACCGCTGCCGCGCCCGGGCCCACGCTCCCAGCCCGTCGAGGTCCGCTGCGCCGAGCCGGCAGGACGGCCCGGTGAGCAGGCGCATGAGGCGGTCCCCCCGGGTCGGGTCCTGCACCACCCACAGCAGGGCGACGAGGTCCGCCACCTCCGGCGTGTGCAGGAGGCCACCGAGACCCACCACCTCGTGAGGGATGCCGCGCTCCTCCAGCGCGTCGACGACCGCGTCGAACTGCGACCTCTTCCGGCAGAGGACCGCTGCCGTGCGCCTGCCGGGGCGCGACCGGCGCTGCTCGAGCCACCGGGCGACGTGACGAGCCTCGTCCTCGACGGTGGACAGGCGTGCCGTGGCGACGTGACCCGGCCCCGCCCCGGGCCTGGCTGTCAGCCGGCCCACCGGAACGCGGCTGGTGCGCGCCAGCGGCTGGGCCACGAGGTTCGCGACCTCCAGCACCTGCTGGTCGTTGCGCCAGCTCGTCGAGAGCGGACGCACCGTGGGCGGGTCGGGGTCGACGAAGTCCTGCGCGAACCGCTGCAGCGTGGTGGAGCTGGCGCCCCGCCAGCCGTAGATCGACTGGTGCGGGTCCCCGACGGCGGTCACCGGCACCGGCTCGCCGGGTGCCACGAACAGCGAACGGAGCAGCTGCAGCTGCGCCTCGGAGGTGTCCTGGAACTCGTCGAGAAGGACCGCGCGGAACCGGGAGCGCTCCACCGCCCCGACCTCGGGCATCGTCATGGCGATCCGTGCGGCCAGCGCCACGTGGTCGGCGAAGTCCACCGAGTCCCGCGACGCCTTGAGCGTCCGGTAGCGCTCGACGAGCGGCAGGATCGCGCGTCGCTCCCGGAGCACCCCGATGGCGTCGCGGACCTCCGGTGGGAGTCCACGCCGCGCGGTCGTCCCGCTCGGCACCGCGGAGAGGGCGGCGACGACCTCGTCGAGGTGGCGGGCGACCTCGTCGACCCCCATTAGGTGCTCGGCCATCTCCGCGGCGAGGTCGACGACGGCCGTGGTGACGGTCGACTCGGCCTTCTCGACGCCCTCCATGGGCCCGTCCCACGACACCACCGCCTCGTGCGCCACCTGCCACGAGGCCGCCTCGCTGAGGAGGCGGCAGTCGGCCTCGACACCCAGGCGCACCCCGTGCTCCCGCACGAGCCGGCCGGCGTAGGCGTGGTACGTCGAGACGGTCGGGACGTCGTCGAGGACGGACGACGCGTCCTCGCCGGACCCGGGCCAGATGCCGGCCGCCCGCAGCGTCGAGAGCCGTGCGGACAGGCGCTCGGAGAGCTCGCCCGCGGCCTTGCGGGTGAAGGTGAGCCCGAGGACCTCGTCGGGGTGGACCAGGCCGTTCGCGACCAGCCAGACGACCCGCGCCGCCATGGTCTCCGTCTTCCCCGAGCCGGCTCCGGCCACGACGAGCAGCGGGCGCAGCGGAGCCTCGATGACCGCGACCTGCTCCGGGGTCGGTGCGTGCTCCTGGCCCAGCGCGCGAGCGAGCTCCCGGGCGCCCCACCGGACGCCGTCCGACCCACGGGCGGGCCCGCGGCCCACGCGGGCAGCGCCGCCCGAGGCGGCCGTGCCGCCCGAGGCGGTGGCGTCGGTCCTCACAGGCGTCGCCCCTCGGCGTAGGCCGGGCAGGAGTCCTTGAGCTGGCACGTCCCGCAGGCAGCCCCGGGGGTTGCGGGGAACACGGCACCGCCCATCCCGGCGGCGACCTCCTCGACGAGCTCTCGTGCCCACCCCGGCTCGTCGTCGGACGCCAGGGGCGGCTGGAGCTGCAGCGACGTGCGCGCCCCCGCGGCGCGCCCCAGCTGCAGCAGCGCCGCACCACCGGAGCGTTCCCCGTGATCCGCGAAGGCGCCGTGCTCCACCGCGAGCTGGTAGGCCCCGAGCTGTCCGTGCCGGCGCAGCTCCTCGACCGTCGGCTTGCTGGCTCCGGTCTTCAGGTCGACGATCCGCACCCGGCCGTCGGGCGAGACCTCGACCCGGTCCACCCGCCCGTTGACCGCGGCCCGCCCGACCGCCACCGACATCGGCGCCTCGGAGGCCGCTCGCCGCCAGCCCCCGTCGGCGGCCTGCACGATATGGCGCGCGAGCCGGTCGGTCATCGACCGGGCCCGAGCCAGGTCGCGCCGGCTCAGCCACCCCGGCGGCAGGCCCAGCCGCCCCCACCGGCGCTCGAGCTCCGCGGCGTAGGTCGCGGCGTCGGTGTCGCCGAGGTCGTGAGCCACCTCGTGCACGAGGGTGCCGACGTCCTGGGCCCCCATGGAGGGTCCGTCGCCCCCGGCCGCGCGCAGGACCCACTGGAGGCGGCACCGACCGAACTGCTCGATCGCCGACGGGGAGACAGCCACCGGAGCCGTCGCGGGCCGCCGGGGGCGGTCGTCCGTGACGTCGCGCAGGGCCCACCACTGCCGGGGGTCGGCGCCGGGAACGCCCTCGGCGGCCAGGGTGGCGAGCGCGGAGACGGCAGCGCCCCGGGTCGCGGGGTCCGGGCCGCCGACCTCGCGCCGCAGCTCGGCGACGAGACCCGGCAGGGTGACCGGCCGCGGGACGTCGGTGAAGGCCCGCGCCTCGGTGAGCGGGTCGACCACGTCGAGGTACGGCGAGGGCTGCTCGTCCTCGCTCCGCACCGCCGTGACGACGACACGGTGCAGGGCGCGGGTCATCGCGACGTGGAAGAGGCGCGTCTCGTCGTGGCGCACCTGGGCACGGGCGGCCCGCACGTCCCCCGCGCGGCCGGTCACGACGTCGACGAGGTGCGTCGACCCGAGCAGCGACCCGCGGATGCGCAGGTCGGGCCACACGCCGTCCTGCACGCCGGCGACGACGACGACGTCCCACTCCCGTCCGGCCGAGGCGGCCGGGGTGACCAGGGCGACGGACTGACCCCCCGGGGCCCGCGCGACGAGGGTGTCTCCGGCGACCTCCTGGCCGAGGACGTGGTCGAGGAAGTCGACCGGGGAGGCCCCGGGCAGGCGCTCTGTGAACCGTGCCGCGGCGTCGAACAACGAGAGGACGGCGTCCAGGTCGCGGTCGGCACGCCCGCCAGCCGACCCTCCCCGCAGCGCGGCGTCCCGCCACGGGTCCTCGAGGCCGCTCGCGCGCCACATGGCCCACAGGACCCCCTCGACGGCCGACCCCTCACGCAGGGCGTGCACGGCAGCGGCGAGGACGCGGCTGGCCCGCCGCGCCGGAGCCGCCTCGGGGCCGATCCGGTCCAGCGCGAAGGGGTGCAGCACGGCCTCGGCGAGCAGAACGTCGCTCGGCCGACCTCCCCCGTCCTCCAGCTCGAGGCGGCGCAGTGACCGGCGCAGTCGCCGCAGCACGACGGCATCCGCACCACCCACCGGCGAGGTGAGGACCTCGACCACGGCGGTCGGGTCGAGCTCCTCGGCGCCGGCCGCCACGTCGAGGGCGCTGCCCAGGAGCGTCAGGAACGGTCGGACCGCCACCTCGTCTCGGACGGGCAGGTCGGCCGCCGAGGAGTCCACCGGCACCCCCGCGCCACGCAGCACCCTGCGCAGGGTCTCGGTGCGGCTGCCGCCGCGGACCACGACGGCCATCCTCGACCACGGGACGCCGTCGAGCAGGTGCGCCGACCGCAGCCGCGCGGCCACGTAGCCCGCCTCCTGCGCGGGCGTCCGCAGCAGGTGGGCCTCGACGGTGCCGCCGTGCGCCGCCGGCGACACCTCCCGGTGACCGGCGCCCCCCACGACCCCGACGTGGCCGACGACCCGGTGGGCGGCGAGGTGCACCGCCCCGCCGCACCGGTACGAGGAGGACAGGGCCAGGGTGGGGGCGTCGGGCCACGCCGTGAGGAACAGGCGGGGGTCGGCGCCCCGAAAGGTCTGCGTGGCGGCATCGGGGTTCCCGAGCACCACGAGGTCGACCGCACCCGGGCCGACGACGGCGTCGAGCAGGCGGGCCGCGGGCGGCGTCAGCTCCTGGGCGTCGTCGACGACGACGAGGCGCAGCGTCGACCGCAGGCGGCCGAGGGCGTCGGGGTCGGCCTCCAGGTGGTCCGCGGCGGCACCCAGGATCCACGCCGGGTCGAAGGCGCCCGGCGCGGAGAGGGCCGTGACCTCGTCGTACTCGCGCAGCACGTGCGCCGCCGCCACCCACTCGGCACGGCCGTGCTCCCGGCCGAGGGCCGCGAGGTCCTCCGGCTCCAGGCCGAGCTCCACCGCCCGCATGAGGAGCTCACGCAGCTCGGCCCGGAAGGTGCGGGTGGGCAGCGCGAGGTCGAGCTCCGACGGCCACGGTGGCCGGGGTGTCGCGCCGGCTGCGTGCCCGGCGAGCAGCTCACCGAGGATGACGTCCTGCTCGGGGCCGCTCAGCAGCCGGGGGGGCGGGTCACCGGCCAGGGCGGCCGCCTCGCGCAGGATGCCGAAACCGAAGGACTGGTGGGTGCGCGCCAGCGGGGTGGTCGTCGTGCCACCCAGCCGAGCCGTGACGGCATCCCTCAGGCGTCCCGCGGCCAGCCGGGTGGGCGCGAGGACGAGGCAGCCGTCGGGCTCGACCTCCCCCGCGGCCACCCGGTCGGCCACCACCTCGACCACCACCGTCGAGCAGCCGGTGCCCGGAGCTCCCAGCACGCGCAACAACGGGCCCCGGTGCTCCACGACGGCTCGCTGGCTCGCATCGAGGAGCGGAGGGAGTGCGGCCTGCGAGGCGGGGCGGCGGAGGACGAGCACGGCACGATTCGACCACGTGCCACCGACACCCGCGTCGCCTCAGTACGTCGGCAGCCCGGGGTCCACCTCGCGGACCCACGCGAGCACCCCGCCGTGCACGTCGACGGCGTCCACCCCGCTGCTCCGGAGCAGGTCCACCACGTCCGCGGAGCGGCTGCCGGACTTGCAGTGGACGTAGACCGTCGCCCCCGCGGGGATGCCGGCCCCCTCGAGGGCCGCACCCGCCCCGCCGGGGCTCGAGGTCTCCTGGCGCACGAGGTCGGCAGGGACCCACACTGCCCCCGGGATGCTGACGACCTCCCGTTCACCGGCCTCACGCACGTCGACGAGCACTGCCGTCCGCCCGTCCAGAGCACCTCGCTCGAGCAGCTCGCGCAGGGCCGACACCCCGATGGTCGGCCGTGCGGATGCCGTGCCGCCTCCGGTCGGCGCTGCCGCACGGCCCTCCGACTCAGGAGGCGCCGTCGCCCAGCCCAGCGGTCGTGAGGGCTCGGCCCCGGAGCCGCAGACGCGGCATCCGGGGTCGGTTCGAACCGGCACGGTGTCCCACGTCTGCGCCAGAGCGTCGTGCACGAGCAGTCGTCCGACGAGAGGGTCGCCGGTACCGGTCACCAGCTTCACGGCCTCGGTCGCCATGACGGAGCCGATGCTCGCGCACACGCTCCCGAGCACACCCCCCACCGCGCACGACGGCACGGCCTCCGGTGGGGGCTGCGAGGGGAACACGCACGCGTAGCAGGGTCCCTCGCCGGCCCACCACACGCTGACCTGGCCGTCGAAACGGTAGACGGAACCCCACACGTGGGGCAGGCCCAGCCGTGCACAGGCGTCACCGACCAGGTACCGGGTCGGGAAGTTGTCGGCGCCGTCGACGACCACGTCGTAGTCCGCGATGACGTCCAGTGCGGTCAGCTCGTCCAGCCGGGTGGTGTGGGTGACCACCTCCGTCCACGGGCTGATGGCTGCCACCGCCTCGGCCGCCGAGTCGGTCTTCGGCCGGCCGACGTCCGCGACGCCGTGCACCACCTGGCGCTGGAGGTTCGTCAGGTCGACGACGTCGTCGTCGACGACCCCGATGGTGCCGACGCCCGCCGCGCCGAGGTAGAGGAGAGCCGGGGACCCGAGGCCTCCCGCGCCCACGACGAGGACCCGCGCGCCACGCAGGCGGCGCTGGCCCATGGAACCGAGCTGCGGCAGGAGCAGGTGGCGGGCGTAGCGCGTCCGCTCCGCGGGGGTGAGCTCCGGTGCGGGTGGCACCAACGGGGCTCGGGCCATGACGCGACCCTAACAACCGCCCTTCCCCGCCTTCCGGGTGCGGGAGGCTCCCGTCCGTAGGATGCGGTGTGACCCCGGACGAAGGACATGAATGAGCAGCACCCACGCCACTGCACGAGGCCAGCGGATGCCGCGCAGCGAGCGTCGGGCCCAGCTGCTCGACGCAGCCCAGGCGGTCTTCGTCCAGGCCGGATACCACGCCGCTGCCATGGACGACATCGCCGACCGAGCCGGTGTCTCGAAACCCGTTCTGTACCAGCACTTCCCGGGCAAGCTCGACCTCTACCTGGCCCTGCTGGACAAGCACTGCGACACCCTCGAGTCGCTGGTGCGATCGGCTCTCGAGGCCGGGGGGGACAACGAGGTCCGGGTGGATCGCACGGTCGGGGCCTACTTCGAGTTCGTCACCCGCGAGGGCGCAGCCTTCCGGATGGTCTTCGAGTCCGACCTGACCAGCGAGCCCCAGGTTCGCTCGCGACTCGACGCCGTGGAGATGAACTGCGCCGAGGCGATCGCCGAGGTCATCGCGGAGGACACCGGGGTCGACGACGAGCGCGCCCTGCTGCTCGGGTCGGCCATGGCGGGCATGGCGCAGGTCGCCGCCCGGCACTGGCTCGCACAGGACGGGGACGTCCCCGAGGCAGAGGCCGCCCGGATGATCAGCGGACTCGCGTGGCGCGGGCTGGGCTCCTTCCCGAAGGTCGGTGGATGACCGAGCAGCGGCAGGTTCTGCTCTCGGCGGATGCCGGAATGCGGGCTGCGCGCCGCGGGTTAGCCTGAGCCACGAAGGGCGCGGTCCGTCCGTGCCCCCGAAGCGAAAGGTGTGCACCCGTGGAGGTCACCATCGGCGTCCAGAACGTCGCCCGCGAGCTGACGGTCGAGACCGACTCAGACCCCGCCGAGATCAGCGCGGCCGTCGACACGGCACTGCGCGAGGGCGGCGTGCTGCACCTCAAGGACACCCGCGGCCGCAGTGTCTTCGTGCCCGGTTCGGTCATCGGCTGGGTCCAGCTCGGCGACGTCGAGAAGGGCCGGGTCGGGTTCACCGTGTGACGCCCGGGAACTGGGGCGTTCCTGCGGCCCCTTTCCCCCTCGGCGGGCACTAGATTCTCCACGGCCCGCAACCGGCGGGCCCCGGCGCCGCGACAGCGGCGCCAGCCACCCGAAGTCCTCGGTCCTCTGGACCCCAGAAGGAGTACGAGCAATGTTGACCACCATCATCGTGACCGTCATTCTCGGCGCGATCATCGGCGCCCTCGCGCGTCTGGTCCTGCCCGGCAAGCAGAACATCTCCACCCTGGTCACCGTGATCCTCGGCATCCTCGGCGCCCTCATCGGCAGCTGGCTCTACACTGCTGTCTCCGGTAACGAAGACACCAGTGGCATCGACTGGATCGCCCTGATCATCGGCGTCATCGTCGCCGCCGTGCTCATCGTCGCCTACGAGCGGTTCATCGCCAACCGCACCACGCGCGTCTGACCATCCGCCGGAACGGCCCTCGTCCCTCCGGACGGGGGCCGTTCCGCGTGCCCCCGCATCCCGTGTCGCGGGGGTCCGGTGCACTAGATTTCGAGTGCACCGGAGCCCCGGGGCGCTCGGGCATGACCTCCGTCATGCCGGAGGAGAATCTGTTCGGCGGTCCTGTGGACCTCGCACAAAGGAGAGCTCTCGAGTGGACATCGGCGACATCCTCGGCCTCATCGTGTTCGGCGCGGTCATCGGCGTCCTCGCACGACTGGTCCTTCCCGGACGGCAGAACATCAACATCGTCATCACGGTCGTCCTCGGCATCCTGGGCGCCCTCATCGGGTACTGGCTCTGGGGCCTGATCAGCGACCAGGGCGACACCGCCGGCATCGACTGGATCCGCTGGTTCATCTCCATCGCCGCGGCTGCCCTCCTGGTCGTGGCCTACGGGGCGATCACCGGCAGGAAGCAGGTCTAGCGACCCCGGTCACGTCGCGCCCCCCGTCGACAGCGACGGGGGGCGCGACGTGGGCGCCGCCATCCCGCGCCGTCCCCGAGGTCAGGACGCCAGACCGAGACGGCCCATGCGCTTCTGGTGGTTGTCCGTCAACCGGGTGAACATCTGCCCCACCTCGCCGAGGTCCACGCCGCGGCCCACGAGGAGGGCCGACAGGGCGTCGCGCTCCACGGCGACCGCCTGCGCCTGGGAGAGCGCCTCACCGAGCAGGCGGCGCCCCCAGAGCGCCAGCCGGCCACCGGCCGTTCGGTCCGTCTTCACCGCGTTGCGAACGACGCCGACGACGAAGTCGGCCTGACCGGCGTCGTCGAGGGCGCGCTCCATGACCGAGCGGGTGTCGTCGTCGACGAAGAGCGACATCTCGCGGTAGAAGTCCTTCGCGATGCCGTCGCCGACGTAGGCCTTGACGAGCCCCTCGATCCACCCCTTGGGCCTCGTGCGCTCGTGGTACGAGGCGAAGGGCACGACGAACGGCGCCATGGCGGTCTCCGGGTCGATGCCGTGGCCCCGCATGTGGTCGACGAGCTGGCTGTACTGGACGTACTCGGTGTTCGCGAGGCCCGCCATCGACGACTTCAGCGACAGGGTGGGCGCCACGTCGGAGTCCACGGCCATCCGGATGAACGCCGTCAGCTCACCGTAGGCCAGCACGCCGAGGAGGTCGACGACGGCGGCCCGGTAGGCGGGGTCCTCGATCGAGGTCTGCTCCATGCCGTCGCAGCCTAACGGTACGATGGACGCTGTCCCACGGTGCCCGGTCGGCACAGATGACTGTTCCTTGACGTGGCGAGCGCCCGGTGTCAGAGCGCCGCGCACGCCCCCCGAAGACCTCCGATCGGCCCGCAGCACAGCGCTGGTGCGACCGCACCCGCCGACCGGAAGAGACCGCATGCCCGACGTCACGGACGCCACGATCGACCGCACCACCCCGGAGGCAGCCGACCTGCCGGAGCAGAACGGCGCGGCCACTGCCCCACCGGCTCCCTCGTTCTCCGACTTCCCCATCCACGAGGACATCGTGGCGGCACTCGCCGAGCACCAGATCACCACCCCGTTCCCCATCCAGGCGATGACCCTGCCGGTCGCGCTCTCGGGGCACGACATCATCGGTCAGGCCAAGACGGGCACCGGCAAGACGCTGGGGTTCGGCATCCCGATCCTCAACCGTGTCGTCTCGCCCCGGGACGAGGAGTTCGCGGAGTTCCCCGCCGCCGGAAAACCGCAGGCCCTGGCCGTGGCACCCACCCGCGAGCTCGCGGTGCAGGTCGCCGGCGACCTCGAGCGTGCGGGCCGCAAGCGCGGCATCCGCGTCCTGACCGTCTACGGCGGTCGGGCCTATGAACCGCAGATCGAGGCGCTCCAGCGCGGGGTCGAGGTCGTCGTCGGCACCCCCGGCCGCCTCATCGACCTCGCCAAGCAGGGGCACCTCGACCTCGGCCATGCGCGCATCGTGGTGCTCGACGAAGCAGACGAGATGCTCGACCTGGGCTTCCTCCCCGATGTCGAGCGCCTGCTCGCGCTCACCCCCGCCGCCCGGCAGACGATGCTGTTCTCGGCCACCATGCCGGGGGCGGTGGTGGCCCTCGCCCGCCGCTACATGAGCCAGCCCACCCACATCCGCGCCATGGGCGACGACCAGGAGAACGCGCACACGGTCAAGGCCGTCGAGCAGTTCGTCTACCGGGCGCACGCCATGGACAAGGTCGAGATGCTGGCGCGCATGCTCCAGGCCCGCGACCGTGGCCTGACGATCATCTTCAGCCGCACCAAGCGCACGGCCGCCAAGGTCGCCGACGACCTCGCCGAGCGCGGCTTCGCCGCCGCGGCGATCCACGGTGACCTCGGCCAGGGGGCCCGGGAGCAGGCGCTGCGCGCGTTCCGCAACGGCAAGGTGGACATCCTCGTCGCGACCGACGTCGCGGCCCGTGGCATCGACGTCGAGCACGTCACCCACGTCATCAACTACCAGTGTCCCGAGGACGAGAAGACCTACCTCCACCGCATCGGGCGCACCGCCCGCGCCGGCAACACCGGCATCGCCGTGACGTTCGTCGACTGGGACGACCTGCACCGCTGGGCGATGATCAACCGGGTTCTCGACCTCGGGATGCCGGAGCCGCAGGAGACGTACTCGTCCTCGCCCCACCTGTACTCCGACCTCGACATCCCGGAGGGAAGCAAGGGCCGCCTCCCTCGCGCCCAGCAGACCCGTGCGGGGCTCGGGGCGGAGGTGCTCGAAGACCTGGGCGAGACCGGCAAGGGTGCCGGGCGGCGTGGCGCTCCCACGTCGGCTGGCGGTCGCGGTGCCGGTCGGGGCAGTGGCGGCCACGGCACCGCAGCCCGGGGGGACGGGTCCCGACCGGAGGGTGACGCCGACCGCGACCGGCCCAAGCGTGGCCGCAACCGTCGCCGGACACGCGGCGGGAAGGCGTCGGGCGACGCCTCCGGCTGACCGGCCCGACCGCGGCGCGGCGGTCAGTCGGCCGGGGTGATGGTGCTCGTGTCGATGACCGCGCGGTAGCGCACGTCGCCGGCGACGACGCGGTCCCAGACCGCGTCGACATCCACGGCGCCCACGACCTCGATCGTCGCGGCGATGCCGTGCTCGGCACAGAAGTCCAGCATCTCCTGCGTCTCCGCGAGGCCGCCGATCTGGGAGCCCGCGACGGCCTTGTTGCCACCGATGAGGGCGCCGGGGCGGACGGAGTAGGGCGCGGTCGGCAGGCCGACGTTCACGACGACCCCGGCCGGCTTGAGCAGGCGCACGTAGTCCTCGATCGGCACGTCGGCGCTCACCGTGTTGAGGACGATGTCGAAGCTGCCGCGCGCGGCGCGCATCGCGGCCCGGTCGCTGGAGGCAATGTGCGCGGTGGCGCCCAGCCCGATCGCGTCATCGGCCTTGGCGTCGGACCGGGAGATGGTCGTCACGGTGGCTCCCAGCGCGACGGCGATCTTGACCCCCATGTGTCCGAGACCGCCGACGCCGACGACGGCGACCGACCGGCCGGTGCCCGCCCCCCATCGCCGTAGCGGGGAGTACGTCGTGATTCCGGCGCAGAGCAGCGGCGCCGCCACGTCGAGGTCCATCGAGTCAGGGATGCGCAGGACGAAGCGGTCACGAACCACGATCTCCTGCGAGTAGCCGCCCATCGCCCACTCGCCGTCGTAGTTCTGCGAGTTGTACGTGCCGACCGAGGGCGCCGTGCAGAACTGCTCCATGCCGTCCTTGCACGGCTCGCACTCGCCGCACGAGTCGACGAGGCAGCCGACGCCGACCCGGTCGCCGACGGCGTGGCGAGTGACCTCATCCCCCACCGCCACGACGGTTCCGGCGATCTCGTGACCGACGGCCAGCGGGAAGTGTGCGGCGCCCCACTCCTCGCGGACCGTGTGGATGTCGGAGTGGCAGATGCCGGCGTAGGCGATGGCGATCCGGACGTCGTCCGGGCGCAGGTCGCGCCGCTCGATCGTCCCCTGGCGGAAGCCCGAGGTGGCGGAGTCGGCGATGAGTGCGGGGGTCGTGGTCGGCATACCGGAACTGTATGCCGGACACCTCGGTCATCGAGCCGCCGGCACCGGCCCACCGGCCGGGCACCGGACCGCCCTCAGAGCTGGGCGAGCAGGGAGCGGGCCACCTCCCGGTAGGCCGCGGCGCCCTTGGATCTTCGCGCTGTCGACAGGATCGAGCGACCCACCGCGGGCGCCTCGGCGAAGCGCACCGTCTTGGGGATCGGTGGGGTGAGCACCGGGACGTCGTAGCGGCTCCCGACGTCCTCGAGCACCTCGCGCGCGTGGTTGCTGCGACCGTCGTACAACGTCGGCAGGATGCCGAGGACGCGCAGCTTCTTGTTGAGGATCCTCTTGACGTCACGCACGGTGTCGAGCAGCTGGCCGACGCCGCGGTGGCCGAGCATCTCGCACGGCATGGGGATGATGACGCCCTGGGCCGCCGTCAGGGCGTTGAGGGTGAGCACGCCCAGGCTCGGCGAGCAGTCCAGGAGGATGACGTCGTAGTCGCGGCGGACGGCATCCATCGCGCCCTTGAGGACGTACTCGCGGGCGGGGCGCGACAGCAGGACGGCCTCGGCGCCCGCGAGGTCGATGGTGCTCGGCACGAGGTCGATGCCCTCCTCGCAGGGCACGATCACCTCGGACAGCTCCACACCGCCGACGACCACGTCGTGCACCGAGGCACCGACCGTGTCCGGGTCGACGCCGAGGCTGAAGGTGAGGCACGCCTGGGGGTCCAGGTCCACGAGCAGCACCCGACGGCCCTCCTCCGCGAACGCCGCTCCGAGCGACGCGACGGAGGTGGTCTTGGCGACGCCGCCCTTCTGGTTTGCGAGCGCGATGATGGTGGCCTTGCGCCTGGGCGCCATGGGCTGGCCTTTCCGAAGGTCCACGGGACCCGGCGATTCTCTCACCCGGGGTCGGTGGCTGCTCCCGTGGCACCCCCGACCAGGAGGAAGCGGCGGAACGACTCCGCGGACGGCAGGAGGGGACGACCGCGGACCCACGCGACACCGACGTCCCGGTGGGCACCGTCGTCGGTGATGGGAAGCAGGCGGGTGCGGGCGAAGGTCGTCGGAGCCGGCAGGCCCATCGCCGGCACGACGGCCACGCCGAGGCCGGCGGCGACCAGCCCCCGGACAGTCGGCAGGTCGTCCGCCTCGAAGGCGACGACGGGCGTGAAGCCGGCCGCTGCGCAGAGGGCGAGGGTCTGGCTGCGCATGCCCGACGGCGCGCGCCGCACGACGAAGGGCTCCCGGGACAGCTCGGCCAGTGCGACGCCGTCGGTGTCGGCGAGCCGGTGCGTCGTCGGGACGGCGAGCACGAGCGGCTCCACGAGGATGCGTCTCCACTCGATGTCGAGTCCTGTCACCCGGTGAGCGGTGAGCTCCACGTCGGCCCGGCGGGTCGCGAGCTGCTGCGAGACGGCGCCGCTCTCCCCGACCGCGGTCCGCTGCAGCACGACCCTGACCCGCGGGTGCTCGCGGCGGAAGGCGCGGATCAGCCCCGGAACCAGCCACGAGCCCAGGCTCAGGGGGAACGCCAGCGTGACGACTCCTCCCTCCGGGTCGACGATCTCGTCCACGGCCGCCAGCCCGTCGTCGAGGGCGTTGATGAGGCTGTCGACGTGCCGCTTGAACGCCGCTCCCGCGTGGGTCATGCGGAGCACCCGGCCCGAGCGGCGCAGGAGCGGCGTCCCGACCTCTCGCTCGAGGCGTGCCAGGGCCCGCGAGACCCCGGGTTGGCTGACCGCGAAGACCTCGCTGACCTCGGTCACCGTGTAGCCGTCGGCGACGAGCTGGAACCACCTCAGCGTGTCCGTGTCCATTCCATGACGATAGTGCATGTCTGGCATGTGTCGATTTCATTGGACGCATGTGGGGTGACTCCCGCACCCTTGAGGCATGACCACATCAACACTCTGGACCACCGTCAAGGACGAGCTTCGCGAGCGCCGTGAGGCGCGTGCGGCGCGCCGGGCCCTCGAGGCCGACCTCGCCGCCTACCGCACTCCGGCCGACATCGAGGACCTCCTCGCCAGCGTCGACCAGGAGGACTCCCCCGAGGCCGACCTCATCCGCAGCATCCTCACCGAGAACCTCCGCCAGTACCACGCCCGGCGCGCCGTCAGCGCCTGACGCTCCCCCGGCCGGCCGGCCCGTCGGGGCACAGCCGGTACAGGACGTGGGGCCGCAGCGGGTGGCCCTCCGGGAGCGCCGGGTGGTCGAAGTCGTCGCCCGGGTCGCGGGCCATCCCGAGCCGGTGCATGACCGCGCGCGAGCGCACGTTCGTCACCGACGTGAACGCCACGACCTCCTCGAGCCCCAGCTCGTCGAAGCCGACCCGCAGCGCCTCCCGGGCCGCCTCCGTCGCGAACCCATGACCCCAGGCAGGTCGCGCCAGCCGCCACCCGACCTCGACGCACGGCAGGAACGGCAGCGGGTGCCGTGGCACCGACAGCCCCGTGAAGCCGAGCAGCACCCCCGTGTCTCGGCGCTCCACCGCCCAGAGCCCCCAGCCGTGCGCCTCGATCGACGCGTGCAGGCGGTCGAGCAGCGCGTTGGACCCGTCGCGGTCGAGCACCGACGGGAGGTGCGCCATGACCTCCGGGTCGGCGTTCATCGCCGCGAACGCCTCGCGGTCCTCCTCCCGCCACTGACGGAGCACGAGCCGGGCGGTGGACCGCTGGACCGGTCGGGTCACGGCCGGGCGTCGACGTCGGTCTCGGGCACCACCCGCCGGCCGACCGGTCCGGGGTTCCATGCCACCTCCCAGCGGAAGCCGTCCGGGTCTGCGAAGTATCCGGTGAACCCTCCCCACTCCCGCGCCATCGGCCCCCAGACCGGTGCCCCGCAACGCCTGGCGAGGGCCAGGACCGCGCGGACGTCCTCGGGGCTCGGGACGTTGTGAGCAAGCGTGAACGGCGCCACGCCGTGTCCCGCCAGCACCGGCATCCCCAGCTCCGCCTCGAACGCCGCGCGGTCCCAGAGCGAGAGCACCAGCCGCTCACCCACCGAGAACATGAGCACCTCACCCGGCACGTCGAGCTCGGGTACCCAGCCGAGCCCGTCGACGTAGAAGCCGCGCGACCGGTGCAGGTCGCCCACCGCGAGGGTGACGAACGAGATGCGCTGATCCATGCCCCGAGCGTGCCAGAGCACCGGATGCCGGTCACGCGTCGTCACGCGCCGGCCGTCCCCCGACCCTTGTGGGCTCCTCCAGCGCCGCCCAGTCCGACTTCTCCGGGCCGGCTGCCTGCCCCTCCGGGCAGTGCGCACGCAGGTCGCACCAGCCACACATCGGCCCGGGACGCGCCGGGAAGAGCTCTGACGCCTCCCCCTTCTCGACGAAGTCGAGGTCGGCGCGCCGGGCGTCGTGGGCGATCGAGCGGGCCTGCTCGACCTTGCGACCCAGCGACTCCGGAGTGTGCTCGTGCGACCCCACCGTCCCCGTGGGCACGTGGTGCAGCTCGACCCGGAGGGTCGGTCGTCGGAACATCTTCCAGACCGCCGCGGCGTACAGGCCCAGCGCGAGCGAGGTGCGCGCGTCGTCGTCCGTGGGCGGCACGCGCGAGGTCTTGTAGTCGACGACGACGAGCTCGCCGTCGCGGTCGTCGAGGCGGTCGACCCGGCCGGTGACACGCAGGTCGCCGCTGACGAAGGACACCGTGCGCTCGATCCCCACCGGCTGAGCCCGGGGGTCGACCCCGTGCAGGTACGCCGTGACCGCGCCACCCATCCGCCGGCGCCAGTCGCCCGACTGAGCGCCGTCGCGGAAGCCGACATCGATCCATGACCGGTCGACGAGGTCCGCCCCCGCCGCGGGGACCCGGTCCGGGAGGTCCCACCAGTCGCGCAGCGCGTTGTGAACGGCGGTGCCGACCGAGGTGTGCGCACGTTGGGGGCGGCGCGGTGGGGATGGGCGGTCGAGGTACTGGAGCCGGTACCGACGTGGGCAGTCGAGGAACGCCAGCAGCTTGCTGGGGCTCGCGGCATACAGCGGAGCGGGCATGCCCGGGAGCTCTCCCTGGGTCTGCTGCGTGCTCACGGTGCGACCGTAACCGCCCGCACCGACGGCAGTGCCGCGCAACTCCCCCGTGTCGACCCGACCTGACACACTGTGCGGCGATGGCCATCAGCGCGTTCGACCTCTTCTCCGTGGGCATCGGCCCGTCCAGCTCCCACACCGTGGGGCCGATGCGGGCGGCGCGCACCTTCGCCGAGGGCCTGCGCTCCGAGGACCTGCTGCCGGCGGTGCGTCGCGTGCACGCGGAGCTCTTCGGGTCGCTGGGTGCCACCGGGCACGGCCACGGTTCCGTCAAGGCCGTCGTGCTCGGGCTGGAGGGCCAGGCTCCGGAGTCGACCGACCCCCGTCGCGCCGACCCACGGCTCGAGGAGGTGCGGGCCACGGGTCGGCTGCGGCTGGCGGGCACGCACGAGGTCAGGTGCGACGTGGACACCGACGTCGTCCTGCACCGTCGCGCCACCCTTCCGTTCCACGCCAACGGGATGCGCTTCACGGCATACGCGACAGAGGAGCCCACCGACTCCGAGGAGCCGCTGCGCCGGCGCGAGTACTACTCCGTGGGTGGTGGCTTCGTCCTGGACCAGGACGAGATGGGCGACGACGTGCTCGTCCGTGACCACACCACCGTCCGGCACCCGTTCACCACCGGCGAGCAGCTGCTGGCCCGGTGCGCCGAGACGGGGCTCCCTGTCAGCGGGGTCATGCTCGCGAACGAGCAGGCGTGGCGCACGGAGGAGGAGGTGCGCTCCGGTCTGCTCGACCTCTGGCGGGTGATGCAGGAATGCGTCGAGAACGGATGCCGTGCCGAGGGAGTACTCCCCGGAGGCCTGAAGGTGCAGCGCCGAGCACCGAGGCTCGCCACGCAGCTGCGCACCGAGCACGCGGGCGACCCGCTGGCCGCGATGGACTGGGTGACCCTGTGGGCCCTGGCGGTCAACGAGGAGAACGCCTCGGGGGGCCGGATCGTCACCGCACCGACCAACGGGGCGGCGGGCATCATCCCGGCGGTGCTGCACTACTACACCCGCTTCGTCCCCGGCGCCGACGACGACGGGGTGGTGCGGTTCCTGTTGACCGCTGCAGCCATCGGGAGCCTGTACAAGGAGAACGCGTCGATCTCGGGCGCCGAGGTGGGGTGCCAGGGAGAGGTGGGCTCGGCGTGCTCGATGGCTGCTGGGGCGCTCGCCGAGGTCCTCGGCGGGACGCCCGAGCAGGTGGAGAACGCCGCGGAGATCGGCATGGAGCACAACCTCGGGCTCACCTGCGACCCGGTCGGGGGACTCGTGCAGATCCCCTGCATCGAGCGCAACGCCGTCGCGTCGGTGAAGGCCATCACGGCCGCGCGCCTGTCGCTGCGGGGTGACGGCAACCAGGTGGTCTCGCTCGACAAGGTCATCAAGACCATGCGCGACACGGGGCGCGACATGAAGGTCAAGTACAAGGAGACCGCCCGCGGAGGCCTGGCCGTCAACGTCATCGAGTGCTGACGGCCAGTCGTCCGTGCGGCCGACGGCCGGCCCCCTCGGTGCCCGGGGCCGGAGTTCTCCGCAGGGCCGGATGCCACCGGGTGGGGCACCGCGGAGGAACGCGGGGTCGCGGGTCGGCCGTGGCACGGCATCCCCGAACTAGCGTGGGGCCATGTCCGTCGACGACGCCCACACCAGGCCCCCCGGCACCTCCGACGCCACCGTCGAGGCGGTCGGCAAGCTCTCCGAGGCCTTCGAGGTGCTCGAGGACGCCCGGGGGCAGCTCTTCAACTTCCACCGCAAGATCGGGATGGCCGACCTCACCCTGGGCGAGGCCGTCGAGCTCTTCCGCGACGCCGGGCACACCGAGCTCGCCGACCGGCTCGAGACAGACCTGCTCGGGCGCAACATCCTCGCCGGGCGCTGGACGTTCCAGGTCATCGAGGAGTTCGAGGACGGCTACTTCGCCGCGTTCAAGGACCACGACCGCCGCGCTCGGGAGGAGCTCATGGGTGGCAAGCGTCACGTCTACGAGGCCGAGATGAAGCAGGACCGCCGCACCGCCGGACGGCCCGGGCACGCCGCCACCCCGGAGGAGCCGGCCGCCGGCTGAGCCGTGTGGTGGCGAGCCCTCGACGGCGTCGCAACTGCTCAGGCAGGTGCGACGTGCTCGAAGCGCCCACCCCGGGAGGCGCGCGCACGTAGGAGGAGACCAGCTCGTCGATGGTCTCGTCGGGCAGGGCCTTCTGCCAGCAGAGCAGCGACAGGCTCGCGGCGAACCGTGCCAGGTCCCACGTCCAGTGCCCGAGGTAGGCCTCGTCGAAGTCGTTGACGTCGAAGACCAGCCGGCCGTCGGCATCCATGTACGTCCCGAAGTTCTCGGCGTGCAGGTCCCCCTGGATCCACACGCGCGAGGACTCCTCGTCGACCCACTCGCGGTCGAAGCCGTCATACCGGCCCCCGTCCCCCACGTCGGCGTGGAAGCGGCACGCCGTGCCCCGGTAGAAGGGCGAAGGGGTCGCGTGCCATCTTGCGGAACTTCGTGCGGCAGCCGTGGGGGTCCGCGACCATCAGCGGTTCGAAGGCCTCGAGCAGCGAGGCCACGATGGGGGTCGACCGGTCGGTGTTGGCAGGCTCCATGGCTGCACGGTGGCACACACCGTGCCCAGCCCCCTCGGGGAGGCCGGCTCGGGAGGACCTCGCGGGTGGAGGGTGTCAGCTGAAGACGACGGTACGGTCGCCGTTGAGCAGCACGCGCGACTCGCAGTGCCATCGGACCGCCCGCGCCAGCACCCGCGACTCGACCTCCTCGCCGGCCCGCACGAGGTCCTCGGGCGCCATCCGGTGGTCGACCCGCACGACGTCCTGGTCGATGATCGGGCCCTCGTCGAGGTCGGCCGTCACGTAGTGTGCCGTGGCCCCGATGAGCTTGACGCCGCGGGCGAACGCCTGGTGGTACGGCTTGGCACCCTTGAACGACGGCAGGAACGAGTGGTGGATGTTGACCACCCGCCCCGACAGGTCGCGGGTGAGGTCGTCGGACAGCACCTGCATGTAGCGGGCGAGCACGACGAGGTCGACGTCGTGGTCGGCCACGATCCGACGCAGCTGTGCCTCGGCATCCGGCTTCGTCTGCGGCGTGACCGGCACGTGGTGGAACGGGATGCCGTACGACTGCACGAGGGGCTCGAGGTCCCGGTGGTTGGAGACCACGGCAGGCACGTCCATGTTGAGCGCGCCGGAGCGCCAGCGGAAGAGCAGGTCGTTGAGGCAGTGGCCGAACCGGCTCACCATCACCAGGGTGCGATATGGCGTCGCGGCATCCCGGATCGCCCACTCCATGCCGTATGCCGTCGCCACCGGAGCGAAGAGCTCGCGCCACCGCTCGGTGCTCGGTCCGCCGAGCTCGACGGAGAACCGGATGCGCATGAAGAACTGGTCGGTGCGGACGTCGTCGAACTGCTGGCTCTCCTCGATGTTCGCCCCGTGCTCGAAGAGGAGTGCGGTCACGGTGGCCACGATCCCGCGCTGGTCGGGACACGACAGGATGAGCACGTTCTCGGCAGGGGTGTCGGTGGTCTCGGGCACCGGGCCACCGTACGGCGTCGGTGGCCCGCTCCCTGCGCGTTCCGGCTCAGGGACGGGCCACCGACGTGCCCGTCCCCTGGTCCTCGATGGCCTCGAGCACGTCAGGAGCGGTCGTGAACTCCCCGAGCCGGTTCTGCTTTCCCTCGCCGTGGTAGTCGCTCGACCCGGTCACCAGGAGCCCCAGGGACCGCGCGAGATCGCCGAGGTGCAGCACGGCATCCGCGTCGTGGTCGCGATGGTGCACCTCCAGCCCCGCCAGGCCGGCCTCCGCCAGCTCCTCCACGAGCGAGTCAGAGACCACCCGACCCCGGGTGCCGGACCACGGGTGCGCGACGACGGGCACTCCCCCGGCGGCGCGCACCACCTCGACGGCACGCACCGGGTCGGGGGCGTAGTGGCTCACGTAGTACGGGCTGTCGTTGCCGAGCCAGCGCACGAAGGCCTCGTCGCGACTGGCGACGACCCCGGCGGTCACGAGTGCGTCGGCGATGTGCGGGCGACCGGCCGTGGCACCCTCGCCCACCTCCGCGCGCACCGCCTCCAGCGTGACGGGGATGCCGTCAGCCGCCATCCGGTTGACCATGCGCTCGAGCCTGGTGTCCCGGCTCTCGCGCGCGCGGCCGAGCTCTGCCGTGAGTGCGGGGTGCTCCGGATCCGGAAGGTAGGCGAGCAGGTGGATGCTCTGCCAGCCGCGGCTGCACGACACCTCGATGCCGGGCACGAGCGCGACGCCGTACTCGTGCACGGCCGCACTCGCCTCCGCCCAGCCCAGGGTCGTGTCGTGGTCGGTGAGGGCGAGGGTGTCCAGGCCTGCGTCCCGGGCACGGCACAGCACGGTGGCCGGTGGTTCCGTGCCGTCGCTGGCCGACGAGTGCGTGTGCAGGTCGATGGCCACGCGGCCAGCGTAGTGGCGCTCGGGCGCGGCTCGTCCCGGCTCGGCCGGCGGCGGTTTGCGGTCAGCCGACGGCCGGTTGCGGTCAGCCGGCGGCCGGTTGCGGTCAGCCGGCCGTGGGTCCCGGCCAGTTCCGGTCGGGGACGGGGGCCGGTCGTCCGGGCTGTTCCCCGCCTCGCGCTTCGAGGTAGCTGTCCTTCGGCACCATGACCTTGCGGCGGAAGACGCACACCACCGTGCCGTCCTGGTTGTAGCCGATGGTCTCGACGTGGACGACTCCTCGGTCGTCCTTGCTCGTGCTCTCCCACTTGTCGAGGACCGTCGTCTCGCCGTAGAGCGTGTCACCGTGGAAGGTCGGCGCGACGTGGCGCAGGCTCTCGATCTCGAGGTTGGCGATCGCCTTGCCGGAGACGTCCGGCACCGACATGCCGAGCAGGATCGAGTAGACGTAGTTGCCCACCACGACGTTCCTCCCGAACTGGGTGGTCTCCTCGGCGTAGTGGGCGTCGAGGTGGAGCGGGTGGTGGTTCATCGTCAGGAGGCAGAACAGGTGGTCGTCGTACTCGGTGACCGTCTTCCCGGGCCAGTGCCTGTACGTGGCCCCGACCTCGAACTCCTCGTAGCTGCGCCCGAACTGCACGTGCCCTCCTCGTTGCCACCTGCGGTGTGCCCCACCCCGCAGGACGCGCGGGCGGTGAGGTGGACATCCTCCCGTGAGCGCACGGCATCCGGCAGTGGTATGCCGCGTGCCCTTCCTCACGCCGCCCGCCCTCGGCCCGATGACGGGGCTCTCCGCTCAGGACGCGGGTACATCCGCGCCCCGGGCGTACGACCCCGACAGGGCACGGCGGATCCGGGCGACGACGGGCGCAGGATCGGCGAGGTCCGCCCACGTGACCCGCACGACGGTGTAGCCGAGCGAACGCAGGGCGTCCTCGCGCCGCTTCTCGGCGACGAGAGCCGCGCGCCCCTCCACTCCTCCGTACTTGAGGGCACCGTCGAACTCGACGACCACCTTGTCCCCGACGAGGAAGTCGACACGACCCACGAGGCGTGCCCCCTCGCGGACCTCGACCTGCGACCGGACAGCGAACCCGACGTCCATGAGCAGAAGCCGAGTGCGCGTCTCACCGACCGACTCGCACGCCGGGTCGGCCCTGGCCAGCAGCTGCTCGGCCCGTGCGCGGAGCCTCGTCGAACGACTCGGACCGACCAGCGCCGCGGAGACCTCGTCGAGCGAGCACCGGCCGGCGTGCAACGCAGCATCGAGCGGCACCATGGCGGCCAGCAGCCCCGACCTCACGAGGACCTGGGCGACGGCCTGTCCGATGGGGACGCACCGGTAGCCGTCTGCGACCGAGGAGTCGAGGCCGGCACGCGGATGGGTGCGCAACCCCGCGGCGAGCCGCACCCTGGTGACGGCGGCCACGACGTCGACGGTGTGGAGGTCGACGTCGTGAAGGGGAAGGTGGTGCAGCGCCAGCGCGGACTGGTGGCTCGCGACGTCCAGTGGCCGGGCCGCGAGGACCGCACGAGTGCGAAGGGCGAGCCGCTGCTCCGGGCTGGCCGGAGCCCAGAGCTCACCGAGGACGTACGCGTTGCGCCGGACCCGGACCACCTCCCCGGAGCGGCGCCACCGGGTGAGTGCGGTGTCATCGACGTCCAGGGCTGACGCCATGGGGCTGGTGAACACCCCGCCACGCACCCGGGCGACCTGGGCCAGCCGTTCGTCCATGACGCGCCATTCTCGGCGAGCTGGGAGATGGGGCCGGAACGGCATCCACAGGGGTCAGTCAGGACGCGGTTGTCCGCTCGGGACGCGAGTAGACGCCCGTCCCGGACGGACAACCGCGTCATCGCCGGTCGGCCGTGTCCGACCGGCATACGCTCGACGCATGGCGGACTTCATCGGAGCGGTCGACCAGGGAACGACGAGCTCGCGGTTCATCGTCTTCGACCACGACGGCCGGCCCGTGGCGATGCACCAGCTGGAGCACGACCAGGTCCTTCCTCGTGCCGGGTGGGTGGAGCACAACCCGCTCGAGATCTGGGACCGGGTGCAGACCGTCATCGGCAGCGCCCTCACCTCTGCGGGCCTGTCCACGAGCGACCTCGCCGCCATCGGCGTGACGAACCAGCGCGAGACGGCCATCGTGTGGGATCGGCACACCGGCCGTCCCTTCCACAACGCCGTCGTCTGGCAGTGCACCCGCAGCGACTCCATCGCCAAGGCCCTGGACGCCGACGGGCGGGGCGACGTCATCCGGCACAAGGCCGGCCTGCCCCCCGCGACGTACTTCTCCGCCGGCAAGGTCCAGTGGATGCTCGAGAACGTCCCCGGCCTGCGGGAGGCCGCCGAGCGCGGTGATGCCATCTTCGGCACGCCCGACACCTGGGTCGTGTGGAACCTCACGGGTGGCCCCGACGGCGGTATCCACGCCACCGACGTCACCAACGCGAGCCGCACGATGCTCATGGACCTCACGACCCTCGACTGGGACGACGAGCTCCTCGGGTTCTTCGGCATCCCTCGACAGATGCTGCCGACCATCCACGCCAGCAGCCACCCGACGGCGTTCGGCGAGACGACCGGGGGCCGGCGGTCGACGAAGGTCCCGATCACCGGCGTCCTCGGCGACCAGCAGGCGGCGACGGTGGGCCAGGTGTGCTTCGAGCCCGGCGAGGCCAAGAACACGTACGGCACCGGCAACTTCGTGCTCCTCAACACCGGCGAGGAGCTCGTGCGCAGCAGCAACGGCCTGCTCACCACCGTGGCCTACCGGTTCGGCGACGCGAAGCCCGTCTATGCCCTGGAGGGGTCGATCGCCGTCACGGGCAGCGCCGTGCAGTGGCTGCGCGACCAGCTCGGGATCATCTCGGGCGCCTCCGAGGTCGAGAGCCTCGCCGCCTCGGTGGAGGACACCGGCGGCGTCTACTTCGTGCCGGCGTTCAGCGGCCTGTTCGCCCCGTACTGGCGCAGCGACGCGCGGGGAGCGATCGTCGGGCTCTCCCGGTTCAACACCAACGCGCACCTCGCCCGGGCCACGCTCGAGGCCATCTGCTACCAGTCACGCGACGTCGTGGACGCCATGGCAGCGGACTCGGGCGTGGCCCTGACCTGCCTGAGGGTCGACGGCGGCATCACCGCGAACCGGCTCTGCATGCAGCTGCAGGCCGACATCCTCGGGGTGCCCGTCTCCAAGCCGGTCGTCGCCGAGACCACGGCACTGGGCGCGGCGTATGCCGCCGGGCTCGCCACCGGGTTCTGGTCCGGCACCGACGAGCTGCGTACCAAGTGGGCCGAGGACGAGCGGTGGGAACCGCGGTGGGACGACGCCCAGCGTCGCGACGGGTACGCCGGGTGGCAGAAGGCCGTGCAGCGCACCCTGGGGTGGGTCGACGTCGAGTAGGAGCGCTCAGGAGAGCCCGTCCGCGAGCGCCTCGTGGCACACCTGCACCACGGCCGAGGCGGTCCGACGGCCGTAGGTGAAACCCCTCGGGCTGGTGGACAGGATGCTGAGCACGTAGTCGCGCCCGTCTCCCTGGACCCAGCCCGAGGAGTTCACCCGGTAGCCGTCGGGCAGGGGGCCCCAGCCGTTCTTGGCCGCCACGTGCACGGCGCCGGACTCCGGGGCGAAGACACCCCAGCGCTGGGCCGACACGACCTCGGCCATGAGGAATCCCGCGACGGGGCGCCGAGCACGGTCGAGCACCCGGTCGGAGGACAGCGCCGCGTCGACCATGAGGTTGAGGTCCCCCGGCACGGTGCGCCAGTGGCCCCACCATCCCGCGTCGATGTCCGTGCGCTCCATCCCGACCAGTCCGGCCACTCGGGCCACCTCGTCTCGCCCGACCTCCGCGAGGAGGGTCTCGGTCGCCGCGTTGTCGCTGCGGGTGATCATCCGCTCGGCCAGCCGGCGGCGACGGCTGTCGAGCCTGGCACCGTCCTCCTGCAGCTGGCGCAGGAGGGTGATGAGCACCAGCACCTTGATGGTGCTGTAGCAGTAGCCCTCCTCCGCCTCGTACTGGAAGGACGTGCCGCGACGGAGGTCGACGAGCTCCAGCCCGAGCGTCCCTGCCCGACCGGCGAGGTAGCGGTCGAGGGCCTCGGTGAGCCGCGGGGCCTCCACCGCCTTCGCGGCGGTCGGCGAGGCAGACGGTGTGGCGGTGGCGGTCGCGGTCGCGGACTCGGTGGTGGCCGAGGGGCTCGGCGACCGGGACGCCGAGGGCGACGACCCCGACGAACCACCGGGGGATGCCGTCGCCCCACCCGCTGCCTCCTGCTGGCACCCCGTGAGCACGGCAAGCCCGGCAGCTGCGGCGCCTCCTGCCAGCAACCGCCGTCGTCCGATCGCGGCAGGCATCACGCCCCCACTGTACGAAGTCGCCCTGTGGCGCCGCGCCGACGGGTTCACCCGTGGAACTTCAGCGGCGGGCCGTGGTGGTCGCAGGTGGCGAGCACCTCGCCGTCCAGCTCCAGGAGCGGCATGCCAGGGTCGCCCTCCTGCGAGGGGGCGTCCCACCGGTGCTCCATCGCCACGTGGGCGAGCGGCATCCGACTCCGGGCGTCGTCGACCGCGGCGTTCATCGCGGCGGTCTCCTCGGTGGGCCAGTACAGGCGGGTGACCGAGTGCCAGACCACGGTGAGCACGTCGTCCGCCATCGGTTCGGCAAGCTGCTGGCCGACCCAGGAAGAGGCCGGCGCCCGGTCGACCGTCACGGGGTGCTCCCTCGCCACCGACAGCGCGGCGGCGAGCCGCGCGTGCCGGTCGAGCTGCCACGGCCAGACGAACGACGTGAGATAGGCCGCGCCCGCCTCGCTGGCCGCGTCGACCGGCGCGACGTCGCAGCCCCGGCGGTCGACCACCTCGAAGCCCTCCGGCTCGAACCCGGCGGCACCGCAACCCGGCACGACGAGGGGCGAGGTCTCCGGCCCCGCCGCCCACCCGTCTCCCACGAACCGGTAGCGGTCGACGAGAAGGCCGAGGCCAGCGCTCGCCCCCGGCTCCAGCAGCCGCACCCGCCGCAGCCCGGTGTGGCGGACCGCCCGCGACAGCCCGACCAGCAGGGCCAGGCTGCGGGCCGGCTCGTTGGTCTGCGGAGCCTGGCCGAGCGACCGCCGCAGCTCCTCGACGTGCGTCGCGAGCACCGGGCGCACCGGGGCCCAGGCCTCGTGCGGGTCCAGGTCACCCCCCAGCGCAGGGTAGAAGCCCACCAGCTCCGGGGCGTCACCGCGGAGCACGATGCGGAAGAGGCCGGCGAGCAGGCGGAGCTGGGGGAGCTGCCGAGGGTCGGCGTCCTCCCAGCCGTCGAAGAGCTCGCGGGTGACGCCACCCACGTCCCAGTCGTCGGCCATCTCGGCGAGCAGCACGCCGTAGAGGTGGTCCGTGTGGCTGAAGTGGTTGCGGAACCGGTCGGCCAGCGTGGCCCCCTCGAAGGCGCCCACCACCTGCCTCAGCGCGGGGACTTGGTGGGCTTGGCCGACGGCGTGGCGCCCCGGTCCGGTTTCGTGCGCTCCGGTTTCGGTGTCGACTCCGGTACGGGCGAGGGCTCGGGCTCGGACGCCACCGTGGTGTTGCCGAGCGGGGTGGGTTCGGGGGTGGCCACGCCCGCGGACGTCGGCGCGGGCACCGCCGTGACGACCGGGGTGCCCGTCGCGGTGGGCCGCGGCGTGGGGGCGGTCTGCGCCGACGCCGGCACCTTCACGGGACTGACGGTGGGCTCGGTCGCCGGACGCCGAGGCGGGTCCTCCCCCACCGCCCAGGCCAGGCCCGCCGAGCCGACGACGGCCGCAGCACCGAGGACCACGACGGGTCCGTGGCGTCGTGGAGCGCTGTGCCGACCCATCAGGACAGTCTTTCACAATGAGGGCCCACCGAACGCCGTGGCAGCATGGGCGGGTGAGCGAGGAGAGCAAGCAGGCGGACAACCGGGGCCGGGCGACGACCGAGGAGTTCCGGACCTTCGTGCGGCAGGGCTGGGCGCCACGGCGACCGGGCCCGTCCAGCCCCTCCCCGGCATCCGGTTCGGCGGCGGCGCGGCGGGCGGTGCTCAGCGCCGCCTACCCGAGGCAACGGCTGATCGTCCCCGCCGGTGGCCTCACGGTCCGCAGCAACGACACCGACTACGTCTTCCGGCCGCACACGGCCTTCGCCTGGCTCACCGGCCTCGGGGCGGACCGCGAGCCGGATGCCGTGCTGGTCATGGACCCGGTCCCCGGTGACCACGACGAGGCGCAGGGCCACGAGGCCGTGCTGTACTTCCGCCCGCTCGGCGACCGTGACAGCGACGAGTTCTTCGCCGACGCCCGCCACGGCGAGTTCTGGGTCGGTGCCCGCCCGACGCTCGAGGACGTCGAGCGCGAGCTGGGCCTCACGGCCCGGCACATCGACGAGCTCGAGGCGGCGGCCGCCAAGGATGCCGGTGAGGTGACGGTGCGCCTCGTGCGCGACGCCGACCGCGAGCTCACCGCGAGGCTGGATGCCGCCCGGGTCGAGAACGGCGCTGCCGCGGACAGCCTGCAGGAGGCCGACGACGCCCTCGCCCACGACATCTCACACCTGCGGATGCGCAAGGACGACTACGAGGTCGAGCAGCTGCGAGCAGCCGTCGAGGCCACCCGGCAGGGGTTCGAGGCGATGATCGCGGAGCTGCCGCACGCTGTGGAGAAGGGCCGGGGAGAGCGCTGGCTTGAGGGCACCTTCGCTCGTCAGGCCCGCCACCTCGGCAACGGGGTCGGGTACGACTCGATCTGCGCGGCGGGTGACCACGCGAACACCCTGCACTGGATCAAGAACACCGGGGAGATCCGCGAGGGCGAGCTGGTGCTCATCGACGCGGGCGTCGAGGTCGACTCGCTGTACACCGCCGACGTCACCCGCACTCTGCCGATATCGGGTACGTTCACCGACGCGCAGCGGGAGGTCTACGACGCGGTCCACGCCGCCCAGGAGGCGGGACTGGCGGCCGTCCGGCCGGGCAACCGGTTCTCCGACGTCCATGCCGCGGCGATCCGAGTGATCGCCGAGCACCTCGACGGCTGGGGCCTCCTGCCGGAAGGGGTGTCGGTGGAGGACACCCTGGACAAGGAGCACGGGCAGTACCACCGGCGCTGGATGGTGCACGGCACGTCGCACCACCTCGGCCTCGACGTGCACGACTGTGCCCTCGCAACCCGTGAGGAGTACATGGACGCCGAGCTGGCGCCCGGCATGGTGCTGACCGTGGAGCCGGGGCTCTACTTCAAGGCCGACGACCTGTTCGCACCCGAGCGGTTCCGCGGTATCGGCGTGCGGATCGAGGACGACGTGGTCGTCACGCAGGACGGCTTCGAGAACCTCTCTGCCGCGATGCCGCGCAGCTCGGCGGACGTCGAGGCCTGGATCTCGCGGGTGCAGGGCCGCTGACGCTCAGCGGCCTTCACCACGGCGGCGGCTGGCGGCGGTCGAAGACGACCTCCAGCGCCAGGGCGTGCTCGACCCCGGCGGCCTCGCCGCCGCGCCCGAGGATCATCTGGAGCAGGGCGCGAGGCTTGGGGAACTCATCCGGTAGGGCGTCGTTGTACGCGTCGTGCGCCTCGAGGGAGTGCACCGACGCCTCGAAGTGTGCACCGGACACGTCGACGAAGTGCGTGGGGCGGGGGGAACCCGCGACGGCGTAGACCGTGACGCCGTTCCACGGCTCGAGCCCCGCGTCCAGCAGGTCGCGGTGGAGCCACCGGTTCCCGGCGTCCGCGACGGCGTCGAGCGTGGCCAGCCCCACGGCGCGGTGGTCGGCCTGGTTGACCATGCCGGGCCCGAACAGGGTCTCCCAGTTGGAGCCGATGACGAGGTCGGGCCGGTGGCGCCGGACGGCGGCCGCGATCTCGCGTCGGAGCGGGACGCCGTACTCGATGGCGCCGTCGTGCCCGTCGGCGAACTCCACCGTCTCGACGCCGACCCGCCGTGCGCTCTCGCGCTCCTCGGCCTCGCGCACCCGAGCGGCCTCCTGCGGCTCCATCGTGTCGATGCCGGCCTCCCCGCGGGTGAGCAGGAAGTAGGCCACGTGCGACCCCTCACCCACCCACCGGTCGACCGCGGCGGCCGTCCCGTACTCGATGTCGTCGGGGTGCGCGACGACGCACAGGACGGAGGTGAAGGGACCCTCGAGGGGCTGGAGCCGGGGCAGGTCCGGGGGCATGGCGAACAACCTACGCCCGGGCGACCCGTGTCAGGGGTAGGTCGGCGGTTGCTGCGGCGCGGGTTGCTGCGGCGTGGACGGCGGTGCCGGTGCCGGTCGCGTGCGCCGGTTGCGCCGGTTGCGCCGGTTGCGCCGGTTGCGGGTCGGCCTGCGGCGGCGGCTGCTGGCGGGCGAGCCGAGCCTCCTCGGCCTCGCGGGCCCGGCGGACCTCCTCCTGGGCGGCGCGCATCGGGTCCATCTGCGCCAGGAGCTCGCGGCCTCGCGCGACGTGCTTGTGCTCGCAGAGCACCTCGTACTTCGCGGCGACGACCCGGCTCACCGAGGTGAAGTCCCGCTGCCCGCGGGTGAGCCGGTAGCCCACCATCGCCCAGATGGCGCCGAAGATCGCACCGAAGGCGACGGTGCCGAGCACGTTGACGATGTTGAAGCCGCTCGGGTCGAACAGGGCGAAGATCGTGCCGACGAACAGACCGAGCCACATGCCGGACAGCGCGCCCGCGCCGATGACCCGGCCGCGGGTGAGGCGACCCGTCACCCGCTCCAGCTGCTTGAGGTCGGTACCGACGATGAGCACGTCCCGCACGGGGAAGTCGTGGTCCGAGAGGTAGTCGACCGCGCGCTGCGCCTCCTCGTACGAGTCGTGGACCCCGAGCGACATCGGGTACTCGAGGGACAGTGCAGCGGTGAGGCCGGGGCGCATGGGCTGCGTGCTCATGTCCGCCATTATCCTCGCCGGCTCCACCGGTCGGCTGGGGGGTGCCCGCCCGGCATCCGGATGCCGTGGCCTCCTGCCCGGGCGTCAGCGGGCGCGGTAGTCCTCGAGGAGGCGCCGCCCGATGATCATCTTCTGGATCTCGGCGGTGCCCTCGCCGATGAGGAGCATGGGCGCCTCGCGGTAGAGCCGCTCGATCTCGTACTCCTTGGAGTACCCGTAGCCGCCGTGGATGCGGAAGCTCTGCTCGACGACGTCGGCGCAGTTCTCGGACGCCAGGTACTTCGCCATCCCCGCCTCGAGGTCGTTGCGCTCTCCGGCGTCCTTGAGCCGGGCCGCCTTGACCATCATCTGGTGGCTGGCCTCGAGCTTGGTGGCCATGTCGGCGAGGCGGAAGAGGATGCCCTGGTGCTCGGCGATCTTCTTGCCGAACGCCTCCCGCTGCTGGGCGTACGCGATGCCGAGCTCGAAGGCCCGGCGGCTGAGGCCGCAGGCGCGGGCCGCGACGTTCACGCGACCCACCTCCACCCCGTCCATCATCTGGTAGAAGCCCCTGCCGGCCACACCGCCGAGGAGCTGGGCGTCGGTCGTGCGGTGGCCCTCGAGGACGAGCTCGGTCGTGTCGACGCCCTTGTAGCCCATCTTGTCGATCTTGCCCGGCACGGTGACCCCCTGCGCCGTCTCCCCGAAGCCGGACTCCTTCTCGACCAGGAACGCGGACATGTTCTTGTACGGGCTGTCGCTCTCGCCGAGGTCGGTGCGCACGAGCACGGCCACGAGGTTCGACGACCCGCCGTTGGTGAGCCACATCTTCTGGCCGGTGAGGACCCACTCCTCACCGTCGCGGACCGCCTTGCTGCGGATCGCCGCGACGTCCGACCCCATGCCCGGCTCGCTCATCGAGAACGCCCCACGCACCTCGCCGGTCGCCATCCGGGGCAGGTACCTCTGCTTCTGCTCGTCCGTGCCGTGCTGGAGGATCATGTACGCGACGATGAAGTGCGTGTTGATGATGCCGCTCACCGACATCCAGCCGCGGGCGATCTCCTCGACGACCAGCGCGTAGGTGAGCAGCGACTCGCCGAGGCCGCCGTACTCCTCTGGGATCATCAGGCCGAAGATCCCCATCTCCTTCATGCCCTCGACGATCTGCGTCGGGTACTCGTCCTTGTGCTCGAGCTCGGTGGCGACCGGCAGGATCTGCTCCTCGACGAACTCGCGGACGAGCTCGACGAGCTCGTTCTGGTCCTCGGTGAGGCCGTCCGTGGTCTGGAGTCGGGACACGCGTGATCGCCGCCTTGTGCTGGGTTGGGGTCTGGCTCCCGAGTATGCCGCCGGCGCGCCAGCGGCTGAACGCCCGGCCCGTGTGAGCCCTCCCACGCCCTCGTTCGGTGACATGCGGGAGTATCAGCACGGCCACGCGTCGACGTCCGTGTCGCGGCGTGGTGAGGTGGGTGGCGTGGCGAGCACCGGCATCCGAGCTGCACCTCACGTGCCACCGGTCGTCGGCGGCCGCTACCGCCCGGTGCTGGGCCTGCGCCGCAACGCCGTGGAGTACTCGGAGGCGATGTGGCGCGAGCACGGTGACGTCGTGCGGCTGCGGATCGGGCCGCCGGGCCTTGACCGCGAGATGTGGATGTTCCACCACCCGGATGCCGCCGCACGCATCTTCTCCGGCTCGACGTGGCGGGCGTTCGCCAAGCGGGACCAGATGCACGACGAGATCGTCCGGTGGCTCGGGACGGGGCTGCTCACGGCCGAGGGCGAGGAGTGGACCCGGCAGAGGCGCTTCCTCCAGCCCCTCTTCACGCACCCGGCGGTCGAGGGCTACTCCGAGCTGATGGTCGAGGAGATCCTGCGGGTGGTGGACGAGTGGGACGTCACCGAGGCTCCGAGCACCGACCTGGGCGAGCAGATGCAGCGGCTCACCCTGCGGGTGGTCGTCGCGGCGCTCTTCGGCGACTCCGCCGACCGGGTGGTGACCCAGGTGCGGCGTTCCTTCCCCGCCATCTCGGACACCATCACCCGGCGAGGGCTCGGCGCGGTGCGGCTGCCCATGGCGGTCCCGACGCCACGCGCTCGCCGCGGGCGGGTGGCGCGCGACGACCTGTTCCGTGCGTGCGACGAGATCCTGGCGGCGCGTCGCGCCGGGCGGACCTCCGGCGACGCCGACCTGCTCTCCCTGCTCCTCGCCGCGCGCGACGACGGGGAGCCGATCGGCGACGACGAGGTGCGGGTTCAGGTGCTCACCTTCCTCCTCGCCGGTCACGAGACGACCGCGACGGCCCTCACGTTCGCGCTCCATCTCCTCGGCCGCCACCCGGAGGTCCAGGACCGGGTGCGGTCGGAGGTGCAGGACGCGGTCGGCGAGGGCAGCCCCACCGCCGCGACGACGGCATCGCTCCCGCTCACCACGGCGGTTGTGCGGGAGACGATGCGCCTCTACCCCTCGGCCCCGTTCCTGGGCAGGCTGGCGGTCGAGGACGACGAGGTGATGGGGTTCGCCGTGCCCGCCGGCACCACCGTGGTGGTCCCACCGTGGACCGTGCACCGGCATCCCGCGGTGTGGGCGGACCCGCTGACCTTCGACCCGTTCCGCTTCGTGCCGGGGCGGGAGCAGCACCGCCACCGGTACGCGTGGATGCCGTTCGGTGGCGGGCCGCGAGCATGCATCGGCCAGCACTTCTCGATGGTGGAGGCCGTGCTCACGCTCGCCCTCGTGCTGCGGGACCACCGGGTGACCTCGCTCGCGGACACCGACCACCTGCCGGTGAGCTCGCTCATCACCCTGTTCCCGACGGAGCCGGTCCTGGCGCGCATCGAGCGGGTGCCCTGACCCACCCACCCCACCCCCTGGGGTTCATCGGGTCACCCGATAAACCATTGGCGGGAACGCGGGAGGTGCGGGACGCTGGGTGCCGAGCGCCCGGCATCCGCCGCGGACGCGCCGGATCGAGTGAAGGAGGGCCGTGATGTCGACGACCGTCTCGGGCCGCACCCTGCCCACCATCCCCTTCCTCGATCTGGAGCACCGCAGTGGCACACATGCCCTTCCACCTTCCGGAGAAGCAGGCCGCCTTCTCCGTCGACACCTCACCTGACGCACCGCCCGAGGGCGAGCGCTGGTCCACCTGGGACGGCGCCACCCACGGGCCGAAGCCACGACCCGACTGGGTCATCGCCGACCTCGGCGCCGTCGAGGCCGACCTCGGCGTGCTCAAGACCGGCAAGGAGGCCGACGTCCACGTCCTGCGCCGCTGGGTCCCGGACACCGACCGGAGAAGCACCATGGCCGCCAAGAGGTACCGCAACGGCGACCACCGGCTCTTCCACCGTGACTCCGGCTACCTGGAGGGCCGCCGTGTGCGCAAGAGCCGCGAGACGCGGGCGATGGCCCGGCGCACCGACTTCGGCAAGCAGATGATCGCCGGGCAGTGGGCCGCGGCGGAGTTCGACGCCCTCGGTCGGCTCTGGGAGCTGGGGCTGCCCGTGCCGTACCCGGTCCAGCTCGACGAGACGGAGATGCTCATGGAGTTCGTCGGGCACGGCGAGACGGCGGCACCGCGGCTGGTGTCGACCCGACCGGAACCGGACCTCCTCGCCGAGCTCTTCGAGCAGCTCCGCTCGGCGATGCTCACCCTCGTGCACCACGGCTGGACCCACGGTGACCTCTCGCCGTACAACGCCCTCCTCCACGAGGAGCGTCTGGTTCTCATCGACTGGCCGCAGATCGTCGACGTCATCGGCAACCCACAGGGGTTCGACTTCCTCGAGCGGGACGCCCTGACCATGGCGGCCTGGTTCACCCGCAAGGGGCTGGACGTCGACACCGGGGACTTCCTCGGTGACCTGATGGCGGAGGCGACGAGCCGCTTCTGAAGGCGGGACGAGGGCGTGGATGCCGTGCCACGCGCCACGTCCTTGCGGTGTCCGGGCGTACGTGCATTGAGCGCGTGCATCGCGCTCGGTGGGGGTACGGCAATACGCTCGCCGTATGCCGTCCGCACCCATCGCGCTCGCAGCCCCGACCACTCCCGACCCAGCGACCGCACCGCCGGTGAGGTGGGGGGTACTCGGCCCCGGCGGTATCGCCAACTCGTTCGCGGATGCCGTGCGTGAGGCGACCGCCTCCAGCGTCGTCGCTGTGGGCTCGCGCTCGATCGAGCGGGCCGAGGAGTTCGCGGGGCGACACGGGATCCCCCGGGCGCACGGGTCATACGAGGACCTCGTCGCCGACCCCGACGTGGAGGCGGTGTACGTGGCCAGTCCGCACAGTGCCCACCACGGGCATGCGCTGCTCGCCCTGCGGGCCGGCAAACCAGTGCTCGTCGAGAAGGCCTTCACCCGCAGCCTGAGCGAGACCGAGGAGGTCCTCGCGACGGCGCGGTCCGGAGGCCTGCTGGCTGCCGAGGCGATGTGGAGCAGGTACCTACCGCGCTACGACGTCGTGCGGCGCACGGTCGACGCCGGCACGCTGGGCGAGGTGGTCCTCGTCGAGGCGGACCACGGGCAGCGGCTCTGGCCCGACGGCCCTGCTCGGCTGTCCCAGCCCGAGCTGGCCGGAGGGGCCCTCCTCGACCTCGGCGTCTACCCCATCTCGTTCGCCGACCACGTCCTCGGCCGCCTGGCCGACGTCGCGGCCCGAGGGACGCGCAGCGACCTCGGCGTCGACGTCACCACGGTGGTCAGCGCCCGCGGCCCCTCGGGGGAGCTGGCCCATCTCTGGTGCTCGATGGCCGCTGCGACGTCGTGCCCCGCTCGCGTGGTCGGGACCGATGCACGCCTCGAGCTGGAGGGGCGCTTCTACGACCTGGGCCCGGTGCGGCTCGTGGGGCCGGACGAGAGCGTGCTGGACGAGTACGTGCCGGAGGTCACCACGCACGGCTTCCGCTACGAGATCGCCGAGTTCGCGCGGGCGCTCGAGGCAGGCCGCCTGGAGACCTGGTCGATGCCCTGGGACGCCACCCGGAGGGTCATGGCCGCCATGGACGACGTTCGGCGCCAGGTGGGGGTCGTCTACCCCGGCGAGTGACCGGCCCGTCAGCGGACGACCACGCGGCTCCCGATCGGCATGAGGTCGCGAGCCCAGATCATGTCGATGGCCGCGGTGCTCAGCCTCGCGCAGCCGTGGGATGCCGGCCACGGGGGGATGTTCGGCGAGCCGTGGACCGCATAGCCCCTGAGGAAGAACCGCGGGCGGTGCAGCTCGCCGAGCGAGTTCGTGACCGGTCCGTCGACGGCGCGGTAGGCCGTGAAGCTGCCTCTCGGTGTCGTGGCGATGGCACGCCTGCCCGCCGTCGACGTGTACGGCTCGCCGTTGCCGGTCGAGGTGTTGAGGATCGTCCGCACCTCCCCGCCTCTCACCACGAGCAGGAGCTGGCGGCCGAGCAGGATCTCGACTCCGTCGCCCCCGAGCGTGGACGCGGGCCGGATGCCACTCGCGAGGGCTCGTTCGGTCTTCGGTCCGACGACCCCGTCGCGCCGGATGCCGGCTGCCTTCTGGAGGGCGTAGACGGCCTGCTGGGTGAGCGGGCCGAAGGACCCGTCCGGGGTCCCCAGCCAGTAGCCGAGCGCGCTCAACCGCTCCTGCAGCCGGCGCACCTCGGGCCCGGAGTCCCCACGGACCAGATTCGTCCGTGGCTTCACCGTGGGGGTGGGGCGCGGTGTGGAGGTGCGGGGTGTTGCGGTGGCTGGCGGCGTTGCCGTGGCGCTCGGCGTTGCCGTGGCGCTCGGCGTCGCCGTGGGCGTCGGAGTGACGGAGGGCGACGGGGTCTCCCCCACCGGCGGCGTCTGACCGGAGGTCGCCGACCGAGGGACGGTCGGTGCCGACACGGCGGGAGACCACGTGGGCGTGGTGCTGGGGCTCGGCGAGGCGGCCGCGGTCCGGTTGCCGACCCCCGCAGGGGTCCAGGTGCCGACCGAGCCGCACCCGGCCAGCAGTGCACCAGCCACCAGTGCGGCGGGAATCGCCGCGACGGCGTGCCGACCCGGCATCCGACGTCTGCTCACCAAGGCTCCGTAACTCGCGGCGGTTGCACAACTGCTGCCCAGCAGCACACGTGACCCGGTCGGTCGGCGCCAGCCGACGCGCCGTTCGTGACCTGTTCGTTGTGCCGTCCCGTCGTGCCGTCGCGGCGGGGGCGCGGCGGCGGCGAGGCTCAGCCGCGGGCCCGGATGGCCTCGTCGGTCGCCAGGAGCCGACGAGCGACGTCGACGTGGAGGTTCTCCACCATCCGTCCCCGGTAGGTGACGACCCCCGCGCCGCTACCGGCCTCCCACGCCTCGACCACGCCCCGTGCCTCCTCGACCTCCTCCGCCGACGGGGCGAACACGGCGTTGCACGGGTCGACCTGTGCTGGGTGGATGAGGGTCTTGCCGTCGAAACCGAGGTCGCGACCCTGACGGCACTCCGCCTCGAAGCCCTCGAGGTCGCGAACGTCGTTCCAGACCCCGTCGAGCACCGCCACGC
Source organism: uncultured Actinomycetota bacterium (assembly GCA_963763015.1). GTDB lineage: Bacteria > Actinomycetota > Actinomycetes > Actinomycetales > Dermatophilaceae > Fodinibacter. The sequence goes on along the minus strand of CAVXML010000013.1, from coordinate 111,600 downwards.
CGGCCGAGCGGGCGGCGAGCACGCTCAGCGACAGCGCGGTGAGCAGGGGCTGGCGGCCCGGCACGTGCCGGGACCCGAGCTCCTTGACCAGGTCGTTGACGCCGAGCACCAGCACTGCAAGCCGGCTCGACGCCGTCGCGATCGCCCTGACGTCGAGCACGGCAACCGGGGTCTCGATCATCGCCCACAGGCCCGTCTGCGGGGGGGCGCCGTGGCGGTCCATGGCGGTGACCAGGTCCTGCACCTCCTCGGCGGAGTCGACCTTGGGCACGACGATGCCGTCGGGGCGGGCAGCACACGCCGCCGCGAGGTCGGCCTCGTGCCACTGCGTCCCCGAGGCGTTGACGCGGATCGTCACCTCGCGCTGCCCGTAGGCACCGGAGGCGGCCGCCGTGCAGACTGTGTCGCGCGCAGCCTCCTTGTGGTCCGGGCCCACCGCGTCCTCGAGGTCGAGGATCAGCGCGTCCACCGGCAGGGTGCGTGCCTTCTCCAGAGCGCGCTCGTTGTTCCCGGGCATGTACAGGACCGAGCGCCGGGGCCGGTATGCCGTGTCGTCGCTCATGCGTCCGCCTCCTGCTGCGCGGTGGCGGGCGGCGCGGCATACAGCTCGGCGAGCTCCGGGTCGTTGGCCGCCAGCCGGTCGGCGAGCTCGAGGATGACGAGGCACTGCTTGAGGCTGGCGTCGTCCTCCATCTTCCCGTCGAGCATCACGGCGCCGGTCCCGTCGCCCATGGCGGCCTTGACGCGCCGGGCGTGGGCGACGTCCTCGGCGCTCGGGCTGAACACCCGCTTGGCGATCGCGATCTGGGCGGGGTGGAGGGTCCAGGACCCCACGCATCCGAGGAGGAACGCGTTGCGGAACTGGTCCTCGCAGGCGACGACGTCGGCGATGTCCCCGAACGGACCGTAGTAGGGGAAGATCCCGTGCATCGCGCAGGCGTCGACCATCCGCGCGATGGTGTAGTGCCACAGGTCCTGCTGGGACGTCGAGCGCTGGCCGTGCACGTCGCCGCCGACCGGGTCCTGGCGCACGAGGTAGCCCGGATGGCCACCGCCGACGCGGGTCGTCTTCATCCGCCGGTCCGCGGCGAGGTCGGCCGGGCCGAGGCTGATCCCCTGCATGCGGGGGCTCGCGCCGGCGATCTCCTCGACGTTGGCCACCCCCCGCGCCGTCTCCAGGATGGCGTGCACGAGGATCGGCCTGGTCAGGCGCGCGCGCGCCTCGAGCTGGGCGAGCAGCCGGTCGACGTAGTGGATGTCCTCGGGACCCTGGACCTTGGGCACCATGACGACGTCGAGGCGGTCACCCACCTCGGTGACCAGCGTCGTGAGGTCGTCCAGGGCCCACGGGGAGTCCAGGGCGTTGACCCGGGTCCAGAGCTGGGTGTGCTCGCCGAGGTCGGTGGCGCGTGCGATGGCGACCAGGCCCGCCCTCGCCGCCTCCTTGCGGTCCGCCTTCACGGCATCCTCGAGGTTGCCGAGCAACACGTCGACCGAGCCGACGAGCTGCGGGACCTTCGACGCCATCCGCTCGTTGCTCGGGTCGAAGAAGTGGATCATCCGACTCGGGCGGGCAGGAACCTCCCGGATCGGTGTCGGTGCTCCCACCGCGAGGGGGGCGAAGAAGTCCTTGGCGCTGCGCATGCGATACCTCTCGTCGACGCCAGCATTCTCTGCTCGGGGACGCTAGCAGCGGGGCCGGGACCGGGTTGTGAGGGAGCTCACGGTGTGACGGAGGCCGCGCGTCGGGTTGCCCCCGAGGTGAGGCCTCCGGAGCCCCAGCACCCGGAGTGTCCGCAGGCTACTCTGGAGAGCAGCGCATCCTCGGCCCGCCATGTTGGCGGCCGTGCGATCGGCAAGGGGTCGTCATGATCTGGTACATCGTCTCGCTCATCGGTCTCGCCGTCGTCCTGGGAGCGCTCTACTGGTGGGGACGGGACGACGAGCCACCCCCGATCGTCCCGTCCGGCCGCGACGTGCACGGAGCACGAGCCTGGGAGGGCCTGAGCGACCCGGGCAACGGACCAGGTGGCGCCGGCCCGATGTGAGGCCGCCATGCTGTGACTCCGGCCCGATGTGAGGGTCTACGCGTCGGCGTGCAGGGTCGCCTGACGTCAGAACGGCGGCGGGTCGAGCGTCCGGACCTGCGGCGGCTCGGTCCCACGTTCGCTGAGACGGGTGACATTCCCCAGCACCAGGTCGGCGGGCGCGTCGGCGCGGGCCTGGTCGAGGGTCAGGCCGTCGGAGAGCTCACCCGACAGCACGAGGTCGCGGATCCCCGGGAAGCGCTCGCCGAGCGCCGCTCCCAGCGCGGCCCTGCGGCCGGCCAGCCCCTCGGTCATCCCCCGGTGGCCAGAGACATCTCGGCGGCTGCCATCGCGTCGACGAAGCCGACGTCGTGAATGCGCTCTGCCGGACCATGCTCGGTGAGCCGGTCTGCACCCTCGTCCCCCACGCACCGGTCGCCGCGACGAGACCGTCGGCGGCATTGGCCACCTTCTGGGCCTCGCCTGCCACCTCGAACGCCTCGTCCCGGGGCCACCCGCGGCCACCCGCGGCGACCGCACGACCCAGGTCCGCGCACTCCGACAGAAGTGACGTACGGCGCATCTGAACGGTGGCCGGGTGCATGCCCTCATCATATCGAACACACGTTCGACACACACACCCTCATCCTGGCCGCCTGCCGTGCCGCACGGTGTGGGTTCATGCGAACCTGCCGTCCGACGCCGCATTACCGGACCTCGGTACCGCTCGACGATGCCGACCGACCGGTCCGCTGTGGGAGAGTTCCGGAGTGAGTGAGGAGCGAAGCGCACGGCACGCTCGGGATCCCGCGACGCCGGCCCGCCTCCCCGCGGCCGAGCTCCCGGAGACCCTGAGCGAGGCACCGCCGCCACCGCCGCCGGTCAACGTCACCCGACTCATCCACGAGGCTGCGAGCCGATCGGGACTCCTCTGGGTTCGGGTACCCGACGGCGGCACCCACCCGGTGTGGCACGTCTGGCACGACGACGGCGACGAGCGCAGCGCGGGCCCGGCGGCATACGTCGATCTCCGGTCCTGGCGAGCAGTCGCTGCCGTGGCTGCCCGACGAGGTGGAGCTCATCCTGCGCAGCAAGGACACCGGCAGCCGGTTGGTCACGGTGAACGCGACGGCACGGGAGCTCTCCCCGAGGACCCCGCGTGGGACGCGGCGGTCGAGCTGATTCGCCCCGAGCGGCTCAACGCGGTCGGTGACGTCGGCGAGCGCTGGCGCCAGTCGTGCACCATCCACGTCCTCACCCCGCACGGGCGACCGATCGAGTCGCCCGGGTCGTACGCCGACGCGTCGGGCGCCACGACCGTCACGCCCGCCGCGGCGACGACGGCAGTCTGGCGGCCGTGGCACTGGCGTGGCCGCGCCAGGGCGAGACGCAACACGCGTTCCTCCTGACGGCCAGAAACCACGCAGGTGGGGGGATGCCGCGGCCGCCCGGCTCCCCGGAAGGGGCGGCTCCCCCCGCTAGCCTGAGGCCGTGAGCACGCCGACCCGCGCCTTCGTCGGCCGACTTGCCGAGCTCAACGTCTTCGACCCGCTCGGCGACCAGGTCGGGCGGGTTCGCGACGTCGTCGTCACCTTCAACGTCGCCCGCAGCAGGCCCCGGGTGATCGGCCTCGTCGTCGAGGTGCCCGGGCGTCGCCGCGTGTTCGTCCCCATGACCCGGGTCACCTCGGTCGAGGGCGGACAGGTCATCACGACCGGCCTGGTCAACATGCGCCGCTTCGAGCAACGGGGCAACGAGACGCTGGTCGTCGCCGAGCTCTTCGAGCGCCCGGTGCAGGTGCGGACCGAGGAGGGTGAGCTCGTCGACGCGACCGTCGAGGACATCGGCATCGAGCAGCTGGGCACCCGGGGATGGAGCGTGGCCCGGGCGTTCGTCCGCACGGGCACCCCCCGCAGCGGGCTGGGCCGCCTCGGCAGACGCCGGGGTGAGACCCTGCTCGTCCCCATCGAGGACGTGCGCGGGCTGCGTGACCCGTCGGAGGGCCAGAGCGCCGCCCGCCTCCTCGAGGCGTACGAGGACCTCAAGCCCGCGGACTTCGCCGAGGTGATGCACGACCTGACCCCGAGGCGCCGCGCCGAGGTGGCCGCGGCGCTCGACGACGACCGCCTGGCGGACGTCATCGAGGAGCTGCCCGAGGACGACCAGGTCGAGATCCTCGCCGGGCTGGCCGTCGAGCGGGCGGCCGACGTCCTCGAGGCGATGGAGCCCGACGACGCCGCCGACCTCCTCGCCGAGCTGCCGCTGGAGCGTCAGGAGGAGCTGCTCCAGCGGATGGAGCCCGACGAGGCGGCCGACCTGCGGCGCCTCCTCACCTACGAGGAGAACACCGCTGGCGGCCTCATGACGACCGAGCCGGTGATCCTGGGTCCGGAGGCGTCGATCGCCGAGGCGCTCGCGGTCGTGCGCCGGGCTGAGCTGTCCACCGCGCTGGCGTGCACCGTCTTCGTGTGCCGTTCCCCGCTCGAGACGCCGACCGGCCGCTACCTCGGGATGGTGCACATCCAGCGGCTCCTGCGTGAGCCTCCGCATGCCTCCATCGGCGGCATCCTCGACAAGGACGTCGAGCCGTTGCCGCCCGAGGCCTCGCTGGGACAGGTGACCCGCATGCTCGCGACCTACGACCTCGTCGGCATCCCGATCGTCGACGCCGAGGGGCACCTGCTCGGTGCGGTCACGGTCGACGACGTGCTCGACCACATCCTCCCCGAGGACTGGCGAGAGGACCGCCACGACGTCGTGGCGCCGGAGGAGGTGCTCGGTGGCTGACCGCGAGCGCCGCCCCCGCATCGACCAGCCTCGCGAGGGCAGGCGCCGGTGGAGCGCGCCGACCCTCTTCACCGAGGAGACCTTCGGGGTCGTCTCCGAGAAGTTCGCCCGCTACATGGGCACCCCGTACTTCCTGCTCGGGATGACGGTCTTCGTGCTCACGTGGCTGCTCTGGAACACCTTGGCGCCGCAGGAGTGGCGCTTCGACCCGTACGCCTTCATCTTCCTCACCCTGATGCTCAGCCTCCAGGCGTCGTACGCCGCGCCGCTCATCCTGCTGGCCCAGAACCGTCAGGCCGACCGCGACCGGTTCGCCCTGGAGCAGGACCGGTCCCGCGACGAGCGCAACCTCGCCGACACGGAGTTCCTCACCCGCGAGGTCGCCGCCTTGCGCATCGCGCTGCGGGACATGGCCACCAGGGACTTCGTGCGCAGCGAGCTGCGCGACCTCCTCGACGAGATGGAGGAGCGGGGTCTCGTGGTGGCCCGTGCCCCGGAGGCCGACGAGGGCCCGGTCGGGGACGGCTCGACGCGGACCTAGACTGGGGACATGCCCCAGGTCAGCCCCGACGCACTGCACGCTGCGCTCGAGACCGTCATCGACCCCGAGATCCGCAAACCCGTCACCGAGCTCGGAATGGTGGAGAGCGTGGTCGCCGACGAGGCCGGCCAGGTCTCGGTCACCATCCTGCTGACCGTCGCGGCGTGCCCACTGAAGGACAAGCTCACCACCGACACCACCGAGGCCCTCTCACGCGTCGAGGGCGTCACCGGGGTCCGCGTGACCCTCGGCGTCATGAGCGACGAGCAGCGGGGCGAGCTGAAGACCAAGCTGCGCGGTGGCGTGGCCGAGCGCGAGGTCCCGTTCGCCCGACCCGGCTCGCTCACGAGGGTGTATGCCGTCGCCTCCGGCAAGGGGGGCGTCGGCAAGTCATCCGTCACAGCAAACCTGGCGGCATCCCTCGCCCGGCAGGGACTGAGCGTCGGGGTGGTCGACGCCGACATCTACGGGTTCTCCATCCCCCGCATGCTCGGGGTGGAGGGCAGGCCCACGCAGGTCGACGACATGATCCTGCCGCCGGTGAGCCACGACGTGAAGGTCATCTCGATCGGCATGTTCGTGCCCGGAAACCAGCCCGTCGTCTGGCGCGGGCCGATGCTCCACCGCGCCCTGCAGCAGTTCCTCGCCGACGTCTTCTGGGGCGACCTCGACGTCTTGCTGCTCGACCTCCCACCCGGCACCGGGGACATCGCGATCTCCACCGCACAGCTCCTCCCCGGCGCCGAGATCCTCGTCGTGACCACTCCCCAGCAGGCCGCCGCCGAGGTGGCCGAGCGGGCCGGCGCCATCGCCCTCCAGACCCACCAGCGGGTGACCGGGGTCATCGAGAACATGAGCTGGCTCGAGCTGCCCGACGGCACCCGCCAGGAGATCTTCGGCTCCGGAGGCGGACGTGAGGTGGCCGAGTCGCTGACCCGTGCCATCGGCACGGAGGTGCCACTGCTCGGGCAGATCCCGCTCGACACCCGCCTGCGCATCGGGGCCGACACGGGACTGCCCGTGGTCATCGGCGAGCCGGACTCCCCGGCGGCCGTGGCGCTGCGGGGCATCGCCAAGGGGCTGGCCACCCGCTCCCGGGGCCTGGCCGGACGCTCCCTCGGGCTCACTCCGGCCGGTCGCTGACCGCCTCTCCCACCTCGGCCGCGCACCCCTGCGGTGGGTAGGTCAGGTGGCGTCGACGTCGTAGGGGGTGGGCCGCGACGGGTCCCAGTCCTGGACGCTTCGTGCCTTGGAGACGTAGACCCGGGCGGCTGGAGCGTCCGCCGAGCGACCGGCCGAGGCCGCGGAGCCACCGGCAGCAGCGCCGGCAGCAGCGCCGGCGGCGGCGCCACCGGCCGTGAGGCTGCCTGCCGACCGCACCGACCCGATCTCGTCGCGGACCGGGGACACCGCGTCGTCGAGGGGGTCCAGGAGGGCTTCCTTGACGATGCGGCGGGGGTCGTACTGGCGCGGGTCGTACTGCCGCCAGTTGATGTCCTGGTAGTCCGGGCCCAGCTGTTCCTTGAGCTGGCCCTTGGCGCCCTCCGCCATGTGCCGGAGCCGCCGGATGCCGTGGGCGAGCTTCGTCGCGTACTCAGGCATCCGGTCCGGCCCGAGGATGAAGACCGCGATCAGCGCGAGCAGGACGATCTCCCAGCCGTTCACGCCCAACACGGGGTCCTCACCGTCCTTGTGTGCATCACCTGCGAGGTCGACACTCGTCGGTCACTCCTGCGAGCCCTCGAGCACCATCGTCACGTCGCGCTCGGTGCCGTCGCGACGGATGGTCAGGGTGACCCTATCGCCCACGGTCCGTGCCCGGATGGCGACGACCAGCTCGCCCTGCTCCGAGACCGGCTTGCCCTCGAACGCGATGACGACGTCGCCCGGACGCAGACCCGCCGCGTCGGCGGGACCGTCCGGGTTGACGGCCGGCTGCCCGTCCGGGCCCTCCTCGGCGATCCTGACCCCCTCACCGTCGTACGAGGAGTCCAGGTAGACCCCGATCACCGGGTGCACCGCTCGACCGGTCTCGATCAGCTGCTGCACCGTCGTACGCACCTGGGCGCTCGGGATGGCGAACCCGACCCCGATGTTGCCGCCCTGGCCGAAGTCCGCCCCGGGGGCCCGGGCGATCGCGGTGTTCACGCCGATCACCCGGCCCTGCATGTCGAGCAGCGGGCCGCCGGAGTTCCCGGGGTTGATGGCCGCATCGGTCTGGATGGCGTTGATGAAGGACTGGTCGTCGTTGTCGCCCGGGGTCACCGGGCGGTCGAGCGCACTGACGATCCCGGACGTGACGGTGGAGTCGAGGCCGAGCGGCGCCCCCACGGCGACCACCTGGTCACCCACGACGACGTCCTCCGACCGTCCGAGCGTCAAGGGCTCGAGGTCGGCCCGGTCCACCTTCACCACGGCAAGGTCGTACGACGCGTCCCGACCCACGATGCGGCCCTCGAGCTGCTGACCGTTGGCGAGGACGACGGTGATCTCACCTCCGTCGGCGGCACTCGCCACGACGTGGTTGTTCGTGACGATGTGACCCTGCCCGTCGTAGACCCAGCCCGAACCGGTCCCTGAGCCTCCGTCGCCGGAGACCCGCAGCGTCACCACGCTCGGCGTGGTCGTCGCCGCGATGTTCGCGATGGAGCCACTGGGTCGCGTCGTCGCGCCGACCCCGGGGCTCGGTGCGGCGTCGGCCTCCGAGGTGCGCTCGAAGGCGCCCCGGTCGGCGAGCACCCCACCGACGAGGCCCCCCGTGGTACCCGCGAGGAGGGCGGCGGCCAGCGTTGCCCCGGCGAGCGCACCCCATCCGGGGCCACGCCGGGAGGCCCGCCCCCCGGGCGAAGCCTGCTCGGGCGGCGGTGCGGCGGCGGGCGAACCGTATGCCGGGAACGCCTCGGTGCGGTTCACGGGCTGCGCCTGCGCCTGGTAGGTGGGTCCCGGCTGGCTCGGCACGGGCTGCGTGGGCGCCGACGAGCTTCCCTGCCACGGCGGCCGGGACCCGGAAGCCTCGGCCGGGACCGGCTCGCGGCCGCCGTCCGGCGGGCCGCTGGGCACGTCCTCACTGGAGGTGTCCTCGGACCGGTCCCAGGGGCGCCACTCCACGCGCCCCGGCTCGTGCTCGTTCGTCATGGGGTCGATTCTGCCCCTTCGCCGACCCGCGTCAGTACGACGGGACGGGTCAGGCCGAGGGTTGCCACCGCGCTGCCGATGGCCGGTCCGGGCGTCGTGGGCGCGGTCACGGGCTGCACCGCCGGAACCGTGGTCGTGGCCACGCCGGTCCGGGCCACGGCGGGCGAACCGATGACGGTGAGGCTCCAGGCGGCGGCAGCGGAGACGCCCGCCGCGGCGGCGGCGACGACCGTCGCCCGCAGTGCGCTCCGGTGGCACGGGGGGGCACTCGGCGCGAGCAGGGCGAGCGGCGAGGGGTGTGCGACCGCGGCTGGGTCACCCGTTCGGGAGGCCAGGTCCCTACCGAGCGCCAGGAGCGAGGACCGCAGGTCGCCCGGCATCGACGGGGCGCCGGCGAGCACACTGCGAAGACGCCGTTCCTGGGCGACGGCATGGGCGCACACCTGGCAGGCCACGAGGTGACGGTCCCAGGCCCACTGCCGGTCCACCGACAGCCGGCCGGCGGCGTACTCGGGGAGCTCGTCGCCGAGGCAGCGCACGCGCATGGCGTCGGTCATACGGTGCCTGCGGCGGGGCGACGGACGATCCGCCCCCGGGTCGGGGCGGGCGAGGCGGTGGCGGGCTGGGGCGCGCGGTGGGCGAGCGCCTCGCGCAGCTGGGCCCGCCCACGGTGGATGCGCGAACGGACGGTGCCGAGCTTGATGCCGAGGGTCGCGGCGACCTCCTCGTAGGACAGGCCCTCGATGTCGCACAGCACGACGGCTGCGCGGAAGTCCGGCGAGAGTGCGTCCAGCGCTCGCTGGACGTCGGCGTCGAAGTGGGCGTCGTGGTAGCTCTGCTCCGGGCCGGGGCCGCGGCTCGGCAGCCGAGCGGCGGACTCGTCCGAGAGCGCGTCGAAACGGATGCGCTGCTTGCGGCGCATCTTGTCGAGGAAGACGTTGGTCGTGATGCGGTGCAGCCACCCCTCGAAGGTGCCCGGCTGGTAGGTGTGCAGCGACCGGAAGACGCGCACGAAGACGTCCTGGGTCAGGTCCTCGGCGTCGTGGACGTTGCCGGTGAGCCGGTAGGCGAGGCGGTACACGCGCGCCGAGTGCTGCTCCACGACCTCTTCCCAGGTCGGGGGAACCCAGCCGGCAGCCGGCGTCACACCGCCCGCGGCGGCATCCGTCGACCTCATCGGCTGTTCCGTGACCATGGCGCTCATGTATCCATGCCTACGCGCCGAACCCGTGAAATGTTCCCGGATTACCTGAACGCACGCTGGGAACGCGTCTCCGCTCCGCGGTCCGCACCGGCGAGCCCTAGGGTTGGCGCATGAGCGCACTCAAGCCGGCCAGCTGGACCTACGCCGAGGAGTTCGTGCCCGAGCCTGAGGTGGTCGAGGCGGCCCGGCGCCGGGGCATCGAGCTGGGAGCGGCCACGCCGGTCGGTACGGGAGCGGGGGCCGCGCTCCGGTTCGTGGCCGCGGCCGTGCAGGCCCGCCACGTGGTCGAGGTGGGCACCGGCGCGGGGACGTCCGGCCTGTGGCTCCTCTCCGGGATGCCGGAGGACGGCGTGCTCACGACCATCGACTCCTCCGCGGAGCACCAGCAGGCCGCCCGTGAGGCGTACGCCGCGGCGGGCTATGCCCACCAGCGGACCCGCGTGATCACCGGGGCGGCGGGCGACGTGCTGCCGCGGATGGCGGACGGCGCCTACGACCTCGTGCTGGTCGACGCCGACAAGGACGGCTACCCCACCTACGTCGAGCACGCCGTGCGCCTGCTTCGGTCCGGCGGCGTGCTCGCCATGGACAACATGCTGTGGCACGACAAGGTGGCCGACCCCACCGCCCGCGACGCGACGACGACCACCCTGCGTCACCTCGGCAAGAGCCTGCGGGACCACGAGGACCTCGTGCCCGCCCTCCTCCCGGTGAGCGACGGCCTGCTCGTCGCCGTCAAGCGCTGACACTGGCCTCACGCCGGAGTCACCTCACGCCGGAGTCACCTCACGACGCGGGTCAGCTGACGTCCGGGCCCGCCCCCCGCCGGAACCCGGCCGGTCCCTCGGCGATCGCGACGACCTCCCAGTCCTCGAGGAGCACGGGGGGCGAGCCGACGATCGCGCTGCCGGTAGCCTGCTCCGCACCCGGCTCGAAGCCCTCACGGAAGTGCCTGCGGTCCTGCTCGCTGTCGAAGACGTACGTCCCCTCGAACCACTCCCCCTCGCGCATGCGCCACACCTTGAAGGCGAGGCCGTCGAGGAACATGAAGCGCGCGATGGACGTGCCGACGACGTACTCCCGCAGCTGGTCCGCCACACCCTCAGGCGCGTTCGTCAGCGACCACCGCACGGTCAGTCCGTACCCGGCGTTCATGCCATCTCCTCCAGCCACCGCAGCAGCAGTCGTGTCCCGAACCCTGTCGCCCCCTTGGCGGTGATCCCGGCGTCGACGTCCGAACGACCCGGCCCCGCGATGTCGAGGTGGGCCCACCTGCGCTCCCCGACGAACTCGCGCAGGAACAGCGCCGCCGTGACGGCGCCCGCGGCGCCGTCCGGTGAGATGTGCGTGAGGTCGGCGACGTCGGAGTCCAGGCCTCGACGGTAGGTCTCCGCCAGCGGCATCGGCCACAGCGTCTCACCAGTCGTCGCCCCTGCGCGGACCAGCGCGTCGGCGAGGGACGGGTCCGTGGAGAACACCGGTGCGGCGACTCGTCCGAGGGCGATGCGGGCCGCACCGGTCAGGGTTGCGACGTCGACGAGCCACTGCGGGTCGAGGTGCACGTCGGCGTACGCAAGCGCGTCGGCGAGCACGATGCGCCCCTCGGCGTCGGTGTTCCCGATCTCGACGGTCCGTCCGCCGTACTGCGTCACGACGTCGCCCGGCCGGTACGACGCACCACCCACGGCGTTCTCGGCGAGGGCGAGCAGGCCGGTCACCCGGACCGGGACCTCGAGCTCGGCACATGCCGACAGGACGGCGAGGACGACCGCCGCACCCGACATGTCGGTCTTCATGCCGACCATCGCGTCGACCGGCTTCACCTGGAGCCCACCGGTGTCGAACGTGATGCCCTTGCCCACGAGGACCACCCTCGGGGTTCCGGCGGTCGCCCCGGGCGGCTCGTGGTCGAGCCGCACCAGCCGGGGTGGGGTGGCGGACCCCTGCCCCACGGCGAGGATGCCGCCGAAGCCGTCACGGCGCAGGGCCCGGTCGTCCCACACCGTCACGTCCAGGCCCGACCGACGGGCGGCGACGGAGGCCTGGCGTGCCAACCAGGCCGGGTTCTTGGTGTTCGACGGTGTCACCGCCAGCCCTCGCGCGACGAGCTGGGCACGAGCCCTCGTCGCCGCTCGCGCCACCACCTGCGGGTCCACGGATCCCGCGACGACCGCCGTGCGGGCGGGCTCGGCGCCCGCGACCGCGCCCTGACCGGTCCACCGCGGCGACGCCCACGACCCGAGCACGGCACCCTCCACGTACGCGGCCATCCGGGTTCCGTCCGCGTCCTCGCCGACGGCGTGGACCACCACGGAGCACCCTCGGCAGGCGCGTCCGACGGCGGCGCCCGCGGTCCGCCAGGACGAGGGGGAGCCGTCACCGACCCCGACGGCGAGCACGCGGCGCACGGCATGCCCGCCCGGCCGCAAGGGCATCGGGGTGACCGCGCCGGCCGAGGCGCTCGGCTCGTGCGTCGCAAGCACGTCGTCGGCGTCCAGGCCCAGCGTGGTCAGGGCGGCGCGCAGACCGGCGACCCCTGCGTCCCCGAGGGCGGCGACCAGCACGGCATCTCGGGCGTCACCGGGCCGCAGTGCGCCCAAGGCGGTCTCGCTCGTGGGACTGACGCCCCACGCGGACGTGCGGGGGTTCAGGATGGGGTCGTCAGGCACCCGGCGACCCTACCGACCTCCACCACGGCCGGGGCAGCCGCCCAGCGGCGTGCAGGTGCGGGGCCGGGACGGGTGACGGGGCCCCCACCGCGGTGGGGGCCCCGTCGGAGCAGTCGTGGACGGCGGCTACTTCAGGCCCTCGCAGTTGTCGATGGCCTCGCCGAGCGCTCGCACCTCATCAGGGGTCATCTCGACGACGAGCCGGCCGCCGCCCTCGAGGGGCATGCGCAGCACGATGCCACGACCTTCCTTGGTGACCTCGAGCGGGCCGTCGCCCGTCCTCGGCTTCATTGCCGCCATGGCTGAAATCCCTTCCTCGCCGCGGGTGCGGGTGTTCGCGCGCCGCGTGGTGCCCGACGCCGGACGGTCGCGCTGGCTCCATTATCCCGTAGGCCCACGACTGCGCGAAATCTGCGGCCTCGAACGGCCTAGGGAGGGAAGGAGCCCCACGGGGTGTAGACGAGGAACGCGCACGTCCACCAGAACACCCCCGCGACCAGCACCGCGAGCACGACCGCGACGCGCCGCCGCCAGTGCGGGACGACGCTCTGGCCGTTCGCGGTGCGCATGGCGACCGACGCCACGAGGGCCGCGATCGGGAAGTCCAGCAGGAGGAACCGCCACATGCTCGTGATGGGTCGCACCACGGCGAACAGGTAGAGGGGGTACGCCAGCGCCCACGCCCGGGCCTCGATCGAGATCCACCGCCCGTGGCGCCCGAGGACGAGTGCGACGTAGGTTCCGAGCAGGGCCACGAGCACGAGCACGCCGGCGGCACCCTTGCGCTCCCACGCCCACTCGAACCACAGGACGAAGGGGCCCTGCGCCGGGCGCTGCCCCCAGGCGGCCTGCACGTCGAAGAAGGCAGTGGGCACCCCGGTCGCGACGCCCGCGACCACCGGCCACGCCACGGCGCTCACCGACAGGGCGGCGAGCATGACGACCGCGGTGACCCTTCCGCCCTCCAACGGCCGGATGCCTGCGGCTCGGTCCTCCCTCCACCGCACCACGAGGTGGATCAGCGCGGCGCACGCCAGCGCCGGTGCCACGCCACGGGTGAAGCCCAGTGGCACGGCGACCGCCGCCACGAGGAGGTAGCGGCGACGGAGGAGGAGGATCAGGGCTCCGGCGACGAGCACCACGGCGAGGGCCTCGGTGTACGGCTTGAGCATCACCGCGGTGGTCGGGTAGAAGCACCACAGGCAGGCCGCGACCAGGGCGAGCCGCTCCCGCTGTGGCTGCCGGTCGGCGTGCACCCCGGAGCGCAGCACCGCCCAGATGAGGAGGGCCGCCGCAGCACCGAGGACGACGTTGAGCAGGACGCCGGCCGGGGTGAACGGCATCCCGGTGAACATGACGGCCTTCACGAGGTAGGGGTACAGCGGGTAGAAGGCCCAGGCGCTGTACGTGACGGCTCCGGTGTCTGCGTCCACCGGCAGCGGAACCGGGTACCCGTCCCGGGCCACGCGCTCGTACCAGGCGCTGTCCCACAGGGCGAACATGTCCTGCAACCCCGCGTCGGTGTGCCCCACGCCGGCCGGGTTCTGGAACCACGTGGCGGCCACCCACAGGGCCAGGAGGGACACGAGGCGGGCCACGGCATAGACCACCAGCACCGTGAGGACCGGGTGGTCGAGGGCCCTGGCGCCGATGGCGTGCCGGCCGGCGGACGTGAACGGCGTGGGACGCTCGACCTCCGCCCTGCGCGACGCCTCAGCCAGCGCCATCGGTGATGCTCCTGACGTCCCAGACGTAGACGCCGCCGGTCCGTTCGGGCGCTCCGAGAGCACTCGTCACGGAGGTCAGCAGCACCGGGGCGTCCGGGCGGGCCTCGGGCAGCACCACCGCGTCGACGCGTCCGGACCGAAGGTCCTCCCGGAACTGCTCGACCTGTGCCGCGTCGGCGGTCCGCGCGACACCGGACTCGGAGATGCCCACGAGCCAGGAGGTGAGCGCGGTCGGGGTGGCTCCGTACTGGCCGCCCCGTTCGGGCGTGGAGTCGGGACCGACGAAGTACCCGGCCACGAGGGGGAAGCCCCACCGGGCCTGCGCCTGCCACTCCATCCCGCGCGCGTCCGCGACGGCGGTGGGGGGGACGGCGAGCACCGACCCGCCCTCGGCGACGTGGTCGCGCCAGCTGCCGTCGGCGAAGAAGGAGGGCATCGGGGGCCGCCGGTCGACGACGAGCGGTGTGGGAAGGACGGGCAGGAGGACGACGGTTCCTGCGACTGCGGCGACCGCGAGCCCGGCGCCGGCGTGGCCGGCATACGCCGCGCCCGCGGAGCGGACGGCCTCAACCCCCAGGGCCAGGAGCGCTCCGAGCGCCGGGACCGCGACGAGGGCCAACCGGGTGGGCAGGACGTTCTCGAGGATCGGCAGGTCGTCGACCAGGAGCCACGGACCCGGGATGCCGGTGGGCCGCCCGTTCAGGACGACCTCCTCACCGAGCGACAGCCAGCAGGCCACGACGGCCACGGCCCCGAGCGCCCGGACGACCGGGCGGCGCCAGTACAGCACCACGACGGCAGCCGCGGCGAGCAGCAACGGGACGCCGAAGAAGGAGTTCTCCTCGGTGCGGTTCATCGACAGGGCCGCCGAGGCCCACGGGTCGGCGCCGATGCTGCGGGTGGCCCGGCCCCAGAGCTGCGCGAGGTCGTTCCCCGACGGCGGGTGCCAGATCTCGGAGTAGCTCTGCGGGCCCGTGAACTGCCACCAGAGGGGGACGGCCACGACGGCCAGGCACACCGCCGCCCCGATGGCCACGCCGCGCAGGACCCGACGCCACTCGACGTCCCCGTGCGCGACGAGGACCACACCTCCCACGGCCATCCCGATCGCCGCGAGGAGGAGCGCCTCCTCCCCGATGAACACCTGCCAGGCCACGAGCAGGCCCAGGATGACGCCGTCACGCACCGGCCGGTCCCGGTGCAGCAGGCGCAGCACCCGGTCGACGATGAGGGGGAGGACGAACTGCGCCACGAAGTTGGGGTGGCCGTTGGCGTGCGAGACCATGCCGGGGGCGAAGCCGGCGAAGCCGGCGCCCAGCGCAGCGGCGAGCGGGTGCACCGGCATCCACCGTCGGAACAGCCAGAACCACGCCGATGCCGTGAGCGCCAGCCCGAGCAGCTCGACGAGCAGGAAGGTGAGCTGGGGCCCGGCGAGGAGGGTGACCGGTGCGAGGGGGATGCCCAGCCCGAGGACGGCGGCGTTCGCCATGAGGTTGACGCCCGCCGGGTAGTTCTGCAGGTCGGTGAAGAGGGGGTTGGAGAGCGTCGCGAGGTTGTGGGCGGTGGCCCCGAAGTACCACTCGAACGCCTGCTGGTCCTGGACCCCCTGGGAGAGGTATGCGCCGCGCAGGTCCGTCACGAGGCCGGACAGCAGGAGCGTGGCGATCAGGAGGTAGGCCGCCGGTGCCAGCAGGTCGGACCGGCGCAGTGGTGTGGGGTGTCCGGCAGCCGGGGTGTCGGTCCGGCCGGCTGCCGGACCCGGTCGGGGGGGCGGCTCGTCCTCCGGCGCCGGCTCGGGACCGGCATCCGTGGTCGCCGCCCGGGGCTCTCCCGGGCTGGACGTCATGGTTGGCACCGTGCCCCCCGGGACGACCGGTTCTGGCCCCGGCCCTCCGCGGAGGGCTGCGATGGCCAGGTCGTGCGTGGCGATGCGGTGCTCCAGGGCGTCGACGACCGTGTCGACCTGGTCCATCCGGTAGCCGCGCAGCTGGGGCGTGAAACCATCGGCGTCGCGGGGGGGCACCTGCCAGCCGCCGTCCTCCGCCGCGGGCCCGAGGTCCGCGCCGTCGTCGGCCCCGTCGACCGCTCCCCCGGCCTCGAAGGGCTCCGGGCGGGGTCTGGCGAGCAGCCAGGCGCCGGTGGCGACGACCGCGACCGCGAGCAGGGCCAGTCCCACGGCCCACGTCACGGCCGGCCTCCCGGACCACGGACGGGCCGCACGGCCTCCCGCTCCGCCCGCGCGAGCACCCCCTCGACGACGCGGCCGAACAGACCCGGCCCCAGGCGGTCACCCAGCGGGCGGGTGGGCCGGCGCAAACCGGGGAGCCACACCTCCTCGGTCCAGTCGACCCGGGCGCCGCCGGGGCGGTCGGGGTCGGGGCCGACCCGGATATCGGCCCACCCCCGCAGGAGCCGTCCCGTCTTGACCAGCCGCAGCCGTCGGCCCGGTTCGAGCGCGGTGACGAGCATGCGGTCGGCCATGGCGAGCGGGCCGAGCCGGGTCCACGCGACCACCTCCGCCCCCAGCACGAGCCCGCCCTCGGCCACCTGCACCTCCGTGAGGGGGACGTCGCGCGCGTGCTCGGCCAGGTCGGTCACGGCCGACCAGGCCACCTCCGGCACCAGCGGTGTGCACCGGGTGATGGTGAAGGCCATGCCGTCACCCGCCGTCCCGGTCCGGGGGCGGATCGACCGGCACGGGACCCAGCTCCGCCAGGACCCGCTCACGCTCGGCCAGCTCTTCGCGCAGCGCGTCCAGGTGTGCGTCGACCTCGTCGACCCGGTAGCCGCGCAGGGCCGTGTCGAAGCGCACGGCATCCACGTCGGCTGCGGTGGGACGCGGCGGGAGCCCGGTGTCGGGGGTCGTGTGGACGGCCTCGGCGAGCGGGTCGACGGTGATCCGCCCGCTCGCGACGCCGAGCACCACCATGACGAGCGCCACGGCGACCAGGGCGAGGATGATGAGGGGGACCACGGCCCGATCCTACGGCGGAGACCTGCGGTTACTCAGGGCGCGTCGCGCTGGACGGTGGAGCGGCGACCCCGCCGGCGCGGGGGGTCCGCGGTGCCGTCCCGGAGGTGTCGGCGGCCACGATCGCCGCCACCGACTCGTCGACGTCGTCGGTGACGGTGAGCAGGTCGAGGTCGACGACGCTGATGGTCCCTGAACCCGCTGCCGTCTCCCGGAGCCAGGTGAGCAGGCCGCCCCAGTACGACGACCCGAGCAGGACGATGGGAAAGCTCGTGACCTTCTGCGTCTGGACGAGGGTCACCGCCTCGAACAGCTCGTCGAGCGTCCCGAAGCCGCCCGGCAGGACGATGAAGCCCTGCGCGTACTTCACGAACATCGTCTTGCGGGCGAAGAAGTAGCGGAAGTTGACGCCGAGGTCGACGAACTCGTTGAGCCCCGCCTCGAAGGGCA
Organism: uncultured Actinomycetota bacterium; assembly: GCA_963763015.1. Taxonomy (GTDB): domain Bacteria; phylum Actinomycetota; class Actinomycetes; order Actinomycetales; family Dermatophilaceae; genus Fodinibacter. Next base: position 94,089 of record CAVXML010000013.1, on the reverse strand, counting down.
GCTCGATCCCGAGCCCGACGGACGTGCCGCCGGCCTCGAGGGCACCGCGGTTGGCAGCCTCCATGGCGCCCGGTCCACCACCGGTGATGACGGCATAACCGGCCTCGACGAGGGCGCGACCGACCTGCGTTCCCAGCTCGTACACCGGGTCGTGGGGCTGCGTGCGGGCCGAGCCGAACACGCTCACCGCCGGGCCGAGCTCGGCCAGCGCGCCGAACCCGGTGACGAACTCGGACTGGATGCGCATGACCCGCCACGGGTCGGTGTGCACCCAGTCGGCCGACCCCCGGCTGTCCAGCAGGCGCTGGTCGCTCGTCGACCCCGGCACCTTCGAGCGGCGCATGACGACCGATCCCTGGTGGTAGTCACGGTCCGGCAGCCACGGGGGGTTCGGCGTCACGTCCACCGCGCCACTGTATGCCGCCCCCGGGCTCCCCGACTTCGTCTGTCGGAACGCGCCCGACACGCCGCGTACGGCGTCGTCGGCGCACCATCCGACAGACGAAGTCGGGGCGGTCAGGAGAGCCAGCGGAGCAGGGCGGCTTCGCAGGCGGTGTACTGCTCGACCGGGCACTGCTCGTCGTCCGTGTGGGCCAGGTTCGGGTCACCCGGGCCGAAGTTGACCGCGGGAACCCCCATGGCGGAGAAGCGGGCGACATCCGTCCAGCCCTGCTTGGCCTCGACCGGCAGCCCGAGCGCCTCGACGAACGCCCGGGCCGCCGGCAGGTGCAGCCCCGGGCGAGCACCCCCCGCGTTGTCGACGACCTCGACGTCGAAACCCGAGAAGACCTCGCGGACGTGCGCCTCGGCATCCGCCTCCGTGAGGGACGGTGAGTAGCGGTAGTTGACCGTCACGACGCACCGGTCAGGGATGACGTTGGTGGCGACGCCACCCGAGACCAGCACCGCGTTCAGGGCCTCATGGAACTCCAGCTCGTCGACCACGTGGGTCGCCGGCTCGTAGGCGACGAGGCGGGTGAGGATCTCACCGGCGTCATGGATCGCGTTGTGCCCCTTCCAGGGACGGGCCGAGTGGGCGGCGATGCCCTTGGTCGTCACCTCGGCGCGAAGCGTCCCCTTGCACCCCCCTTCCACGCGAGAATCGGTGGGCTCGAGGAGCACGGCGAAGTCGGCGTCGGCCACGAGCTCGGGGCGCTGCTGCTCGACGTGCAGGAGGCCGTTGAACCGCGAGTCGATCTCCTCCGCCTCGTAGAACACGAAGGTGATGTCGCGGCTCGGCTCTGCAAGGAGCTGTGCAACCCGCAGCATCACCGCGACGCCACCCTTCATGTCCACCGTCCCCCGTCCCCACAGCACCTCGCCGCCCTGCCCCCGGACCCTGCGGGTCGGCAGGTTCACCGGGTCTGTGGTCAGCGGCACCGTGTCGATGTGCCCGGCGAGGACCACCCTCTCGGGGCGGCCCAGCGCCGTGCGCGCCACGACCGTGTTGCCGACCCGGGTCACCTGGAGGTGCCCCAGCGCCCGCAGGGCGGACTCGATGGCGTCGGCGAGAACGGCCTCGGCCAGGCTCACCGACTCGATGTCGCACACGGTGGCGGTGAGGTGCGCGACATCGCGGGTGAGGTCGAGCAGGGGCGGGGGCGACGGCATACGGCCAGCGTAGTGAGCGTGACGAGGGTCCCCGGTGCTGCGGCCCTGGGTGCACCCGAGCTGCGGCCCGTGGTGCCGGCCCGGGGGGCACCCGGGAGCGGCCCGGGGGCGGCACCGGGGCGGCCCGGGTGGCGAGGCGCACCGCCGTACGCTTGGCGCCATGACCGACACCGCCTGGGGCCACGGCCTGCTCACCATCACCGGCGAGGGGACGGTGCTCGACGGGTGGTTCCCGGCGCCCGCGCTCGGTGAGCCGGGTGACGACGTGGCGGCGCCCCCGGAGCTGGACGCCCTCGTGGGCTCCGACGAGGTGCGTGGCGTGCGCCAGGAGGTGCGGCTCGTCTGCGTGGACCTGCACTCAGCGCCCGCCGACACCCCGGACGCCTACCTGCGACTGCACCTGCTGTCGCACCGCCTCCGCGCGCCGAACAGCATCAACCTCGACGGCATCTTCGCGGTGCTGCCCAATGTCGTGTGGACATCTCAGGGCCCCTGCGCGGTCGAGGACTTCGAGAGGACCCGGGCCCGGATGAAGGCTCGCGGGCAGGTCCTGGTGATGGGCGTCGACAAGTTTCCCCAGATGACCGACTACGTGGTGCCGAGCGGGGTGCGCATCGCCGACGCCGGACGGGTCCGCCTCGGAGCCCACCTCGCCAGCGGAACCACCGTGATGCACGAGGGCTTCGTCAACTTCAACGCCGGCACCCTCGGCAGCTCGATGGTCGAGGGGCGGATCAGCCAGGGCGTCGTCGTCGGGAACGGGTCCGACATCGGCGGCGGTGCCTCGACGATGGGAACGCTGTCCGGCGGCGGGACGGAACGGGTGAGCATCGGCGAGCGTTGCCTGCTCGGAGCCGAGTCCGGGCTCGGCATCGCGCTCGGGGACGACTGCGTCGTCGAGGCCGGCCTGTACGTCACGGCCGGGACCAAGGTGACCCTCCCCGACGGGACGGTGGCCAAGGCCCGGGAGCTGTCGGGGCAGAGCAACCTGCTCTTCCTGCGCAACTCGGTGACCGGTGCCGTCGAGGCCCGGCCGCGAGACGGGCACGGCATCGTGCTGAACTCCGCGCTGCACGCGAACGACTGACCGTGGAGCGTGGCCGTGGCCCCGCTCCGCATGACCACTGACCCGAAGGACACCGACCTGATGCCGCGCACGCCCGGGGGAGCCGTGACCCTCGCCGAGACCGCGCCCCGCTCTCGGCGGCGGCGGCGCCTCGCGCTGTTGCTGGTGCTCGTCCTGGTGGCGGCGGTCGGCACGGCCGGCTACCTCGGCGTCCGCCACCTGAGGCTGCTCGTGTCGGGCGAGCAGTGCCTGGTGACGGTGGAGGACTCGACCTTCCAGTGGGCGCCCGACCAGGCGAGCAACGCGGCGGCGATCACGGCGATCGCGGTGCAGCGAGGCCTGCCTCCGCGGGCGGCGACCATCGCCATCGCGACGGCGATGCAGGAGTCCAAGGTGCGCAACGTGAGGTTCGGCGACCGGGACTCGCTCGGGCTGTTCCAGCAGCGGCCGTCGCAGGGCTGGGGAACGGCCGAGCAGATCATGGACCCGGAGTACTCGACGAACCGGTTCTACGACGCCCTGGTGAAGGTCGACGGCTACACCGACATGGACATCGCCCAGGCAGCCCAGGCGGTGCAGCGCTCGGCGGCGGGTGAGGCGTACGCCCAGCACGAGGCACAGGCACGCGTCACGGCATCCGTCCTGTCCGGACAGACCCCGGCCGGCGTCGCCTGTGCTCTCGAGGACCCGCAGAACCCCGGCGACCCGGGGGCCCTCGTGGCGCTCGTCGACAAGGACTTCGGCGTGGAGGCCCGAGCGGAGGGCGACACGGTGACGGTCCGCGCGGACTCGGAGGAGCTGGCGTGGGCGGTCGGCTCCTGGGCCGTCGCCCGGGCCGTCGACACCGGGGCGGTGCGCGTGGTCGTCGGCGACCGCGAGTGGCGACGCGGGATGGAGGAGTCGGCGCTGGAGTGGCGGCCGGCCGGCGAGGAGTCGGTCGACCCGACGACTGTCACGATCCACCTCACCTGACCGCCGTCTCCCCGGCCTCGTCCACCCCGACTTCCCCGACTTCGTCTGTGGCAGTGCTGCGACACGCCGCTTACCCGGCGTCTCGAGCACGAGCTGACAGACGAAGTGCGGAGGGGCAGGCGCAGTCGTCGAGCTCCTGCCGGCAGGGGCCGCACACCAGCCGGGCATGCAGCGGCCCCGACGGGGCAGCCCGGCGCACCCGGGCGGCCAGCAGGTCCGGTCGACGCAGTGCCGACGAGCCCCACCGCACCACCCCGAGCCCGACCTCTCGCAGGCGCCCCGCGCGGTCCTCTGCGGCGATGAGGCGCTCGGCGACCGCGTGCTCGGAGCTGTTCCCGTCGAAGTCGCCCCGGAACTTGCCCCTGCCATCGGCCTCCCCGACGACGCGGAGTGATCGCCAGAGCAGGTCGACGCGACCGATGAACTCACCCAGCTCGTCGTACACCTCGACCTGGGGCACCGGGTGAGGGAGGCCCCATCCGTCGAGGCGGGCCACGGAGCCCGACTCCAGCGGTGACTCACGCCGTCCGTCCACGAGACCGATGCCACGCCGGGCCGCCCGGATGCCGGGCCACCTCGCCTGTCCCTGGCGCACCTCGACCAGCTCGCTGACGGCGACACCGCGCCGGACCGCGACGTCGGCGATCGCGAGCGCATCGGCCAGTGGCAAGGACCGGAAGCAGTCGACCGCAGTGCGAGCGAGGGTCGTGACCCGGACCCCGTCCTGGACGAGGACCTGCCGCGGAGGGAGGCCGCAACGCAGCACTCGCACCCAGTCGGAGTCGTCGCTCTGGCGGAGCGTCACCGGGACGGTCAGCTCGGGTCGGCCCGGGACCCGACGCGGTGCGGGCAGGCCCCACCACAGCGCCGCACTGGTGTGGCTGAGGGCCGCGCCGGAGAAGGCGGCGCTCGCCGCGAGGGCGAGACCCAGGTGCCGGCCATGGTGACCGGCCGTGACCCACCGGACCGCCTCTGCGTAGTGACCAGGCGCGACGGCCACGACGTCGCCTCGCGCCGTCAGGCGGTGGAACCGGGCGCGCGTGACACCGAGACGGAGGGCGCCTGTACGGGTGAAGGTCAGCGGGAGGGAGTCGAGGTCCACCATCCGGCGACGATGACGCCGCGGCCGGGCGCCCGGCATCCGAGGAAGCGTCCTGTGGACGAACCAGCCCGACGCCCGGCCGCTGGGGACGACCCCACTTCGACTGTCAGACAGCCGCTTTCCGCCCTACCGACGGCGTGTCGCCGACACCCTCGCAGACGAAGTCGGGGAGGCCGGGGTGGGTCAGCGGTCGGAGACGGGCACGTAGTCCCGCTCGCCCTCGCCGACGTAGACCTGGCGCGGGCGGCCGATCTTGGTCGTGGGGTCCTCCATCATCTCCCGCCACTGGGCGATCCACCCGGGGAGGCGCCCCAGCGCGAACAGCACGGTGAACATCCGGGTCGGGAAGCCCATGGCCTTGTAGATCAGCCCCGTGTAGAAGTCGACGTTCGGGTAGAGCTTGCGCTCGATGAAGTAGTCGTCGGCGAGGGCGATCTCCTCGAGACCCATGGCGATCTCGAGGAGCTGGTCGCCACCCGCGGTCTTGGCGAGGATCTCGTGCGCGGTGTTCTTGATGATCGCCGCGCGGGGGTCGTAGTTCTTGTAGACCCGGTGACCGAAGCCCATCAGCCGGATGCCGTCCTCCTTGTTCTTGACCTTGGCCATGAACTCGTCGGTCGAGTAGTGGGCGGAATGGATGCGCTCGAGCATCTCGAGCACCGCCTGGTTCGCACCCCCGTGCAGGGGCCCGAACAGGGCGTTGATTCCGGCGGACACCGAGGCGAAGAGGTTGGCCTGCGACGAGCCCACGAGCCGCACCGTGGACGTCGAGCAGTTCTGCTCGTGGTCGGCGTGCAGCACGAGGAGCAGGTCGACGGCCCGGACCAGGTCGGTGTCGATCTCGTAGTCGGTGGCGGGCACGCCGAACGTCATCCGCAGGAAGTTCTCGACGAGCGTGAGGTTGTTGTCGGGGTAGAGGAACGGCTGGCCGATGGACTTCTTGTAGGCGTACGCCGCGATGGTCGGCAGCTTCGCGAGCAGCCGGATCGTCGAGATCTCGACCTGCTCCTGGTCGAAGGGGTCCAGGCTGTCCTGGTAGAAGGTCGACAGCGCCGAGACCGCGGACGACAGCACCGGCATCGGGTGGGCGTCGCGGGGGAACCCCTGGAAGAACCCCTTGAGGTCCTCGTGCAGCATCGTGTGCTGGCGGATCCGCTCCTCGAAGCTCGACAGCTCGTCGGCCGACGGCAGGTGACCGTAGATGAGGAGGTACGACGTCTCGATGAACGTCGAGTGCTCGGCCAGCTGCTCGATGGGGTACCCGCGATAGCGGAGGATCCCGGCGTCGCCGTCGATGTACGTGATGGCGCTGGTGCAGCTCGCGGTGTTCGTGAACCCACCGTCGAGGGTCACGTTCCCCGTCTCCTTGAGCAGGGACGAGATGTCGTAGCCGCTGTTCCCCTCGGTCGCCTTGACGAGGGACAGGTCGAGCTGCTTGCCGGAGGCCGAAAGGGTGGCACCGTCGGTCATGTCAGGGTCCTTCTCGTCGGGCGCAGGATCGTTTCGACCCTACCGTCCGCCCTCGGGGACGAGGAACGGGAGCCACGCTCGGACCGGCGCCGCGTCAGGCCAGGCGCGCAACCGCCGCCTCGACCCTCTCGTCGGTGGCCGTCAGCGCGATGCGCACGTGCCCCCGTCCGGCCGGCCCGTAGAAGTCGCCGGGAGCAGCGAGGATGCCGCGGGCCGCCAGCCGCTCGAGCGTCGCCCGACCGTCCTCCCCCGCCGTCGCCCACAGGTAGAGGCCCGCCTCCGAGTCGTCGACCCGCAGGCCGAAGGCCTCGACGGCCGGGAGCAGCGCCGCGCGGCGGGCGGCGTACCGGGCCTTCTGCGCGGCCACGTGCGCCTCATCCCCCAAGGCGGCGAGCACGGCCCGCTGCACCGGCCACGGAACCATCATCCCGGCATGCTTGCGCACCTCGAGCAGCCGGCCGACGAGGTCGCGGTCACCGGCGACGAAGGCTCCGCGGTAGCCGGCGAGGTTCGACTGCTTCGACAGGGAGTAGACGCACAGCAGGCCCTCGTGCGTGCCGCCGGTCACCCGCGGGTCGAGGATCGAGGGCGTCGTCGGCGGCTCGCGCGAGCCGGCCGCCCGGGGCCGCCAGTCCAGCTCGGCATAGCACTCGTCCGACGCGACGACGACACCGTGCTGCCGGGCCCACGACACCACCTTCGCGAGGTGCTCGACGCCGAGCACCTTGCCCGTCGGGTTCGCGGGCGTGTTCAGCCAGAGCAGCCTCGGCGTGGTGGCACGGGTCAGCGGCCCGAGCGCGGTGAGGGCGTCGACGGCGAGCGGGGTGGCCCCGGCGAGCCGCGCCCCCACGTCGTAGGTCGGGTACGCGACGCGCGGGTAGGCGACGACGTCACCGTCGCCCAGACCCATGAGGAGCGGCAGCCACGCGACGAGCTCCTTGGAGCCGACGGTGGGCAGCACGCCGCCCGGGTCGACGTCGGGCACCCCCCGACGCGCGGCGAACCACGCCGCCACCGCCTCACGCAGGTCGGCGGTCCCCCAGGTCAGCGGATAGCCGTGCGCGTCGGATGCCGCGGCGAGCGCCTCGCGCACGACGTCGGGCGTCGGGTCCACCGGGGTGCCGACCGACAGGTCGACCAGGCCCGCGCCGGCGCGAGGGCCCAGTGACGGGTCGGAGAACGAGCTCGCCCGCTCCTTGAGCGCGGCGAGCGAGTCCCACGGGAAGTCGGGGAGCTGGCGCACCCGGTCCGGCCCTGCCCCTTTACTCGGCGTGCTCCTGCGGGGGGAGGTCGGCGATGATCGGGTGGTCCTTGGGGATGAGGCCGAGCTTGGCCGCGCCGCCGGGGCTGCCGAGGTCGTCGAAGAACTCGACGTTGGCCTTGTAGTACTCGGCCCACTGCTCCGGCACGTCGTCCTCGTAGTAGATCGCCTCCACCGGGCAGACCGGCTCGCACGCCCCGCAGTCCACGCACTCGTCAGGGTGGATGTACAGACTGCGCTCGCCCTCGTAGATGCAGTCGACGGGGCACTCCTCGATGCAGGCCTTGTCCTTGAGGTCCACACAGGGCTGCGCGATCACGTACGTCATGGCGGACATACTATGCGGGCCATGGAGGCCTCGAAGCCCGGCCCGGACGCCGACCTCCGGGTGGGGTCGAGGGTCGTGGTCCGGCACCTGCTGGACGCCCGGGACCCCGTCTCGGGTGCCACCCTGACCGACGTCGTCGGGCAGCTGGTCGACGCCGACGGGGAGTTCCTCGTCGTCGCGACCCGCAGGGGGGAGGTGCGGGTGCCGAGGTCGCGGGTGACCGCCGCCAAGATCATCCCGCCGGCTCCTGCCCGCCGCGGCGCCCCCCACCGCGCGCTCTCGGTGGAGGACCTCCAGCGCGTCATGGTGGGCGCCTGGCCCCCGATGCACAGCGACCGGTTGGGCGACTGGGTCCTGCGCGCCTCGAGGGGGTTCACCCAGCGGGCGAACTCGGTCGTCACCTCCGGCAGCCCCGGACTGCCGGTGCCCGACGCCCTCGACGTGGTGGAGCGGTGGTATGCCGGGCACCGGCTCCCCCCGAACCTCACCGTGGCCGGTCCGCTGGGGTCGGACCCGGCGAGGGACCCGGTCGCCGAAGAGGCACTGGCGCGGGGGTACGCGGCGCGGGTACCCACGCTCACCCTCACCGCGTCCGCCCGTCAGGTGGCTGCCCGACCGGACGACGACGTCCGGGCACCGGGCGTGAGGGTGGAGGTCGGAGAGGCGCTCACCGATGGGTGGTTCGGGGCCTACCGGTCCTACCGGACGGTCGACGAGGTCGCCGCGCGGGCCATCCTCACCGGCTCACCGTGGCAGGGCTTCGCGACCGCCCTCGACGGGCGCGGCGCCGTGGTGGGCATCGGCCGGCTCGGCGTCGCGGACGCCTGGGGCGGTGTGGCGGCCATGTGGGTGGCCCCTGCGGTTCGGCGCCGGGGAGTCGCGTCCGCGGTGCTCGCGGCGCTCGCGAGGGAGGCCGTGAGCCGCGGCGTGCTGTCGCTGCACCTCCAGACCGACTCCGACAACGCCGGCGCACTGGGGTTCTACGAGCGCTGCGGGTTCGAACGGCACCACGAGTACGTCAACCTCAGCCGGCGGTGACCGCGCGCCGCCGGGCCGGCGGTCAGCTGCGGTCTGGGTTGGTGCAGGTCACGTCGTCCTCGGGGCGGTAGGTCGTCGTGTACTTCTCGGTCTTGACCACCTTGCCTCCCTGCTTGAGGATCCGTCCCACGTCGACGGTGAAGCCGACCACGGGGGCCTGGGGGATGCACGTCGGCGAGTCGTCGACGATCTTCTTCGGCTGGGTGATGTCACGACGCGCGCTCTTCGTGGCCGTGACGTCGTACTTCTTCGTGCCGTAGAAGCTCACGGTGACCTGGGTGTCGGTGGCCCGGACCTGGATGAGCACCCCGCCGTCGGTGACGTTCGTGAACTTGTTGTGGAGGTCGGGCCACGAGATCGTGGCCTCGCGGCCCTCGGGGTAGCGGGAGATGTAGTAGTAGTGCGGGGTCCACGCGTCGAGGCGCATCCCGGAGAAGAAGGCGGCGTTGAAGATGGTCGTGGAGACCTGGGAGATGCCGCCCCCGAGCGACTCGGCGGCACGGCCGTCGCGGATGATGCCCGCTTCTATGTACCCCTTCGCCGCGGTGCGCTGACCGAGGACGGCGTTCATGCTGAACTGCTCGCCCGGCGGCACGTACGTGCCGTTGATGACACGTGAGGCGAGCTTGATGTTGGAGACGCGGGGCTGACCCGCCTTGTAGTACGTGGTGAAGGAGGAGATCTGCTCCTTGGGCAGGGTCGCCTTGGCGCGGGCGGTGGTGAAGGTCGGCTCCGAGGCCCGGGTGACCACCGTGGCGGTGCGGTCCGCGCTCCCGATGGCCTTCCACACCTCGGTGCGCACCGACGCGTCGTCGAGCGCCACCCCGGACACGTGGGGCGCGACGCTCGGCGTCCGGCCGGAGAAGGTCACCACGGCATCCTTGGCCGCAACCTCGGCGCCGGACTTCCTGGCCGCGGCGTGGACGATCTCGGTCAGCTTCTTCTCGTCGGGCCGAGGCGTGATCCGGCCGGAGTCATCCGCCGTGAGCACCACGGCCGGACCGAACTGCGCGGGGGTCAGCTCGAAGGACTTCCCCCCGGCGCTGACCGTCACGGGCGCCGAGACCGCGCGGTCGGCGAACTCGTTCCGGACCCGGGCCAGCTCGGCCGCCGAGACCACCGGCTCGAGGCGGGAGGCCACGACGTCGACCCTGCTCTCCGAGGGCCACCAGCGGCGGACCGCCTCGGCGGTGCCCTCCACGTCGGTCCGCGTGCCCGTGACTGGCTCGGTGAGGCTGACCGTGCCCTTGGCGACCGAGATCGACCCCTCGACCGGTTCCGCGTCGAGCTCTGCTCGTGCCTTGTCGAGGGCGGCGCCGAACGCAGCCTCGTCGACGGTCACCGCGGCCGGCTCGTCCGCCCCGCCGACCAGGTGGTGCCACATGGCGACGGGCGACAGCGAGAACCCCACGAGGCCGTCGAGCGACGCGTCGACGTCGACCCCCAGGCCCAGCGCCTTGGCACTCGTCTCGACCTCCCCCGCGGGGGAGGCGAGCACGAGTGGCTGCGCGGCACGCTCCCCGAGCGAAGCGGTGAGCGTGGTTCGGGCCTCGTCACGGCTCATCCCCCCAACGGCGACGCCGGCGACCGTGGTGCCACCGGGGACCCGGCCGCCGAACCAGACCGCCACGACGACGTAGAGGATGAGCAGCGCGAGGAGCACGAGTGCGACGACGAGCGGTCGGCGGCGACGGCCGCGCACGGGCGGCTCCTCCCACTCGGTGTGGTCGTACAGGCTCTCGAGGGTCATGCGATGCTCCCGTAGCGTCCTCTGAAGTGGACCAGGGCCGGCCCCACGGTGTCAGGCAGTGAGATGGAGAGGACGTCGGCAACGACGATCGCATGGTCCCCTCCCGGATGGACGGCGGACGTCCGACATTCGAGGTGCATGAGGGCGCCGTCCAGGAGGGCGACGCCGGTGTGCTCCCCGCGGTGGTGGGGGGCGCGGTCGAGCTGACCGTGCAGCGGTCGCCCCCGGGTGGCGAACCACTGCGACAAGGGCCGCTGGTCCGCTGCGAGCACGCTCGCCCCGAACACTCCCGCCTCGACCACCGCGTCGTGCCACCGGGTCTCGTACTCGACACACACGAGCACGAGCAGCGGCTCCAGCGACACCGAGGTGAGGGTGTCGGCGGTCATCGCGTGGTCGTGTCCCGAGGCGACCGTGGTGAGCACGCTGACGCCACCGACGAGCCGGCCCATGGCCAGGCGGAAGCGAGCGGGGTTCAGCGACTCGTCGGTCACACTGCCCCCTCGCTCAGCGGTCGGCCGGTCGCCGCGTCGATGCGGGCGTAGCCCTCCCGGCCGGAGAGCCGTGAGACGACGTGGTTGGACAAGGCATACCACCCGTCGCCGACGACGACCTGCGTCTCGTGGAACCGCAGGGCACGCACCTGGACCGGGACGACCGTGGGGTCGATGACCCGGTGCGTGACGACCTCGTCGGGCACGACCGACGACGGGTACGGGTCGTCGAACCCGGGGACGACCAGCCCACGTCCCGCAGGGACGTGCTCGGCCAGCCACCTGCGGTCCTCCACGGCCCAGGACAGTGGCGTGTACACGGCATACAGCGCGGGTGCATCGGCCGAGGCGGCGACGGCTCGGCAGGTGGCCTCGTGCGTGCGCACGTGGTCCGGATGCCGGTAGCCGCCCGTCGCGTCGTACGTGACGACGGCGTCGGGCCGGACCTCGTCGACGACCGCGCGAACTGCGGCCGCCGCCTCCGCGAGGTCCGTGCCGGCCCAGGCTCGTGGGTGCCCCGCGGCGGGCGACCCGGCCATGCCGGAGTCCCGGTACGCCGGGACGCCCTGCGGTTCCTCGGCCGTCAGGAGGTGATGGGTCACGCCGAGGACCTCCATCGCGGCGCGCAGCTCCTCGCGGCGGTGGCCGGCCAAGGGCTCGCCCACGGCGCCCTCGAGGTGCGCGAGGTGCGGCGGGATGACCTCGCCCTCCTCACCGAGCGTGCACGTCAGGACGTGGACGTCGTCCCCGCGGGCGACGTGGTGGGCGATCGCGACCCCGGTGGCGAGTGTCTCGTCGTCCGGGTGAGCGTGCACGAACAGGAGGCGCGGAGCTCGGGCGGGCAGCGGGAGCCCGTCGAGCAGGCCCGTCACCGGACGACCGCGATGTCGGCGAACTCGACGACGCCACCGCTCACGATGTTGGCGGACAGGTTCCTGACGTCGGACCCGGCGATGTAGAGCGCCCGGCGCTCGGCCAGTCCGATGTACGCGCCACGCCCCAGGAGGGAGGCGTCCACCTCTGCCCAGGCCTTCTCGCGCTCGGCACGGTCGGGCGTCGCCGAGATCTGGGCCATCCGGGCGTTCAGCTTCGGGTCCGTCCAGTAGCCGTAGTCCCGCCCCGGCCCGGCGGCGGTGATGTTGATGGAGCTGTCGAACAGCGGTGGCAGGACCGTGGAGGCGGAGGCCCACGCGGGCGCCCAGTTCGACCAGAACACGTCGACCTCGCCTGCGACCTTCGGGTCACTGATCGCCGTGAAGTAGTCGTCGGCGATGGGTCGGGTCTGCGGGTCGAACCCGGCCAGCCGCCATCCGGCCACGAGGGCGGCGATCGCCTTGTCCGACGTGGGGGTCGACCGGTAGGCGATGGTGAACCTCACCGGCTCCGGGAGCTTGGCCTCGGCGAGGAGGGCCTTGGCACGCACGGGGTCACCCTTGGTACCGGTGCCCAGCGGGTCCGAGTCATGGGCGGCCGGGAGCGAGCGTGGGATGAGGGACAGCGCGGGGTCCGCAGCCGTGGCTCCGCCGATGGCGGTGACGTAGGCGTCGCGGTTGGTGGCCGCCGCCAGGGCGCGGCGCACGGTCTCGTTCTTGAACACCGGGCTCTTGGTGTTCGGGACGAGGTAGTCGACGACGCCCGTCCGCGGGTTGACCGAGCGCTCCTCCAGGCTCTGGACGGCGGTGATGTGCTGTTGGATCGCGGGGGGAGCCGACCCGAGCGAGACGCTGAGCCGCCCGGTGTCGCCGTCGGCCATGACCTGCTGGGCGACCGCCTGGGTGTCGAGGCCCTCCTGGTAGCGGATCCGGTCTGGGTGGGCCCGACGCACCGGGTCGCTCGTCCGGTTCCAGTGCGGGTTGCGCACGAAGGTGCCGCCCTCGCCGGCTTCCCAGGCGCCCTGCAGCATGTACGGGCCGGCCGAGAAGATGTCGTAGCCACCGTCCCCGCCCCGGTCGGCCGACTCCTTGACCGGTCCGAAGGCCGGCTGGGTGACGAGCTCGTTGAAGTCGCTGAGCGGGGCGCTGAGGGTGAACGTGATGGTGTTCCCCTTGCACGCGACGGCCTTGTCGAAGGCAGCCTGCGCAGCGTCCGCCGCAGCGCCGGTGGCGTACGGGCCGGGGTAGATGCTGCTGCCGTCCATCTGGCGCGGGATGGCGAGCACGGCGAGCGCGTCGGTGGGGCCACCGGCCACCACCTTGGTGGCAAAGGTGCGCGAGATCCCGTAGGCGACGTCGGCACAGGTGACCGGGCTGCCGTCCTGCCACGCGACGCCCTCCCGGAGCGTGAACGACCAGGTCCGCAGGTCCTTGCTCGGCGTGCCGGTGTCCGTCGCCAGGTCACCCACGAGGCGGGCCTGGGCGTCCGGGTCGGTGCTCGGGGCGTAGGCGGTGAGCGTGCGGGCGAAGACCCTCCCGGCGAACGCCATGTCGTCGCGCGAGGCGATGCGCTGTGGGTCCCACGTCGCGACCGGCCCCAGCGAGGCGGCGTGCAGCGTGCCGCCGGAGGCGTCGACCCGGTCGCCGACCACCGAGGTGGGGGTGGCCTTCTCCGGGTCCGGCGGGGCGCTGCCCCCGAGGAGGACCACCCCGGCGACGCCGAGCGAGACCATGATCAGCGAGCCGAGGAGGACGGCGAGCAGCGGTCGGTGGCGCCCCCTGCGGCGCCGACCACGGCGGCTCGTCCGGCTCGCCCCCGTCTGCTCGGTGCCGGAGCCGTCGCGACGCTCCCGCCCCGCGGGCCCGCTGGCCGGCTTGCCCCCGGCCTTGCCGCGGGGCCTCGCGGCCGTCCTGCCTCCGGCTCTGCCTCTGCTCCTGCCCCTGCTCCTGGCGCCGCGGCTGGCCGACCGGCTCGCGCGCGTCTCCGGGGGCGCCTCCGGCTGGGGTCCGCCGGTGGTCTCGGGAGTCGGCTCGGGGCTGGTCGTGCCCGGGTCGTGCTCGGCCACCCGGCTCAGCCCTTCCTCGCCCGGGCGGCGGCGCGGGCGCGCAGGGTCTGGTCGAGCTCCACCTTGCGGATCCGGATGCCCTCGGGCGTCACCTCGACGCACTCGTCCTCCCGGCAGAACTCCAGCGACTGCTCGAGGGACAGGGTGCGCGGCGGGGCGAGGCGCTCCAGGACGTCGGCTCCGGAGGAGCGCACGTTCGTGAGCTTCTTCTCCTTGGTGATGTTGACGTCCATGTCGTCGGCGCGAGAGTTCTCGCCGATGATCATGCCCTCGTAGACCTCGGTCGTGGGCGGGACGAAGAGGCTGCCGCGCTCCTGGATGTTCGCCATCGCGTAGGCCGTGGCGGCCCCGGCCCGGTCGGCCACCAGCGAGCCGCTGACCCGGGTGGAGATGTCGCCGAACCAGCGCTCGTAGCCCTCGAACACGTGGTGGGCGATGCCGGTCCCGCGCGTCTCGGTGAGGAACTGGGTCCGGAAGCCGATGAGCCCCCGCGCGGGCACGAGGAACTCCATGCGGACCCACCCGGTGCCGTGGTTGGTCATCTGCTCCATGCGGCCCTTGCGGGCGGCCAGCAGCTGCGTGATCGCCCCGAGGTACTCCTCCGGGCTGTCGATGGTGAGCCGCTCGACGGGCTCGTGGACCGCGCCGTCGATGACCCGGGTGACCACCTCCGGCTTGCCGACCGTCAGCTCGTAGCCCTCGCGGCGCATCTGCTCGACGAGGATGGCCAGTGCCAGCTCTCCCCGGCCCTGCACCTCCCAGGCGTCCGGCCGCTCGGTGGGGAGCACGCGCATCGACACGTTGCCCACCAGCTCGCGGTCCAGACGCTCCTTGACGAGCCGGGCCGTGACCTTCGCGCCCTTGACCCGACCGGCCATCGGGCTGGTGTTGATCCCGATCGTCATCGAGATCGCCGGCTCGTCGACGGTGATGAGCGGGAGCGGGCGGGGGTCCTCGGCATCGGCGAGCGTCTCCCCGATGGTGATCTCCGGGATGCCGGCCACGGCGATGATGTCTCCGGGTCCCGCCTGCTCGGCGGGCCGACGCTCGAGGGCGTCGGTCATGAGCAGCTCGGTGACCTTGACCCGCTCGACGGTCCCGTTCCGCCGGCACCAGGCAACCTGCTGCCCCTTGCGGATCGTGCCGTTGTGCACCCGCAGGAGGGCCAGGCGGCCGAGGAAGTTGGAGGCGTCCAGGTTGGTCACGTGCGCCTGGAGCGGTGCCTCCGGGTCGTAGACCGGTGCCGGGATGGTCTCGATGATGGTGCGGAACAGCGGCTCGAGGTCGTCGGCGTCGGGCAGGCCGCCGTCGGCCGGTCGGGTCAGTGAGGCCCGCCCCGCCTTCGCGGACGTGTAGACGATGGGGAACTCGAGCTGGTCCTGGTGGTGCTCGACGTCCTCGAGGAGGTCCATGAACAGCTCGTAGACCTCGTCGACGACCTCGCCGATCCGGGCGTCGGGACGGTCGACCTTGTTGATGCACAGGACGACGGGCATCTGGAGGGCGAGCGCCTTGCGGAGCACGAACCGGGTCTGGGGCAGGGGTCCCTCGCTCGCGTCGACGAGCAGCACCACTCCGTCGACCATGGAGAGCCCCCGCTCCACCTCGCCGCCGAAGTCGGCGTGGCCGGGGGTGTCGATGATGTTGATCGTCATCCCCTCGGCGACCCCGGCGTCGACGGCCGCCTTGCCGGCGTACCGCACCGCCGTGTTCTTCGCGAGGATGGTGATGCCCTTCTCGCGCTCGAGGTCGCCGCTGTCCATGGCCCGCTCGGCGATGTGGTCGTGCTCCCCGAACGCCCCCGACTGCCACAGCATCTTGTCGACCAGCGTCGTCTTGCCATGGTCGACGTGGGCGACGATGGCGACGTTGCGGAGATCGACGCGGTGGGAGACAGGCATAACGGCCAGTCTCTCAAATCTTGCGGCCGGCACCCAATCGGTGTATGCCGTGCGCGGCCCTCTGCGGCCGTCTGCGGCCGGCCACGCCGGAGTGTCTCACTTGGATAACCAATGGCACCCGGCCGGTTCAGGGCGCGATTTTGCCGTTATGGTCGCCCGCAGCGGTCGAAGGTGCGGCCTATCCGGCTGGCCACCGGACCGTGGTTACTCGGGTGCCCGCTCCGGGCGCCGCGAGCGTTCGCACACCCCAAGCGAGGTTTATCGATGATGCTCAAGCGGAAGGTGCCGCTCGTCCTCGTGACGGCGGCCGCCCTCACCGTGACCGCCTGCGCGCAGTCCGACCGGGACTCCGGGACCGACTCCGGCACCGCGGGCAGCGGCGACCTGAAGGACACGTTCACGTTCGGCGCCGCAGGTGCGCCCAAGCTGTTCGACCCGTTCTACGCCACGGACGGCGAGACCTTCCGGGTGACCCGCCAGATGCACCAGGGTCTGCTCGGGGTCAAGGAGGGCAGCGCCGACGTCCAGCCCGAGCTCGCCGAGAGCTGGGAGCCCTCCGCCGACGGCATGACCTGGACCTTCAAGCTCCGCCAGAACGTGAAGTTCTCCGACGGCGAGCCGTTCAACGCCGAGGCGGTCTGCTCCAACTTCACCCGCATGTTCGAGCAGACGGGCGCGGGCCAGACCGCGGCCGAGTACTGGACCTACTTCTTCGGCTCGTTCAGCGACAAGCCGGCGGAGTCGCTCTACAAGTCCTGCCAGGCCCAGGACGAGTCGACCGCGGTGGTGCAGATCACCCGACCGACGTCCAGCTTCCCCACGATCCTCTCCCTGGACTCCTTCTCCATGCAGTCCCCGAAGGCGCTCGAGGCCGGCGACGCGAACAACGTCCAGGCCGCCGGCGAGGGCTTCACCTACCCCGAGTACGCCACGAACCCCGTCGGCGTCGGGCCGTACAAGCTCGAGAAGTACGACGAGGCGAACAAGACGGTCACCTTGGTGGCCAACGACACCTACTACGGCGAGAAGCCCAAGACGGCCAAGCTCGTCTTCAAGATCATCCCGGACGAGAGCACCCGTCGCCAGGAGCTGCAGGCCGGGTCGATCGACGGCTACGACCTGCCCAACCCGGTCGACTGGGCGGGGCTGGAGGAGGAGGGCAACAAGGTCGAGATCCGGCCGGCCTTCAACATCCTCTACATGGGCCTGAACCCGGAGAAGAACGAGAAGCTCAAGGACCTCAAGGTCCGCCAGGCGCTCTACCACGCGCTCAACCGTGAGCAGATGGTCCAGAGCCAGCTGCCCGAGGGTGCCAAGGTGGCCACGCAGTTCATGCCCGACACGGTGTCCGGCTACAACGCCGAGCTGCAGCCGTACGCCTACGACCCCGAGAAGGCCAAGGCTCTCCTCCAGGAGGCCGGCGCCGCGGGCATGACCCTGCAGTTCGCCTTCCCGACCGAGGTGACGCGGCCGTACATGCCGGACCCGCAGAAGATCCACGACGCGTTCAAGAAGGACCTCGAGGCGGTCGGCATCAAGGTCGAGGTCGTCAGCAAGCCGTGGAACGGCGGCTACCTCGACGACGTCAACAACGACAACTACGACGCCTGGCTGCTCGGGTGGACCGGTGACTACAACGCCGCCGACAACTTCCTGGGCACGTTCTTCAGCAACCTCGAGGAGAACGACTTCCAGACCAGCGTCATGCCGTGGGGCAAGACGCTCTCGGACGACCTCAAGAAGGCCGACGCGATCGTCGACGAGGCCGAGCGCGAGGCGGCGTACCAGAAGATCAACCAGCAGATCGCCGAGGAGTACCTCCCCGGCCTGCCGATCAGCCACTCGCCCCCGGCGCTCGTGACGAGCACCAAGGTGAGCGGCCTGGTCGCCAGCCCACTGACGGCCGAGACGTTCAGCACCGTCACGGTCGCGAAGTGACCGGAGGGG
Source organism: uncultured Actinomycetota bacterium (assembly GCA_963763015.1). Taxonomy (GTDB): domain Bacteria; phylum Actinomycetota; class Actinomycetes; order Actinomycetales; family Dermatophilaceae; genus Fodinibacter. The sequence goes on along the minus strand of CAVXML010000013.1, from coordinate 76,211 downwards.
CCCAGGCCCCTCGCGATCGTCACGCGCAGTAGCGAGCGGTGGCCGCCTCGGACCCACTAGGGTCCGAGGCGGCCACCACTGCGTCTCCGGGAGAACACAGGAGCCCCCTTGGCGAGATTCATCATCCGACGCGTCCTCCAGATGGTGGGGGTCGTCGTCGTGCTCTCGCTCCTGCTGTTCCTCTGGCTGCGCTCCCTCCCGGGCGGGACGGTCTCGGCGATCCTCGGCGAGCGGGCCACCCCGGAGACCAGGGCCGCCCTCTCGGCGGCCCTGGGGCTGGACGACCCGATCCACGTCCAGTACCTCAAGTTCGTCCAGCGCGCCCTGCAGGGCAACTTCGGCGCCTCGACCGCCGTGCTCCCGGGCCGCGACGCGCTCGACATCTTCACCGCCCGCCTGCCGGCCACGATCGAGCTCAGCATCTGCGCGATGGTGATCGCCGTCGTGTTCGCCATCCCCCTCGGCTACCTCGCCGCGAAGCGGCGCGGGACCACGTTCGACAACGGCACCATCGTGCTCTCGCTCCTCGGCGTCGCCGTTCCCGTCTTCTTCCTCGCCTTCCTCCTGAAGTACTGGTTCGCGGTGGAGACCCCTTTGTTCCCGGTGTCGGGCCGCCAGGACTCCGGGCTCGGCTGCACCCGCGTGACCGGCTTCTTCGTCCTCGACGGCATCCTGACCCGTGAGTTCGACTGCTCCGCCGACGCGGCGCGGCACCTCGTGCTGCCCGCGATCGCCCTCGCCACCATCCCCTTCGCCGTGATCTTCCGGATCACCCGGGCCTCGGTGCTCGACGTCCTCCACGAGGACTACGTCCGCACCGCGGAGGCGAAGGGACTCACCATGCAGACCATCCGCGGCCGGCACGTGATGCGCAACGCGCTGTTGCCGGTCATCACGACCATCGGGCTGCAGACCGGAGGCCTCCTCGCCGGCGCGGTGCTCACCGAGACCGTGTTCAACTTCGGCGGCCTCGGGTCCACGCTCGCGCAGGCCTTCACCCAGCGGGACTACGCCGTGCTCCAGGTGCTCATCATCGCCGCCGCCATCATCTACGTCATCGTCAACCTCCTCGTCGACATCTCGTACGCCGTCATCGACCCGAGAGTGCGCACCCGGTGAGCCCCCGCAACCCCTTCGACCGCCGCAAGCGCATCGACGACCTGGCCGCGAGCTCCGCTCGCACGGCGGGGCGCGGCACGGCATCCGGGGCAGGTGCCGTGGCCGTCGCGGTCGGCGAGGCGGGAGCGGTCGACGAGTCCCCCGGCGTCTCCCTCATCGCGAGCGCGTGGAGGCGGCTGCGCCGTGACCCCGTGTTCCTCGTCGGCGCCGCCATCACCATCGCCTTCATCGTGCTCGCGGTGGTCTCGCCCTGGATCGCACCTCACGACGCCGACGCCCGGCTCCTCATCGACCAGGTGCGCCGCCAGTCCAACCCCATCCCCGGTCCGCAGCCCGGGTTCTCACTGGGCGGTGACGACAAGGGGCGCGACCTGCTCTCCCGGCTCCTCGTCGGGAGCCAGCAGACGCTCATCGTCGGCGTGGCCGCCACCCTGCTGGGGCTGGCGGGCGGGCTGGTCCTCGGCATCCTGGCCGGGGCCATCGGCGGCGGCGTCGACTCGTTCGTCATGCGCGCCGTCGACGTGCTCCTCTCCATCCCCTCCCTCCTCCTCGCCGTGTCGATCGCCGCCCTCGCGCGCCAACCCAGCCAGTGGACGGTCATCGTCGCCATCGCGGTGGTCCAGGTGCCGGTCTTCGCACGCCTCCTGCGCGGGTCGATGCTCGCGCAACGCTCGAGCGACCACGTGCTCGCGGCCCGTGCCCTGGGCGTGCGACGGCGGGCCATCGTCTTCCGCCACATGGTGCCCAACTCGCTGGGGCCGGTCATCGTGCAGACGACGCTCGTTCTGGCGACCTCGATCATCGACGCCGCCGCGCTGTCGTTCCTCGGCCTCGGCAACCCCGACGACGCCCGGCCGGAGTGGGGCCAGATGCTGGGGCAGGCGCAGCAGTACATCAACGAGTACCCCCACCTCGCGATCTACCCGGCCCTGTGCATCATCTTCGTCGCGCTCGGCTTCACCCTCATGGGCGAGTCGCTGCGCGAGGCCCTCGACCCCAAGAGCAGGAAGTGAGCGGCCGATGACCGCCACGGCGACCCCACCACCGGCGACACAGCACGGCGAGGAGCCGCTGCTGTCCGTGCGCGACCTGCGCGTCACCTTCACGCGCCACGGCGAACAGCCGTTCACGGCCGTCGACGGCGTCAGCTTCGACGTCCGCCCCGGCCAGACCGTCGGTCTCGTCGGCGAGTCCGGCTGCGGCAAGTCGGTGACCTCGCTCGCCATCATGGGCCTGCTCCCCCGGCGCGGCAACCGGGTCGAGGGCGAGGCCGCGTTCGAGGGCACCAACCTCCTCACGCTCGACGAGAAGGAGATGCGCGAGCGGCGCGGCCGCGACATCGCGATGATCTTCCAGGACCCCCTGTCCTCGCTGAACCCCGTGGTCGCCGTCGGGCTCCAGGTCACCGAGGTGCTGGAACGGCACCGGGGCATGTCGCGCAAGGCCGCCCGGCCGGTGGCCCGCGACCTGCTCGAGCGGGTCGGCATCCCCGACCCGGACCGCCGCCTCAAGGACTACCCCCACCAGCTGAGCGGCGGCATGCGCCAGCGGGCGCTCATCGCGATGGCCCTCGCCTGTTCTCCGCGCCTGCTCATCGCCGACGAGCCGACCACCGCCCTGGACGTCACCATCCAGGCGCAGATCCTGGCCCTGCTGAAGGAGCTCGTCCAGGAGACGGGCACGGCGCTGGTCATGATCACGCACGACCTCGGGGTGGTCGCCGGGCTGTGCGACGAGGTGAACGTCCTGTACGCCGGTCGCATCGTGGAGCGCGGGCGGCGCCACGAGCTCTTCGCCGAGCCGCGGCATCCGTACACCAACGGCCTGCTGGGCTCGATCCCCCGGCTCGACGGGCCGCGCGGTGAGCGGCTCACCCCCATCCCCGGTTCGGTGTCCGACAACCTGCCCTGGGACCACGCGTGCGCCTTCGCCCCCCGCTGCCCGAACGCCATCGAGGTGTGCGTCCGCACGACTCCGGTGCTGGAGGGGTCCCGGGACCGAGCGCTGCGCTGCCACAACCCCGTGAGGTGACCCAATGACCGACACCGCCACCACCGCGAGCCCGGCCGTCGGCGACGACGCCGACGTGCTCGTCGACGTCCGCGGCGTCGAGGTGCACTTCCCCATCAAGCGGGGCGTCATCTTCGACAAGGTCATCGGCTACGTCTACGCGGTCGACGGCGTGGACCTGCAGATCCGACGGGGCGAGACCTACGGGCTGGTCGGCGAGTCCGGGTGCGGGAAGTCCACCCTGGGCAAGGCGATCCTCAACCTCGAGCCGCCCACGGCAGGCAGCGTGCTCTTCGACGGCACCGACATCGCCCTGCTCAAGGGGGAGGAGCTGCGCCGCAAGCGCAAGGACATCCAGATGGTCTTCCAGGACCCGATGAGCAGCCTCGACCCGCGCCAGTCGGTCGAGTCGCTCCTCGTCGAGGGCATGCGGGCCCACGGCCTCGACACGGACGGCCCGACGACCACGAAGCGCCTCAGGGAGCTGCTGGCCGCCGTGGGCCTGCCGGCGGCATCCCTTCGGAAGTACCCGCACGAGTTCTCCGGGGGCCAGCGCCAGCGGATCGGGATCGCCCGGGCCCTCTCGGTGGAGCCGAAGCTCATCGTCGCCGACGAGCCGGTCAGCGCGCTCGACGTCTCGGTGCAGGCCCAGGTCATCAACCTGCTCGAGGAGCTCCAGGACGAGTTCAACCTCACCTACCTCGTGGTCGCCCACGACCTCGCCGTCGTGCGGCACATCAGCGACCGGATCGGCGTGATGTACCTCGGTGGCCTCGTCGAGGAGGCGACGGCCGACGATCTCTACGCCCAGCCGCTCCACCCGTACACCCGGGCCCTGCTCTCCGCGGTGCCCGTGCCGGATCCGCTGGTGGAGGACACCCGGGAGCAGATCCTGCTCACCGGCGACCTGCCGTCGCCGTCGAACCCCCCTGCCGGATGCCGCTTCCACACCCGCTGCCCCTGGCGCCAGCCGACGAGGTGCGACGACGAGCGGCCGCTCCTGCGCCCCCTCGACATCGCCGGGGTGCCCGCGGGCCACCGCGTGGCGTGCCACTGGGCGGAGCAGATCGAGAGCGGGCAGCTCCGCCCGCACGACGTCGCTCCCGAGATGGTGGAACAGGTGGACACGGGTCCCGAGGACGCGGACTTCATCGGTCCGGCCTCGGTGACCGAGGCGCTCTGACCCCCTCGCTCCGGGCTCTCCCGAACCTCTGCTAGCAGAGGTTCGGGCACGACCCACACGGTGCACCGTGTGGATGCTTACGCAACCTGCGCTGAGCCGGCCCGGGCGGCGTCTCAGCAGAGGTTCGGGCACGACCCACACGGTGCACCGGTGGATGCTCACGCACCCTGCGCTGAGCCGGCCGCGCTCGAGGGGTGACGAGTTCGCGGCATCCGGCCCGCTGCACGTCGGGCCCACGCGTGGACCACAATGGCGGTATGAGCAGACTGCTGAGCGAGGACGAGGTGGCCACCCAGCTGGCCCGCCTTCCCGGGTGGACGCGGGAGGGGAACGCCATCGTCGCGACCGTGGAGGCGCCGGACTTCCCGGGCGCCATCCGCATCGTCGCGGCGGTCGCGGACGAGGCCGAGCAGATGAACCACCACCCGGACATCGACATCCGCTGGCGGACGACCCGCTGGCTGCTCACGACCCACGACGCCGGGGGCCTCACCCAGCTCGACATCGAGCTGGCCCACCGCATCTCCGCTGCGGCGCGCGCCGAAGGGGCGACCCTCGGTGGCTGACCGCCGCGGCGGCGGCCACGTCCCGGGCCACGACGAGGCGCACACCAAGTCCTTCGCCGGGCGGCTGAACTGGTTGCGGGCCGGGGTGCTGGGCGCCAACGACGGCATCGTCTCGACCGCGGGGCTGGTCATCGGCGTCGCGGCGGCCACGACGAACCGCGCGGTCCTGCTCACCGCGGGTCTCGCCGGGCTCGCGGCTGGGGCGATGAGCATGGCGGTCGGCGAGTACGTCTCCGTGAGCACCCAGCGCGACTCCGAACGCTCCCTGATCGCCAAGGAGATCCGCGAGCTGCACGAGGAGCCCGAGGCCGAGCTCGCGGAGCTCGCCGGGATCTACCGGGGCAAGGGGCTCTCGCCGGCCCTTGCGGAGCAGGTGGCGGTGGAGCTCACCGCGCACGACGCTCTCGGTGCGCACGCCGAGGTCGAGCTGGGCATCGACCCGGAGAACTTCACCAACCCGTGGCACGCGGCGTGGGCGTCGATGGCGGCGTTCACCGTCGGTGCCGTGCTGCCGCTGCTCGCCATCGTGCTCCCGCCGCTGGGGTGGCAGGTGCCCGTCACGGTCGCGGCCGTCGTGCTGGCCCTCGCCACCACGGGGTGGCTCAGCGCCCGGCTCGGTGACGCCGACGCCACGCGGGCGACCGTGCGCGTGGTCATCGGAGGGCTCGCCGCGATGGCGGTCACCTACGCGATCGGTGCCGCCGTCGGCACGAGGGTCGCGTGATGACCAGCGGGACCCGCCTGCTCGTCGTGCAGCACGAGCCCGACGCCCCCGCCGCCTGGCTCGGCGAGTGGTGGACCGAGCTCGGAGTGCACCTGGACGTGGTCCGCGCCGACCTCGGCGAGCCCGTGCCCGAGCGGTGGGGTGACCACGACGGGCTGGTCGTGCTCGGTGGCGCCATGGGAGCGGCGGACGACACGCTGGTCCCCTGGCTCGCCGCGACGCGAACCCTGCTCGCCGATGCCGTGGCGCGAGGAGTCCCCACGCTCGGGGTGTGCCTCGGCCACCAGCTCGCGGCCGCCGCGCTCGGGGGTGCGGTGGGGCGCAACCCGTCGGGGCGCACCACCGGTCTCGTGCCCGTGCGGCTCACGGCCGCCGGGGCGCGCGACCCGCTGCTCTCCGGGCTCCACGGCCTCCCGGCGGTCCACTACAACGACGACGTCGTGGTCCGGGTCCCCCCCGGGGCTGAGGTCCTCGCCGTGCTGCCCGACGGCCACCCGCAGGCCCTGCGCCTCGGCCCCACCGCGTGGGGCGTGCAGTTCCACCCCGAGACCTCCCCGGAGGTGTTCGGTGCCTGGCTGCGCTGGGACTCACCGAACGGCCTCACGCCCGAGCAGGACGAGCTGGTCGCGGCGGTCACGGCTGCCCGAGATGTGCTGCGGGCCGCCTGGCAGCCGCTCGCCGAGCGCTTCGCCGCCATCACCGCCGCGGATGCCGTCGCGCGGCGTGCGGCGCCCGTCACCCCCTGAGCGCCCCACCCCACGACCGGGCGTAGCATCGGCTGCGGCGGGTCCTGCACCCCGCGGTCGACCCAGCCGCGACGGAGATCGCCATGAGTGCACCGACCTCGGCCGCCCCCCGCGAACGTGTCCTCGTTCTCGGTGCGGCAGGCCGCGACTTCCACGACTTCAACGTCCTGTACCGGGACGACCCCACCGTGGAGGTGGTGGCCTTCACGGCCACCCAGATCCCGGACATCGACGGACGCACCTACCCGGCCGAGCTGGCCGGCCCGTTGTACCCGGACGGCATCCGGATCGTCGACGAGTCCGGCCTGGAGGAGCTCGTCGCGTCCGAGCGCGTCGACACCGTCGTGCTCGCCTACTCGGACCTCTCGCACGCCTCCGTGATGCACCTGGCATCGCGTGCCGTGGCGGCCGGTGCCGACTTCGTGGTGCCCGGTGCTCGTCGCACCACGCTGCGCTCGCGTCGGCCGGTGGTCGCCGTGACCGCTGTGCGAACCGGGGTGGGCAAGAGCCAGACGACCAGGTACGTCGCCCGGCTCCTGCGCTCCATGGGGCTGCGGGTCGTGGCAGTGCGCCACCCCATGCCCTACGGCGACCTGGCCGCCCAGGCCTGCCAGCGGTTCGAGACCCTCGACGACCTGGTGCGCCACGACTGCACCATCGAGGAGCGCGAGGAGTACGAGCCGCACATCATGGCCGGGTGCGTCGTCTACGCGGGCGTCGACTACGCCCGCATCCTGCGTGAGGCGGAGACCGAGGCCGACGTCGTCCTCTGGGACGGCGGCAACAACGACCTGCCGTTCTACGCGCCCGACCTGCACCTGGTCCTGGCCGACCCCCTGCGTCCGGGCGACGAGGCGGCGTACCACCCGGGTGAGGCCAACGTGCGGATGGCCGACCTCGTGCTCGTGGCCAAGTGCGACTCCGCCCGCCCCGACGACATCGCGGCGGTCGAGGCGTCGGTGCGCCGGCTCAACCCGGCGGCCGAGGTGCTGCGGTGCGACAGCCCCGTGACCCTCGACGACCCCGCCGAGGTCACCGGCCGGCGCGTCGTCGTCGTGGAGGACGGCCCGACGCTGACCCACGGCTCGATGAGCTTCGGTGCAGGAGTGGTCGGTGCCCGCGCGGCCGGTGCCACCTCCCTCGTGGACCCCGGGCCGTACGCCGTCGGGTCGCTCGCCGCGACGTTCGAGAAGTACCCGAACGCACGTGGCGTCCTGCCGGCCATGGGTTACGGCGACGAGCAGACCCGCGACCTCGAGGCCACCATCCGCGCCATGGTGGATGCCGGTGTCGTCGACGTCGTCGTGTCGGGCACCCCGGTCGACCTCACGCGGGTGATCACGGTCGACGTGCCGCTCGTCCGGGCTCGCTACGAGCTGCGCGAGCAGGAGCCCGGCCGGCTCGAGGCGGCCCTGCGCGGGGTTGTTCCCGTCCCGGCCGTCGGCTGAGCTCCGGCCACCGCTCGACGGCCCTCAGGCCGGGGGCCCCTCGCCGCGCAGGGCGGCGAAGAGCACCGGCGCCAGGTCCGCCTCGCGCACGTCCTCGAGGGACACCGGACGGCGGTCCGGCCCACTCAGCGGGACGCGCCAGTTGGGGTACTCGTCGTTGGTTCCCGGCTGGTTAACGGCGCGGTGGTCGCCCACCAGGTCGGCCAGGGCCACGGCGAGCATCCGGCTCGGCGTCAGGGCCATCCAGCGGTGCAGTGCCTCGACCACCGAGTCGACACCTGCCGCCGGACGGAGCAGGCCACGAGCCACGCAGGCGTCCCGGAGCCGGGCGATGGAGGCCTCCTCGTGGGCCCGCTCCTCCGCCACCGGACGGGTGAGCAGGCCGAGGTGCTCTCGCACCGCCACGTGCTCGAGCGACAGGTAGCCCGCGGAGGGCGGCAGGTCGTGCGTGGTCACCGTCGAGAGGCAGAGCTCGCGGTAGTGCTCCGGGGGCTTCGGCCGGTCCTCCTCCCACTCGAACCAGAGGATCGAGGTGCCGACGAGCCCACGCTCGCTCATGTAGTCGCGCACGTGGGGCGCGACGACGCCGAGATCCTCCCCGATGACGACGGCTCCGGCCCGCTGGGCCTCGAGCACAAGGATGCCGAGCAGGGCCTCGTGGTCGTAGTGCACGTAGGTGCCGTCGGCGGGAGTGGCGCCCTCCGGGATCCACCAGAGGCGGAACAGGCCGATGATGTGGTCGACCCGGATGCCCCCGGAGTCGCGAAGCAGCGTGCGCACCATGTCGCGGAAGGGGGCGTACCCGAGCTCCGCGAGCCGGTCGGGCCGCCACGGCGGCTGGCTCCAGTCCTGGCCGAGCTGGTTGAACTGGTCCGGGGGCGCTCCGACGGTCACGCCGCGGGCGAGGGCGTCCCCCAGGCCCCACGCGTCGGCGCCGTGCGGGTGCACCCCCACGGCGAGGTCGTGGACGATCCCCAGGGGCATCCCCGCGCTCGCTGCCTCCTGCTGGACCGTGGCGAGCTGCTGCTCGAGCAGCCACTGGAGCCACCGGTGGAAGTCGACGTCGTCGGCGTGCTGCTCGCGAAAGCGCAGGACCGGCTCGCCGTGGGGGTCCTGGAGCTCGGTGGGCCACGTGGTCCACGGCAGGCCGTGCACCTCGGCGAGCGCGCACCACGTCGCGAACGTCTCCAGCCCCTCGCCCTCCCGGGCGCAGTAGTCCCGGAAGGAGCGTTGGCGGGCCTCGCCGAGCCCCACGTCGAAGACGAGGCGCAGGGCATCCCTCTTCGCGGTCCACACGGCATCCCGGTCGATGCGGTCCTGCCCGTTCAGTGCCCGGGCGCCCGCGGCGAGGGACTGCACCCTCCGGTGAGCCGTGTGGTCGAGGCTCGCCACCTCGGGCACGTCCTCCACCCGGAGGTAGAGCGGGTTGACGAAGCGCCGGGTCGTCGGCAGGTAGGGCGACGGCTCGACGGGCGTGATCGGTTCGGCCGCGTGCAGCGGGTTGATGAGGACGAAGTCGGCGTCGTGGGCGGCGGCCGCCCAGGTCGCGAGGTCGGCGAGGTCGCGAAGGTCTCCCATTCCCCAGGACCCCGCCGACCTCAGCTGGTAGAGCTGCGCCTGCAGCCCCACGACCCGACCGGCCGCCACGGCCGGGGGCGGCTCCAGGCGCTGCGGCGTCACGACGAGGGTCGCGTGGGTGGAGCGGTCGTCGGCGGCGGGTGCCTCGAGGTGTGCCTCGAGCCGGTGCCAGCCGACGGGCAGGTCACCGGGCACCTCGAAGGTCGCCTCCCCGACCGACCGGCCGTCGACCTCGCGGTCCGGCACCCAGCGGTCCACCTGGCGGGCCGCGCGGACCGTGCCGTCCTCGAGCACGACGTCGAGCCGGATGCCGGTGCCGGCCGCCACGTGCGCGTGGACGTGGGGGGTCCACCCCTCGCGGGCGACGACCGTGGGGGGCAGCACGCGCCGCCACCGCGCGAGCTCGACGTCGGCGAGCGCCCGCTCGACGGCCTCGTCGCCCTCGGCGTCGACACCCAGGGCGGTGAGCACCGCGCGGATGGCCGCCGCCGAGACGACGACATGCCGGCCCTGCCAGTCCCAGTAGTCCGTGGCGACGCCGTTCGCGGAGGCGAGCTCGACGAGCCGGGGCGGCGGGGCGGCGGTGTCCATGCGCCCATCCTGCCAACTGTCAGGCAGTGGTCCGGACCTCGTCCCTCCACGTGTGCCGGGGGTCGTAGCCGAGGACTCGGCGCGCCTTGTCGATCGAGAGCAGCGTCTCGTGGTCGGTGAGCTCCTTGCGCACCTCCACGCCCGGGAACACCTCGGCCACCAGGTCGGCGCTGGTGCGGCTCATCACCGTGTCGGGCGACGCGATGACGAAGCAGTCGAACCCCGGGTCGAGGTGTGCCAGCGCGCACTCCACGGCGTGCGCCCCGTCCCGGCCGTCGATGTAGCCCCACAGGTTCCACTTGCGCAACATCGGGTCGGCGTCGAAGGCGGGGAACGCGGCGTAGTCCTCGACGTCCATGACGTTGGAGAACCGCAGCGCGGTGACCGAGAGCTCCGGATGCCAGCGGCAGAGCTCGACGGCCATGGTCTCCTCGAGGTGCTTGCCGAGCGAGTAGACCGACTCCGGGCGCGCGGCATACGACTCGTCGACCGGCACGTAGGGCGGCGGGGTGTCGAAGGGGAGACCGAGCACCGTCTCGCTCGAGGCGAGGACGACCTTGCGGATACCCAGCCGCACGGCGGCATGGAGCACGTTGAACGTCGCGACCATGTTGGTGGCGAAGGTGGCGGCGTCGGGTCGCAGGCCCGGGGCCGGGATGGCCGCGAGGTGCACGACGACCTCGGCCGGCGGCTGCTCGCCGTGGATGCCGCCCAGCGCGTCGACGACCTGGCCGTAGTCGCTGAGCTCGACCCCGATCCATCCGGTCCACCGCTCCCCGTGGAGGTCGAGGTTCACCACGTCGTGGCCCGAATCCCGCAGGCGCTCCACGACGTGCCGACCGAGCTTGCCCGAGCCTCCGGTGACCGCGATCCGCATGGCCCGACCTTAGTGCCGCCAGCGCCCCGCGCGCCCCGCTCGGGGTCCGTGCGGCCTCTGTCGGTCCCCGTCGGCATGATGGGCGGATGCCGACCATCGTGTTCCTCCACGCCCACCCCGACGACGAGGCGTCCCAGACCTCGGGTTCCATGGCTCGGGCGGTCGCCGAGGGGAGCCGCGTGGTCGTCGTCTTCGCCACCAACGGCGACCACGGCGAGGCGCCGGCCGACCTCGCGCCGGGCGAGACGGTGGTCGACCGCAGGCGCGCCGAGGCGGAGGCGGCGGCCGCGGCGCTCGGCCTGCACCGCATCGTGTGGCTGGGCTACGCCGACTCCGGGATGACAGGCTGGGAGCAGAACTCCCACGAGGGCGCGTTCGCGGCGGCGCCGGTCGACGAGGCTGCGGCACGCTTCGCCGCCGTCCTCGACGAGGAGGACGCCGACATCGCCGTGGGCTACGACTGGCACGGCGGGTACGGCCATCCTGACCACATCCAGGTGCACCGCGTGCTCCACCGGGCGGCCGAGCTGGCCGCCCGCCGCCCTCGGGTGCTGGAGTCGACGATGAGCCGCGACGCGATGCGGGCGCTGGCGGCCTCGGCCACCGCCGCGGGCGAGGAAGACGTCTTCGACCCCGACCAGCCGATGGACGACGGCAACCCCCTGGGCTCACCCGAGTCCGAGATCCACTGGCGGGTCGACGTGACCCCGTGGCTCGCGCAGCGTCGCGCTGCTCTCGAGGCGCACATCAGCCAGACGACCGACGTCGGGATGATGCTCGCGATGCCCGCGGAGGTCTTCGCCGTCTTCTTCGGCACAGAGCACTTCATCGAGGCGGGGCGTCCGGCCGGCATGGTCGACGGCTGGCCCTTCGGGGCCTGACACACCGACGAGGGCCGGGGCAGCCTCTCTGGCCGGCTGGCCCGGCGTCGGGTGCGCCGTCAGTGGACGACGACGACGACCCGTCCGGCGTTCTGGACCACCCGGCGGCTCACCGAGCCCAGCAGCAGCCCGGCGAACCCCCCGCGGCCCCGACGGCCGACGACGAGGAGGTCGGCGTCGAGCTCGGCGCCGGCCTCGACGACCGCCTTGGACGGCAGCCCGTGCCGGATGTCGACCGTGACCTCGACGCCCGGGTGCCGGGCCGCCACCGGGTCGACGACGCGGTGCACCAGCCGGCCGTACCGCTCCTCCACCTCGACCCAGCTGTCGCTGCCCGGCTCGGTGACGACGACACCGTGCTGGACCTCGAGGTGCCACCCCAGGACGCACGTCACCGAGGCACCGCTGGCCTCGGCGCTCGCGAGCGCCACCTCGAGCGCTCGGCGGCTGGGATCGCTCCCGTCGACGGCGACGACGATGCGCCGGGGCGGTGCCACCGTGGTGTCAGCGGGGACGACCGCCACGGGGCAGTGGGCGTGGGCGACCACGGGCAGGGCGACCGACCCGAGCAGGATCCGCTCGAGGCGGCCGCGCGCCGGGGCGCCGACCACGACGCGGGTCGCGCCGGCGGACAGCCGGACGACCGCGGCGGCCGGTGGCCCCCAGGGCACCGCGGTCGCCAGGTCGAGATCCGGGTGCCGCTCGCGCACCCGTGCCACCGCCCGGTCGAGGACATGGCGGGCGCCCAGCTCCAGGTGGTCGGCGAGGCTCGGCGACCCGGAGACCAGTGCCTCGTAGGGCGTCAGCTGGACACCCGGGTCGACGACGCTGACGAGCCGGAGCGGCGCGTCGAGCCGGGCCGCCTCGTCGGCCGCCCAGTCGACCACGGCCTCGTCCGCGGGGGAGCCGTCGAGGGCGACGACCACCGCTCCCGCCGTGCCGAGCGCGTCGTCGGCGCCACCGGCATCCGTGGAGAAGGTGTCCCTGACCATGTCCTCGGCCACGACCCTCAGTGTCCTCCACCCCGTGGGATGCCGCACGGTCTCCTGCGTCACACGCGTCGCTGGCACGATGGGGCGATGGGCCCGGGAACCGACGAGGCGGTGGAGTTCTTCGCCGGCTCGCCACTGGGTCGCTCGGTCCTCCAGCGGGTGCGCGAGGTGCTCGCCGACCAGCACGACGACGTCACGGAGCGGGTCGGGCGGAGCCAGGTCGCGTTCCGGCGGTCGAGGGGCTTCGCCTTCCTGTGGCGGCCGGGTCAGTACCTCACGAACCCGGCCGCCGAGGTCGTCCTGTCGGTCGGCCTGCCGCGCCGGCTGGAGTCCGCGCGGTTCAAGGAGGTGGCCCACCCGGCGCCGCGGACGTGGATGCACCACCTCGAGCTGCACTCGGAGGCCGAGGTGGACGACGAGGTGGTGGGCTGGCTCCGCGACGCCGCCGACGCCGCCGGTCCCACCTCCCGCCCCGCGTCACGACAGGACGGGCTCGCGACCGGCCGGCGTGGGGTCGGGGGGCAGCTGGCCGGCCCGGTCACGAGGGGGCACGACGCCTCCCTCGGGAGAGGCGAGCTCGTCGCCCGCCCGGTCGAGGAGGGCCCGGGCGGCGGCTCGGCCGGCCCGGACCATCCGGTCGAACTGGTGGAACTCGAGGAGCCCGACGCCCATCGCTGAGGGGCTCACCACCCACGCCCCCCGAGCGCGGGCGGCATCCACCGCTCCCCCGCTGCCGATCATCATCGTCCGCATCAGGGTGTCCCCCAGGGCGGGGACCCGTGGCTTGCCGGGCCGGTGGCGCCCGTCACCACCCGAGCCGATGCTGACCGCGACGACCGGCCCCTCGTCGCGCTCGACGAGCAGGTCGGTGGGCATGTTGTCGAGCACGCCGCCGTCGACGAGCAGCCGCCCGTCGTCGAGCGGCATCGGCGCGAAGAGCACCGGAAGCCGGCAGGACGCCTGCACCGAGTCGACGAGGCGGCCACGCCGATGCACCTGGCGCGTGCGGCTCACGAGGTCGACGCTCACCACCGAGAGCTGCCGGGGCAGCCCCTCGATGACCCGGTCCCTGCCATAGGCGCGGACGAGGCCGGCGTGGACCCGGTGTCCCTTCGCCAGCGAGGAGGGCGAGACCCGGTAGTCGCTGAACGGCCGCTTGCGCACCAGCTCCGCGAAGGTCAGGTCCTCGAGCTCGTCACCGCGCAGGCCGGTGGCGTGCAGGCCCGCGATGATGGCGCCCACGCTGCTGCCGGCCACCCGGTCGACGTGCAGGCCGGCGTCCTCGAGCTCGCGGAGCACCCCGATGTGGGCCAGGGCCCTGGCGCCCCCACCCGCGAGCACCAGTCCGAGCGACCGCCCCGCGAGGCGGTCCGCGAGCGGTCGCAGGGCCGTCGGAAGATCGGTGCTGGCCAGGGTGAGCTGCCAGGCGTCGACCCGGGCCACCCACGAGGCGCGCAGCTCGGGGCTCGGGGAGGGCCCCACGAGCACGAGGTCGGGCTGGCGTGCCGGGACGGGCTGCCGCGAGGGGGCCGGGACCTGCTGGTCGCTGCGCGCCACGTACACCACCGCGTCGGCCTGGCGGACGCAGAACTCGTGCCACGCGCGGTCCCCACCGGCCTCCGTGGCCTCCGCCACGAGGACCACGCGGTCGTTCTCCCGCTCGGCCCGGGCCAGCCCGTCGGGGGCGACGACACCGGGCGCCGTGACGCGAAGGTGGCTGTCCAGGCGCTGCACGAGCCGGTCGGCGACCTCCGCGGTCCCCGCACCTGCACCGAGGCCGACGACAGCGATGACCGAGACGCACTCCGGCGGTGGTGACACCCGCGGCGCCCCCGCGGTCCGCAGGCGCTCTGCCACCTGCCCGAGAACCACGCGCGCTGCCGACGGGTCGGACTCGAGCAGCGACGAGAAGGCCTCGCGCGGGATCTCGGTGAGCGTGGTGTCCCGACGGGCGCGCACGGTGGCCGAGCGGTTCTCGCCGGTCAGCAGGGCCAGCTCGCCGAGCACCTGACCGGCCCCGAGCTCGCGCACCACGGCATCCCGCACGAGCACCTCCAGCCGGCCGCTGCGGACGACGAAGGCCGAGCCCGGCGGGTCACCGTCGCGCATGAGGTCCGAGCCGGCGGGAAGCTCCACGAGCCGGGTGGCCCGCTCCAGGCGCCCCCGCGCCTCGACGGGCAGGGCGGCGAAGAGGGGCACCTCGGACAGGTCGCTGAAGTCGCTGCCGCCGGGGCCGAGCGGCCCGTCCGAGTCGAACCGGGGGGCAGGCTCGTGGATCACGGGCGGCCCCTCGTCGTCGACGTCCTCCGTGTCGGGCGTCGTGTGCAGCCGACCCAGCGGGGCCGCGACGACGGCGACGAGCAGGAAGGCGACGATGGAGAGCACCCAGCCGTCGCGGAGCACCTGCACGGCCGTGGCCGGTGTCGGCTCGCCCAGCACCACGACGAGCACGGCGATGCCCAGGACCCCGCCGAGCTGCCGCGCGCTGGACACCACGGCCGAGGCCGTCGCGTACTTGCCACCGGGGACGGCGGCGAGCGCGGCGCTGCCGAGGAGCGGGAGGGTCGCACCGACGCCGATCCCGCTGAGCACCTGTCCCGGCATCCACTCCGCCCAGAACGCCGGCTCGAGGCCGACCCGCTCGTGGTACCAGAGGTACGCCCCGGCCCACACGACGGCCCCGGGCACGACGAACCACCTGTAGCCGTACCGGGCGGCGAGCGGTCCGAGGCGGGCAGCGACGATCGCGGCGGCCACCGCGCCTGGGACGAGGGCGAGTCCGGCGCGCAGGACGTCGTATCCCCAGACGTACTGCAACCAGAGGATGTTCGTCAGCAGGTAGGCGTAGAAGCCGAAGCCGGCCAGCACCGTGGCGGTCGACCCGAAGCCGAACGGCGGCAGCCTCAGCAGGGCCGGATCGAGCATCGGGGCCCGGTGCCTGCGCGAGGTGACCACGAAGAGGACCAGGGCCACCGCTGCCGCGACGAACGACGCGATGACACCGACACTCGACCACCCCCAGTCCTGCCCCTTGACGATCCCGAGGTTGAGCAGGGCCAGCCCGAGCACAAGCAGGGCCGCTCCCAGCAGGTCCGGAACCATCCGGCGTCCGGGGGCCCGGCTCTCGACCAGCTGGTGCCGCGCCGCCCACACCGCGACCAGACCGAAGGGGAGGTTCACGAGGAAGGCCCAGCGCCACCCGCCGAGCTCGACCAGGGCACCGCCGATCGGCGGCCCCAGCCCCGCGGCCGCCGCCGCCGACGCACCCCAGATGCCGATGGCGTGGGCTCGGCGCTCGGCCGGGAAGGCGGCGATGACGAGCGCGAGCGACGCCGGCACCAGCATGGCGGCACCCAGGGCCTGCGGGACGCGGAAGGCCACGAGGAGCTCGACCGACGGGGCCAGTCCACACAGCAGCGACGAGACGGTGAAGATCACCACGCCGCTGACGAAGGACCTGCGCCGACCCACCAGGTCGGTGAGCCTGCCGCAGAGGATGAGGCACGCCGCGAAGACGATGTTGTACGCGTTCAGCACCCACGACAGCCCTGCGATCGACGTGTCCGGGAACGACTCGCGGATCGAGGGGAAGGCGACGTTGACGATGGTCGCGTCGAGGAACGCGAGGAACGCGCCGAAGCTCGCGACCACCAACACCCTGGACGGCGGCACCCGCGTCGTCACGGCAGTGGACATCCTCACCTCCGATGATCCCGACGACCGGAACCTAGCGCTCGGAGGCGACGGGACGCGAGCGACTCACGGGGGCCGCGCAGGGCACAGGCTTGGGATGCCGTTCCCGGCGCCGGGCCTGCGCCTGCGCCGACGCTGCCGTCAGACCGTGCGGGGCACCTTGCCCGTGAGCCGAAGGCACCCACGCATGATCTTGTGACCCGGGTCGGCGGCGACACCGAACATCAGCGGGCATCCGCCGTCGATCACCGTCATGCCGGCGGCGCGGCCCACGGCCGTCGCCTCGGCGGAGACGCTCCCGACGCCGAACGAGCGGTGCATCCAGGCCCGTCGCACGCCCAGGTCGGCCGCCTCCCGCATGGTGCCCTCGGCCTGCTCCGGGCGGGTGGCGATGACGACGGCCTCGACCCCGCCCGGGATGGAGGCGAGATCCCGGTACGCCGGGTCACCCTCGACCGTCTCGGCGTTCGGGTTCACGGCGAACACCTCGAACCCCCGGTCGCGGAGTCGCTTGTAGACCACGTTCCCCCCGTGGTCCTTCGGTTCGCGGGACACCCCCGTCACGGCGATCCTGCGGCACGAGAGGAAGTCCTGTGCGGCGTCGGCGATGGTGGTCATGTCCGCCTCCTCCATGGGTCGGGAGGTGATGGGCTCGTGGGATCGTGGCCCACCTCCCCTCACCGTAGATCGGCGCCTCCCACGCGGACGGCCATCGTGAGCGCTCTCACCCGCAGCGTCCCGAGGACAGGACCGCGGTGAATCGCCCCGAACGGGTGGTGCGCCGGTCGCCCCGGTCGGGGACCGTCGAGGGGTGCAGGCTCGTGGACGGCACGGGTCGCAATCCCTGGAGAGCGCCATGACCGCAGCACCACCATCGTCCGTCGACACGACGGGGAAGCCGGCGACTCGGCCCGGTGCTCCGAGCAGGATCATCCGGCTGACCCTGGACGAGAGGGTCGCCAGGGGTAGGGCCGCGCGCAACGAGTGCCCACGCAGCAGCCACGGCCGGTGGGAACCGGCCGGGGGCCGCCTCGACCCGATCGCGCTGCTCGAGGAGCAGGCGGCGACCCGGCTCCCTGAGCTCGTGCCCATCCGGTACGGCCGGATGCTGGCCTCACCCTTCACCTTCTACCGAGGGGCCGCGCTCATCATGGCGTCCGACCTCGCTCCCACTCCGCGGTCCGGCTTGCGGGCACAGCTCTGTGGGGACGCCCACCTGTCGAACTTCGGCGTGTTCGCCTCTCCGGAGCGGCAGCTGATGTTCGACATCAACGACTTCGACGAGACCGCGCCGGGCCCGTGGGAGTGGGACGTCAAACGGCTCGCGGCCAGCTTCGAGGTCGCCGGTCGTGACCGCGGGTTCAGCCCCGAGGACCGGCGGGGGGTCGTCTCCGCCGGGGTGGCGGAGTACCGCACCCGGATGCAGGAGCTCGCTGCAGCACGGAACCTCGACGTCTGGTACGCCCACATCGAGGTGACCAAGCTCATCGAGGAGCTGGGCTCCACCGCCACGAAGAAGCAGCAGGCGCGGGCTCGGGCCAACGTGGCCAAGGCGAGGACCCGGGACAGCATGCAGGCGTTCAGCAAGCTGACCGTCGAGGTCGACGGACGCCGCCAGATCAGGTCCGACCCGCCCCTGATCGTCCCGATCGAGGAGCTGATCCCGACGGGCGCCGCGCGTGACGACGTGGAGGGTGAGCTGAGAGCCCTGATCCGGTCGTACCGCCGCACCCTCGAGACCGACCGGCGCGAGCTCCTCGAGTCCTTCGAGTACGCACACGCCGCGCGCAAGGTCGTGGGTGTCGGCAGCGTCGGCACCCGTGCCTGGATCCTGCTCCTGCTGGGTCGGGACGACCAGGACCCGCTCTTCCTCCAGGCGAAGGAGGCGGAGGAGTCGGTCCTGGAGAGGTTCGTCGGCAAGAGCAAGTACCCCAACCACGGCCAGCGGGTGGTCGCCGGCCAACGGCTGATGCAGGCGGTGAGCGACATCTTCCTCGGGTGGGAGCGGGTCACCGGGCTCGACGGGCAGGTGCGGGACTTCTACATCCGCCAGCTCCGCGACTGGAAGGGGTCGGCGGACGTCGACACCATGGCCCCGACGACCATGACGGTCTACGCGCGTGTGTGCGCAGCGACGTTGGCACGGGCCCATGCGCGCTCAGGGGACCGGATCTCCATCGCGGCGTACCTGGGGACCAGCGACAGGTTCGACCGCGCCATCGCCGACTTCTCCAGCGACTACGCCGACCAGAACGAACGCGACTACGAGGCGCTGGTCGCCGCCGTCCGGTCCGGACGCCTGGAGGCCCAGACCGGCACGTGACCCTGGCTGGCGCATCGACAGAGCAGGACATGCGGGCGTGGCCTGCCGGATCCGGGCATGTCCTGCTCGGTCGACTGGAGGGCACGCTGCGTCATCCTTGTCAGGGAGAAGGACTGCCCACATCCGAGGAGGCGACGTGGTCGACGAACCGTCCCACCAGTACACCCCCGGCCTGCATGGCCACATCACGCACGTCGAGCTCGCGAGTGCTGACCCCGAAGCCACACGCGAGTGGTGCGCTGCCCTGTTCCCCTGGGCCTTCCAACCCGCCTTCCAGAGCCCCCAGGGGGAGTACCACCTCTTCGCCTATTCGGACCAGGGCGGTGGCGGGATCAGGAGGACCGCCGACGGGGAGTCCCCCGGCGCCACACCCACGGTGCACGTCGACGACACGGACGCAAGCTACCGCGCGGCGCTGGCTGCTGGTGCGGAGTCGCTGGCTGAGCCGCACGACGTGATGCCCGGCGTACGGATCGCTCTGCTCCGGGCCCCGGGCGGTGTGGTGTTGGGACTGTCTGGACCGACAGCCTGAGGTGACGCGTCCACCTTCTCCAACGGAGAGCGCCTCGTGGTGGCACGACTCCTCCACCTCGGCACAGGCGCGCTCGGGCTACTTCTTTCCGCCAGTCCCTGACGCCTGCTGGAAACGGAACTCCACGACGTCGCCGTCCTGCATGGCGTAGTCCTTGCCCTCGATTCGCACGCGTCCGGCGGCCCGAGCCGCGGCCATCGAGCCCGCGGCATCCAGGTCCTCGAACGAGACGATCTCCGCCTTGATGAAGCCGCGCTGGAAGTCGGTGTGGATGACCCCGGCCGCCTGGGGCGCGGTCCAGCCCTGGTGGATGGTCCAGGCCCGCGACTCCTTCGGCCCGGCGGTGAGGTAGGTCTGAAGGCCGAGCGTGTGGAAGCCGACGCGGGCCAGCTGGTCGAGCCCGGACTCCTCGGCGCCGAACGACTGGAGCATCTCGAGCGCGTCCTCGTCCGACATGTCCATGAGGTCCATCTCGAGCTTGGCGTTGAGGTAGACGGCGTCGGCCGGTGCCACGAGCTGCCCCAGCCGGGCGTGCAGCGCGGCGTCCGCGAGCTGCTCCTCGTCGAGGTTGAAGACGTAGATGAACGGCTTGGTCGTCAACAGCCCGAGCCCCGAGGCGAGCGCGAGGTCGACACCGGCGGCCGCGCCACCGGCGTACAACGTCGTTCCCTCCTCCAGCACCCGCCCCGCGGCCACGGCGTTCTCGAGGAGTGGCTTGGACTCCTTCCTGATGCGCGACTCCTTCTCGAGCCGCACCACCGCCTTCTCCAGCGTCTGCAGGTCGGCCAGGATGAGCTCGGTGTGGATGGTCTCGATGTCGGATGCCGGGGAGACCGCCCCGTCGACGTGCACCACGTCGCCGTCCTCGAAGGCGCGCACCACCTGGCAGATCGCGTCTGCCTCACGGATGTTCGCCAGGAACTTGTTGCCCAGCCCCTCCCCCACGGACGCACCACGGACGATGCCGGCGATGTCGACGAAGGAGACGGTGGCGGGGAGGACCTTCTCGGACCCGAAGATCTCGGCGAGGCGGCCGAGCCGCTCGTCGGGCAGTGGCACCACGCCGACGTTGGGGTCGATCGTCGCGAACGGGTAGTTCGCCGCCAGCACGCTGTTCTTCGTGAGGGCGTTGAACATGGTCGACTTGCCGACGTTCGGGAGACCGACGATTCCGATGGTGAGTGCCACGAGGCCGAGAGTCTACCTGCGTCGCCCGGTCACCCCGTGCGACGCGGGGCGGGGTCAGCGGGCGACCGGTTCGCTGTTCTCGAGGTATTCCGTGTGCTCGGTGTCCACGGCGACCTGCAGCATCCGAGCGGTGTACGGAGCGACGTGCGGGCCGGCATCGGCAACCGTTCTCCAGTGGGCTGCGGCGATCTCGCGACGGAGGAAGAGGCCGGGGTCGAGCTCGCCGTCGGCATGGACGCCGAGGTCGAAGAGGTACAGCATCGCGTCCTCCCAGCCGCGCCACGGCGGGAGCCAGTTGACGGCGAGGAGGCGACCGGCCGTGACCCGCAGGCCCAGCTCCTCCTCGATCTCACGTTCCACGCAGGCGGCCGGGGACTCGCCCGGGTCCACGACGCCGCCGGGGAGGTCCCACTCCTTCTTGTAGCTCAGCTCGCACAGGAGCACCTGTCCCGCCGGGTTGCGCAGGAGGCCCTGCGCGATCGTGCGCTTCTTCGGCAGCCGGGTGTTGAGGATCGCGATACGCCGCAACCGCTCCTCCTCGCTCTCCCCTCGGCCCGGCATGTCCCGAGGCTACCTGCGGGCGCTGTCGGCGCCCGCTGGCAGAGTCACCACCATGAGCGGATGGATGTGGGGCGCGCTGGGTCTCGTCGTCGGCGCTGGTCTGGCCGTGCTGGTGGTCAGACTGGTGGATGCCGCGCGCTCGGCCTCCGTCGTCGCCGAGCGTGACCTGCTGAGGGAACGCGTCCTCGACCTCGAGACCTCCCTTGCCGAGGACCTGGAGACCGCCGCCCTGCTGGCGCCCCTGAAGGACGCACTCGTGCGCGTCGAGCACCAGGTGGGGTCGCTGGAGCGAGACCGGATGGAGCAGTTCGGCTCGATCCGCTCGCTGCTCGCCCGGGTGGAGGGTGAGACGCAGCACCTCGGCCGAGCAACCGCCTCGCTCGCCGGGTCGCTGCGGTCCTCGACCGTTCGGGGCGCGTGGGGCGAGGTCCAGCTGCGCCGGGTGCTCGAGGCCGCCGGCATGATCGGCCGCTGCGACTTCGACGAGCAGGTCACGACGGTCAGCGGCCACGGCCGCGCCGTGCGACCTGACGTCGTCGTGCGGCTGCCCGGCGACAAGGTGCTCGTCATCGACGCCAAGGCGCCCATGACGGCCTTCCTCGACGCGCAGTCCGACGACATCGACGACGACGAGCGCACCACGCTGCTCCGCGACCACGCCGAGGGCCTGGCTCGGCACGTCACCGCCCTCGCCCGGAAGGAGTACTGGTCGGGCTTCCGCGAGACCCCCGAGATGGTCGTCTGCTTCGTGCCGAGCGACGCGATGCTCGGTGCGGCCCTGGCGGCGCAGCCGGGGCTGCACGAACGCGCCCTGGCGCAGCACGTCGTCCTCGTCGGCCCCGGCGCACTCATGGCGCTGCTGCGCACCGTCGCCTTCACCTGGCACCAGGAGGCGCTGTCGGCGAGTGCCCGCGAGCTGCTGGACCTCGGGCGCGACCTGTACCGGCGCCTCGGCACCCTCGGGGCCCACACCGCCAAGGTCGGCCGCAGCCTGCAGGCCAGCGTCGAGGCCTACAACGCGATGGTCGGTGCCCTGGAGTCCAGGGTGATGGTGACGGCGCGGCGGATGCACGACCTCGACCTCGTCGGCGAGGCGCTACCGCGACTGGCACCGGTCGAGACGGCCCCGCGACCCCTGACCGCCCAGGAGCTCATCGACGCCGCCACCTCGGTCGAGGAGCGGCCCGCGCTGTTGCTCGACCTCGAGGCGCCGGTCAGCGCCGTGCGACCCGCTCGCCCAGCCGGCTGACGAGCCGCCCGAGGAGCGCCCCCGTCGCAGCACCCACGAGCACGTCACCGGGGTAGTGCACGCCGGTGTAGACCCGTGAGAAGGCCACCGTCGCGCCGGCCAGCCGCAGTGGCCAGCGCAGGGCGGGGATGACGTCGCCGACGGCCACGGCGAACGCGAGGGCCGACGCGGAGTGCCCCGAGGGGAACGAGGTCGACGTCGGCATGGGGACCCACCGAGCCTCGGGCACCTCGTGGACCGCCCGGTTCGGCCGGGCGCGGTTTCCGATCAGCTTCATCGGCTGGTTCACGACGAGCGAGGCGGCACCGATCGCGGCGACACCCGTCACCGCTGCCCGGCGTCCCGTTGGCCCCCCGAAGACGGCCAGCCCGGCTGCGACGAGGAACCACGGCTTGGAGTGGTTGGCGAAGTGCGACAGCCGGCTCAACGGCACGTCGAGGAAGGGCGTGGACATCTCGGCCACGGCGACGTAGATGGCACGGTCGTAGCGACCCAGCCGGTGGAGGAGCCCGGAGGCCCTCCCCGCGGCCCGGTCACCACGGGCGGCCCGGTCGTCCAGGCGACGGGCCAGTCGTTCCTCGACCGGTTCCACGGCGGTCGGCTCGGTGCCGGTCGGCTCGGTGCCGGTCGGCTCGCTGCCGGTCACGTCGACACGGCCGGTCGGCCGAGGGCGGTGTGCCACAGGGCGGTCAGCGTGGGCGCCGAGGCCACGTGGACTGCGGGGGCGGCGACCCGTCGGGACAGCACCGACCGCGGCAGCCGCACCGTGAGCGCCCCCGGGCGGACCACGAAGCGCAGCGGCGGTTCCATGGTCAGCGCCTCCCCGTCGACGCCGACCTCGACCGGCCCCGCCGAGGACACCACGAACTCCGTCGCGGTCCACTCGTTCCAGCCCGCGAACCGGTTCACCTGACCGGCGGCCTCGAGCGCGGCGAACCTCTCCGCGTCGGCACCCCCCCGCACGAGCACGGAGACGATGCCGAGTTTCCCCACGTCGAGGCGCGGTCGCGTCGACGCCCCGCGGAGGTGGGACAGCTGGTAGGGGTTGTTCGACACCAGCACGAGGTTGGCCGAGGTCGCCTCGTCACCCGAGGGCAAGGCGAAGCGCAGGTCGAGCGGCACGGCATCCGGGCCGAGGAGGTCGGGGAGGATGTCGGCCGCGGTGCGCATCTTGGCGTCGCGGTACTCGGCGGACTGCACGATCCGCGCGTAGAGGCCCATCGACGCGTTGTTGACGAAGACCCGCCCGTTGACCTCCGCGAGGTCGATGCGCCGGTCGATCCCCTCGTCGTAGGCGTCGAGCGCTCCGACGACGTCCTCGCGGTCGACCCCGAGGTCGAGTGCGAAGTGGTTGCGCGTGCCCGCCGGGATCACCACCATGGGGATGCCGTGCCGGCTCGCCACCGAGGCGACCAGCGCCTGCGAGCCGTCGCCGCCGGCCATGCCGATGACGTCGGCCCCCCGGTCCACGGCGTCCTCCGCCAGCGCCAGCAGGTCGGAGCCCCTGGAGAGCACGATGGGCTCGATGCCGCGCTCACGACAGAGCCGCTCGAGCTCGAACCGCTCCACCTTCCCACCGCCGCTCCACGGGTTCATGATCAGCACCGCGTGACTGCCCCGAGGTGCGGTCGGGACGTGCTCGGGGTCGACCGACGGGGGCCGAAGAGCCATCCGTGCCGCCCCGGTCGAGAGCGCGGCCAGGAGCAGGCCCACCACGAGGACGCGCACGCTCTCGGTCGCCACCATGACCCAGACGAACACCACGAGGGCCGCCACCCCGGCACCCAGCGCGACGAGGCGGGTCGTGCCCCGCCGAGACACCGCGAACCACCCCGCGATCACGAGACCCGCCAGGGTGACCAGACCGGCGAGCAGCACCTCCCACCGGCGGAACGAGACCACGACCAGGTACACCACCGCCAGTCCCAGGCTCGCGTAGGCCAGCCAGGCAGCGGCCTGCTGCTGCCGCGGGGGGCGGGTGCGCTCATCCAGCTGTGTCGTCACGGTCGTTCCTCTTCCGGCTGTGGTTGGGGTCCTGCCACGTCGCGCCCGTCTCGGCCATGTACGCGGCGACGGCCTCGTCGAGTGTTGGGTAGAAGTGAGCGGGGTCGATCGTGCGCTCCAGCTCGTAGCGCTGGATCTTCGCCCGCACCGGATCCTTCACCTCCGCGAAGGCCAGCGACACCCCGCGGTCGTTCAACCACGAGTCGAGCTCGACGAGCATGTCGGCTGCCGTCGTGTCGACGTCGGTCACGGGTTCGGCAGCCACGATGACCCACCGCAGGTCGGGCTGCTCCTCCGCCATGGCCCGGACGGCGTCGCCGAACATCCGCGAGTTGGCGAAGATCAGGGGTGCGTCGAACCGGTAGACCACGAGGCCGGGAAGCAGCTCCGAGTGCGGGTAGGTCTCCGTGTCGTGCAGCCCTGCGAGGCCGTCGACCCGTCCGAGCTCTGCCTGGTGCGGCCACCACACCCGCCGGAAGACGTTGAGGATCGACAGCGTGATCGCCAGCAGGATGCCGGGCAGCACCCCGAGCAGGGCCACGCCGAGGAACGCCGCGATCGACAGGGTGAACTCGGTGCGGCGCTGGTGCCACAGGCGTCGGGTGGCCGGCAGGTCCGCCAGGGAGAGTGCGGCGGCGATCACGATGGCGCCCAGGGTCGGCTGGGGAACGTACTGCATGAGCCCCGTGGCGAAGACCAGCACCACCGTGATCACCGCGGCACCCACGACCCCGGTCACCTGCGACCGTGAACCGGCCTGCTCGGCGACGGCGGTGCGCGAGCCGCTCGTGCTCACCGGGAAGCCCTGGAAGAAGCCGGCGAAGATGTTCGCGGCACCGATACCGATCATCTCCTGGTCGCCCCGTACCCGTTCCCCGCGGCGCGCCGCGAACGAGCTGGCGGTCGACATCGTGTCGGCGAGCGCCACCACGGAGATCGCCACCGCGCCGAGGAAGAGCTCGGGCAGGTCGCCCCACGCCAGGGTGGGGACGGTCAGCGGCGGGAAACCCTGTGGCAGGACGCCGATCGTGTCCACGCCGTCGTCCTGCAGGCCGAACACGTTGACCGCCAGTGCTCCGAGCACCACGACGACGAGCACGGCGGGAAGGCGCGGCACCAGTCGCTGCAGGAGCAGGATGCCGACCAGGGAACCCACACCGATGACGGCAGCGGTGGGGTTCACGAGCTGGTCGACGACCCCCTCGACGAACCCCATGGCCTCCCCGATCAGGCCGTCGGCGTCGACCGAGAACCCGAGCAGCTTGGGCAGCTGGCCCACGACGATGGTGACCGCGAGGCCGTTCATGTACCCGATCTGGGTCGGCTTCGACAGCAGGTCCGCGATGAAGCCCAGGTGGGCGAACCCCGCCACCGTCATGACGACCCCCACGAGCACCGCCAGCACCGAGGCCAGCGCCACCGCCCTGTCGGGGTCCCCTCCCGCAAGCGCGAGCGGCGCGATGGTGGCCGCGATCATCGGCCCCAGCGAGGAGTCGGGGCCGAGCACCAGGATCCGCGAGGGGCCGAACAGCGCGTACCCGAGCAGGCACATGATGGACGTGTACAGACCCGTCACGGGCGGCAGGCCGGCGAGCTCGGCATACGCCATGCCCTGGGGCACCAGCAGGGCGGACAGCACGAGGCCGGCCACGATGTCCTTGCCCAGCCAGCCCCGCTGGTAGCTGCGGAAGAGGGCGATGCCGGGCACGAACTCCCGCAGGATGTCACTCCGGCGTCGTGACTGCGGCGGGGCGGTGGGCACGCTCACCGGGCGACCACCGTCCTTCCCGCGTCCCGGGCGCCGTCCGCCCACGGACGGCGCTCTCTTCGGCCTACAGTGCGATCGTGGCGACGCCGAGGTCGGTGGGCATCACCCGGGCGGGGTGAGAGGCTGCAGGTCGCGCTCGTAGTGGAAGGTCAGGGGGCCGCCCTCGCCCTCGGTGCGCCGGAAGCCCTCGGACTCGTAGAGGTGCCTGGCTCCCACGTCGTCCTCGCTCGTCGCGAGGTCCATGAAGTCGCAGCCGCGGGCTCGCGCCCGGCCGACGGCCGCTCGCAGCAGCGCCCGGCCGAGACCCCTGCCTCGTCGAGCGGGCCGCACGTAGAGCTCGGCGAGGTAGCACTCCTCGGCCCCGCTCCACAGCGACGGGCGGAAACGCAGTACCGCGACCCCCTCGCCCTCCCCCTCACCCACGAGCAGCACCTCGGTGGAACCGTCCGTGACAAGGGCGCCCACTCGGGCCGCCAGGACCTGCGGGCCCGGGGTGGGGTCGTCGTACTCGGTGTTGAAGTCGTGGAGCAGCCGGCCAGCGAGCACGAAGTCGGCCGGACTGGAGGCAACCGTCACCGGCGCGTCCACGGCATCCGCTCCTCCCGGCATCCGACCTCAGTGCAGCGCCGAGCCGGCGCCCGCGAAGCTCGCGTCGTGCCGCATCCTGTCCGACATCCCGGCCGCCTTGAGGTCGCGGCGGATCTCGGTGGGCAGCGAGAACATGATCGACTCCTCGGCCGCGACGACCGGGGTGACGTCGGCGAACCCACGCGCTGCGAGGTGCTCGAGCACCTCACGCACCAGGATCTCGGGCACCGACGCGCCCGAC
Source organism: uncultured Actinomycetota bacterium (assembly GCA_963763015.1). GTDB lineage: Bacteria > Actinomycetota > Actinomycetes > Actinomycetales > Dermatophilaceae > Fodinibacter. The sequence continues at coordinate 49,349 of CAVXML010000013.1, read as the reverse complement.
GTGACGCCCACCGTGGAGACCCCGTCGAGCCAGGCCTCGTCGACCTGGTCGGCGTAGTCCACCAGATGGCCTGCGCGCGAACCGTGCTCGAGCGCCACCTCCACCAGGCGCACCGAGTTCGACGAGTTTCGCGAGCCGATGACGAGCATGAGGTCGCACTGCGCGGCCATCTGCTTCACGGCGAGCTGGCGGTTCTGGGTGGCGTAGCAGATGTCGTCGCTGGGCGGGTCCTGCAGCGAGGGGAAGCGTTCCCGCAACCGGCGCACGGTCTCCATCGTCTCGTCGACCGACAGGGTGGTCTGAGAGAGCCACACGACCTTGTCGGGGTCGCGCACGGTCACGTTGGCGACGTCGTCCGGGCCGTCGACGAGCTGGATGTGCTCGGGCGCCTCGCCGGCCGTGCCGACGACCTCCTCATGGCCCTCGTGGCCGATGAGGAGGATGTCGTAGTCGGCGTCGGCGAAGCGCACGGCCTCCCGGTGCACCTTCGTCACGAGCGGGCAGGTGGCGTCGATGCTGCGAAGCGAGCGGGCGCGCGCCTCCTCGTGCACGACGGGGGCGACCCCGTGCGCGGACAGGACCACCGTGGCGCCCTCGGGCACCTCGTCGGTCTCGTCGACGAAGATCGCGCCGCGCTTCTCGAGCGTCGTCACGACGTGCACGTTGTGCACGATCTGCTTGCGCACGTAGACCGGCGCCCCGTAGAGCTCCAGGGCCTTCTCGACCGTCACGACGGCCCGGTCCACGCCCGCGCAGTAGCCGCGCGGGGCGGCGAGGAGCACGCGCTTGGTGGAGTTCGGCATGTGCTCCATCGTAGGTGCCGCCCCGCCGTGCCCCGAATCCCGGGACGGCGGCAGAAGGCCTCCGGGCCGGAGCACTGCCACGCGACGAAGGCGGAGGGGCGAGGAGGACGACGTTCCCGACGCTCAGCGGGTACTCGGGCCGGGATGCGTGCAGGCCGCCGCGCGCAGCATGAGGACTGCCGGCCCGGCGGCCGCGAGCGGCATGAGCCAGGGAGGATGCCGGTCGCCCCAGGAGGACGAGCCGGATGGTCCCGAGCACCTCCGCGGTACCGATGAGCCTTGACGGTCCGGTCGCCAGAGCCGCCGACGGCCCGGCCTCCTAGAGTGCTCGCCATGAGCACCTCGGCGGCGTCGGCTCGTGGGCCCTTGCCCGAGCGCGCGGTCGACACGACGGCCGAGCACCCCTGGCCGGTGCGGCTGCTCTCACTGAAGATCTCCGAGTACGTCGAGAAGATGTCGGTGCTCTGGGTGGAGGGTCAGGTGGTCCAGCTCACCCGCCGGCCCGGGGCCCGGACGGCGTACCTCACGCTCCGCGACCCCGACGTGGACATGAGCCTGTCCGTGTCCATCCACGTCAACGCACTCGACGCGATGCCGGGCCCGCTCGGCGAGGGGGCGCGCGTGGTGCTCCAGGCGAAGCCGGTCTTCTGGACCCAGCGCGGGAGCCTGGTCCTCGACGCACGGCAGATCCGGCCGGTCGGCGTGGGTGAGCTGCTCGCCCGACTGGAGTACCTCAAACGGCACCTTGCGCAGGAGGGGCTGTTCGACCGCGACCGCAAGCGGGCACTGCCCTTCCTGCCCCGGAGGGTGGGGCTGGTGTGTGGCCGCGCCAGCGCGGCCGAGCGCGACGTCGTCGAGAACGCCCTTCGCCGGTGGCCCGCCACCCGGTTCGAGGTGCGGCAGGTGGCGGTGCAGGGACCGAGTGCCGTCCAGGAGGTCACTGCGGCGCTCGTGGAGCTCGACGCCCACCCCGAGGTCGACGTCGTCATCATCGCCCGTGGCGGTGGTGGGGTCGAGGACCTCCTGCCGTTCAGCAACGAGACGCTGCTCCGAGCGGTGGCCGCGGCCCGCACCCCCGTCGTCAGCGCGATCGGCCACGACGTCGACGTGCCACTCCTGGACCTGGTGGCCGACCACCGCGCCTCAACGCCCACGGACGCCGCGAAGGCGGTCGTCCCCGACGCCGAGGCCGAGCGGGCCGCCGTCGACGCGGCGCTGCACCGGGGGCGCCGGGCGCTTCGGACGCGGGTGGAGCACGAGCGGCGACGGCTCGTCGAGCTGAGCAGCAGGCCGGTGCTCGTCGACAAGGGAGCCTTCGTGCGGTCGCAGCGTGCCGTTGTCGAGGCGCTGCGCGACCGCGCACGACGCCGGTTCGAGGGCCAGCTCCACCGCGCGCGCGACCACACGGCCTACCTCCGCTCCCAGCTGCGCACCCTCTCCCCGCAGTCGACGCTCGACCGGGGGTACGCCATCGTCCAGCGGCCCGACGGCTCCGTGGTCCTGGACGCGGGCGACCTCGACGTCGGTCAGCTGCTCCGGGTGCGGGTGGCGCGCGGCGACTTCGGCGTCCGGACCGTCGGCAGCGCCGACTAGGCTGGCCGGCGTGGCGAGGAAGGCAGGAGACGCGACCGGGGACGCGCCGGAGGAGGCCCCCGAGGCGTCCGCTGCCGAGCACGCCGACATCGCCGGGATGAGCTACGAGCAGGCGCGCGACGAGCTCGTCGAGATCGTTGCGCGGCTCGAGGGCGGGCAGGTCGGTCTCCAGGAGAGCATGGACCTCTGGCAGCGAGCGGAGGTCCTCGCGGCGCACTGCAGCACGTGGCTCGACCGCGCCGAGGCAAGGATCAGCCGGCAGGGGTGAGCGGGAGCCGATACGGCGGCTCCCGGGGAACCCGGGGACGAGGGTCGGTCAAGGCGCGACGGGCTGGAGGTAGGTCACGAGCTCTGCCATCTCCTCGAAGCTCGCCGTGCCCGTGACGAGCGTGGTCAGGTCGCCCGTCGTCCGGGGGTCGTCGAGCATGCTGTTCTGGACCTTGGTGTCCCGCTCGTACGTCGTCCAGGTACGCCCTCCCGCCTCCAGGGTCCCGGTCCGAGGAGCACGGTTCGTCTGGGCCTCCACCCACGCGCGGTTGGGGTCCAGGGTCTGCTCGACGGCGACGTAGGTGCCGGACGGCGTCTGGTATCCCGCGTGCCAGGTCATGAACCCGTCGGTCACCCGGACATAGCGGGCAGACGTCTCCGTCCAGCCCTCCGGCAGGCCGACCGCCGTCACGATCGGCCACCCTGTGCGGGAGCTGACGTCCTCGGCCGTTGCCCGGATGTTCACCGGCGGCCCACCGACCGAGTTCACCCGTGGCACGACCAGCACGAGGACCGCCACCATCCCCAGCACGATGAGCAGCGAGAGAACGAGGTTTCTCGCGGACCCGAGCGAGTACCGGCTGGGAGGCGGCGCGGGCGTCGTCACGGGACCCATCGTCGCCCACAGGAGCTCGGACGCCCAATCGCCTCGACGCTAGGGTTGAGCGCACTGGCGTCATGGCAGACAAGGACCGAGGAGCCCGCGTGAGCACCGTCCCCGTCGTCGTCGTCGGCGAGCTCCTCGTCGACATCGTGCACACCCCGGACGGAGCGACCGCCGAGCACGTCGGCGGCTCGCCCGCGAACGTCGCGCTGGGCCTGGCCCGGCTCGGGCACGACACCTGGTTCGCGACGCTCGTCGGCACCGACGAGCGCGGCATCCGGTGCACCGAGCACGTCGAGTCCGGGGGTGTCCGGCTGTTGCCCGGCAGCACGAGCGCCGACCACCCGACGTCCACGGCCGCCGCGACCCTCGACGAGTCGGGAGCCGCAACCTACGTCTTCGACCTGCACTGGAACCTGCCGCCGGTGCGGCTGCCCGAGGGCACCGGCCACCTGCACATCGGCTCGATCGGCACGACCCTGCGACCCGGCGACGAGGAGGTCACCGCTGCCGTGCACCGAGCGCGGACGACGGGCACCATCTCGTACGACCCGAACATGCGCCCGACCATCATGGGCAGCCCCGAGGACGTGCGCGACCGGGTCGAGGAGCTCGTGGCGCTCTCCGACGTCGTCAAGTGCTCCGAGGACGACATCGAGTGGCTGTACCCCGGCCAGACCCCCTCGGACGTGATGAGCCGCTGGGCAGGGCTGGGCGCGGCCCTCACCGTGGTCACGCTGGGCCCTCGCGGCGTCGTCTGGCGGGCCGCGTCGGGCGAGGAGGGCCACGAACCCGCACAGGACGTGCCCGTCGTCGACACCGTCGGCGCCGGCGACTCGTTCATGGCCGGGCTGGTGTCCGGTCTGCTCGACGACGGCCTGCTGGGCAGCACCGATGCCCGGCGTCGGCTTCGAGCTGCGGGGCTGCCCCTGGTGCGGCCCTCGATCGACCGGGCGCTGGCCACGAGCGGGCTCACCGTGCGCCGTGCCGGCGCCTATGCCCCCACCCGGCAGGAGATCTGATGCCGGACCGCGCCTACGAGGCCATGCTGCCGGCCGGCGCCGACGAGACGCCCAACGGTTGCTGACGACGGAAGGGGTGTCGGTCGCCGATGGGCCGGGCGGGCGCCGCTTCCTCCAGGTCGAGCCCGAGGCGCTGCGCCCGCTCACCGAGACCGCGATGCACGACGTCTCGCACCACCCATCGAGAGGCGCTCCGGCCTGCCCTGAGGCGCGCAAGACGGTGAGGCGCTCCGGGGCGCTGGTAGCGTCCACGGCGTGATCGAGCGCCACCGCACGCAGCCGGGGACACGTCCCCGGACGCCCGAGGAGGCGTGGCGGGTGCTTGCGGCCGGTAACGCTCGGTTCATGGCCGACGAGCGCGCCCACCCGCACCAGGATGTGCACTTCCGAGGCCGGATCGCATTGCGTCAGAACCCCTTCGCGATCTTCTTCGGATGCGCGGACTCCCGGGTGGCCGCCGAGATCATCTTCGACCAGGGCCTGGGCGACCTCTTCGTCGTCCGGACCGCAGGGCACGTGGTCGATCCCAGCGTCCTGGGGTCGGTGGAGTTCGGGGTGGCGGTGCTCGACTGCCCGCTCATCGTCGTGCTCGGCCACGACTCGTGCGGCGCGGTCAAGGCGGCCAGCGAGGCGGTCCGAACCGGCGACGTCCCGGGTGGGTTCCTCCGGGACATCGTGGAGAGAGTGACGCCCAGCGTGCTCGCCGCCTCGCGGGGCGGCCACTCGGCGTCCATCGAGGAGATCGAGCGCGAGCACGTCGAGCGCACCTGTGCCCTCATCGCCGAGCGGTCGACGGTCGTCGCCGACCGCCTGCGGGCCGGCACCCTCGGCATCGTCGGCGCGGAGTACGACCTGGCGGAGGGCGAGGCTCGCGTGGTGCGGGTCCTCGGCGACCTCGGCGACTCGGCGTGATCCGGCTGGCCGCTCTCGACGTGCACCCCGTGAAGAGCACGGCTGTCCGTCCGGTCGGGCACGCGGACGTGGAGGCGTGGGGGCTGCGGGACGACCGCCGGTGGATGGTCGTCGACGACGAGGGTGAGTGCCTCACCGCTCGTGAGGAACGGTCCCTGCTCATGATCACGGCGGACACGCCGCGCACCGCGCCGGAGATCGGCTCGGCCCTGCGCCTTCGCGCGCCGGGCCACGAGCCACTCGAGCTGGACCTGCCGTCGGGTGACCCTCTGCCGGTCACCGTGCACGGGCGGCCCCTCGACGCCGTCGCCGCGGGCCGACCCGCACAGGCGTGGGTACGGGCCGTGCTGGGTCGCCCCGACGCGACGCTCGTGCACGTGCACAGACCCCGACCCCTCAACCCGACGCACTCGCGTCCCGGCGAGGCGACGGCCTTCGCCGACGGCTACCCGGTCACGCTCGCGTCGGCCGCCTCCGTGCGACAGCTCGACACCTGGGCGACCGGGACGGCCCTCGACCGCGGCGACGACCCGCCGGCCCCCATGGCCGTGGAGCGCTTTCGACCGAACCTCGTCGTCGACGGGGACCTGGAGCCGTTCGAGGAGGACCGGTGGCGACGCGTGACCGTCGGCCCGGTCTCGTTCCGGGTGGTCAAGCCGGTCGACCGGTGCGTGCTCACCACCGTCGACCCGGTGACCCTCGAGCGGGGACCGGAGCCCTTGCGCACGTTGGCCCGGCACCGGAAGTGGGACGGCGCGACGTGGTTCGCGGTCCAGCTCGTGCCGGAGGCCCAGGGGGTCGTCCGCCTCGGCGACGAGGTGAGACCCGACCGGTAGCGTGACCGGCATGGAGACCTTCGAGCGCACCTTCCCGAACGGGTTCCTCTGGGGGGCAGCCACGGCGAGCTACCAGATCGAGGGCGCCCACGACGAGGACGGTCGCAGCCCCTCCATCTGGGACACGTTCTCCCGCACCCCAGGCAAGGTCGTCAACGGCGACACGGGTGACGTCGCGTGCGACCACTACCACCGGTACGCCGAGGACGTCGCCCTCATGAGCGAGCTCGGTCTCGACGCCTACCGCTTCTCCGTGGCCTGGCCGCGGGTCGTCCCCAGCGGGACCGGTGCAGTCAACCCGGCCGGGGTCGACTTCTACTCCAGGCTGGTCGACCGCCTCCTGGAGCACGGCATCCGGCCCGTGGTCACGCTCTACCACTGGGACCTCCCCCAGGTCCTGGACGAGCGGGGCGGCTGGCTCGACCGTGACTCGGCGCTGTGGTTCACCGACTACGCGGCGGCGGTCGTGGGAGCGCTCGGTGACCGGGTGACGCACTGGACGACCTTCAACGAGCCGTGGTGCTCCTCGGTGCTGAGCTACGCCATCGGAGCGCACGCGCCCGGCCACCGCGACCCGGTCGAGGCCATGGTCGCCGCACACCACCTCATGCTGGCGCACGGCACCGCAGTGCCGGTCATCCGCGACCACTCCCCCGGCGCCGAGGTCTCGATCACCCTCAACCCCACACAGGTGTGGGGTCCCGAGGACGGCGACGACCGGGACGCGGACGCGGTCCGGAGGGCCGACAACGCCCTCAACGGGCTCTTCTTCGGGCCTCTGTTCCATGGCGCCTACCCGGAGGGGTTCCTCGACGACACCGCGCACCTCACCGACCACGCGTTCATCCGCGACGGGGACCTCGACACCATGTCCGCACCCCTGGACAACCTGGGCGTCAACAACTACTTCCCGACGAGGGTCCGGGCGGCCCGTCACGGTGAGGAGCCGACCAACCCCATGCCCGGCTGCGAGCGGGTCGTCGAGACGCCTCCTCGCCCGCCCCTGACGGACATGGGGTGGGAGATGTCCCCCGAGAGCCACCGGCTCATCATCGAGCGCTCGGCCCGTGAGAGCCGGCTGCCCATCTACATCACCGAGAACGGCTCAGCCTGGCCGGACAGGGTCTCCGACGACGGGCGGGTGCACGACCCGGACCGCACCGCGTACCTCCACGGTCACCTGGGGGCGGTCGCCGACGCCATCGACAACGGCGTCGACGTCCGTGGCTACTTCGCGTGGTCCCTCCTCGACAACTTCGAGTGGGCCTACGGCTACGAGAAGCGGTTCGGCATCGTGCACGTCGACTACGACACCCAGGTCCGCACGGTGAAGGACTCGGGGCGGGAGTACGCGCGCATCATCGCGGCCCACCACTCCCGGTGACGTCAGGAGGGAACCGGGTCGTCGTCGTCGGCGGCGGCATCGTCGGGCTGGCCGTGGCCGAGCGCGTCCTTCGAGAGGACCGGTCCGCCCGGGTCACCGTGCTCGAGAAGGAACAGGACTGGGCGCTGCACCAGAGCGGTCACAACAGCGGAGTGGTGCACTCCGGCCTGTACTACCCGCCGGGCAGCCTCAAGGCGCGGTGGTGCACGGCGGGTGCGCGGGCGCTCGAGGACCTGGCCCGGGAGGAGGGTGTGCCCTACGAGCGGACCGGCAAGCTGGTGGTGGCAACCGCGGCCACCGAGCTGGACCGCCTCGCCGCCCTCCACGCGCGGGGCCTGGCCCACGGCCTCACGGTCCGCCGGCTCACCGCCCTCGAGGTGCGTGAGCTCGAGCCCCACGTCCGAGCCCTGGCGGCGCTCCACGTCGCGGAGACCGGCGTCATCGACTATCGCGAGGTGTGCCGCGTCCTGGTCCGACGGCTGCGGGACGCCGGCGCGGCGCTGCGCCCGGGTACGGAGGTGACAGGCGGGCGGGCGGGCCCTGACCGGGTGGTGCTCGAGACGAGCTCGGGGGGAGGTGGTGTCCGACGTCGCTGTCGTGTGCGCCGGCCTGCACGCCGACCGGCTCGCTCGGGCCTTCGGTCACGAGCCGTCGGCGCGCGTCGTCCCGTTCCGGGGCGAGTACCGCGAGCTGACGACGGCGGCGGCGCACCTCGTGCGTGGACTGGTCTACCCGGTGCCGGACCCGGCTCTCCCCTTCCTCGGGGTGCACCTGACGCGCGGCATCGACGGGCACGTCCATGCCGGCCCCAGCGCCGTGCTCGCCCTCTCCCGCGAGGGGTACACCTGGCGGGACGCGCGTGCCACTGACGTGGCCGAGACGGCCCGCTACCCGGGGTTCTGGCGCCTGGCCCGCAGGCATGGTCGCAGCGGGGTTGCCGAGGTGCTGCGCTCGGTGTCGGCCCGGCGGTTCGCCGACAGCGTGCGACAGCTCGTGCCCGAGGTGCGAGACGGAGACCTCGTGCCCGCCCCGGCCGGGGTGCGCGCCCAGGCGGTGCGACCGGACGGCACCCTGGTCGACGACTTCCTGCTCGAGCGGCACGGCCGCGTCGTCCACCTGGTCAACGCCCCCTCGCCCGCCGCGACGGCGGCGCTGGAGATCGCCCGCCAGGTGGTCGCCCACCTGCCGACGTGAGCCCGCAGCGGGTCAGGGCGCGGCCGAGCCCCGCGGCGGCTGCGCGGTGCCGCTGGCCGGCTGCTCGACCACCATCAGCGTGCCGGAGTACATCCCCATCGCACAGGTGAACGGGATCTCGCCCGCCTCCATGGCCGGCAGCTCCACCGTGTTGACGCCCTGGGCCAGGTCGACCTCGACCCCCAGGCTCGGGACCCGCAGGAAGGCGCTGCAGTCGAACGGAGAGGTGCCCTCGATGAGCCACGTCGTCGGCAGCCCCGCGTAGATGACGGTGTCGGCGGGCGAGTAGCCGCTCGGGGTCTGCGTCATCCGCACGGTCTGGCCACTCCCCGCCACCGTGACGTTCTCGGATGCCGTCCGCCCGCCCGCGCTCGACCCACCGGTCGAGAGCCCCAGCAGGTTCAGCCCGCTCTGGACGTTCACCAGGGCGAAGGCGAGCACGACCACGCCGACGACGCGGAGGACCACCGCCTGGCGCCTCCCGGTCGTGATCTCCGGGACGGAGCCGAGGGCCAGGAGACCGGGGGTGGTCCCGAGGGCGAAGGTCGCCAGAATGGCCGCGGCAGCGACCGGGGACGCCGTCGACAGGGCGTAGACCTGGACCGCCTGGGTGAAGCCGCAGGGCAGGAAGAACGTCGCCGCGCCGACCAGCGCTGTCCTGGCGTGGCTGTAGGACCCGTCCGTCGCGGTGTCGACGCCGAGCACCCGCGACAGCCCGGCCGGGAGCCTCGGCGACCAGGCCGCGACACGTGGCGAGATGCCGGTCAGCCGCACGCCCAGCAGGGCCATGACCACGGCGACCCCCAGGACGAGCACGGCCAACATCCTGGCCGGCAGGCTCATCGTCGACCCGAGCGCACCGAGGAGCGCCCCCAGCACGGCGAACCCCCCGATCCGTCCGAGGTTGAAGACCAGCTGCGGTCGCATGCGGGTGGCGAACGGGAGGGCTTCGGCCCCGGCTGCGGTCACCGACGCCGCATGGGCCGCGGAGAGACCCAGGACCAGCCCGCCCACCATGGCCATGCACGTGGAGACCCCCGCCGCCAGGCCCAGCGCGAGCACGAGGAGCAGGCCGCCGCCGGACGGGTCCGCGAGGCTCGAGGTGAGGTCGGCTGGGCCCAGAGCGGTCAGGACCCAGACGGCGAGACCGACCCCCGCGCCCGCGAGCAGGACGGTGCGCCACACCGACCCGTCACGGCTCACCCAGGGGGCGGCCGCCGGTTCGTACCCGGCGGACCGGATGGCGGCGTCGATGCGGCTGCGGTCCGGCAACGCGCTGCCCTGGACGGTGGCGGTGCCCCGGACCGCCGACACGCTCGCGGTGTCCACCCCGGGCAGTCGCTCCAGGGCCCGGGTCACCCGGTTCTCGCAGGACTGGCAGGTCATCCCCGTGACCGGGACTCTCAGGCGCTGAGCGGCATCCCGCTCGGTCCTCGTGCCCACTGTCCGCCTCCGGCTGCTGGCCTCTGGAGGACATCGTGTCACGGCTACGGCGCAGCGGTCCCACCCTTGGGTGTGGTTCGCCTCACCCGCCGGGCCTCCGCCGGCCTTCAGACACCCCGCTCCCGGGGCCCGGCACCGCCGCGGTCCTGGCCGGCATCCGACCGGCCGTCGCGGTCCTCGTCGCGGGACGGGTCACGAACGGTCTCGTCGGCCCGCTCGTCGCGCTCGTCGCCGCGCAGGGCTTCACGGGTGCGGTCACGGTCGCCGTCGTGATCCCAGTCCCTGTCCAGGTCGCCTCGGCCACCGGGCTGCGCGTCCCCGATGCGGTTGCCGTGCTCGTCGACGCGGTACCCCTCCTTGTCGGTTCGCACGTCGGGGTCCCGGAGGTCGGCGCGCCGCAGCTGGTCGTCGCGCTCGGACCGCAGGTCCGCAGCGCTCTGGGACCGGTTGTCCGCCTCCGCGGCGAGCCGCTCGGCCTCCAGCTCGCGCTTCTGGGCCTCGACCCGCGCCATCTCCGCCTTGGCGCGGGTCTCCGCCGCCGTCGTCTCGCGCTCGCGGAGCTCCCGGTCGTGCTGGGTCGCCTGCTCGCGCAGCTGGGCGGCCCTGGCGCGCTCGGATTCCGCGCGACGGGCACCCGATCGTGACAGGACGACCGCGACGACGGCCGCCACGACGATGACGGCCACGATGATCCAGATGATCGTGCTGGTCTCCATGATGCTCTCCTGACTCGAGCGGACGAGCGCCGAGCAGGCACCCTCACCGTCCGTGTACCCGGCAGCGGCCGGAGTAACCGACCGCGGCAGCCCGGGGTGCCTGTCAGAGCGAGAGGCGCTCGCGCACGACCCCGGCCAGGCGCGCGGCCACCTCGTCGGCGTGGTCCTGCGTCGGCGCCTCGACCATGACCCGCACGAGCGGCTCCGTCCCCGACTTGCGCAGCAGCACCCGGCCGGACCCGTCGAGCGCGGCCTGCTCGTGGCGCACCGCCGCCTGGAGGTGGTCGTCGCTCTCGACGCGGCTCTTGTCGACGCCCCGGACGTTGACGAGCACCTGCGGCAGGCGGGTCATCACGGCCCCGAGGTCGGCGATGCTGCGACCGCTGGCGACGACTCGGGCGGCCAGGAGGAGACCGGTGAGCACGCCGTCGCCCGTGGTCCCGTGGTCGAGGAGGATGACGTGACCGGACTGCTCACCGCCCAGGGAGAACCCGCCGGCCCGCATCTCCTCGAGGACGTAGCGGTCACCCACGGCGGTCTGCCGCACGTGGATCCCCTCGCGCTCCATGGCCTGGAGCAGGCCGAGGTTGCTCATGACCGTCGCGACGAGGGTGTCGTGAGCGAGCCGGCCACGCTCCTTGAGCGCGACGGCGAGGATCCCCATGATCTGGTCACCGTCGACCTCCGTCCCTGTCGCGTCGACGGCGAGGCAGCGGTCGGCATCGCCGTCGTGGGCGATGCCGAGTGCGGCGCCCCGGGCCACGACAGCGGCCTTGAGCGGGTCCAGGTGCGTCGAGCCGAACCCGTCGTTGATGTTCAGCCCGTCCGGCGCGGTGCCGATCTCGACGACCTCGGCGCCGGCGAGGCGGAACACCTCGGGGGACACCTGGCTCGCTGCCCCGTGGGCACCGTCGATGACGACCCGGAGGCCGTCGAGGTGGTTGGGGAGGACGCGCAGGAGGTGGGAGATGTAGCGCGTGTGCCCGTCGGGCATGGCGAGCACGCGGCCCACGTCGGGACCGATCGGGCGGGTCCAGCCCTCTCCCATGGCGTTCTCGATGCGGTCCTCGTCCTCGTCCGCGAGCTTGTGGCCGCCGCGGGCGAAGAACTTGATGCCGTTGTCGGGCATCGCGTTGTGCGACGCCGACAGCATGACGCCGAAGTCGGCCCCCGTGTCCGCCGTCAGGTAGGCGACCGCGGGAGTGGGGAGCACCCCCACGTCGTAGACGTCCACTCCGGCCGAGGCGAGCCCTGCGACCACGGCGGCGGAGAGGAACTCCCCCGAGGCACGCGGGTCGCGCCCCACGACGGCCTTGGGCCGACGCCCGAGGTCACCGCCGGCCTCGCCCAGGATGCGTGCGGCGGCGACGGACACCGACAGGGCGAGCTCCGCCGTGATCACGGGGCCGTTCGCGAGGCCGCGGACACCGTCGGTGCCGAAGAGTCGAGACATGGTCGTGCCTTTCGCGGGGAATGCCGGGACCGAACCTACCCCCGGCGCGCCGAAGGCGGCACCGTGAGGGTGCCGCCTTCGGGAGCTGTCCCGGCATCCTGGAGGATGCCGGGACAAGCCGGGTCAGCGCTTGCTGTACTGGGGCGCCTTGCGGGCCTTCTTGAGACCGGCCTTCTTGCGCTCGGGCACGCGGGCGTCGCGGGAGAGGAACCCGGCCTTCTTGAGGGTCGCGCGGTTGAGCTCGGCGTCGACGCCGTTGAGCGAGCGGGCCACGCCGAGACGCACCGCGCCGGCCTGGCCGGACGGGCCGCCGCCGTGCACTCGGACGAGGACGTCGTAGGCGCCGTCGAGCTCGAGCACCTTGAGCGGCTCGTTGACGATCTGCTGGTGCACCTTGTTGGGGAAGTACCCCTCGAGGGTGCGGCCGTTGATCGTCCACTCCCCCGTGCCCGGAACGATCCGCACCCGGGCCACGGCCTGCTTGCGGCGCCCCGTCGCGGCACCGGGCGCCGAGGCACTCGGGCGACGGGTCGGCTCGCCGGTGACGGCGGTGTCGGACTCGGTCGTGTACTCGGTGACGAGGGCGTCGTTGACGTCGGTCCCTGCGGTCTCGTCGATCTGGGCGTTCTCGGACATCACTGGGCCACCTGGCTGATCGTGTAGGGCTGGGGCTGCTGGGCAGCGTGGGGGTGCTCGGCGCCGGCGTAGACCTTGAGCTTGGCGAGCTGCGCCCGGCCGAGGGTGTTCTTGGGGAGCATGCCGCGCACGGCCTTCTCCACCGCCTTCTCCGGGCTCCTCGCGAGGAGCTCGGTGTACGACTCGGCCGTCAGCCCGCCCGGGAAGCCGGAGTGGCGGTACGCCTTCTTCTGCTCGAGCTTGGCGCCGGTGAGGGCGACCTTGCCGGCATTGACGATGATGACGAAGTCCCCCATGTCCACGTGCGGGGCGAACGTCGGCTTGTGCTTGCCGCGCAGGAGGATGGCGGTCTGGCTCGCGAGGCGGCCGAGCACGACGTCGGTCGCGTCGATCACGTGCCACGCGCGCGTGATCTCGCCCGACTTCGGGGTGTAGGTACGCATCAGGTGTCCTGGCTCTGGATGGTGTCTGGAAGACGTGCGCCGCCTGCTCCGGCGAAGGGGCTGGGTGCCCACCACGGTGCACGGCACAACAGTCATCCAGTCTACGGAGGACGGAGTCGCTCCCCAAATCGTCCGCCCGCGGCTCGCACACCATGCGTGACCTGCAGCGACAGCGGTGCAGGATTTCTGTGCACATGTGTTGTGCAAAGGAAGTGTGCACAGGTACTGTGCACACTATGGCCGACGAGTACACCGGGATGCGCCTGGACGCCACCGCCCTGAAGACCCTCGCCCACCCCTTGCGCTCACGCCTGCTCAGCACGCTGCGCCGAGGCGGCCCCGCCACCGCGACTCAGCTGGCGGGGATCCTGGGCACCAACTCGGGGGCCACCTCGTACCACCTGCGCCGGCTGGAGTCCGTCGGGCTCGTGACCGACACCGGCGAGGGCGAGGGCAAGCAGCGCCTGTGGAGGGCCTCGACCGACAGCCACCAGTACGAACCCAGCGACTTCGCGGACGACGAGGACGCCGAGACCGCCCTCGGCTGGCTCGTGCGCGACTACATCCGCCACCTCGCCGAGCAGTTCGAGCGGTGGCTCGACGTCGAGCCGACCTGGCCACCGGAATGGCGGGACGCGGCCGGCATGAGTGACACCTACGTCATCGCCACGGCCGAGCAGCTGCAGGCGATGCGGGCCGAGGTCGAGCAGGTCATCGCGCGCTACCGCCGCGTCGGGCAGGGAAACCCGTCGGCGCGCCGCCTCGCGGTCTACTCCATCGCCTACCCGCTCGACCTCGACCGCGCACCCCGGGGCGGTGACCGGTCGTGACGGCATCCGCCCTGCTCAGCCCTCGAGCCGCCGAGCGGCGCCTCTACCTGCTCACGGCGACGCGCTGGCTCCCCGTCGGGTTCGTCGTCGGGATCTTCATCCTCGTCCAGACCGGTCGCGGCCTCACCATCGCGCAGGCCGCCACGATCGGTGCCGTCATGGGCATCGCCTGCTTCCTCCTCGAGCTGCCGACGAGCGGCTTCGCGGATGCCGTCGGCCGCCGGCCCGTCTACCTCACCGCAGCGGTCGTCAACGTCGTCGCACTGGTCGCGTACGCGCTCGCGCAGAGCTTCTGGGCCTTCATCGTCGCGGGGGCCCTGATGGGTGCCTTCCGGGCCCTGGACTCGGGGCCGCTGGAGGCCTGGTTCGTCGACACCGTGCACCTCACCGAGCCGGGCGCGGACGTGGACCGGCAGCTGTCCCGGGCCGGCACCGTCGTCGGGCTCGCGATCGCCGTGGGGGCCGTCCTGTCCGGTGGGCTCATCTGGTGGCACCCGGCGCAGACGGTGTTCGGCCTCGACGTCTCCGCCCTCGACGCCGCCGTCTGGGTGTCGGCGGCTCTCAGCGTGGCGCACCTCGTCGCGGCGTTCCTGCTCATGCGTGAGTCACGGCCGCCCAGAGAGCCGGGCCGGAGCGGGCTGCGGCACGCGCTGGTCGAGTCCCGGAACACGCCCACGGTCATTCTCGGCGGGCTCCGGCTGCTTGGCACCAACCGGGTGCTCCTCGCTCTGGTCGTGGCGGAGGTGTTCTGGTCGATCGGCATGATCAGCTTCGAGTCGCTCATGCCGTTGCGGCTCGAGGAGCTCCTCGGCTCGGCGCGGGAGGCCGGTGCGCTGGTGGGACCCGTGTCGGCGGCCGGCTGGGGGCTGTTCGCCGTCGGTGCCTGGCTCGCGGGTACGGCATCCGGACGCATGGGCGTGGCGAGGGCCGCCGTGCTCGCGCGGATCCTCAACGGGCTCGGGGCGCTCGTCATGGGGCTCGTGGTCGGCCCGGTCGGCCTCGTCGCCGCCTACCTCTTCACCTACTCGATGCACGGCATGAACGGGCCCCCACACCAGGCGCTCCTCCACCGCGAGGCGCAGGCCGCGAACCGGTCGACGGTGCTGTCGATGAACTCGATGATGGCCTTCCTCGCGTTTGCCGTCGCCGGCCCGCCCCTGGGCGCCCTCGCCGACCGCACGAGCATCGGCACGGCGATGGTGACGGCCGGAGCGCTGAGCATCCTCGGGGCGATCTTCTACCTCCCCGCCCGCCGCAGCGAGCTCCGCGCGGAGCGCGAGGGCGAACGGGTGACACAGGGCTCGTCGGCCACCTGACACCCGGGTGGGAGGCTGTCCCCCGTGAAGCCCTTCCTGCTCGGTGTCGTCAGCACGCTCGCTGTGCTCGCACTCGCGATCGCAGTCCTCGTCCTGTCGCTCGGCTCCGGTGGTCGTGATGGTGCGTCGGCCACGCCGACGCCCACCGCGTCACCGGGGTCCAGCGGGCCACCTGCGGACCTCGCCGACAGCGAGACCTGGCTCGGATCGGTCGACCTGCGCAGCGCCGACGTCGTCTCGGCGGACGGTGACCTGACCGACGTCGTGGCCTCCGGGACCGGCGTGCGGTTCTCGGCCGAGGGGCTGCGCGCCGAGCGGCTCGACATCGACGCGACCATCCCCTTCGCCACCGTGGCCGAGCAGGTCGGCGAGGACGTGACGGTCTACGACGCCGGCAACGGCAAGACGGGGGTGGAGCGTGAGGTCACCATCCTGGGCCGCGACCTCACCGTGCGCGCGACCGGCACGGTGAGTGCCGACGGCGGCCAGCTGCTCATCGAGCCCGAGACCGTCGACCTGGGCGGCCCGGCCTTCCTCGACTCCGCGGCCAGCGCCCTGGCTCGCAGCCTGGTCACCATCCGCCAGGACGTCGCGGGGGTGCCCGAGGGCATGTCGCTCACCCAGGTCGAGATGACCCCGAATGGTTTCGACGCCCGGCTCGACGGCACGGATGTGGTCATCGGCCGGTGACGACACGCACCCGCCCCCGAAGCGACCCTCTCGGGCGTTCGGAGGCGGATGCGTCGGTCAGCGGGCTCAGCCAACCTTGACCGTCGTCACGTGGGTCGCCGAGTCGTAGACGAAGGACACCTTGGTGTCGGCCGCTGGGACCTCGACGGTCATGTCGCCGCCGTTGGGCACGCCGCCGTCGCCGTAGTTCTCGTCCCACGACAGGTCGTGGGCGATCTTGAACTGGTGGCTCCCCGCGGGGATCTTCGTCGTCGCCCAGGCATAGACCCCGTCGCCGTCCTTGTCCTGCAGCCACGGTCGCATGCAGTCCGCCGCCCAGTCGACCGGGCACCCCAGCTCACTCTGGAAGGAGCCGGGGACGGTGATGATCTCCGTCTCCTCGTCGGACGTCACCCAGTGGGTCGCGTGGTCGTAGTAGAACGTCACGGTCCCGTCGGTCTCGTACGAGATGTTCGCGCCGTTGAAGACGCCCTTCTCGCCGTAGTTCTCAGTCCACTCGCGGTCGATCGCGGCCTTGTAGGAGTAGGGACCGGGGTCGATGGAGTACGTCCGCTTCCAGATCTGGTCGTCGGTGTCGAGCGCGAGCTGGGCCTGGTCGCACGCCGGGTCCCAGTCACCGTTGTTGGGGCCACCGGTGCAGCCCATCTCCGAGTTGTGCGTGCCCGGCACCGACACTGCCGACGGCTGGGTCACGGGGTCACCGATCTCGGCCTCGGTCGGCGGCGCCTTCTGGGCCACGACCGACGCCCAGGTGCCGTCGGCCGCGATGCGACCCCCGGCATCCTTCACGACCGCGCGGTACTCGAGGACCGTCCCGAGCGGCATCCCGGCCACGTCGTGGAAGACGCGGAACGGGGCGTTGTCGTCGGTGCCGACGGGCTTCCACTTCGTGGTGCCGACCGGGCGGTAGAGGAACGTCGTCTGCGCGAACGTACTCGCTGTGACCTCCGCGGCGATCTCGGCGCGGGCGGCAACGGTGTTGTCCACGCCCGCGGTGAGGTCGACGGTCGGGGCCGCGCCAGTCGTGCTGAGCGGCTTTGTTGGCCTTCCAGACGCTGACCGTGAGCGGCGGCACGGTGACCGTGACGGAGCCGTCGGCGGCCGGCTTGACGGCCTTGTCCGTGCCGAAGACCGGGGTGAAGACCGCGCCCTTGCCCTTGGTCCATGTCGGGAAGGTCGCCTTCGCGGCCGTGGTGTCGTTGTTCGCGGCCACGACGTACTCGACCTTGCCGGCGTTCTCGCCGCCCTTGGTGCCGGCGCCGATCCGCGACGTGGCGAAGATGCCGGCTCCGTCTGCGGCATAGCGGTTCACCTGGGCGCCGTCGGCGAGCGCCGGGTTCTCCGCGCGCAGAGCAGACGAGCTCGGCGATGTGCTGGTAGAGCGGGTGCTCGGTGTTGTAGCGGTCCATGGACCCCTCGCGGGCCGCCGAGGACGTCCTCGGTGTTGTACAGCTCGACCTTGCTGGCGAACATGTCCTCCCGGGCGGCCTGGTCGCCACCGGTGCTGACGAAGCCCTGCTCGTCGCCGTAGTAGGTGACCGGGTTGCCGCGCGAGGTGAACATCAGCGAGTCGGCGAACTTCACGCGCTGGAGGTGCTGCGCCTCGCTCTGCCCGTCGGCCTTGAGGAACATCGAGGCCCGGCCCATGTCGTGGTTCCCGAGGAAGGTCGGCAGCTGGTAGGCGTTGCTGTCGGCGTCGGTGTACCAGTCGTCCTGGCTGAAGAAGTCGCGCGAGGACGGATGCCGGCTTGCCCTTGGCGAAGTCGACGCCCTGCTGCTGGAACCCGAAGTCGAGGGTGGCCTGGAGCTTGCCCCGGGTCGTGTACTCGGACATCACGGCCGGGTTGCCGTCGTAGACCTCGCCGAAGGCGAAGAAGTCGTCGTTGCCCATGTCGTCCGCGGCGTCGAGGATGTCGGGCACGAACTCCTTCCAGAACTCCAGGTTGACGTGCTTGACGGTGTCGATGCGGAACCCGTCGATGCCGAACTCCACCCACTGCCGGTAGATGTCGCCCATCCCATCGACCACCTCTGGACGCTCGGTGAACAGGTCGTCGAGGCCCGATGAAGTCGCCGTAGGTGGAGGACTCGCCGGCGAACGTCGAGTCACCGCGGTTGTGGTACATCAGGGGGTCGTTCAGCCACGCAGGGGTCTTGGCGTCCTCGTCACCCTCGTGGAGGAACGGGGTGTACGGGAAGGACTCCTCGTCCATCTCGGGCCACTCGGATGCCGGCTTGCCGATGTAGTCGCGGTCGTCGAACGCCGTGCCGTCGGTGTCCTCGTAGGGGTAGTTCTTCTTGGACCGGTAGGTGTACTGCTTCTCCTCGTAGTCGATGACGTCCGCGGTGTGGTTCGTGATGATGTCGAAGAAGACCTTCATCCCCTTGGCGTGGGCGGCGTCGATGAGCTCCTTCATGTCCTCGTTGGTGCCGAGGTGGGGGTCGATCTGCGTGAAGTCGGTGATCCAGTAGCCGTGGTAGCCGGCGCTCTCCTGACCGGGACTCGCCCTGGACCGGCTTGTTCTTGAAGCTCGGCGTGAGCCAGATGGCGGTCGTGCCCATGTCCTTGATGTAGTCGAGCTTCTGGCTGATGCCCTTGAGGTCACCACCGTGGTAGAAGCCCTTGTGGGTGGGGTCGAACCCCGTGGTCAACGGCCCGCCCGTCAGGCCGCCCTCGTCGTTCGCGGTCGAGCCGTTCGCGAACCGGTCGGCCATGACGAAGTAGAAGCGTTCGCGCGTCAGGGGGGCGCGCAGCGAGTCGGCCGCGAGGGCGGCGTCGCCTGGCGAGGTGCCGCCGGCCAGTCCCTTCGGGGTGAACGTCACCAGGTGCGTCACCTCGTCGTAGCGGAACTCGAGGGTCGCCGGTCCTTCGAGGACGAGCGGGATGTTCGCACCACCCAAAGCACCACCGGCCCCGTAGTTCACGTCCCACGAGTCGTTCATCGCGACCTTGAGCTCGAAGGTGCCCTCGGGGATCGGAAAGGTCGCCGTCCACGAGGAACCCTCACGCACAAGCTCGCTCGCCTCGCACGCGGGGTCCCAGTCCTCGGCGCAGCCGATCTCGGTCTGCAGGCTCCCGACGAGCGCAACCGAGCTGATCTCCGGGACCTCGGCCGACGCCGACGACGCGGCGACCATCCCGGGTGCGGCGACGAGCGCCGACCCCAGCAGGACGGCATACAGACGGGGTGAACGGGGCATCGTTGCTCCTCGGGCTCACCGGTCGGCACCGCCGCCGGGTGTGGGTTCGCCGAGAAACGTAGATGCGAAAACGCTTTACATGCGGAACCGTGACGCAAATATTGCGAAGCCTTTACGTTCGCCAGAGACGCGGCTGCTCGCGGAGCGCGGCCTCCACCGCGACGGCCGCCCCGGCCCCGGCGGCCGAGCGAACCTGTGCCCCGAGGCGGGCCGCGGCGTCCGGTGCGGACCGTCGCCGAGCAGGGCACGCATCGCCGGTCCCGTGCCCTCCGTGCCCGACCACCACGCTGGCCCGCGGCATGAGCTCGTCGTGCGAGACGTACCGGTGCAGCTCCACGCCCGGGCCCGCCCGCAGCGAGGCCGGGTCCACGTGCGGCCCGGTGGTCACGACGACCCGCAGACGGGCCCTCAGACCAGGCCGAGCTGGTGGAGCAGGCCGAGGTTGTCCCCGACGATCCAGCGCTCGACGACCCGACCCTCGTCGTCGTAGCGGCGGAAGGTCATCGCCTCCCACGAGAGCACCCGGCCCGTCGGTGCGACCCCGCGCATGGTCCCGTGGTGGGTGCCGGTGTAGGTGATGCGGGCAGCAAGCAGGTCGCCCTCCGCGACGACCGCCTCCACCTGCGCCCGGAAGTCCGGGAGCGAGCGGCGGATGTCGGCGAGCACCTCGCGGTGCCCCTCCGCGTCGGGCGAGACGTGGTCGGGCAGGCCGTGCACGACGGCTCCCGGCGCGTAGATGGCGAGGTACCCGTCGAGGTCGCCCCGGTTCAGGGCTGCCACGGCGTCGAGGGTGATTGCCTTGTTCCGCGCAGGGTCCATGACTGAAGTGTTGCGCCGCCCACCACGAGCGACAAGAGCGGCAGGTGTGACGTCGCGGACGCGTCGCCACCCGCCGCTGCTACCGCGCCCGGCTCACCCGCCCCTCGTCCCACACCGGCTCATCGGTCTCGACGACCCGCCCGTCGCCGCGGAACACCAGGAACCGGTCCAGCCCCCGCGCGAACCACCGGTCATGCGTCACGGCGACCACCGTGCCCTCGAACGCCTCGAGGGCGTCCTCGAGCGCCTCCGCGGAGTGCAGGTCCAGGTTGTCGGTCGGCTCGTCGAGAAGGAGGAGCGTGGCCCCGGAGAGCTCCAGCATCAGGATCTGGAACCGCGCCTGCTGTCCGCCGGACAGGGACTCGAAGGTCTGCTCCGACGCACGCGCGAGGCCGTACCGGTCGAGGGCACGAGCAGCGACCTCCCGCGGCATCCCCGCGCGGTGCTCGTCACCGCGGTGCAGGATCTCGAGCAGCGTGCGGCCGTGCAGCCCCGCGTGGTCGTGGGTCTGCGCGAACCAGCCGGGACGGACCCGTGACCCGAGCACCACGCGGCCGGCGTGCTCGACGGGTGCTGGACGGATGTCGCCGACCGGCTCGTGCTCGCGGTCGGGGTCGCTCCCACCCGTCGCGAGCAGTCGGAGGAAGTGCGACTTCCCGGAGCCGTTGCTGCCCAGGACCCCCACCCGCTCGCCGAACCAGATCTCCGTGTCGAACGGCTGCATCAGCTGGTCGCCGTCGACCCGCAGCTCGAGGTGGTTCGCCACGACAGCGCGCTTGGCGGTTCGCCCCCCCGTCAGCCGCATCGAGACCCTCTGCCGGAGGGGCACCGCCTCCGGCGGCCCCGCCTCCTCGAACCGGCGCAGCCGCGTCTCGGCGGCCTGCAGCCGCGCGGCCATGTCCGAGTTGTAGGCGGCCTTCTGGCGGTACATGACGACGAGCGCCTTGATCTTCGCGTGCTCCTCGTCCCAGCGCCGCCGCAGCTCCTCGAGGCGCTCGTTGCGGTCCGAGCGCGCCTCCTCGTAGGTCGAGAAGCGGCCCGGGTGCACCCACACGGTGTTGCCGCCACTGCTGGGTTCGAGGGTGGCGATGCGTGTCGCCACCCGGTCGAGCAGCTCGCGGTCGTGGCTGACGAAGAGGACGGTCTTCGGTGACTCCACGAGCCGAGCCTCCAGCCACCGCTTCGCGGGCACGTCGAGGTAGTTGTCGGGCTCGTCGAGGAGGAGCACCTCGTCGGGTCCGCGCAGCAGCGCCTCGAGCACCACCCGCTTCTGCTCGCCGCCCGACAGGGTCGAGACCCTGCGCCACTGCGCCTGCTCGAAGGGGGAGCCGAGCGCGGCGACCGTGCAGACGTCCCACAGGGTCTCCCACTCGTAGCCGCCGACGTCCCCCCAGTCGGCGAGCGCCTGGGCGTAGTCGAGCTGGTCCTGCTCGGAGTCGCGCTCCATCATCGCCAGCTCCGTGCGCTCGATCTCGGCAGCGGCCCCTCGGATGGGCTGCGGCGAGACCGAGACGAGGAGGTCGCGAACGGTCGTGTCGTCGCGCACCTTGCCGATGAACTGCCTCATGACACCGAGCCCCCCGCTGCGGGTGACCGCGCCGTCGGATGCCGTGAGGTCGCCGGCCAGCACCCGCAGCAGCGTGGTCTTCCCGGTGCCGTTGGGGCCGATGAGCGCGACCTTTGCGCCCTCCCCCACTCGGAATGTGACGTCACGCAGCAGCCGCCGGCCGTCGGGCAGCGAGAAGCTCACGGAGTTGACGTCGAGGTGGCCCACGGTCGAGAAGTCTGACGGATGGTCGGCGCCCCGTCACGGGCTTTTCGGGTCGGCGCCGGGTTCACCACCTGCGAGCTCGGCCACCAGGCGGGGCGGAGCGGTCAGCCGGTACGAGCTCTCCACGAGCTCGGCGACCTCCGACCAGTCGACCCTCCCGCGCAGGTCGAGCGCCAGCCACCCGTAGGCACCCTCGTACCCCGGCACCACGAAGCGACCGTCTGCGAGCAGTGCGGGCCTCTCGGCCGGGTCGGGGAGGAAGACCAGCGCCCGGCCGAGTGCGTCCGACCCGTGGTCCCCCTTGACCACGCCCCCGAAGATGGCGAACACCTTGCGGGTGAAGAAGGTCGGCCGCCCGTGGCTGACCTTCTCGTCCGCCCCCGGAAGGGCGAGCGCGATCTCCCGCACCCTGCCCAGGAGCGGGTCGTCGTCCCGGTACCGCGGAGGGTGGGCCATCTGCCAACGGTAGTGGCCACGGCATCCGGATGCCGTGCTCACCCCGGCAGCATCCGGGAGGCGCGCGCGTGCTCGGCTCGGTCGGCGAGCTGCGCGTCCGGGGGGTAGCGGACCTCCTCAAGGCAGAGGCCGTGCGCCGGCATGACCTTGACGCGAGGGTCTCGACGACCGGCGTCGAGCACCGCGCGAGGTGACTCAGGCCCCACGCGTCCCTGACCGACCGGCACCACGGCGCCGACCAGGGCGCGCACCATGCTGTGGCAGAACGCATCCGCCACGACGGTGCCCTCGACGGTGCCGTCCCGAGCGCGGGCCCATCCGAACGCGAGCAGCGTGCGTACGGTCGTGGCCCCCTCCCGGCGCCGGCAGAAGGCGGCGAAGTCATGGAGTCCGAGCAGACCAGCCGCGGCGGCATCCATGGCGGGGACGTCCAGCGGGCCCCGGACCAGCACCGTGTCGTGCCGTCGGAGGGGGTCGACGACAGCCGGGTCGTCGCAGAGCCGGTAGAGGTACCGGCGGCTGAGCGCCGAGAAGCGGGCGTCGAAGCCGTCGGGTGCGCGGCTGACCCGCCGCACGACCACGTCGCCGGGCAGGATGCCGCGCAGCCGGGTGGCGGCGGCCTCCTCGGGGGGGCGCTGAGACCGCCCCGGCAGCCGGTGCCACGCGGCCGGGTCGACGTCGACGTGCGCGACCTGGCCGCGGGCGTGCACACCGGCGTCGGTGCGCCCCGCGACCACGAGACGCACCGGGTCGGTGGCCCGGAGCAGGGTCGTCAGCGCCGTCGTGAGCACGCCCTCGACGGTGCGCAGGCCGGGCTGGGCGGCCCAGCCGGCGAACCCGGACCCGTCGTAGGACAGGTCGATCCGGATCCGCAGGGTCACCGCGCCAGCGTAGTGGCGTTCGTTCGCTCGTCTCGAAGGCCCGGCCGGACCCTCACGAGCGCCGGGCCGCGGACGCGGAACGGCCCCCTCCCGTGGGAGGGGGCCGCTGCACGGCATCCGGTCGGAGGCGCTGAGGCTCAGGCCTCGTCGACCTGCTGCTTGTCCGCCCCGCCGGCGGGCTCGAAGCCGGCAGCCTCCGCCGCCTCGGCGTCCCTGAACCAGAACTCGGCTTCGGTCTGGTCGAACCACTGAGAGCCCTCGACGTGGTACTTGCCGGAGTTGGCGTTGCCCTTGACGGTGTAGCCCTCGGGGGCCGAGCCGTCCTCGGTGGGGGCGACGGCACCCTCGGGGAGCGCGACCGCCGCGGTCGTCTCCTCGGCGGTCGGCTCGTCGGCGGCCGCGTCCTCGGCAGCCTTGGTCTCGGCAGCGGCCTTCTTCGCCTCGCCCTGGGTGGCCTTGCGCTTGGCCGAGTCGTCCTTGGCGGCACGCTTGGTCGCGCCCTCGGCCTCCTTGACGGTGGCCTTGCGGGCGACGGGCTCGCGCACCAGCTCGATGACCGCCATGGGCGCGTTGTCGCCCTTGCGGGCGCCGACCTTGGTGATGCGGGTGTAGCCGCCGTTGCGCTCGGCCATGTCGGGCGCGATCTCGACGAAGAGGCGGTGCACGACGCCCTTGTCACGCACGACCGTCATCACGCGGCGACGGGCATGCAGGTCGCCGCGCTTGGCGAAGGTGACGAGGCGCTCGGCGAGGGGGCGCAGGCGCTTGGCCTTCGCCTCGGTCGTCGTGATCGAGTCGTGCTCGAAGAGCGAGGTCGCGAGGTTGGCGAGGATGAGCCGCTCATGAGCGGGACCGCCTCCGAGACGGGGACCCTTGCTGGGGGTGGGCATGCTGTTCTCCTTGGGTTACGTGCCGGGGTGGAGGCGGAACTCAGAGCTGCTCGTCCTCGGCGTACGCCGCGTCGTCCTCGCCCTCTCCGAAGGTGAAGTCGTCGTAGCGGTCGGCGATGAGGCTGGGGTCGAAGCCGGGAGGGCTGTCCTTGAGCGCCAGGCCCATCCCGGCGAGCTTGGCCTTGACCTCGTCGATCGACTTGGCGCCGAAGTTGCGGATGTCGAGCAGGTCGGCCTCGCTGCGACCGACGAGCTCACCCACGCTGTGGATGCCCTCACGCTTGAGGCAGTTGTAGGACCGCACGGTGAGGTCGAGGTCCTCGATCGGCAGGGCGAGGTCGGCAGCGAGCGCGGCATCGGTCGGCGACGGGCCCATGTCGATGCCCTCGGCCTCGACGTTGAGCTCACGGGCCAGGCCGAACAGCTCGACGAGGGTCTTGCCGGCGGACGCGAGCGCGTCGCGCGGTGCCATCGAGTTCTTCGTCTCCACCTCGACGACGAGCCGGTCGAAGTCGGTGCGCTGCTCGACACGGGTCGCCTCGACCTTGTAGGTCACGTTGAGCACCGGGCTGTAGATGGAGTCGACCGGGATGCGGCCGATCTCCTGGTCACCGGACTTGTTCTGCTGGGCCGACACGTAGCCGCGGCCACGCTCGACGGTGAGCTCCATCTCGACGGTGCCCTTGTCGTTGAGCGTGGCGATGTGCAGGTCGCTGTTGTGGATCTCGACCCCGGCGGGCGGGGCGATGTCGGCGGCCGTGACGGCCCCGGCACCCTGCTTGCGCAGGTACATCACGACCGGCTCGTCGTGCTCCGAGGAGACGACGATGCTCTTGATGTTGAGGATGATCTCGGTGACGTCCTCCTTGACCCCGGGGATCGTGGAGAACTCGTGGAGCACGCCGTCGACGCGGATGCTCGTCACGGCCGCACCGGGGATGCTCGAGAGCAGGGTGCGGCGCAGGGAGTTGCCGAGGGTGTAGCCGAAACCCGGCTCGAGCGGCTCGATGGCGAACCGGCTGCGGTTCTCCGAGACGACGTCCTCGGACAGGACTGGGCGCTGTGCGATGAGCACGGTGGATCGTTCCTTCCCACGGGCGACCGCTATATGACGCCTCGTGTATGCCGGGTCGAGCCCGGACGCACGGCACACCTCTGTCCGTGTGCCGCACCAGTGCGGGCCCGGATGCCGCCCGCCCCGCGCCACACGCTGTGCGTGGGCGGTGGGCTGGCAGCATCCCGACCCGCGGGATCCAGGGGGGCGGGGCCCCCCGTGGATCAGGTCTTGGAGTAGTACTCGACGATGAGCTGCTCGGTGAGGACGGTGTCGATCTGGGCCCGCGTCGGCAGCTGGTGGATGAGGATCTGCAGGCTGCCCGGCACGACCTGCATCCAGGCCGGGATCGGACGGTCGCCGAAGGTCTCGCGGGCCAGCTGGAACGGGAGGGTCTCGACCGACTGGGGCCGCACGGTGATGATGTCGTACGCCTCGACCCGGTAGGACGGCACGTCGACCCGCACGCCGTTGACCAGGAAGTGGCCGTGGGACACGAGCTGGCGCGACTGACGCCGCGTCCGGGCGAGACCGGCTCGGTACACGACGTTGTCGAGACGCGACTCCAGGATCGTCAGGATGTTCTCACCGGTCTTGCCGGGGCGGTTGGCCGCCTCCTTGTAGTAGCGGCGGAACTGCTTCTCCATGACGCCGTAGGTGAAGCGGGCCTTCTGCTTCTCCTGCAGCTGGGTGAGGTACTCCTTCTCCTGGATCCGCCGACGACCGTGCTGGCCGGGCGGGAAGGGACGGAGGTCGAAGTTCTTGTCGCCGCCGACGAGGTCGGTCTTGAGCCGGCGCGACTTCTTGGTGATGGGTCCGGTGTAACGGGCCATTGCTCTCTATCTACCTTTCGCGAAGTCTCGGGGCGCTCAGACGCGCCGGCGCTTGGGCGGGCGAACGCCGTTGTGCGGGCTGGGTGTGACGTCCTGGATCGAGCCGACCTCGAGGCCGGCGGCGGTCAGCGACCGGATGGCGGTCTCGCGACCGGAGCCCGGTCCCTTGACGAAGACGTCCACCTTGCGCATCCCGTGCTCCATGGCGCGGCGCGCGGCGGCCTCGGCCGCCGTCTGCGCGGCATACGGCGTGGACTTGCGGGACCCCTTGAAGCCGACCTGGCCGGCGGAGGCCCAGGCGATGACGGCCCCGGTGGGGTCGGTGATCGAGATGATCGTGTTGTTGAACGTGCTCTTGATGTGGGCCTGGCCCACCGCGACGTTCTTCTTCTCCTTGCGGCGCACCTTCTTGGCGCCCGCAGTACGGCCCTTGGGAGGCATGTGGTCTCTTTCCTACGAGTTCTTCGGAAGCGGTGGCCCCGGCAGCCGGGGGGTCCACGGGGAGCGGAGCCCCCCGTGCGTCACTTGCCGGCCTTCTTCTTGCCGGCCACGGTGCGCTTGGGACCCTTGCGGGTACGCGCGTTGGTCTTGGTGCGCTGACCGCGCACGGGAAGTCCGCGGCGGTGACGAAGGCCCTCGTAGGACCCGATCTCCACCTTGCGGCGGATGTCCGACTGGACCTCGCGGCGCAGGTCTCCCTCGACCTTGAGGTTGTCCTCGATCCAGTCGCGCAGCTTGACCAGCTCCTCGTCACCGAGGTCCTTGACGCGGGTGTCGGGGTTGACCCCGGTCGCCGTGAGGGCCTTGTGCGCGCTGGTCCGCCCGACTCCGAAGATGTAGGTCAGTGCGACCTCGACGCGCTTGTCGCGCGGGAGGTCCACTCCAACTAGACGTGCCATCTGTGGATGGTTTCCTGTTCTGTGTGTCCGGAGGTCTGGTGCAGTCACCGGTCCGGCCCATCCTGGTCCGGTCCCCGGCCTCCGGGCCGAGGGTGACGTCCCGCGCCCACCTGCGATGTCCAGGTGACCCGTCGGGGGTCGGGTGCTGCGTGCTCTTCACTTCTGCGTGCTGGAGAACTGCTCCTCGTGCGACCCCTCGCGGGGGCTGGTCCTACGTCTGACTGGCGTCAGCCCTGGCGCTGCTTGTGGCGCAGGTTCTCGCAGATCACCATGACCCGCCCGTTGCGGCGGATCACCTTGCACTTGTCACAGATCTTCTTGACGCTCGGCTGAACCTTCATGTGGCCTTCGCTGTCTCGTCGATGCGTGGGTCTAGCGGTAGCGGAAGACGATGCGGCCACGGGTCAGGTCATAGGGGCTGAGCTCCACCACCACGCGGTCCTCGGGGAGGATCCGGATGTAGTGCTGGCGCATCTTCCCCGAGATGTGCGCGAGGACCTTGTGACCGTTCGTGAGCTCGACCCGAAACATCGCGTTCGGGAGAGCCTCGACGATCGTGCCCTCGATCTCGATGACGCCGTCCTTCTTGGCCATACCCTCTCAATCCGCCGTTGGGCAACTCTTCTGTGGTGTCGATCCGCCCATGGAAATCGGCCCCGTCTTGCTCACGCAGGGACACACCCATGCGAGAACGCACACGTGACCGACGTTCAATGCTACGGGACACGCACCTCAAGCACGAAATCCGGTGCGCGCTCGGCACCGGTCGCCGTCCCTGCCGCCCGGATGCCGGTGGCACCGCAACGGCTCCCCGCCCGCGCGCGGGTGGGCCACCGGCGGGCCACGGCTGTGGCCCCCGGACAATGTCTCCCATGAGCGTCCGCATCGCCGTGGTGGCCGACCCGGAAGGTTTTCGGCCCGTGCTCGCGCCGGACGTTGAGCCGTGGGTGGTGACGCCCTCCTCGCCGTGGCTGCGTGACCTGTCGGGGGCGGACGGGGTGTGGCTGGCCGTACCCCCGACCGGCGAGCACCGGGAGGCGCTGCTCTCGGTCGCGCGGTGGGCCCGCGAGCACACCGTCCCACTGCTCACCACCGACGACGCTGTCGCGGCCGGTGCCGTGCCACCGCAGCCCGCCCTCGCCGCCTTCGTCGAGGCGGCTCGGTACCGGGCCGGGTACCGGGAGTGGTGGGCGGCCGAGCAGGCGCGGCAGGCCGCGTTCGCCGCGGCCGAGGCCGAGCCGCGACCGTACGTGCACCAGATGCGCGGTCCGCGGCACCGCTGGTGGCGGCCCCTCGTGGCCCTGCTCGTCACCGTGGCCAGCTACCTGGCCATCGCCGCTGTGCTGACCGGCGTCTTCTGGGCGGCCGGCCTCCTGCCCGGCACGGAGGCCGGCTTCGCGACGGACCCGTCGGCCATCCTCTGGAGCAACCTCCTCCTCGCGGCCCTCATCCCCTCGACGCTGCTCGGCCTGTGGGTGGGCCACCGGCGCAGCCCGTGGCGCGTGCTGTCGGTCACCCGCCGCATCCGGTGGCGGTGGCTGCTCTGGTGCACCGCGGTGGTGACGCCCGTGTGGGCTGCCTACCTGACGGCCAGCTGGGTCGTCTTCGACCAGGAGGTGCTCCCGCGGCCCGAGCAGTGGGCCGCCCTCGTCGCGGTGAGCCTGCTGACGACACCGCTCCAGGCGGCTGGTGAGGAGGTCGCGTTCCGGGGCGGTCTCGTGCAGAGTGTCGGGTCCTGGTTCCGCTCACCGGTCGTTGCACTCGTCGTGACGACACTCCTCTCGATGGGCCTGTTCGCCGCGGTGCACGGCTCGGCCGACCCGTGGATCCTCATCGAGCTCGCCTCGCTGGCCGGGTACGGCTGCTACCTCGCGTGGCGCACCGGCGGGCTCGAGGCCGTCCTTGTCATCCACGTCGTCAACAACCTCTTCATCACCGTCTCGGGCGCCCTGCTCGGCGGCCTCGAGGAGTCCTACGTCGACCAGACCACCACCGGGTCCCCGATGTCCGCCGGGATGAGCCTGGTCGTGACGGGCCTCGCGACGGCGCTGCTTCTCTGGGGAGCGAGGCGTCGGGGCGTGGCGCCGAGCGGCTGGCTCACTCCCGCTCGCGGGTGAGGTCGGCGACGAAGAGCTCCTGGATCCGCGCCGCGCCGTCGACCGCGCTCAGCTCCCCCGCGCGCACGGCGCGCTCGACCTCGGCGTGCTCGGCGCGCACGGACGGCGCGTCCCGCACCGAGTCCTGCAGGTGGGCGTCGACCATCGCCCACATCCAGTCCTGCTGCTGGCGGGCGCGGCGCGCCTCGAGCGAACCCTCGGACTCGAGGTGCTCCCGGTGCTCGAGCACCGCGGCCCACACCTCGTCGAGGCCCGCGCCGGTCTGCGCGGAGCAGGTGAGCACCGGGGGTCGCCGCGCCGCGGGCCCGGGCATCATGAGGCGCATGGCGCCGGCGAGCTCCCGCGCGGCCACCCTGGCCGGCCCCTCGCCGTCACCGTCGGCCTTGTTGACGGCGATGACGTCCGCAAGCTCGAGGATGCCGCGCTTGATCCCCTGCAGCTGGTCACCTGAGCGCGCGAGGGTGAGGAGGAGGAAGGTGTCGACCATCTCCGACACCGCGATCTCGTTCTGACCGACCCCCACCGTCTCGACGATGACCACGTCGTGGCCGGCGGCCTCGAGGACGAGCATCGACTCGCGCGTCGCCCGGGCGACCCCGCCGAGCTGCCGGCCGGAGGGGCTGGGCCGCACGAACGCCGCCTCGCTCGCGGTGAGCTCGGCCATCCGCGTGCGGTCACCCAGGATCGACCCACCCGTCCGCCGTGAGCTGGGATCGACCGCGACGACGGCGACACGGTTGCCCCGCTCGACCAGGCGGCATCCCATCGCGTTGATGAAGGTCGACTTCCCGACACCGGGGACACCGGTGATCCCCACCCGCACCGACCCGCCGGTGGCGTCCGCGATGAGGCCGAGCAGCTCGCCGGCGAGCTCGCGGTGGTCCGGCCGGCTGGACTCGAGCAGCGTGATCGCCCTGGCGACGTGCTGGCGGGACCCCGCTCGGACCCCCTGCGCGAGCTCCTCGACGTCGACCGGCCTCACCCGAGCCGCTCGCGCAGGTCGGTGACGAGGTCGATGGCCGCCCGGCTGATGACCGTTCCGGGGGGGTAGATGGCGTCCGCGCCGGCGGCCCGCAGGGCCGAGAAGTCCTGGGGTGGGATGACCCCGCCGACGACGATCATGAGGTCCGTGCGGCCGAGCGCGTCGAGCTCCGCGCGCAGGGCCGGCACCAGGGTGAGGTGACCGGCGGCCAGCGAGCTGACGCCGACGACGTGGACGTCGGACTCGACGGCCTGGCGGGCCACCTCCGCGGGCGTCTGGAACAGCGGGCCCACGTCGACGTCGAAGCCGAGGTCGGCGAAGGCGGTGGCGATGACCTTCTGCCCCCGGTCGTGCCCGTCCTGACCCATCTTCGCCACGAGGATCCTCGGCCGGCGGCCCTCGGCCTGCGCGAACCCCTCGACGAGCTCCTGCGCCCGGTGGACCGTCTCGTCCTCCCCCGCCTCGGCGCCGTACACGCCCCCGATGGTACGGATCTGGGCGGTGTACCGGCCGAAGACCTTCTCCATGGCGGCTGACATCTCCCCCACCGTCGCCTTGGCCCGGGCCGCCTCGATGGCGAGGGCGAGCAGGTTCGTGTCGAGCGAGCCGTCGGAACCGGAGCGGGCGGCATCCGTCATCCGCGCCAGCGCGGCGCGGCAGGCCTCGTCGTCGCGCTCGGCGCGCAGGCGCTCGAGCTTGGCGAGCTGGCTCGCGCGCACGGCGGCGTTGTCGACCCGCAGCACCTCGATCGGCTCGTCCTCGTCGACGGGGTAGCGGTTGACGCCGATGACCGGCTGCTGGCCGGAGTCGATGCGCGCCTGGGTTCGCGCCGCGGCCTCCTCGATGCGCATCTTCGGGATGCCGGCCTCGATCGCCTTCGCCATGCCGCCGGCGGCCTCGACCTCCTCGATGTGCTGCCAGGCACGCTGCGCCAGGTCGTGGGTCAGCCGTTCGACGTAGGCGGAGCCGCCCCAGGGGTCGATGACCCGGGTGGTGCCCGACTCCTGCTGCAGGACGAGCTGGGTGTTGCGGGCGATGCGCGCAGAGAAGTCGGTCGGCAGCGCGATGGCCTCGTCGAGGGCATTGGTGTGCAGGCTCTGGGTGTGGCCCTGGGTCGAGGCCATCGCCTCCACGCAGGTGCGCACGACGTTGTTGAAGACGTCCTGCGCGGTGAGCGACCAGCCGGAGGTCTGGCTGTGCGTGCGCAGCGAGAGCGACTTCGGGTTGGCCGCTCCCTGGTCCTGCACGAGCCGGGCCCACAGGAGGCGGGCGGCGCGCAGCTTGGCGACCTCCATGAAGAAGTTCATCCCGATGGCCCAGAAGAACGACAGCCGCGGCGCGAACGCGTCGACGTCGAGGCCCACGGCCTTCCCGGCGCGGATGTACTCGACGCCGTCGGCCAGGGTGTAGGCCAGCTCGAGGTCCTGCGTCGCCCCGGCCTCCTGCATGTGGTAGCCGGAGATCGAGATCGAGTTGAAGCGCGGCATCCGCTGGCTGGTGAAGGCGAAGATGTCGCTGATGATCCGCATCGACGGCTCGGGCGGGTAGATGTAGGTGTTGCGGACCATGAACTCCTTGAGGATGTCGTTCTGGATGGTGCCGGTGAGCTGCTCGGGTGCGACGCCCTGCTCCTCCGCGGCGACGACGTAGAGCGCGAGGACCGGGATCACCGCACCGTTCATCGTCATGGACACCGACATCTGGTCCAGGGGGATGCGGTCGAAGAGCGTGCGCATGTCGTAGATCGAGTCGATGGCGACGCCGGCCATGCCCACGTCGCCGGTGACGCGGGGGTGGTCGGAGTCGTAGCCCCGGTGGGTCGCGAGGTCGAAGGCGACCGAGAGCCCCTTCTGCCCGGCCGCGAGGTTGCGCCGGTAGAAGGCGTTGGACTCCTCCGCCGTCGAGAAGCCGGCGTACTGCCGGATCGTCCATGGCTGGGTCGTGTACATCGTCGGGTACGGGCCGCGCAGGTACGGCGGGGCACCGGGCACGGTGTCGAGGAAGTCCAGGCCCTCGAGGTCGGCCTCGGTGTAGAGCGGCTTGACGGGGATCTGCTCGGGGGTCAGCCAGGTGTCGGCATCGGCGGGTGCCGCGGACCCGGCATCCGGTCTGCCGTCCCCGAGGTCGAGGCCGGTGAAGTCCGGCACGCTGCTGCTCATCGCTCTCCCCCCGGTGTGGTGGTCGGACCGGCCGGCGCGCCGAGGTGGTCGAGCAGGTCGTCGAGGAAGGCGACGACGTCCATGCCGTCGACGACCTCACCGTCGACGAGGCGGCTGCCCTCACCCAGCTCCTGTGCGCGCCCGGCCACCAGGACCCGCTGCACCCCGGCGGCGCGCAGCTCGGCGACCGCCGTGGCCGCATGCTCGGAGTAACCGGAGCGGCTCGAGGCGAGGATGGCCACCGTCGCACCGACGTCGGTCGGGCGGATGCCGCCGGCGGCGAGGAGGTTCGTGACGAAGGCCTGCCGCGCGCCGAAGTCGCGCCGCGTACCCAGCGGGCGCACCACGACGGACGGCTCACCGAGCGCCCGGGCCCGGTCGCGCAGCCGCTCGAACGCCGCCGCGTCGCGACGCGGGACGAGGGCCCGGTCCGTGCGCCCCAGGGGGGCCCGTGGCCGACGCTCGAGCGGGGTGTCGTCGGTGGCGGGGAACATCGACACGCCCGTGAGGGGTCGGCGGCGGGTCGCGAGGTCGCGCTCACGGTCGGCGGTCGCGGTGGCGACCCACTCGTGCAGCAGGCCGCCGGCGAGGGCGCGCACGGCGCCGCCGGCTCGCTCGACCTCCTGGAAGCGGGCCCAGGCCGCGCTCGCCAGCTGGTCGGTGAGCGCCTCGAGGTACCACGAGCCGCCGCCGGGGTCGGTGACCCGGCCGACGTTGGACTCGTCGGCGAGGAGGATCTGGGTGTTGCGGGCGAGCCGCCGGCTGAACCGCTCGGGCAGCCCGGCGACGCTGTCGTAGGGCAGCACGGTGATGGCGTCGGCGCCGCCGAGGGACGCCCCGAAGGCCGCGAGGGTGCTTCGCAGCACGTTGACCCACGGGTCCTCGCGGGTGAACATGCGAAGGCTCGTCACCGCGTGGGTGAAGGCACCGCGTTCGGCCTCGGGCACGCCGGAGGCCTCCCCCACGCGGGCCCAGACCCGACGCAGCGCCCGGATGGAGGCGGCGGTGAGGAACTGGTCGGCACTGGCCCCCACGCGGAACTCCACCTGGCCGAACGCGTCCGCGACGGGGACGCCCTCCGCCTCGAGGTGGCGCAGGTAGACCACACCCGTCGCCACGGCCACGGCGACCGCGTCGACCTCGGACGCACCGGCGTCGTACAGGACGCGACCATCCACGGTGACGGCCCTCGACCGCGTGCGGGCCCGGGCGGCGCGGACGAGGTCGGCCAGGGGCGCCAGGTCGGGCGTCGTCCCGAGGCGCGCGGCGGCGCCCACGGGGTCCAGGCCGAGCGACAGGGAGACGGCCGGGCGGTCGTCGGCGACGTCGAGCAGGGCGGCGGCGGCGCCCGCCTGGTCGGTGGTGGACGAGACCGCCACCGGCGCGAGGTCGAGCCGCACGTCGGCGAGCATCTCCGCGAGGTCCGCCGCCGCAACGCCGTCATCGCCGACGTGCACCCAGACCGAGCTCACGCCGTGCTCCAGGTCGTCGAGCACGGCGGCTCGGGTGCTGGCGGGGTCGGGGTCGTCGTGCAGCTGGCGCACGTCCCAGGGCAGGGCGGCCTCGCGCAGCGCCCGGCCGCGGGTGAAGGGCATGGATCCGGGGACACCGAGCGGGCGGTCGACGCGCAGGTACAGGGCGTCGACCTCCAGTCCACCGTCGAGCCGGCGGCGCAGCGCCTGCTCGGCCGCGGGGCCGTCGAGCCAGGAGTCCTCGGCCCGCTTCTTGTTGAGGACGGCCGCGACGAGCCGCTGCCAGTCCTCACGGGTCGTCGCCGGGAACCCCGCGGCGAGCCCGAGTATCCGTGACGTGCCCGAGGTCCGTGACGTGCCCGAGGTCTCCGAGGGCTCCGAGGCGACCGACGCGTCCGGCATCCGTGCTCCCTTTCGACGGCATCCGGCAGCGGTGCCGGCACCTGCCTCTCCACCCTAGTGGCGCCCGCGATCCGCCTCGCGAGAGATGGCGCACACCACCGTCGTCAGGAGGGGCCGATCGCGGCGAAGGGCACGCCGAGCACCCTGAGGCGGGCCTCCCCGCCGTCGAGCGCGGTGAGCACGCAGACGCCCGCGGAGGTGGCGGCGACCGAGTGCTCCCAGTGCGCGGCGCGGGAGCGGTCGCGGGTGACGACGGTCCACTCGTCGTCGAGGACCAGGTTGTCCTGGTCCCCGAGCACGACCATCGGCTCGATGCAGATCGTGGTTCCCTCGACCACCCTCGGGCCCTTGCCGCTGACGCGGTAGTTGGGCACCTGCGGGTCCATGTGCATCGACGTGCCGATGCCGTGGCCGACGTAGTCCTCGACGATGCCGTACTCCCAGCCCCGCCGTGCCCCCGAAGCCGTGATGCTGTCCTCGACGGCGGCACCCACGGCATACAGGCTCTCGCCGACGCGCAGGGCCGCGATGCCGGCCCAGAGGCTCGCCTCGGTGTCCTCGACGAGGCCGCGGTCCTGCGGGGTGCCGGCATCCGGCCCGCCGACGACGAGGCTGATGGCGGCGTCCCCGTTCCACTGGCCCACCTGGGCGCCGCAGTCGATCGAGATCAGGTCACCCTCGCGAAGCTCCCTCGCCCCGGGGATGCCGTGCACGATCTCCTCGTTGACCGACGTGCACAGCGTGTGGCGGTAGCCCGGGACGAGCTGGAAGTTGGGCACGCCCCCGTTGTCGCGGATGTGGGCCTCGGCGACCGCGTCGAGCTCCAGGGTCGTGACGCCGGGACGCAGCTCGGCCTCGAGCACCTCGAGGGTGCGGCCCACGAGGAGGCCGGCGGTGCGCATGCCGGCGAGCTGCTCAGCCGTCTTGCCCTCGCAGCGGTCGCGGTTGAACAGGCCCATGGCGCCGAACCCTACCTCCGCCCAGTCGAGAGGAGAGGACACGCCGTCTCGGATGCCGTGCCGACGGCATGTTGTCTCCTCTCGTCGGCTCGGGGCGCGATTCAGGCGATGCGAAGCATCGCCGGGTCGAGGTCCAGGGCCCGGGCGAAGCTCAGCAGAGTCGTCAGCCGCCGCGGACGGTGGCACAGGTCCTCGGCCCAGAGCTCCTTGACCCGCCAGCCGTGGTCGGTGAGCAGCTCTCGGCGGAACGCGTCTCCGCTGCGCCGGCGGCGGGCCGCGTGCTCCTCGCCCTGGTACTCGCCCACGACCTGCTGCTGGCGCCAGACGAGGTCGCCCTCCGCCAGCCACCCTCCCGACTCGTCGGTCACCGCTGCGTTGACCTCCGGTTCGGGAAACCCGGCGTGGACGAACATCAGCCTCGCCCTCGTCTCCATCGGTGAGCGCACGCGTGGTCGCACCAGGGCCAGCGCCTGTCTCAGCGCGACTGCCCCACGTGGCCGGTTCCGCTGGCGCAGGGCCTCACTGAGCGCAGCGACGCCCACGGGGCGCCCTGCCCGAGCGTCGAGCAGGGCCACTGCCGCATCACCGGCGACCACGAGGTCGGCACCCGAGAGGAGGTCTCGCTGCAGCTCGCCGAGGTCGCACCAGGTGTCGGCCACGTCGACGACGCGAAGGCCCGAACCGGGCGGCGACGCGACGGCCCGACACTCGAGGCCCCGGTGCCCCACCACGCCGTGCCGCTGGATCCTGCCGTCACCGGTCCTCGCGATGACGTGGAGAGGGCCGTCGACCCGGGCGGCGGCCGTCTCGATCGCGCCGGGCAGCGGCAGACCCCACAGGACGGCGGCCGTCAGGTGCGAGAAGGCCCGGTCCGGAGGCATGGCCACCTGGTAGGCACGGGCCCGCCCGAGCAGGGTCGTGGTCTCCGTGAACGCGCGCGTCCCTCGGGTGGGGCGGACGAGGTCGCCGCGGCGGAGTCGGGCCGCCGACACTCCGAGACGTCGGGCCTCGCCCGTGGTGAACGGTCCAGGCTCGAGCTCGACGGGGAGAGGCGACGGGCGCATCGTGACAGCCTCACCGAGACGGCCACGCGGCATCCGTCGTCATCCACAGGCTTGGTCGACGGGAAGGAACACGCCGCGTGCCCGGAAGGACACGCGGCGCGTTCTCTCCTCTCGACGGAGGGGACGTCAGGAGAGGGAGGTCAGGATGCGCTTCGTCACGACGTCGACGTCGCCGAGCCCGTCGACCTCGACGAGCAGGCCCGCGCTCGCGGTAGGTGTCCGACAGGGGCTTGGTCTCGCGGTGGTAGATCGCCATCCGCTCGCGGATGACCTCCTCGGTGTCGTCGACGCGACCCTCGAGCTGCGCGCGCCTGAGCAGGCGGGCGACGACCGCGTCGTCGTCGACGGTGAGCTCGAGCACGTGGTCGAGCGCGAGTGCCCCGCTCCGCGAGGATGCCGTCGAGCGCCTCGACCTGGGCGAGGGTGCGCGGGTAGCCGTCCAGGAGGAACCCCGGTGCACAGTCGTCCTGGGCGAGGCGGTCCTCGACGATGGCGTTGGTGATCTCGTCGCTGACGTAGCCGCCCGACGCGAGGACCTCCTTCACCTGCAGGCCCAGCTCGGTCTCGTTCCGGATGTTGTCGCGGAAGATGTCGCCGGTCGAGATCGCGGGGATGCCGTAGTGCTCGGCGATCCGGGCGCCTGCGTGCCCTTCCCGGCGCCGGGCGGCCCGAGGATGATCAGTCGCATGCGGGGGCCCCCGCGAGGCGCGTCGCGCGGCGAGCGCGCCGGTTCAGCGGTCCAGGGCCGAGTGCGATCAGCGCAGGAACCCTTCGTAGTGACGCTGCTGCAGCTGTGCCTCGATCTGCTTCACCGTCTCGAGGCCGACACCCACGATGATGAGGATCGACGTGCCGCCGAAGGGGAAGTTCTGGTTCGCGTCGACGAGGACCAGCGCGATGAGCGGGAGGAGCGAGATGAGCGCGAGGTAGATCGCGCCCGGCACCGTGATCCGGGTCAGGACGTAGCTGAGGTACTCGGCCGTGGGTCGCCCGGCGCGGATACCCGGGATGAAGCCGCCGTACTTCTTCATGTTGTCGGCGACCTCGGTCGGGTTGAACGTGATCGACACGTAGAAGAACGTGAAGAACAGGATCAGCCCGGTGTACAGCGCCATGTAGAAGGGGCTGCCGCCGTTGACGAGGTGCGTGTTGATCCAGTCGACCCAGCCGGCGTTGTTGCCGTCCGGGCTCTGGTTGAACTGGGCGACGAGCATCGGCAGCGACATCAGCGAGCTGGCGAAGATGACCGGGATGACACCGGCCATGTTGACCTTGAGCGGGATGTACGTCGAGGTGCCGCCGTAGACGCGCCGGCCGACCATCCGCTTGGCGTACTGGACGGGGATGCGCCGCTGGCTCTGCTCGACGAAGACGACGAGGGCGATGACGACGAAGCCCATGAGGATGATGCCGAGGAAGACGGTCCAGCCGGAGCGCTGCTGGATGGCCCAGAGCGAGGCGGGGAAGCCGGAGGCGATCGACACGAAGATGAGGAGCGACATCCCGTTGCCGACGCCCTTGTCGGTGATGAGCTCACCGAGCCACATGATCATGCCGGTGCCGGCGGTCATCGTCAGCACCATGATGAGGATGGTGACCGTCGAGTCGTCGCTGAGGATGTTCGTGCAGGCCGGGTTGCTGAACAGCGTCTGCGGGTTCTGCGCGAAGGTGATGAGCGTCGACGGACTGCAGCACGGCCAGCGCGATCGTCAGGTAGCGCGTGTACTGGGTCATCTTGCTCTGACCGGCCTGGCCCTCCTTCTTGAGGGCCTCGAACCGCGGGATCACCACGGTGAGCAGCTGCACGATGATGCTCGCCGTGATGTACGGCATGATCCCGAGCGCGAAGATGGACAGCTGGAGCAGCGCGCCCCCGCTGAAGAGGTTGACGAGGCCGAGCAGGCCGTTGGTGTTGTCGGCCCCCCGGATGCACTGCTGGACGAGCGGGTAGCTGACCCCGGGCACGGGGACGTGCACGCCGAGGCGGTAGATCACGATGATCGCCATCGTGAACAGCAGCTTCCTGCGCAGGTCGGGCGTCTTGAACGCGCGGCCGAAAGCGGTGAGCACAGGTCCTCCAGGGGTGCGGCCGGGGTGGTGGCCGCGTCGTCAACGATCCGTCACAAGATACCCGTCGACGCCGGAGGGCCCGGCATCGAGGGCAGAACGGCCGTATGCCGCAGGGCCGGTTCCCGACGGAACCCGGGAACCAGCCCTACGGCATACGGTCATCAGGCGGGGTCAGGCGGTCGTCGCCGACCCGCCCGCCGCCTCGATCTTCTCCTTGGCGCTGGCCGAGAAGGCGTGTCGCCGTGACGTTCACGGCCACGCGCGATCTCGCCGGTGCCGAGCACCTTCACGAGCTTCCCGCCGCGAACCGCGCCCTTGGCGACGAGGTCCTCGACGGTCACGTCGCCACCCGAGGGGTAGAGCGACGCGAGCTTGTCGAGGTTCACGACCTGGTACTCGGTCGTGAACGGGTTCTTGAAGCCGCGCAGCTTCGGGAACCGCATGTGCAGCGGGGTGGTGCCACCCTGGAAGCCCTCGGGCACCTGGTAGCGGGCCTTCGTGCCCTTGGTGCCGCGGCCGGCGGTCTTGCCGCGCCGACCACCCTCACCACGACCCACGCGGATCTTGGCGGACCTGGCACCGGGCGCGGGGCGCAGGTGGTGCACCTTCAGGGCTGGCGCCACCCTCGGATGCCGCCTTCGCGGCCTTCGTGGTGTCAGCCATGATCACTCAACCTCCTCGACGGCGACGAGGTGGGTCACCGTCTTGACCATCCCGCGGATCTCGGGACGGTCCTCCTTGACGACGACGTCGCCGATGCGCTTCAGACCGAGGCTGCGCAGCGTGTCACGCTGGTTCTGCTTGCCGCCGATCTCCGAACGGGTCTGGGTCACCTTGAGACGGGCCATCACGCACCCGCCTTCGCCTCGGCGATGCCGGCGGCCTGGGCACGCAGCATCGCGGCGGGGGCGACCTGGTCCACGGGGAGGCCACGGCGAGCCGCGACGGCCTCCGGACGCTCGAGACCCTTCAGGGCCGCGACCGTCGCGTGGACGATGTTGATCGCGTTGTCCGAGCCGAGGCTCTTGGACAGCACGTCGTGGATGCCGGCGCACTCGAGCACCGCGCGCACCGGGCCACCGGCGATGACACCGGTACCGGGGCTGGCGGGGCGGAGCATGACGACACCGGCGGCGGCCTCACCCTGGACGGGGTGGGGGATGGTGCCCTGGATGCGGGGGACCTTGAAGAACTCCTTCTTGGCCTCCTCGACACCCTTGGCGATCGCCGCGGGCACCTCCTTCGCCTTGCCGTAGCCGACACCGACGGTGCCGTCACCGTCACCGACGACGACGAGCGCGGTGAAGCTGAACCGGCGGCCACCCTTGACGACCTTGGCGACGCGGTTGATCGTCACGACGCGCTCGAGGTACTGGCTCTTCTCGGGCTCGCGGGCGTCACGACCGCCGCGGCCGCCGTCACGGCCGCCGCGGCCGCTCACGGCCACCGCGCTCGGCGGTGGCGGGCCCGCCGGTGCCTCGACGCTGGGGTCCTGGCATCAGATGTTCCTCATCTCGACAACGGCAGTGGTCTGGGTGGCGGTCACAGGGACAGCCCGCCTTCCCGGGCGCCGTCCGCGATGGCGGCGACGCGACCGTGGTACTTGTTGCCCCCACGGTCGAAGACGACGGCCTCGACGCCGGCGGCCTTGGCGCGCTCGGCGACGAGCTCGCCGACCTTCTTGGCCTTGGCGGTCTTGTCGCCGTCGAGGGTGCGCACGTCCGGCCTCCATGGTGGACGCCGACGCGACGGTGCGGCCGACGGTGTCGTCGACGACCTGGACGAAGACGTGGCGCGACGAGCGCGACACGACGAGGCGGGGACGTCCGGTGGTGCCGCTGACGGCCTTGCGGACGCGGAAGTGGCGACGGCTGCGCGCGGCGTTCTTGCCCTTGGCGCGCTTGACGATCAGTGCCATGGCTTACTTACCAGCCTTTCCGACCTTGCGGCGGATCTGCTCGCCCGCGTAGCGGACGCCCTTGCCCTTGTACGGGTCGGGCTTGCGGAGCTTGCGGATGTTCGCGGCGACCTCGCCGACGAGCTGCTTGTCGATGCCCTGCACCGAGAACCGGGTCTGGTTCTCGACCGCGAAGGTGATGCCGCGTCGGGCGGCTCGACGGTGATGGGGTGCGAGTAGCCGAGGGCGAACTCGAGGTTGGAGCCCTTGGCGAGCACGCGGTAGCCGGTGCCGTGGATCTCGAGCTTCTTCTCGTAGCCCTCGGTGACGCCGAGCACCATGTTGTGGATGAGCGAGCGGGTCAGGCCGTGCAGCGAGCGCGAGGAGCGCCCGTCGTCGGGGCGCTTGACCTCGAGGACGGCGTCGCCCTGCTCGATGGTGATCGGCTCGGCGACGACGTGGCTCAGCTCGCCCTTGGGGCCCTTGACCCTCACGGTCTGGCCCTCGATGGCGATGTCGACCCCGGCGGGCACGGGAACGGGCAGACGTCCGATACGGGACATGGCTGCTACCCCTTACCAGATGTAGGCGAGGACTTCCCCACCCACACCCTTGTTGGCGGCCTGCTTGTCGGTGAGCAGGCCGGACGACGTCGAGATGATCGCGACACCCAGGCCACCGAGAACCTTCGGCAGGTTGGTGGACTTGGCGTACACGCGCAGGCCCGGCTTGGACACGCGGCGCACACCGGCGATGGAGCGCTCCCGGTTGGGGCCGTACTTGAGGTTGACGGTGAGCGTCTTGCCCACCTCGGCGTCCTCGACGGTCCAGCCGGCGATGTAGCCCTCGGCCTCGAGGATCTCGGCGATGTGGCTCTTGAGCTTCGAGAACGGCATGGAGACTGCGTCCTTGTGCGCCGAGTTGGCGTTGCGGACGCGGGTCAGCATGTCCGCGATCGGGTCGGTCATGGTCATTGGGCTTCTCCGCCCTCTCTCACCGCGGTTTCCTCCGAGCAACACTCGGCGGACCTGCGATGTAGATGGTCTGTGTCGTTACGGATGCCGCGGGGTTGCGGCGGGTGGGGACGCGCGGCCGGGTGCCGGCCGGCATCCCCGGGCTGGTCACCAGCTGGACTTGGTCACGCCGGGGAGCTCGCCGCGGTGGGCCATCTCCCGCAGGCAGATCCGGCACAGGCCGAACTTGCGGTAGACCGAGTGCGGGCGACCGCAGCGCTGGCAGCGCGTGTAGCCGCGAACCGCGAACTTCGGCTTCTTGTTCGCCTTGTTGACAAGGGCAGTCTTGGCCATGCTCAGTTCTCCTTGAACGGGAAGCCGAGCGCCTTGAGCAGCGCGCGTCCCTCGTCGTCGTTCGTCGCGGTCGTGACGACCGTGATGTCCATGCCGCGGACGCGGTCGATCCGGTCCTGGTCGATCTCGTGGAACATCGACTGCTCGGTGAGGCCGAAGGTGTAGTTGCCCCGGCCGTCGAACTGCTTGGGCGACAGGCCGCGGAAGTCACGGATGCGCGGCAGGGCCGTGCTGACGAGGCGGTCGAGGAACTCCCACATCCGGTCGCCGCGCAGCGTGGCGTGGGCGCCGATCGGCATCCCCTCGCGCAGCTTGAACTGGGCGATCGACTTGCGGGCCTTGGTGACGACCGGCTTCTGGCCGGTGATGGCGGTGAGGTCGCGGACGGCACCCTCGATGAGCTTGCTGTCCTTGGCGGCGTCGCCGACACCCATGTTGACGACGACCTTGACGACGCCCGGGACCTGCATGACGTTGCGCGTAGCCGAACTGCTCCCGCAGGGAGCCCTTGATCTCGTCCTGGTAGCGCGACTTCAGCCGCGGCTTGGTTGCAGTGTCTGCCATCTCTCTCACAGGTCCTTGCCCGAGCGCGCGCCGACGCGGACGCGGCTCGCCTTCTGGCGGCCGTCACGCTCGACGGTCTCGACGCGGGTCTTGATCCGGGTCGGCTTCTTGTCGGAGGGGTCGACGACGGCCACGTTGCTCACGTGGATCGGCGACTCCTGGACGACGAGCCCACCGGTGCGGCTGCCGCGGGCGGACTGGCCGGCCTTGGTGTGCCGGGTCACCCGGTTGACGCCCTCGACGGTCACGCGGCCGGTCTCGCGGTTGACCGCGATGACCTTGCCCGTGGCGCCCTTGTCCTTGCCGGTGAGCACCTGGACGGTGTCACCCTTCTTGATCTTCATCGTCGCCATGGCTCAGAGCACCTCCGGGGCGAGGCTGATGATCTTCATGAAGCGCTTCTCGCGCAGCTCGCGGCCCACGGGGCCGAAGATGCGGGTGCCCCGGGGGTCACCGTCGTCCTTGAGGATCACGGCCGCGTTCTCGTCGAACTTGATGTAGGAGCCGTCGACGCGACGGCGCTCCTTCTTCGTGCGGACGATGACCGCCTTGACGACGTCGCCCTTCTTGACGTTGCCGCCGGGGATCGCGTCCTTGACGGTGGCGACGATGGTGTCGCCGATGCCGGCATACCGGCGACCGGAGCCACCGAGAACACGGATGCACAGGATCTCCTTGGCACCGGTGTTGTCGGCGACGCGCAGTCGCGACTCCTGCTGGATCACTTGTCTGTCTCCTATACGTCGTGCTGGTTCTCTGCTGGACCCGTCGGGCGGCAGAGCCTGGCCGAACTCGGGGCTTACTTGGCCTTCTCGAGGATCTCCACCACGCGCCAGCGCTTGGTCGCGCTGAGCGGGCGGGTCTCCATGATGAGGACGCGGTCGCCGACGCCGGCGGCGTTGGCCTCGTCGTGCGCCTTGACCTTGCTCGTGCGCCGGATGACCTTGCCGTAGAGGGCGTGCTTGACGCGGTCCTCGACCTCGACGACGACGGTCTTGTCCATCTTGTCGCTGACGACGTAGCCCTGGCGGGCTCTTGCGGTTCGTTGCGGTCCGCGGCCTCGGTCACGTCGTCTCATCCTTCGTTGTCTCGCTCACTTGGCGTCACCCTTCCCACCGATGCCGAGCTCGCGCTCGCGCATCTCGGTGTAGATCCGGGCGATGTCCTTGCGGACGGCGCGCAGCCGGCCGTGGTTGTCCAGCTGGCCGGTGGCCGACTGGAACCGGAGGTTGAACAG
Organism: uncultured Actinomycetota bacterium; assembly: GCA_963763015.1. Lineage (GTDB taxonomy): Bacteria > Actinomycetota > Actinomycetes > Actinomycetales > Dermatophilaceae > Fodinibacter. Next base: position 6,173 of record CAVXML010000013.1, on the reverse strand, counting down.
CTCCTCCTTGGCCTTGCGCAGCTCGTCGACGAGACGGTCGTCGTCGAGGCCGCGCAGCTCCTTGGAGGCCAGGTCCTTGGATCCGATGGCCATCAGAAGTCACCACCCTCACGCCGGACGAAGCGGCACTTCATCGGCAGCTTGTGCATCGCGAGGCGCATGGCCTCACGTGCGATCTCCTCCGGGACACCGGAGATCTCGAACATGATCACGGCCCGGCTTGACGTTGGCGATCCACCACTCGGGCGAACCCTTGCCGGAACCCATGCGGGTCTCGGCCGGCTTCTTGGTCAGCGGACGGTCCGGGTAGATGTTGATCCAGACCTTTCCGCCACGCTTCATGTAGCGGGTCATCGCGATACGCGCGGACTCGATCTGGCGGTTGGTGACGTAGGCGGGCTCGAGGGCCTGGATGCCGTAGTCGCCGAACGCGATGGTCGTCCCACCCTTGGCAGCGCCCGAGCGACCCGGGTGGTGCTGCTTGCGGTGCTTGACTCGACGGGGAATCAACATGGTCAGGACTCCTCGGTGCTCGCGGCGGCCGGGGCCTGCTCGGCGGGAGCCTCGGCCACGGGGGCGGGGGCGTCGGTGCGGCGGGCGCGGGCCGGACGGTCGGCGCCGTCACGGCGCGGTCCACGACCCTGGCGCGGCGCGGTGGCCTGCTGGGCCGCGAGCTCACGCGCGGTCATGTCGCCCTTGTAGATCCACACCTTGACGCCGATGCGGCCGAAGGTCGTCTTGGCCTCGTAGAAGCCGTAGTCGATCTGCGCGCGCAGGGTGTGCAGCGGCACGCGACCCTCGCGGTAGAACTCGGTGCGGCTCATCTCGGCGCCGCCGAGGCGGCCGGAGACCTGCACCCGGATGCCCTTGGCACCGGCGCGGGTGGCCGACTGCATGCCCTTGCGCATGGCGCGGCGGAACGACACGCGGGCGCTCAGCTGCTCGGCGATGCCCTGCGCGACGAGCTGGGCCTCGACCTCGGGGTTCTTGACCTCGAGGATGTTGAGCTGCACCTGCTTGCCGGTGAGCTTCTCGAGCTCGCCGCGGATGCGGTCGGCCTCGGCGCCGCGGCGACCGATGACGATGCCCGGACGGGCGGTGTGGATGTCGACGCGGACCCGGTCACGGGTGCGCTCGATGTCGACGCGGGCGATGCCGGCGCGGTCCATGCCCTCGGACATGAGCTTGCGGATCGCCACGTCCTCCTTGACGTAGTCGCGGTAGCGCTGACCCTCCTTGGTGGAGTCGGCGAACCAGCGGCTCTTGTGCTCCGTCGTGATCCCGAGACGGAAGCCGTGCGGGTTGACCTTCTGGCCCATCAGCGAGTGCCTCCGTTCGTGGCCTTGGCGGGCTTGGGAGCGACGACCACGGTGATGTGGCTCGTGCGCTTGTTGATGCGTCCGGCGCGGCCCTGGGCGCGCGGGCGGAACCGCTTCATGGTCGGGCCCTCGTCGATGAAGGCCGAGGCGACGACGAGCTCGCGCTCGTCGAAGCGCTCGGCCGACTAGGTCGGCCTTGACCCGGGCGTTGGCGATCGCGGACTCGAGGACCTTGCGGACCGGCTCGGCCGCACCCTGGGGGGCGAAGCGCAGGACCGACACGGCATCGGTGGCGTTCTTGCCGCGGATGAGGTCGACGACCCGGCGCGCCTTCTGCGGCGTCACCCGGACGTGGCGGGCGACCGCCCGCGACCTCGGTGGTGGTGTTCTCGGTGGCCATCAGCGACGACGCCCCTTCTTGTCGTCCTTCACGTGACCCCTGAAGGTGCGCGTCGGTGCGAACTCGCCGAGCTTGTGGCCGACCATCGCCTCGGTGACGAACACCGGGACGTGCTTGCGGCCGTCGTGGACGGCGAGGGTGTGGCCGAGCATGTCGGGCGAGATGACCGACCGGCGCGACCAGGTCTTGATGACGTTCTTGGTGCCCGCTTCGTTCTGGACGTCCACCTTCTTCTGAAGGTGGTCGTCGATGAAGGGGCCCTTCTTCAGGCTACGAGGCATTCCAGGCTCCTATCAGCGCTTCTTGCCAGTACGGCGGCGACGGACGATGAGCTTGTCGCTGGGCTTGCCGGGGCGGCGGGTGCGGCCCTCGGGCTGGCCCCACGGGGACACCGGGTGGCGACCACCGGACGTGCGGCCCTCACCACCACCGTGCGGGTGGTCGACCGGGTTCATGACGACGCCACGGACGGTCGGGCGCTTGCCCTTCCAGCGCATGCGGCCGGCCTTGCCCCAGTTGATGTTCGACTGCTCGGCGTTGCCCACCTCGCCGACGGTGGCGCGGCAGCGCACGTCGACGTTGCGGATCTCGCCGGACGGCATCCGCAGCTGGGCGTAGGGGCCGTCCTTGGCGACGAGCTGCACGCGCACCCCGGCCGAGCGGGCGATCTTCGCGCCGCCACCGGGCTTGAGCTCGACGGCGTGGATGACCGTACCGGTCGGGATGTTGCGCAGCGGCAGGCTGTTGCCGGGCTTGATGTCGGCGCCGGGGCCGTTCTCGATCGGCATGCCCTGCTCCAGGCCCTTGGGGGCCAGGATGTAGCGCTTCTCGCCGTCGGCGTAGTGCAGCAGCGCGATGCGGGCGGTGCGGTTGGGGTCGTACTCGATGTGAGCGACCTTGGCCGGGACGCCGTCCTTGTCGTGGCGACGGAAGTCGATGACGCGGTAGGCGCGCTTGTGGCCACCACCGATGTGACGGGTGGTGATGCGGCCGTTGTTGTTGCGGCCACCGCTCTTGGTCAGCGGACGGACGAGGGACTTCTCGGGGGTGGAGCGGGTGACCTCGACGAAGTCGGCCACGCTCGACCCGCGACGCCCAGGCGTCGTCGGCTTGTACTTACGGATACCCATGGTGTGTTGTCCTCAGCTTCCTCAGGCGCCGGCGCTGCCGAAGATGTCGATCGAGCCCTCGCGGAGGGTGACGATCGCGCGCTTGGTGTCCTTGCGCTTGCCGATGCCGAACCGGGTGCGACGGGCCTTGCCCTTGCGGTTCATCGTGTGGACCGAGTCGACCTTGACGCCGAAGACCTGCTCGACGGCGATCTTGATCTCGGTCTTGTTCGAGCGCGGGTCGACGATGAAGGTGTACTTGCCCTCGTCGAGCAGCCCGTAGGACTTCTCGGACACGACCGGCGAGATCAGGATGTCGCGGGGGTTCTTGCCCTGGCTCACTTCTCGTCCTCCACATCGGCCTTGGCGGCCTTCTTGGCCGGCGCCTTCTTGGCCGCGGCCTTCTTCGCCGGCCCCGTCGGCCTTCGCGGCCTTGCCTCGGCCTTCGCGGTCTTCTCCGCCTTGGCGGCGCCTTCTCGGCCTTGGCCGCCTTGTCCGCCTTGTCGGCCTTCTCGGGCTTGTCCGCCTGCCGCGGCGGCCTTCTTCGTGGCCGGCTTCGCCTCGACCGGCGACCTCGAGACCGGTGAAGGTCTCGTAGGCGGCCTTGGTGAACACGATGTCGTCGGCGCACAGCACGTCGTAGGTGTTGAGCTGGTCGACGGCCAGGACGTGGACGTCGGCGAGGTTGCGGACCGACTTCAGCGACACGAGGTCGGTGCGGTCGAGGACGACGAGCACGTTGCGACGCTCGGTGAGCCCGGCGAGCAGGGCCGCGGCGGCCTTGGCCGAGGGGACGTCGCCGGTGGCGAGTCGACTCGACGACGTGGATGCGGTCGTGGCGGGCCCGGTCGGAGAGGGCACCGCGCAGGGCGGCGGCCTTCATCTTCTTGGGGGTCCGCTGGGTGTAGTCGCGCGGCTGCGGGCCGTGGACGGTGCCACCACCGGCGAACTGCGGGGCGCGGGTCGAGCCCTGGCGGGCGCGGCCGGTGCCCTTCTGCCGGTACGGCTTGCGACCGCCACCGCGGACCTCGCCGCGGGTCTTCGTCGAGTGCGTGCCCTGACGGGCGGCCGCGAGCTGGCCGACGACGACCTGGTGGATCAGCGGGACGTTGGTCTGGACGTCGAAGATCTCCGCGGGGAGGTCGACCTTGAGAGTCGGGGTGGCCATGCGGGTCACGCCCCCTTCGCGGCCGAGCGCACGAGGACGACCGCGCCGCGGGGGCCGGGAACGGCACCCTTGAGCAGCAGCAGGCCCTTCTCGGCGTCCACGGCGTGGATCGTGAGGTTCTGGGTGGTCTGGCGCACGCCGCCCATGCGGCCGGCCATGCGCATGCCCTTGAAGACGCGGCCGGGCGTGGAGGCCCCGCCGATCGAGCCGGGCTTGCGGTGGTTGCGGTGCGAGCCGTGCGAGGACGAGACGCCCTTGAAGCCGTGGCGCTTCATGACGCCGGCGAAGCCCTTGCCCTTGGTCGTGCCGGTGACGTCGACGGCCTGGCCGGCCTCGAACGTGTCGGCGCCGAGCTCCTGGCCGAGGGTGTACTCGGCCGCGTCGGCGGTGCGCAGCTCGACGAGGTGGCGGCGCGGGGTCACGCCCGCCTTGTCGAAGTGGCCGGTGAGCGGCTTGGTGACCTTGCGCGGGTCGATCGCGCCGTAGCCGAGCTGCACCGCGGCGTACCCGTCGGTGCCGGCGTCGCGCACCTGGGTGACGACGTTCGGGCCGGCCTGGATCACGGTGACGGGCACGAGGCGGTTGTTCTCGTCCCACACCTGGGTCATGCCGAGCTTGGTGCCCAGCAGACCCTTCTGGGTCTTGGTGGCAGTGGTGGTCATGTCGTCAGCCTCAGAGCTTGATCTCGATGTTGACGTCAGCCGGGAGGTCGAGGCGCATCAGCGAGTCGACGGCCTTGGGCGTCGGGTCGATGATGTCGATGAGGCGCTTGTGCGTGCGCATCTCGAAGTGCTCGCGGCTGTCCTTGTACTTGTGCGGCGACCGGATGACGCAGAACACGTTCTTCTCCGTCGGCAGCGGCACGGGGCCGACCACGGTCGCACCGGCGCGGGTGACCGTGTCCACGATCTTGCGCGCCGAGCTGTCGATGACCTCGTGGTCATACGACTTCAAGCGGATGCGGATCTTCTGTCCCGCCATCTGACGTTCCCGTCTCTCTCTCGCCGTACATCTGTCTGTGGTGCCGGCTCCCTCGCGACCTCCGACCCCCGCGGTCGGGCGTGTCGCCCTTGCTCCGCGGCCCGACGGCATGCGGTTTCCCGCTGCGTCCGTCGGATCGGCTGTCCCGGTGGAACCGGGGCCCGGCACTTCGCGAACGAGCCGCCCCGCCGTCATCGGCGGTTCGTCACCTCGTCGCGGTGGGCGACGTCGACCCTCTCGGGACGCCGCCGCACGCCAAGCAACCTGATAAGTGTGCCAGACCGCTCGGGGGGCGGGCCAAATCGGGACCGGCGGCCGAGCTAGCCGTTCGCGATGATCCGGGAGTCGTCGATCTTCAGGACGCCGTCGTCGCGGACCAGGCGGTAGGACCTCGTCTCCCTGGAGACCTGGCCGTCCTCCGCCTCGTACCGCAGCCTCGCCGTCACGGTGCTCGGACCGGTGGCCGTGACATCCGAGATCTGCACCGAGTCGATGCCACCCCAGAAACCCTCGTACGAGCGCTTGCTCCCGGCCTCTGCGTCCCGGTAGCGCTCGGTGAGGAGGGCGTAGCCGGCGTCGGTGTTCTCAGGGAGGAGAGCGTAGTAGTCCCTGACCGCGGCCGTCAGCTGCGCGGCCGTGGGCGGCCCGGCCTGCGGTGCGGGTGCGGTCGTCGGTGCGCGGGTCGGCGACGGCTCAGGGGTTCTCGAGGTGGCCGGAGCGCTCGACGTGGGCGCGGCGCTCGAGGTCTCGGGGGTCGCGGACCCGGCGCTGGTGCCCGGGGTGGGGGTCCCGGACGACGTGGTGGCCCGCTCGGCCTGCGTGTCCGGTGGTGCGTCGTCCTGCAGGGCGAGCAGCCCGAACACCACGGCCGCGACGGCGGCGGCCAGGCCCAGCACGACGAGAAGGGTGCGCCGGCGGTTGCGGTCCTCGGCCGAGCGGGGCTCCCGCGGTTCCTCGGGGTCTCGGTCCCAGAGCGCGTCGAGCCCGGCCGGCGCGGCGGTCGCAGCCGGCGAGGCAGAATCGGGGGGCGGGGCAGCCTCGGCCGCCACGACAGGCAAAGCGTCGGAGGCCGCTGCGTCGGGCTCCGCGGGGGGCAGGGTGTGAGGCGCCTGGGTCGGGGCGTCGTCCACGGACAGGGCGGCCGTGGCACCGACGACGACGGGAGCAGCGCCGACGGCCCCCATCTCGTCGGCAAG
>CAVXML010000012.1:0-217332 GCA_963763015.1 uncultured Actinomycetota bacterium | reverse complement strand
GGCGAGCATCGGTCCCAGCGACCGAGGCCCTCGGGGGAGGACACCGACCGGGAGCCTTCGGGCGAGGCTCCAGCCCATCTTGAGGTATCCCGGGCGGCTCTGGTCGTTGGGAGTGTTGAAGACCAGCGCCTCGCCCGACAAGGTCAGCTCCGCCACGCCGCGCAGGGTGAGCGTCCGGAAGATGCCTCGACCCTGGTACGCCGGGTCGGTCGCGGTGTCGACCGCCCGCACTCCCCTGACGACCCGGCCTTCGAGGTCCACGAACTCCCAGCGGAGGAAGGTCCGGTAGCCGACGACTTGTCCTTGGTGGAGCGCGACCCACGCCGGTGACTCGCCGAAGGGGTTGTCGCGGTGCTTCCACCGGAAGAACTCCTCGTTGGGGTCGTCGTCCCGCCACCCGAGAGAGTGTCGGAACAGGCCGAGGACCGACTGCTCGTCCTCCGGCTCCGCGGGCCGGTACTCCAGGTCCCGCGGCTGCCGGGGCGAGGGTGTAGTCACGATGTCGCTCCGTCCAGCCACGACTGCAGCATGAGCACCGTCCACAGCGCGTAGTCGTGGTTTCGCCGTCCAGCGTCGTGCGCCGCGAGCGCTTCGGCGATCGGCTCGGGCCGGAGCAGCCCCTGCCGCCGGAGACGGTCGGGTGCGAGCAGGTCGTGGGACCACTCACGCAAAGGTCCGCGGAGCCAGTCGGCCAAGGGCGGGTCGAAGCCGGTCTTGGGCCGGTCCCAGAGCGGTCGCGGAACGTACTGGCCGAGGATCTGTCGCACCAGCCACTTTCCCTGCCCGTCACGAACCTTGGCCCGCTCCGGCAACCGCCAGGACAGCTCGACGAACCGGTGGTCGAGGAAGGGCACACGCACCTCGAGCGCGACAGCCATGCTCGCGCGGTCGACCTTGACCAGCATGTCGTCCGGAAGGGTTCGCTGCTGGTCCGCCAGGAGCATGCCGGACAGGGCCGTGGCTCCGGCCATGGGCGGTTCGCGGTGTCCGTTCCGCGGCGGCGGCGCCGACATCACGGTTGCGGGGTCCCACTGGCTGGCCAGGACGCCGTAGGCACCCATCGGGTCGTCCGCCGCCAGCAGCCCCGCCAGCTTGTGCGCCTTGGTGCCCACCTCGGGGGGCCGGCTGGGCACGACGCGGGCCAACCGGTCCCAGCCCGCCGGACTCGTTGCCGTGAGAGCCCTGGCGGTTGCGCGTCGCAGGGGCCGCGGCAGTGCGAGCAGGCGAGACACCCCTCCTCGTGCCACTCGGTACCGGTTGTACCCACCGAGGAGCTCGTCGGCGCCGTCCCCGCTCAGGCAGACGGTGACATGCTGTCGTGCCGCCGAGCACAGGAGGGCGGTGGGGACGCCCGAGGGGTCCGCGAACGGCTCGTCGTACAGGGCTGCCGCCCGCGTCGCGAGCTCGAGCGGCTGGAGGTCGTCCAGGGGCAGCGTGGTGTGTTGGGTACCCAAGTGGCGGGCCACTGCAGCAGCGGCCACTGACTCGTCCGCCGCACCGCCCACCGCGACGGTGAAGGTGCGCACGGGCCGGGTGCTCACCGCCTGCGCCAGGGCGACGATCGTGGACGAGTCGAGGCCCCCCGAGAGGAAGGTGCCGACCGGGACGTCCGCCTCGAGCCTTCGCGCCACCGACCGGCGCAGGGCCTGGTCAGCGAGCCGGACGAGCTCCTCGTCCCCGACCTCGAGAGCATTTGCCAGACCCGAGGCCGCCACCTCGGCAGCGACCAGTACGGCGTTGGCTCGGACACCGCACCGGACCGGCTGACCCGCACCGTGCACCCGGGTGGCAGCTTGCCGATCCCGGGAAGGATGGAGCGCGGTGAGGGCACGAACCCGTGACGCAGGTACTCGGCGAGTGCGTGCGGGTCGGGCGTGATGCCGTCCGGCGAGAGACCACGGATCGCGCCGAGCTCGGAGGCGAACGCGAAGGCCGCGCCGACCCGGCCGTAGTACAACGGCTTCTCGCCCAGCCGGTCCCGAGCCAGCACGAGAACCCGGTCCTGGCGGTCCCACACGGCGAGCGCGAACATCCCGTCCACGGCTGCGACGGCCGCCTCCGGGCCGATCCGCGCGACCATCTCGACGAGGACCTCGGTGTCGGAGTGCCCGCGCAGCGCGACTCCCTGCTCCTCCAGTCGACGACGGTGGTCAGGGTGGTCGTAGATCTCGCCGTTGAGGACCAGCACCCAGCGGCCGTCGGCAGAGGTCATCGGCTGGTGTCCGGCCGCTGACAGGTCCACGATCGCCAGCCGGCGGTGTCCCAGGGCAACCCCGGCGTCCGCGTCGACCCACCGACCGTGGTCATCCGGCCCACGGTGGGCGACGGCGGAGGACATCCGGTCCAGCTCGTCCAGCAGGTTGCGGCGACCCGGTGCCATCAGTCCCACCACACCGCACATCGAGTTCCCCTTGCGTCACCGGGAGACCCGGAGCCGGGCCGGGCGCCGAGTATACGGTTGCGTCTGCGGCACAATCGTCACATGTCGGCGGCCGGAACCCCTCGTCCCGTGCCCGTTCGAGTCCTCTGGCTGATCAAGGGTCTGGGGCCCGGTGGCGCCGAACAACTGCTTCTGTCCACAGCACGCGTCGCCGACCACGACCGTTTCGCGTACCACGCGGCCTATGTGCGGCCCGACAAGGACCAGCTCGTCACGCGCCTCGCGCGATCCGGGGTGTCTGCGACGCTGCTCGGTGGTGGTCGGCTCGGCCCGCTGAGCTGGCCATGGCGGTTGCGTCAGTTCATTTCAGGCTTCGACGTTGTCCATGCGCACTCGCCTTTGGTCGCCGGTGTCGCGAGGGTGGCCGCACGAACGCTCCCGACCACCCGCCGACCTTCGACCGTGTCGACTGAGCACAATGTCTGGGCCAACTTCTCGTGGCCCACGCGCATCCTCAATGCCGTCACGGCCGGCCTCGACGAGCGAAGGTGGGCGGTGTCCGAGGAGGTCCGCAGATCGATGTGGCGGCGCCTTCGCCCCGACACTCATGTCCTGGTCCATGGGATCGTCCAGGAGGACCGCCCGCCGCCCGACGGAACCCGGGAGCGGGTCCGCAGGGACCTCGGCATCCCTCACGGCGCGGTCGTCGCGATCACGGTGGCGAACTTCCGACGGGAGAAGGACTACCCCAACCTCCTGCATGCCGTGCAGCGTGCACTCGCCAGCCATCCGCAGCCCGTCGTGCTCGCGGTGGGGCAGGGCCCACTGGCAAGCGAGGTGCGGGACCTGCACCACGAGCTCGGCCTCGGGGCTCGGGTCAGGCTGCTGGGCTACCGGTCAGACGTGCGTGATCTCCTTGCGGCCGCAGACCTCTTCGTCCTCGGGTCCGCCTTCGAGGGCCTCCCCGTCTCGATCATGGAGGCGATGGCGGCTGGGCTGCCGGTCGTCGCCACCGCAGTCGGCGGCGTTCCGGAGGCCGTCTCCTCTGGCGAGAGTGGTTACCTGGTTCCGGCGCACGACCCGGAAGCCTTGGCCCGGGCGCTCGTGACGGTCGCGGAGAACGACCAGCTCCGCGGCCGGATGGCCGCGGCAGCCCATGAGCGGAGTCGTGCATTCGACATCCGAACCGCGGTGCGGGAGCAGCAAAGGGTGTACACCACGATCAGCCGATCCCGGGGGCAGCAGCGGGACGGCATCCCTACTTCCGGACCGGACCGAACGAGGCATCGAGTGGAGACGTCGGAATGAGTGGACATGGTGCCGCTGCCCGCAACGGCGTTGCGATGATGAGGCAGGACGATCACCAAGGGGATTGCAGCTTCTCGGTGAGCCGCGGCGCTCCTCGTCCCGTGGCTCTTCAGAACTTCGCCCTCGACGACTCGGGGACCGAGGGCCCCCACGGGTCCGACGGCGGAGCGACCCGCTTGGGGCGTGTTCGGCGTGGTGGATGACCCAGGGCCGACGAGCGCGCGCACCCGGTGGACTCGACGCGCGCTCGGCTTCGTCGGCGGCTCCGTTGTTCTTGCTCTCGTTCTTGCGCTCGGGGTGCTTTTGATCTGGCCGGCGCGGTCGCCGGACGTGTCCGCGCGTGGATCGTACGAGGTCGTCGGAATCTACCCGCACGACTTCCGTGCCCAGACCCAGGGCTTGGTGTACGAGGAGGGCGTCTTCTACGAGAGCACTGGCGGCTGGGGTGCATCCAGCCTGCGGCGGGTGCACCCGCGTACCGGAATCGTGCTCCAGAGGCACACCCTGTCAGACGACGACTTCGGCGAGGGCCTGGACCTGGTCGAGGACCGACTCGTCCAGCTCACCTGGACGTCCGGCGTGGCGTACTCGTACGACCATGACACATTCGCGGTACTGAGTGAGTCCAGCTACCCCGGACAGGGCTGGGGCCTGGCGTACGACGGCGAGCACCTGGTCATGAGCGACGGCACGGCTGAACTGCGGTTCCTGGATCCCACGACGCTGACGGAGGTCCGCCGGCTCGCCGTAACCGACTCCGAGGGACCAGTCGCCCAGCTGAACGAACTGGAGTCCGTACGGGGTGAGATATGGGCGAACGTGTGGAAGACCGACCTCATCGCCCGCATCTCGCCGAAGACTGGCACGGTGATCGGGTACATACACCTCGAGGACCTCTTGGACCACTGGGCATGGAGCCGGCTGTGGCCACTTCCCACCGGCGTGCTCAACGGCATCGCCTACGACGACGAGAGTGGCCGTGTCTTCGTCACGGGGAAGCTCTGGCCGGTTGTGTTCGCCATCAGGCCCGAGCTCTGACCTCAGCTGCGCAGGCCCAGCCTCTTGCCCAGACGCACGAGCCCGGCGTACCTCCGCTCAGGGCCCAATCCCCCCGCTCAGCTTCGCCGCGAAGAACCGGTCCGGGTCCGTCCGACGCACGGGCACCCGCCGCAGACGCATCCGGTCGGCCCCGGGAGCGTTGCGCCCGAGGTGCCCGGTGGAGGCGCTGCGAAACCGCGCCCTCATCGCCCCTTCCATGCTCGGGACCGGGACGCCCCAGGGGTAGGTGAAGTGGTGCGGCGTGACCCCGAGGTTCTCCTCCAGGGCAGCGGTGCAGGCGTCCAGCTGCATCCTCGGTGAGCTCCTCGGGCCGGACGTGGTCCTGGGTGTGGTTGCCCAGGGTGCACAGACCCGACTCCAGCATCTCCGCGAGCTGCGCCCAGGACATCCCTCTCCCGGCGGGCTCCCTGGGCGGTACTGCCCTCCCACACCATCGGCTTCGACACGAAGCCGGCCGCCAGGTAGACCGTGAACGGCAGACGCCGCTCCCGAAGAAGTGGCCACGCGTTGGCGTGGACGTCCTCGAACCCGTCGTCGAAGGTCAGGACGACGCCCGGCCGCTCGTCACCGGCATCCAACCGGTCGAGGGCCTGATCGATCGACACGACGTCGTGCCCCTCGAGCAGGTCGAGATGTCGCGTGAACGCCGCCAGTGGAACATCGAGCTCGTCACGGGTGCCCGCGCCGACACGGTGGTAGATCAGGAACGCGGCACCACACGCCGGCCGATCCCGCTCGGTGAGGCTCAGAGCCTCCTTGACGAGCCCGCGGGCCCCACGACGGGGTCGCTCCTCGAGAGGCCTCTCGGGGTCAGCGGCGGACACCGGACAACAACCCCTCCTGTCGGGCCCGTGTGCGCTCCTGCTCCACCGTGGGCAGAGCCAGCAGCACCAGGAAGAACGGCAGCATGAGGACGCGCTGGCGAGCCAGGATCCCGAAGTTCCCGAAGCCGGAGAAGGCGACGATGAAGGCCGAGGAGTACACGACCGCGAAGACGATGTAGGAGTTCGTGCGCATCAGCTCTGAGAAGGTGGCGCAGGCGCGGCCAGGCGCGGACCGCCAGGACCAGCAGAAAGAGTCCCTCGAGGCTCTGGAGCACCAGCTGCATGTTGCTCGCCTCCCAGGGGAAGGGGCGGAAGAGAACGGTGAGGATGGCCATCGGGACGCCGAAGAGCGACGCGAGGGGAACCGGTGTGAATGACGAGCCGCCCTGCTCGGTGAGACCGCTGCGCCAGTTGACCGTCTCCGAGATGGCCTGCCAGCTGAGGTCGTCGATCCCGAGAAGGGTCGCGGACTGTGAGGCCAGGATGCTGAGCGCCAGGATCATGACCGCCACACCGGCCACCTTGGAGAGGACGTCCAGTGATCGAGCCCGGGTGGGCCGGAACAGCTGGGCGAGAAGGAGAGCGGCGAAGAGCAGGAGGGCGATGTGAGGGCGGATGACGGCGGTTCCCGCGGCGCCGGCCGCAAGCAGCGCAAGGCCACCACGTCTGCGGGCGAAGTGCCTGGCGGCTCCGAGAGCGGTGACGCCCACGAAGAGCATCAGCCACGACTCCTTGCCGATGCTCGAGGGCCAGTAGAGCATCGACGGAAGAAGGAAGACCAGCAGAGCGTAGCGATGTGCGTCGCCGGTCGGCACGGCGGTCCGGAATGCGCGGAACATCAGGTACGCACCCCAGAAGGCGAAGGAGGAGAAGACGACGAAGCCCGCGAGGGGCGTGGGACCGGTGATGGTGTACAGAGCCGTCGTGAACAGCTCCATGTACTGGGTTCCGCCCTTGCCCGCCCAGTCCCAGACGAAGGTGCCGTCGCGCATCATCTCGTAGTGGACGACGGCGTAGACGTTGTAGCGCTCGGCGTCGGCGGCACCGTCGTAGACGATGTAGGCCACCGCGTACCGGACGAACGTCCCCAAGAGCTTCGCCGCGAAGCCGAGCGCAAGGACCCGAGTGATGAACGGGTCGTCCTCCCGCCTGCAGGCCCGCCAGATGAGCCACACGTTGAGGGCCACGACGACAGGCACCACGACGACGGCACCCCACACGGAGTACGACTGGTTCTCGACCGCCCACGCGAAGAGTGCGGCCAGCAGTGCTCCGGTCAGGGCTGCGAGGCCCAGGCCCCACAGCCGAAGGGACGAGTGGGTCATCGTCCGGCGTCAGACGGAGCGCCGGGCGCGGCGGCTTTCCGGTACCTGCCCATCCATGAAGTCGTCGATCTCTACCGGGAAGCTCTCTTCCGGAGCGGCCACCGTGCGACCGCGCTTCTTCTTCCTCTGCGCGCCGTAGCCATAGCCGTAGCCGTAGCCCCCACGGCGCTGCATCTTGGAACCGACGATCAACGCGCCGCTGACAGGCACCTGGAACCGGCCGAGGAGCTCGGACACGCGGCTACCGGCAGTAGCCGTGAGCCGGCCGCTGCGCACCACGAGCAGGACCGTGTCGACCAGCGGCAGGATGTCGAAGACGTCACTCGCAGCCAGGAGCGGAGCGCTGTCGATGAGGACCACGTCCGCACGCTCACGCGCCTCGGCGAGCAGATGGCCCATCCGACTGGACAGGGCGGCCGGGTTCGTCAGGCTCGTCCCGGCCGTGATGATCCGCACCCCCGGGATGCTGGTCGGCCGGATGAGCGCCTCGAGCTCGGTCTCGCCGTGGTCGCTGAGGTAGTCCGAGATGCCGGCGCCCTGGGGCACGTCGAAGTGGTTGTGCGCGTCCGGTGACCGAAGGTCGGCATCGAGCACGAGAACGCGCTGACCGGTCTCGGCGAAGCTGGCGGCCAGGTTGGTCGTGCTGGTCGACTTCCCCTCGGCTGGGAAGGCCGACGTCACCAGGACGAGCCGGGCTCCGGTCTGCGTCGCCAGGGGATCAGCGGACCGCCGTGGGGTGTAGTCGCCGGGCAGCTGCCGACTCCCCGTGTGGACCAGTGCGGTGCGGGCCGCCCGATACCCGTCCGCGTAGACGCTCAGCGGGTCCTCGGTGACGATGGCCCCGCGGCGACGCAGCGCCCGGCTCATCTTCGGGATCTCGGCGATGACCGGCATCCGCAGCGCTTCCTGGATGTCCGCGCGGGTGCGCAGGCGCGAGTCCACGCGGTCCAGGACGATGGCCAGCGCCAGCCCCAGGAGGAGGCCCAGGGCCCCCGCGATGAGCGTGCGGAGGGTCCTGCCCGGGAGAGCAACGCCACCGCCTGACTCATCCGGGATGGGCGTCGCCTTCTGCAGGATCGCGATGTCCACGTTCCCGGCACCCGGACGTGTCTTCTGGAAGTAGGCCACAGCCTGGTCCGCGAACGCGTTGGCCACAGCAGCCGCACGATCGCCATCGCTTGCAGATGCCGCCAGCGTCACGGCCATGGCCGTCGGGTCGGTCTCGACCGTCAGGCCGGAGGCCAACAGTGCTGGGTTTCCCTCGTACTCGAGCGCCTTGGCAGCGAGGCGTGGGATGTCACCGTTGGTCAGGTAGAGCGCTATCCGGCCCATCGAGACTGACGATGGCTCGTCCTCACTCTCACTGGCGGAGCCCACGAGGAGAGTGGCGGTCGCGGTGTAGGACGTGGCCTGCTTGGCGGTTCCGGCGTCGGCCGGGGTCACGAACCACATGACCGCAGCGGCCGCCAACGGCGCACACCACGATGATCGGCCACCGGCGTCGGAACACCCTGAGGTAGTCCTGCAGCGTCATGCGGTTTCTCCTGTGGTGGCTTCATCGGCGAGGCGGTATCCCCCGACAACCCTGAAGGCACCTTCCGGACAAGGGGACAGACATCGGGAAGTCTAGCCGACTCCCAGAGGCGGGTTTGGCCCTCGGAGGTGATGCTGGGAGGATCCACGCCATGAGCGGGCACCGGGGGCAGGCCACGTCCCAGCGCCCGCGGCTGGCTCACCTCACCACGGTGGACATGAGTCTTGCCCTGCTCCTCGCCACCGAGCTCGAGGTCGACGTGGAGACAGGTCACGAGGTCTTCGGCCTCAGCGCCCCGGGACCGTACGTCGGCCGAGTGCAGGAGGGGGGCGTCACCCACGTGGCGGTTCCATCGCTGACGCGCTCCTGGAGTCCCCGGCGTGATCTCGCGGCCTTCCGGGAGCTGCACGCGACGATCCGCGCCCTGGACCTGGACATCCTGCACACCCACAACCCCAAGACCGGTGTGATGGGACGCATCGCCGGGCGGCTCGCCGGTGTGCCCGTCGTCGTCAACACGTGTCATGGCCTGTGGGCTCGGCCCGAGGACTCCGTGACCAAGAAGGCCTTCGTCTACGGACTCGAAGGGCTGGCCGCCCGGTTCTCCGACTACGAGCTGTTCCAGAACGCCGATGACCGCAGGACGCTCCGGCCGGCCCTCAAGCGCGGGAGGAGCCGGGTGGTGGGCAACGGCGTCGACCTGGTGCGGTTCGGCCCCGACCCCGAGGGCCGCCGTCGCGTCAGGGCGGAGCTCGGGGTGGCCGAGGACGAGATCCTTGTCGGCACCATCGGCCGGCGGGTTCGCGAGAAGGGACTGGCTGAGTTCGCGCACGCCGCGACGGTGCTCGCGGACCGGGCGACGTTCGTCTGGGTCGGACCCGAGGACGACACGGATGCCGGTGCAGGCTCGGCAAGGACCCACGGCATCCGGTTCGTCGACGAACGCACCGACATGCCGGCCGTCTACTCGGCTCTGGACGTCTTCGTCCTCGCCTCCTACCGCGAGGGCTTCTCGCGGGCGGCGATGGAGGCGGCCGCGTGCGGGGTGCCCATGGTGCTCACCGACATCAGAGGATGCCGAGAGGTCGGCACTGACGGCATCCACCTGCGGCTGGTGCCGCCGCACGACGGGCACGCCCTCGCCGGGGCGATCGAGGGCCTGGTGAACGATCCCGAGCTGCGCGCTCGGCTGGGTTCGGCGGCCCGCACCCGGGCACAGGAGACCTTCGACCAGCGATGTGTGGCACGTCGCTCGCTGGAGACCTACGCAGCGGTGGCCGAGCGCAAGGGGCTCCACATCGGCTGGGGCAGGGACCGCAGGATCACCGTGGTCCACGTGCTTCCCTCCGACGTCGACCGGGGCGCCCAGGTGTATGCCGGTCAGCTGCGGGACGCGTTACGAGACGACGCGGACCAGCGCCACGTGGTGGTGTCGCTCTTCGACGGCAGCGACTCCTCAGGTCGAGCAGACGTTCGGCTCGGCGTTCCTTCTGCTCGGTCCAGGCGGGCAGGACTGGACCCGCGAGCGGTCTGGGCGCTACGGAGGACCCTGCGCCAGAGTGGAGCGGACCTGGTCGTCGCTCATGGCGGGGAGCCGCTGAAGTACGCCATCGCTGCGGCGGTCGGCACCCCGACGATCTACTTCAAGGTCGGTCTGTCCACAGCGGAGGTCTCCAGACCGTCCAGAAGACGCCTGTACCGGTTCTTGGCTCGGCGGGCCACGCGTGTCGTCGGTGTCTCGCAGGCCGTCCTCGACCAGGCCCATGACCTGTTGGACGTACCGCGGTCCATGTTGGCCCTCATCCCGAACGGGCGCGATCCTGAGGTCTACCACCCGGCCCCGCCGGGAGAGCGGACCGACCAGGAACCTCTGGTTCTCTTCGTCGGCCACCTGGAGCCCGGGAAGCGTCCAGACCTCTTCCTCGACGTGGTCCATGCGCTGCGGGGACGGCGTCTCCCCTTCCGCGCGGCGATGGCTGGTGACGGCCCGCTGCGTGGCTCGCTGAGCGAGCGGGCCGATGCCCTGGGTGTGGAGCTGCTCGGAGTGCGGTCGGACGTCCCCGTGCTGCTGCGTCAGGCCTCCGTCCTCGTCCTGACGAGCGCCCCCGCGACCGAAGGCATGCCGGGCGTCCTCGTCGAGGCCGGACTGAGCGCGCTGCCCGTCGTGGCTACTCCTGCGGCCGGTGTGAGCGACGTCGTCCGGGACGGGGAGACTGGCTTCGTGGTGCAGTCCGACCGGGCGTCGGACCTCGCGGACCGCACCGCAGCCCTGCTGCTGGACCCGGCACTGCGCACGCGGATGGGAGATCGGGCCCACGCGCGGTGCACCGAGCACTTCACGGTGCAGGCGACGGCCGGTGAGTGGCGCCGCCTGGTCGGCGACCTCGTCGGTGGACGCGAGGCCGACCCCTCGAGGGGTCATATCCTGTGAGTTCACCCACAAGCGCACGGGAGGGAGAGTCGACGGGATGAGGCTCCTCGGCTATGCCCCGAGCGGGGTCAGGTCGTGGTCGGCCTTGAGCTCTCTGGTCGCCCCATATCGGGGCAGGATGGCGGCGCTGGCGTCGGTCTCCTTCATCGGAGCGCTGCTCGAGGCCCTCTTCCTTGTCCTGGTCACCGGTATCGCGTTGGCCCTTGCCGGTGGAGAGTCGTCCATCGGCCCGTACCTCGGTCAGTCGGTGAGCTCCACCACGGCGCTCGTCGTCGCCGCGGTGGTGCTGGCGGTACGCCTGGTCCTCAACCTCGTCGGTGTTGCGATCTCCGCACGGCTCACGGCGGACGTGACGAGCGACCAGCGACACGTCCTGACCCGCGCGTACCTCCAGACCAGCTGGGCCGTGCAGCAGTCGGAACCTGCAGGACGCCTGCAGGAACTGCTGACGTCGTTCGTGACGCGGGTCACCAACGCGGTGTCGACGCTGACCAACGCGGTGACGGCGCTCCTGAGCCTTCTCGCCTTCCTGGGGACCGGCCTCGTCATCGACCCCCTGTCCACCGGAGCGGTCCTCGTGGCCCTGGCCCTCGTGGGGGCGGTGCTCACCCCGGTTCGTCGTCGCATCCGCGCTCGCGCCGGGGACTCGGCCGGTGCCAACATCGACTTCGCCGGGTCGGTGGCGGAGCTGGGGGGCCTGGGCCTCGAGATGCAGACCTTCGGCGTCCAGGACCGGTTCGCCCGGCGCATCGACGGCCTGTCGCACGCGGCGACCACGACGCAGCAGCGGGTCCAGTTCCTCACGGGCGCCCTCGCCCCCATCTACATGACGCTGGCCTACGCCGCGGTCCTCGCGGGGGTCGCCATCCTCTCGTTCGTCGGCTTCGGTGAGCTGTCGGTGATCGGGGCAGTCATGCTCCTGATGCTCCGCTCGCTCGCCTACGGTCAGCAGCTGGCCGCTGCCTCCGGGACCCTCGCCGCCGCTGTGCCGTTCCTCGAGGGGCTCCGGGAGACGAGGGACCGCTACCTCTCATCCCCCTCCCCCACCGGGGACGTCGTCCCCAGGAGCCTCACTCCCATCGAGGCTCGCAACATCGGGTTCTCGTACACCGCGGACCGCCCAGCGCTGTCTGATGTCAGTTTCCGGATCGAGCGCGGTGAGGTCGTGGGGGTCATCGGTCCCTCTGGCGCGGGCAAGTCCACCCTTGCGCAGCTACTGCTCGGGCTGCAGGACCCGGGAAGCGGCTCACTGACCGTGGGCGGCACCGAGCTCCGCGATGTGAGCCGCTCATGGTGGAGCGGCCGGGTGGCGTTCATGGCGCAGGACGCACTTCTCTTCACCGGCACGGTCGCCGAGAACATCCGCTTCTTCCGCGACGGCATCGACGACGAGGCACTTCGTACGGCCGCCAGGCAGGCCAACGTCCTCGGCGACATCGAGGCGCTTCCACGCGGTTTCGACACCCACCTCGGCGAGCGAGGTACACAGCTTTCCGGGGGGCAGCGGCAGCGGCTGTCCATCGCTCGCGCGCTCGCCGGCCGGCCGGAGCTCCTCGTGCTCGACGAGCCCACCTCGGCCCTCGACGGTCGGAGCGAGGCTCTGATCCGCGACACGATGGCCGCGCTCAAGGGCGCGGTCACGGTCGTGGTCATCGCCCACCGGATGTCGACGCTCGACATCTGTGATCGGATCATGGTGATCGAGGACGGTCGGCTGACGGGCTTCGGCACACCGGCTGCGCTCCATGACGACAGCAGCTTCTACCAGGGGGCGATGGCGCTGGCCGGCATCGTCGCGCATCCGGGCACCTGACAGTGCGACTGCTGTACGTCATCGACTCGCTGGCACCGGGTGGGGCCGAGACCTCCTTCCTCGAGATGGCGCCATACCTCACGGCCGAACGGATAGACCTCCACGTCCTCCCTCTGGGGGCTCGTCTGGACCTCGCGGGAGGTTTGGAGGACGCAGGGGCAGTTGTGCACCGCCACGGCCCGCCCCACGGCCGCGCGCACAACCTCCGAACGGCGCTCCATGTCATTCGTCGTGTCCACCCTGCGTTGGTGCACACAACACTGTTCGAGGCCGATATTGCCGGGCGGAGCGCTGCTCGCCTCCTCAACGTGCCTTCGTCCACCAGTATCGTCAGTGACTCATACAGTGCTGCGCATTACGCCGAAGTCCAGCCCGTGAAGCTGCACGCCGCCAGGGCCCTGGACAGTATCACGGCGCAGTCGGCCCATGCCTTCCACGCCATATCTGCAGCAATCGCGCGGACCGTTCCGCCACGGCTCCACATTTCAAGCGGCAAGGTGACGGTTGTTCCCCGGGCCCGGGACCCTCGAAACTACCCCTTCACGCCACCTGGTACCCGCGTCGCCGTGCGACGGGAACTGGGCATCGCGCCCCAGGTCCCGGTCATTCTGGGTGTAGGTCGTCTCGAACCGCCGAAGGGTTTTCAGCACCTTCTGAGGGCGCTACCCGCTGTCCACGCACAGCACCCGGATGTCGTCACTCTCATAGCCGGCGCCGAAGGCATGTCGTCGAAGAGCCTCCGCACGGAAGCAGAGCAACTTCGAATGGATGTTCGCTTCCTCGGCCACCGCACTGACATCGCCGCTCTGCTCTCTGCAGCCGACGTGTTGTGTTCTCCATCCGAGCGAGAAGGGTTCGGTGGTGTTCTCATCGAGGCGATGGCCGTCGGATGTCCGATTGTTGCCTCATCCATCGCGACATCACTGGAGGTGTTGGCTGCCGCAGAACCTGCGGCACTCATCGCTCCCGTGGGTGACCCGGTCCAGCTTGCGGCCGCCATCGCCAATGTCCTCTCCGATCCGATCGAAGCGCAAGAGCGCGCCCGTTCCGGTAGGCAGCAATTCGAGGATCGCTTCACCGTGGCGCGGGTCGCTCCCCGGATGGCCTCGTTCTTCAGACGGGCTGCGGAAGGCTGAGTCCCTCTGCGCCCCTCCTCGCACCGCAGAAGAAAGGCTGGGCTCATGAAGTCCGAATCCTTGCCGCTGAGTGTCGTCATCCCCACACACAACGGAAGGGAAAGCATCAGAGATGCAGTGTCGTCCGTGCTCGCCCAGAGTCACCCTGAGTTCGAGCTCCTCGTTGTGTGTGACGGCGATGGAGCCAGAACCAGAGCACTACTCGCGGAGTTCACAGACGAGCGCCTGCACGTCATGGAGCAATCCCACTCAGGCGTCTCAGCCGCCCGCAACAGCGGCGCTGCCGCATCTCGGCACGCTTGGATCGCCTTCTTGGATGACGACGACATGGCGAGGCCGAACTGGTTGGCTTCGCTCGCTGCAGGGGTAAACGACGACCTGGTCGGATTCGTGACTGCCGAGCTCGCCTTCTGGGAGGGGAACCAACTCGTTGAAGTGCGCAAATGCGGTCTCTCCACCGCAGACCTGACGATGGAGGCCAGCACCATCCTCCCCGGCGGCTTCGCCGTAAGGAGGGACGTCTTTGACCGCGTCGGAGGGTTTGACGAGTCCCTGTCCTACTCCGAGAACCAGGATCTGGGCCTGAGGATTCTTGACCATCCCAACGCGCCGAAGCGTGTCGTTCACGTCCCGGAGGTCGTCGTCGACTTCCGCCGCGAAGCTGCTCGTCGAAGAGCGTCTCGGTACAAGAGTGCCCCGGCTGACTCGGCAAGGATCTTCCTGGGGCGTTATGCGAAGCGCATTGCTGAAGAACCTCGCTCAGATGCGGCGCTCAACCGCATCATCTCCCGGGACGACCGGGTGAACCACAGGGCCGTGTCCGCCGTCAGGCGCGCGTCACGGGCCGTCCTCCGAGAACCCCTGAACCCAGCGAACACCAAGAGCCTCATCCTCGCCGTTGCAACTCTTCCCGCTGGAGCATTCCACCGCCTCGCCACAGTGTCGCCACGGGTCGCTGGACGACGCACGGCTCCACCCCGGAACTCGTCGTCATGACGGTACGCCGCCTGGTCGCGGTCAACAGTCTGTGGGCAGGGTTGGGAAACCGTATTCGGTTCACCCTCAGCGCCCAGTCAATCGCGCGCGCGATGGGGCGCGACTTCGCTTACGTATGGCCCACGCAGCGAGGGGTCTTCGAGCCCGATCTCCTGGATCTTTGGGCGTTTCCTGCCAGGCAGTTGTGCCAGGGCAGCGTGGTTCCCAACGTGACCGAACACGACGTCTACATGAAGCGTCGTCGTTCCGTGGCCCAACTCGCCAGACACCGCAGCCTGTCCATACTCGGCACGTCTGTTCTGCACTCGGACGGCACGGAGGCAGCGTGGGAAGACGAACTCGCACAACTCAAGCCAGTCTTCGAGATCAGCCAAGCCGTTTCAGGCCTTCGCCTCCAACTACGCTCCACATACGTCGCGGTACAGATCCGGGCTGCTCGGCGGGCGCATCCGAGCACCCTGCAGCACTCCCCTACCGTCTGGTTCACCGGCCGAATGCTCGAGATGCTTGCCCAGGACCCCGATACGCACTTCTTCCTCTCCTGCGACGATCCTGAGACCCAGGAACACGTCATGAACGCGGTGCCACACGTGATGGCTCAACAGGATAAGGGCGGCTACAACACTGTCGATGGCGTGCGCCACGCGGTCATTGACCTGTATCTGCTCTCCCAGTCAAGCCATATCCTCGGACCCTACCTATCCAGTTTCGTGGAGTTGGCTTGGGTCCTGGGGAAGCGGCGACAGACCCTCGAGAACAGCGTCCACACCTTTCAGCCCGGAATGCGCGTCTCCAACCATCGTCCCGTGGCAACCGGATACGTCGCTCCGCAAAGCACCTCTCTCTAAGGAGTCCCGTGCTCGTGTTGAGGGACCGCCTGAGGATGCGCACCCACGCGTGCGCCACCTCAGGCCTTTCCGGCTCGACCGGCGGGTGACCAACGCCCGACAGGGTTCACCGTCCGGGCGGAGCCCATGTTGCCGGTACCCCCTTGACGACGACGTCCTCCGGGACATCCTTGGTCACCACGGCGCCGGCTCCGACGACCGCATTGGTTGCCACGCTGATGCCTTGCAGAATGGTCGCACTCGCTCCTACCAGCGTTGCGCCGCCAACGGACACCTCGCCGGAGATGACAGCCGCGGGGTTGACCGACACGAAGTCGCCGAGCACGGCGTCGTGCCCGATGGTCGCATTGGGGTTCACGTGGACGTGCCGCCCGAGCCGGACGTTGGTCGAGATGGTCGCGCCCGCGCACACGACCACCCCCTCCCCGATCTCGACGCGAGCCCCCAACGTCGCGCTCGGATGGATGGCCGTCAACGGGTCCGCACCGGCGCCCTCGAGGCGGTCGACGAGGTCACGCCGCACCTGCGGGCTGCCGATCCCCAGGATGTACCGGGCCGGCGACTCGAAGCTCAGCCACTCCTCGACCGTCCCGAGGTAGGTGACCCCACGGGCCCCCAGCCGTTCGAGGTTCACGTCGGACGGCGCGTCGTCGACGACACCCAGCACCTCCACCGGGGAGCCGGCCGCGGCCATCGCCTCCACCACGTCCAGGCACTCGCGTCCGAACCCCGACGCCCCGACCACGACGACCCGCTCAGGCAATGTCACGACGCGCCTTTCCCACTGCGTCGGAGCCCATGAAGACGCTCATGGTCGCCTCGCCGCCGCCGCTGATGCCCTGCCTCCTGAGCACGGATCGAACGGTCCTCGCCAGGATCTCGACGTCCAGCCGCCAGCTGCGCCGGTCCACGTACTCGACGTCGAGCGCGAACTTGTCCTCCCACCCGAGACCGTTGCGCCCTGACACCTGGGCAAGGCCGGTGACCCCCGGCCGCACCTCGTGCCGCCGCGCCTGCTCGGGGCTGTAGCGGGGCAGGTACTCCACGAGCAGCGGTCGGGGCCCGACCAGGCTCATGTCCCCCTTGAGCACGTTCCACAGGGTCGGGAGCTCGTCGAGACTCGTCGAGCGCAGGAACCGACCCACCGAGGTGAGGCGCTCGGCATCCGTCACGTGGGTCGCGTCGGGATGCCGCATCGTGCGGAACTTCACGAGCTCGAACACCACGCCGTCCCGGCCCGGGCGAGCCTGGCGGAAGAGGACCGGACGCCCGTGGGCGACGAGCACCACCCCAGCCGTGACGACCTGCACGGGTGCGCTGACGACCAGACCGACCGCGCTGACCGTCACGTCCAGCGCGCGCTTGGTGGCGTCGTACCGCCCGTGGTCACCCGGTCGCACGACGAACCGCCAGGAAGGAGGAGACCGCGGTGTGCACCCTGCTCATGCGCTCATCGTCCAGCACCGACCCGCTGGGCAGCGACAGGCCGGTCGCGTACAGGCGCTCGCTCGTCCCGTCGAGGACGGCACGAGCCCTCGAGAACACGGGCTGCAGGTGCATCGGCTTCCACAACGGGCGAGCCTCGATGTCGACCGCCGCCAGGGCGAGCCTCAGGTCCTCGGCGCTGAACCCGGCCACCGCCTCGTCGACGAGAACCGAGGTGAGCCAGCAGTTGTCCCGGGTGACGCCTCCGTCGCTCCCGGAGGGCTCACCGAAGATCGAGACCCCCGGCACCTCCTCGAAGAGCTCCGCATACCGCAACCGGTGCTGCCGGCGCCGTTCGACCATCGCATCGAGCCGACCCAGCTGGGCCCGCCCGACTGCGGCAAGGATGTTCGACAGGCGGTAGTTGTAGCCGATCTCCGTGTGCTCGTAGTGGACCGCCGGCTGGCGCGCCTGCGTCGACAGGTACCGCACCCGGTCGGCCAGCTCACGGTCGTCGGTGAGCAGGGCCCCGCCCCCCGAGGTGGTCATGACCTTGTTGCCGTTGAACGAGACGGCCGCCGCGCGCCCGAACGATGCCGCCGGCCGACCGTCGCGGACGGCACCCAGCGACTCGGCGGCGTCCGCGAGCACGACCACGCCCCCGGCCGACGCGACCTCGCCGATCCGCGCGTGGTCGACGACCTTGCCGAGCAGGTCCACGGGGACCACCGCTGAGACGGGGACCCCGTCCCTCGCCAGCACGTCGAAGGCCTCCGCCAGCAGGTCGGCGTTCATGTTGCCGGTGTCGTCGCAGTCGACGAACACCGGCTCGGCGCCCGTGTAGGTGATCGCGTTCGCGGTGGCGGCGAAGGTCATCGTCGAGGTCAGCACCGCACTCCCCGGACCCACGCCCAGGGTCAGAAGCCCGAGGTGCAGGGCCGCCGTCCCCGACGCCAGGGCCACGCAGTGCTGCCGCCCGCTGTACGTGGCCAGCTCGGCCTCGAAGGCATCGACCTCCGGACCCAGGGGAGCGACCCAGCCGGAGCGGATCGCCCGCACGAGGGCCAGCTCCTCGGCCTCGGTCACGTCGGGGGACGAGAGGTAGATGCGCTCCGTCACAGGCGCAGGTCCGAGTCGGCCTTGTCGAGGACGTACTTGAGGTCGTAGACCACGTGGCCACCCGGCGCCCCGAACGCCCGGATGCGCTCGCCACCCATGGCGACGAACTCGCGGTGGGCCACCGCGAGCACGATGCCCGCGTACGCGCCGGCATCCGGCTCGGCGACGAGGTCGACCCCGTAGTGCTCCTGCGCCTCCTGAGGGTCGGCCCACGGGTCGAGGACGTCGACCGCGACGTCGTAGTCCTCGAGCTCGCGGATGATGTCGACGACCCGTGAGTTGCGCAGGTCCGGCGTGTTCTCCTTGAAGGTCAGCCCGAGCACCAGCACACGTGCACCCTGCACCCGGATGCCGTCGCGCGTCATCCGCTTGACGAGCTGGGAGGCGACATAGCCACCCATCGAGTCGTTCAGCCGCCGCCCGGCGAGGATGATCTCCGGGTGGTACCCCACGGACTGGGCCTTGTGGGTCAGATAGTACGGGTCGACCCCGATGCAGTGGCCCCCGACGAGTCCCGGACGGAAACCCAGGAAGTTCCACTTCGAGCCCGCGGCGAGCAGCACGTCCTCGGTGTCGATCCCGAGCCGGTCGAAGAGGACGGCGAGCTCGTTGATCAGGGCGATGTTGACGTCGCGCTGGGTGTTCTCGATGACCTTCGCGGCCTCGGCGACGCGGATCGACGGGGCCCGGTGCGTGCCCGCCGTGATGATGGAGCGGTAGAGCGCGTCGACGAAGTCGGCTACCTCCGGGGTCGACCCCGACGTGACCTTGACGATCGTCGGCAGGCGGTGCTCACGGTCGCCCGGGTTGATCCGCTCCGGGCTGTAGCCCACGAAGAAGTCCCGGTTGAGGGTGAGCCCCGAGATCGCCTCGAGCACCGGGACGCAGCGCTCCTCGGTCGCACCGGGATAGACCGTCGACTCGTAGATGACGACGTCCCCAGGGGTCAGCGTGCCGGCGATCGCCTCGGTCGCCGACAGCACCGGCGTGAGGTCGGGCTGCTTGAACTCGTCGATCGGGGTGGGGGTCGTGACGACGTACACGTCGACCTCGGCCAGCTCCATGGGGTCGTCGGTGAACCGCAGGCCGGATGCCGCCGCGAGCTCGGCCTCCGTGACCTCCAGGGTGTGGTCCCTGCCGTCGCGGAGCTCCTTGACCCGGGTGCTGTCGACGTCGTAGCCCACGACGTGGTGCAGCTTGGCGAACTCGACGGCGAGCGGCAGCCCCACGTAGCCGAGTCCGACCACCCCCACGACGGCGTGCTGAGGGTCGCCCAGGGCGGCGGTCACGAGGCGGCAGGCACGGCGCCGCTGGCGCCGGGCCACTGCCCGGAGGCCGTGGAGGCGGCCGGCGACGTCTGGCTCCGGAGCAGCTCGGCGATGCGGTCGACGGCGAAGTCGTCCCCACGCACGGCCGCCGGCTCCAGGAGCGGCACCGAGACCTGGCTGATGAGCGGGTGGCCGCTGGGTGACCCGGCCTCCTCACGGCTGAAGAGCACCTCGTGCAGCTTCTCCCCCTGCCGGAGTCCGGTGTAGTGGATCTCGATGTCCTGGTCGGACTCCTCGATGAGCCGGCGTGCGACGTCGAGGATGCGCACCGGCTCGCCCATGTCGAGGATGAGCACGTCTCCGGGCTTCCCGATGGCGCCCGCCTGGAGCACGAGCTGGCAGGCCTCGGGGATCGTCATGAAGAACCGGGTGACCTCGGGGTCGGTGACCGTGACCGGCCCGCCACGGCTGATCTGGGCCCGGAAGGTGTCCAGGACCGAGCCGCGGGACCCCAGGACGTTGCCGAACCGCACGGAGAGGTACGGCAGCCCGCTGCGCGCGGCATACCACGCGGTCAGCCGTTCGGAGAGGCGCTTGGTCTGCCCGAGGACACTCGTGGCGTCCGCCGCCTTGTCGGTCGAGATGTTGACGAAGTGCTCCACGCCGCTGGACCGTGCGCACCGCAGCACGTTGAGGGAGCCGAGGACGTTGGTCTTCCAGCCCTCCTCCGGGTGGCGCTCGAGGAGGGGCAGGTGCTTGAGCGCGGCGGCGTGGAAGACGACGTCCGGGCGGTGGCGGTCGAAGACCTTCGCCAGGGCGGCCTCGTCACGGATGTCGCACAGCAGCAGGCCGTCGCTGTCGAGCAGGCCCGAGCCGTCGATGGTCAGCTGCACGGCGTGCAGCGCGGACTCGTCACGGTCGAGCAGGAGGAGCCGGGCCGGCCCGAGGGCGTGCACCTGGCGGGACAGCTCGGCGCCGATGGACCCCCCGGCCCCGGTGACGAGGACCACCTTGCCCGTGATGTAGTGCGAGATCTCGGTGAGGTCGGTCCTGATCGGGCGTCGGCCGAGGAGGTCCTCGACGTTGAACTCGCGGAGCTGGCCGAGGTCGATCTGCCCGGCGATCATCTCGCGCACGGGGGGGACGACCACGAGGCCCAGCCCCGCCTCCTTGCACCGGGCGGAGAGATCCTGGAGCAGCTGCGGCGAGGCCTGCGAGATGGCGAGGATGACGGTCTCGGCTCCCGTCGCCCGCGCGACGTCCACGACGGCCGATCCGCGGCCGTGCACGCGGTAGCCACGCACTCGCAGGAAGCGCTTGGCGGGGTCGTCGTCGACGAAGCCGACGATCGAGTACGGCGCGTCCTCGTTGGTGTCGACGAGGCGGGCCACCTGGTGACCGGCATCCCCAGCGCCGTACACGACGACCGGGGTCGCCTCACCCCCGCCCGGGCGCCGACGGTCGCGCTCCGCCGCGGTGCGGAACACCCAGCGCCCGGCAGCCATGAGGACGAAGGCGAGCGCCGGCATCGCGAGGGCCACGCCCCGCGAGAAGACCGGTTGGGTCACGAAGAACACGACGGCGAGAACGAGGCTGACGCTCGCCACGAGTGCCCCGAGTGCCGTCACCTCGTCGAAGCTGCCGACCCGGCTGCGCCCGAGGTACAGGTGGAACGCGAACCCTCCGACGATCTGCAGGGCGACGGCCGCCACGGTGTAGGCGATGAGCGCCTGCCAGACCCGGTCGGTCAGCTCGAAGTCGAAGCGGGTGAGCACGAAGGCGCCGAGCGCCATGACCCAGCACAGGGCGTCCCACCCGACCATCAGGGAACGCTTGAGGTACACCGGCGACCCGAACACCCATCACTCCCCTGCACGACGACCTCGACCAAGGAGTCATCGTACGGGGACGCACCAGGCCGCACCACCAACTCCGACCGTTCGGTCTTGACAACGTACAACCATCCGGTTGTATATTGGTCACGTGGACGCGAGGACCGAGGACCGGGCAGATGCCCTGTTCCACGCGCTCTCCGACCGGACCCGGCGCGACATCCTGCGCCGGGTCCTGGCCGGGGAGCACTCGGTCACCGCCCTCGCGGCGAAGTACGACATGAGCTTCGCCGCGGTGCAGAAGCACGTCGCCGTGCTGGAGAAGGCCGGGCTGCTGACCAAGCGGCGCTCGGGCCGGGAACAGCTGGCCAGCGGCGACGTGGACGCGGTCCGCTCCGTCGCCTCGATGCTCGACGAGCTCGAGAACGTGTGGCGCGGGCGGGTCGCCCGAATCGACGAGCTACTACTCACGAAGGAGAACTGACATGCCGGTCACCGACATCACCAAGGACATCGACAACCGCACGCTGACGATCACCGCCGAGTTCGCCGCTCCGGTCGAGCGGGTCTGGGCGCTCTACGAGGACCCGCGCCAGCTCGAGCAGGTCTGGGGCCCACCGGAGTACCCGGCGACGTTCGTCGACCACGACCTGCGCCCCGGCGCCCGCACCACCTACTTCATGACCTCGCCCGAGGGCGAGAAGTTCGCGGGCTACTGGGAGATCACCGCAGTCGAGCCGACGTCCCGCTTCACCTTCCGGGACGGGTTCGCCCACGAGGATCTGACCCCGAACCCGGAGCTTCCCGTGTCCGAGAACGTCTACACGTTCGAGTCGGGCGACGGAGTGACCCGGGTCGTGTTCACCGCCACCTATGCCACCGCGGAGGCCCTCCAGACGGTCCTCGACATGGGCATGGAGGAGGGCGCGCGGTCCTCGATCAACCAGATCGACGGGTTCCTCGCGCAACACGCCACCAGCCGTTGAGCGGTGCGGGTGAGGGCCCGGCGGCCACTCGGTCGCCGGGCCCTCACCCGCACCGGGTGCCTCACCCGCACCGGGTGAGGCGCGCGGCGGCCCCCGTCCCTACGGTCGAGGGGAGACGCGGTGCTCACACGGCCGGCGCGGTCGGACACCTGCGCCGCGCGCAGGAGGACCACATGAGCACAGGACCCGACTCCACCGCGACCCCGCCCCTGACGGCGGAGGAGCGAGCCGAGCTGGAGCGGCTGCGTGCCCAGGTGGCGGTCCTCGGGCCGCCGTCGGCGCCGGACCGCCGGGAACGTGGCGGGCGGGGCCGGTGGACCGGGGCGATCGTGCTCCTCCTGCTTGCCGCCCTCCTGGCGCCGTTGTCGGCCCTCGCGCGCTGGACGAGCGCCACCCTGCTGGAGACCGACAGCTACGTCGCCATGGTGGCTCCGCTCGCAGACGACCCCGCGGTGCAGGAGGAGGCGTCGCGGCGCATCACCGACGCGGTGTTCGAGGCCCTCAAGGTCGAGGAGCTCACCACCCGGACACTCACCGCCATCGGTGAACGCCCGCGGGTGGAGGGCCTCACCGAGCGCCTACCCGTCGAGCTCTCCACGTTCGCCGAGCCGATCTCCAACGCCATCTACGGCTTCACTGAGGAGCAGGTCAGCACCCTGGTGGCCTCGGATGCGTTCGCGGACGCGTGGACAGCCGCGAACCGCGAGGCGCACGCCACCCTCGTGGCGACCCTCACGGGCGAGCCGGCGAGGGAGGGCGTGACCGTCACCGAGGGCCGGGTCTCGGTCAACCTGGCCACCTTCATCAACGCGATCAAGCCGGTGCTCGTCGAGCGTGGGGTTCCGTTCGCCGACCGGATCCCGGCGGTGAACGCCGAGTTCGTCATCCTCGACAGCACGAGCCTGGCTCAGGCCCAGACCGCGTTCCGGCTGCTCGACCTGATGACATGGGTCCTGCCCCTGGCCGCCCTCCTGCTCCTCGTGGCCGGGGTCGCGCTGGCGCCCCACCGACGCCGGGCGCTTGTGATCGGCGCGTCGATGATCGTCGGGTCGTTCGTGCTCCTTCTGCTCGGGGTGCAGGTCCTGAGGGCTCTCTACCTCGACGACATCGAGCAGACACTGCTCGTGCCTGAGGCCGGGGCGGTGCTCTTCGATGCCGTCACCGTGCCCCTCCGACTCTGGGTGCGTTCCTCGGCCACCCTGTTCCTCGTCGTCGCCCTGGTGGCGTGGGCCGCCGGGCCGTCGAGCGCGGCCCGAGCGCTGCGGACCGCTCCTTCGCGGCTGGCGGGGGCCACGAACCGTCCGACCGGTGCCCTCGCGCAGGTCAGCCGGTTCGCGAGCCACAACACCACCGTGCTGCGCACCGCCGTCGCCGGCATCGCGGTGCTGGCCCTGCTCCTCGGGGACCGACCCTCCGCCGGGACGGTGCTCCTCGTGGCCGTGCTCGCCGTGCTGGCCCTCGTGGTCATCGAGGTGTTCCGTCGGTGGGGTGAGCGCGATGCCGAGACCCTCGACGTCGGGGAGCCGGCCCCGGTGGCTGCCGCCTCGTCGCCCTGATCCGACCGACGCGCCGGGGCGCCGCGACGTCGCCCGGCTGATCAGGGTTCGCGCCGTGTGCTGACCGGTCCACTGCGCACGAGCCTGCCGACCTGTTCGGCCACCGTCCGGGGCCGCAGCGCGGGCGTGTGGTCGGAGTCAGCTCGGTGCATCCCCTCGAGAACCTCCACGAGCACCGCCTCACCGTCGACCGTCGGGCTCCACCCGAGCTCCGAGCGCGCCCTCGAGGTGTCGAGCAGCGGCACCGCGTAGCCGAGGTCGAGCCAACCGGGGTCGACCTGCTGGACCCGTGCGTGCCAGGCTCCCGACATGGCGAGGCGGAGGGCCACTGCCGGCACGTGCACGTGCCGGGCGCCGAGCGCTCCGGCAACCATTCCCGCGGTCACAGGTGGGTCGGCCGCGAGGTTGAACGCACCGCCGGCGCCCCGGTCGAGCACGCGCACGACGGCATCCGCCACGTCGGCCGAGTGCACGACCGGCACGAGGAGCCGTCGGTCGAGGGGGAGCACCGGAAGCAGGCGGAGGGCTCGCGACGGGACCAGCGCAGGCACGCCGTACCGGAGCAGCGCGCTCCCGGCCGACGACTGGCCGATGATGCCCGGGCGCATCCTGGCGACGATGGTCCCTGCGCCACTGGCCTCGTGGACGTCCAGGAGCCCCTCCGCCGCTGCCTTGTGGCGGCTGTAGGGCGAGCTCGGCACGCCCGACGTCGGCCAGCTCTCGTCGACCGGGGTGTCGTCCCGCCTTCGGGAGTAGGCGCCCACCGACGACATGTGGACCAGGTGCGGAACCCGCTCGTCCTCGAGGGCACGGAGCACTCGCCGAGTCCCGCCGACGCCGAGGGCCTCGAGGTAGGCCTCGTCGTGGGAGGGCTGGAACCCCCAGGCGAGGTGCACGACGGCCGAGGCCCCGCGGAACGCCTCACGCAGCACCGGGAGCGATCCGTCGGTCGTGAGGTCGGCAGTCCGCCACTCGACCTCGTCGAAGGGGGCTATGCCGGGGCTGGGTGGCCGGCGCGCGAGGCCGACGAGGTCGTGACGGCCGGCCGCGACGAGACGTCGCACCAGGGCCGATCCGACGTTGCCGGTCGCGCCGGTGATGACGATGCGCATGGTGAACTCCCCTGAGGTGACGAGCTGGCACTGCCGCGGTCGCTGCACACCGCGCAGATGACGATCATCACGTCCGCGGCCACGCGTCGGACCGGCCGTGCCCGGACGGCCCAGGAAGGTTAGACACCATGAGGTCGGACACCTCCGCGCCCGCCGCTGCTGCGGACCTCGTGCGGCGTGGTCCCCGCGACGCTGGGTACGTTTGCGAGGTGACGGCTTCCCCGGGCTCCGATGACGCGTGGGACGTCGTCGTCGTGGGCGCGGGCCCGGCAGGGAGCGCCGCGGCGCTCGCGGCCCTGGATGCCGACCCCGCACTGCGCGTTCTGCTCGCGGACCGTGCGGAGTTCCCTCGTGACAAGTGCTGTGGCGACGGGATCGCTCCCCACGTCATCGACGTGCTGGGCACCGTCGGTGCCGGGGATGCTGCCTCGGGGTGGATGCCGTCGCGCCGGCTCGAGCTGGCCCACGGCGGCCGTCGCGTCGTCGGCGACCTGCGCCGGCCGGCCTGGGTCATCCCCCGGGCGGTGTTCGACGCCCGGCTCGTGGACCGGGCCGTGGGGGCCGGCGCCGAGCTCGCGCGACACCGGGTGTCCTCGGTCGAGCGCCTCGGGCCGTGGGTCGTGGTCGACGGCTCGATCCGGGCGAAGGTCGTCGTGGGTGCCGACGGCGCCCACTCCGCCGTGCGGTCGTCCCTTCGGATGCCGCAGCACCGTTCCCGCGCGCTGGCCCTCCGTGGGTACGCACCGACTCCCGACCGGCGACGGGGCATGCAGGTCATCCGCTTCGGGGAGCGGCGCCAGCCGTCCTACGCCTGGGCCTTCGACCGTGGCGACGGCCTCTCGAACGTGGGGTACGGCGAGCTCGTGGGCCGAAAGGGGGACGTGGGCGATACGGACCTCCCGACCCGCTCGCTCATGCTCGAGCAGCTCGAGGAGCTCATCCCGGGGGCCGGCGCCGGCGGCACCGCATGGCGCGGCCACCACCTGCCGCTCTCGGGTCACCGGTGGCTCCACCCCGCCGGCCCCATCCTGCTGGCCGGTGACGCCGCCGGCCTGGTGAACCCCCTGACCGGGGAAGGCATCTACTACGCCGTCGCGACCGGTGTGCTCGCCGGACGGGCCGCGGCCCGAGCGGTGGCAGCGGGGGCGCCCGCCACCGCGGGTGCGGCCTACGGCGCGGCGGTGCGGCGACTGCTGGCCGCCCACCTCCGGCACACCTGGCTCGTCTC
Organism: uncultured Actinomycetota bacterium; assembly: GCA_963763015.1. Lineage (GTDB taxonomy): Bacteria > Actinomycetota > Actinomycetes > Actinomycetales > Dermatophilaceae > Fodinibacter. Next base: position 191,152 of record CAVXML010000012.1, on the reverse strand, counting down.
CCGGCTGGCGCGGAGGCCGACCGTCCTCCGGGCCGGCCTGCGGGCAGCCGGTGCCAGCACGCGGACCTTCGACGACCTCGTGGAGATCGGCCTGGGGGATGGGCGGATCACCCCTCGGCTCGCCCGGGGACTGGCCATCGCCCTGGCGGGGGACCTGAGCAGCGAGCCGTCCAGCGACCCGACCACCGAGACCCCCCAGCTCGACGCCCGCCGATGAAGGAGCCCCAGCCATGCAGATCCTCTCCGTCCGTGGCGCGCTGCCGGCGCACACCTACCGCCAGGAGGACATCACCGACGCCTTCGCCGACGTGATCGCCCAGGGCGGGGTGGACGAACAGCTGCTGCGCCGGTTCCACCGCAACGCGGGGGTCAGCCAGCGCAGCCTCGTGCTCCCCCTGTCGGACTACGGCCGCCTCGACGGCTTCACCCAGGCCAACGACCTGTTCATCGACCACGCCGTGGAGCTCGGCGCCCGCGCCCTGGTCGACGCCCTCAAGGACGCGGGGCTCACCCCGACCGATGTCGACGTCATCATCTGCGCCACGGTGACGGGCCTGGCGGTGCCCAGCCTGGAGGCGAGGATCGCGTCGCTCATCGGGCTTCGTCCCGATGTCAAACGGGTGCCCCTGGTCGGGCTCGGCTGCGTCGCCGGAGCGGCCGGTATCGCCCGCCTCCACGACTACCTGCGGGGGGACCCCGAGGGCGTGGCCGTCCTCGTCGCGGTCGAGCTGTGCTCCCTCACGGTCCAGCGCGACGACGTGTCGGTGCCCAACCTCGTCGCGAGCGGCCTCTTCGGCGACGGGGCGGCCGCGGTCGTCGCCGGTGGCAGTGGCCGGGAGGCGGGTGGCTCGGCGACCGTCCTCGCCACCCGCAGCCGGCTGTACCCGGACTCCGAGCGCACCATGGGCTTCGACGTCACCTCCGGCGGCCTGCGCATCGTGCTCGACGCCCAGGTGCCGGCCGTGGTCAACCACTACATCCGCGGCGACGTCGACGCCTTCCTCGCCGACCACGGCCTCACCCGTGCCGACATCGGGTGGTGGGTGTGCCACCCGGGCGGCCCGAGGGTCATCGAAGCGCTCGAGGAGGCGTTGGAGGTGCCGCGGGACGCCGTGCAGCTCACCTGGGACTCCCTGGCGCGGATCGGCAACCTCTCCTCCGCCTCGGTCCTGCACGTGCTGGAGGACACCCTGCGCGACCGCGCTCCCGAGCCGGGGTCGTACGGGATCGTGCTGGCCATGGGCCCCGGCTTCTGCTCCGAGCTCGTGCTGGTGCGGGCCACGCAGGCTGCGAGCGTCGGCGCGTGAACGGCATCCTGGCGTTCACCGCGCTCGTGGCACTCGTGGGAGTCGAGAGGCTGGCGGAGCTCGTGGTCTCGCGCCGCAACGCCGCCTGGAGCCTCGCGAGGGGCGGGGTCGAGCACGGCCGAGGGCACTACCCGGTGATGGTGGCCCTGCACTCCGGCTTCCTGGTCGCGATGCTGGTCGAGGCGTGGGTGCGCCGTCCCGAGGTTCCCCCTGCTCTCGCCTGGTCGATGCTGGTCCTCGTGCTCGCGTCGCAGGCCCTGCGCTGGTGGTGCATCCTCACGCTCGGCCCTCGGTGGAACACCCGCGTCATCGTCGTGCCCGGGATGCCGCCGGTCACGAGCGGCCCGTACCGGTTCCTGCGGCACCCCAACTACGTCGCCGTCGTCGTCGAGGGCCTGGCCCTCCCCCTCGTGCACGCATCGTGGATCACGGCCGTCGTGTTCACGGTGGCCAACGCCGTCCTGCTGACCGTGCGGATCCGGGTGGAGGACGCCGCGCTGGCGACGCTGCCACGGAGCCCGGTCGATGCGTGACCTCCTCGTCGCCGGTGCCGGGCCGGTCGGGCTGGGGGCCGCGCTCCACGCGGCCCGCGCGGGCCTCGACGTCGCCCTGCTCGAACCACGTTCGGGTGCGATCGACAAGGCCTGCGGCGAGGGGCTGATGCCGGGGGCCGTCGCGGCGCTGGCCCAGCTGGGGGTCCGGCTCGACGGGTTCCCGATCACCGGCATCCGCTACGTCGACGGCAGCCACTGCGCGCAGGCCCGGTTCCGCGACGGCCCCGGGCTCGGCGTCCGCCGCACCACGCTGCACGCGGCCATGTCGGATGCCGTCGTCGCAGCCGGCGTGATGACGTCGCCCCGGGCGGTGCGCTGCATCGAGGACCGCGGCGACCACCTGCTCGTCGACGGCGAGCCGACGCGGTACCTCGTCGCGGCGGACGGCCTGCACTCGCCGGTGCGCCGGATGCTGGGACTGGAGAGACCGGCATCCGCGCGGCGTCGGTACGGCCAGCGGTGCCACGTGGCGGTGCCGCCCTGGACCGACCTGGTCGAGGTCCACTGGGCGCCGGTCGGCGAGGCCTATGTCACGCCGGTCGCGCCGGACCTCGTGGGGGTGGCCGTGCTCAGCGACACCCGCCGCCCGCTCGAGCAGCTGCTCGCCGGTTTCCCCGGGCTCCACGGACGCCTCGCGGGTCCCGTCGTGTCCCGCGTCCGAGGAGCGGGGCCGCTGAGGCAGCGGGCCACGCGACGGGTCGCGGGCCGTGTCCTGCTGGTCGGCGACGCCTCCGGGTACGTGGACGCGCTCACTGGCGAGGGCATCCTCCTCGGCCTGGCGCAGGCTCGGGCGGCCGTGGACGCGGTCGCGAGCGGGCGTCCCCGGTCGTACGAGACGGCGTGGCGCCGCCTCGGGTGGCGCCACCAGCTGCTCACCCACACCCTGCTCACGGCGACGCGTCACCGAGCGCTGCGCGAGCGGGTGGTCCCGGCGGCAGCAGCACTTCCGGGGGTCTTCGGGGCCGCGGTCGACCAGCTCGCCAGGCCCGCATGACCACAGCGCTCCTGCGGGCCACCCACCCGGGGCCGGCGCTCGCCGTCGTGGCGCTGTCCGTGCTCCTCGGGGTGGCCGCCGGGCTGCCCGCAGACCGGCTGGTGCTCGTCGCGCTCGCCGTCCTCACCGGCCAGCTCTCCGTCGGCTGGTCCAACGACCTCCTCGACGAGGCCCGGGACCGCGCTGTCGGCCGGACGGACAAGCCGCTCGCTGCTGGTGAGGTTCGCGCTCGAACGGTCCGTACGGCCTGTGCGGTCTCCGTGCTGGCCACGGTCGTGCTGTCGCTGGCCTGCGGCGTCCTGGCGGGCACCGTGCACCTCCTCTGCGTCGCGTCGGCGTGGGCCTACAACGCCGGGCTGAAGTCGACGGCCTGGTCATGGGCGCCGTACGCCGTCTCGTTCGGTGGGCTCGTCGTCTTCGTCTGGCTCGCGGCCGAACCTCCCGCCCTGCCACCGTGGTGGATGCCGCCGGCCGCAGCACTCATCGGCGTCGGTGCCCACCTGCTCAACGCACTTCCCGACCTCGCCGAGGACGAGAGGACCGGCGTTCACGGCCTGCCGCACCGGCTCGGTGCCCGACGACTGCCGGCGGTCGCCGCGACCGTGCTGGTGACAGCAAGCGTCGTGGTGGCACTGGGGGCGGGGATCGCACGGATCTCCTCGGTCGTGGCACTGGTCGCCGTGGCGCTGCTCGCGGTCGTGGCGGTCGTGCGTCCGGGACGCGTGCCCTTCGTCGCGGCGGTCGGCATCGCCCTCGTCGACGTCGTCCTCCTGGTGACAGCACGCTGACGCACCCGGGCCGCCCACCCGGCATGGTCATTTCGGGTCATTGACCACCGCATCGGTTCGCTCCTAGGGTGAGGCCGCCGACCGGACGACGGTCGCCCGGTCCGCGCTGGAGATGCCGTGCTACGCGACCACGCGCCCCTGCCCACCCTCGCCGTCAGGGACATGGCCCCGAGCCGGGCGTTCTACGAAGGGGTCCTGGGGCTCACCCCGACCACGGAGGGCCCGGACGGGAGCGTCATCTACGCTGCGGGATCGGGCGCGCTCATGGTGTACCCGTCGTCGTTCGCCGGGTCGAACAAGGCCACCGCCATGACGTTCCAGGTGCCGAAGGAGCGCTTCGACGCCGAGGTGGCAGCCCTTCGTGAGAAGGACGTCACGTTCCAGACCTTCGAGATGGACGGGATCACCTGGGCCGACGGTGTGGCGTCCTTCGAGGACGTCTACCACGCGGTGTGGTTCGCGGACCCGGACGGCAACATCATCAACGTGGCCACCGAGATGCCGGGCTGACCGGGGGCTCACTCAGAGGTTGATCATGTGGCCGGCGATGCCCTCGATCGCCTCCTTGACCGACTCCGAGAGGGTCGGGTGTGCGAACACGTTGCGAGACACCTCGTCGGCCGTGAGGTCCCACTTCTGCGCGAGCGTCAGAACAGGCAGCAGCTCGGTCACGTCGGGCCCGATCATGTGGGCCCCGAGGATCTCGTTGTGGGTGGCGTCGGCCACGATCTTGACGAAGCCCACGGCATCCCCCAGGCCCATCGCCTTCCCGTTGGCGGAGAACGGGAACTTCGCGCTCTTGACGTCGTAGCCTCGCTCACGGGCCTGCTCCTCCGAGTACCCGAACGAGCCGATCTGCGGGTTGCAGTACGTCGCCCGCGGCGCGAAGTCGTACTCCACGGGCATCGTGGGGGCCCCGGCGAGCGTCTCGGCGGCGACGACGCCCATCGACTCCGCCACGTGCGCGAGCATGAGCTTCGCTGTCGCGTCGCCGATGGCGTAGACGTTGGGAACGTTGGTGCGGCAGTAGTCGTCGATGGCGATCGCGCCCCGGTCGGTGAGGGCGACACCGGTCGTCTCCAGCCCGTAGCCCTCGGTGCGGGGTGCGAAGCCGATCGCCGACAGGAACTTGTCGGCCTCGAGGACCTGCTGGTCGCCGCCGGCGGCCGGTGAGACCGTCACGCGGACCCCGGAGCCGGTGTCCTCGACCCCCTCCACCTTGGTGCCGAGGAGCACCTTGACCCCGAGCTTCTTGTAGTGACGCGCGAGCTCCTTGGAGATGTCGGGGTCCTCGGTCGGAACCATCCGGTCGAGGAACTCGACGATCGTCACGTCGACGCCGAAGTTCTTCATCACGTAGGCGAACTCGACGCCGATGGCACCCGAGCCGGCGATGATCATCGACCCCGGGAGGTTCTCGTCGAGGATCTGTTCCTCGTACGTCACGACGTTCTCGGACACCGAGACTCCGGGCAGCATCCGGGTCACCGCACCGGGCGCGAGGATGAGGTGGTCGAAGGTCAGCCCGCGGGTCGAGCCGTCGTTCAGCGCGACGTCCATGGACGTCGGTGAGGTGAGCGTCCCCCACCCGTCGACCTCCTCGATCGTGTTCTTCTTCATGAGGAAGTGGACGCCCTTGACGATGGCGGCCGACACCTGGCGCGAGCGCGTGAACGTGGCTCCGTACTGCATCGTCGCGTCGCCCTCGATGCCGAACTTCGCCTTGTCGTGCGCGAGCGTGTGGGCGAGCGTGGCGTTGGCGATGAGGGCCTTGCTCGGGATGCAACCGACGTTGAGGCAGACGCCGCCCCAGTACTTCTTCTCGACGACGGCGACCTTCTTGCCGAGCTGGGACGCGCGGATCGCCGCGACGTACCCCCCTGGACCAGCACCGAGCACCACGACGTCGAAGTCAGCCATGGCGCCAGCCTATCGGCCGGTCGGACGGCCCCTCAGGGGAGCCCGCGGAGGGCCTCGTGCACCGCTCGGGCCACCGGCGCGGCAGCTGAGGCCCCCGTGCCGGCCTGCGAGATGACGACCGACACCACCCACTCAGGAGCCTTCGCGGGGGCGTACGAGACGAACCACGACGTGTCCCGCTTCCCGAGGACCTCCCCGGTGCCGGTCTTCCCGGCGACGGGCCAGTCGGCCGGCGCGCCGGCGAACGCGGCCCGGGCCGACCCGGACACCACGACGCCCCGAAGCGCCTCACGGAGGTAGGTGCCCAGCTCACCTGTGAGGGGTGCCGCACGGGTCGGGCCGCCGGCGACCTTCGACTGCTCCCCCGACACCGGGTCGGCGAGCACCGAGCCGACGCGCGGGGTGACGAGCGTGCCGCCGTTGGCGATGGCGGCGTACATGACACCCATCTGCAGCGGTGTGGCTGATAGGTCGCCCTGCCCGATCGAGAGGTTGACGGCGTCACCCGCCCGGAACTGCCAGCCGTCGGAGCAGTCCTCCCTCGCCACCTGCTGGAGGTAGGCCGCCCGCTCGCGGTCGGCGAGGTCCGGGTAGCCGGCCCTGGCCCGTCGGCAGGTTGCGTCCTTGGTCGCGTCCCACCGCGCCTGCTTCCACGACCGGTCGGGCACGAGCCCGTCGGCCTCGCCGGGGAGGTCGATGCCGGTGCGTCTGCCGAGGCCGAACCCGGCGGCCACCTCCGCGAACGGTTCACCGGCGCCGGGTCGAGCGCGGACCCCGCCCTGGGCTCGCCACGCGTCATGGGCCGCCCGGTAGAACACCGTGTCGCACGAGACCTCGAGCGCGCGGCGCAGCGAGATCCTCCCGTGCCCGCGGGTCTCGTAGTTCGTGAACACCCGCCCACCGATGCGCACGCTGGGCGGGCACGCGTAGGTGCCGCGCAAGGGGTTGCCGGCCCGAACCGTCGCGGTCAGGGAGGCCGGCTTGATCGTGCTGGCGGGGGCGAAGGAGGCGCCCACGGCCCGCGAGAGCAGGGGCGTCGCGGCCTCCTCGTCGGTGAGCCGGGCGAAGTCCGTCGCCGAGATGCCCCCGGTCCACACGTTCGGGTCGTACGCGGGGGCGCTGGCGAGGGCGGCCACGGCGCCGGTGCGAGGGTCCAGCACGACGACGGCTCCGCTGTCGGCCGGCCAGCCGGCCTTGCGCCTGGCCGCCATCGTGGTGTCGAGGGCGCGCTCGGCGGTCGCCTGGACCCCGGCGTCGAGCGAGGTCACGAGGTCGCGCCCCGGCACGGGGTCGGTCTGCGAGACGACCCGGGTGACGATCCCTCGGGCGTCGACGGCCACGACGGTCCGACCAGGGATGCCGCGCAGGGCCTCGTCGTACTGCTGCTCCAGGCCGGCCCGCCCGACCAGGTCCTGGGGCAGTACGTCGTCCCGCGCGGACACCTCGTCGGCCCTCGCCTGCCCCAGGTAGCCGAGCACGTGCGCGGCAGTGCTGCCGAGCGGCCTCGGGTAGGTGCGAACTGGACGCGACTCCACCGCCACCCCCGGGAAGCGCTCGGGCTGCTCCACGAGCGAGAGCGCCCGGGTCGGGTCGACGTCCTCGGCGAGTGGCACCGCGACCTGCGGAGAGCCGGCGAAGCACGCCGGCGGCGGCGGCGCGCCGTGCTCGCCGCACAGCCAGGTGCGCCCGAGGAGGTCGTCCGCCGGCAGGTCCAGGACCCGCGCGACGTCGCTGACGAGGGATGCGGCACGATCCGGCCTCTCGGCGAGCACACGGCGCTCCAGGGTGACGACGGTGCTGGCCCTGTTGTCGGCCAGGGGTCGTCCCTGCCTGTCGAGGATGCGGCCGCGCAGGGCCGGGACGACGATCGTGCGGGTCTCTGTCGCGGCGACCGACGTGAAGTCGTCATGACCGACGAGCTGGACCTGTCCCAGCCGACCGAGCAGGGCGGTGAAGGCGAGCACGAGGAGCAGGGTGACCGTCACGAACCGCCCGTCGTGCGCCGCAGGGCGACGCAGGCCCCCGGCCGCCCTCACCCGTACCGCCGCCGTACATGGGCACGCTCCACCCTCGCGACGAGCGGAACCACCACGCCGGCGACGGTGGCGCTGAGCAGGGCCCCGAGGCCGATGTCGACGAGGTCGACCTCGGCGTTGTCCGCCAACGCCACGACCACGGCCACGCCCTGGACGAGCACCGCGGCGGCGAGCGCGGTCACGGCCACCCGCGGAGCGCCCACCGGGCCCTCCGTCCTGGCCCGGCCGGCCAGGGCGCCGGCAGCCGCGTAGGCGAGCGCCGCGACCCCCAGGGTGCTCGCGCCCGGCGGTGCCAGGTCGAGCAGCCAGCCACCCGCCAGCCCGGCAGCAGCCCCAGCGACGGGTCCCCGGAGCAGCGCCCAAGCGACGACGAGCACGAGGACCGGGTCGGGCACGGGGCTGAGCCGGCGGGACGCCAGGGCGACGACGAGCAGCACGGCGGACAGCAGGGCCAGTACGCGAGCGCCCCCCAGCACCACGGGCATCAGCCGCTCCCCGTGACGACCGGCCGGGGGGCTTTCCTTGCCGCTCCGAGCACCACGGCGACGACGTCGAGGGTGGTGGTGTCGACCGCCGGCTCGATCGTGCCGACGGGGGCCAGGCTGCCGGCGCGCAGGTCCACCGAGACCACCCTGCCCACAGGGATGCCCGGCACGAACGGGCGGCCACCGACGCTCCCGAGCGTCGTGACGGCATCCCCGTCGATCATCCGTCCGCGCTCGACGAGGGCGACGGAGAGGAGGCCGGGGTCCTGGCGAGCGGCGCCTGGCGCCGCCGCGCCTGAGGCCTCACCGAGCACCCCGGTGGCACCGACGCGCACCCCGACGGCCAGCTCGCGGCTGCCGACGAGCAGCACGTCGGCGGTCCAGGGAGCGACCGAGACGACGCGGCCGACCAGCCCGTCGGCGGCGACGACCGTGCGGTCGGGCTCGACCCCGTCGTGCGACCCGACGTCGATCGTCACCCGCTCCGGGCCGGCCGGGCCGGATGCGCCGACCGCCACGACCCGCGCCGGTACCAGCCGGGCGCCCTCGAGAGCGGGGTCCGACAACAGGGCGGCCATCTCCGCCCCGGCCGCGGCAGCGCGCTCGGCGCGGGCAAGCCGGGCGGTGAGCTTGGCCTGGTCGGCGCGGGCGACCGACACGGCATCCTCGCGAGGGGCCAGGACACGCTCGAGCGGCCCGAGGACGGTGGCAGCCGCGGCACGCAGCGGGGCCAGCTCGGCCGCTCCCGAGACGGTCAGGGCGACGGCCAGCCCGGTGACGGCCAGTGCCGCGACGAGGGCCCTGCGTGGGCGAGACGCCCTCGTCGTCTGCGGAACGGGCGTGCGACGGACGTGCATGCTCAGGCCCGACGGTTGTCGACGAGCACGCGCTCCAGGGTTCCGAACTCCTCCACGCACCGCCCGGCGCCGCGGGCCACGGCGTGCAACGGGGTCTCGGCCGTGTGGACGGGGACACCCAGCTCGTGGCTCAACCGTTCGTCGAGACCCCGCAGCAGGGCTCCGCCCCCCGTGAGCGCGATGCCTCGGTCGACGACGTCGCCGGCCAGCTCCGGTGGGCAGACGTCCAGCACCGTTCGGACGAGCTCCACGATCTGGATGACCGGGGTCTCGATCGCCCGGCGCACCTCGGCCGAGCCGATCGGCACGGTCTTGGGCAGGCCCGTGACCAGGTCGCGGCCCCGGACCCGTTCGGTGATCTCCTCGGCGAGCGGGAACGCCGAGCCCGCGCCGATCTTGAGGTCCTCGGCACTGCGTTCACCGAGCAGCAGGGAGTACTCGCTCTTGACGTGCGCCAGGAGAGCCTCGTCGATCTCGTCGCCGCCGACCCGCATGGTGCGAGAGGTGACGATGCCGCCCAGGCTGATGATCGCGACGTCGGTGGTGCCGCCGCCGACGTCCACGACCATCGACGCCCGGGTCTCCTCCACCGGGAGTCCGGCCCCGATGGCGGCGGCCATGGTCTCCTCGATGACGTAGACGCGCCGGGCACCCGACCGCAGCGTGGCGTCCTCGAGGGCGCGGCGCTCCACTCCTGTGATGTCGCTGGGGACACAGACGACGACCCGGGGCCGGACCAGCCGGGAGGGGGCCACCCGGTCGACGAACCAGCGGATCATCCGTTCGGTGACGTCGGCGTCGGAGATGACACCGTCGCGGAGAGGGCGGACGGCGGTGACCGCCTCGGGCGTGCGGCCCAGCATCTCCTTCGCCCGGCGCCCGGCGGCGAGCAGCTCGCTGGTGCCCGTGCGGACTGCGACGACGGACGGCTCGTCGAGCACCACCCCGCGGCCGCGCTCGTAGATGACGGTGTTGGCGGTGCCGAGGTCGATCGCGAGGTCTCTCCCCCGCACCCAGCCCGACGCCCAGCCGCTCATGGCAGCAGGCTAGGTCGGTGGGGTGGGCCGGGTCCGGATGCCGCGCCGGAGCGGGTCAGAGCCCGGGGAACCAGATGCCGATCTCGCGGGCGGCCGACTCCGGGGAGTCGGACCCGTGGACGATGTTCTGCTGGACCGGTGTGCCCCAGTCGCGGCCGAGGTCGCCGCGGATCGTCCCGGGAAGTGCCTTGGTCGGGTCGGTGGCGCCGGCGAGGGCACGGAAGCCCTCGACGCAACGCTCCCCCTCGATGACGGCGGCGGTGACGGGACCCGAGGACATGAACTCGCAGAGCGGCTCGAAGAACGGCTTGCCGTGGTGCTCCGCGTAGTGCACGTGGAGCCGTTCGGTGTCGGGCGTCAGGACCTGCAGCGCGACGACGCGGTACCCCTTGGCCTCGACCCGGCGCAGCACCTCGCCGGTGAGGCCGCGGGCGAAGCCGTCCGGCTTGACGAGGACGAGGGAGCGCTCGGTGGTCACCCGACCACCCTAGCCACCGGCGGGTGACGCCTCTCGCTCCCGCTCGGCGACGATGGCGTCGACCCTCGCCCCTTGGACGAGCAGGAGAACCCACAGGGCGGTGAAGACCAGGGCCACCCCCACCATGGCCGGGACGACGACCGCGCTCGCCCAGGTGAGCGCCTGCACCAGCCAGCCCGCGGTACCCCGTAGGGGCGGCGCTGGAGGCCGGCGGCCACCAGTGCCAGCAGGGCGAGGCCCAGCCCCACCCACAGCAGGCGTGAGCCGTCGCCCTCCTCCCCGACGGCGATGGCGTTGCCGCGTGCCACCAGAGCGAAGAACGAGAGGATGATGGCCTGACCGAACAGGGCGATCGCCAGGAGGCGGAACGTGAACTTGCCCTGTCTGCCGTAGAAGGGCAGCCGCCTCATGGGCCGCTCTTCCACTGATGGGTCTCGACGGCGGCCTGCGACTCCTTGCGGCCGGCCCCCGTCGCCGCCTGGTAGTGCCCGACCGCGCCTCCCAGCTCCCCACGGGCGAGCGCCGCGTCGATGGCCCGGCGGACCTCCGGACCGAGGTCCTCGACCGGGGTGAAGGTGGTGGCGGTCGCGCCGCGGCCGGCTCGGTACGACGTCACGACCCACCAGACGACGACGGCGAGGGCGACGATCAGGACCAGCCGGAAGAACGGGCTCATGCGGCAAGGGTATGCGCCCCGCCCCTCCACCCTCCCTCTGGTGGGATGGGCACCGTGACGTCCTCCCCGCTCCTCGACGCCGGCCGGTTGCGGCGCACGGTGCTGCTCGTGGCCGGGCTGAACCTCGGCTATGCCGGCATCGAGATGGCGGTGGCCCTGTCGATCGGCTCGGTGTCACTGCTCGCCGACTCCGTGGACTTCCTCGAGGATGCCGCCATCAACCTGCTCATCGCGCTGGCGCTCGGCTGGTCGCTGGCCCGGCGGGCGGTCGCGGGGCACGTCATGGCCCTGATCATCCTGGTTCCGGCGCTGGTCGCCGGCTGGCAGGCGGTGGCCAAGGCCTTCGACCCCGTTGCGCCCGATGTCACGGCGCTGCTGGTCACGTCCGGCGGCGCCGCGGCCGTCAACGCGGTGTGCGCGTTCCTGCTCGTACGCGTCCGCCACCACGGAGGGTCGCTCGGTGGCGCGGCGTACCTGGCGGCCCGGGCCGACGTGGCCGTCAACCTCGCGATCATCGTGATGGCGCTCGTGACGTCCTGGACGGGGTCGGGGTGGCCCGACATCGTGCTCGGCAGCGTGATCGTGCTGGTCAACGCACGCGCGGCGTGGCAGGTGTGGACCCTGGCCGGCGAGGAGCGTCTCGCGGCGCGCGCACTCGCCGGGGAGGACCTCGACGACTGAGGTTCGGTCAGACGGCCGTGGTGCCGAGGAGCAGGCGGACCTCGGCCGCGGTGACCACCGAGCCGGTGGCCAGCACTCCCCCACTCACCCCGCCGCCGGCATCCGCCATGCCTGCCGCGACGTCGAGGGCGTCGGGCAGGTCGTCGACCACCGTCACGCGGTGCTCACCGAAGACCTCGGCGGCGATCTCGCCGAGCCGGCGGGGCGACATGGCACGGGGGGACGTGGTGCGGGTGACGACGACCTCGTCGAGCACGGGCTCGAGGATCTCCAGCATCTGCGCGGCCTCCTTGTCCTTCATCACGGCCACTACCCCGACGAGGCGGGCGAAGGTGAAGGACTCGCGCATCGCGTCCCGCAGGGCACGCGCACCGGCGGGGTTGTGCGCCGCGTCGACCAGGACGGTGGGGCTGCGCCGCACGATCTCGAGCCGGCCCGGTGACTCCACCGCGGCGAGCCCGGCCCGGAGGACATCGATGTCGAGCGCCTGCTCGCCACCACCGAGGAAGGCCTCCACCGCCGCGACGGCGACCGCGGCGTTCTGCGTCTGGTGGGTGCCGTGCAGCGGGAGGAAGAGGTCGTCGTACTGGCCGGCGAGCCCCTTCACGGAGATCTGCTGACCACCGACGGCGACGTCACGGGCCGTGACCCCGAAGTCGGTGCCCTCGAGGACGAGACGGGACCCGAGCTCGTTCGCCCGGTCGACGATGACCTCCACGGCATCCGGCTCGGGCTGCAGCCCCACCACGGTGATGGCGTCGGCCCTGATGATGCCGGCCTTCTCGGTCGCGATCTGCTCGACGGTGTCGCCGAGGAAGTGGGTGTGGTCGATGGCGACGGGCGTGATCACGGAGACCGCTGCGTCGACGACGTTGGTGGCGTCCCACGAGCCGCCCATCCCGACCTCCACGACGGCGACGTCGACCGGCAGGTCCGCGAAGGCGGCGTAGGCCACGGCGACGAGCACCTCGAAGTACGTCATCGGCGGGCCGCCGTCCAGGATCGAGCGCGCGTCGACGATCTCGACGAAGGGGATGACCTCGTCGTAGGCCGCGAGGAAGCGCTCCGGCTCGATCGACCGGCCGCCGACCGCGATGCGCTCGAGCATGGAGTGCAGGTGCGGGGAGGTGAACCGGCCCGTCTTCAGCCCGATCTCCCGCAGCAGCGACTCGATGATGCGAGCCGTGCTGGTCTTCCCGTTGGTGCCGGTGACGTGGACGACGGGGAAGGTGTGCTGCGGGTCGCCGAGGAGGTCCATCACCGCGCGGATCCGGTCCAGCGACGGTTCGAGGTCGTGCTCGGGGGCCCGCGAGAGGATCGACGCCTCGACCTCACGCATCCGCCGGGTGACCTCGAGCTGGTGCGCGGCCTCGCGCTGGGCGCCATCGGGTGCAGGAGTCACCGGCCCATTCTCGCCGATGACGCGGCCCCCCGGCTCACAGGCCGGGGGGCCGCGTCGGATGCCGTGCTGCAGGCTCAGCCCTTGCTCTTCTTGCAGGCGTTGCCCACGTCGACCGTCGCACCACGGTCGACGACGACCGAGCGGCTGGCGACGACGTCTCCGGCGAGCGTGGTGCAGGTCATCGTCCATGCCTCCTTGACGCCGCTGTAGGTCGCCGGCTTGGGTGCCTTGAAGACGACCTCACCGGTCCAGTCGCTCGTCGACCCGCCCTCGTAGTTCTCCACCCGGATGGTGTACGTGCCGGGCAGCGGGTCGATGAGGACGGCGACCTCCGGGTCGGCGAGGCTCGCCGCCGACGCAACCTGGCGCCCCATGTCGTCGTAGACGTAGACATCCCAGTCGACGCTGGCGTCCGGCCAGGAGATTCGCACCTCCGCGGCGCCGTTGTCGGCGTCCGGCAGACCCTCGACGGTGAAGGTGGTCTCCTCGTAGGCGAACTCGGCCGGCACACCCTCCGGGTTGACGAGCTGCTGGGTCTCCTGCACCGGTGCCTGGGGGTCGCGGCCGTAGCGGCCGACGACCTCCGGTCGCGTCGAGGGGTTCACCGCCCAGCTGAACTTGCCGCCCAGGGTGCGCAGCGAGCTGGACAGGTCGTTGGCGTACGCGATGGCGGGGTCGACAACCCCGCCGGGCTTGATGACCGGAGAGGTCATCGCCTGGAACTGCTTGCTCACCGTGAGCACCCGGTCCTCCGGCGCCGTTCCGGTGATCGTGGAGTGGAAGGCCGGGTCGATCGTGGCCTCGGCCATCCGGTAGTACGCCTCGCGGTTGCCGCCCTGGCCCGCACCGGCGGCCGGCTCGAGGCCCAGGTACTCGGCGACCACGGCGCTCTCGTAGGCCGGGTGGAAGCTGTCGGGGCCGATCTCGAAGGTGAAGCCCAGGCCCCCGGTCTGCCAGTAGCTCCAGTCCTCCACAGAGCCCGAGGTGTCGTAGAGCTGGAACGAGGCCCAGTTGAGGTAGTCGTTCGTGTCCGTCATACGCTTACCGAGCGCCTTGTAGAGCGGCTCGTCGGGCGAGAAGCCGGTCGAGAGCAGCGATGGCGGCCGGAGCACCAGGTTGCTGTAGGTGTGGTTGCTGATGAGGTTCGTGACCTGTCGCTCGGAGATGAGCTGCTTGATGTTGTCGACCTCGGGGATGTCGCCCGGGCCGTCGCCGCGGAAGGTGTCGCTGCTCCAGCTCGTGCTCGCGCCCGGACCACCCCAGAAGCCCGGGTAGTTGCGGTTCGGGTCGGTGCCGCGCAGCCGGCCGGCGAGGTTGTTGTCGCAGGTCCCGGTGACGTACTGCGCCGGGGTCGCCGCCGAGACGGTGCAGTTCTTCCGCTTCATCTCGTAGTCGAAGGTCGAGAAGTTGCCGAGTGGCGCCGCAGAGCGGCTGATCTGGAAACCGTCCACGTTGACGACGGGCACGACGATCGTGCGGCTCTTCGCGACGATGCTGCGAGCCCGGGCGTTCGTCGCCTGGTTCTCGAGGAGGTCGTAGGCGAACTCCATGGAGTGCTCGACCGAGGGCCACTCCCGTGCGTGGTGCGCGCCCATCATGAGGAACACCGGCTTGCCGTCGTCGACGTTCGCCGCGTTCGTCGTGATCTCGATGCCCCTGACCGGGCGTCCCAGCACGCTGGTGTTGGGCAGGGTCAGCGGCCTGACGAGGTCCGGGTACGTCGCCGCCAGCGTGTCCAGCTCGGCGTTGATCTCTGCAAGGGTCCGGTACGACGTCCGGCCACTGGGGAGCGCGGACTCCGAGACGCTCGAGGCATACGCGGCGTCGGCCTTGCGTGCGACGCGCATCGTCGCCGCGAGGTCGGCGTCCTCGACCCGCCAGGTGAAGCCGGCCTCGCGGAGCCGGGCCTCGTCGGCAGAGCCGTGCAGGATCACCTCGACACCGGAGGTGTCACCGTGCTCGGTCGTGTCCAGACCAAGCGCGTTGACCTTGGAGCGCTCTGCCTGGGTGCGTGCCGTCACGTGGACGACCTGCACCTTCTCCTCGATGGGTGTCGGCGCGGCGGCCGACAGGCCGGCTCCTGCGAGCACGACCGCCGCGGCGAGCGCGCCGACGACGGGTACTCGGCGGGCGTGGACGGGGACGGTCTTCATCGGCTGCTCCTGCGTCTCGGGGACGTCGCGGTGGCGACCGGGCTGACGCTAGGTGCGGTCCGTTGGCACCGCATCCCGAGCCGATGCCGGGTGACCGGAACACTCTCAGGAACTGCTTGGACAACCGCCTCGATGTGGGGTCAGCGCCGCGTGACACGGACCCGCGCGGGGTAGCGCTCGCCGACGGTCACCTCCGTGACGCCATCGGCCTCGCGGTCGAGGGCATCGAGGTCCGGCGTCACCGAGAGGTGCTCGGCGAGCGTCTCCCGGGTCACCAGGCCTTGGTGACCGATGACCGCCCGGTAGACGAACTCGGCACCGGTGACCTCGAGTGAGATCCGGTCGGAGACCTCCAGGCCGGCGTCGCGCCGGGCCTGCTGGGCGGCGCGCACCAGGTCGCGTGCCGCGCCCTCGAGCTCGAGCTCCGGCGAGACATCGGTGTCGAGCACGACGAACCCGCCGCCCGGCAGCATCGCCGTGGCATGGGAGCCGGCCTGGTCGGCGTCGACCACCGTCTCGAGCGTGTACTCGCCCTCGACGAGCGGCAGCCCGCCGGCGACGACCGACCCGTCGTCGGAAACGGACCAGTCGCCGTTCTTGCTGCCTTTGATCGCGGCCTGCACGTCACGACCCAGGCGCGGCCCGGCCGCTCGGGCGTTGACGACGAGCCGCTGGCTGATGCCGAAGTCTGACTCGTGGGCGTCCGCCACGTCGAGGACCTCAACGGCCTTGACGTTGAGCTCGTCGGCCACGATGGAGGTGAACGGCTCGAGACCGGCCGGGTCAGCAGTGACGACCGTGAGGGCGGGGAGAGGTAGGCGCACCCGCAGCTTCTCCGCCTTGCGCAGCGAGGAGCCCGTGGAGCAGACCGCCCGGACCTGGTCCATGGCGGCGACCAGCGCGTCGTCGGCGGGCAACGCGGCGGCATCCGGCCAGTCCTCCAGGTGCACCGAGCGCCCGCCGGTGAGGCCACGCCAGATCTCCTCGGTGACGAGCGGGAGGAGCGGGGCGGACACCCGCGTGAGCACCTCCAGGGTGGTGTACAACGTGTCGAACGCCGCATGGGCGCTCGACTCCTCGCCGAAACCGGTATCGGTGTCCCAGAAGCGTTCCCGCGAGCGGCGGATGTACCAGTTCGTCATGGCGTCGACGAACTGGCGCACCGACTCGCACGCCCCCGGGATGTCGTAGACGTCCATCTGGCCCTGCACGGTCTCGACGAGCGCCCGCAGCTTGGCCAGGAGGTAGCGGTCGAGGGGGTCGGTCGAGGCGGTCGACCACCGCGCGGTGTATCCCTGACCACCGTGCATCGCGTTGGCGTAGAGCGAGAAGAAGTACCAGCTGTTCCACAGGGGGATGAGCACCTGCCGCACGCCTTCACGGATGCCGTCCTCGCTCACGACGAGGTTGCCGCCGCGCAGGATGGACGACGACATGAGGAACCAGCGCATCGCGTCGGCTCCGTCGCGGTTGAACACCTCGTTGACGTCCGGGTAGTTGCGCAGCGACTTGCTCATCTTCTGGCCGTCGCTGCCCAGGACGATGCCGTGGCTGAGGCACGAGGAGAACGCGGGCCGGTCGAACAGCGCCGTCGCGAGCACGTGCAGGGTGTAGAACCAGCCGCGGGTCTGACCGATGTACTCGACGATGAAGTCGCCCGGGAAGTGGTGCTCGAACCACTCGGCGTTCTCGAACGGGTAGTGCACCTGCGCGAAGCTCATCGACCCCGAGTCGAACCAGACGTCCAGGACGTCCTCCACCCGGCGCATCGTCGAGTTGCCCGTCGGGTCGTCCGGGTTGGGCCGGGTCAGGTGGTCGACGAAGGGGCGGTGGAGGTCTGGCTCACCCTTCTCGTTCAGCGGCAGCCGGCCGAAGTCACGTTCGAGCTCCTCGAACGAGCCGTACACGTCGATCCGCGGGTACGCCGGGTTGTCGGAGCGCCACACTGGGATCGGGCTGCCCCAGAACCGGTTCCGCGAGATGGACCAGTCGCGCGCGTTCTCCAGCCACTTGCCGAACTGGCCGTCCTTGACGTGCTCGGGGACCCAGGTGATCTCCCCGTTGAGCTCGACCATGCGGTCCTTGAACTTCGTGACCTCGACGAACCACGAGGAGACCGCCATGTAGATGAGGGGTTCACGGCACCGCCAGCAGTGGGGGTAGGAGTGGTCGTACGTCTCGCGGCGAAGGAGCACGGTGCCCTGGGTGACCGACCCCTGGTCACCCTGACCGGTTGTCGCGGCCTTGAGGTGCTCGATGATCAGCGCGTTGGCGTCGAAGACGTGCAGCCCCTCGTAGTCGGCGACGGGGAACGTGAAGCGACCGTCCGGCCCGACCGGGACGACCGGCTTGATGTCGTGCTGGTCGGTGAGCTGCTTGTCCTCCTCGCCGAAGGCCGGCGCGATGTGCACGATGCCGGTGCCGTCGTCTGTGGTGACGTAGTCCGCCGCGAGCACCACGTGCGACCTCGGGTGTCCTTCGTAGTAGGAGAAGGGCGGCGTGTAGGACCGTCCGAGGAGGTCACTGCCCTTGAGCCGCTGCACCACGCGGTCGGTGACGTCGTCGCCGAGGTCCCGGGCGTAGGCCGCCAGCCGGGCCTCCGCCAGGAGGTACCGCTCGGTGCGGCCGGAGGCGTCGGACTCCACGACGACGTAGTCGATGTCCGGGCGGACGGCCATGGCGAGGTTGCTCGGCAGGGTCCAGGGCGTGGTGGTCCAGATGAGGGCCAGCTCGCCGGTCTCCAGCCGGTAGCCGACGGTGACCGCGGGGTCCTGCCGGTTCTTGTAGACGTCCTCGTCCATGCGCAGCTCGTGGTTGGACAGGGGGGTCTGGTCGTTCCAGCAGTAGGGCAGGCAGCGGAAGCCCTCGTACACCAGACCCTTGTCGTAGAGCGTCTTGAACGCCCAGAGCACCGACTCCATGAACGTCGGGTTGAGGGTCTTGTAGTCGTTGTCGAAGTCGACCCAGCGGGCCTGCCGCGTGACGTACTCGCGCCACTCCCCCGTGTACTTCATGACCGAGTCACGGCACTTGGCGTTGAAGGTCCCGATCCCGAGCTCGAGGATCTCCTCCTTGGTCTTGATGCCGAGCTGGCTCATCGCCTCGAGCTCGGCCGGCAGCCCGTGGGTGTCCCAGCCGAACCGGCGCTCGACGCGGCGGCCGCGCATCGTCTCGTAGCGGGGGACGACGTCCTTGACGTAGCCGGTGAGCAGGTGCCCGTAGTGGGGCAGGCCGTTGGCGAAGGGCGGGCCGTCGTAGAACACGAACTCGTTGGCGCCATCCTCCCCCGCCGGCCGGTTCTCCACGGAGGCGGAGAAGGTGTCGTCGGCCGCCCAGTGCGCGAGCACGGCATCCTCGACCTGCGGGAACCGCGGGCTCGGTGGCACGCCGAAGGCGGCGCCGGTGTGCTCACCGGTCGTGGAGACCTGGGGGTACGTCATCGGTGGTGCTCCTGCGGGTCGTCGGCTCGTCGTGGCTCTCTGCTGGACGAGGACGATGGTGAACCGAACGGCATCCGGATGCCGGCCGCGCACCTCCGCGGTACCACCTCGCTTGCCGTCGCCCCGAGGAGCGACGACCGCTCTTGCACCAGGTCGTGACGTGACCCCGACGTCCGGTTCTAGTGAGGACGACCGCTGGATGCCGTGTCGTCCCGTTCTTCCGGAGGCTCACCGCTGATGACGGCTCGAACGCCTGTGTCGAGGAGTGTACCGGCGGTCGGACGGTCGGCGCCTCGGTGATATCGGCCGTGGGTTCGGTGACCCGCCCGCCGAGGGGTGCAGCTTCGCCGGGGCGGCACGCGGCGTCGTAGCGCTCGCGGGGTGTCTGGTGCGCGTGGGACAGCAGCTGGGCGGCTGGAAGCCTTGTGAGACAGCCAAGTTCGCGCTATCAAACACTTGTACGAATACCGGCAGCCGAGTAGAATCGAGGCATCCGGAGGGGGGTGAAGCGAGTGGGGTACGGTCCAGCGCACGTGCAGCAGCAGTGCGAGGCGGCGCTCGTCGCTCTCAGCCGGGCGCTGCCCGGCGGCAGCTCGGTCACCGGAACGCGGGGGGAGTGGGCGGCCGTGTTGGTGGCGGCACAGCGCGTGGTCGACGTTGCCACGGCGGTCCAGGACGTGGGCATCGCGCAGCTGGCGGCGATCGAGCCGGAGTACCTGGAGGACGGCACCGAGGTCGAGAGCCACCGGGCCCTCGGCCACACGGCGTTGGACGCGCCGTCGATCGTGTCCGGTGCCCTCACGGTGTCGGCCGTGCACGCCGAGCGCCGGGTCCGGGCAGCAGTGCGCCTCGCCGCCGACGGGTCGGCGGGTAGCGACAGCGAGACGGGCTTGGGTGGGCTGCACTCGGCCATGGCCGCAGGTCGGCTGGACTCCTATCGAGCATCCGTCGTGGCAGATGAGCTGGGTGAGGTGCCGCCGGAGGTCGCCGCCACCGTGGTGACGGCGCTGGACGGGTACTTCGAGACCGAGGATGCCGCTCACCTGCGACGGCGGTGTCGGCGGGCGCTCGCCAGGATCAGCCCCGACCTGCTCGTGCAGCGGGCCCAGCGAGCCCGGGCGGAGTCCGGGTTGCGGCGCTGGGCCGAGGAGCCCGGGGTGGACCGGTGGGAGGGCACGTTCCCCTCCGAGGAGGCGGCGCAGGCGTGGGCGGCCATCGACGCGCTGGCCCAGCGATATGTCGCGGAGTCGGTGTGCACCACGATCGAACGGGCCCGGGCCAAGGCGTTGACCGACCTCGTTGCGGGCAACGCCACCGTCGAGACCGTCGTGACCGTCACGGTGCCCGCCACCGCGCTGCCGGATGACCGGCACACGGCCGCCGGCGACATGTGGCCGAACCAGCGCGCAGGGCGTAATGGTTGCGCGGGAACAGAGTCCCGGACGGAGCCCACGTCACGGCAGCCGCTCGAGCGCCAGCCGGAGCCGGAGTCAGCCGGAGCCCGAGGCCCAGCCGCAGTCCCAGCCGGAGCCCGAGGCCCAGCCGCAGTCCCAGCCGGAGCCCGAGGCCCACCCGCAGTCCCAGCCGGAGCCGACGTCCGGCCGAGATCCTTCCGGTGACGACCTCATCGAGGTCGGTGGCCTGCGGGCAGGCGACCCCGTGCTCGTTCCCCGCGCCTGGGTCACCTCCGTGGTGAGCGACGTCGGATCTGCGGTCACCGTCGCGCCGTGCCACCCGGTCACCGGCGCCCTGACTGCATCGGCGTCGGCCACCGGCTCGGGTGGTGGCGCGTACCGGCCCTCGCGCTCGGTGGCTGCCGACGTGCGGGCGCGTGACCGGCGGTGCCGGTTCCCCGGGTGCACGGTCGCGGCGGTGTTCTGCGACCTCGACCACGTGCGTCCGTGGCCGGCGGGTGCGACCACCACGGCCAACCTGATGTGCCTGTGCCGCCGTCACCACCGGGTCAAGCAGCGACCCGGGTGGCGGGTGGTGCTCGCAGCCGACGGCGTTGCGACCTGGACCGACCCCACCGGCAGGGTGCGTAGCACCGAGGCAGTCGACGCGCTGCGCACGACCGTCCTGCCCGCGGCCGCCCGTCACCCCACGGCTCGACCACGGCGGCAGCCGCGCCCGCACCGTGCTGCCCGACGGCCCGCACAGCCCGCTCGAGTTCCTCCTCGAGCACCGCGGCGCCGGCCATGACGAGCCGGCGGGCGGTTCGCGTGACCGCTTCGACGTCCGAGGCCGCCCCACCGTGAGAGACCGCCCCACCGTGAGAGACCGCCCGACCACGCGAGATCGCCCCGGCTGGTGCGGTCGCACCTCCCAGAGCGGTGACCCAGCTCGCCGCCTCGTCGACCTCGCGCCGCCTCGCCACGGCATCCGCCTGAAGGAGCTGCGGCTGTCGCCCGACCATCGGCCGACACGGTCATCCCATCGGCGACACGCCGAGAACGACCCGCCGCCGTTCTGACCGGTCGGCGCCGAGCGCCGGAGGGAGTAGAGTTCCGGCGTCGCCTTCGGGCGGCACCCACACGCACCTGTTCGGGGGAAGCCGGTCCAAGTCCGGCACTGTCCCGCAGCCGTGGGTCGCGACGGTTTCGTCGCGACGAGTCGGAATGCCCGGCAGGTGCGAGCGGCTCCACAACACCGTCGAGGAATGCGGGACGGAGCCCGAGTGCCGGGCTGATCCGGTGGTTCGGGCATCACGTCTTGAACCGCTCAGAGAGGCACCGATGACCACCACCACAACCCGGGGCGCCCTGCTGCGCCGAGCCGGAACCCTGCTCGTCGCCACTGCGCTCCTGACGGCGCCGGCCGCGAGCGCGTTCGCCGAGCCGACACCCGACGCCGGCTCGTCGCCGGCGGCGACCGGCTCCCCGGCTGCGACGGCGACCACGTCGCCAGCTGCAACAGGGAGTACGTCGACCACCCCGGCACCGAGCCCGACGTCGCCGGAAGCCAGCACCACGACCCACGCAGCGAGCCCGACGACCCCTGCAACCAGTCCAACGGCGACGATCACCGAGTGCCGGCGCCGTCGCTCAGCCCGCCCTCGCCTCGACCGCCGCCGAGGACGCCGCCGCGTTCATCGCTCGCACGCTCGCCGAAGGCGACGACCACTACGTCTACCCCAGCAGCACGTACTTCGACGGCGGCAACACCATCGACGCCATCGTCGCCCTCGCCAGTGCAGGGACCCAGCAGGCCCAGGCAGACGCCTCCCTCGCCTACCTCGAGGCGAACCTCGCCACGTACATCGGCGCGGGCGGAGAGGCGTACGCCGGCCCGATCGCCAAGGCCCTGCTCGGCGTGGTTGTCGCAGGGGGTGACCCGCGATCCTTCGGCGGGACCGACCTGGTTGCGCAGCTCCAGGCCCTGGAGACGACCGAGGGAC
Source organism: uncultured Actinomycetota bacterium (assembly GCA_963763015.1). Lineage (GTDB taxonomy): Bacteria > Actinomycetota > Actinomycetes > Actinomycetales > Dermatophilaceae > Fodinibacter. The sequence continues at coordinate 168,947 of CAVXML010000012.1, read as the reverse complement.
GATTCAGCGATGACTCTGCCTACGGCGACTACTCCAACACCATCGGGCAGTCCCTCGCTCTCATCGCCCTGTCGCGTGCGGGTCAGGGGCTGAACGCCGCGTCGGTCGAGCTGCTCCTCGACCAGCAGTGCGCCGACGGTGGCTTCCGTGGCTCCCTCGGCGGTGACACCTGCGCGAGCGATGCGGACGCCACCGCCTTCGCCGTTCAGGCGCTCCTCGCTGCGAGCCGGACACTGGTGTGCGGCAACGGCTCCGACGACCTTCCCGCGCGCGCCGAGCTGGCCGCCGGTGCAGCCTTGGACTGGCTCGAGGAGGTGCAGGACCCGTCAGGTGGACTCGAGAGCGCAGATGGGGTACTCAACGCCAACACCGCCGGGGTGGCGGCCCAGGCCTTCCTCGCCGGTGGTCGGACATCGGCAGCAGGCGCCGCCATTGCCTTCATCGGCACCCTGCAGTACGACGCCGCCAGTCCCGAGCCGCTTCGCGGAGGGATCGCGTTCTCGGCTGCCACCCGCTCGACGTCCGTTCCGAGTGACTCGGACCTGCGCGCCACGCCCCAGGCAGCGCTCGCCCTCCTGGGGAGCTCGCTGCTGGATGCCGCCGGGCCCGGAGTCGAGGACCCCGCGCCGAGCACCACCTGTCCCCCGGAGCCGACCCGCCAGCCGGTGACGGTGCCTCAGCCCTCGACGCCGGCAGGCCCGTCCACCCCGGTGTCGTCGGAGGGGCCGACGTCCGGCTCCGGAGGGTCGACCGGGTCGGGCGACGAGGCGAGCCCTGGCTCCAGCCACGGTGCTCCGACCGGGTCACTCGCGCAGACCGGCACCGACCTTCTCCTGCCGGTTGGCCTCGGAGTCCTGCTCGTCGTCCTGGGTGCGGCCGCGGTCGTGGCATCACGCCGACAGGGGGCACACCTCTGATGCATGCCACCGCTCCCCGAGTCCTCGGTCGCCTCGCCGGCGCCGTCGCGGCAACGGGTCTGGCACTCGCCGGCCTGGTGGCCGGGGCAGCGCCGGCGAGTGCGGCCGCCTGCTCGGGCACGACAGGCGTCACCGTCGTGGTCGACACCGGCGGCTCGACCAGCATCCGTTGCGCCTCCGGCAACCCCTCCTCCGCGCTCGCGGCGCTGACCGGGGCAGGGTTCTCGGTGACGTACCCCCAGCAGTTCCCGGGCAGTGTCGTCTGCCGGATCAACGGGTTCCCCGCGTCGGACCCGTGCGTCCGGATGCCCCCGGCCGATGCCTACTGGGCCTTCTTCCATGCCAAGCGTGGCGGCAGCTGGACCTACAGCTCGAGTGGGGTGGCGTCGTACGACCCGGGTGCGGGCACCGTCGTGGGGTTCCGGTTCGGCTCCGGGCAGCAGCCGCGGGTGGCCCCTCCGGCACCGTCGGCCACGAGCGCCCCCGCCACAACAACGACCAAGCCTGCCGCGACCTCGGCGCCGAAGGCGACGACGTCAGCCCCCAGGGTGACGACCTCGGTGCCAAAGGCCGGGTCCAGCGCGCCCAGCACGAGCACCGGCGCGCAACCCTCGGCCTCGAAGAGCACCGCCTCCGGGCAACCCTCGCCCTCCGCCTCCGGCTCGCCGTCCGCCGCCGTCTCACCGTCGACCACGACAGGTCCGGATGCCGGCGCTGCAGGGGTGCAGTCCGGATCCGCGACGCCCACCCCGCTGTCCGCGGCGGCCACCTCGGAGGGTGCGGACGACGCCCCCGGCCTGGGAACCCTCCTGGCAGGGGCCGGGCTGGTGGCCCTGGTTGCCACCGGGGCGGTCTGGGCCGCCCGGAAGCGGCGCCCCTGAGGCTGGTGACGCTGCGATGAGCAAGACCCTGCCCCGCGCCGTGCATCCCGCCGCGTGGTGGGGATGGGCCATCGGCATGGCCGTCGCCGTCAGCATGACGACGAACCCGGTGCTGCTGCTGCTGGCGCTGGCCGTGGTCAGCCTGGTCGTCGCGGCCCGCCGGGGCACGTCGCCGTGGGCACGCGCCTTCCGGCTGTACCTCTGGCTCGGGCTCGCGATCATCGTCGTCCGGGTCGTGCTCCACGTTCTCGTCGGGCTCAAGTTCGGCGAGATCGTGGTCGTGCGCCTCCCCGAGGTCACGCTGCCGGCGTGGGCCGCCGGCATCCAGCTCGGTGGCACCGTCTACCTCGAGGGTCTGCTCGCCGCGGCCCTGGCGGGGCTGCGGCTGGCCGTGATGATTGCCTGCATCGGCGCGGCGAACGCCCTGGCGAACCCCAAACGCCTGCTGCGCAGCCTTCCCGGTGCCCTTCACGAGATCGGCTCGGCAGTGGTGGTCTCGGTGTCCGTCGCCCCCCAGCTGGCCGAGAGCGTGCAGCGGGTATCCCGGGCCCGGCAGCTGCGTGGCGACACGAGCCGGGGCCTTCGTGCCGTGCCCGCCATCGCCCTCCCGGTGCTGGAGGACACCCTGGAACGCTCGCTCCTCCTGGCGGCGGCCATGGACTCCCGGGGGTACGGCCGCACCCAGGGTGTGCCACCGACGCACCGCCTGCTCACCGGCGCGGTGACCCTGGGTGGGCTCCTGGCCACCGCCGTGGGCATCTACGGCGTGCTCGACGCCACGACGCCCGCCGCCATGGGCACGCCGACGCTCCTGCTCGGCCTGTCGCTCTCCGCCCTCGGGTTGTGGCTCGGCGGACGACACGTCCCGCGGACCACCTACCGGGCCGACCCGTGGCGCAGCGCGGAGTGGCTGACGCTCGGCTGCGGCGTCGTCACCGCCACCGTCCTCGTGGCCGTCTCACGCCTCAACCCTGACGTCCTGGCCATGCCCCTCACCCCGCTCGGCGTCCCGCCACTGCCCCCGGCGGCCGTCGCGGGGCTGCTCGTCGGCGCGCTCCCGGCCTACCTGACACCCGAGCCCCCGCGGGCCGCCCCACGCACCCCGCAACGCGGCGCGCGGGTCGAGGTGGCGAGCGACCGTGGCTGACCACGCGATCGCCCTGGAGTGCGTCTCGGTCACCCTCCCGGGTTCCGACCGGCCCGTGCTGCGTGGCGTCGAGCTGACCGTCGAGGAGGGTGAGCTGGCGCTCGTCGTCGGGCGCACGGGATCGGGCAAGTCGACCCTGCTCGGCGCGATGTGCGCCCGCGTGCCGCACTTCACCGGGGGAACCCTCGCGGGCCGTGTGCTCCTCCACGGCCGCGACACCCGCGACCACCGACCCCGCGACCTGGCAGACCTCGTCGGGGTCGTGGGCCAGGATCCACTCGCCGGGTTCGTCACCGACACCGTCGAGGAGGAGCTCGCCTACGGCATGGAGCAGCTCGGCCTCCCGGCGGCCACCATGCGCAAGCGGGTCGAGGAGACGCTGGACCTTCTCGGGATCGCCGAGCTGCGCGATGCTCCGCTGCGGGACCTGTCGGGCGGCCAGCAGCAGCGGGTGGCGATCGGCTCCGTGCTCACGGCCCACCCCCGGGTGATCCTGCTCGACGAACCGACGTCCGCACTCGACCCGACCGGTGCCGAGGAGGTGCTCGCAACGATCACCCGGCTCGTTCACGACCTCTCGGTCACGGTCGTCGTCGCCGAGCACCGCGTGGAGCGGGTGCTGCACTACGCCGACCGGGTCGTGCACGTCTCGGCAGACGGCACCGTCTCGGCCGGCACCCCGGCCGCGCTCATGCTCGACAGTGACATCACCTCCCCGGTGGTCGACCTCGGCCGATACGCCGGGTGGGTCCCCCTGCCTCTGTCCGTGCGGGACGCCCGACGGGCGGCGACGGACCTTCGCGCGCGCCTGGCCACCACGCTGCCCTCACCGCCCTCCCCCGACCTCGCTGCGTCACCGGGTCGGCCACCTGGTCACCCTGGAGGCCCGGTGGTCACCGCGCGCGGCGTCGTGGTCCGACACCCCGGGGACGTCGTCGCCGTCGCGGGCGTCGACGTCGAGCTCCGGTCGGGCGAGGTCACCGCCCTCATGGGCCGCAACGGATCGGGCAAGTCGTCCCTGCTCTGGGCCCTGCAGGGCAGTGGTGAGCTGACGCGTGGCACCGTGCACGTGACGACGTGGCCGGTGGACGACTCGCGAGCCGCCAGTGGAAGGGCCGTCGCGGCATCGGGCAGACCAGCCGACCCGGCATCCACCACCCTCCAGCCGGGCACGCTGGCCCCCGGTGAACGTCGCGCACTCGTCGGCCTGGTGCCGCAGTCCGCGGCCGACCTGCTCTACCGCGACACGGTGGGCGCCGAGTGCGAGCAGGCGGACAGGGAGAGCGCGGCACCCCCGGGCACCTGCGCGCGCCTGCTGGCCGAGCTGGCGCCCGGCATCCCGCGGGACCGGCACCCGCGCGACCTCTCCGAGGGTCAGAAGCTGGCGCTCGTGCTCGCGGTACAGCTGACCGCCGACCCACCGGTGCTTCTCCTCGACGAGCCGACCCGCGGTCTGGACCCCACGGCGAAGGTGTCGCTGAGCCGCGTCCTGCGTGGCCTGGCTGCGCGTGGTCGCGCGGTCGTCGTGTCGACCCACGACGTGGAGTTCGTGGCGGAGTGCTCGCACCGGGTCCTGGTGATGGCGGCCGGTGAGCTCGTCGCCGACGGGCCCACCGCCGAGGTCGTGGTGTCCTCGCCCGCCTTCGCCCCGCAGGTGTCGAAGGTGACCGGTCCGGGGCCGTGGCTCACGGTCGCGGACGTCCGAGCGGCCCTCGAGTCGGTGCCGACATGAGCGCCCGCCGGGTCCGCGCACTCGTCCTGCGGCCCCGCTCGACGGCCGCGGTGACGCTGGTGTCCGTCGCCGGGCTGCTGGCGTTCTGCTGGCCGCTGCTCGTGACGGCCGACTCGGGGCTGGCCCGCGGCGGCGACGCCCCGCTGGTCTTCGCGCTCATCCTGCCGCTGCTCCTCGCGGTCGTCCTGGCCGAGCTCAGCGAGGGCGGCATGGACGTCAAGGCGGTTGCGATGCTCGGCGTGCTCGCCGCCGTGGGGGCGGCCCTGCGACCGCTCGGTGCAGGCACCGCGGGCCTGGAGACGGTGTTCTTCCTCCTCGTCCTCGGGGGGCGCGTGTTCGGGGCCGGCTTCGGGTTCGTGCTCGGGGCCACGACGCTCTTCGCCTCCGCGCTCGTGACCGGGGGTGTGGGGCCCTGGCTGCCGTTCCAGATGCTCGGTGCCGCCTGGGTCGGCTGGGGAGCAGGGCTCCTCCCCCGGGCCCACGGCCGCGCCGAGGTGCTGCTCCTCGCCGGCTACGGTGCGCTCGCGGGTCTGGCGTACGGGCTTCTGCTCAACCTCTCGTTCTGGCCGTTCACCACCGGGGTGGCGGGCGAGCTGTCCTACGTGGCAGGCGCCCCGGTGCTCGAGAACCTCCATCGCTTCCTGGTCTTCACCCTCGCCACGAGCCTCGGCTGGGACATCGGCCGCGCCGTGACGACCGCCGTGCTGGTCCTCATCACCGGTCGCGCGGTCCTCGGCGCCCTGCACCGGGCGGCCCGCAGGGCCGCGTTCGAGGACGCCGTGCGCTTCGAGCGGGAGCGGACCCCGGCGGGCGAAACCACCGACGTGGCACCATCGTCGCCATGAACCCCCTGGAGCTGGACCGCGACCCCGCCTGGCTGAGCCGGGAGGACCTCGACGCCGCGCGGGAGAAGCTGCCGATCCTCTACGTCGACGCGGTGCCCGTGCGGGTCGACGACCGCGGGGCCGTGACGGCGGTGGGCGTGCTGCTCCGGCTCGGCGCCGAGGGGCAGGTGTGCCGGGAGCTGGTCTCCGGACGGGTGCTGCACCACGAGCGGGTGCGTGACGCGCTGCTGCGCCACATCGAGAAGGACCTCGGGCCGATGGCCCTGCCCCGGATCCCCGTCAACCCGCAGCCGTTCACCGTCGCGGAGTACTTCCCGACCCCGGGCGTCACGCCGTTCCACGACCCGCGGCAGCACGCGGTCTCCCTGGCGTTCGTCGTGCCGGTGGCCGGCGACTGCGCGCCCCAGAACGACTCCCTCGACCTCACCTGGTTCAGCCCCGACCAGGCCCTCGACCCGGGCGTGCAGGCGGAGATGGACCGCGGTCACGGGGTGCTGCTGCGCCAGGCGCTGGCGCACCTCGGTCACCCCGTCTGACTGCTCCGGTCCCGGTCGACGAACGCGAGCACGTCGCGCGCCACGCGAGCGCTCGAGCCCACTGCCATGTGGCCCTTGCCCTCGTAGGTCACCAGTGTCGAGCGCGGGATCATCGCGACGGTCTCGTCGACGACGTCCTGCGGGAAGAACCGGTCGCGGTCGCCGCACAGGAGGACGACCGGCGCCCTGATCCGCGCCAGGTCGGCCCTGGCGTCGAAGGTCATCTCGGCCTCGGTCTCGACCAGTAGGTCGGAGGCGGGGTACCTCCTCCCCGACAGCAGCGAGCGCCCGATCCACGGGCCGACCAGACGACGGAGCCACCGCCCACGGTCACCCGGGATCACGTACTCGGCGAACGCCATGCCGGTGCCGACCCGGTCGCCTCGCGCGATCGCCGCAGCGAGGCGCGCGTCGACCGCCCTGCCCCACTCGCTCACCTCCGCCCCGCTCACGACCAGCGCGACGTGGCCGAAGGTCGGCCCGGTACGCGCGGCGAGGTGCTGGGCCACCATCCCGCCGAACGACTCGCCGACCAGGACGTCCACATGGCCACCGAAGGCCTCGCTGATGACCTGCTCGTAGTCGGCGGCCATGTCGGAGATCGTGTGCCCCCGCGGCATGTTCCGTCGGCGTGTGACGACCCAGACGGCGTACCCGGCCTCGAGGAACGGGTCGAACCACCGGCGGGACATCCGAGTGAACAGCCCCGTCGGGAGGGAGCTGCCGGGGCCGCCGCCGATGAACAGCAGCGACCTCGGCCCGGTACCCCACCGCAGGAACTCCATCCCGTTGGAGAACGTCCCACGTGTCGGCGCCGGTAGACCCGGCATGTCTTGTCAGGCGCCCCTGCCCTTGAGCGCCGCGAGCCGGGCCTCGACCTCGGCCTCGTCACCGCTGTCCTCGAGCTCCGCGAACTGGTCCTCCAGCGTCGTGGCCCGCGCCTCGGCGCGACCCTGCACCATGGCCTCCTGGTTGCGGATGCGGTCCTCGAAGCGGGAGAGCTCGCTCGTGGGGTCCATGACGTCGATCGAGCTCATGGACTCCTGGACCTGGGCCTGGGCCTCGGCGGCCCGCGCGCGGGCCACGAGCTGCGAGCGCCGGTTCTTGAGGTCCTCCAGCTTGGTGCGCATGACGGTGAGGCCGTCCTTGAGCTGCTGGACCGTGGCGTTCTGCTGGGCGATGCGTGGCTCGGCCTCCTTCACCTCTCGCTCGAAGCCGATCTGGCGGGTCAGCGCCACCTTGGCGAGGCTGTCGAACTTCTCCGCGCCGGCGGTGTCGCCCGACGCCCGCAGCTCGTCGGCCTTGGTCGAGGCGGCGGCGGCCTTGCGGCCCCACTCCTCGACGGCCTCCTTGTCGATCTGCATGTCCTGCTCGGCCATCCGGGTGTTGGCGATGGTCTGCGCCACTGCCTCCTCCGCCTCGGCGATGGAGTTCGTGAAGTCCGTGACGAGCTGGTTGAGCATCTTCTCCGGGTCCTCGGCACGGTCGAGCAGGGCGTTGATGTTCGCCCGGGCCAGCTGGCTCATCCGTCCGAGGATGCTGGTCTTCTGCGTCATGGGGAACTCCTCCTGGCCGTGGTGGCCCGTCGCGTGGTGTGTCGTGATGGGTGGGTTGATGCCGGTCGATCCTCCTCCTTCTCGTCTCGGGTTCAGAAGCGCCCACCCCCGCCGAAGCCGCCCCCTCCCCCGCCGAAGCCACCGCCCCCGCCGAAACCGCCGGAGGACCCGCCCCAACCGCCACCGCGACCACCGAAGCCGCCGGAGAGGATGCCGCCCAGGATCACCGACGCCGGGTCGAGCCCGCGGCGCCCCTGCGGCACCCCAGCCCCGAACCCGCCGTCGAAGCCGCCCTGGCCCCAGGAGCCGATGTCCTCGTGCGCCAGCCGGAGCGCCTGCTCACCCTCGGCCTCGGCCTGGTTGAGCAGGCCGGCGGCCTGCTCCGGGTCGGTGGGAACGAGCGACCTGCCCTGCTCGTGACGTCGCAGTGCGCTGGCGATGTGTGCGCGGGCCTGGCCCCCGATCGCCCCTCGGCGGCTGGAGATGAGCTCGTCGATGCTCGCCAGGCGGGCGCCGACCTGGGCCACCCGCTGCTCGAGGATGCCGCGCCTGCGCTCCTGGTCCGCCTCCGCCGAGCGGTAGCGCGCCAGGGCGTTGTCGAGGTCCTGTTCGGCCCGCGCCAGGTTGCGCAGTGCCGCGAGGGGGTCCCCCCGGTCGCGGGCGGCGGTGCCCTCGGCGATGGCCTCGCGCGCCGCCGAGAGGGCGGTCGCGGCGAGCTGGTCGTCGGCGCCGAGCCGCTCGGCATCCGCCACGTCGCCCGCGATGGACGCCAGCGCCGCGTCGATACGAGCGGGCGCGTCGGTGAGCTCCGTCCTGGCCCGGCCGACCGCGGTGAGCAGCTGGTCCGCCTGCCCGATGGCCTCCTCCGCGGCTCGTCCGGCAGCCACCGCCGCGGCGCGGTCCTCCCCCTCCAGGTGCCGCTGGCCCGTCGTGACGAACTCCTCCGCGGACTCGAGCAGCCGCTGCGCCTGCCCGACGTTCCCCTCCACGGTGCGCAGGGCCTCGGGTCGGAACTGGGCGCGGAGGCCGTCGAGCTCCTGCTCGGCCACCGGGAGGCGGCGCCGGACCTCGTCATGTCGACCGCGCAGCTCCGCGAGGAACGCCGGGACCCTGGCCTGCAGGTCGCGCAGCCGCGCGAACTCGGCTTCCTGCTCGTCGAGGCTCCGGTCCGCCTCGGCGGCCAGCGCGATGACCTGTTCGAGGCGGGTCCGCCGGGTCGGCTCGTCGACGGGGCCGGCCGCTTCGTCGTCGTCGAGCTGTCGCTGGAGGCGGAAGGCCTCGGCTGCGCTGGTGCGCGCGGTCGCGAGGACCTCCCGGAAGCGCTGGGTGGCCTGGACGCCGAACTGCGCCTCGGCGAAGGCCAGCTCGTCGGCCGAGGAGCGGATGGCGTCGTCCACCGCCACGAGGGCGGCGGCGGCCTGCTGGCGCAACGCCTCGGTCGGCAGCGCCTGTGCCGGCCCGCCCGCGCCGGTGCCGGTGCGTTGGGAGCTGCCCCGGGCCCTGCGGCGGGAGAGGGCGAAGAGGGCGATGCCACCGGCCGGCACGGCGACGAGCCACCACGGGAACCCGCCACCACCGGACCCGTCGTCGTCGCCGGACGTGCCGCCGCCCCCCAGGTCGCCGGCGGCGGCCAGCGCCGTACCCCTCGGCGGCCGCGCGTGACGGCCCCGGCCCAGTCGTCGTCCGAGAGGGCGGGCTCGATGTACCGGGACCGCACCTCCTGGTCCTGGTCGGCGGTCAGCCCGGACTCGCTCGTGGTCCAGGTGGAGTAGCGCCGGTCCTGCGTCGCCACGGCGAGCAGGACGTCGTTGCCGCCCATGCCCGACTGCTCGTACGTCTGGCGGGCCCACTCCTCCCCCGACGCACCGTCGAAGCCGTCGACGAACACGACGAACAGCTGGATGCCGTGCTCCGAGGCGAGCTGGTCCAGCTCGGACTGGAGACCACCGGTGTCGCCGAGCACGCCGGAACGGTCGGTGATCTGGTCCGTGACGTCGAACGGGGCGTCGGCGGGCACCGCGGCGCCACGTGCAGTGGCCGGCACCCGAGTTCCGGAGACCCGCTCCACGGCGGCACTGGACGGAGCCCACGCAGCGGCGACCTCGGCCGCGGACAGCAGCGCACCCGCCGCCAGCACCGCCCCGAGGGCGAGCGCGCGAAGGGGCCCTGCCCTGCGGTGGTCCACCTGGCTCTCCTCCTCCGCTGGCACGGTCCGTCAGCTCATCCGGTGAACTTGTCCCGGGTGCGCGTCATGTCGCTCAGGTCGGCGGCGTGCGCCTCCTCGAGAGTGGGCGCCGAGCCACCCAGGCGAGCCGGGAGGTACCGGAGGTCCTCGCCGTGCAGGGTCGGGTAGACCGCCTGCTGCACGTCGAGCTGGGCCTGCATCGCCGCCTTGAGCCGCGCCGTCGCGGCGACGACGTCCTCGCGTCGCTCGACGACGATGGGCTCACCCACCGTGATGCTCACCGGCACCCGGGACCCCGGGCGCATGTGCTTCGGGAGGTTCTTGGTCCAGACCCGCTGCCCTCCCCAGATCGTCGTCGGGAGCAGCGGGACGCCCGCGACCTGCGCCATCTTGACGGCGCCCGGCTTGAACTCCTTGAGCTCGAACGAGCGGGACATCGTGGCCTCGGGGAAGACGCCCACGATCTCACCGGCGCGAAGCGCGCGGATGGCGTCGGTGAAGGCCTCTCCACCCTTGTGGCGGTCGACCGGGATGTGGCGCATGCCACGCATCAGCGGACCGGTGACGCGGTGTGTGAAGACCGACTTCTTCGCCATGAACCGGACGTAGCGGCGGTGCGGCCATGCGGGCAGCCCGGCATACATGAAGTCGAGGTAGGAGGTGTGGTTGATGGTCATCACCGCGCCCCCGCTCGGCGGTACGTGGGCCTCGCCGGTGATGGTGAACCGGGTCCCCTGGACGAGGAAGAGGGTCTGGACCGCGGCGATCACGGGCCGGTACACGGGCTCCATGACCCTCACCCTAGGCCAGCGCCGGGCCGCCTCGGCCTCCTGTCACCCCGGGCGGGAGGAGGACGGCGGCCCCGCTGACGTCCCCGTGCGCCAGCGCCTCGAGCGCCCCGTCGGCCTCCTCGAAGGGGACCCGGCGCACGCGGGCTCGGATGCCGAGGCGTCCGGCGAGCCGGATGAGCTCCTCGCCGTCCGCTCGCGTGTTCGCCGTGACGCTGGTCAGGGTGCGTTCGCGGAAGAGATGGCGCGCGTAGTCGAGCCCCGGGACGTCACTGAGGTGGATGCCGGCCACGGCGAGGGTGCCGCCCTGGTCCAGGGCCGCCAGGGCGGCGGGAACGAGCTCACCGGCCGGCGCGAAGAGGATCGCCGAGTCGAGCCGAACGGGTGGGTCGTCCAGCGGACCACCCACCGACGTCGCGCCGAGCTCACGAGCCAGTGCCCGGGCCGCCTCGCCTCGCGTGAGCACGTGGACCTCGGCGCCCTGGGCCAGGGCGATCTGTGCGGTCAGGTGGGCACTGGCGCCGAACCCGTACAGCCCGAGCCGCCCGCCGGGCGGCAGGGCGGCCCGCCGGAGGGCGCGGTAGCCGATGATGCCGGAGCACAGCAGCGGCGCGGCCTCGTCGTCGGGGAGCGCCTCCGGCAGGCGGTACGCGAAGGCCTCGGGCACGGTCGCGTACTCGGCGAACCCACCGTCGGCGTCCCAGCCGGTGTACTCCGACCGCGGACAGAGGTTCTCACGCCCCGTCCGGCACATCCGGCAGCTCCCACACGTTCGCCGGAGCCAGGCGATGCCCACCCGCTCGCCGGGCGCGAGACGCCGAGCCCGCTCTCCCCGCCCGACCACCGCACCCACGACCTCGTGACCGGGGACGCGCAGGGGCGCCCTGGCCGGGAGGTCGCCATCGGCGAGGTGGAGGTCCGTGCGGCACACGCCGCAGGCGACGACCCGCACGAGCACCTCGTCGGATGCCGGTCGCGGGACCTCCCGCTCGACCTCGACGAGGCGACCCGGCCCGCCGGCCCTCCCGGCCACCGCCCACGCCCGCATCGTGCTCGGGATCCCGGCCGAGTCCGCGACGGAACGTCCCTCGGGAACCCTCATGACGCCATCCTGCTCGGGCCCGCAGGGACAGGCAACAGACGCCCTCGTCGACGCCGCCGCCTGCACGAACCCGGATGAGGTGCGGTCCGCGCGTCTGGGAGGATGTCGCGCATGACCGAGCCCCACTCCCCATCCCGTGCTGCCTCCGTGCCGGACCGCCCGTCCCTCGACGGCCTGGAGGACAAGTGGGCCGCGGTGTGGCAGGAGCAGGGCACCTACGCCTTCGACCGTGAGGCGGCCCTGGCAGGTCCACGAGAGGCCGTGTTCTCGATCGACACCCCGCCCCCGACGGCGAGTGGCTCGCTGCACATGGGTCACGTCTTCAGCTACACCCACACCGACTGCATGGCCCGCTACAAGCGGATGGCCGGGTTCAACGTCTTCTACCCGATCGGCTGGGACGACAACGGGCTCCCCACCGAGAAGCGGGTGCAGAACTACTACGGCGTCCGTGGTGACGCCACCCTGCACCACGACCCCGACTTCGAGCCGCCGTTCCGCGGTGACGCCCGCAGCACCAGGGCGGCCGACGAGGTCCCCATCTCCCGCCAGAACTTCATCGAGCTCTGCGAGGAGCTCACCGTCAAGGACGAGGAGACCTTCGAGTCCCTCTTCCGGCGGATCGGCCACAGCTACGACTGGTCGATCACGTACCGCACGATCGACGACACGTCACGGGCGACCGCCCAACAGGCCTTCCTGCGCAACGTCGCACGTGGCGAGGCCTACCAGGCCGAGGCCCCCGGGCTGTGGGACGTCACCTTCCAGACGGCGGTGGCCCAGGCCGAGCTCGAGGCCCGCGACTACCCGGGCCACTACCACCGCGTCGCGTTCCACGCCGCCCACGGACCGGTGCACGTCGAGACGACCCGACCGGAGCTCATCCCCAGCTGCGTCGCGCTCATCGCCCACCCCGACGACGAGCGCTACCAGCCGCTGTTCGGCACGACGGTGCGCACGCCGCTGTTCGGCGTGGAGGTGCCGGTCCTGGCACACCCGGCCGCGGAGATGGACAAGGGCGCCGGCATCGCGATGTGCTGCACGTTCGGTGACCTCACCGACGTGCTGTGGTGGCGGGAGCTGCGACTGCCGACCCGTTCGGTCATCACCCGCACCGGCCGGCTGCAGCGGGAGGTGCCGGAGTGGCTGATCGGCAGCGCCGGCGAGCACCTCTACGACAACGAGCTCGCCGGTCGGACCGCGTTCGGGGCGCGTGAGGCCGTCGTCGCGGCGCTGCGCGAGAGCGGCGACCTCGAGGGCGACCCCACGCCGACCCAGCGCAAGGCGAACTTCTACGAGCGCGGCGAGAAGCCGCTGGAGATCGTCACCACCAGGCAGTGGTACATCCGTAACGGCGGCCGTGACGCCGACCTCAACGCCGCCCTCATCGCGCGTGGTCACGAGGTCGACTTCCACCCCTCGTTCATGCGGTCGCGGTACGCGAACTGGGTCGCCGGCCTCAACGGCGACTGGCTCGTCTCCCGCCAGCGTTTCTTCGGCGTCCCCATCCCCGTCTGGTACCCGGTCGGTGCCGACGGCGAGCCCGACCACGACCACCCCATCCTCCCCGCGGAGGCCGACCTGCCGGTTGACCCGGCCGCCAACCCCCCGGCCGGCTTCGACGAGGACCAGCGCGGCGTGCCCGGCGGCTTCGTCGGCGACCCCGACATCTTCGACACCTGGGCGACGTCCTCACTCTCGCCGCAGATCGCCGGTGGTTGGCGGGGGGCCGACGGCTCGGCCCCGGACCCGTTGTTCGAGAAGGTCTTCCCGATGGACCTGCGCCCGCAGGCACACGACATCATCCGCACCTGGCTCTTCTCGACCGTGGTCCGCTCCCACTTCGAGCACGGCTGCGTGCCCTGGCGCCACGCCGCGATCAGCGGCTGGATCCTGGACCCCGACCGCAAGAAGATGGCCAAGTCACGCGGGAACGTCGTCACCCCCGAGGACGTCCTCAAGGAGCACAGCGCGGATGCCGTGCGCTACTGGGCCGCGAGCGGTCGCCTCGGCACCGACGCGGCGTACGACACTGGGCAGATCAAGGTCGGCCGACGGTTGGCGATCAAGGTGCTGAACGCCAGCAGGTTCGCGCTCTCGTTCGGCGAGGTGGACGGCGACCTGGCGGGCCGGGTGAGCCAGCCTGTCGACCACGCGCTGCTGGCGAGCCTGCGCGACGTCGTGGGGCGCGCGACGGCCGGCTTCGAGGCGTGGGACTTCACCCGAGCACTGGAGGCGACGGAGCAGTTCTTCTGGAGCTTCTGCGACGACTACCTCGAGCTCGTCAAGGACCGGGCGTACGGCGCCCAGGGCGATGCGGCCGCGGCCAGCGCCCGGGCCACCCTGCGCATCACCCTCGACGTGCTGCTGCGCCTGCTGGCGCCGATCCTTCCGTACGTCACCGAGGAGGTCTGGTCCTGGACGCACGACGGCTCGGTGCACCGGGCCCCGTGGCCGACCGCCGACGAGGTCCCCGCCGATGGGGACCCGGCGATGCTCGCGGCGGTCACCACGGCGCTCGCCGCCATCCGGAAGGCCAAGTCGGAGGCGAAGGTCGGCATGCGGGCCGAGGTGCCGTCGATGACCCTGGTGGGCCCCGACCAGTCCCTCGACCGGGTGCGTGCGGCCGAGGCGGACCTGCGGGCCGCCGGGCGCGTCACCGGGTCCCTGGCCTACGCCGCGGGCGAGGAGCTGTGGGCTCGGGACGTCGAGCTCGTGCCCGTGGCCCGGCCCGGAGCCTGAGTCAGGCGGGCGCCTGAGTCAGGCCGGCGCCGCACCGAGGTCCGGGGCGTAGGCCACGGCCCGCTCGGTCCGCAGGCCCGTCGGCCGCACCACGGCCCACGGGACGTCCCAGCCGCTGAGGTGCAGTCGTCGATGCACCACCGTGTCGCGCCGGAGGTGGTCGACCCGGCCCGTCGCGGGGTCGTAGACGTCGAGCATCCGGTCACCGTCGCCGGGAAGCACGAGGACCACGTGCCGGGGAAGCAGCCCGTTACCGACGTAGAGCAGGGCCGGCTCCCCCTCGGCCACGACGTCGACCAGGGTGTCGAACGCCCCGACCAGCCGCGCCTCGTCGGCCGGGCGGAGCACCTCGACCGTGTACTGGGTCCCGCGCCGGGCAGCGCCCAGCTCGAGCTCGCGCAGCGCTCCCCACGGGGGGGTTCCCAGCCGCCGGGGCCACGGCACCATCGGCCGGCCACCCCCTGCGATGATGCCGTTGGTCCTGCGCATCACCACCCGCTCGTAGGCGGCGAAGCGCGCTGCCTCGGTCGCGCCGTCGGGCGACCCCGGGAGCCGCGGGCTGCCGGTGCGGATCCACGACGCGAACAGCGGGTCCACGAGCATCCGCGCCACGGTGAGGCACGCGGACCCGCAGGTGACCGGGGACTGCTGCACGGGTCCCCGGTCACCCGCACGCAGTCGGTAGGCCATCACCACCCCCCAATCGTTACCGCCAGAAGGGCCCCGGCGCCACATCCGCTCTGGTTGGGTGTGTTGCGTGCCATCACGGACCACCTCCACCAGTGCCCTGGGCCGGTCGCCGGGCATCGCGGCCACGGGAGTGCTCGCGCTCCTCGCCGTCGTGTGGGCCGCCGCCGTGCGGCGTCCCGAACGGGTCATCCCCTCCCTCCGCCCGGGGCTCGAGGTCGATCAGGAGGTTCCGGCGGAGGGCTTCGGTGGGTCCGAGCGGGACGTCATGGTGGAACGGGACCCGACGCCGGGCGCCGACACCAGCGACGCCGTGGCGGCGGTCCTCGGCTGGAGCGCCTTCGCGCTGGTCGGGCTACTGGCAGCGGTCTGCCTGTGGTTCGTCGTGCGCCACCTCATCGCCACCGCGCGCGACCGGCGCGGGCTCCCGCCACCCGACGCCGTCGCGGACCTGGACCTCGACGCGGTCGCCGTCGCGGTGACGACCGGTTCGAGCGCCCGGATCGACGCGCTGTCCGCAGGCACCCCGGCCGAAGGAGTCGTCGCGGCCTGGGCCCATCTGGAGGTGACGCTCCACGAGGCCGGCGTGCCACTCCCCCCGTCCCGCACGTCCACCGAGGTGGCGCTGGACGTCCTGCGGCGCTTCCGCGTGGACGAGCAGACCCTGGGCGCGCTGGCCGATCTCTACCGGGAGGCGCGCTGGTCGGCTCACTCCCTCACCGAGGACGACCGGTCACGTGCCGATGAGGCCTACCGCAGCCTCGACGCCGACGTCCGCTCCGCCCTGGACGAGAGCGGAGCGCGGCCGCGTGCGTGAACCCGGCCGTGCACGCGACCGGCGCGTCCTCCTCGCCGTGCTCGCCGCCGCGGTCGTCCTCGTCGTGCTCACGGTGAGCCGCGGCCCCGTTGCGCTCCTCGCGGCGGCGACCCTGGCCGTGGGCACGGGAGCTCTGTTGGCCCTCCCACCCCTGCTCCGCCACGACGGCATCGACTGGAGGTGGCGTCCGGGACGCACCGACGACCTCCCCCCGGAGCCGGGCATCGCGAGGCTCCGCCGCCTGGTCCGCCCGGCACCGGGAGACACGGCGGCCGCGGCGGAGCTCCAGGACCTCGTCCGCACCATCGCGGAGGACCGGTCGCGCACCGCCGCACCGGTCTCGGGCCGCCTGTCCGCGTACCTCGCCGCCCCCGCCCGCACCCCGGACCTCGGCCAGCTCGAGGCCTTGGTCACCGATCTCGAGGCGCTGACCCTCCAAGGAGACCTCGTGACCGACATCCCCACCGCCCACCGTCGGCTGAACGCCGTCCTCGACGAGGTCGACACGGTCATCGTCGGGAAGCGAGCGGCCACGGAGGTGGTGCTGGCCGGCATCCTCGCCGGCGGCCACGTGCTCATGGAGGACTACCCCGGCCTCGGCAAGACCCTGGCGGCACGCACCTTCGCGCGGGCCCTCGGGCTCGACTTCACGCGGGCCCAGTTCACCCCTGACCTCCTTCCGTCCGACCTGACCGGCAGCTTCGTCTACGACCAGGGCCGGTCGGTCTTCGAGTTCCGACAGGGCCCGGTCTTCACCGGCCTGCTCCTGGCCGACGAGATCAACCGCACCCCGCCCAAGACCCAGGCGGCGCTGCTCGAGGCGATGCAGGAGCACCAGGTCACCGTCGAGGGCCAGACCTTTCCGCTGCCGCGGCCCTTCCACGTCCTGGCGACCGCCAACCCGGTCGAGTACGAGGGCACCTACCCGCTTCCGGAGGCGCAGCTCGACCGCTTCCTCGTGCGGGTGGCGTTCGGCTACCCCGGTGCGGACGACGAGTGGGAGGTCCTCGCCCGCAGGATGGCGCGACGTCGGGAGGAGCAGGACGCGAACCAGGTGGTCGACGCCGTCGAGCTTCTGGAGCTGCAGGCCACCATGGAGGACGTCACGGTGAGCCCGGAGGTGGGGCGCTACTGCGTCGCCCTCGTCCGCGCGACACGGGAGCACGAGCACACTCTCATGGGGGCCTCACCACGTGGCTCGCTCGGTCTCCTGCTCGTCGGGCGTGCCTACGCCGTGCTCCGCGGCCGGGACTACGTGACCCCGGACGACGTCAAGGCGGTCGCGCCTGCGGTGCTCGAGCACCGCGTCGTCATCCGACCCGAGCTGTGGATGAGTGAGGTGTCCTCGCGGACCGTGGTCGCCGACCTCCTGCGCACCGTGCCCACTCCCCGCACAGCGGCAGCCGCCGGAGTCCGCTACACAGGCTGAGCCGGGGCGTCAGCGCCTCGCGGTCGCGGGCGTCACGGCGGCGGCTCGGTGGCGGCTCGGCTCGTCGGCCTCCCAGCGGAAGCGCAGCACGACCACGACGGACGCTGCGACGGTCCAGGCGAGCAGCACGGCGAGGTGTCCCCAGGCCAGCCCTGAGCCGACCACGTCCGGTGCGACCGCCTCGGTCATGGCGTTCGCCGCATGTCGGAGCGGGAACACCCACGACACGACGTCCAGGGCGCGCGGCAGGGTGGCGCCGATGACGAAGATGTCGGAGATGAACGCGAGGGGCAGCATCGTCCCCAGGGTGACGGCCACGACGGACTGGGCGGAACCGATGAAGGTCGTGACCGCGACCCCCACGAGGGCGAAGCACACCGCGGTGAGTACCAGCGTGACCACTGCGGCCGGCATCCCTGGCGGCATCCCGGGCCGGTAGAGGGCCGCCGCGAGCACCATGATCGCCAGGCCGGTGACGAGGACCACGACCACAGCCCCGACCATTCGCCCGACGACGAGCACCCAGGCCGGCATCGGCGAGGCGTGCACCCTCTTGAGGACGCCGCGCTCCCGGTCCTCCGCGATCGCCTGCGGCATGTTGGTGTAGGCCGTGACGGCGGCGGCGTAGACCGCCATGGTCGCCGCGTAGAACGTGCCCAGCGGCTGGCCGTTGTCGAGCACGACGTCACCACCGCCGCTCACCGCGGGGACGACCGCCACGAGGGCCACGGGGAAGGCGACGGCGAAGAACACGGCCGAGGCGTCCCTCCACAGGGCGCTCTGGGTGTGCCGGACCTGGCTCAGCACGAGCGCCGTGCGCGACGGGGCGGCGGTCCGCACCGGACGCCGGTCGGCGGCCGATGCCCTGCCGGCCCTCGTCCGGGCGCGCGGGGTGCCCAGCTCACGCCTGCGGCGGAGGAGGACGAGCGACGCGACGACGCCGGCGGCGCCCCACGCGAGGATGACGGCGAAGTGCTCGAGCTGGAACCCGCTCCCGGTGACGTAGGGGTTCAGGGCGTCACTGAGGAGGCGGGAGACGTGCTTCAGCGGGAAGAGCCACCCGATGGTCTCGAGCGCCGGCGGGAGGTCCGCCCCGAACATGAAGACGCCGGAGACGAACGACAGCGGGATGACGACGCCGTTGCTGACGGCCAGCACCGCCGAGGCGCTCGGCAGCCAGAGCGCCAACGCGAGGCCGAGGGCGCTGAAGCACAGCGAGCTGACCACCAGCGTCACGAGGATCGACACGACCGAACGCCCGGGCACGACCAGGCCGTAGAACAGCACCCCCGCGCCCAGGACGAGGAGGGTGGCCAGCAGACCGAGGACAAGGGAGGCTCCCATCCGTCCGCCGAGGAGCACCCCGCGCGGGACGGGCGTTGCCGACTGACGCTTGACGACGCCGGCCGCGCGCGCCTCGGCGAGGGCGGTGGCGAGGAAGGCGAAGCTCGACATCGCGATGGCGAACGTGGCCATGCCCGGAGCGAGGAACTGCACCAACCGGATGTCCTGCGCCTCGTCGACCACCTCGTTCCCGGCGAGCGTGGCGAGGAGGACGAAGAAGCCGAGCGGCAGGCCGACGCTCATGATCAGGACGATGGGCGTGCGCACGAGGCCGAGGAGCTCGTGCCGCACCTGGCGCAGCAGCATCGTCATCCCGATGTCACCGAGGCCTCCTGCTCGTCCTCCACCTGGTCACCGCCCACCAGGTCGAGGTAGACGTCCTCGAGGCTGGGCCGCTTGACCGTGAGGGCCTCGAGCTCGTGGCCCTGCTGCACGGCCCAGCCGGCCAGTGCGGCGACGTCCGCGGTGGGCGTCTCGGTCCGCACCTCGACGACGCTCCCGGCCCACCGCCGCTCCCGGCCGATCGGTGGGAGCGCCCCCTCGGTCACCCCGTCCGGCACCCGGAACGAGATGACGGTCGCCGCACCAGCCGCTGCCGTGAGGGCGTCCGGCGTCCCCTCGGCGACCAGGCGGCCCTTGTCGAGCACGACGACCCGGTCCGCCAGGTGCGCGGCCTCGTCCAGGTAGTGGGTCGTGAGCAGGATCGTCGCACCGAGCTCACGCAGCGCGCCGACGAGGTCCCACGCCCGGCGCCGGGCTGACGGGTCGAACCCCGTCGTCGGCTCGTCGAGGAAGAGCAGGTCCGGGTCGCCGACGATGCCGAGGGCCAGGTCCAGGCGGCGCCGCTGCCCCCCGGAGAGGGTGCGGACCCGCGCGTCGGCCTTCTCGTCGAGCCCCGTCAGGCCGATCACCTCGTCGACGGGCCGGGGGCTCGGGTACCACCCCGCGTGCAGCCGCAGGAGCTCGCGCGGGGTGAAGTTCTCCTCGAAGCCGGCCTCCTGGAGCACGACCCCGATGCGTTGGCGCAGGCGGCGGCCACCGCCCACCGGGTCCTGGCCGAGCACCAGGACGCTGCCGGCGTCCCGGTCCCGGTATCCCTCGAGGATCTCCACGGTCGTGGTCTTGCCGGCGCCGTTGGGGCCGAGGAGCGCGATGACCTCGCCGTCCTCGACCGTGAGGTCCAGGCCGTCGACCGCCACGACGTCCCCGTAGACCTTGCGCAGCCCCCTGACCTCGATGGCGGGCATTGCGTCCGTCCTTCCGGTGCGTGCCACCGCGGGCGCAGCAGCGGCTGCTCCACAGTCAAGCCCAACCCATGGCGCCCTGTCTCGGTTCTGTGAGGGAGACCTCGCGTGCACGACTCGGGTCGGCGTGGCGGCGGCATGCGGCACACTGCTTGCCGTGCGTGCTCGGCAGAGGCTCTCGGCTGGGGGGCCACGGCGGCCGTTCGCCTCCACGGCGAGCCGGCGGTGACGACCACGTGGCGCCCCACCCGGGCGCTGGGGCGGGCGGCGTCCCTGGGAGTGCTCGCGCTGGTGGCCGCCGCGGTCGGCGGCCGTGGGGACCTCGCCGTGATCGGGGTTCCCCTCGTCGGGCTCGTCGTGTGGTCGCTCGTGACCCGTCCGCTGGGTGAGCCCGCGGTGACCACGGGAGTGAGCACCGGCGTTGGCCATGAGGGCGAGACCGTGACGTGGCGGGTCGACGTGGCGCCGGTGCCCGGGCTGCGCGACGTGGTGGCTCACCTGCCCGCCGACGAGTGGTCGACGACCACGCCGTCGCACGGGCACGTCGCCGCCGCGGCCACCGGGCAGGAGGACCGCACGGTGCCGGTGGGCGCGACGGTCCGCCTGGACCGGTGGGGGGTGCGGCGACTGGGCCCCGCCCAGGTGGCCGCCTTCGGCGACTTCGCGGCCTTCCGGTGGTTCTGGCCCGTGCAGCGGACCGTGTCGGTCGCCACCGTGCCCACGCCGGGCGCCTTCACCTCCCACACCGGGCTTCCCCACCCGGTCGGCCTCGTGGGGCAGCACCGGTCCACCCGGGCAGGGGGTGGCACCGAGCTCGCCGACATCCGACCCTTCCGGACCGGCGACCGGCTCCGGCGCATCCACTGGCCGGTCTCGCTGCGCACCGGCGCGCTGCACGTGACGACGACCTACGCCGACCAGGACGCCGAGGTCCGCCTCGTCGTCGACGCGGTGCGTGACCTGGGCCAGCGAGACACCGGCACCGGGACGCGGAGCAGCCTCGACGTCGCCGTCGAGGCCGCCGGTGCCGTCGCGGCCCACTACCTGTCCACCGGCGACCGCGTCGGGCTCTCGGTGCTCGGCGGCGCCGGTCTCGTCGAGGTGCCGGCGGTCGGTGGGCACCACCAGCTCGCCCGGGTCCTCCTCGGCCTGGGCCGCGCCGAGCCCAGCCGCGGCACGGTCGGGGAGCACAAGATGCTTCGGGCGCAGCTCCGCCGGACGATTCCACCGGGCGCGCTCGTCGTGCTGTTCTCCTCGCTCGTGTCGGTCGAGCCCCTGTCGCACGCGGTGCGGCTGTCGCGCACGGGGCACACCGTGATCGTCGTCGACACCCTCCCCGTCGAGCTCTCGGGCCCCGAGGCGCCGGCGGACGCGCTCTGCGCAGCCACGGGTGTCGAGGACGCAAGGACGGCCCGGCTGGTCTGGCGGCTGCGCCTGCTGGACCGGGAGCGCGAGGCAGGTCGCTGCTCCGAGGCAGGCGTGCCGGTGATCCCGTGGCGTGGACCCGGCTCGCTCGACACCGTCCTGCGCGGGGTCACCCGCCGGGTCCGCGCTCCCCGGGTGGGAGCGCGGTGATCCCCGCCGGGACATGGCGCCGCGCGGCTGCCGGCACGGTGCTGGCGGCGGACCTCGTCGTGCTGCTCGTCGCCGGCGCCGGGCTACCGGGCTTCGTGGCCATCGCCGTGGCCGTCGTCGGCGTCACGACCGGGTGGGCGCTGGCCCGGCCCGGCGGATGGGGGGCGTTCGCGCTGCTTCTCGCCCAGGTGCTGTGTGTGGCCGTGCCGGGGGCGGTGCCGGAGGACATCGTGGACTGGGCGCTCGCCGCTGCGGCTGCGTCCGCGGTTCTCGCCACGCACGTGGCCCTGACTCTGCTCGGGTCGTGGCCCGCCCGGGCCGACCTCCCGCACGAGACGGCTCGCCGGTGGGCCCTGCAGACGGCATCCCTGGTCTGGGCCGGCATCGCGGCTGCGGCGGTTGGGGCGGTGGCGAGCCTCACCCCGACGGGCTGGGCACCGTGGCTCGGTGCCGTCGCGCTGGCGCTGGTCGCGGCCGTGGTCTGGCAGGTGCGCGGCGCCACCCGGCGCACCTGAGCCCGTCGGGTCGCCCCGTGGGCTCGGGTCAGGCGGAGCGCTTGCGGGGAGCGCGCTTGCGCGAGGTGTCGTCGTCGTGCCGCACGATGGTTGGGTTGACGTTCTTGAGCACGACGTCCCGGCCGACGACCACCTTGGCGATCTCGGCGTCGCTGGGCACGTCGAACATCACCGGCAGGAGGACCTCCTCCATGATGGCGCGCAGGCCGCGCGCACCGATGCCACGGGCGAGCGCCTGGTCCGCGACCGCCTCGACCCCGTCGGCGGTGAACTCGAGCGCCACACCGTCGATCTGGAACATCTTCTGGTACTGCTTCACGAGGGCGTTGCGCGGCTCGGTGAGGATGCGCACCAGTGAGGCGGTGTCGAGCGGTGCGACCGTCGTGATCACCGGGAGCCGCCCGATGAACTCGGGGATGAGCCCGAACTTCATGAGGTCCTCCGGCATGACCTCGTGGATGCTCTCGGCGAGGTCCTTCGGGGTGTGGAGCTCGGAGCCGAACCCGAGGCCCTTCTTGCCGTTGCGGGACTCGACGAGCTTCTCCAGCCCGGCGAACGCGCCACCGACGATGAACAGGACGTTCGTCGTGTCGATCTGGATGAACTCCTGGTGGGGGTGCTTGCGCCCACCCTGCGGCGGCACCGACGCGGTGGTGCCCTCGAGGATCTTCAGGAGGGCCTGCTGGACCCCCTCGCCGGAGACGTCCCGGGTGATCGAGGGGTTCTCGCTCTTGCGCGCGATCTTGTCGACCTCGTCGATGTAGATGATCCCGGTCTCGGCCTTCTTGACGTCGTAGTCCGCCGCCTGGATCAGCTTGAGGAGGATGTTCTCGACGTCCTCGCCGACGTAGCCGGCCTCGGTGAGAGCCGTCGCGTCGGCGATGGCGAAGGGGACGTTCAGCATCTTGGCGAGCGTCTGGGCGAGGTAGGTCTTGCCGCAGCCGGTGGGACCGATGAGCAGGATGTTCGACTTGGCGATGTCGACGTGGTCGGGGTCCTTCTTGCCGAGGACCGAGTCGCCCGCCTGGATGCGCTTGTAGTGGTTGTAGACCGCGACGGCCAGCGCCTTCTTCGCGACGTCCTGACCGATGACGTACTGCTCGAGGAACTCGAAGATCTCGCGGGGCTTCGGGAGCTCGTCGAGGCCGAGCTCGCTGGACTCGGCGAGCTCCTCCTCGATGATCTCGTTGCACAGGTCGATGCACTCGTCGCAGATGTAGACACCAGGGCCGGCGATGAGCTTCTTCACCTGCTTCTGTGACTTGCCACAGAAGGAGCACTTCAGCAGGTCGCTGGTCTCTCCCACGCGTGCCACGGTGCACCCTTCCCTTGCCCTGGACAACGTGCCCGACGCTACCCGCCGGACTCTCCCACCGCACCCATTGAAGCCCCAGCGCGGCGTGCGAGTCGCCCTTGTCCGCTGTCAGCGCAACGGGTCCCCAGGGGGCTCGGAGCCGCGCCGACGACCGCGGGCGACCAGGGCGCCCGCGAGGGCAAGGAGCCCCGCGGCACCCGTGATCGCCGCGCCCAGGCCCAGCGGCAACGGGAGTGCGTCGCGGGAGACCGACGCCGGCTCGGGCACGTCAGCGCCCGTGGCACCGGGCCGCGGGCCCTGCGGCGGACCCACGGCGTCGAGGTCGGACGAGGCGGTCGCCGACAGGAGCCGGGTGCCGTCGCACAGGCCACCCGTCAGGCCGGCCCCCGTGCTGCTGGCCACGACGACATAGACGCTCCCCTGCTCGACCTCGAGCCCACACGACCCTCCCGACGCGGCCGTGCGCACCTCCGTCCGGGCGGCGGCGGCGCCCTTCCTGACCTCGGTGACCTCGAAGACCCGGCCGACCTCGTCCGCGCTCGAGGTGAGCCCGGGAACGGCGCTGTCAGGTCCCCTGGTGCCCACGAACGTGCCGACGAACACGACGTCGGCGCGCGCAGCGCTGTCGGCCAGTGAGCCGGCGCTCGCGCACGAACACGCGGCACACGGCGTGACAGCCGCGGCGGTGAGCCCGAGCAGAGCCACGGCGAGGACGGGCACGAGCCTCGGCGTGATCGGCAGGGCTCGGCTCGGCATGGCGCTTGGACGACCCTCGGGACCCTCCGGTTCCCCACGCACGGATGCCGCCCGCTCGGGTGAGCGGACGGCATCCGGGTGGTGGAGGTGGGGTGACCGCCTCAGGTCGATGCCTTGCGCGACCCGAGCACCTCGTCGATGAGGCCGTAGTCCTTGGCGGCCTCGGCGGACAGGATCTTGTCACGCTCGATGTCCTTGCGCACGAGCTCGACGTCGCGCCCGGAGTGCAGGGCGATGGTCTCCTCGAGCCACCCGCGCATGCGGATGATCTCGTTCGCGTGGATCTCGAGGTCGGAGGCCATGCCACCGGTGCCCTCGATCGCGGGCTGGTGGATGAGAACCCTGCTGTTGGGCAGGGCGAACCGCTTGCCCTTGGCTCCGGCCCCGAGCAGCACGGCGGCGGCCGAGGCGGCCTGGCCGATGACGAAGGTCTGCACGTCGGGCCGGATGTACTGCATCGTGTCGTAGATGGCGGTCATCGCCGTGAACGAGCCCCCGGGGCTGTTGATGTACATGAGGATGTCGCGATCGGGGTCCTGCGACTCCAGGACGATGAGCTGCGCGATGACGTCGTCGGCCGAGGCGTCGTCGACCTGCACCCCGAGGAAGATGATGCGGTCCTCGAACAGCTTCGTGTAGGGGTCGAGGCGCTTCATCCCGTACGACGTGCGCTCCTCGAACTGCGGCAGGATGTAGCGGCTCGAGGGGCCGGGCACGTGGAGGCGGCCGGTCAGGTTGGGGTTCATGTCTCTCTCTCGCGTCGTCTCGGCCGGGTCAGTCCGCGGTCAGTCCGCGGTCACCGGGTTGTCGGCCTTCGGGCCGGCCATGTCGGCCTTGGTGATGACCTTGTCGACGAAGCCGTACTCCTTGGCCTCAGCGGCCGTGAACCAGCGGTCGCGGTCGGAGTCGGTCTCGATCTGATCGATGCTCTGGCCGGTGTGCTGGGCGATGAGCTCGGCCATCTGCTTCTTGATGTGCAGGAGCTGCTCGGCCTGGATCTTGATGTCGGACGCCGTGCCGCCGATGCCACCGGACGGCTGGTGCATCATGACCCGCGCGTGGGGCGTCGCGTAGCGCTTGCCGGGGGTGCCGGCGGAGAGGAGGAACTGTCCCATCGAGGCGGCCATGCCCATCGCCACCGTGGCGACGTCGTTGGGCACCCACTGCATGGTGTCGAAGATCGCCATCCCGGCCGTGACGGAACCGCCCGGCGAGTTGATGTAGAGCCAGATGTCCTTCTCGGAGTCCTCGGCCGCGAGGAGCAGCATCTGCGCGCAGATCGCGTTCGCGTTGTCGTCGCGCACGTCGGACCCGAGGAAGATGATCCGCTCCTTGAGGAGACGGTTGTAGATGTGGTCGTCCAGACCGGCCTGGAGGCCATTGCCGGCGGCGACGATCTCGGTGCTGGTCACGCTGGAGTCGCTCCTCGTCAGATCGGGTGCTGCTTGTCAGTGACCCTAACGCCCGGTTCCGACGCGGCACTCCCGGTGGGCCGCCTGTTCGCCCTGAGCACAACGGCGCTGGCGGGGCCGGGACAGAACGGGGGCGGAGCCGAACCGGCTCCGCCCCCGTGCTCATGGGGTCGCTCAGGCGAGGGCCTTGGCCTTCAGCGTGTCGAACTCCGCCTGGGTGATGGACCCGGAGTCGAGCAGCGCCTTGGCGCTTGCGATCTGGTCGGCGGGTGCGGCCGAGGATGCCGAGACCTCCCGGATGCGGGCGTCCATCGCCGCCTGCTGCGCGGCGATGGCGTCCATCTGCCGCTCCCCCATGCTGCGGCCCCGGACGATGAGGTAGATCAGCGCACCGAGCCACGGCAGGAAGATGAGGACGATCGCCCAGCCGGCCTTGCCCAAGCCACTCAGGGTGCGGTCGCTGAACAGGTCGAAGATGCAGCGGAACCAGATCATGATCGCCGAGATCCAGATGAAGATCCAGAAGCTCCAGACCAGGATCTCCCAGAAGCTGTTGAGGTCGGTGTCCATTTGGTGGTGCCTTTCTGAAGGAAGGAGCGGAGTACAGCAGCGCCAGTGTGGCGCAGCGGGTGGTTCAGGCGCCGGTCATCTCGTCGATGCGCCCGGGGAGGGCGAGGGCGTCGCTCCGGCCTGGAGCCACGTCCACGCCGTGGCTGTCCCGGACCCGGAACCGAGCACCGAGTGTCCGGCGCGCGTTCCGACGCTCATCGCGCCCGGCACGTCCCAGCATCGTCCTTCGCCTCCGTGGGTCATGACCCGCGCAGCGCAGGCCCTCACGGCCATCGTCGGGCAGCCCGAGAGGCGACGCATCACCCGACCCGGGTGAGCCAGCGGGCCTGATGGGTCAGGACGGCCGGCCCGCCGTCGACCGCGGTGGCCGGCGTCGCCCGGTCGGGTACACGGGCAGCGTGCCCGTGACGCGGGCCCGGGCTCCCTCACCGACGGCACCACGGCGAGCGCCAGCAGCGCCAGGGCCCCGACCACGCTCAGCGACCGCAGGACGCCCACCTCGTCCCCGAGGAAGCCGAGCACCGGTGGTCCGGCGATGAACGCCACGTAGCCGATCGTCGCCACGACGGACATGCGCGCCGCGGCGCGATGCGGTTCGTCGGCGGAGGCGCTCATGCCGACCGGGAAGCCGAGGGCGGCGCCCACACCCCAGACGGCCGCGCCGACGAACGCCAGCCACGGTGTGCCGAGGATGACCAGGGCAGCACCGAGGGCGGCCAGGCCGAAGCTCACCCGAAGCACGGGCACCCGCCCGTACCTGTCGATGAGGCCGGTCCCCCACGAGACGGGCGACCGTCATGAAGGTGAGGAAGGTGGCGAACCCCAGCACACCGGCCCACGCGGGGAGGTCGTGCCCCTCCACGAACGCCACGGCCAGCCAGTCGTTGGCCGTGCCCTCGGTGAACGCGGAGGCGAAGACGACCACCCCGACGAGGAGCGTGCGGGGCTCGAGCCACGCGGAGCGGTGCCGCTGCCGGGCCGCCTTGGCCCGCTCATGGTGCTCCGCGCTGCGGGGGAGGAACCGGGGCAGGGCCCACACGGCGAACCCGACGGTCACGACCACCGCCCCGAGGTAGTGGACGAACAGCGAGACCCCGGCCCACGACATGGCGGAGCCGATGAGGGCCGAGACGACCGTCCCCCCGCTGAAGGCCGCGTGGAAGCGGGGCATGACGGACACGCCGAGCTGCCGCTCGACGTCGGCTCCCTCCAGGTTCATCGCGACGTCCCAGAGGCCGACCCCCAGGCCGACGAGGAAGAGGCCCGCCGCGACGAGCAGGCGGGACCCACGGGCGTCGACGACGAGGGCGACCGCCAGCAGCCCGACCAGGGCGACCCCGATGCCGGTCGCGACGGTCCGCGTCGCGCCGATCCGGTCGGACACCCGGCCCGCGAGCGGCAGTCCCGTCACCGACCCCACGCTCGCGGCCAGGAGCGTGACCCCCAGCTCGCCCGCGGTGAGGCCGAGCGCGGCCTTGGTGTCGGCGATCCGCGACGCCCAGGAGGCGAAGACCAGCCCGGCCAGGGCGAAGACGACGAAGACGGCGGTGCGCGCGCTCGTCACCCGCTGGCGGTCCAGCGCCGGCATCGAGGGGGTGGTCTCTGTCATGGCGGACAACGTCTGTTCCTTCGGAGGCGTGGGGCGGATGGCCGAATCGATTCGATCGAATCGATTCGATATTGTGTCTCCCATGACCCCCGGTCGTCAAACCCGCTCGCCGCGCCGCCCGACGCTGCGCGACGTGGCCCGGCGTGCCGGCGTCTCGACGTCCACGGCCTCCCTCGTGTTCAGCGGGAAGGGCCCGGTAGCGGGGTCCACCGCCGAGCGGGTGCGTGCAGCGGCCGCCGACCTCGCGTACGCAGGACCGGACCCCTTGGCGTCGTCCCTGCGCCGGGGCCGGGTGGGCACGGTGGCCGTGATCGTGGAGGGGCCGCTCCGCCACGCCTTCCACGACCCCTTCGCCCTTGCCGTCCTCGACGGTCTCGCCGAGGAGCTGGACGCCGCGGGCCGCACCATGCTGCTCGTGGCCCAACCGCTCGACGACCCGGAGCGGGCGGTCGCGCAGCTCGCGACCCAGGCGGTCGACGCAGCGGTGTTCCCGCTGTGCGGGAACCGAGACAACCCACTCGTCGAGCACCTCGTGGCGCGGGGCGTCCCCCTCGTGGCGAGCGGCGCGCCCCAGCACCCACGGGTGACGCACGTGCTCACCGACGAGCCGGGTGCGATGGGGCTCACGACCCGGCACGTGCTGGACCTGGGCCACCGGCGGGTCGGCCACCTGAGCATGCCCCTCGGCCCCGCCGCCCGCACCGGGTGGGTGACCGATCGGGACATCGCCGCCGCGGCGTACCCGGACGCCGCCGGACGGGTCCAGGGCTTCCGTTCGCTCGCGGGGCGGGAGGCACCCGTCGTGCAGGCGAAGGACCTCACCGTCGAGGCGGGCGAGGCCGCCGCGCGGCTCCTCCTCGGCCTCCCCCATGACCAGCGGCCCACCGCGGTCGTCGCGCAGGCCGACCTCCTGGCCGCAGGTGCGGTTCGGGCTGCGGAGGCACTGGGCCTGCGGGTGCCCGACGACCTCACCGTCACGGGCTTCGACGGCGTCGAGCTGCCCTGGCTCGACCACGTCCTGACGACCGTGGAGCAGCCCGGCGCGGAGAAGGGCCGGCGCATGGGCCGGGTCGTGCGCCGCGCGCTCGAGGGCCGGCCGGTCGCCGACGAGGCGTTCCCCGTTCGGCTCCGCGTGGGGACGACGTCCGCGCCGCCTCCCCGGGACTGAGGCGCCTCAGGCCCTGGCGGTGCTGCCCGCCTCGTCCGAGGTGCGCTCGGCCCCCGCCTCGTCCTCCGGTACGTCGACGGCGGCAGCGGCATCCTCGTCCTGGGCCCCGGGCTCGGGGTGCTGAACCTCCGGCTGGGGAACGAGCTCGTCGAGGTCGATCCGGGTCCCGGCCGTGTCGGTGACCGTCGCCGAGTCGAGAACGGCCGCGAGCGCCTTGCGGCGGGCGACCTCCTGGACGATCGAGGGGATCTGGCCCTGCTGGTCGATCGCCTGGGCGAACTCGTTGGGGTCCATGCCGTACTGCTGGGCGCTCATGACGAGGTACTCGATGAGCTCGGGCTGCTCGACGCGCACCTCGAGCTTCTCCGCGACCGCGTCGAGGAGGAACTGGGCGCGCAGGGCTCGGCGAGTGCTCTCCTGGACCTCGGCGCGGTGCTCGTCGTCGTCGAGCCGGCTCTCGCCCTCGAGGTGCTGGTGGACCTCTGCGTCGACGACGCCGTCGGGCACGGGGACGTCGACCGTCTCGAGCAGCTGCTCGAGCAGCCGGTCGCGTGCCTGGATGCCCTGCTCGTACTTCTTGGCCTGCTCGGCCTGCTTGGTCACGTCGGCCCGCAGCTCCTCGAGGGTGTCGAACTCGGAGGCGAGCTGGGCGAAGTCGTCGTCGAGCTCGGGCAGCTCGCGGACCTTGACCGACTGAACGGTCACGGTGCACTCGGCGTCGTCGCCCTCGTGGTCGCCGCCCGCGAGGGGGGCGGTGAAGGTGGCGGTCTCGTCGGCGCTCATCCCGAGCAGAACGTCGTCCAGACCCTCGAGCATGTTGCCGGACCCCACCTCGTAGGAGACACCGGTCACCGAGTCGATCTCCTCGTCACCGATGCGCGCGGAGAGGTCGATGCTCACGAAGTCGCCGGTCTCGACGGCCCGCTCGACGCCGACCAGGGCGCCGAAGCGCTCGCGCAGCGCGGTGAGCCGCTCCTCGACGTCCTCCTCCGACGCGCGGACCTCGTCGACCTCGACGGCCAGGCCCTCGAGGTCCGGCAGCTCGACCTCGGGGCGCACGTCGGTCTCGACGGTGAACTCGAGGTCCTGGCCGTCCTCCAGGGGCACGGCGGTGACGTCGACCTCGGGCTGGCCGATGGCCCGCACGTTCTCGGCCTCGGCGGCCTCGGCGAAGAAGCGCGGGAGCGCCTCGTTCACGGCCTCCTGGACGACCGCGCCACGGCCGACGCGCTGGTCGATGATCCTGCTCGGCACCTTGCCCTTGCGAAAGCCCGGGATCTGCACCGAGGCACCGATGCTGCGGTACGCCTCGTCGAGCATCGGCTTCAGCTCGTCGAAGGGGACCTCGACGGTGAGCTTCACCCGAGTCGGGCTGAGGGTCTCGACGGCACTCTTCACTTTCGGCACTCCACAGCATGGGGGACGGGGAAACGAGGTCGGATGCCGTGCGGGCCGGTCCGCGGACCGGCACCGCCCAGCGGCACGCGAGCGTGCGCCACTCGGGTGGGCACCAAGGACCAATGCTAGCGGCCGGGGTCTGCGCCACCCAATCGACGGACCGCGCGGCGAGCGGTGTCGTCACGACGCCGATCTCGGCGCCTCCGGCACACTGGGGGCGTGCTGTCGCTGCGGATCACGGTCCCGGAGGGGCTGACCGACGACGTCGTGACGCTGCTGTCCGAAGCCGACCACGTCACGAGCCTCAGCGTGCTGCGCGGCGCCTCCCTGATCCCGCCGGGTGACGTGGTCACGGCCGACGTCGCGCGCGAGGGGGCAAACCCCCTCATCGACGCCCTCCGCGCCCTCGGCGTGCACCGCGAGGGGACGGTGCGGATCGAGGGCGTCGACACCTGGCTGTCACGCTCAGCGTTCGAGGCGGAACGCGAGGCGCCCGGCGCGAGCGCGGACGCCGTCGTGTGGGCCCAGGTCGGCAACCGCGCCTACGAGGACTCCGAGCTCAACTGGACCTACCTGAGCTTCATGATCCTGGCGACGCTCATCGCGGGCATCGCGATCGTCCTCGACTCCTCCATCCTGGTCATCGGGGCGATGGTGCTCGGACCCGAGTTCGGCCCGGTTGCCGCGATCGGCGTGGCCCTGGTGCGCCGCCGGGTCCACCTGCTCGTCCTCGCGACCCGCACGCTGGTGCTCGGCTTCGCGGCCGGCATCCTCGTGACCTTCCTCGCCGGGCTCGGCGGGCGCTGGCTCGGGTGGGTCACGTCAGAGGACATCCTGGGCGAGCGCCCGGAGACCGAGTTCATCTACACCCCCGACCGCTGGAGCTTCATCGTCGCCATCATCGCCGCCGCTGCCGGGGTGCTGTCGCTCACCTCGGCCCGCACGAGTGGTCTGTCCGGGGTCTTCATCTCGGTGACCACCGTCCCGGCAGCCGGAAACGTCGCACTCGGGCTGGCGTTCGGTGCGTGGCACGAGGTGTGGGGCAGCCTCAGCCAGCTGGCGGTGAACCTCAGCGGGATGGCCGTCGCCGGGTGGGCGACCCTCGCGATGCAGCAGCTCGTGTGGTCGCGCATGCCCGCGCGGCGCCGAACCCTGCTCGGTGGCCGCACCGTCATCGGGCGCCCGCCGGAGTGACGCCCCGACGTCGCCCAACGGTCACGATCGTGGAGCGGGTGACGAGAATCGAACTCGCGTAGCCAGTTTGGAAGACTGGGGCTCTACCATTGAGCTACACCCGCGCACCTCGTGAGCTGCCACCCCGAGGGCAGCGCTAGCCTAGTGGCCGCGCTCGCGGGATCCGAAATCCGATCATCGACCTCGATGACGTAGGCCGGGACGGCGGCCGCGGGGTATGGCGCAGGTTGGTAGCGCGTCCGCTTTGGGAGCGGAAGGCCGCCGGTTCAAATCCGGCTACCCCGACGCAGGGTGCAGGCGAGCTCGGTGACGAGCCTGCCAGCCCGCAGCCCCTTGGCCTCGAACCCGTCGTCGGGCCGCCATGGAGGCCGCTCCCCCTCGGTGACCGACCAGCGGCCGTGCCGGGCCAGCTGGGTCCGCGCGTGGTCGGCGTACCCGTCGGAGTCGGTGGCCACCCGCAGGACTCCCCCCGGTACCAGTCGCGAGGCGAGCAGCTCGAGGGTGTGCTGCTGGAGGAACCGACGCTTCGCGTGCCGGTGCTTGGGCCACGGGTCCGGGAAGAACAGGTGCACCGCGTCGAGCGATGCGGGGGCCACGCGGTCGGCCAGGAGCGGCACGGCGTCCCCCGGGTGCACCCAGAGGTTCTCGACGGCAGCGGCCTCGGCCGCTGCCAGCATCCGGGCCACCCCGGGGACGTGCACCTCGGCGACCACGAGGTCGGCCTCCGGGTGGGCCGCGCAGAACGCGATGGCGGCCGCCCCGTGCCCCGACCCGATCTCGAGCACGACGGGTCCGACACGACCGAACGCCTCGGTGGGCACCAGCGGCCCGTCCGGCAGCTCACGGGCCGGCAGCAGCGTCGCCATCCGGGCGTCGGTCAGGGGGCTGTTGCGCCAGCGGGGCGCGAAGGTGCGCACCCGCTCGGGCGAGGCATGGTGGAGCACCGGTCCGGCTGGCACGAGGGGGTCCTCTCAGAGCCGCAGGACGGCGAACGCCGCCCGGTCGTCATCCTCCCCGGAGCGCGCCGACTCGCACACGTCCCGGGCGATGTCACCCCCGCGCAGGACGGACATGGCGGCCACGCCGAGCATGCGGTCGATGCCGTCGGTGAGGTCGCGCCCGCGCGACTCGATGATCCCGTCGGAGTACAGGAGAAGGGCGTCGCCCCGATCCAGCCGGCCGAACTGCCGGGGGAACGAGACGTCCGGGACGACGCCGAGCAACGGGCCGCGCCCGCCGTCCAGGATGGTCCACCGGGCACGGCCCGAGGTGTAGCAGGCGGCGGACGGGTGGCCCGCGTTGGCGACGGAGAACTCACCTGTGCGCAGGTCGAGGTCGAGGTGCACCGCCGTGGCGAAGCCCTCCTCCCAGCCCTGCCGGACCAGGTAGTCGTTGGCGGCCCGGAGGAAGTCTGCCGACGGGACGGCCCCGAGCAACCCGCCGAGTGCGCCGGACAGCAGGAGCGCGCGCGTCCCGGCGCGGGTGCCCTTGCCGCTGACGTCGACGAGCACGATCTCCAGGCGGTTGCCCGACGGGCTCAGGTGCGCCACGAGGAAGTCCCCCGAGAAGCGGTCCCCGTGGGCCGAGAGGATCTCCGACGTGGAGCGCCAACCGGCCGGCAGCTGCGGCAGGTGGCCGCCGGACGAGATCCGGTCACGCAGGTCCGCGAACATCCGGTCACCGCCGAAGCCTCGCGTCCCGAGGAGCGCCCTCGACTGGGCGGCGACGTACATGACCGCCATCACCGCGAGGTAGGAGAGCACTGCCAGGCTCGCACGGCTCCACGACAGGTCCGACGATGGGAGCCACGCGAGCAGGAAGACCAGGGCGACGCCGTAGACCAGGAGGAGCCGCCGCCCCGCGAGCAGCATCCCCGCGATCACGATGATGGGGAACTGCAGGGCGCTCGGCACCTGGTTCGGCCATGCGAGGGCGGCGCTCCCGGCCACCACCACGGCGAGCACGCACACGACGGTGTAGACGCGGTCCTCGTGGACCTCGGAGACGCGCGAGCGCAACCAGCGGGGGCGGAGCTCGGGGACGGCCACACCCTCGCTGCCGAGCGCGGACACAGCCACGGCATCCGCGTCGCCTCGCGCCACTTCTTCCCCTTGCACTGGTTGACCGAGCGGCCTCACAGTAGTCCCGGCGCGCCGCCCGCCGCCAGAGCCGCCGTGCACGGGTTCTCGGATGGGTGTGCCGTGCCTCAGGGAAGTGGCGGAACCACCCGGTCGGTCTCGTACGCGCTCACCATGGCGATCCGTCTCTGGTGGCGCTCGTCGCCGCTGAACGGCGTCGCCAGGAACACCCGGAGCATGGAGCGCGCCTGCGCGGCGGACGTCATCCGCGCGCCGATGGAGATGACCTGGGCGTCGTTGTGCTCCCGAGCGAGTCGGGCGAGCCCGTCGTCGCTGCACAGGGCGGCACGGATGCCGGCCACCTTGTTCGCCGCCATCTGCTCACCGTTGCCGGACCCACCGAGCACGACACCACGCGAGCCGGGCTCGGCGGCGACGGCCTCGGCGGCGCGCAGGACGTAGACCGGGTAGTCGTCGAGCTCGTCGTAGGAGTGCGGGCCGTGGTTGGTGACCTCGTGACCCTCCTCCTCGAGGAAGGAGACGAGGTCGAGGAGCAGGTCGTACGCGGCGTGGTCGCCACCCAGGTGCACGCGCACGTCAGGCCGCCGGGTCGAGGATGGGGCCGACGGTGCGGCTGCGCTTGAGCTCGAAGAAGCCGGGAGTTCCGGCCACCAGGACGCACCCGTCCCAGAGGCGACCCGCGGCCTCGCCCCTGGGAGCCGGGCTGACGACCGGACCGAAGAAGGCCGTGCCCTCGACGGCGACGACCGGCGTACCGACGTCGTCACCGACGAGGTCGATGGCGCGCTGGTGGCTCGCGCGCAGGGCCTCGTCGTGGTCCTCGCTGTGGGCGGCGCCCGCCAGCTCGGCCGGCAGGCCCACCTCCTCCAGCGCCGACGCGATCACCGCGTCGAGGTCCTTCACCCGGCGGTGGTGGATCTGCTCACCCATCGCGTCGTAGAGCGGCTTGACGACCTTGTCCCCGTGCGCCTCGCGAGCCGCGATGACGACACGCACCGGGCCCCACCCCGAGTCCAGCATCGCCCGGTAGTCCGGCGCCAGGTCACGGCCCTCGTTGAGCACCGAGAGGCTCATGACCGACCACGTGACGTCGACGGGGCGCACCGACTCCACCTCCATCATCCAGCGGGAGGTCATCCACGCCCAGGGGCAGAGGGGGTCGAACCAGAACTCGGCGGAGTCGCGCTCAGTCATGCGCGTCATCCTGCCACCTGTGGAGGACGGACCGACGGGCGCGACCTCCCGTGAAAGGATGGTCGGCGCCCCGCGAGGAGACCCCTCACCGGCGGATCGGAACCAGACGCCACGCAAGGAGACCCCGTGCCCGGCACGAACCTCACCCGTGAGGAGGCCGCCGCCCGCGCAGCCCTCGTCACGATCGAATCCCACGCCGTCGACCTCGACGTGACCACCGGGCCCGAGACGTTCGGCACCCGCAGCACCATCCGCTTCTGGTGCTCGGACCCGACCGCAGAGACGTTCCTCGACTTCGTGGGCGGCGACGTGGAGACGATCACCGTGAACGGGGTCGAGCTCGACCCGGCCGTCCACTACGCCGACAGCCGCATCCGGCTCACCGGGCTCTCCGCCGACAACGAGGTCGTCGTGTCCGCGACGGGGCGCTACACCAACACGGGTGAGGGCCTGCACCGGTTCGTCGACCCGGTCGACGACGAGGTGTACCTGTACAGCCAGTTCGAGGTGCCGGACAGCCGGCGGATGTACCCGGTGTTCGAGCAGCCCGACCTCAAGGCGCCCTTCACCTTCACGGTCACGGCCCCCGCCCACTGGCAGGTGGTGTCCAACTCGCCGACGCCCGAGCCGGAGGCCGTGCACGAGCACACGGCGACGTGGCACTTCTCACCGACACCACGCATCTCGAGCTACATCACGGCGCTGGTCGCCGGGCCCTACGACGTCGTGCGCGACTCCGTTCCCAGCCGGCGTGGCGAGGTTCCCCTCGCGATCTTCTGCCGCAGGTCCCTCACCCCGTACCTCGACGCCGACCGTCTCTTCGACGTCACGAAGCGTGGCTTCTCCTTCTTCGAGGAGGAGTTCGACTGTGCCTACCCCTTCGAGAAGTACGACCAGGTCTTCACGCCCGAGTACAACATGGGGGCCATGGAGAACGCAGGGTGCGTGACCATCAACGAGATGTACGTCTTCCGGTCCAGGGTGACCGAGTCGCTCGTCGAGCGGCGCGCCCTGACGGTGCTCCACGAGCTGGCACACATGTGGTTCGGCAACCTCGTCACGATGCGCTGGTGGAACGACCTCTGGCTGAACGAGTCCTTCGCCGAGTGGGCCTCCACCACGTGCCAGTCCGAGGTCACCGAGTGGACCGACGCCTGGACCACGTTCGGGACGCACGAGAAGGACTGGGCCTACCGCCAGGACCAGCTCTCGACGACCCACCCGATCGTGGCCGAGATCCACGACCTCGAGGACGTGGAGGTCAACTTCGACGGGATCACCTACGCGAAGGGCGCCTCCGTCCTCAAGCAGCTCGTCGCGTACGTCGGCCGAGAGCCGTTCCGCGACGGGCTCCGTGCGTACTTCGCGAAGCACGCGTGGGGCAACACCACGCTGGGTGACCTCCTCGCCGAGCTCGAGGTGACCTCGGGCCGCGACCTGCGCACCTGGTCCAGGCTCTGGCTGGAGACCGCCGGCGTGAACACCCTCCGCGCGCTGGTCGAGGTCGACGGCGGCCGGATCACCTCCGCCGTCCTGGAGCAGTCCGCCGCACCGGGCCTGGAGCCCGCACGCCCGCACCGGCTCGGCATCGGCCTGTACTCCGCACACGACGGACTGCTGCACCGGACCGATCGCATCGAGCTCGACGTCGACGGCCCGCAGACCGAGGTTCCCGAGCTCGTCGGCCGCGAGCAGCCGGACCTGCTCCTGGTCAACGACGACGACCTCGCCTACGCCAAGATCCGCCTCGACGACCGCTCGCTCGCCACGGCGCAGGCGCATCCCCGGGGCTTCCCGACCTCCCTCCCCCGCTCGCTCTACCTCGCGTCCGTGTGGGACATGACCCGGGACGCCGAGATGGGGGCACGGCGCTTCATGGCGCTCGTGCTCGAGACGCTGCCCGGCGAGTCCGACTCGACCCTGTTGCGCACGCTTCTCGACCAGCTCCAGACCGCCGTGCTCGCCTACACGGCTCCCGTGCACCGCGAGGCGGTGCGGGTGGCGACCCGCGACCGGCTGTGGGAGCTGGCCCGGGTCGCCGAACCGGGCGCCGACGCCCAGCTGCAGCTCGTGAGCGCGGCGGCCGCCCTCACCACGGCCGGCGACGATCCCGCGTACGCGCGGGCCCTGCTCGACGGCACGGAGGTCCTCGAGGGCCTGGCGGTCGACTTCGAGATGCGCTGGACCCTCCTCACCGCGGTCGTCGCCGCGGGGGGCGCCGGCACCGACGAGATCGACGCCGAACGCACCCGCGAGGACACCGCCACCGGCCGGGAGCGGGCGGCCCGGGCGCGCGCGGCACGGCCGTCGGCGGAGGCCAAGGAGGAGGCCTGGGCCGCTGCCGTCGACGGCACCGGGCTCCCGAACGCCGTCGTGGACGCGGTGGCCCAGGGCTTCACCCGGCCCGGGACGCCGGCCGACCTCCTCCGGCCCTTCGTCGGGCGCTACCACGGCATGCTCGACACGGTCGAGCAGCGGGGCTCGCACGCCATCGTGCAGGGACTGGTCCACGGGTTCTACCCCAGGCCGCTGGCGGACGCCGAGCTCCTGGCCGCGACGCAGGAGTGGCTCGACAGCCGCCCCGAGGCCCACCCTGCCCTCCGCCGGCTCGTGCTCGAGAACCGCGACCCCGTGGCGCGAGCCCTCGCCGCCCAGGAACGCGATGCCCGCGACTGAGGCCGCGGCCACCGAACGCCTTCTCGGCACCCTCGAGCGCGTCGCCGTGACGGTCGAGGACGTCCAGCAGTGGCTGGTCACGGTCGGGGCCAGGATCCTGCTCACCGTCGTCCTCGCCGTGGTCGCCCGGTGGGTGCTGCACCGGCTCATCACGCGCGTCGTGACGACGATGACGTCCCGGTCCGCCCAGCGGTTCGCCGAGTCCGGGCGTGCGGGTCGCGTCCTCGCCTCGGCCACGGGCCTGGCCGGCGAGCGCCACCAGCAACGGGTCGCCACGATGGGGTCGCTGTTGCGCAGCATCGTGACGTTCGTCGTGGTGACCCTCACCGTGCTCACCATCATGGCCCTGCTCGGCATCCCGCTCGGCCCACTCCTCGCCTCGGCGGGTGTGGCCGGTGTGGCCCTCGGCTTCGGCGCCCAGAGCCTGGTCAAGGACTTCCTCGCCGGGATCTTCATGATCCTCGAGGACCAGTACGGCGTCGGCGACGTCATCGACACCGGTGAGGCGATCGGGACGGTCGAGGAGGTGACGTTGCGGATCACGCAGCTGCGCGACGCGAACGGGGTCACGTGGTACGTCCGAAACGGCGAGATCATCCGGGTCGGCAACCGGTCCCAGGGGTACTCGACCGCGATCGTCGACATGCCCGTCTCGTACGCGGAGGACGTCGAGCGGGTGATCGCCGTCATCCGTGAGGTGACGGTGGCCCTGGGGGCCGACCCCGAATGGGCGGACCGGCTGCTCGAGCCGCCGACGGTTCTCGGTGTCGAGTCGATCACCGGGGCGACGATGGTCATCCGGACGATCGCGCAGTGCGCACCGGGCGAGCACCTCGCGGTCCAGCGCGAGCTGCGGGAGCGGACCAAGGCGGCCCTCGACCGCGCGGGCGTCCAGGCGCCCCCGCTCGCCCCCGCGAGCGGTGTCACGGGAGGTGCCGTGTGAGCATCTACGAGGAGGTCGGCGGCGCCCCGACGTTCGAGCGCCTGGTGCACGCCTTCTACGAGGGGGTGGCGGGAGACCCGGAGCTTCGAGCGCTGTACCCCGAGGAGGACCTGGCGCCGGCCGAGCGCCGCCTGCGGATGTTCCTCGAGCAGTACTTCGGGGGTCCTCCGGCCTACAGCCGGGAGCGCGGCCACCCCCGGCTGCGGATGCGGCACGCCCCGTACGCCGTGACTCTCGACATGCGTGACCGCTGGCTGCGGCACATGCTCGCCGCGATGGACACCCTCGACCTGCCCGAGGCGACCGCGGAGGTCATGCGCGACTACTTCCTCCGGGCCGCCCACATGATGGTGAACCGGCTCGAGGACGTCCCGGGCAGCGCGCCCGAGCTCGCTCCCTGAGAGCGCCCGCGAGACGGCCCGCCCAGCGTTTCCGTCGACGGCGCCGCATACGGAAGCATGGGAGCGATGAGCGAGACCAGCCCCGACATCGAGACGGCCCGCGACACCGTGACCGCGTCCGGACAGGTCGTCCACCCCGCCGACTCCCCCGACGCGCCGTGGTGGCGGGATGCCGTCATCTACCAGGTCTACCCACGCTCGTGGGCGGACTCCGACGGCGACGGCATGGGTGACCTCCCGGGCATCACCGCGCGGCTGCCCTACCTGCGTGACCTCGGCGTCGATGCCGTGTGGCTCAGCCCCTTCTACGTCTCACCGATGAACGACGCCGGGTACGACGTGGCCGACTACCGCGACGTCGACCCGCGGTTCGGCAGCCTCGACGACGCGGACGAGCTGGTCGACCAGGCCCACCGCCTCGGGCTCAAGGTGCTCGTCGACCTCGTCCCCAACCACACGAGCACCGAGCACGACTGGTTCCGGGCGGCGCTCGTCGCCGACCCGGGCAGCCCGGAGCGCGACCGGTACGTCTTCCGCGACGGTCGGGGCCCGGGCGGCGACGAGCCGCCGAACAACTGGCCGTCGGTCTTCGGCGGGGGCGGCTGGACGCGCGTCCCCCAGGCCGACGGCAGGCCGGGGCAGTGGTACCTGCACATCTTCGACGTCACCCAGCCCGACCTGAACTGGGAGAACCCTGAGGTTCGCGAGGAGTTCCACGACGTCCTGCGCTTCTGGTGCGACCGCGGGGTCGACGGCTTCCGGGTCGACGTCGCCCACGGCCTCGTCAAGCGCGACGGCCTGCCCGACTGGCACGGCGCCGTCGGCCTCTACGACGAGATCGGCGAGGAGGGCCCGCTCGGCGTCGGGCGGGACGTCGAGGACCTCCCCCCGGTCGACGGCGGCGAGGTGCTGCCCCACACGGCCACCGGGGCGGCGCCCATGTGGGACCAGGACGGGGTGCACGAGATCTACCGCGGGTGGCGCAAGGTGCTCGACACCTACGGCGAGCCCGACCGCATCCTGTGCGCCGAGGCCTGGGTGAAGCCGGCGCACCGGCTGGCCCGGTACGTCCGCGCGGACGAGATGCACCAGGCCTTCAACTTCGACTTCCTCGACGCCCACTGGGACGCACGGCAGCTGCGCACCGTCATCGAGTCCACGCTGCGCTCCAACGACGGGGTCGGCGCGCCGACGACGTGGGTGCTGTCCAACCACGACGTCGTCCGCCACGCCTCACGCCTGGGCCTCGACCAGTCCAGGCCCCGACCGAACGGCATCCGTGCTGGGGACCCGCAGCCGGATGCCGTGGTGGGGCTGCGTCGCGCCCGCGCCGCGACCGCGCTCATGCTGGCCCTGCCGGGCGGTGCATACGTGTACCAGGGTGAGGAGCTCGGGCTCCCCGAGCACACGACGATGCCCGACGAGCACCGTCAGGACCCGACGTTCCACCGCACCGGCGGGACGGTGGTCGGCCGCGACGGGTGCCGGGTGCCCATGCCCTGGGTGAGGGACGCCCCCAGCCTGGGGTTCGGCCCCGGGGACAGCCCCTGGCTTCCCCAGCCGGACGCCTACGCCGACCTCGCGGTCGACCAGCAGGACGGTGTCGAGGGGTCGACGCTCGAGCTGTACCGGGCGCTGCTGGGGTACCGGCGCAAGCACCGGGTCGGCCGCGGGAGCCTCACGTGGGACGCCCTGTCCTCGGAGTCCGTGGTCGCCCTGCGCAACACCTCCGGTGACGGCGAGCGCACCCTGCTCGTGGTCACCAACCTCGGTGCCGAGCCGGTCCCCGTCCCCGAGGGCGACGTGCTCATCTCCTCGGGCCCGCTGACCGACGACGGGGCCGCTCCGACAGTTCCGGCCGACACCACGGCCTGGGTTCACCTCCCGGCGGTCTGACGTGCGCGCCAGCGACTTCCCCTACCTCGACGCACCGAGACCCTTGGCGCTCGCCCACCGGGGCGGCGCCGCCTACGGCCCGAACCAGGGGCTGGAGAACACCCTCTCGGCCTTCCGGACGGCCGTCGACATGGGGTACCGGTATGTCGAGACGGACGTCCACGCGACGAGCGACGGACGGCTGGTCGCCTTCCACGACACCATCCTCGACCGGGTCTCGGACACCCGCGGTGAGATCGCGGCGCTGAGCTACGAGGCGGTCCGGGAGGCTCGGGTGGCCGGGTCGGAGCAGATCCCGCTCCTCGCCGAGCTCTTCGAGGAGTTCCCCCACGTCCGGGTGAACATCGACATCAAGGCCGACAGCGCGCTGGCACCGACGATCGGGGAGATCCTGCGGCACGGCGCGACCGAGCGCGTCTGCGTCGCGTCCTTCTCCGAGCGTCGGCTACGGGCGGCACGGGCTGCGCTCGGCCCACGCGTCGCGACCGCGGCCGGACAGGTGGGGACCGCACTCCTGCGCTTCACCCCGAGCGTCGTCAGCCGCCTGCTCCACACGCCGGCTCCGGTGCTGCAGATCCCCGCGCAGCACCGGGTCGCGGGCCGCACGGTCACCCTGGTGACGCCGGGCCTGCTACGCCGCGCCCACGCCCTCGGAAAGCAGGTCCACGTCTGGTTCCACCCGTGGTCCCGTGAGGACGCGCCCGAGATGCACCGCCTGCTCGACCTCGGCGTCGACGGGATCGTCACCGACCACATCCATGTCCTGCGCGACGTGCTGGCCGACCGGGGACACCCGCTGACCGGCCGGCCCTGAGCGCCCCAGCCCCCGATCAGCGCATGAGCACGTGGCCGCCGGCGGCCGTGAGCCGGGTCCAGCGGTTGGCGCGCAGCACCTGCACGGCCACCCCGGGTGCCAGGAAGCCCAGGGCGTAGGCCGCGAACGCCCCACCTGCGCGCACGGCGACGCCGTCGGTGGTCACGCCCTCGCCCGCCAGGAGGTCGGGGTGCGGCCCTGCTGCCTCACGGACCTCGCGCGACCACACCCGGTCGCGGGCGAAGCCGGCCGCCGCACCCCGCTCACGCACCGCGGCGGCGACCTCGGCGATCCCCTCCCGCGCGACGCTGGCCAGCAGGTCTCCGGGCAGGACGCCGATCGGCTCCCACGGTCCCCGGGGCGGCGTGAGTGCCGACCACGGCGCCAGGGCCCGCGTGGGGGGGACCGGGAGGTCCGCCGGGGAGTCGGCGCGGGCGGTCCGGTCGGCGATGGCGCCGATCGGCACGAGGACGTCGAGGTCGGCCGGCTCGGCCAGGGCGAAGGTGCGCAGCCCGAGCACGGTGCCCTCGGCGAGGATCCCCGACCCGGGGAGCACCCCGACCCACGCGGCCAGCACGGCACCGTCCGCCTGGAGCCGCATGGCGCCCTCACCGTCGACCGACCGGGCGCGGGCCGCGTACCTCCCCAGGTCGGAGAGCGCCGCCACGTCGGCGAGCCGCAGGACGGCGGTCACCGTCCGGCCCACCGGAAGCGCACGGCATCCCCGAGGTGCTCGGCCAGGCCGCTGCGCACCTCGGGCGTCAGCCGGCGAGGGCGACCGCTGGCGAAGTCGTAGAGGACGAGCCCGGTCTCGGCCACGGCGTAGACCTGCACGCCCACCCCCTCGGGGTCACGCACGACGTAGCCGAGGTCGAACCCCGCCCCGTGCACGTTGGTGACCCACATGTCGACCTCGACGGGCTCGGGGCGGTAGGTCAGCGGTGCCCGGTACTCGATGGCATGCCGCGAGACGACGATCCCCTCGTCGACCATCGAGGGCCGGCCCGCGAACCACTCGCGGATGCCGACGACCCTCGCGTCCTCGAGGAGCCGGAGGTACTGGACGTTGTTCACGTGGCCGTAGGCATCCATGTCCGACCAGCGCAACGGCACCTGGACGCGGTAGGGCTGGGGCGAGGCAGGGGCGGGCATGCCGGCATCCTCGCAGTCGAGGGGCGGTCGGGGCCCATCGAGGGGCCGGGTCGCGTCCTAGGGTGGTCGGATGCCGCTGCAGCCCACCACGACGAGCCACCTCGACCGCCTCCTCGCGACGGCGCAACGCGAGGGCCGGCTGCCGTCCGTCGTGGCCGGGCTCGTCCGTGGTGGGCGGCTCGTGTGGAGCGGTGCCGCAGGCACGCTCGACGGTCGGGCGGGCGGCACGGCCCCCGACGCCGATACGCAGTACCGCATGGGGTCGATCACCAAGACCTTCGTCGCTGTCGCGGTGCTCCGGCTCCGCGACGCGGGACGGCTGGACCTCACCGACCGGCTCGGGGACCACGTCCCCTCCACCCCGTTCGCAGCCGTGACGATCGAGCAGCTGCTCACCCACGCGGGTGGGGTGCAGGCGGAGACGGCGGGTCCGTGGTGGGAGCGCGCCCCGGGCAGCGACTGGGACTCGCTCGTCGCCGGGCAGGTCGGACAGCGTTTCCGCGCCGGGCGACGCTTCCACTACTCCAACGTCGGGTATGCCGCCCTGGGTCGCCTCCTCGAGGTGCACCACGGACGTGGCTGGTACGACGTGGTGGGTGAGGAGCTCCTGGAGCCGCTGGGGATGCGGCGCACCACGCTGAGACCGACGGGGGCGGCCGCGCCCGGCCTGGCCGTGCACCCGTTCGCCGACGTCCTCCTCGCCGAGCCGGAGCACGATGCCGCCGCCATGGCTCCGGCCGGCCAGCTCTGGTCGACGCTGTCCGACCTCAGCCGCTGGGCCGGCTTCCTCGCGGGTGACACCGCCGGACTGCTCGCGGAGGCCACCCTGGCCGAGATGCTCGAGCCGCACCACGTGGTCGACGAGCCGGGACAGCCGTGGGTGGCCGCGCACGGTCTCGGGTTCTCGGTGTGGAACGAGGCCGGCGTGCGGTACGCCGGCCACGGCGGGTCGATGCCCGGGTTCCTGGCCGGGCTGCGCGTGCGCCTGGACGGCGGCGACGGCGTCGTGGTGCTCACCAACACGACCGACAGCACGGTGGTCCGCACCCTCCTCGGCGACCTGCTCCAGGGCCTCTCCGACCTCGAACCGGCACCCGTGGCCCCGTGGGCCGCCGCCGGCGACCGCTCGCTGCTCGAGCTCGCCGGGACGTGGCACTGGGGCCCGGCGACCCAGACCGCTCGCACCGAGGGGGAGTACCTGGTGCTCGGTGAGCCGGGGTCGGGGCGTGGCTCGCGCTTCCGGCAGGTCGCCGGTGACGAGTGGGTGGGGCTCGACGGCTACTTCACCGGCGAGCCCCTGCGCGTGGTGCGCCGCGGCGACGGCACGGTGTCGCACCTGGACCTGGCGTCGTTCCGGCTCACCCGCACGCCGTACGACCCGGAGGCGGACGTGCCCGGCGGCGTCGACGAGGCGGGGTGGACCTGACGGGGTCGCCGGGCCGGGACGGCGGTTCGGGTCACAGGTTGGCGGCGGTGAGCAGGACGACCGAGTCCTGGAGGGCCACGAGCGAGTGCCGCTCCTGGGGCAGCTCGGCGTGGTCGCCCGCCTCGAGCTCGCCGGAGCCCGACCGCCAGTCGACCCGGACCCGACCGACGAGCACCTGGAGCGTCGCCTCGCCGGGGTTCTCGTGCTCCGACATGTCGGCGCCGGCCACGAGTGCGATGACGGTCTGCCGCAGGGTGTGGTCGCTCCCGCCGCAGACCGTGCGCGCCGCACGGCGAGCGGAGTCGGTCCGCGCCTCCTGCAGCAGGTGGTCGGTGAGCACGGGCAGGGGCGTCGCCTCCATGGCGGTCCTCCGGGGTGGGTGCGGGTCGGCGCGAGGCCGGCGCTGCGGTCGGCGGTCGCTCGTTGCCCTGCC
Source organism: uncultured Actinomycetota bacterium (assembly GCA_963763015.1). Lineage (GTDB taxonomy): Bacteria > Actinomycetota > Actinomycetes > Actinomycetales > Dermatophilaceae > Fodinibacter. The sequence goes on along the minus strand of CAVXML010000012.1, from coordinate 124,449 downwards.
CCGCCGGAGCTGTCACGAAACGCGGAGGTACCCCACCGCCTGTGGACGGCGGGGACGGCGCTGTCGGCCACCCGGCATACGGTGGGGTGACCATGACCAACCCGACGGATGCCGCCCTCGCCGCTGACCTGCCGACCTCATCGGCCGTGGGGCTCGCCGAGCAGGCACGAGCGGCCCTGCGGCGGCTCGTCGAGCGGGCCGACGCCGACTTCCGTGACGGCCAGCTCGAGGCGGTGGAGGCGCTGGTCGCGGACCGTTCGCGAGTGCTCGTGGTTCAGCGCACGGGGTGGGGCAAGTCGGCCGTCTACTTCGTGGCGACGGCGCTGCGACGGGCGGAGGGCGCGGGCCCGACAGTGATCCTCAGTCCGCTGCTGGCGCTGATGCGCGACCAGATCGCGGCGGCGGAGCGGGCCGGCATCCGGGCGGTGACGATGAACTCGGCCAACGCCCAGGACTGGGACGAGGTGCGCGCCGCGCTCGCCGACGACACCGTCGACGTCCTCCTGGTGAGCCCCGAGCGGCTCAACAACCCACGGTTCCGGGACGAGCAGCTTCCCGACCTCGCCCGGCGCTGCGGCCTCCTCGTCGTCGACGAGGCTCACTGCGTGAGCGACTGGGGCCACGACTTCCGCCCCGACTACCGCCGCATCCGGGACCTGCTCGAGGGCCTCCCCGAGGACACGCCCGTGCTCGCGACGACCGCCACCGCCAACGCACGCGTCGTTCGCGACGTGGTCGATCAGCTGGGGGTGGGAGGCCGCCCGGTGCTCACGGTGCGGGGGGGCCTGGCCCGTGAGTCGCTGCGCCTCGGGGTCCTGCGCTCGATGTCCCCGGAGCAGCGCCTCGGCTGGCTCGTCGCCCACCTGCCCGAGCTCGCGGGGAGCGGGATCGTCTACACCCTCACCGTCTCGGCCGCCGAGGACGTGGCCGCCGCGCTCTCCGACGCGGGGCTGGCCGTCTCCTCGTACACCGGCCGCACCGACCCGGCGGACCGCGAGCGCCTCGAGGGGGCGCTGCGGCGCAACGAGGTGAAGGCCCTCGTCGCGACGTCGGCGCTCGGAATGGGCTTCGACAAGCCGGACCTCGGCTTCGTGGTCCACCTCGGTGCGCCCAGCTCACCGGTGGCCTACTACCAGCAGGTCGGGCGCGCCGGGCGCGCCACCGACCGGGCCGACGTGCTGCTCCTGCCGGGCCCGGAGGACCGCGACATCTGGACCTACTTCGCCTCCGTCTCCATGCCGCGGGAGGAGCAGGCGGATGCCGTGCTGCGGGCGCTCGCCGAGGCCGGCCGCCCGTTGTCGACGGCAGCCCTGGAGACCGTCGTGGACGTCCGCCGGACGCGTCTCGACCTGCTGCTCAAGGTGCTCGACGTGGACGGGGCCGTCCGACGAGTGGCCGGGGGGTGGGTCACCACGGGAGTGCCGTGGAGCTACGACGCCGTACGGTACGAGAGGGTCTCCGCGGCTCGGCGGGACGAGCAGGAGCTCATGATCGGCTACGAGCAGACCGACGCGTGCCGGATGGCGTTCCTCCAGGAGTGCCTCGACGACGACACGGCGCGGGCCTGCGGTCGGTGCGACGGGTGCGCAGGGCCGTGGTACCCCACCGAGGTCCCCGACCGGGTCGTGGGCGCCGCCCGCGAGCGGCTGGCCCGGGCGGGGGTGGACCTCGAGCCCCGGGTGCAGTGGCCGACGGGCATGGAGCGGCTCGGCGTGTCGGTCAAGGGCCGGATCGGCGGGGACGAGTCGGTGCTGCCGGGCCGGGCGCTGGCCCGGCTCTCCGACCTCGGGTGGGGCCAACGGCTGCGTGAGCTGCTGCGTGCCGACGGACCCGCCCCGGACGACCTGCTCCGTGCGTGCGTCCCGGTCCTGGCCGAGTGGGGATGGGATCGGCGTCCGGTCGCGGTGGTGGCGCTGCCGTCGCGGTCCCGGCCGGTCCTCGTCGGCTCGCTGGCGGCGGGGCTCGCGCAGATCGGACGGCTGCCCCTGCTCGGTGCGCTCGAGCTCGCGCACGGCGGGCCCACTGGAGCGCCCGGGGGCAACAGTGCCTTCCGGCTCGCGGGCGTGTGGGAGCGGCTGGTGGTCGGCTCCGACCTGCGCGCGGCCCTCGAGGGCCTCGACGGGCCGGTCCTCCTCGTCGACGACCTCGTCTCCTCCCGCTGGACGCTCACCGTCGCCGGTCGTGCGCTGCGGCGGGCGGGGGCGCCCGGCGTGCTGCCATTCGTCCTCGCCGTCGACGGCTGATCGACGGCTTGGCGTCGACGGTTTGGGGTCTACGGTTTGGCGTCGTCGGCAGAGCGGTGTCGGCGAGGCCTCAGTCCCGAAGAGGGACCGGGTCACCTGCCCCGTGGACCACCTGCCCGGCCTCCGGAGGCTGCGGGGCCGCTGCGGGACGGTCGAGCCGGACGGTGAGCATCGGCAGGAAGAGCTGGACGACGGGCCCGATGAGCAGGGCGTAGAGCACCGTCCCGATCCCCACGATCCCACCGAGCAGCCACCCGAGGAGCACGACGGTCACCTCGAGGGCGGTGCGGACCAGCCTGATCGAGCGACCGGTCCGGCGCGACAACCCGGTCATCAGCCCGTCGCGCGGCCCGGGGCCCAGCTGGCTGCCGATGTAGAGCGCACCGGCGATGCCGTTGCCGAGGATGGCGGCGAGCATGACGGCCACCCGCCAGCCGATGCCGTCGATCTCGGGGACGACGGCGAGCGTCGCGTCGATGGCCACGCCGATCACCACGGCGTTGAGCACGGTGCCCAGTCCTGGCCACTGCCGAAGGGGGATCCAGAGGAGAAGGACGACGAACGAGACGACGATGCTCATGAGGCCGTAGGACATGGGCACGTGCTGGATGAGGCCGTACTGCAGCACGCCCCACGGCTCGAGGCCGAGCTCCGCCCGCAGGAGCAGGGCCATGGACACCCCGAACAGCACCAGGCCGACGAGGAGCTGGGTCACGCGGTGCACGAGCCGGCCCGCACGAAGCTGCTCGACCGGGTTCATGGGGACGAGCTCGACACGGCGGCCGACCCCGCGGCGGACGGCTTGGATCGGAGTCATGCCGCCCATCGTCGCCCACAAGTGGCCTTGGTTTCCATGGCCAATCCTGAGAGAGTGGCCTCGTGCCACCACCCGCCGTCTCCGCCGCCCGCACCGCCCGGCTCGTGGGCGCCCTCTCCGCGGGTCGCCCGGCGTACCGCGCCCTGGCGGACGCGCTGCGGCTGGCGATCGCCGACGGCCGCATCCCCGCCGGTGCCCGACTTCCCAGTGAGCGCGAACTGACCGGCGCGTTGGACGTCAGCCGCACGACGGTGACCCGGGCGTACGACGTCCTCCGCGACAGCGGATACCTCACCTCTCGCCGCGGGTCCGGCTCGGTGGCCGGCCTCCCGTCCGGCAGCCGGCGTCGGGGCATCGGCTCGCTGTTCCCCGCCGACCCGTCGGACGACGTGCTCGACCTGACCTGCGCAGCGACCCGAGCCCCCGCCGGCGTCGTGGAGGCCTACGAGCGGGCGGTCGCGCAGCTGCCGGCCTTCCTCACCGGAGCCGGCTACCTCACCCTCGGGATCCCGGAGCTGCGAGAGGTCATCGCGCACCGTTACGCCGCGCGCGGCCTGCCGACCGATGCCGACGAGGTGCTCGTCACCTCAGGGGCCGTCGCGGGCGTCGGCATCGTCCTGCGGGCACTGGTCGGCCATGGGGACAGGGTGGTCGTCGAGAACCCCACCTACCCCAACACCGTCGACGCGCTCCGGCGGAGCGGGGCGCGCCTGGTGCCGCTCGCCATGGACCCCGACGGGTGGGACCTGCCGGAGGTGGTGCGTACAGTGCGCGCGGCAGGTGCCACGGCGGCGGTGCTCATACCCGACTTCCACAACCCCACCGGCGCGCTCATGCCCGACGCCCAGCGCGCCGGCCTGGCCCGTGCACTCCGTGCAGCAGGGACGCTCCCGGTGGTCGATGAGACGATCGCCGAGGTCGACCTTGCGGGTCGCGACTCCGGCGACTCCCTGCCCCTGCCCTTCGCGGTCCACGACCCCCGGACGATCAGCGTGGGCAGCTCGTCGAAGTCCCACTGGGGTGGGCTGCGCACCGGATGGGTGCGCGCCCCTCGGTCGGTTGTGCCCGCACTCGTCGAGGCGAGGGTGACGACCGACCTCGGCGCCCCGGTCCTCGAGCAGCTGGTCCTCCTCGAGCTGATGCGGGCGGCCCCGGGCCTGACCCCGGAGCGCCGTGACGACCTCCGCGCATCGCGCGACTCCCTCGTCTCGGCGCTGCGCACGCGGCTGCCGGAGGTTCGTTTCGACGTGCCCCGTGGCGGGTTGTCGCTGTGGTGCGAGCTGCCGGAAGGGCTGGACGCCACCGCCGTCGCGCTGGCGGCCGAGGAGGAGGGCCTCCTCGTCGCCGCCGGTCCGCGCTTCGCCGTGGTCGGAGGCCTCGAACGGTGGGTCCGCCTGCCGTACGTCCTCCCCCCGGAGGAGATGACCGAGGCGGTCGAGCGGCTGGCGCGGGCGGTCGAGGCGACCCGGCGCACGGGTCGCGCCGGGCGAACGGGTCGCGCCGGTGCCGCCGGCGCCGCTGGTGGCGCCGGAGCCGCCGGTGCGGCCGGCCCCGGGTCGGTGCGGCCGGCCATCCCGACGGGCTCTCCGTCAGGCCCCCGCCGGCCGCTGGTGGCCTGACCGTCGCTGGCTATCGTTGCGATGGTGACCGGTCCCCAGCCCGCCCCGCTCCTCGACCTCCTGGCCACCCTCGACCTCGAGGAGCTGGGCTCGGCCCAGGTCATCGTCCAGCCCCTGTCGACTGCGGGCGTGCCCGCCGGCCGCGAGCCGGTGCGGCTGCCCGAGACCTTTGCCGAGGACATCACGCTCTTCCGCGGCCAGAGCCAGAAGCAGCCGCACGGTCGGGTGTTCGGTGGCCAGGTCCTCGCCCAGGGCGTCATCGCCTGTGGGCGGACGATTCGCGCCCTGACGGACGGTGCCGACCGACGGCTGCACTCGGTGCACGCCTACTTCATGCGTCCCGGAGACGACACCCAGCCGATCACCTTCAGCGTCGAGCGGATGCGCGACGGCCGGTCCTTCTCCACGCGGCGGGTGCACGCCATCCAGGACGGCAAGCCGATCCTCTCGATGAGCGCGTCGTTCCAGCTGCCCGACGGCGGCATCGACCACCAGGACCCGGTGCCGGACGCGCCCGACCCGCTGTCGGTGCCCTCGGTCGCCGAGGTGTTCGACGGCGTCGACCACCCCGCCGCTCGACATCTCGTCGAGGACCGTGCCATCGAGCAGCGCCACGTCGAGGGCAACCTCTTCGTCACGCCGGCCAGCGAGCACGTCGCCGACCAGCGGGTGTGGATGCGGGCGATCGGCCGCCTGCCCGACGACCCGCTGGTCCACGACGCCGTGCTCGCCTACGCCTCCGACTACACCCTGCTCGAGTCGATCCTGCGCCGGCACGGAGTGGCCTGGCGAACCCCCGGGCTTCGTGCTGCGAGCCTCGACCACGCGATGTGGTTCCACCGCCCGGCGCGCGCCGACGAGTGGCTGCTGTACGCCCAGCACTCGCCCTCGGCGCAGGGCGGCCGGGGCCTCGGCATCGGCCGGATGTTCACGAGGGACGGCACCCTCGTCGCGACCGTCGCCCAGGAGGGCATGCTCCGCGTCCCGCCGCCCCACAACCCCTGACCCCGCCCCTCCGCGTCTCCCCGACTTCGTCTGTCGGGATGCCGCGACACGCCGCAGGATGCCGCATATCGCGGCATCCTGACAGACGAAGTCGGGGAGGCGTCAGGGGAGCGTCAGGACGGCCGCGGCCCCGGCCGGCAGGGTGACGGTCTCGGCACCGACCGCTGTGGCGTCCGGGTCCCACGCCAGGAGCAGCGTGCCCGGCCCTCCGGGCACCGGGACGTCCTGAGGGCGCTCGGCGAGGTTGGCCACCACGGCGTAGGCCGACCGCCCGGCCGGGCGGTGAGCCATCACCACGGACCGAGCGTCCTCGTCGACCTCGACCCGGACGTCCACGAAGCGCGTGGGGCCTCGTCCGAGGAGGTCGCGGCGAAGGCGGATGCACGCGGCATACCACTGCAGGACGCGCGCGTGGTCGCGCTGCCCGGGCTGCGACCAGTCGAGCACCGACCGGTCGCGCGTGGCAGGGTCCTGGGGGTCGGGCACCTCGGCCTCGGACCAGCCGTGCGACCCGAACTCGGCGCGCCGTCCGATCCGAACCGCCTCAGCGAGCGCCTCGTCCTCGAAGGCGGTGAAGAACTGCCACGGTGTCGACGCCGCCCACTCCTCCCCCATGAAGATCATCGGCGTCGTCGGGGCGAGCAGGTACAGGGCAGCACCGACAGCCTGCAGGCCGGGGCTCACGCTGGCGGAGATCCGGTCGCCGTTCATCCGGTTGCCCACCTGGTCGTGGGTCTGGAGGTAACCGAGCAACCGCCGAGCGTCCAGCTCCTCCACGTCGACCGGCCGCCCCCAGGGCCGGCCCCGGAAGGTCGACATCGTGCCGTCGTGCAGGAAGCCGCGGGTCAGGACCTTGGCCAGCACGGCCAACGGGCCGCCCTCGTCGCGCCCCGCTCCGCCGCCGAAGTCCGCGTAGTAGCCGTGCCGCTCCCCTGTCAGCGACACGTGGAGCGCGTGGTGCACGTCGTCGTCCCACTGCGCCGACATGCCCCGGCCGCCCCGGCTCGTGGGCGTCACCATGACGGGGTCGTTGAGGTCACTCTCGGCGACCAGGTCCAGCGGGCGGCCGAGCTCCGCCGAGAGGTCGGCGACGGCATCCGAGAGCTCGGCGAGGTAGTGCGGGTCGGAGTCGTCCTTCAGCTCGTGCACGGCGTCCAGGCGCAGCGCGTCGACGTGGAAGTCGCGCAGCCACCGCACGGCGTTGTCGACGAGGAAGGCCCGCACGTTCTCCCGGCCCTCGTGGTCCAGGTTCACCGCCGGCCCCCACGGGGTCTGGTGTGCGGAGGTGAAGTACGGGCCGAAGCGCGCGAGGTAGTTCCCGGCCGGCCCGAGGTGGTTGTGCACGACGTCGAGGCACACGCCGAGCCCCCGCCCGTGGCACGCGTCCACGAAGCGCTGCAGCGCCAGCGGACCGCCGTAGCCGTCGTGCACGGAGTACAGGCTCACGCCGTCGTAGCCCCAGTTCCACCGGCCCGGGAACGCGGCCACCGGCATGAGCTCGACGACGTCGACGCCCAGCTCGACGAGGTGGTCGAGCCGACCGATGGCCGCATCGAGCGTCCCCTCGTCGGTGAACGTGCCGACGTGCAGCTCGTAGACAACGGCACCCAGGATGCCGGCACCACCGCGCGGCCCTGGCCACCCTGCGTCACCCCATCCGAACCCCGAGGTGTCGAAGGTGCGGCTCGGACCGTGGACGCCGTGGGGCTGCCAGGCGCTGCGAGGGTCGGGGATCGCCGGCTGGTCACCGTCGAGCACGAAGGCGTACTCGATGGGGTAGGTCGTGCCGGCGCCCTCGTCGCCAGCACCGGGTTCCCAGCACCACCAGCCGTCGTCCGCCGCCACCATGGGGGCGCGAAGGGGCTGCGCCGCGCCGCGGTCCGCGGCCTGCTCGCCGGCCGGCGGAAGGACCGGCGACCACTCGAGGTCGACCTGCGCGGCGTGCGGCGCCCACACGGTGACCGGCACCGTGCCGGCCGGGCTCGCCGGGGTCGCCGGCCCGCGATCCGGTCCTGCTGTTCTGCGCGTCATCGCCCCGTCCTACCCGGTCGGCGCGGTGTCACGCCTCGGGCCGGGTGGGCCCTGCGACATCCCGCACGCCTCCCGCCGAGTCACGCACGAGGAGGGCGACGGGCTGCTCACCGAGAAGGTCGGACAGTCGGATGCCGGCGCCGTCGGTGCTGACCGACCGGTCCGACAGCACGTCGGTCCACTCCCCCGGTGGCACCGCCACCGTGGCGTCCCCGAACCCACCGGCCGCCTCCAGCAGGCCGGCAGCGCGGGTGACCACGGTCACCACACGAGGACCGTCGACGTCACCGCGGACGAAGGCCAGCGCGTGGTCACTGCTCGTCGGCAGGCCGACGTACGTGGTGGTCTCGCCCACGAAGACCTCGGGCAGCTCCCGGCGCAGGCGAAGCGCGCAAGCGGTGACCCGCAGCTTCTCGTCGTCGAGGTCGAAGGCCGGCTCGTCGGCCAGCACCCTGTCGAGGCGCTCGGTGCGGTCGGCCCAGTCCACGGGTCGACGGTTGTCCGGGTCGACGAGGGAGAGCATCCCCACCTCGCACCCTTGGTACACGTCCGGGACGCCGGGCATGGTGAGCTGCACGAGCTTCTGCCCGAGGATGTTGGCGCGCACCGACGTCTCGTGGGCTGCAGTCCAGGCGTCCAGGTGCCTCTTCACCGCGGGGTCACGGGCCACGGCTCGGGCGTACGTGACCACCGCGTCCTCGTAGGCGGCGTCTCCGTCGACCCACGCGGTGTGCACCTTCGCCTCGCGGACCGCCTTGAGCAGGTACTCCTCCAACCGGGAGCCACTGATCGGCCAGGCACCGATGAGCGTCTGCCAGAGCAGGTACTCGGTCGGGGCGTCGAGCGGCTCGACCCGGTGCGGCTCGGTGATCGCCCTGGCCTGCGCGAGCCATTCCGCCCACCCGTTCCCGTCCTCGGCCAGGGACATGAGCCGGGCCCGGACGTCCTCGGAGCGCTTCGTGTCGTGCGTGGTCAGGGCCGTCATCGAGGTCGGCCATGTGGTGACGAGGCGCGCGCACCACGCATGGAACTCCTCGGCCGTGATCGACAGGTGGTCGGGGTCACCACCGACCTCGTTCGCACCGGCCAGCCGGAACCATCGGTAGTAGGCGGTGTCCTCGATCCCCTTGGCCATGACGGGACCGCAGGTCTGCTGGAACCGGACGCGGAACTCGTCGGCCACCGGAGCGCTGTCCGTCTGCGCCTGCGGGAGGTGGCCGCCGAGCACCAGGCGCACGACGACGGCGAGGGCGTCGTGGTCACTGGGCGCCAGGAGCGAGCGCGCGCGCTCAGCAGCCCCCTCCACCACCGCTGCCTGCTCCGGGTCGACGCCACGGCCCCGCACGACGTAGGCACGGTAGCGGTCCATCGAGACGAGCAGCGCCTCGAGCGCCCGTCGCAGCGCCCCGAGGTCCTCCCCGACGAGGACCCGACGGACGAGCCGCATGAGCCGGTCGACCTCGGCTGCCTGCACGTCGTCGACGACGAGGCGTTTGGCCTCGATCGTGACCTCGGCGAGGCTCACCCGGTCGGGCGCAGCCTCGGCCCACAGCCGGTCGAGGACCTCGATGCCCGCGGTGGACGTCAGCACCTGCTGCACGCGGAGCAGCGCGTCGTACCCCGTGGTCCCCGCGCACCGCCACCCCTCGGGGAGGGTCTCGTCACCCTCGAGGATCTTCTCCACGACCACCCAGGCGCCACCGGTCGCATCCGCGAGCCGCTCGAGGTAGCCGCCGGGGTCGGCGAGGCCGTCGGGGTGGTCGATCCGGAAGCCGTCGACCTCCCCGTGGCCGTGCAGGGACAGCAGCAGGGCGTGGGTCGCCATGAACACCACCGGGTCCTCCACCCGGACCCCCACGAGGGACGTCACGTCGAAGAACCGCCGGTAGTTCAGCGCCTCCCCCGCCTCCCGCCAGCTCGACAACCGGTAGGCCTGGGCTCCGAGAAGCTCGGGCAGCGGCAGCTCCTCGGTGCCTGGTGCCACCGGGAACTCCGCGTCGTAGTAGCGCACGACGTGCTCCGAGCCGCTGGGTCCGCCATCGCCCGCCAGGACCAGCTCCCCGGCCTCCAGCGCCTCCTCGAGGGTGCCACCGAGCACCGGCATGAGGATGCGGTCGCCCTCCGCGACCCAGTCGACGTCGAACCATCCGGCGTGGGGCGAGCGCCGGCCGTCGCGGAGCAGGGACCAGAAGGGTGCGTTGAGGTGGGCCGGCCGGGGAACCGTCATGTGGTTGGGCACGACGTCGACGATGATGCCCAGCCCTGCGTCGCGGCACGCCGCCACGAGCCGTTCGAAGGCCTCGCGCCCCCCGGCCTCCTCGCTGATCCGGGTGTGGTCGAGCACGTCGTAGCCGTGGGTCGACCCGGGCGCAGGTTGGAGGACGGGAGAGAGGTAGAGGTGCGACACCCCGAGCGAGGCGAGGTATGCCGTCCGCTCCGCTGCCGCGTCGAACCCGAACCCGGCGTGGATCTGGAGCCGGTAGGTCGAGATGGGGACGGCGCGGCCGGGGTCGGGACGGTGGGCCGACGGCATCCTCACACCCGGATCGTCGTGGCCGCTCCGGCGGGAGCGGTCGGCGTCTCCCTGGGGCTGCGCAGCAGGATGACCGAGCGGGCCTTGGCGACGAGCTCGCTCCCCGCGTCGTGGCTCTCGAGGCCGATCTGGGCGGCGCCGGTGTCGACCTCCATGAGCCAGTGGTCGCCCCACTGGACGGGTGGCAGCACGAAGGCCTGGTCCTGGTGGTCGGCGTTGAACACCACGAGGAAGTCGTCGTCGAGGACGCGCCGGCCGCGGTTGTCCGGCGTCGGGATGGCGCTGCCGTTGAGGAACACCATGACGGTCGCCTCACCGACGGACCAGTCGGACTCGGCCATCGGCTCGCCGGACGGCTGGAACCAGGCGATGTCCCCCATCTCCGACTGGCCGCCGTGGTCGGCGCTCCCCGCGAAGAACCGCCGGCGGCGGAACACGGCATGCTCCCTACGCAGCGTCGTGAGCGCCGCGGTGAAGGCGAACAGCTGCTTCTGGTCCTCGTCGAGCTTCCAGTCGACCCAGGACAGCTCGTTGTCCTGGCAGTAGACGTTGTTGTTGCCCTTCTGGGTGCGGCCGATCTCGTCACCGTGGGCGATCATCGGCACGCCCTGGCTGAGCAGCAGGGTGGTGAGGAAGTTCCGCTGCTGCCGCAGGCGCAGCGCCAGGATGTCCGGGTCGTCCGTGGGGCCCTCGACCCCGCAGTTCCACGAGCGGTTGTGGCTCTCGCCGTCGCGGCCGCCCTCACCGTTGGCCTCGTTGTGCTTCTCGTTGTAGGAGACCAGGTCTCGCAGGGTGAAGCCGTCGTGCGCGGTGACGAAGTTGATCGACGCGATGGGCTTCCGGCCGCTGTGCTCGTAGAGGTCGCTCGACCCGGTGAACCGCGACGCGAACTCGCCGAGCGTGCGCGGCTCGCCACGCCAGAAGTCACGCACGGTGTCGCGGTACTTGCCGTTCCACTCCGTCCACAGGGGCGGGAAGTTGCCCACCTGGTAGCCGCCGTCGCCGACGTCCCACGGCTCCGCGATGAGCTTCACCTGGGAGATGACCGGGTCCTGCTGGATGAGGTCGAAGAAGGCGGACAGCTTGTCGACCTCGTGGAACTGCCGCGCCAGGGTCGCGGCGAGGTCGAACCGGAAGCCGTCGACGTGCATCTCGGTCACCCAGTACCGCAGCGAGTCCATGATGAGCTGGAGCACGTGCGGATGCCGCATGAGGAGGCTGTTCCCCGTGCCCGTCGTGTCGTAGTAGTGCTCCTTGGCGTCGTCGACCAGCCGGTAGTACGCGGCGTTGTCGATGCCCCGGAAGCAGATGGTCGGGCCGAACTCGTTCCCCTCGGCCGTGTGGTTGTACACGACGTCGAGGATGACCTCGATGTTGGAGTCGTGCAGGGCCTTGACCATCGCCTTGAACTCGGTGACCTGCTCGCCGCGGCGCCCGCGGGAGTAGCCGTTGTGCGGGGCGAGGAAGCCGATGGTGTTGTAGCCCCAGTAGTTGGTCAGGCCCTTCGCCTGGAGCGAGGTGTCCTGCACGAACTGGTGCACCGGCATCAGCTCGATCGCGGTGACTCCGAGCGCCGTGAGGTGGTCGATGATCGCCGGGTGCGCGATCGCGGCGTACGTGCCGCGGATCTCCTCCGGCACGTCGGGATGGGTCATCGTCAGGCCCTTCACATGGGCCTCGTAGATGACCGTGTCGTGGTACTCGCGGTTCGGCGGCCGGTCGTGGCCCCAGTCGAAGTAGGGGTTGATGACGACCGAGAGCATGGTCTTGCCGAGGCTGTCGTCGGTGTTGCGCTGCTGGGGGTCCTCGAAGTCGTAGGAGAACAGCGCCTGGTCGTTGCTGACCTGCCCCTCCATCGCCTTGGCGTACGGGTCGAGCAGCAGCTTGCTGGGGTCGCAGCGATGACCCCGCTCCGGCTCGTAGGGGCCGTGGACGCGGTAGCCGTAGAGCTGGCCGGGCTGGATGCCGGGCAGGTAGCCGTGCCAGACGAACCCGTCGACCTCGGGCAGAGGGATGCGGGTCTCGGCGCCGTCGTCGCCGATGAGGCACAGCTCCACGTCCTCCGCGACCTCGCTGAACAGGGCGAAGTTCACACCGCTGCCGTCGTACGTCGCCCCAAGGGGATAGGGGGTTCCGGGCCAGATCTCCACTGCTTGCCTTCCGTGTGTGGTCACCACAGCCCAGCGACGGTGCTGGACGCGGCGTGCCGTGGGGCCCGCCGCAGTGGAGGTCAACCTACCGTCGGGGCGGGGACAGGACGAATCCGTCCCTACCCGCCCGGCCGAGCCCGGACACGGTCCGTCGGTAGGGTCGTTTGGTGGTCGTCGGCGGCCATCCGGACCGCCCCCATCCCCGAGGAGCCGCATGTCGAACCGCCCGGAGCAGGACCGAGTCGCCATCGTCACCGGAGCGGCACGCGGCATCGGCGCCGCCACTGCCGAGCGGCTCGGCCAGGACGGTCTCGCGGTCGGCGTGCTCGACCTCGACCAGGCGTCCTGCGAGGTCGTGGCCTCGCGAATCCGGGATGCCGGTGGGCGGGCCGTCGGCGTCGGCGTCGACGTCACGGACGGCGACCAGGTCGAAACGGGCGTGGCCCGCGTGGCCGAGCAGCTCGGACCCCCGGTCGTCCTCGTCAACAACGCCGGCATCATCCGCGACAACCTCCTGTTCAAGATGACGGAGGACGACTGGGATGCCGTGATGGCCGTGCATCTCAAGGGTGCGTTCCTCATGACCAGGGCGTGCCAGGCCCACATGACCGCACAGGGGTTCGGGCGGGTGGTCAACCTGTCGTCGTCCTCGGCACAGGGCAACCGGGGCCAGGCCAACTACTCGGCCGCCAAGGCGGGGCTGCAGGGCTTCACCAAGACCCTCGCCATCGAGCTGGGCCGCTTCGGGGTCACGGCCAACGCCGTCGCACCGGGCTTCATCCAGACCGACATGACCGCGGCGACCGCCGCACGGATCGGCGTGCCGTTCGAGGACTTCATCGCCCACTCCGCGCAGCAGATCCCGGTGCAGCGCGTCGGCCAGCCGGCAGACATCGCCGCGACGATCGCGTTCCTGGTCTCAGAGGAGGCCGGTTTCGTCTCCGGCCAGGTGATCTACGTGGCCGGCGGCCCGCTCGACTGAGTCTCGACTGGCGCCGCCTGCAGACGGATGCCGTCCGCTCCGGGTCCCACGGTCTGCGTGGGCGGTGAGCGGACGGCATCCGTCGCGTTGGTCGGCCAGAGGGTCAGAGGCCGAGGTCGCGGCCGATGAGCTCCTTCATGATCTCGTTGGACCCGGCCCAGATCTTCGTGACCCGGGCGTCGCGCCAGGCACGGGCCACGCGGTACTCGTTCATGAAGCCGTAGCCGCCGTGCAGCTGGACGCACTCGTCGAGCACGTCGTTCTGCACCTCGGCGCTCCACCACTTCGCCTTGGCGGCGTCGACGGCCGAGAGCCGGCCCTCGGCGTGCGCCTCGATGCAGTCGTCGACGTAGGCCTCGGCGACCTCGATGGCCGTCACGAGCTCGGCGATCTTGAACTTGTTGTGCTGGAACGAGCCGATGGGCTGCCCGAAGGCCTTGCGCTCCTTGGTGTACTCGATGGTCTCCATGAGGATCTGCTTGGCGTGGGCGACGTTGGCGCAGGCGGCACCGACCCGCTCCTGGGGCAGGCGCTGCATCATCGCGATGAACCCCATCCCCTCGTCGCCGATCCGGTTGGTGTCGGGCACCCGGACGTCGGAGAAGAACAGCTCGGCGGTGTCGGACTCCTCCTGGCCGACCTTGTCGAGCTTGCGGCCACGGGTGAAGCCCTCCATGCCCTCCTCGACCATGAAGAGGGTGATGCCCTTGGCGCCCTTGCTCGGGTCGGTGCGGGCCGCGACGATGACGAGGTCGGCCTGGTAGCCGTTCGTGATGAACGTCTTGCTGCCGTTCAGCACCCAGTGCTCGCCGTCACGGACCGCCGTGGTCTTCAGTGCGGCGAGATCGGAGCCGCCGCCGGGCTCGGTCATCGCGATGGCGCAGATCTTCTCGCCCGCGGCCATCGGGGGAAGCCACCGCTCCTTCTGCTCCTGCGTGCCGAGGTCGACGATGTACGGCGGGCACACGTCGCTGTGGATGCCGAAGCACGAGCCGACAGCAGCGTTGAAGCCGTTGAGCACCTCGGCGGCGACGGCGTTGAAGCGGTAGTCCTCGGCCCCCATCCCGCCGAACTCCTCGGGGATGTCCAGCCCGAACAGACCCTGGCTGCCCGCCTCCTTCCAGATGTCGCGGTCGATGGTCTTGACCTCGAGCATCTGCTCCACGCGAGGCCTGAGGGTGCGGTCGACGAACTCGGCGACCGAGGCTCGGAAGTCCTCGTGCTCGGGACCGTAGATGTTGCGGGGCATGGATCTCCTCCGGACGACAGGCGACGCGCGACGGGCATTGACTAAGCGCTTGCTTAGTTTCGCCCGGGTGGGGCATGCTGTCAACCGTGCCGAGCACCACACCGTTGACCGAGAGCGACGTCCTGGCCGTCCTCGCCCCCGAGGGCGGGCGGCAGGACGCCGTCGGAGACGTCGCCGACACCGCCGTTCGGATCATGCTGGCCGCTGCCGACGCCTTCGCCGAACGCGGCTTCCATGCCACGACGACCCGCGACATCGCCTCGCGCGCCGGCCTCTCCCCCGCGGGCGTCTACGTGCACTTCGCGTCGAAGGAGGTCCTGCTCTTCGAGCTCAGCCGGCGAGGGCACGCTCGGGCGCGGGACCTGCTGGTCGCCGCCGCCGAGGCCGCGCCCACGCCCACCGAGGCGTTGCGCGCCATGGTGGGTGGCTTCTCGCGCTGGCACGCGGAGCACTACGAGCTCGGCCGCATCGTCCAGTTCGAGTTCCGACACCTGCGCCCGGAGCACCGCGACGAGGTGCTCCACCTGCGCAGGGAGATCGACCAGGTGGTCGCGGCCGTGCTGGCCGAGGGGGTGGCGACCGGCGAGTTCGAGGTGGTGGACGTACCGGCGACCGCCCTGGCCCTGCTCTCGATGGCGATCGACGTCGCCCGTTGGTACACCCCCGACGTCCGGCGGACGCCCGAGGGCATCGAGGAGACCTACGGGGAGCTCGCCGTGCGCCTGGTCCGAACCACGACACCGCGCTGAGCTCCGCACGGGCACACCGGGCGCACGGACGAGCAGCTGGTGCCCGTGCCCGGCAGTCTGTGCAGTCGGGGGTCGTTACAGTGACGCGGTGAGGAACGAGTACGGCCACGGGGGGTCCCCGTCCATCGCCGACCCCGACTACTGGTGGTACGTCGCGAGAGCCGACCTGCTGGAGGCCACCCTCCGGTCCTTTGTGGACGGTGCCCGGCTGGTCCTGGACCTGGGCAGTGCGGACGGGCCGAGCGCCGCATGGGTGCGCGACGCCGCGGCGTGCACCGTGTCTCTCGACATCGACCCTCGCGGGCTCGGCTCCGACGGCGTGTGCGGATCGGCCCTCGCGCTGCCCTTCGCGGCCGGCGCCTTCGACGTGGTCTGCGCGTTCGACGTGATCGAGCACTGTGAGCCCGAGCAGACGGCCCTGGCGGAGGTGCGTCGGGTGCTTCGGCCGGGCGGACGGCTCGTGCTGTCGGTCCCGGCGTACAGCTGGGCATGGAGCGACTTCGACGTTGCGAACGGTCACCACCGCCGGTACACGCGGGCACGGGCCGAGGCCGCTGTCGAGCACGCGGGCTTCACCGTGCACCGGTCGACGTACGCGTTCGCCTCGGTGTTCCCCTTGTTCGCCGCCGAGCGGATGGCCCGGAAGGTGCGGCGAAGCGCGCACGGTGGTCCCGCCGACATCGTGCCCGTCCCCCAGCTGCCCAAGCCCCTCAACGACGCACTGCTCGCAATCTCCCGCCTCGACCGTCGGCTGCTGGAGCGGCGGGACCTCCCCTTCGGGTCGTCCGTGTTCGTCGCCGCCAGCCGCGTCTCCTGAGCCACTCGCTGAGGAGGGTCGACCGCCTGAGAAGGCACGCAGCACGTCTCGGTCAGGGGTCGAGGACACCGCCGGCGACGACGCGGGCCCGCACGTCTGCCGAGGTGCGGGCCAGCCCGGCGGCGAGGGGCGTGGTGGCGAGCGCGTCCACCGTGGTCCACACCCGCGACTCCAGCCTCAGGTCGAGCACCTGGCCGGCGGACGCACCGCCGACGGGGATGGTCCGCAGCGGCCGGTGGAACACCCGGCGTGCCTCCGAGACGAGGTAGCCGACGGTGACCGGGCGGCCGGAGGCGAGGACCTTCACGACCACGGATGCCGGCGCCTCGGCGCGCGCGAGCTCGATCGTGCGCACGACCATCCGGGCGGCGTCGGCGGCGTACAGGTAGTCCCTGATCGTGTCGAGCGAGACGAAGACGGGCAGTGGACGCCGGGTGGCGTCGGCGAGGCACAGCTGGGAGAGCAGGCCCTGCGGCTTTCCGAGTGACTGACCGGGTCCGTAGACGTTGGCGAGCCGCCCGAGGACGACGCGCAGGCCCGTGCTCTCGGCCACCCGAGACGCGTGGCGTTCCATGGCGCGCTTGGCCCGACCGTAGGCGACCAGCGGCCGAGGCGCGGTGTCCTCGTCGAAGGGAGGTGATGCCGACCCCGCGTACAGCCCACCGGCCGAGGACGCCAGGAACAGCACACCGTCCTCGCTCGCACCCACGGATGCCGTGAGCGCGGTCACCAGTCGATCGAAGACCCGCACCTCGGCCGCCAGCTCGGCATCCGGGGTGGCGACGACGCCGGCCCCGGCGCACCAGGCCAGCGCCCACGGACGCGCGTGGCGCGCTCGGGCGAAGTCGTCGACGGCCCGGGTCAGAACGCGGATGCTGGCCGCTTCGTCCGCCCAGGGCACCGCCGTCGTGCGGACCTCATGACCGCTGCGGCGGAGCTCCGCGGCGACGTGTCGGCCGACCAGGCCTCCTGCTCCCACGACCCAGGTGAGCGGACGTGCGGCGGTCGCCTCAT
The DNA here is from genome assembly GCA_963763015.1 of uncultured Actinomycetota bacterium. Taxonomy (GTDB): domain Bacteria; phylum Actinomycetota; class Actinomycetes; order Actinomycetales; family Dermatophilaceae; genus Fodinibacter. The sequence continues at coordinate 107,240 of CAVXML010000012.1, read as the reverse complement.
CGGTCACGCGTCGTCCCGCCCGAGCGGCCCGTCACGGGGGTCGCGAACCGGCAGGTAGAGCGGCTTGCCCATGGCCATGTTGACGGCCATGCCGACGTACTCCGCGATGACACCCAGGCTGAAGAGGATGACGCCGGTCGCCACCATGAGCAGGATCATCGTCGATGTCCAGCCGGGCACCTCCCAGCGGCCGGACGCGCGGCCGGCGATGAGGCCGAGAGCGACGAGCGGCGCCAGCAGCACGGCTGCCGCGCCGAGCGCACTCACCCATCGCAGTGGGCGGGTGCCGCTGGAGAGGACCAGCCGCCAGAAGTGCGAGACGAGGGCGCGCAGGTCGTAACCCGACGGGCGGTCCCGTTCCTGCCGCATCGGCATGGGCGACGTCGTGACCCGCCGCGCGACCCAGGAGATGGCCACGTCGAGGTAGATGCCCGGCCCGGCGTAGGCCGCGACCGACCTGGCCACCTCGCCGAGCAGGAGGCGAAAGCTGGCGAAGTCGGACGCGGGCGTCCCCTTCGCCAGGCGCACGACGAACCACTTGGCCCCGCGCGAGGCGACGTTGCGCACCAGTCCGTGCGGGGGGGCGTTCGTTGCCCGGGCGTAGACGACGTCGGCCTGTGCGTGCATCGCGGTGTCGATGAGCTGGCCGATCCGCTCGGGGTCGTGTTGGCCGTCCTCGTCCATGGTGACGACCCACTCCCCGCCGGAGGCGGCGATGCCGGCGAGCGTGGCGGCGTGCTGGCCGAAGTTGCGGCTCAACCACACCGGGCGCACCCACTCGTGGGCTGCAGCGAGCTGACGGATCACCGCGTCCGAGGCGTCGGGACCGCAGTCGTGGACGAGCACGACCTCGGTGACTCGGTAGGGCCGGCCGGCCGGTGTCATCCGCTCCGCGACCGAGGCGCCGATCTCGTCGACGACCCCCTCGAGCGTCCGTTCGCCCTGGTAGACGGGGATGACGACCGAGACGAGGTGTGGCGCAGGTGCCGAGGTCTCCGTCTCCACGCGGCACACCCTATCCGTGGCGTGCCTTTGACCGTCCCCCTCGGCGCCGGCGCTCGGGGCTGGTCAGTCGCGGGTCAGCTTGCGGTAGGTGACACGGTGCGGGCGCGCCGCCTCGACGCCGAGACGCTCGATCTTGTTCTCCTCGTACGAGGCGAAGTTGCCCTCGAACCAGTACCACGCGGCCGGGTCCTGGTCGTCACCCTCATAGGCGAGGATGTGCGTCACGACCCGGTCGAGGAACCACCTGTCGTGGCTGATGACGACGGCGCACCCGGGGAAGTCGAGCAGTGCGTTCTCCAGCGAGCCCAGCGTCTCGACGTCGAGGTCGTTCGTCGGCTCGTCGAGGAGGAGCAGGTTGCCGCCCTCCTTGAGGGTGAGGGCGAGGTTCAGCCGGTTGCGTTCCCCACCGGAGAGGATGCCGGCCTTCTTCTGCTGGTCGGGACCCTTGAAGCCGAACTGGCTCACGTAGGCCCGCGACGGGATCTCCACCTGACCGACGTTGATGTAGTCGTGGCCTCCCGAGACGGTCTCCCAGAGGTTCTTGTTGGGGTCCAGGCCGCCGCGGCTCTGGTCGACGTACGAGATCTTGACGGTGTCCCCGACGTCGACGGCTCCGGCGTCGGCCTTCTCCAGGCCCACGATCGTCTTGAACAGCGTCGTCTTGCCGACACCGTTCGGGCCGATGACCCCGACGATGCCGTTGCGCGGCAAGGTGAACGACAGCCCGTCGATGAGCACCCGGTCGCCGAAGCCCTTGCGCAGGTTCTTCACCTCGATGACCTTGTTGCCGAGGCGCGGTCCCGGCGGGATCTGGATCTCGTCGAAGTCGAGCTTGCGGGTGCGCTCGGCCTCGGCGGCCATCTCCTCGTAGCGCGCCAGCCGCGCCTTCGACTTCGTCTGGCGAGCCTTGGCGTTGCTCCGCACCCACTCGAGCTCGTCGGCCAGCCGCTTTGACAGCTTCGCGTCCTTCTTGCCCTGGACCTGGAGGCGCGCCTGCTTCTTCTCCAGGTAGGTCGAGTAGTTCCCCTCGTAGGGATAGGCGCGTCCGCGGTCGAGCTCGAGGATCCACTGGGCGACGTTGTCCATGAAGTACCGGTCGTGCGTCACCGCGACGACGGCGCCGTGGTACGCAGCGAGGTGCTGCTCGAGCCACAGCACAGACTCCGCGTCGAGGTGGTTCGTCGGCTCGTCGAGCAGGAGAAGGTCAGGCTTCTGGAGCAACAGCTTGCACAGAGCGACGCGGCGGCGCTCGCCGCCCGACAGCACCGTCACGTCGGCGTCCGGCGGCGGGCAGCGCAGGGCGTCCATGGCCTGTTCGAGCTGGGACTCCAGGTCCCAGGCGTCGGCTGCGTCGATCGCCTCCTGGAGCTGGCCCATCTCGGCCATGAGGGCCTCGAAGTCCGCGTCCGGCTCCGCCATGAGCGCGGAGATCTCGTTGTAGCGGTCGAGCTTGGCCTTGATCTCCCCCGCACCCTCCTCGACGTTGCCGAGAACGGTCTTGTCCTCGTTGAGCTCCGGCTCCTGCATGAGGATGCCGACCGAGTAGCCGGGCGTCAGGCGCGCCTCCCCGTTCGACGGCTGGTCGAGCCCCGCCATGATCTTGAGCACCGAGGACTTCCCGGCGCCGTTGGGGCCGACGACACCGATCTTGGCGCCGGGGAGGAAGGACAGGGTGACCTCGTCGAGGATGACCTTGTCGCCGTGCGCCTTCCGGGCACGCGACATGACGTAGATGAACTCGGGCATGGGGCAAGGCTAACGACCACCTGGCCCGGTCCCGAATCCGCGGCTCCCTCAGGCGGCGCTGCCGTCCGTGACCGGCACCAACGGACCGGAGTCCGCCTCCTCCCCCGGCTCAGCGGGGTCACCCGAGAGGTGGCCACCCTCGGCTCGGCCGAGGACGCCGCCGTCAAGGGCCAGGCCGCCGCCGCCGTCCGGTACGCCGGAAGCACCCCCAGGACCGTCCTCCACGACGTACGGGTCACGTTCCGGGTCGCCGAACCCTGGGCCGGCGGAGGCCTCCCCGGCCCCGAGAGGCGCCGGCCTGTCCGCGTCGACGAACTGTCCCCGGCTCACCCGGGCGAACGCGGCCGTGCCGTACGACAGGTCGTGGCCCACGGCATCCGCCACCACCTCCACCCCCCACCACGTGCTGCCGTCGTCGCGTGCCCGCGAGACGATGTGCTGCCGCCCGTGCACCGACACCGGATGGCCCTTGCGCACCGAGACGCCGACGTTGGCGGCCAGGGCACGGTAGGTGACGACCTCGTAGAAGCTCGTCTCGGCGTCCTCCCACACCCCGGGCCGCCCCGCGACCGGCCGCCGCACCGACGACGCGATGCGGAAGGAGGTCATGGGCGCCCCGGCGCGGGTGGTGCGCACGGTGGGGTCGGCGACGAGCCGCCCCTTGATCGTCACATAGGTCTCGTTCATGTCAGTCGCTCCCCTCCGGGTGCCCGCCGGTCGGGCCTCGTGGACCAAGCCTGCGTCCCACACCGGCCCCACCACAGCACCCGCCGAGCACCTGTGGACGACGGCAGCGGCATCCGTCGGCTGTGGACCGCCGCGACCAACCGCGCACGGCGGACGGAAAGGATCAGACGTCCGCTGCGCTGCTCAGCGCCAGCCTCGTCGCCGCGTGGCGCTGCAGCACCCGCTCCACGGGGAGGACGATCTCCTCGTGCGCCACTCCCTCGATCGAGGTGCGCAGGCGCTTGTCCATGACCCGCCCTCGCCGTCGCGCCCCGATCCGGGCCAGCCACCGGGAGACGAGGGCGAGGAGGAGGCCGGCGAGCAGGCCGCCCACGAGAAGGACGAAGGGCACGGGCAGGAAACCCCACGTGGGTGGCTCACCCACGACCGCGTCGAGCTGGAACCACCCCAGCAGGACGTAGAGCGCGAGCCACAACAGCCCCACCACGGCGGTCGCCGCGAGGAGGAGCTGCGCCACGCCCATCACCCGCCACCAGACGGGGGCGCGCGCGTGGAGAGAGGTCCCGACCACGGCCTGGTCGAGCGCGTCCCCCAGGGACGGGCCGTGGGGGGATGCCGCTGTCTCGACCGCCTCCGCCCAGGGGGTGGGGAGGTCCCGGCCCGCACGGTCCGCGAGCCGGCGGGTCGCGAGGTCGACCCCCGCGCGGGCCGCGGGTGTCGGCGGCGGCAACGACGAGCGCCCGAGGACCGAGCGGACGTCGGCGTCCGAGACCCGGACGTCCCGGCCGTCGAGGCGGAGCCTGCGCAGCGGTCGGGCGCGCAGACGGTGAACCCACCGGGTGAACGGCCACCCCGTGTGCGAGGCGGCCTCCATCCGGTAGTCGCGTTCGACCGCGTGCACCACGGTGGGCACCCCGGCGCTTCGCGCCAGCGCGTCGAGCAGCTCGCTGCGGGCGGCGGTGTCGACCTCCGGCTCCCGGTCGGCGACGTGCGCGGTGAGCGAGCCGGCCGCGGCCCGCACGTCACCGGCGAGACGGGCGCGGGCCATGGTGCGGCTCGCCACGGCGTTCGCGAGGCGCTGAGCCAGCTCGTCGACCCCGGCCCCCGTGGCGACCGAGGTGGCGAGCACGGTGGCCCGCGGGACCCCGTCGCGCTCCATGAGCCGCACGAGGTCGGCGCGGCACTGCTCGACCTCCGCGGGGGTCAGCCGGTCGGCCTGGTTGAGCACCACCATCGTGACGGCCTCGTGGGTGGCCAGTGCCGCGACGTAGTCGTCGTGGAGGCGTGCGTCGGCGTACTTCTGGGGGTCGGTCACCCACACGAAGAGGTCCACGAGCTCGAGCACCCGCTCCGCCTCCACCCGGTGGTCCAGCTCGCGGGAGTCGAAGTCCGGAAGGTCGAGCAGGACCAGCCCGTCGAGCGACCCCACCTGCGCGGCATCCGGAGGGCCTTCGACGTGGTGGCGCGTGCCCACGGCGAGCCAGTCGAGGAGCTCGGCCACCGGTTCGTCACCCCACACCGCGGCGACCGGGGTCGAGGTCGTGGGTCGACGCACGCCCACGGCGGCGACCGGGGCGCCGACGAGGGCGTTGAACAGCGACGACTTGCCGCTACCGGTCGCACCGGCGAGCGCGACCACCGTGTGGCCGCCGACGAGCGCGGTGCGCTGCTCCACCTTCTCGACCACGGCGCGGGCGCGGGCCGACTCGGTCGCCGGCAGCTGCTCGCCGCCGGCCTCGACCGCCGCCCCGAGGGATGCCGCCGCCGCCGCGAGCCGTTCGGGGGACACGACGGCGCCGCGCGAGGAGCCCATGCGCAGCGGGCTCACCGCACCACCGTCCGGAGGCCGGCGGCCACTGCCGCCAGCCGCTGGGCCTGGCCCTCGGGAGCGGCGACCTCGGCCAGGGCTGCGGCATACCGGGCCTGCTCGGCGCCGTAGAGCTCGTCGGTGAGCTCGAGGAGTCGTGCGCGTGCCTTCGCCGCCATCTCCCGCACCGCCTGGTCACCGAAGATGGCCTCCAGCACACGTTGTGCGAGAACCGCCGTACCCCCCGCGATGCCGATCTCGGCGCCCACGAGGCCGCCGGTGCTCCCGAACGCGACGAGCATGAGGAAGAGCCCGATGGCGTTGAGGCCGTAGGCAGCGACGCGGGCGTTGGTGCGGCGGCCCTGACCCTCGGTGCGCACGAGCTCGAACACCTCGCCCTGCCAGTCGCGCACGAGTCGCTCGACGTCGACCCGGAGGCCCGTGGCCGGCTTGGCGAGCTCAGGATGCCGGGTGAGCACCGGCGCGCCGCCGGGGAGGCGCCGCCAGGCGCGAACCGCCTCGGAGCTGGCGGCCTCGGCGTTCGAGAGCAGGAGCGCCGCCACCCCGCTCTGCAGGGCCTCCCCGAGTCCCTCGGCCGGTGGGGGCGCGCCCTTGATCACCGCGGTCAGCTTGTCGCGCCACCGCGAGATGGTGGTCTCCACCTGGCGGAAGAACTCACCCGTCCCCACGAACTCCTGCCACCGCGCGAGCACCTCGCCCCGCAGCAGCGTGCCGTCGGTCATCCCGTCGGACACTCGGCGACGGGCGTCGTCGTAGGACTCGTCGACGGCTCGGCGCAGGGTCACGGCGGCGTCGTGCTGGTCCCGGCTCGCCACGACGAGCTCGGCGGTGCGGCCGGACAGTGACTCCACCGCGCCGCGAAGCGTCTGCCCGACGACGATCTGCCGGGCCCTCGCGTCGCTCGAGAGGGCGTGCAGCCAGGCACCGAGGCGGGCCGTGGCGGCAGGGGGAAGCCGGCCCCCGGCATCCAGCGTCGTCTCGGGCACCGTGAAGATCGGCGCGGTGGGCAACCCCTGCTCGCGAAGCATGCTCGCGAGGTGCGGGCGGATCTCGTCGACGGCCTCCGGGGGGATGCGGTCCAGGACGATCGCGACGGCGGTCCCGCGGTCGGCCGCCGTGCGCAGCAGGTCCCACGGCACCGCGTCGGCATAGCGGGCGGCGGTCGTGACGAAGAGCCAGAGGTCGGCGGCGGAGAGCAGCTGGGTGGCGATGGCACGGTTCGCGGCCACCACGGAGTCGATGTCCGGGGCGTCGAGCAGGGCCATCCCCGGGGGCAGGGTGGTCGACTCGGCCAGCCGCACGGTTCCCGGCTGGGACTCGCCGGTGTCCTGGCCGGTGACCCGGGCGAGCCCGGGGAGGATTCGCGAGTCGGCGAACCACCGACGGTCGTCGGGGTGGTGCACGAGGACCGGTGAGGTGGTCGTGGGCCGCAGCACTCCCGGACGGCTCACCTGCGCGCCCACCAGGGAGTTGACGAGCGTCGACTTCCCGGCGCCGGTCGAGCCGCCCACGACGGCGAGCAGGGGCGCGTCGATCGCGCGCAGGCGCGGCAGGACGTAGTCGTCGAGCTGGGCGAGCAGCTGGCGCCGGGACGCCTCCGCAGGGGCGCGGCTGGGCACGTCGAGGGGCAGGGTCGCGACGGCGACCTCCCCCCGGAGCCCCTCGACCGCGGAGACCAGCGCCTCCACGTCCCCGTCCGCATTCACGGCGCAAGCGTAACGACCCGCGAGCGCCCCCCACGCCATCCGCCCCGGCGGCGGAGAATGGCGCACATGCGCCTGTTCGTCGCCCTCGAACCACCCGACGCGGCCGTCGAGGACCTGGACGACTTCCTGGAGGTTCGCCGCGACGCCACCTCCGACCTGCGCTGGACACCGCCTCGGCAATGGCACCTCACGCTGGCGTTCATGGCAGCAGCACCCGAGCGGGTGGTCGACGAGCTCGTCGACCGCGTGGCCGAGGCCGCAGCCCATTTCCCCCCGCTGCGCCTCGCGATCGTCGGCGGCGGGAGCTTCCCGGACGTCACGCGGGCGAGGGTGCTCTGGGCGGGTCTGGCCGGAGGGGAGGGTCTGGCTCCCCTCGCCCGCGCCGTCCGCTCGGCGTGTGCCGTCGTGGGCGCCGCGCCCGACGGCGGGCCCTTCCTGGCCCACCTCACCCTTGCCCGGATGCCGCGGCCGCGGGACGCCACGCGCTGGGTGCGGGTCCTCGAGACGTATGCCGGCCCGTCCTGGACGGCGCGTGAGGTCGCCCTCGTCGCCTCGCACCTTCCGCGGGAGAAGGGACACCGCCCCCGGCACGAGGTGCTCGCCCGACTGGCCCTGGGCGGCTGAGCCGTCGTCGCCGGGCGGAGCTCGCCGGTGGGCGGATGGCCAGACGCGGACGGTGAACCGGACCGGGCCGACGGACACGGTCGGGGGCTGGGCGCGCCCGCCGCCGTAGGGTCGGTCCATGACGCGCCCCTGCAAGGTCGGTGTCCAGCTGCCGGAGGTGGAGCGGTTCGTGCCGTGGCCCGACTACCTCGACCTTGCACGGCGGGTGGAGGGGGCCGGCTTCGACTCGGTGTGGGTGGGTGACCACCTGGTCTACGACCTCCCGGACGGGTCGACTCGCGGTCCCTACGAGGCCTGGACCACCCTGGCTGCGGTCGCCGCCGTGACCGAACGGGTGGAGATCGGGCCACTCGTGGCGTCGACGAGCTTCCATGCCCCGGCGATGCTGGCCAAGCAGGCCGCGACGGTCGACGCCATCTCCGGAGGGCGGCTGGTCCTTGGGCTCGGTGCCGGCTGGAACCGGCGGGAGTACGAGGCGTTCGGCTTCCCGTACGACCGCCGCGTCTCCCGCTTCGCGGAGGCACTGGCGATCGTCGTGCCGTTGCTGCGCGAGGGGCGGACGACCTTCCACGGGCAGTTCTACGACGTCGAGGACTGCGTTCTCGACCCCCGCCCGGTGCGCCAGGGCGGGCCACCGGTCATGCTCGGGTCCACCAGTCCCCGCATGCTGAGCATCGGCCTGCCTGTTGCCGACTCCTGGAACGTGTGGTGGAGCATCTACGACAACTCCGTCGAGCGGTTCGCCGAGGTGAAGGCCGACGTCGACAAGGTCATGCCGCCGGGCCGTTACGTCGACGCCACGGCTGCGGTGCTGGTCACGCTGCCGGGTGGTCGGGGCCGGCTCATGGGCGACACCTACGACGCCGCCGTCGCGATGGTGACGCCCGACGACCTCGCCGAGCACGTGCGAGGCATGGCGGATGCCGGCGCGGCTCACCTCCAGCTCGTCCTCGACCCGATCACGGCTGAGTCGATCGACGTCGTCGCGGAGGCGCTGGGCGACCTCGACCGGTGAGCCGTCGGGGACGCCCGGTGTGTGTGAACCTCACCCGGCAGGCGCCAACCCGGCAGGCGCCGGAACTTCACACACACCGGCGAAACGGCCCGACGTCTGGTCGGTGCCCCCGGCAGGACTCGAACCTGCGACCTCGAGATTAGAAGGCTCTTGCTCTGTCCAGCTGAGCTACGGGGGCCGAGGCAGCCGGCCCAGCCGGATGCCGTCGCCAAGTCTAGGTGCGGCGGGGGCACACCCTCATGGCTTCGTGGCGTGGCGGGTCAGGACCCGGCGAGCTGGCGGGACCGGCGCAGGGCCATCTCGGCCAGGGCCGCCGCGACGGCCGGCACGACGGAGTCGTCGAACGCCGCCCTCGGCGAGTGGTTGTCCTCCGCGAGCCGGTGGTCCTCCACCGCGCAGGCGCTGACGTTGAGGTAGGCACCGGGCACCCGCTCGAGGACGAAGGCCATGTCCTCCGAGCCGGCCTCCGGGAACGGCATGTCGGCCCAGGCGTCCTCCCCGAACAGGTCCGTGACCACGTCGCGGGCGAACGCGAACTCGTGGGGGTCGTTGACGGTCACCGGGTACCCGTGGCCGATCGCGACCTCGGCCGTCAGCCCATGAGCGCTCGACACCCCGGCGCTCACCTGCCGGATCACCTGGTGGGCGAGCTCGCGGCTCTGCGGGGAGAAGGTCCGCAGCGTCGCCTCGAGCACCGCGTCGTCCGGGATGATGTTGTCCTTCGTCCCGGCGGCGATCCGCCCGACCGTGAGCACCACGGGGTCGAAGACGTCGAACCGCCGGGTGACCGCCGTCTGCAGGGCCAGCACGATCTCGCAGGCCGCCGGGACCGGGTCCTTCGTCCGGTGGGGTGCCGACCCGTGCCCGCCGAGACCGCGAACTCGGACGCGCACCTCGTCGGCCGCCGCCATGAGTGCGCCGGGCCGACCGAACCAGACGCCCCTCGGGTGGTCGGACGAGTACACGTGCACGGCGTACGCGGCATCCACCGGGCGGCCCGCCACCTCGAGCAGCCCCTCGTGGATCATCGGTTCGGCGCCACCCGGGCCCTCCTCGGCGGGCTGGAACATCAGCACGACATCGCCCACGAGCTGGTCCCGCAGCTCGTCGAGGATGCGGGCCGCACCGACCAGCGCCGCGACGTGGAGGTCGTGTCCGCACGCGTGCATGACCCCTGGCCGCTCGGAGGCGTAGTCGACGTCGACCTCCTCGCCGACCGGAAGGGCGTCCATGTCACCCCGCAGCAGGACGACCGGACGCGCCCCGGCGGTCGCTGCCGCGCCGCGCAGCACCGCGACCACCGAGCTCAGGCCCTGACCCGTCGTGACCTCCAGGTCGAGCTGATGCAGTGCCTCGAGCACCTCTGCCTGGGTGTCGGGCAGGTACAACCCCACCTCCGGCCTGCGGTGCAGCCGCCGGCGCAGCTCCACCAGCTCTGGACCGATCCTGGCGGCGATGGACACGGAATCCGGCACGGGCGGTCTCCTCCTGCGTAGCGGCGGGTCGGTGGGGGAAGGTCGGACGTCGGTCGGTGGAGGGGGTGTCGGCAGGAACGGCACCCGGGGCGCCGGCGAGGTCGGGTCAGGTCAGCGGTAGCCCGACGAACTCCGCGCGCCGCGCGCTCAGGGCGAGGAGCAGCTCGCGTTCCCGGGCGACGGCGTGCTCATCCGCGGCGGAGTGGTACATCCGGTGGCGGAGCAGAGCCAGCTCGCTCGCGGCATCCTGGAAGGCCCGCATCGCCTCGAGCCCGCGCCGCCCGGTGTTGGCACGCGCCCAGGCCCGGGCATCCCGGCGTCGGGACATGGACGAGAGCATGGCGACCTCCGCCGGGGACAGCCATCCCACGTCGGCGTACGGGTGGAGGTACCGACCGATCAGGCGACCCTCGCGGCGGCGCACCCACCCGACGAAGGTCAGGAACGCCAGGAAGATCGGGACCTCGACGAGCAGGTAGACGACGAGCATCCCGCTGCCGCCCGTGACGGCCGCCAGGTTCCAGAGCGCGTGGGCCAGGACGGCCAGCACGTACCCGACGGCCGGTGCGACGACGCGCGGGAACCAGGAGCGGCTCGTGGCAGCCACGCCGACTCCGACGCCGATGAGGACGGTGAACATCGGGTGCGCGAACGGCGACATCAGGCACCGGGCGACGAAGGTGCCGGTGAGCGCCTCGCCGCCGCCCTCGCTCCAGGCCTGCGCCAGGTACTGGACGTTCTCGGTGAACGCGAAGCCGGTGGCGCAGATGCCCGCGTAGACCATGCCGTCGGTGACCCCGTCGAACTCCCGCCGGAGCATCCACCACGCGAGCAGCACGAAGGCGCCCTTGGCCGCCTCCTCCACGACCGGCGCGACGAGCACAGCCGTCGTGGCGATCGCCGCGTCGGGATCGGTGACCGCCTGGAGGACCGCGATGGCGCTCGTGTTGAACAGCGCCGCCACGGCGGCTGCCACGAGGGCACCCCAGAGGAACGCGGCCACGAGGTAGCGCGTCGGCTCGGACTCGAAGCGGTCGAGCCAGAGGAAGGTCGGGATGACGATGCCCAGGGGGACGACCGCCACGGCGAGCGCGAGGAGGGCCGTCTGCACCCCGAACGTGGCGCCGAAGTAGGCCGCCACGACGAGCGCCGTGAGGAGGAACCCGACCCCGACGACGCCGGTGACCAGCCACCGTCGCAGCATCCGGCGAGCGGTCGGGTCGCGTCGCACCGCACCCCGCTGCACGCGCACGTCGACGTCGGCGTTCATGCCCCGTGACCTTAGTGCAGCCGCCCGGCCGACCCCGGGGCTGCACCCGGCCTAGCATGGCGCCCATGGCGCCCATGACGACGACGACCACGCCGAGCGACCGCGCCCCGTCCGAGCGCACGCGCAGCGACCGCATCGTGTGGATCGACTGCGAGATGACCGGACTCTCGCTCCAGAGCGACGCCCTGGTGGAGGTAGCGGCGCTGGTCACCGACTACGACCTCACCGTGCTCGGGGAGGGCGTCGACGTGGTGATCCGCCCCCCTGCCGCCGCCCTCGCCCAGATGGGTGACTTCGTGCGCGAGATGCACACAGGGTCGGGTCTGTTGGATGCCTTGGATGCCGGCTGCACCCTCGAGGAGGCGCAGGCCCGAGTCCTGGAGTACGTCCGGGCCTGGGTACCCGAGGCCGGGAAGGCTCCACTCGGCGGCAACACGGTCGCCACCGACCGGGCGTTCCTCGCGCGGGACATGCCCGAGCTCGAGGCCCACCTGCACTACCGCATCATCGACGTGTCCTCCATCAAGGAGCTGTCCCGGCGCTGGTTCCCCCGGGCGTACTTCGCGGCGCCACAGAAGACCGGCGGCCACCGCGCCCTCGCCGACATCCGCGAGTCGATCGCGGAGCTGCGGTACTACCGGGAGGCCGTGTTCGTGCCGTCCCCGGGGCCCTCGAGCGACCAGGCGCGCGCGCTCGCGTCCCGCCACGTCGTCGACCACGACGGGCCCGCCGGAGCGGTGCCACCGGGGCAGGCCGTGGTCGGGAGCACGCCGGAGTAGCGGGTACGATGGTCCGCGCTGCGGGCGCACGGCATCCTCGGGGTGCGATGCGCCCGCCGTGGTGGGTATAGCTCAGCTGGTAGAGCACCTGGTTGTGGTCCAGGGGGCCGCGGGTTCAAGTCCCGTTACTCACCCCAGGTCGCCCGAGCCCCCGTCCGCCGTCGCGGTCGGGGGCTCGGTTGCGGCTCGGCCGCGGTCGGGGGCTCGGCCTCGGCGGACGACCCCCAGGGTTTGCGAGGATGGCCGCATGCCGTCGCCGTCCCTCGTCGCCCGCCGTCCTGCCGCGCTCGCCGCTCGGGTCGGTGCTGCCGTGGTGCTGGTGGTGGCGTTCGGCGCGGGGGGTGCGGTGGTCACCGATGCGTCCGCCGCCCTTCCGTTCCACGCGCGCCTGCTCTCCTCGATGCCGGGCGACGGGAGCCGGGTCGAGGCGGCCACCGAGGTGGTCCTCGCCTTCTCGGAGGAGGTCAACCCCTCGTTCGTCATCGTGACCGTCACCGGCCCGGGCGGCGACGAGGCGGACGGCGGGGCGCGGGTCGAGGGTCGCACGGTCACCCAGCCGCTGGCTCCCGACCTCGCCGCCGGCGAGCACGTGACGACCTTCCGGGTCGTCAGCGCCGACGGCCACCCCGTCACCGGCACGGTGACCTTCACGACGACCGGCGGGCCGGCCTCCGGGCAGCCGTCGGCCACGTCGCCCGCGTCCACGGCACCGTCCGAGCCCGCCGGGTCGCCGACCGCGTCACCGCCGGGCGCGTCCACCGGGCCCGACGAACCGGCATCCTCGCAGGAGTCCTCGAGCACGCGGTGGGCGGTCGCAGGCATCGGTGCGCTGCTGCTCACCGCGCTGGCCGGGGGCCTCTGGCGCTCGCGTCGCGGCACGCCGCGCGGCCCTGACGTCGAGGAGCCGGGGCGTCCCTGAGGATTTCGCGGGTGCCGCCGGCGGCTGATAATGTCTGCGATCGCGCGCCATTAGCTCAATTGGCAGAGCAGCTGACTCTTAATCAGCGGGTTCGGGGTTCGAGTCCCTGATGGCGCACCCACCGGCACCACACCGCACGGACCTCAGAGGTAGAGCCCCGTGCTGCCCTCCGCCACGCGGGGCGCCGCGACCGCGTGGAGGTCCCGCTCGCGCAGCAGCAGGTACTCCTTGGCACCGATCTCGACCTCGGCCCGGTCCTCGGGGTCGAAGAGCACGCGGTCCCCGACCTCGACCTGGCGCACACTGGGCCCTGCGGCGACCACGGCGCCCCAGGACAGGCGCCGGCCGACGCTCGCCGTGGCGGGGATGACGATCCCGCCCCCGGAGCGCCGTTCCCCCGCCTCGTCCTCCAGGCTGACGAGGACACGGTCGTGCAGCATCCGCACCGGGAGCCGGCTCCTCGGCTCCCCCGATCGCGGACCCACCTCAGCCGTTGCGCAGCCGGCGGTACAGCACCAACCCGCCCAGGACGGCCACGACCGCGACGACCGCGGCCAGCCGCTCGACCCGCAGCTCGCCCTCAGGGGTCGTGGCGACGTCGGCGAACCGACCCTTCGCCGCCTGGGTCTGCCGGTGCAGGATCGACCGGGGGCTGACCCGCTGGGTCAGCTCGTCGATGGTGGTCGCCAGGCGCTGGCGGCGGGCCACGATCTCTGCCTCGAGAGCGGGGATGCTGGGCGGTGGTGCGGGCGTCGACGTCGTGGCGGTCGTGCCGTCAGCGGTGGGGTTGGCAGCGCTCATGGGGTCCTCACTGGAGTCCGAGGTCGCGGCGGAGCTTCGCCACGTGGCCGGTGGCCTTGATGTTGTAGAAGGCGTGGGAGACCTTCCCGTCCTCGTCGACGACGACGGTGCTGCGGATGACCCCTTCGACGGTCTTGCCGTACAGCTTCTTCTCGCCGAAGGCTCCCCATTCCTGCATCACCGAGCGATCGGCGTCGGAGAGGAGCGTGATCGTCAGCCCCTCCTTCTCGCGGAACCGGGCGAGCTTGGCGGGGGTGTCCGGAGAGATCCCCAGCACGGTGTACCCGTCCGACCGCAGGGACTCGAGGGAGTCGCTGAAGTCGCACGCCTGCGTGGTGCACCCGGGGGTCATCGCCGCCGGGTAGAAGTAGACGATGACCTTGCCGCCGCGGAGATCACCCAAGGTGACCTGGGAGCCGGCGTCGTCGGGCAGCGTGAAGTCGGGCGCGGTGTCCCCGGGCTTGAGCCGGTCACCCACGGTTGCCTCCTCGTCGTGTCGTCTTCGGTGTCGCCAACCTACCCGCAGGCGACCGCGGGAACCCACGGCTGGTGCGCAAGGCGGGACTCGAACCCGCACACCCGAAGGAACCAGAACCTAAATCTGGCGCGTCTACCAGTTCCGCCACTTGCGCGCAGCAGACAGGGTATGCCGTGGCGCGAGAGTCCCGTCGGTCAGTTCCCGAGCAGGACGCGAAGCCGTGGTTCGAGCGCCCGAAAGGCGTTGCCGCGGTGGGAGATGGCGTTCTTCTCCGCGTCGGTGTGCTCCGCCAGGGTTCTCGTGGCGCCCCTCGGCACGAACACGGGGTCGTAGCCGAAGCCGTTGTCCCCCCGTGGCGCACGTGCGAGCCGACCCTCCACCCGGCCCTCGACGCCGTCGACCCGGCCGTCGGGCAGGGCGACGACGGCGGCGCAGACGAAGGCGGCGTCACGATGGTCGTCCGGGACGTCGGCGAGCTGCTCCAGCAGCAGGCGGAGGTTCGCCCGGTCGCGAGCGGCGCGGCCGGCCTCGAGGCCCGCCGTCGACCCCGACCACCGGGCCGAGAAGACACCCGGCGACCCGCCCAGGACGTCGACCGCCAGGCCCGAGTCGTCGGCGACCGTGGGGAGACCGGTGGCCTGCGCGACGGCGACCGCCTTGAGCCGGGCGTTGCCGAGGAAGGTCACCTCCGTCTCGGCCACGTCGGGAGCGCCGGGCACGTCGTTCGCGCCGACGACGTCGAGCTCGAGGTCCTCGACGAGTCCCGCCAGGATCTGCCTGAGCTCCTGGACCTTGTGCTCGTTGCGGGTGGCAAGGACCAGCCTCCGGCTCACGCCAGGCGCTCCCTCGCCGGGCCGTCGAGGGCGGAGCGTTGGAGCGCGGTCAGCCGCTCGCACCCGACGGTGGCCAGGTCGAGGAGCTCGCCCAGCACCGCGCGGTCGAAGGGCTCACCCTCGGCGGTGCCCTGCACCTCGACGAAGCGGCCGTCGCCGGTCATGACGACGTTCATGTCGGTCTGGGCGGTGGAGTCCTCGGGGTAGTCGAGGTCGAGCACGGGGCGGCCGTCGACGAGCCCGACGCTCACGGCGGCGATCGAGCCGACGAGGGGCTCCGCGTCCGGCGTGAGCAGGCCGCGCGAGCGGGCGTCCTCGATGGCGTCGGCCAGGGCGACCCAGGCCCCGGTGATCGCGGCGGTCCGGGTGCCGCCGTCGGCCTGGAGCACGTCGCAGTCCAGGACCACGGTGTTCTCACCGAGGGCCGCCGTGTCGATGACCGCCCGCAGGCTGCGACCCACGAGCCGGGAGATCTCGTGCGTACGGCCGCCGACCCTCCCACGGCGCGACTCACGGTCGCTGCGCGTGTTCGTGGACCGGGGCAGCATCTCGTACTCGGCGGTGACCCAGCCGGTCCCCCGGCCCTTGAGCCACCGCGGGACGCCGGGGGTGAAGGACGCGGCGCAGAGCACCCGGGTGCGTCCGAACTCGACCAGCACGCTCCCCTCGGCGTGGTCGAGCCAGTTACGCGTCATGCGCACCTCCCGGAGCTGGTCCGGGGCGCGGGCGTCGTGGCGGGTGGGGTCGGACATGTGCGCAAGGGTAGCCGCGGCGGCGGGCCGCTTTCCCCGCAGGATGCGGTCCCGATGTCGAGGGGCGAGCCCGGATGCCGTGTGCCCGACACCGTGACGGAGCCGCCTCTCAGATGTCGTACGACATCCCGGCCCGAGCGAGCTCGACCGTCCCGGGCCACACCGCGGCGGCCTGCGCCCGGCACTCCTCCGGGTCGTTCCACGGAGGGAGGTGCGTCAGCACGAGGCGTTCGACCCCGCCGGCCCGTACCGCCGCGGCGGCTGCTCGCGAGCCGGAGAGGTGGATGCCGGAAACCGTGTCACGTCCGTCGACGAAGGCGGAGTCGACGAGCGCGAAGTCGGCACCCCGCAGGAGTGGTGTGAGGTTGTCGCAGACGTCGGTGTCCCCGGTGAACGCGAGCACGGCGTCGTCCGCCTCGATCCGGTACCCGTAGGCCTCGACGGGGTGGTTGACGGCATACGGCGTGATGGTGAACGGGCCGACGACGAACGGCTCGCCGTCGGTCACGTCGGTGAAGTCGTACTCCCGCTCCATGCCGCCGGTGTCCAGGCCGTGGTACATCACGGCCATCCGCTCCCCCGCTCCGGCCGGCCCGTACACCGGGAGCCGGTGCGGGGTGGGCGCCGCCGGCCCGTACCGACGCCAGACGTAGAGCCCACAGAGGTCCACGCAGTGGTCGGGGTGCAGGTGGCTGAGGAGGATCGCGTCGATGTCGTCCGGGGAGATGTGCAGCTGGAGCGGACCGAGCGCGCCACTGCCCAGGTCGAGCAGCAGGTTCCACGTGCGGCCCTCGGCCTCGGCCTGCACGAGGTAGCTCGAGGACGGCGAGGACGGCCCGGCGAGCGACCCGGAGCAGCCGATGACGGTGAGCCTCATGCGATCCCAGCCCTCACGACGGCGGGCGGGGCGGTGAAGACGGGGCCCAGCCGGGAGCCGACGCCGAGGAAACGGCTGGCGAGGCGGCGGAACTCGTCCGGGTCCCCGGTGGTCGTGAAGCCGTGGTCGGGGGCCGGCAGGTGGTCCGGTCGGAGCAGACCGGCATCCGCGAGGACCCGGTAGACGTCCTTGGCGGTCTCCTCCGCGGAGGACACGAGGGTCACCCCGTCGCCCATGACGTAGGAGATGACGGCGGTCAGCAGGGGGTAGTGGGTGCAGCCCAGCACGAGCGTGTCGACACCACGCTCACGCATGGGGTCGAGGTACTCGTGCGCCACCCCCACGAGCTCGGCGCCGGAGGTCACCCCCCGCTCGACGTAGCCGACGAACCGCGGACACGGGGTGCTCACGACGTCGAGGTGCGGCGCCGCGGCGAAGGCGTCGAGGTAGGCACCCGACTGGTGCGTGCCGAGCGTCGAGATCACGCCGACGCACCCCGTCCGGGTCGCCGCCGCCGCTCGCCGCACAGCCGGTCGGATGACCTCCACCACCGGCACGTCGTACCGCTCCCGAGCGTCGTGCAGCACGGCGGCACTGGCCGTGTTGCAGGCGATGACGAGGGTCTTGACGCCGTGGTCGACGAGGCGGTCGAGGCACTCCAGCGCGAACTGCCGGGTCTGCGCGATCGGGCGCGGGCCGTACGGCGCCCGTGCGGTGTCGCCGAAGTAGGCGACGGCCTCGTGAGGGAGCTGGTCGAGGATGGCCCGCATGACGGTCAGGCCGCCATAGCCGGAGTCGAAGACCCCGATCGGCAAATCGGTCACCGCACCACGGTAGGGCCAACCGCCGACTTCGCCCATCCGGCCCGGCGTCACGTGCGTCACGTGGAGCCGGCCCGGCAGGGTCGGCCCGCGGCAGGTCGGGGCGTCACGCCCGCGCACCGGGGGCGGCCAGGAGCGCCGAGGCCAGGGTCTCCTGGAGCCACGTCAGGAAGTCGTACACCGAGAGCGCGTAGCCCAGCGGGTCGTCGTCGTCGAGCTCCTCGGCCACCGCCTCGAGGATCGCGACGTCGTCGTCGGTGCGCAGTCCCATGCGCTCGCCGAGCACCAGCCGCACGTCGGTGAGCGCCACGAGCATGGTCCTGGCCTGTGACTGGTCGAGGCGCAGCTTGTCGTCGTGACGCACGAGGTCCGCGGCGGCGGCCAGGGCGGCCGCCTTGCGCTGGCGGAGCCCCTGCTCGGTCAGGCGCCGGAACTCCGCTGCCGCCTCGTCGTCCTGCCGGTTGGCCGTCGGGAGGAGCCGGTCGAGGGCCGGGTCACGCTCGGCACCCGAGGCGTCGAGCTCGGCCTGGTCCTCGGCCGCCACGGTCACGCCCATCCCGAGCCCGGCGACGATGGAGGAGAAGTCGTCCCCGCCGTCCCCGGCGACCGCAGCCGGCTCGAGGAGCTCACGCACCTGGTCCATGAGACCGGCGACGGTGGCGCGTTCGAGCGGGTCGAGGTGGGCGGCGTACCGCACGTGGGACCCCGACCCCCTCCGGCGGAAGCCGCGGGCCATCAGTCGTCCTTCTGGAAGGTCGCCCAGAGCCCGTACCCGTGGAGAGCCTCGGTGTCGGCCTCCATCGCCTCACGCGTCCCGTTCGCGACCACGGCCCGACCCTTGGTGTGGACGTCCATCATGAGCTTCTCGGCCCGGGACCGGGAGTACCCGAAGTGGCTCTGGAGCACGTAGGTCACGTAGGACATGAGGTTGACCGGGTCGTTCCACACGATGGTGACCCACGGTGTGTCGGGACGGACGTCGCCACCCGCCTGGGTGGTCTCCTCCTCGACGGGCGCGATCGACACGCCGACAAGGATAGGCCGCGTCCCGGCATCCCTGCGCCGGCGCCGTCGGGGGCCCCAGGTGGGTCAGCGACCGGCGCGGTTCCACGAGCCGGCGTAGACGCCGTCGTCGCAGGCGCGACCCGCCTCGCCGAGCTCCAGAGGCCGGAAGGTGTCGACCATGACGGCGAGCTCGTCGAAGTACTCCTTGCCGAGCGAGGCCTCCGCGGCACCGGGCTGGGGCCCGTGCGCGTGTCCACCCGGGTGCAGGGAGATGGAGCCCTTGCCGATGCCCGAGCCCTTGCGCGCCTCGTAGTCGCCGTCGACGTAGAACATCACCTCGTCGGAGTCGACGTTCGAGTGGTAGTACGGCACGGGAATGGCCAGAGGGTGGTAGTCGACCTTGCGCGGCACGAAGTTGCAGACGACGAAGTTCCACCCCTCGAAGACCTGGTGGGCCGGGGGCGGCTGGTGGATGCGACCGGTGATGGGCTCGTAGTCGCGCACGTTGAACACGTAGGGGTAGAGGCAGCCGTCCCAGCCGACGACGTCCAGGGGGTGGAAGGGCAGCACGTGCACGGTGCCGACGATCCCGCCACTGCTCGCGGGCCCACCACCGCGGTGCTTGATCAGGACCTCGGTCTCGGCATCCGGCTTCTCGCCGATGTCCTCGGCGAGAAGCGGGCCGGACGGCATCCTCAGGTCGCGCTCGCAGTACGGACTGTGTTCCAGGAACTGGCCGTACTTGCTGAGGTACCGCTTCGGCGGGGCGATGTGGCTGCTCGCCTCGATGCAGATGGTGCGCAACGGGTCCCGACCCGACCGCACAGGGATCCAGCGGTGCGTCGTGGACCTCGGGATGACGACGTAGTCCCCCTCGCCGACCTCGAACACGCCGAAGACCGTCTCCACCCGGGCCCGGCCCCGCTCGACGTAGACGAGCTCGTCGCCGATGCCGTTGCGGTACCACGGGCTCGTCGCACCGGACACGGCGTAGGAGAGCCGGACGTCCCCGTTGCCGAGCAGGAGGCGCCGGCCGGTGACGACGTCGGTCTCCTTGGCGGCCTTGGCCGGGAAGAGGTCGTGCGGCCGCAGGTGCCTGGGCAGGAGCGGGTGGTTCGGCGTCGTGCTGAGGTCGCCGACGCTCCACTCGCGGTACTCGGCAACCGTGGACGGGATGTTGCGGTGGTACAGCAGCGAGGAGTCCGAGGAGAAGCCCTCCTCGCCCATCAGCTCCTCGGAGTACAGCTCCCCGACCCTGCCTCGCTTGGCCGGCCGTCGGTGCTGCGTGTGCCTTTTGGGGGGGATGCTGCCCATCGCCTGGTAGTGCGCCACTGGCTTTCGTCCACCTCACTGTGGTCGGTCGTCTCGGGTCGTCGGCTGCTCAGCAGAAGGGTATTCCGCAGGCACCACGGGCGGCATCCGTGCGCGTCCTGGCGGCCAGAATTGCGCAACCCGATCACCATTATCGGCCAGTGGCTCGCCAACCTGCCCAGGTCGGGCGTCGTCGGTCGCGCGATAGGTTGGGCGCATGTCGTCGACGACACCCGCGCTGTTCCGAGGGCTCCTCGACGACGCGGCGGTGTTCCCTCCCGCTGCCACGCCGTTGCCGGATGCCGTCGCGGCCCATCGCGTGCACCGGACGTCCGCGTACGCCGGCTGCGTCGGCCCGCTGCTCGTGCCGGCCTCGTCGGTGGCGAACCTCGTCTCGGTCCTGTCGGACGACGAGGGCTCTGCCGGGGCGGGCGGCGACGGGGCCCTCGACGTCGTGCTCGTCTCCCGTCCGGGATCCGAGCCGTCGGTGCTCGCGGCCGGGCTGCACGTGCTGTCCGACGAGACGACCACCCGCGTCGTCGGCGTGGAGCTCGGGTGGGAGGAGGGCTGGCGAGAGCTGGGCCTGGACGACGTGGCGGTGGCGCTCGAGGTGCCACGCGGACCCGAGCAGGCGGCGGCGGCCGCCGACATCAGGTCTGCCGTCGGTGAGGGCCGCCCGGTGGTGGCGAAGTTCCGAACGGGTCGGACCCCGACGTGGGAGTGGCCGGACTCGGCGGAGCTCGCGACCTTCCTCCGCTGGGTGACCCGCGACGGCGTGCCGTTCAAGCTGACCGGTGGTCTGCACCACGCGGTCCGCGGCACCTACGTGGTGGCTGGTGCGCCCGAGGAGAACCACGGTGTGCTCAACGTCCTCCTCGCCACGTCCGCTGGGCTCGAGGGCGCGGCGTCCGAGGAGCTCGCGGCGTTGCTCGAGGTCTCCGACGACAGGGCCCTCGCCGACCTCGTGGCTGCCTGGAGCCCCGGGACCGCCGCCGCGGTGCGGCGGTCCTTCACGGCGTACGGCTGCTGCACCGTGACGGACCCGATCGGTGAGCTCACCGACCTCGGCCTGCTCCCCCGCGCCGACGAAGGACCCCGATGACCTGGCTCGACGTTCCCGCCACGCACCCCTTCGGCGTGCACAACCTGCCGTACGGCGTCTTCTCCGCCGGCGACGGGACTCCCCGCGTCGGGGTGCGCGTCGGCGACCACGTGCTCGACCTCGCGGCCTGCGCCGAGCACGCTGGGATGGAGTCGGCGGCGGTGTGGCGGGCCGGCTCGCTCAACCCCTTCCTGGAGCGCGGCCGGGACGCGTGGGCCTCGGCGCGCGCGTGGCTGGTCGAGCAGCTGACCAACGAGGCGCACCGGGATGCCGTGCAGCCGCACCTCATCCCGGTCCGTGCCGTCACCATGCACCTGCCGGTCGAGGTCGCCGACTACGTCGACTTCTACGCCAGCGAGCACCACGCGACGAACGTGGGCCGGATGTTCCGCCCGGACTCGGAGCCGCTCACGCCGAACTGGAAGCACCTGCCGATCGGCTACCACGGGCGCTCCGGCACCGTCGTGGTGTCGGGGACGGATGTCGTGCGCCCGAGCGGTCAACGGAAGGGGCCGGGCGACCCGGCACCGGTGTTCGGTCCGTCCACCCGTCTGGACATCGAGGCCGAGCTCGGGTTCGTCGTCGGTGGGGGCACCCGCCTCGGTGAGGCGGTCCCGCTCGCCGAGGCCGACGAGCACCTCTTCGGCGTGGTCCTGCTCGACGACTGGTCCGCCCGTGACCTCCAGGCGTGGGAGTACGTCCCTCTCGGACCGTTCCTCGGCAAGTCGTTCGCGACGTCCATCTCCCCGTGGGTGGTGACGACGGACGCCCTGCGTGGCGCACGGGTTCCCCTGCCGGGCCAGGACCCCGAGCCCCTCCCGTACCTCCGGGGTGAGCCGGCCGACGACGGCGCGGGGACGGCATACGGTCTCGACGTGCACGTCGAGGTGGACTGGAACGGCACGGTGGTCTCGCGGCCGGAGTTCCGGGAGATGTACTGGTCGCCCGCCCAGATGCTCGCCCACATGACCGTGAACGGCGCGACGCTCCGCAGCGGGGACCTCTTCGGCTCCGGCACGATCTCGGGACCGGAGAAGGAGAGCCGCGGGTGCTTCCTCGAGCTCACGTGGGGCGGCACGGAGCCGGTCACCCTGGACGACGGTTCGCAGCGAACCTTCCTCGAGGACGGTGACACGGTCACCCTCCGGGCCACGGCCCCGGGACCCGACGGTTCGGTGCTGGGCCTCGGTGAGTGCGTCGGGACCGTTCGTCCGGCCCACTGACCGCAGCTGGGTCGACGCGGCCGGGCGCCCGGCCGCATGCTCGGGCGCCGCTACCGCCGTCTCGAGGTCGTCACGTGCAGGGCGACGAACCCCGTGGCCACCAGGCCCGCGACCGGTGTGACGAGCGCAGCCAGCGGAATCCGGGTCGGGTCCGTGCCCGTGACGAGCTCAGGGGCGAAGATGCCGGTGAGGGCGACGACGGCCCAGATGACGACGACGGAGAGCTCGAAGCCGAGCCAGACCGACGGGTCGTCGTTCGGGTCCCTCACCCGCGTGGCCATGAGGACGTAGCCCGTGGCCGCAGCGGCCCACAGCCACGCGGTCAGGCCCGCGATCGGCAGGTGCTCCTGCTGGGACCCGGACACCAGGTCGGGGGTGAACAGCGAGAAGAGCAGGGTCGCAAGCCAGATCGTGGCGACACTGACACCAGGTGCCAGTGCCGCCAGTCGTTCGGCCGCGGTGTGGTGGTGGGTGGCCTTCGAGGGGGTCGTGGCGTGAGGTGTCGTGGGCATGGGTCCTCCTGTGTGTCCGAGGGTGGCGGAGGGTCCGACGGACGCCCGGCCACAGCTCCATGGTCCCGCGCGGCCCCAGCGCCGGCGACGTCTCGTGTGTCACACCAGTGCCCGGCCCGTCACCCCGAAGAGCGAGTGCCCGGCGTGTCTACGAGGCTCGACCGGCTCCCGGGTGCTTGAGCACGACGAGCGTGTCGGCGACCTTGTCGTGCAGTGCCTGGCGCCTCGGGTCCCAGAGCAGCCATGCCGGGTCGAGGATGTTGACCACCGACGCGAGGATGTTGAGGAAGGGCAGGAAGGCCATCAGCGCCGTGACGACGCTGATGAGCTGTCGGCGCAGCGCCGTTGCCAGGCCGATCGGCCCTCCACCCCCCGTGCGACGCACGACCGTCCCGAGGACCATCTTCCCCGGGGTGGCCGAGCGCCAGGCGAGGAAGACGACCTCGTAGACCAGCGTCACGACGAGGCTCACCAGCGTCACGGGAACCAGCGCCGTCGAGAGGTCCGTCGCGAAGTCGGTGGTGTCGACAGGAGCTCCCGCCGTGCCGGCCTGCTCGAGGAAGTCCGCCATGACTCCGAGCACGTCACCCCACCACGGGATCGCGACGACCAGGGTGATCACGCCGACGATCAAGGTGTCGAGGATCCTGGCCACGAGACGGCGCCACCACTCCGCGAGCACCGCGCCGTCGGGAAGCACGCCCCGCGGCTCCCCCCACGATGGCCCGTACGCACCGCCGGGTCGGGCACCCGGCGCCTGGCTCCCCGGCCACGAACCCTGGCCCGGCCACTGCCCTGATCCGGGCTGCGTCGAGGTCTGCTGCGGCCACCCGACGCGCGCGTCGGCCGCCGGCACGTTCGGGGCGCGCCCGATCGTCGACGCATCCGCCGTGGGGGAGTGCCGCTGGGTGGTGTGGTCGGTCCAGATGACGCCGTCGTAGTAGCGCAGCAGGGTGGGGTCGTCGGGGTCGTCGTACCAGCCGGGTCCGGCGGGGCTCGGGCTGTCGGTCATGTCCACAGCGTCTCACGCGGCGCCACCCGGCCGTGGGTGCGCCATCACACCGAGGCGGGCCGCGAGGTCGAGGACCGCCGCCGCGACGGCATCCGGCTCGAGGAGGTGGTGAAGGTGGCGCGCGCCCTCGAGCACGGTCACGGGCCACCCCAGCCGGCGGGAACGGGCCAGCTCGTCGGCGTAGGTGTCGCCGTAGCCCAGGTACGCCTGCCGCACCTCCATCCAGCCGGGCGGGGCCCCGAGGCGGGAGCGGACGTACGAGAGAGGCACCCGCGGCTCGTCCTGCCGGATGCCGGCCAGCACGGCTGCGTCGGGCACCACCTGGGCAACCGCGTCCTCCGGCCACCACCTGGTCCACGGCGGGAGCAGCGGCTCACCGCCCGCGAGTGCGGTGAGGTGGTCGAGCAGCTCCTCCGGCGCCAGCGGCGCCTCCCCGTTCTCCGGCGGCAGTGCGGCATCCACGTAGACCACCGCCGCGTCGGGCGCGGCGGCGACGGCATACCGGCCCGCGTTGCTGTGGGCGACGACGACCTCGGGCCGCTGACTCTCCACCACCGAGCGGTACGCCGCGAGCACAGGCTGCGGCCCGTCGGGGGCGTCCGGTGGGGTGGCGACGGCGACGCCCCACCCGCGACGCCCGAGGGCGTCCGCGAGCGGGGCGTAGGCAGCCGCGGGGAGGAACGGGCTGGGCAGGAGGACGACGCGGTGCACCGGGCCGTTCCTGCTCACAGGTTGCCGCGGCGCTCCTGCTCGCGCTCGATCGACTCGAACAGCGCCTTGAAGTTGCCCTTGCCGAAGCCGAGGGACCCGTGCCGCTCGATGATCTCGAAGAAGACGGTGGGCCGGTCGCCGAGCGGACGGGTGAAGATCTGGAGGAGGTACCCGTCCTCGTCGCGGTCGACGAGGATCCGGCGCTTCTTGAGCTCCTCGATCGGCACCCGCACCTCTCCGATTCGCGCCCGCAGCTCGGGGTCGTCGTAGTAGGCGTCCGGTGTGTCGAGGAACTCGACGCCCTCCTTGCGCAGCTCGTCGACGGTGCGCAGGATGTCGTTCGTCGCGAGCGCCAGGTGCTGGGCGCCGGGACCGGCGTAGAACTCGAGGTACTCGTCGATCTGGCTCTTGCGGGCGGCGATCGCCGGCTCGTTGAGGGGGAACTTCACGCGGTGGTTGCCGTTGGCGACGACCTTGGACATCAGCGCCGAGTAGTCGGTGGCGATGTCGTCACCGATGAACTCGGCCATGTTCACGAAGCCCATGACCTTGTTGTAGAACGCCACCCACTCGTCCATCTTGCCGAGCTCGACGTTGCCGACGACGTGGTCGAGGGCCTGGAAGAGGCGCTTGGGCGCGCCGTCGCGCTTGACGTAGCTCGAGGCAGCCGGGACGTAGCCGGGAAGGTACGGACCGGCGTACGTGACGCCGTCGACGTGGCGCTGCACGAGGGTGTGGCGGGTCTCACCGTAGGTCGCGATGGCCGCGACGCGCACCGAGCCGTGCTCGTCGCTCAGCGTCTCCGGCTCCTGCAGCACGGTCGCACCGGCACGCCTGGCCTGTTCGATGCAGCGGTCGACGTCGGGCACCTCGAGGGAGATGTCGACGACGCCGTCACCGTGCTTGGCGTGGTGGGCGATGAGCGGGCTGTCGGGGCTGACGGCTCCCTTGAGCACGAACCGGATGGACCCGGACTTGAGCACGAACGCCTTGTGGTCGCGGGTGCCGTTCTCCGGGCCGGCGTAGGCCACGAGCTCCATGCCCCAGGCGCTCTGGTAGTAGTGCGCGGCCTGCGTGGCGTTGCCGACGACGAGGACGAGGGCGTCCCAGCCGGTGACGGGGAAGGGGTCCTGCTGCTCGTCGTACTCCACGAGCCCGACGAGCTGCTTGAGCTGCTGGAGGTCCAGCCCTGCCTGCCGCTCCTGCTCGGTGAGGTCGAGGTGGCTGGCCGGCGTCATGGTCGTGTCAGTCATCCGCACACTGTCGCTGGTTCGGTCACGCTGTGCAACGGTACGCCGTTGCGGTGGTCATGGTGCGCAGGCTGTTGCCAGTCACCGGGGGTACCGAGGACAATGTGACCATGGCGCGCCCGTCCGGAGTGGACCCCCTCGATGCCCGGCTCATCGCCCTGTTCACCGACGACCCCGGCGTCGGGGTGCTCGGCGCCTCCCGCACCCTGGGGGTGGCGCGGGGCACGGTGCAGGCCCGGCTCGACAGGCTCCAGGAGCGCGGCGTCATCAAGAGCTTCGCCCCCCAGGTGGATGCCGGCGCGCTCGGGTACCCGGTCACGGCCTTCTGCACCCTGGAGATCCGGCAGCGCCAGGGCCACGCGCCCGTCGTGGCCCATCTGTCGGCGATCCCGGAGGTGCTCGAGATCCACTCGATCACGGGTGTGGGCGACCTCGTGGTGCGCATCGTCGCCCGGGACAACGCGGACCTCGGCCGGGTCATCGACGAGATCATCGACGACACCCACGTGCTGCGGGCCAACACGGCCATCTGCCTCGTCACGCACCTCGACCACCGCACGGGGCCACTCGTGGAGGCGGCCGCTCGCAGCGGACGAGAGTAGGGAACACGCCGTCCCGCCGTGGGCGCAGGCGGCGTGTTCCTTCCCGTCGACGCATCACGGGGCGGGGTCAGCGGCGGCGGACGCACCATCGGCGCCTCCGCTCGATGCGCGTGGCCACCTCGTCACCCGTCGCGGCGGCGAGCTCGGGCCCCCGCAGGCCCGCCGCAGCTCGAGGTGGATGCTCGCGTGAGGGGTGCCCGCTTGGCGGAGTAGGCCGCGACGAGCCTGTTGAGCTCCGTGCGCTGCGCGGCCAGGGCTCGGTGCGCGGACGGACGTGCCGAAGGCCCCGGCGAGCTCGCCGGGGCCTTCGGTGGTGTGCTATCGGGGCTGTGCCTCGGCAGTCACTTCCCGGCCCGGAAGGTGGTCCACGCGGTCTGCATGCGAGTGCGCTGCCCGTCGCTGAACGTGTTCATGCACGAGTCGTACGTGTAGTCCATGAAGTTGGTGATCGGGTCGGGTCCGCCGCCGACGCAGGTGTCCCGGCCGGTGGGGCACTGGTAGGCCGGGGAGGCCTCGGGCGCGGTGTCGCTGACGTAGTCACCGTTGCCCGTGCAGCCGCCCTGGAACGTGTGGTAGACGTTCAGCCAGTGCCCGACCTCGTGGGTCGCCGTGTCGCCCTCCTGGTAGTTGGCGGCGCCACCCTTGGGCAGTGACCTGTCAAGGAGCACGACGCCGTCGTAGGAGTCGTAGGTCTGCTTGGGGAAGGTCGCCCAGCCGAGGAGGCCGCCGCCGAGGCTGGCCGTGTAGATGTTCAGGTCGGCCATCGTGCCCCTGCGCAGCGCCGCCTTCATGTCCCTCTCGGCCTTGGACCCGCTGCGGAGGTTGGAGTACCACCGCGAGTTCACGGTCACCTTCGGATACCCCGCGGCGAGGGTGAAAGTGAAGCCGGCAGTCGCATAGGCACTGTTGAGCACACTCATCTGGTTGGCGACGAGGCCGCTGACGTTGCCCTTGGTCCCATCGGTGATGACGTTGAAGTACACGGTGATGTTGACCGGCTGGAACGCCGCCGCGCCCGTCACGGCGTCGACCACCTCGCCGCGGGAGTTCCGGGTCAGCCCCTTGGCGGCCATGGCCCTGGCCAACACGGCCTCGTTGGCCCGGGCCTGCTCGGGCGTCAGCTCGTTGGTGTCCTTGGCGGAGCCCGGGGTCGCCCGGCCGGCCGGGTCATGGGTGACGCACTCGGCGTCCGTGGAGTCCAGCCCGGCCATGGGGCGGGCGGACGCGGACGTGGCTGGGACGGCGATCGTGGCGACGCCGAGGGCGAGGGCAGCGAGGGCGGTCAGGGAGCGAGAGCGCATGGGGACCTTCCGGATCAGGGTCCGCACCCCCGTGATGCGGCGTTGCGGGAAATCTAGGGTGCCGAGCGTCACGGTGGGGTCTGTTCCGGGCAAAGCAATGGTCAACCCGCGGGTGCTGACACATGGGTCAGGGCAAATCACTGCCCGGCGGTGGCTACGGACCGTTCTGACGCCGTACCCGGCCCGCTCGGCCGGTCGCCCTCGTCACACCCAGACGGCCCGGTACGGCCACGCGCCGAGACGCGTCGGCGTCACTTCTCGCCGTCCTCCGGGGCCCGCAGTCCCTCGTAGATCTCCTTGCAGGTCGGGCACACCGGGAACTTCTGCGGGTCACGTCCCGGGATCCAGACCTTGCCGCAGAGGGCGGTCACCGGCTCGCCGGACAGGGCGCTCTCGAGGATCTTCTCCTTGCGCACGTAGTGGGCGAAACGCTCGTGGTCGCCCGGCTCGGCAACCTGGGGAACCGTCTCCGTGCGCTCGAGGACGGCGGTCTGCGGTTGCCCGGACGGTGCGTTCGGGTCGTCCGGCGGAGGCATCGTCTCGCTCATTCCGCGAGTGTATGCCGCCCCGCTTCCCCGACTTCGTCTGTCACGCCGCGCCGACACGCCGCCCCGGCGGCGTGTCGGCGACAGGCGGACAGACGAAGTCGGGAAGGAGCGGTCAGTTGAGGGAAGGGTCCGCCGGGAACCACGCGACCAAGCACAGCGGCTGGCGCTGGCGCCGGAGCACCCGCCGCCAGAGGTCGTCGGGCTCGTCGGTGAAGGCGTCGCCGCTCTCGGTGGCGACGACGTACCAGGATCCGGTGCGGATCTCGTCCTCGAGCTGCCCCGGCGACCACCCCGCATAGCCGGCGAAGATCCGCAGACCGGCCACCTCCGGCACGACGAGCAGCGGTGGTGTGTCGAGGTCGACGAGGGCGACGGCGCCGAAGAGCCGCCGGACCCCGGTCGGCTCGGGGGTGTCGCCGGGAACCGCGACGAGCCCGAGTGCCGAGTCGAGCTGCACCGGACCCCCCTGGAAGACCTTGGCCGGGTGGCTCGCGTGGGCCTCCCAGCCGGGCAGCACGGCATCCACGTCGGCGTCGATGGGCCGGTTGAGCACGAGGCCCTGGGCGCCGTCCTCGTCGTGGTGGAGGACGAGGACGACCGAACGCCGGAAGACGCCCTCCTCGATCTGCGGTGTCGCCACGAGGAGCTGCCCGGTGACCTGGGTGAGGCTCATCGCCCCATTCTGCAACGGGGTCGTGGGTGTTGGCCTCAGGATCGGCTGCCGGGCGCCTTCGTGCGCCCCGGCCGCCCGCCCGGGCGACCACCGGGACGGCCGCCCGGACGGTTGCCGTTGCGCCGAGCGCGGGGGGAGCCCTCGATGATCGGGCGCCACACGGCATCCGCCACGGGCACACCGCTGGGGATGCGCCCGCCGATGGCACGCATCGTCGGGTCGCCCGGTGAGACCTTGACCGTCGACGCCGTGGCACCGGCGCCCTCCACGATCCGGGTCACCATCTTGCGCTGGTGCGGCAGGGCCAGCATCACCACGGCACCCTGCTCTCCCGCCCGGGCGGTGCGGCCCGCGCGGTGCAGGTAGTCCTTGTGGTCCTTGGGCGGGTCCACCTGCACGATGAGGCCGACGTCGTCGACGTGGATGCCGCGGGCAGCGACGTCCGTCGCGACGAGCACCGACATCGTGCCGTCCCGGAACGCTCCGAGCACGCGGTTGCGGACTGCCTGCGACAGCCCGCCGTGCAGGGATGCCGCCAGCACGCCGCGGTCACGCAGCTCACCGGCGATGCGGTCGGAGCCCAGCTGGGTGCGCGCGAAGACGATGACGCGCCCCTCTCGGCCCGCGAGCTCGGCGGTCAGCGCCTTCTTGTCCTGCGGGTCGATGAGCAGGACGTGGTGGCTCATCGTCGAGATCGTTGCCTGCGCCTCGTCGGTCGAGTGGGTCACGGGGTCGACGAGGTAGCGGTCGACGAGGGTGTCGATGCCCTGGTCCAGGGTCGCCGAGAAGAGCAGGCGCTGGCCTCCGGCAGGCACCTCGTCGAGGATGGCGGTGACCTCGGGCAGGAAGCCCATGTCGGCCATGTGGTCCGCCTCGTCGAGCACGGCGATCTCGACCCCTCCGAGCTCGACCGCGCCGCGCTCCATGAGGTCGGCGAGCCGGCCCGGCGTCGCCACGAGGATGTCGATGCCCTTGGTCAGCGCCTTGATCTGCGGCTCGTAGGAGAGCCCTCCCGCCACGAGCTTGTGGCGCAGCCCGGTGACGTGGACGAAGGGCTCGAGCGCGTCGCTCACCTGCATCGCGAGCTCGCGGGTCGGCACCAGGATGAGAGCCCGCGGCCGCCGGCTGACCGGGGTGGTCCCGTCGGCGAGCCGCGCGATGGTCGCCAGGCCGAAGGCGAGGGTCTTGCCCGAACCGGTGCGTCCGCGGCCGAGGACGTCACGACCGGCCAGGGCGTCGGGAATGGTCGCCGCCTGGATCGGGAACGGGTCGGTGATGCCGTCGCGGGCGAG
The DNA here is from genome assembly GCA_963763015.1 of uncultured Actinomycetota bacterium. GTDB lineage: Bacteria > Actinomycetota > Actinomycetes > Actinomycetales > Dermatophilaceae > Fodinibacter. Next base: position 77,082 of record CAVXML010000012.1, on the reverse strand, counting down.
CCGCTCGACCAGGCGCGCGGGGACGCCCAGCGCAGCGAAGCCGTTGTCGGCGGTCACCTCACGAGGGCCTCCGGCGCTCGAGCTGTAGGCCGTCCAGGTGTCGGCCTCGGCGCGCTGGGCCTCGGCCTCCTCGAAGGTCAGCGGTCGGTCGCCGTCACCGGGGCGGCCGGCACCGTCGCGGCGGGGACCGGTGCGGTCGGCGTGGCGGCCCTCGTGACGGTCGCGGCGGACGGGGTCGGCCACGCGCGGGCCCCGCTCGCGCACGGGGCGCTCGCCCCGCTCGCGACGGGGGCGCTCGTCGTGCGGGCGGTGGACGTGGCGCTCCTCGCGTCCGTCGCTCACCCACCTCTTCGGGCGGTCCTCCCGGGTCGTGGTGGAGCGCCGTTCCCCGGCGCCGCCCGCGAACCTCGACCCACGCGCGTCGTCGCGCGTCGAGGTGGAGCCGCGGCCACTCGTGCCGCTCGAACCCGCCCCGCGGGTCTCCGGGCGGCCGGAGGTCCGGCGAGGGTCCTCGCGGTCCCAGCGCGGCGAGCGCTCCGCGCGCGGCCGCTTCGGGGAGCCTTCGGTGACGCTCGCTGCCGGCCGCGCCGAGCGCTTCGCGGCCGTCCTGGGCCCGTCGGGCTGACCACGGTGGTGCGGCTTCTTGGGCCCCTTGCGGGCCTCGGTCTTCTGGGCAGCGGTCCAGCGGGCCTTCTTCGGCCCGGATGCCTTCTTGGGCATGGGGGTGTTTCACCTGTTCTTCGTCATCGACGGTCGGAGACAGACACGTCTTCGGCCGGTGGCGAGAGGGCGAGCAAGACGAGCCTCGGACTCAGTCGTTCCTGCGCACCGTCGTTCATGCGCTCTGGTCCGTGCGGCCGGTTCGACGCGAGTGTCACCGGCACACCGGGCGGGGTGGACGGGGGCCGCGCTCTGCGGCCACTGCTGGACGCGGCCATGCGCCCATCACCTCGGTGGAACGACCAGCCTACCAGCGGCCCGACGTCCACCCGACCAGCGTCCGGACCCACCGGCGAGCCACCACACGGCCACGCCGAGCCCGATACCGACGAGGTCGGCCACCACGTCCCGCCAGTCGCCGGACCGACCGGGCAGAAGCGACGCCTGGACGAGCTCGCTCACCACCGCGTGCCCCGCGAACAGCGTGACGACGGCCCACCGCGCGACGCCGACGCCCAGCGCCACGGCGACCGGTACGAGGAACACCAGGACGTGGACCACCTTGTCGGCGTCCGGGAACGGGCTGGTACCGGGGCCGCTCGGCGCGTACAGCACGACGCACTGGACCAGCACGGCGCCGACGAGCAGGGTCCACCACAGACGGGATGCCGGGCGCGCGCCCGGCACCCCGGCCCCACCGTCGCTCGGGGTCACCCGGCCGGCCGCCCCCCGACGGCCGCCCGCACCGCCTCGGCGACGACCGTGCTGACGTCGGGGTGGAAGACGCTGGGCACGATGTAGGTCGCGTTGCGCTCGTCCTCGTGCACCACGTCGGCCAGCGCGTCGGCGGCGGCCAGCAGCACGTCCATCGTGACGTGCGAGACCCCGGAGTCGATGAGCCCCCGGAACACCCCGGGAAACACGAGCACGTTGTTGATCTGGTTCGCGAAGTCCGAGCGCCCCGTGGCGACGACGGCGGCGTGCCTCGCCGCCACGTCCGGGTCGATCTCGGGCACCGGGTTGGCCATGGCGAAGACGATGCTGTCGGAGGCCATCGAGGCGACGTCCGCCTCGGAGAGGATGTTCGGGGCCGACACACCGAGGAACACGTCGGCTCCACGGATGGCGTCGGAGAGCGTGCCGGTGACGCCCTCGGAGTTCGTGTGCTCCGCGATCCAGGCGTGGTTGGGGTGCTCCCCGGACCGCACGTCGGCCCGGTCCCGGTGGACGACCCCGTCGACGTCGGCCACGACGACGTGCCGGGCCCCCGCGTGGAGGAAGAGCTTGAGGATGGCGGTCCCGGCGGCCCCGGCCCCGCTCATCACGACGCGCACGTCCTCGAGCCGCTTGCCCACCACCCGGAGCGCGTTGCGCAGGGCGGCCAGCGCCACGATGGCCGTCCCGTGCTGGTCGTCATGGAACACCGGGATGTCCAGCTCCTCCCGCAGGCGTGCCTCGATCTCGAAGCAGCGCGGTGCGGAGATGTCCTCGAGGTTGATCCCCGCGAACACCGGGGAGATGGCCTTGACGGTGCGGATGATCTCCTCGACGTCGGTGGTGTCCAGGCAGATCGGGAAGGCGTCGATGTCGGCGAACCGCTTGAACAGCGCGGCCTTGCCCTCCATGACGGGCAGCGCGGCGAGCGGCCCGATGTCGCCGAGCCCCAGCACGGCGGTGCCGTCGGTGACCACGGCCACGGTGTTCCGCTTGATCGTCAGCCGCCGGGCGTCCTCGGGGTTCTCGGCGATGGCGGCGCACACCCGGGCCACCCCGGGGGTGTAGACCATCGACAGGTCGTCCCTGGTGCGGATCGGCACCTTCGACTCGACGGACAGCTTGCCGCCGAGGTGCATGAGGAAGGTGCGGTCCGACACCCGGCCGATCTCGACCCCCTCGACCTCGCGCATCCGCTGCACGATCGCGTCGGCGTGCTCGGGATCATGCGTGAGCATCGTGAGGTCGATGCGCACCTGGGTCGCGCCGGATGCCGTGACGTCCAGGCCGGTGACCACACCGCCCGCCGCCTCGATGACGTGGGTCATCTCGCTCACGGCCGTCGCGCGAGCGGGCAGCACGAGGCGGACGGTGACGGAGTTGGCGATCGAGGGCGCGGACGGCATACGGACGATTAGACCCGCTACCCACAGGTAGACCGCAACCGCTGTCCCACGAGGTCGGGGCGCCCCTACAGTGACGCGCATGGCCGACCACGTGGAAGTCACCGGAACCGGAACCGCGGGGGCGGTGCCCGACGTCGTCGTCCTGGACGTCCGGGTCCAGTGCGAGGCGCCCGACGTGGCCGGTGCGCTGGCCGCCGCCGCCGAACGGGTCACCGCGGCGCTCCAGGCATCTGCGGACCACGGGGTGGCGGAGCGCGACCGGCGCACGACGGGCATGGGCGTGTCGACCCGCTGGGACCGCGAGGGCCGCGCAGTGGTCGGCTACACCGCGCACCAGACACTGCGCCTGCTCGTCAGGGACCGCGAGCGGGTGGGCGACCTGCTCAGCGCGTGCGCCGGTGCCGCGGGCGACGCCTTCGGTCTCGACGGGGTCACCCTCGAGGTGGCGGACCGCACGCCCCTGCTGGAGCAGGCTCGGACCGCGGCCTTCGAGGACGCGCGTGCCATCGCGGAGCAGTACGCCGACCTGGCCGGACGCGCCCTGGGCCATGCCCTCCGGGTCACCGAGCCGGCGGACCGCGCAGCTCCGATGCCGCGGATGCGAGCGATGGCGGCCGTGGAGACAGGCGGGATGCCGGTCGAAGCCGGCGAGTCGACCGTCTCGGCGAGTGTCACCGTGCGTTTCGGGCTGGGCTGACCGATGAGCTGGGTGGACGCGCTCGGTTGGTTCGGGTCCGCGCTGCTGGTGTTCTCCCTGCTCCAGGCGCGCATCCTGCGCCTGCGGATCCTCAACACCGTCGCATGCCTGATCCTCGTCGTGTTCAACGCCGTCATCGAGGTCTGGCCGATGGTGGCGATGAACATCGTGCTCGCCGCGATCAATGTCTTCTTCATCACCCGCATGCTCCGCGAGCGCGGTGACGAGGAGGCGTATGCCGTGCTGCCGGTGCGCCCTGACGACGCCTACCTGCACCACTTCCTCGCGGTTCACCGCAAGGACATCAACCGGCACTTCCCGCTGTACTCGGCCGGCGAGGCCGACGGCCGCTCCGCGTACCTGGTCCAGCACGGCGACGAGACGGCGGGCGTGCTCGTGGTTCGCGATGAGGGGAACGGCACGGCACAGGTCGAGATCGACTACGTCACACCGCGATTCCGTGACTTCACGCCCGGGGAGTACGTCTTCCGACGCTCAGGACTCTTCCGTGCGCAGGGCTTCCGTCGGGTCCTGACCCCTCCCGGGATGGTGTCGCCGTACTACGGCCGGCTCGGGCTGGTGCCCGACGGTGACCGGTACCGCTTCGACGTCGCCTGAGCCGCCCGGACCGATGGACGGCCGGCCGGCCCCGCCCGCGGCCGCGTTCGCGATGGAGTCGGTCGGCCACGCCGCTCCGCGTTCCGGAACCGGGGTCGCCGTCACCCCCCGACGGTAATACGATGACGAGGTACTACGATCCGTAGTATTCCGACACCGGGAGGCACCGAGTGGGAGCGTTCGTCCACGACTTCGAGACTGGCGGCATGGAGCAGAAGGACCTCCTCGGTGGCAAGGGAGCCAACCTCGCCGAGATGACCCGGCTCGGCATCCCCGTTCCGCCGGGGTTCACGATCACGACCGAGGCCTGCCGGGCCTACCTCGTGGCCGGCGACACACCGAAGGGTCTGTTCGAGGAGGTCGACGACCACCTCGCGCGCCTCGAGGGGAAGACGGGCCGCCGGCTGGGCGACAGCGAGGACCCGCTGCTCGTCTCGGTGCGCTCGGGCGCCAAGTTCTCCATGCCCGGCATGATGGAGACCGTCCTCAACATCGGGCTGGGAGACGCCTCGGTCGAGGGGCTGACCCGGCAGACCGGCAACCCGCGCTTCGCCTGGGACTCCTACCGCCGGCTCGTGCAGATGTATGCCAAGACCGTCCTCGACCTGGACGGGGACGCCTTCGCGGACGCCCTGGACGCCGCCAAGGTGGCCAAGGGGGTCACCGCCGACGTCGAGCTGGACGCCGACGACCTGCGCGGCCTGGTGGCGACGTTCAAGCGCATCGTCGAGGACGAGACCGGGGCCCCGTTCCCCCAGCACCCTCGCGAGCAGCTCCGCGGGGCCGTGCTCGCCGTCTTCGGCTCGTGGAACTCCGACCGTGCGGTCCTCTACCGCCGCCGCGAGCGCATCCCCACGGATCTGGGCACCGCCGTGAACGTCCAGGCGATGGCGTTCGGGAACCGCGGTCCCGACTCCGGCTCGGGGGTGGCGTTCACCCGCGACCCGTCGACCGGCGCCACCGGCGTGTACGGCGACTACCTGCAGGACGCGCAGGGAGAGGACGTGGTGGCCGGCATCCGCAACACCCTCGGCCTGGCGGACCTGGAGCGGATCGACCCCACGAGCTACGCCCAGCTGCTCGGGATCATGGCCCGCCTCGAGGGCCACTACCGCGACATGTGCGACATCGAGTTCACGATCGAGCAGGGACGCCTCTGGATGCTCCAGACGCGGGTGGGCAAGCGTACGGCGGAGGCGGCCTTCCGGATCGCCACGGACCTCGTGCACGAGGGGGTCATCACCGAGGAGGAGGCGCTGCGCCGGGTCACCGGCGACCAGCTCGCGCAGCTGATGTTCCCCCACTTCGACCCCAAAGCCGCCAGGACCCCCATCACGAAGGGCATGAGCGCCTCGCCCGGGGCCGCAGTGGGCGTCGCGGCCTTCGACTCCGAGACCGCAGTGCGCCTCGCCGAGGAGGGCACTCCGGTCATCCTGGTGCGGCGCGAGACCAACCCTGACGACCTGCACGGCATGGTGGCGGCGGTCGGCATCCTCACCAGCCGCGGCGGCAAGACGTCGCACGCCGCCGTGGTGGCGCGGGGCATGGGACGGACCTGCGTCTGCGGTGCCGAGGCGCTCGACGTCGACACCAAGGCCCGCCAGTTCACGGCGCCGGACGGCACGGTGGTCCGCGAGGGCGACACCATCTCGATCGACGGTTCCACCGGTGAGGTGTTCGGGGGAGAGATCCCGGTGCGACCCTCGCCCGTGGTCCGGTACTTCGAGGGCACCATGTCCGTCGAGGAGGGCGGCCCGCTGGTCGCTGCGGTCGACCAGCTCATGAAGGTCGCCGACCGGCACCGGCGGATGCAGGTGCGCGCCAATGCCGACAACGCCGACGACGCCGCGCGGGCGCGACGCTTCGGCGCCGAGGGCATCGGCCTGTGCCGCACCGAGCACATGTTCCTCGGCGAACGGCGCCAGCTCGTCGAGCACCTGATCCTCGCCGAGACCGACGAGGCCCGTCAGCAGGTCTTCGACCAGCTCCTGCCGCTCCAGCGGGCCGACTTCGTCGAGATCTTCGAGGCCATGGACGGCCTTCCGGTCACCGTCCGGCTCCTCGACCCGCCGCTGCACGAGTTCCTGCCCGACTTCACCGAGCTCTCGGTCAAGGTCGCCGTGGCCGAGGCGACGGGCCGCCCGCACGACACCGAGTCCCTCCTCCTCCTCGCGGTGCACCGGCTCCACGAGGAGAACCCGATGCTGGGCCTGCGTGGCGTCCGGCTGGGCATCGCCATCCCCGGGCTGTTCCAGATGCAGTCGCGGGCGATCCTGGAGGCGGCGGCGCTGGTCAACGAGAGGGGCGGCCACGCACAGCCCGAGATCATGGTTCCGCTCGTCGGCGCGGTCGAGGAGCTGCGCAACATCAGGACCGAGATCGACGACGCTGCCCACGAGGCGCGGGTCCGCCACTCGGTGCACCTCGACCACCTCGTGGGCACGATGATCGAGCTGCCGCGGGCGGCACTGACCGCGGGTGACATCGCCGAGGCCGCCGACTTCTTCTCGTTCGGGACGAACGACCTGACCCAGACGACCTGGGGCTTCTCCCGCGACGACGTCGAGTCGAGCTTCTTCTCCCGGTACATGGAGGCCGGCATCCTCGGTGTCTCTCCGTTCGAGAGCATCGACCGGGTCGGCGTCGGCCGGCTCGTGCGCATCGGCACCGACGAGGGTCGGCTGCGCAAGCCGGGCCTGAAGGTCGGGGTGTGCGGCGAGCACGGAGGCGACCCCGCGTCGGTCCACTTCTTCGAGGAGCGCTGCCTCGACTACGTCTCGTGCTCGCCGTTCCGCGTCCCCGTCGCCCGGCTCGAGGCCGGTCGCGCGGTCCTCTTCCAGGGCGCCTGACCCGTTCCCTCGGCCTCGACCCGGCTCCGGCGGCCGAGCGTCACCTTGACCCGGTGGCCCGTCACGACCGTCGCGAGCCATCCCAGGCCGATGAGCCAGCCGGCCATGACGTCGGTCAGCCAGTGGTGCCCCAGCCAGACCCTCGACAGCCCCATCGCGAGCACGAAGACGCCCACCGCCGAGGCGACGAGCAGCTTGCTCAGCAGGTGGCGGCGGCCGAGCACGACGAGGTAGGCCGCCACCCCGAGGACGACGGTCGCGTTCAGCGCGTGGCCCGAGGGGAACGCCGGCGAGGTCTCGAGCGGCGGGACCGCGAGGGCCACCGGCGGCCGAGCACGACCGACGAGGTCCTTGCCGACCACCGTCAGGAGCACCGAGCCGGCGGCCGCGAGGAGCATGAGCAGCACCGGGAGCCAGGACCGTCGCGACACCGCGAGCACGGTGGTCACCACCACCGCGATGAGGGGCATGCCCACGGTGCCCCCGAGGTCGGTGAACCGGGTGACGAGCTCCTCGGCGCCCGGGCTGCGCGACGCGACGGCCGCCTCCAGGACCGGCTCGTCGAGGGCGGCCAGCCCGTCCCGTTCGACGACCGCCTCGTAGACCTCTCCGGCCACCGCGTTGGCGGCGAGGACCACCCCGCCTCCCACCACCACGGTGATGACGAGGGCGAGGTTCGCGGCTCCCCACCGCCACGCACCGCCGAGCAGACGCACGAGACGCTCGACCACGTCGACGAGCCGGCGCCCCCAGGCGGTACGCCACTGCGCGAGGTCACGGTCTCCGATGCGTTCCTCGTCGGGAACCGGCATGGACGGGTCGCCCGGGTCGGGCCTCGATCTGGGCGGCGGCATACGGCATTCAAGCAAACCGAGGGATAGGGACGGCCCGGCTCCGTGACGACGGAGCCGGGCCGATGACCAGGTGGGAGTGAGTCGTGGTGGAGGTGGCGGGAATCGAACCCGCGTCCACTGACGATGAACCAGGGCTTCTCCGGGTGCAGTGCGCTTCGGAGTTTCTCGGCCCCAGCGCTCGCACGCACACGTCCGCTGACAGGCCCAGTCGAGTGGGAGTCCCGCGCCGTCCCCCGACATGACGACGCAGCAAGATCCCTAGATGACGCTGGCTACTGAGTCGGGATCGAACTCAGGCCAACGGACTTCGGGCTCGCTCAGGCGGCGAGGGCGAAGTCGGTGCGCTTGGAATTGGCACCTGTTGGTTTGCACGGAGCGTTGACGAGATGACCGTGCGTCCTCGACCCGCTTCCCCATGGCCTACCGACCAATGTCGAAACCGATCACCCCCATGAGGGGCTCACTCCCACGCTGTTCACTTGTGTCACCGGCTGCTGCCGAGGCATCGGCCGGCACCAGCCAGTATGCCGTCCAACGCGGTCCCGCCCAAACGGATTCCCCGAGGCGATCGGCTCACTGGGTGCGCGTCTACCGCGGAGTCACCGGCGGCACACCGGGGGTGACCGGGGGGGTCGGGCGAACCGTCGGCTTTGACGGACTCGACGTCGGGGCGGGCGTCGTCTGGACAGGTGTCGTGGTCGGCTCGGGCAGGCTCTCCGTGGGCACGACCGGCTCGACTGCACCTGACTCGACGGGAAGCGGGGACGCTTCGCCCGGTGGTCTCGGCCCTGTCCCGGGAGCGACGAAGGGCGGGGGCGACGCCTCCCCGCCCGGGGGGACGACGTCGGTGGTGGTTCCCCGCGTGCCGGTGGACGGGGTGCCGCCCGGACCGCTCACCCCCGTGGGAACCGGCGATCCGGAGCCGACGACCGCGGACGGCAGGTCCGAGGACGACGAGCCGCCCTGCGGCACGATGTCGATCGTCGGGGCGCCGCCGCCGAGGAGCGAGAGGACGGCCACCACGGAGAACGCCGTGCCCGCCACGGCGAGCGCCTGGAGCGCGTTCAGCGCGCTCCTCGGCTCCTTGGGAGCTCGGTGACGTGGCGGGGCGCCGGCCATGGGCCGTACTCTAGCCCGTCGTCACACGGGTCACGCCAGACCCGATGGTCCAGAAGCCGCCGTGGGGTCGGTGTGTCTCTGGACGCCGTGAGACCGAAAGGTCTAATCTCGGGCCATTGTTGGCGGGTGCGACGCACCCCTCACCGCCCGAGGAGCACCGATGAGTGAGCCGCAATCCCCGTCAGCAACACCTCGCCGCACTGCCGGTGTGTCCTACGAGCACGCCGATCCTTCCTACTTCGAGAAGCGTGGACTGTCGCGGCATGCCGGCGCATGGTCACTGTGGGCCCTCGGTGTCGCCGCCGTCATCTCGGGCGACTTCTCCGGATGGAACCTCGGCATCGGAGAGGCCGGCTGGGGTGGGATGCTCATCGCGACGGTGGTCATCGGCCTCATGTACCTCCTCATGATCTACAGCATCGCGGAGATGTCGTCGACGATGCCCCATACGGGAGGTGCCTACTCGTTCGCGCGTTCGGCGATGGGTCCTTGGGGTGGCTATGTCACCGGACTCGCAGAAACGATCGAGTACGTCATCACGACCGCGGTGGTGGGTACCTTCGCCGGTCTCTACGCCGATGCCATCACCGACGACCTCTTCGGCTTCACGATGCCGCTCTGGCTGTGGGTGGTCGTCTTCTACGTCATCTTCGTCGGCCTGAACTCCGCTGGGGCTGCGGTGTCGTTCCGGTTCGCCGTCGTCATCGCGGTCGTGTCGCTGTCCGTGCTGGCTCTCTTCTTCGTCCTCGCGATCTTCTCGGGCAGGTTCTCCTGGGACAACCTGTGGAACATCACCCCCGAGGCGGGGAACACGACGTTCCTGCCCTTCGGAGTGGGCGGCGTGCTGCTGGCGCTGCCGTTCGCCATCTGGTTCTTCCTCGGAATCGAGGAGCTTCCGCTTGCGGCGGAGGAGACTCACACGCCTCAGCAGGACATCCCCCGTGGCTCTCTCATGGGCATGTTCACCCTCCTGGTGACGGCGTTCCTCGTCCTCGTCCTCAACCCCGGCGTCGTCGGCGCCGACGAGATATCAGGGAGTGGCGAGCCGATCCTCGACGGCTTCCGCGCCATCTTCCCCAACAGCAGCATCGCCTCGCTGCTCGCCTTGTTCGCACTCGCCGGGTTGGTCGCGTCGTTCCAGGGCATCATGTTCGCCGCAGGTCGCAACATGTACTCCCTCTCGCGGGCGGGGTACTACCCCAAGTTCCTGTCGCTCACCGGGGGCCGCAAGGTGCCGTACGTGGCGCTTGTCGTGAGCGCCGCCATCGGCGTGGCGCTGGTCTTCGGCCTCGGAGCGATCCGCAACGAGCCCGGGGAGTCCGCCACAGACGCCTCGGTTGTGGTGGCCGGACAGCTTCTGAACGTCGCCGTGTTCGGGGCGGTCATCGCCTACGTCCTGCAGATGGTCTCGTTCCTCATCCTTCGGAGAAGGTATGCCGACGTGCCCCGGCCCTACCGCAGCCCGGTCGGCGTGCCGGGAGCCGTCGTCGCCGGGGTGATCTCCGCGCTGGCCCTCGTCATCCTCCCGTTCAATGAGGCCTACCGGTCGGTCGTCGTGGGTGTCGCCATCTTCTTCGCGGTGGGCCTTGCCTACTTCGCCGTCTTCGGGCGACACCGTCTCGTGTTCTCACCGGAGGAGGAGTTCGCCCTCACCCACGGCGTCCATGGCCATCCCGAGACCGAGGGATACGACGTCACCGAGCGGCTCGAGGAGGAGCAGGTCCCCAGGGACCAGTAGGCCCTGGGGCTCAGGGGTGGGCCGTGCCCAAGCCCGAGCTCCGGCCCTGAGCCTCCATCCCCGGTCAGCTGGTGAAGCCGGGCCGCCGGCGACGTACGCAGTTCGCTGCCGGCGATGACGCACTGGTGCGCCATCGCGGGGCCGCGCCGAGCGCGACAGCGGTGAAGCGGCGGCTCCGACGTGCGCCGAGCGGGCGGAGACGACGGTTCGGGCTCTCCGAGGAGGCGGCGTCGCGCACCGTGGCGCGTTCGCCTGACTAGTGTTCTGGGCACCGGCGCCACCGCCCGGGTGCCGTGCCCACCCTCACCGGGAGGTCCCGTGTTCGCCAAGATCCTCGTCGCCAACCGCGGAGAGATCGCGGTGCGTGCGTTCCGTGCGGCCACCGAGCTCGGCGCGAAGACCGTCGCGGTGTTCCCCCATGAGGACCGCACGTCCGAGCACCGCCTCAAGGCCGACGAGTCGTACCAGATCGGCGTCGAAGGGCACCCGGTGCGGGCCTACCTCGACCACGAGAACATCGTGCGCGTCGCGGTCGAGTGCGGGGCCGACGCCATCTACCCCGGCTACGGCTTCCTCTCCGAGAACCCGGACCTGGCGGAGGCGTGCGAGGCGCGCGGCATCACGTTCATCGGCCCCCCGGCATCCGTACTCCACCTGGCGGGGAACAAGGCTCGGGCGATCGGCGCCGCCCGGGCGGCCGGGCTGCCCACCCTGCTCAGCGCCGAGCCGACTGCGGACCTCGGCGAGCTCGCGGCCGCCGCGCCGGACATCGGCTTCCCCCTGTTCGTGAAGGCGGTCTCCGGCGGCGGTGGTCGCGGAATGCGCCGCGTCGACGACCCCACCACGCTGCGAGAGTCGCTGGAGGCGGCCCAGCGCGAGGCGGACGCCGCCTTCGGCGACCCGACGCTCTACCTGGAGCAGGCGGTGGTCAACCCTCGGCACATCGAGGTGCAGGTCCTCGCCGACTCCACCGGCACCGTCCTCCACCTGTACGAGCGCGACTGCTCGGTGCAGCGCCGCCACCAGAAGGTCATCGAGATCGCGCCGGCGCCGAACCTCGACCCCGCGCTGCGCGACCGGATGTGCGCGGATGCCGTGCGGTTCGCCGAGTCGATCGGCTACCGCAACGCGGGCACGGTCGAGTTCCTCCTCGGCGAGGACGGGCGGTACGTCTTCATCGAGATGAACCCGCGGATCCAGGTCGAGCACACCGTGACCGAGGAGGTGACCGACGTCGACCTCGTCGTCGCCCAGATGCGCATCGCGAGCGGCGAGACGTTCGCGGACCTCGGCATGACCCAGGAGGACATCTACACCCGTGGTGCGGCGTTGCAGTGCCGGATCACCACGGAGGACCCTTCCAACGGCTTCCGCCCGGATGCCGGGCAGATCACCGTCTACCGCTCGGCCGGCGGCGGCGGGGTGCGCCTCGACGGTGGCACGGTGTTCGTGGGGGCCCAGGTGAGCCCCCACTTCGACTCGATGCTCGTCAAGCTGACGTGTCGCGGCCGCACCTTCCCGACGGCGGTGCGCCGTGCCCGACGGGCGTTGGCGGAGTTCAGGATCCGCGGGGTGTCGACCAACATCCCGTTCCTCGAGGCGGTGCTCGCCGACCCGGTGTTCCAGCGCGGTGACGCCACCACGAGCTTCATCGACGAGCGGCCCGAGCTGCTCGAGGCCCGGATGGGCGGGGACCGGGGCACCAAGCTGCTCACCTACCTCGCCGACGTCACGGTCAACCGGCCGCACGGCCCGGCGACCACGTACCTCAAGCCCCGGACGAAGCTCCCCGCCATCGACCGGAGCGCCCCCCTGCCTCCCGGCAACCGCGACCTGCTCGTGCGGCTCGGCCCGGCGGCATTCGCACGACAGCTGCGGGAGCGCACCGACGTGCCGGTGACCGACACGACGTTCCGGGACGCGCACCAGAGCCTGCTCGCCACCCGGATGCGCACCCGCGACCTCCTGCACGTCGCCGGGCACGTCGCGCACCTCACCCCCGAGCTGCTCTCGATGGAGGCCTGGGGTGGTGCGACCTACGACGTGGCCCTGCGCTTCCTCTCCGAGGACCCCTGGGAGCGGCTGGCGCTGCTGCGGGAGGCGATGCCGAACATCCCGCTCCAGATGCTCCTGCGCGGTCGCAACACCGTTGGCTACACCCCGTACCCCACCGAGGTGACCGGCGCGTTCGTGACGGAGGCCGCGCGCACCGGCCTCGACATCTTCCGGATCTTCGACTCCCTCAACGACGTCGAGCAGATGCGTCCGGCGGTCGAGGCCGTGCTGGACACCGGAACAGCGGTGGCGGAGGTCGCCCTCTGCTACACGGGCAACCTCCTCGACCCTCGGGAGGGGCTCTACACGCTCGACTACTACCTGCGGCTGGCGGAACAGATCGTCGGGACCGGCGCCCACGTGCTCGCCATCAAGGACATGGCCGGCCTGCTCCGGGCCCCGGCGGCGACCCGGCTCGTCACCGCGCTGCGAGAGCGCTTCGACCTGCCGGTGCACCTGCACACCCACGACACCGCCGGCGGGCAGATCGGCACCCTGCTCGCAGCCATCCACGCCGGCGTCGACGCCGTCGACGCAGCGTGCTCGTCGATGTCGGGGACGACCAGCCAGCCGAGCCTCTCTGCACTCGTCGCGGCCACGGACGGGACCGACCGCCCCACCGGACTGGACATCGACAAGGTGTTCTCCCTCGAGCCCTACTGGGAGGCGGTGCGCCGCGTCTACCAGCCCTTCGAGTCGGGCCTCGCCTCGCCCACCGGCCGGGTCTACTTCCACGAGATCCCCGGCGGACAGCTGTCCAACCTGCGCCAGCAGGCCATCGCCCTCGGCCTCGGCGACCGCTTCGAGGACATCGAGGACATGTACGCCGCGGCCAACCGCATCCTGGGCAACCTGGTCAAGGTGACCCCGTCGTCCAAGGTGGTCGGTGACCTCGCGCTCGCGCTCGTCGGTGCCGGTGCCGACCCGGCCGACTTCGAGGAGAACCCGACGAGGTACGACATCCCCGACTCGGTCATCGGCTTCCTCGAGGGCGAGCTGGGCGACCCGCCCGGCGGCTGGCCCGAGCCGTTCCGCACCAAGGCCCTGCAGGGCCGGCACGTCAAGCCGCGGGTCACCGAGCTCACCTCCGAGCAGGAGGAGGCCTTGCGCGCGGATCCTCGACGCACCCTCAACCACCTGCTCTTCCCGGGTCCGACCAAGGAGTTCGAGGCCAGCCGCGAGCGCCACGGCGACCTGTCGGTGCTCGGCACCATCGAGTTCCTCCACGGCCTCGAGCAGGGCGGCGAGTACGAGGCGGAGATCGAGGCCGGCAAGCGGCTCCTCCTCGGCATCGCCTCGATCGGCGCCGCCGACCGTCAGGGCATGCGCACCGTCATGTGCACGCTCAACGGCCAGTTCAGGCCCATCCAGGTGCGCGACCGCTCGGTGACCGCCGACGTCAAGGCCGCCGAGAAGGCGGACCCCTCGGATGCCGGGCACGTGCCGGCGCCGTTCGCCGGCGTGGTCACCCCGGTGGTCGCAGAGGGCGACGTCGTCGGGGCCGGCGACGTGGTCGCGACCATCGAGGCCATGAAGATGGAGGCGAGCATCACCAGCCCGATCGCCGGGACGGTCCAGCGCCTGGCGCTCAACGGCTCGGTTCAGGTCGAGGGGGGCGACCTGGTCCTCGTCGTCGCACCCGCGTGACCCTGCGCGGTCGGCCGATGCCGCGGATGCCGCCGGTGCCGGCCGTCGAGGCTTTGTCGATACCGCGCACGCAAACCCCCGCGGTGCCGGCCCCCCGGCATACGGTCGAGGCACCGCATCGGTCCGACACGGCCTGGTGCTCCGATTCACGAGTGAAGGAGAGCGACATGGGACTCGGCGACAAGATCGAGAACATGAAGGACGACATGGTCGGAAAGGGCAAGGAGGGGGCTGGCAAGGTCACCGACGACGAGCGCCTCGAGGCCGAGGGTCGCGCGGACCAGTCGAAGGCCGACCTCAAGCAGGCGGGCGAGAAGGCCAAGGACGCCTTCCGCTCCTGACCCCAGCTGGAGGGGCCGCGTCTCGCACGGCGAGTCGTGGTCCCTCCTCATGTCCCCGGCCCGCCTCGTCCACCACCTCCCTCCACGGGCCCCCCCAAACCTCTGCTAGCAGAGGTTGGGGTCCGGCGCCTCCCCCGCGGGGGCGCTCAGCAGACGTTGCGGCAGGAACCACAGGGTGCACCGTGTGGGTCGAGATCCAACCTCTGCTGAGAGCAGGTTGCGCTCCGGCGCCTCCCCCGCGGGGGCGCTCAGCAGACGTTGCGGCAGGAACCACAGGGTGCACCATGTGGGTCGAGATCCAACCTCTGCTAAGAGCAGGTTGCGCTCCGGCGCCTCCCCCGCGGGGGCGCTCAGCAGACGTTGCAGCAGGAACCACAGGGTGCACCATGTGGATCGAGATCCAACCTCTGCTAGCAGAGGTTCGGGGAGAAGGACGGCTACCAGCTGCCGCCCGAGGAGCCCCCGCCACCGCCACCGGAGAAGCCGCCTCCGCCCCCGCCGCTGCTGAAGCCGCTGGAGCCCGACGACCCGGGCGTCGACACGAACGTGCCCGCCGCCACCGTCGAGAACGAGTCCATGCTCGACGCGACGTCCGAGAAGCCGCCCGAACCGCCGGTGCCGCCGTACCAGGTCGGCACGGTCACGGCGTGGCCCGCAGCGGCGGCGGCCGCGGCCACCTCCTCGAAGACATGCGCCCAGCGGTCGGCCAGGCCGAAGACGATCGCGTAGGGCAGGAACCGGCTGAAGAGGTCCCGGGCCTCCTCCCAGCGGATCTGGTTCGCCTCGGCGGTCGCGATGTAGCGCTCGAAGCCCCGCGACTGGGCCAGAACCGCCGACCCGGTGGCGGTTCGCGCGGCCATGCGCTTGCCCAGGGTGCGGATGAGCAGCCCGGTGGCCACCCCGCCACCGAAGAGGACCCACGAGGGGGCGATCGGGAAGCCGGCGTCGCCGAAGACCCCAGCGACCGGACCGCCGACGAAGAAGAGCAGGAACATCGAGAGAACCGCCACCACGGTTCCCAGGCCGACCCACCCCGAGCGCTGGCGCTCCGGGCTGCGCCGGAACCAGCCGCGCCGGACGACCTCTTCGTACATGAGGCGCTCCACGGCATCCAGGGTCGGTTTGAACGTGTTCTTGAGCTGGGAGAGGGCGACCCGGTCCCCGGTCGAGAAGACCGAGTCGAGCAGCAGCTGCTCGTAGGGCGAGAGGGCGGCGGTACCGGCCGCGGGAGCGGTACGCGTCAACACCCAGTCGTCCGCGCGGAAGACCCCCTGGTCGTCCCGCGCGATGGTGAGGTGACCACGCACCGCCAGGTCGACGAGCGTGGCCGTGACGTCGACGAGGTTCACCTCCTCGTCGAGGATCGTCCCGACCATCCCGGGCTGCACTCCTGCCGGCGGCGTGAACTGCACCGCCACCGTGGGCTCCGGTCCCCCGACCACAACCGGCGCCGCCTGACCGAGGCCCGGTGTCAGGCCGGGGGTGAGCCCGGCGTACTGCTCGTCCCTCCCACGGCTCCAGACGAGGAGTCCCATGAGGGCTGCGACCAGCAGCGGGACCAGGATGCCGGTCCCGATGGCGAGCCAGCCCAGGGCTCGCGCCGTCGCGGGGCGCAGCACGCCACCGGAGGTGCTGTCCGGGTCACCCTCGCGCAGGTCCGGGGTGAGGTCGCCGAAGGCCGAGCGAGGGTAGGACGTGACGATGCTCGCGCCCTGTTCGGCCGCGAGGTCGGGGACGCTGAACGTGGCCGTGGCGCCCGGGTCGGCCCCGCAGGAGTCGGTGGCGCCCAGCTCACCGAAGAAGCAGGCCGCCCGCGTGGCCGCCACGGGCGCTGTCACGGTGGCGGACACCTGGCGCTGGGGGAAGCCGTTGGAGGTGTCGACGACGTTGTAGTAGAACTCCGCGGTCCCGTCGCCGATGTCGTTCACGATGTGCGCGAGCCGGTAGGTCACGACGTAGTCCTGCGTGCCGCTCACGGTCTGGGACGGGCTGCCGACGCGGATCTGGCGGTAGGCGCCGACGTCGGACACGGCGATGTCGGTCGGCGCACCCGACGGTGAACTGACCGACACACCCGTGAGCTCGTAGTACCGGTACTGCGTGTCGCTCTCTCGGTACCCCGCCCGGACCTTGACGTTCCGCAGGATGCCGTGGCGCTCCTCCCCGTCCGGGAAGCGCCAGCTGATCGTCTCGGTGACGACGACCGAGCCGTCGGCACGGACCTGGAAGTCCGTCGCGAGCCGCTCTGCCTGCTCCTGCGCCGGGACGATGGTCGCGGCGGCGGACACAGCCGTTGCCGCGCCGCCGGGCCACGCCCCGAGGGCGGGACGATCGGACATCCGCGGAGTGGCGGGCGTCGCGGGAGCGGCAGGCGTCGAGGAAGCGGCGGTCGTCGTGGTGGTGGCGGCCGTCGTGGCGTCGGCCGCGGCGCTCACCGGTGCCGTCAGGAGGACCAGCAGGCCCAGCAGCAGCAGCCCCGGTGGCACGGCATCCCTCGTCCGTCGTGACGGCGGCACACCCGTGGGGTGGCGCCGGTCGACGGTGGGCACGTCAGTCCTCGCCGCGGCGGCGAGCGGACATGGCGCGGTCGGCCTCGCGCCGGTCCTGGCGTTCGCGCAGGGCCTGGCGCTTGTCGTAGGACTTCTTGCCCTTGGCGACGGCGAGCTCGACCTTGGCGCGGCCGTCCTTGAAGTACAGCGCCAGGGGCACCACGGTGTGGCCGGTCTCGCGGGTGGCCTGGAGGATCTTGTCGAGCTCGCGCCGGTGGAGGAGGAGCTTGCGGCGCCGCCGAGGGGTGTGGTTGTTCCACGTGCCGTTGGTGTACTCGGGGATGTGGACGCCCTCGAGCCACAGGTCGTTGTCGTTGTCGAACCCCGCCCAGCCGTCGACGAGGGAGGCGCGTCCCATGCGCAGCGCCTTGACCTCGGTGCCCATGAGCACGAGGCCCGCCTCGTACGTGTCCTCGATGAGGTAGTCGTGACGGGCCTTGCGGTTGCTCGCGACGACCTTGCGTCCGCTCTCCTTGGCCACGGGAGGAGGCTACCGGGTGCTCCGGGGCGTGCTCACCGGTCCGTCGAGGGGTTGGCGAGCCGGTCGCCGGGAACCTGCGCGCTCACAGCCACCGGCGCGGGTCGACGAAGTCCGCGTTCTCGAGGGTCTCGAAGTGGAGGTGGCAGCCGGTGGAGGCGCCGGTCGATCCCTCGTAGCCGATGACCTCCCCGCGGCTCACCTGCCCACCCCACTCGACGATGCGCTGGAGGTGGTTGTAGGTCGTGGCCAGGTGCTCGCCGGAGACGATCCCGTGGTCGATGACGACCCGGTTGCCGTACCCGCCCGCACCACCGGCCATGATGACGGTGCCGCTCGCCGCCGCCCGCACCGGGCTTCCGCAGGGCCCGGCGTAGTCGCGACCCGAGTGGAGGCGCCAGTACTGGTAGATCGGGTGGAACCGCATCCCGAACTCCGAGCTCACCCGGCCGCTGTTCGGACGGCTGAGGTAGCCGTTCTCCTCGGACCCACCACCACCGCCACCCCCGCCGGTGCTGCCACCACTGGTGCCGCCGCTGGACTGGGCGCGCTTGCGTGCCGCTGCGAGCCGGGCGGCCTCGGCCTTGCGGGCCGCCTCGGCTCGGCGCTTTGCCTCGGCGGCGCGCTGGGCCAGGAGCTTCTTCAGCCGGCTCTGCTCGGCCTGCATTGCGCTGAGCGCGGCCTTCTCGGATGCGAGCTGGCCCTCGACCGCCTTGGCCTGAACCGCCTGGCGGGCGGCGAGGGAGTCGAGCTGGGCCTTGGCGGCAGCGGCGGCGTCGCGCGCCTGGTCGGCGCGGGCGAGGGCGGCCTCGGCCTCCTTCTTCTTGGCGGCCGAGTCGGCGCGCAGTGCCGAGAGGTGGTCCTCGAGCGCGGTGAGGCTGGCCTGCTCGGTCGCGAGCCGCTCCATCGTCTCGGCCTGGACGTCCATGACCGTGTCGACGAGGGCGATGCGGTCGGCGAACTGCTGGGGGTCGGTGCTCGAGAGCGCCATGTCGAGCTGCCCGAAGCCCTGCTCCTGGTACACCTGGGCGGCGAACTGGGCGACCCTGGCCCGGCCCCGCTCGACCTCCTCGGTGGTCCGGTCGAGCTGGGCCTGGGCCTTCTCCTCGCTCGCGCGGGCGGCCTCGAGCTCCTGGGCGGCCACCACGTTGGCCCGGTCGGCGGCGGCGGCAGCGGCTTGTGCCTGCTGCAGGGCTGCCTGGGCCGCCGGGATCTGGTTGCGCGTCGCCTCCAGCGCGGTGTACGCGGAGGCGAGCTCGGAGCTCGTCTCGCCGAGCTGCTCCTGGAGCCGCTCGACCTGGGCGTCCACCCTGCGCTTCTCCCTGCCCGGGTCACCCGCCGCGCTGAGCGCCTCGGCCGAGGTGGTGGCGAGACCGGCCGCACAGACGACGGACGCCCCGAGGGCGATCGCCCGGCGCGAGACGCGCACGGGCGCGCGGTCAGGTCGTCCCATAGTCACCATTGGTAACACGTTTCACAGCGATCGGAAACCTCCGAGGCCCAAAAGTGTCCGTGCCGTCTCAGGATTCGCTCGGCTGCGGGCGCCGGTGGACGGTCACACGCGCAGGTACCGGCGCAACGTCACGAGACTCGTGAGCACGGCCACGGTGAGGACCCCGAGGAGCATCCACGGGGCCAGCACCCACACGTCCGAGGTGCCGACGAAGGCCTGGCTCAGGGCGATGCGACTGGCCCCCTCGTTGAAGACGTACTGCATCAGGGCGACGAGCAGGGCGACCGCAAGGGCGACTCCGAGCGCCGAGACGATGACCATCTCGGTGAGGAACGGCATCCGGATGGTCCAGTTCGACGCCCCGACGAGTCGCATGATGCCGATCTCCCGCCGCCGGATGAAGGCGGCCTGCCGGATCGTCGTCGCCATGAGCAGGGCCGCGCAGGCCACCATGAGAGCAGCCAGCAGCACGGCGAAGAACGTCACGTAGTTGATGATCGTGAAGAACTTGCTGAGGACCTTCTCCTGGTCCTGGACGGTGGCCACCCCCGGGGCCCCCTCGAACTGGCTCGTGACGACGGCGTACTTCGTGGGGTCGGCGAGCTGCACCCGCAGGCTCTGGGGGATGTCGCCGACGGCGACGTTGCCGGCGATCGGGCTGTTGCGGAACTGCTCCCGGAACCGCTCGAACGCCTCCTCCTCGGACTCGTAGAACACCTCCTCGACCTCGGGCAGGGCGTCGAGCTGGCTCTGGATCGCCGTCTTCTGCGCCTCCGTGACGGCCCGGCCCTCGCAGTTGGGCTGGAGCGAGTTCTCGGTGCACAGGTAGATCGAGACCTGGATGCGGTCGTACCAGTAGCCCTTCATCGTGTCGGCCTGACGCTGCGCGAGCAGCCCGAGGCCGAGGAGGA
The DNA here is from genome assembly GCA_963763015.1 of uncultured Actinomycetota bacterium. Lineage (GTDB taxonomy): Bacteria > Actinomycetota > Actinomycetes > Actinomycetales > Dermatophilaceae > Fodinibacter. The sequence goes on along the minus strand of CAVXML010000012.1, from coordinate 56,993 downwards.
ACATCGACACCATCGTGACGAGGACGACGGAGACGGCCATCGACAGGTTTCGCCGTAGGCCCGATCCGACCTCAGACAGCAGGAACCGTGGCTGCACGCGTCAGTCCTCCGGGGTCGGGTGGTAGGTGGCGTCCTGCTCGTCGCGCACGACGTGGCCGTCGTCGAGCTGGAGCACCCGGCGCCGCAGGTCGTTGACGATGTCGTGGTCGTGCGTCGCCATGACGATGGTCGTGCCGGTGCGGTTGATCCGGTCGAGGAGCCGCACGATGTCGAGGCTGATGGCCTGGTCGAGGTTCCCGGTCGGTTCGTCACAGAGCAGGATCTGGGGACGGTTGACCACCGCTCGGGCGATCGCCACCCGCTGCTGCTCACCGCCGGAGAGCTGGTGGGGGAAGCGCTTCTCCTTGCCGCTCAGGCCGACGACCTCCAGCGTCTCGGGCACGAGCTGCCGGATGACGTGGCCCGGCTTGCCGATGACCTGCAGCGCGTAGGCCACGTTCTCGTGCACTGTCTTGTTCGGCAGGAGGCGGAAGTCCTGGAAGACGGCCCCCATCTCCCGCCGCAGCCGGGGCACCTGACGCATCGGCATCGACCCGAGGTCGTGACCGGCCACGAGCACGCTGCCCTCGGTGGGCGCCTCCTCCCGCAGGGCAAGCCGCAGCATCGTCGACTTGCCGGACCCGGAGGGCCCCACGACGAAGACGAACTCACCACGGTCGATGTCGACGCTCACGTCCTCGAGCGCGGGACGGGTCGACCGCGGGTAGACCTTGGTGACGTTGTCGAAGCGGATCATGCGCGGAGGGGGCCTTACGAGAGGTGGAGCGGACGGTGCGTGCCCCGGATGCTGGTCACGTCACTCGTGCGAGCATAGGTCGGAACAGGGCGGATGCCGTTCAGCGGGTCACGATCGGCGGGTCAGCCGCCGTGCACGCTCTCGCCGGCGGGGGGCTGCGGGGATCCGTCGTGGGTGACGACGGGCAGGGCCGGCCCCGCCGGACCGACGTGCACCTGCTCGGCCGGCGTGAGGACCTCGCGAAAGGTGCGGGCCACCAGGGCCGCCACCCGCTCCGCCTCCTCCCGTGGCAGGAAGGGACCCTGGGGGACGTCGTCGGGCCAGAAGCGCAGGTAGTCCGTGCCGTCACCGGCGCCCGGCCGACGCCATCCGAGCGCCACGAGCGCCTCGTCCTCCTCGGGTGACAAGGGGAAGGGCCCCCCGAACCGCTCGTCGCCCACGCACACGCCCCGGAGGTGGTCCTCGACGCGGGTGAGCCGCACCCACGGCGGGAGCACAGCGTGCTTGGCCGGGACGAAACCGCGCAGGAACCCCCGTCGGACGAGCACCGGCCGCTCGAGCTCCGGAGCGCCGGTGGCGGTCAGCGTCTCTCCGTCGGCGAGCGCCATCACCGCCTTGGCGAGATCCGCCTCCCACGACGCCCACGTGACCGGCCCGGCCCCCGGAACGGCACCGTGCGGCGAGGAGGGGCTGGGACCGGTGTGCCCGGCATCCGGCTCGGTCATGCTCAGCCCCGCGCGGAGGCCTTGTCCTGCGCCGCAGCCTTGTCCTGGGCAGCGGCCTTGTCCTGGCCGATCTGCCAGCGGATGCCGGCCTCGATGAACGCGTCGATGTCGCCGTCGAACACGGCCGAGGTGTTGCCGACCTCGTGACCGGTGCGCAGGTCCTTGACCATCTGGTAGGGGTGCAGGACGTACGAGCGCATCTGCTCGCCCCAGCTCGCCTTGACGTCACCGGCGAGCTCCTTGCGCTCGGCGGCCTCCTCGGCCTTCTTGAGGAGCAGGAGACGTGACTGGAGGACCCGCAGGGCCGCGGCGCGGTTCTGGATCTGGGACTTCTCGTTCTGCATCGACACCACGGTCCCGGTTGGGAGGTGCGTCATGCGCACGGCGGAGTCGGTGGTGTTGACCGACTGCCCGCCCGGGCCGGAGGAGCGGAAGACGTCGACCTTGATGTCGTTCTCGGGGATCTCGATGGTGTCGGTCTGCTCGATGAGCGGCACCACCTCGACGGCGGCGAAGCTCGTCTGGCGCCGGCCCTGGTTGTCGAACGGGCTGATCCGCACGAGTCGATGGGTGCCGCCCTCGACGGACAGGTTGCCGTAGGCGTAGGGCACGTCGACCTCGAAGGTGGCGCTCTTCAGGCCGGCCTCCTCGGCGTAGGAGGTGTCGAGCACCTTGACGGGGTAGCCGTGCCGCTCGGCCCAGCGCAGGTACATGCGCATGAGCATCTCGGCGAAGTCGGCGGCATCCACGCCCCCGGCTCCGGCGCGGATGGTCACGACGGCGGCCCGCTCGTCGTACTCGCCGGCGAGGAGGGTGCGCACCTCGAGCTCGCCGACGGCCTTCTTGACGGCGGCCAGCTCGGCCTCCGCCTCGGCGAGGGTCTCGGCGTCGTTCTCCTCCTGGCCCATCTCGACGAGGGCCTCGAGGTCGTCGATCCGGGCGTCCATGCCGGTGACCCGGTCGTGCTCGGCCTTGGCGCGGGAGAGGCCGGAGGTGACGACCTGGGCCTTCTCCTGGTCGTCCCACAGGTGGGGGTCGGAGGCCTGCCGCTCGAGGTCGGCGATGGTCGCCTCCAGCTTGGACAGGTCGGTCACCTCACGCACGGACGACATCGTCGTGCGGAGGTCCTTGATCTCCGAGGAGAAGTCGACAGCCACGAGTGTCAAGCCTACGCGAGATGCGGATGCCGCCCCGTCACCCCGGACGGCCAGCCCCGCCGGACCAGGCGGACTGCCCGGGACTCAGGCCGGCGGCCCGACCCTCACGGGAGGAGGAGAAGGTCGGAGCGGGCCTCGGACCGGACCGAGATGCCGACCGAGACGCCGAGCTCGCGCAGCGCCGGACCGATCATCGGCAGCTCCGCCTTCCCACTGATGGCGACGACGGCGGTGCGGCCGTCGGGCGAGCCGGTGCCGGGGCCGAGGCTCCAGGCGACCACGCTCGCCGGCTTGGGTCTGCTCCCGACGTAGGCCGCGGCTCGTTCGCGCACCGACGTGCTGCTCAGCGGCACGGACTCGCCGACACCTCGCTGGTATGCCGCCTCGTCGAGGGCGTTGGCAGCGCTCAGTGCCGCACCGTCGGCCACGTCGAGCAGGCGCATCCGGGCGAGGTGCGCGGAGGTCACCGCGACGGTCCCCGCGATGAGCACCATCGCGATGACCGACAGCCCGAGGATGAACAGGCTGATCGACCCCTCCTCCGCCCTCCTCACAGGGTTCTCGGCCGAGACCCGGACCTGGCCGTCCGGGGGGCCGCCAGCCGCCGCACCCGCCCGAGGGACCTCGTCGCCGACGCGGTCCTCGGGCGCCGGATCCGTCCAGGTCATCACGGCAGCCCCCGGAACCGGTCGACCGTCGAGAGGTGGCTGGCGCTGACCGGGACCGACAGCGGGACGGCACGGCGGGCGAACGCCGGCACCAGGGGTAGCGGCACCCGGACGGTCGCCGTCGTCTCGACACGCCCGTCCGGGCGAAGGCACGGAGCCCCGTCACAGACGACCGCCAGTCGCCCGGCGTCCTCCATGGAGTGGTCGAGGAAGGCGATCCGTGCCGCCGCATGTGCCCGGGCGGCCGCGGTGTCCCCCGACGGTGCGGTGACGAACGCCCGGCCGGCCTCGCGGGCCGCCTGGCTGACGGCATACGACGCGGCTTGAACCCGTGCCATCGTGAGCACGAGGTAGACGAGCGGGATCAGCATGAGGACGGCGAGGACGACGAACTCGACCACCGCGCTCCCCCGTTCCGCGCGGAGGCCTGACTGGACCGCCCGGGGCCTCACTGCGACTCCAGGAAGGCCCGGCCCACGAGGTCCAGACGACCGTCGGGACCGAGCAGGCCGATCACCGGCAGGGGCGCAACCACCCGCACCTCGACGACGCGGACGCCACCGACGACCGCCTCCCGCGAGGTGACGTTCTGCGCGAAGCGAGCCGAGAGGGACGACGTGATCAACGCCCGTGCACGCGAAACGCCCTGCCCGGGAACGGCATCCGCGCGCGCCCCGAGGCGTGCCCCCTCGGAGGCACAGGAGATCAGCGTGTTGCGCGTGTGCAGAGCCAGACCGAGCTGAAAGACCGCGAGGAACAGGACGACAACCAGGACCGACACCATGGCGAAGTCCGCCATCGCGGACCCTCGCTCCTCCCCCGCCACAGGCATGGCGCTCGGTCATCCCGACACGGAGGACAGGGCGCTCTGGAACATCGAGACGAGCTGCTCCTTCGCCACCACCCACAGCGCGGTCACCAGGCCGGCGGTCATGAGGGTGATGAGCACCCACCCCGGGACGTCCCCGCGCTCGGCCCGCCGCCCGGCCGTCGTGTGGAGGCGGTGGGCGCTGAGGTAGGCACGGACGGCGAAGGTGTGACGGAGGTGCATGGGTCGGGTCCTTTCGGGCCGGTCAGAGGGTGAATCGGAAGAACGTGAATCCGGGGAAGACGGCGAAGAGCACGGTGACCGGCAGGATGAGGAACACGACCGGAACCATCATCACGATCTCCTTGCGCCCCCCTGCCTCCATGAGGCCTCGGCGGCCCTCCTCCCGGACGTCCTGGGCCTGCGCGCGCAGGACCTCGGCGAGCGGCGTGCCGCGCTGCACCGCGATCACCACGCCGTCGACGAAGCGCCGGAGGCTCGGGAGGCCGGTGCGGTCCGCGAGGCCCTCGAGCGCGGTGGGGAGATTCGCCCCGGCGCGGGCATCGGCAAGGCACCGGCGCAGCTCACCAGCGAGCTCACCCTGCGAGAGCCGGCAGACCCGCTCGAGCGCCCCGACGGCCCCCTCGCCGGCACCGACCGCCAGGGCGAGCAGCTCGGCGACCGTCGGGAACTCGATGAGCATCCGTGCCTCCCGGCGGGCAGCCCGCCGGGAGAGCAGGTAGTCGGCACCGGTCACGCCCAGACCGATGCCGACGGCCGTCATCATGACGAGGGCGACGACGCCTCCGTCACCGGTGACGAGCGAGAGCGCGCCGAGCGATGCCCCGAGCACACCACCGAGCGCACCCCAGAGGACCTGTTCGGCGCGGAACCGGTCGACATCGGGTGCCAGACCCGCTCGCAGCTGCCGGCGGCGCACGGTGTCGGCGCCGCCCATGACCCGTTCGACGACGCGCCCGAGATCTCGCAGCAACGGTGCGGTCACGACACCGAGGACGCCACGGGGTGGCGAGTCGTCGAGGAGGCGGGATGGGCGAGGGGTGTCGCGAAGGTACGGCAGCACCCGCCCGGCCAGTCCCTGCCGTCGGTGCCGGGGCAGCCCCAGCCACACGAGGAGCAGGCCGAGGCCCAGGACCAGCCCGACGAGGGCTCCGTCGCGCGACAGGGCGGTCATCGCAGCACCCGCTCGTCCTCGGGCAGCCGGCCGATGCGCAGCATCGCCCAGTAGGCGACGACGGTGACTCCGGCGCCCACGGACAGCACGACGGCACCCAGGGGGGTGGAGTACGCCCGAACCGACTCCGGGTTGGTGGACAGCATCGCCAGCACCGCCCAGGGGGCCGCCACCGCGAGCCGCGCTGCGTTGACGGTCCACGACTGGCGGGTCTCGAGCTCGGCCCGGGTCCGGGCGTCCTCGCGCAGGAACCCCGAGAGGGTGCGCAACAGGTGGCCGAGGTCCGTGCCGCCGACCTCGCGGGCGATCCGCAGGCTCTCCACGAGGCGGTCGGCCACAGGGTCGCTCAACCTGGCCTTGAGCCGGTCGAGGCAGTCATGGAAGCGCCCGGTGAGCCGGTAGTCGTCGGCGAAGGCGCGGAACGGCTCGCGCAGCTCCTCCGGGCCCCTGGTGCCCAGCTGCGACAGCGCCTCTGGCAGAGCCATCCCGGCACGCACCCCGGAGGTGATGTTGTCCACGGCATCCGGCCACAGGTTCCGCAAGCGGCCGCGGCGACGGCGTGCGCGGCCCCGGACCAGGGCGAGGGGCGCCAAGGCCCCCATCACCGCGAAGCACACCGCGATCGCGAGCACGCCCACCAGCGCGTGGACCAGCGCCAGGAGCAGCACGAACACGACGACGCTGCCGGCGAGCAGCGTGCGCACCGACATCCCCGCGAACCCAGCCTGGACGATCTCGTCGGCGAGCCGGCCCAGCGGCCCTGCGCGCCGGGCGCGCGTCACCGGGCCGGCGGCAGGCTCCCAGCAGCTCCACCACACGAGGAACAGCCCGACCCCGAGGAGCAGCCCGAGAAGGATGCCGGTCATGGGGCGGCCTGGGCGAGCAGCGCCGAGACGTCGTAGCCGGCCCGTTCGAAGCGGTCCCGGTGCGGCGGGAAGCCGTCGGCGCGCCGCAGCTCGCCCGCGCGGCGGACGAAGATGTCGGCGATCTCTACGACGTCGCCCTCCACGCGGCCCGGGACCGCGGCGATCTCCCGGACCGTGCGACGGCCATCTCGCTCGAGTGCGGCGTGGACGACCAGGTCGATGGACGCCGCGACGGTCGGCACGACGAACCGGGCGGACACGTTCTCGCCGGCCAGCAGCGGCAGCGTGCACATCTTGGTCACCGCCTCACGCGCGCTGTTGGCGTGGATGGTGCACATGCCCGGCAGGCCGGAGTTGAGGGCGATGAGGAGGTCCAGGCTCTCCGCCTGTCGCACCTCACCGACGACGATGCGTGAGGGACGCATCCGCAGGGCCTCCTTGACCAGGCGCCGCAGCGGGATCTCCCCCGTCCCCTCGAGTGACGGCTGCCGGCACTGCAGTGCGGCGACGTCACGGTGCGGGATTCGCAGCTCGAAGACCTCCTCGCAGGTGACGATCCGCTCGCGCGGTGGCACCGCGGCGGCGAGGCAGTTGAGCAGCGTGGTCTTGCCGGCCTGCGTCCCCCCGGCGACCAGGACGTTCAGGCCCGACGCCACGGCGGCCTCGAGGAAGCGGGCCGCCTGGCGGGTCAGGGTGCCGAGGCGGACGAGGTCGTCCATCGAGTCCGCCTTGACGACGAACTTGCGCACGTTGACGTACCAGTGTTCACGGGTGATGTCGGGGATGACGACGTGCAGCCGGCTCCCGTCGGAGAGAACGGCATCGACGAAGGGCGAGGAGAGGTCTACTCGTCGCCCGGAGGACTTGAGCATCCGCTCGACGAGGTCGCGCACCTGGTCGTGGCTCAGCAGGGTGGTCGTCAGCTCGGCCACCCCGTTGCGTGCCACGAAGACCCGGCTGGGTTCGTTGATCCAGACCTCCTCGACGGACGGGTCGTCGAAGTACTGCTGCAGAGGCCCGTAGCCCGCCACCGTGTCCCACAGCTGCTTGGACGCGGCGTCCAGGTCGGCGAGCAGCGGCATCCCCCCGTGCATCGACCGCTCGTCGTAGTCGGTGACCGCGTCACGGACCAGCCGGCGAACCTCCGGCTCGTCGCGGGCGGGGTCGAGCCCGGAACGACGGATCAGCTCGCGCACCTCGTTCTCGAGTGTGCGGACGGCATCCACCAGACCCCTCCTCCTTCCACGCGTTCCGACCCCGGAAACTCCGAGCCCTAGCGAACCGGAGCCGCCGGGTTTTCGCACCTCGAGCAGCGTCTACTGTGGATAACTCTCAGGAAGCGTCGGACCGGGTTCGTACGGTGCCGCCATGGAGATGACGATCACCGTCCACCTGCCCCGCCGCCGGCCGCGCCCTGTGGACGTGATCGTGCGGTGGTCCGGCGAGCACACTGCCGCCGACCTGGCGAGCGCACTGGCAGACCACCTCGGTGAGCCCGTACCCCTCCTCTCAGCCGGTGCGCGCACAATCGACCCGAGCATGCTGGTCGGGATGCCGCCCCTGGTGCACGGTGCATCGGTCACCGTCGGCGGGCCGTGCCCCTCCGAGGTGGCAGCGCCGGCGGGCTCGGTGGTGCACCTCGCGGTGGTCGGTGGTCCCGACTGTGGGCGCTCCCGGCCGCTGACTCCGCCGGGCCTTGCGGTCGGACGGGCGGTGGGCGGCGGCCTCGCGGTGGACGACGAGGCGCTCAGCCGGGTCCACGCGCGCGTTCGGGTCGGCCCGTCGGGCGTCCGGGTCGAGGACCTGGGCTCGACCAACGGGGTCGTGGTCGACGGTCGACGTGTTCATGGCGCGACAGCCGTCGACGGATCGTCGACCCTGGTCATGGGGTCGTCGACCCTGCGGCTGAGGCGCGGGGGCGGCGTGGGTCTGGCGGTCCAGACCCCTGGTGACGGGACCGTGCTCGTGCGGCCCCCCGGCGCGGCAGACGGCCCCGCCAGTGAGCTGGAGGTCGAGTGCCCGGTCCCTCCGCCAGCACGCCACGGGGCACGGATCCCGTGGCTGGGAGCCCTGGTCCCGGTTCCCATCGCCGTCGCCCTGGCCGTGGTGGTCGGCCCTCAGCTGCTCCTCTTCGCGCTGGTCGGTCCGCTGGTGCTGCTCGCGAACGCCGTCGCCGATCGGTGGGGCGCCGGCCGGGCGCATCGACGCGCCACCGCCGAGCATGCGAAGGAGATGCTCGGAGCTCGGCAGCGCCTGGCCCGGGCGCTGCTCGACGAGGTTGCGAGGCTGGATGCCGCACACCCCGACCCGCACGCGGTGCTCCGTGCCGCCGAGGGCCGGCTGCCCACCCTCTGGCGGGGCGGAGACCTGGCAGTCCGGCTGGGCCTCGGGGAGGTACCGACGCGGGTCGCCTGGCTCGAGGGCGCCTCCCGGACGCACCCACTCGCCCAGCACGCCCCCGTCATCGCCGACCTCACGGACCTCGGGTGCCTCGGGGTCGTGGGACCTCCAGGGGTCACCGACCGCGTGGTGGGGAACGCGGTCGGCCAGCTCTGCGTCAGACACCCGCCCGATCGGCTCATCGTGACCGTCGCCGGGGGCGGGCCGTCCTGGGCCTGGACGAGCCGGATGCCGCACGTCGCCTCGACGTGGCCGGCGGCAGTCTCGGCTCGAGCCGGCCCCGCGCCGGTGGAGGTCCTCGTCGTCCCGTCCACGGCGGCGTCCGGCATGCCCGACGTCATGGAGCGCGCTCGAGCCGCGGGTGTGCCGGTGCTGGCGGCGGCCACGAGCACGGCGGGTCTGCCTCCGTGCTGTACGGCGGTCGTCGAGGCCACCGGTGACGGCCGGCACACCCTGACCAGCGCCGGTGCGACCACCTCTCTGACGCTCGACCTGGTCGGCTCCTGGTGGACGGACCGCGTCGCCCGCGCCTTGGCGCCCCTGCGGCCGGCTGGTGAGGGGCGTCGAGCAGAACGCCAGGGAACGATCACCCTCTGCGAGGTCCTTGGGGAGACGCAGCTGACTCCGGACGCCGTGCAGGGCCGCTGGGAGCGGGCGACGGGCGGGGGGCGGGTGGCGTCCGCGCCGGTCGCCGCAGTGGGGGTCGGCCCGGGGGGAGTGCATCAGATCGACCTGCGACGCGACGGACCGCACGTGCTGGTCGGGGGCACGACCGGTTCGGGGAAGTCGGAGTTCCTCCGAACGCTCGTGACCTCCCTGGCGCTCGGGTCACCGCCGGCCGACCTCTGCTTCGTCCTCGTGGACTTCAAGGGCGGAGCGGCGTTCGGCCCCTGCGCGGACCTGCCGCACGTCGTGGGGCTCGTGACGGACCTGGACGACCAGCTGGTCGCCCGGGTACTCACCTCCCTCGGTGCGGAGCTGCGGCGCCGGGAGAGGATCTTCGCGGCCGCGGGCGCCTCGGACCTCGGCGGGTACCTGCGCTGCCGGGGGCCGGACGACGAGCAGGTCCCCCGGCTCGTCATCGTGGTGGACGAGCTGCGTGCCCTGGTCGACGAAGTACCGGAGTTCGTCAACGGGATGGTGCGGCTCGCCGCCCTCGGACGGTCCCTGGGAGTGCACCTCGTCCTCGCCACCCAGCGACCCTCCGGGGTCGTCACCGCGGAGATCCAGGCCAACGTCAACCTGCGCATCGCCTTCCGGGTCCGCGACAGGGCGGACTCCCTCGGCATCCTCGACGACGCAGCGGCGGCCGGCCTCTCTCCGGAGACCCCGGGCCGAGCCCTGGCCAGTCGAGGAACCGGGGCGCTGGCGCCGTTCCAGGCCGCAGTCGTCGCGCCGGCCCGCCGGCCCGTGGGTCGACACCTGTCCGTTGCTCCGGCAGCGCACGCACTCCGGGCTGCAGCCCTCGACCCTCCGCATGCACCACACACTCCGCACGAGGAGGGCAAGGACGCCGAGCAACGCCTGGCGGAGGTCGCCGAGGTCGTCTCGGCCGTCGTGGAGGCGCACCACCGAACCTGTGGCATCGTGCCGGCTCCACCCTGGGTGCCTGCGCTGCCCGCGCGCGTCGACCCCCTGGCCCACCCGACGAGCCCGCCGGGCGCCGTCGTCGCAGGCATCATCGACGAGCCGGATCTCCAGCGCTGCTCCCCACTGACCTGGGTGGCGAGCTCCGCGACCTGGCTGCTCGCGGGCCGGCCTCGCAGCGGGCGGACCACGGCGGCCCGCGCCGTCGCACTTGCCGCGGCCTCCACGCACGATCCCGACCGCCTCCACCTCCACGTCCTGGACACCGGCGGGTCCCTCGCCGACCTGGCTGTCCTGCCGCACGTCGGCACCCACCGGCACGTGGACGACGCCAGGGCGGTCCGCGACCTCGTGACGCACCTGCGCGACGAGGTGGACAAGCGCAGGGAGGTCAGCGACGTCGCCCCACGAGCGGCACCGACAACCATGTCGGCACCCCACATCCTCTTGGTGGTCGACGGTTGGGAGCGGCTCATCGAGGCCGGCAGTGCGGCAGACGCCACGGGGCAGGGCGACGACCTCCTGAGACTCCTGAGAGACGGAGAGGGAGTGGGGATCACGGGCGTCGTGACCGGCGGACGAAGCCTGCTCCAGCCCTCCTGGGGTGCTGTCGGCGCATCCGTGTTCCTGCTGGGCACCGTCGACCCACTGGATGCCGCCCTCGCGGGGCTGCGCACCGCCGACCTGCCGACCTCTCCCCCACCAGGGCGGGCCGTTCGAGTTGCCGACCGACGGGGCGTGCACTTCGCGACCGCAGAACCGGCCACCTCGGACGTGGTGGCGCGACGCGTCGCAGGCCTCCCGCGAGCCGGCCGCGGGTCGCGTCCCTTCGTGCTCCGCCCCCTCCCACGCGTCGTTCGGCGCGGTGACACCACGGTTCTCCACGGGCGAGGCGCCGCGGATCCCGGTTCCCGAGGCGGTCACCTTCCGCTTCCGGAAGCCACCGGTGACCCGACTCCCCTACCGCTCGGTGTGGCGGGGAGCTCGGCAACCACCTGGGAGTGGGTACCGGACCGCATGGGTCGGCGCCTCCTCGTTGCCGGTCCTCCGCGCTCCGGGCGGACCAACGCCCTGCAGGTGGTACGTCAGGGCGCCCTCATGGCGGGCCTCCTCGTCGCCGTCGTCGGCTGCAAGGTGGTCGAGAGACGAACGTTCGTGGGCGCGCACGTGGTCGGGCCGGACGACGTCGACGCCTTGGTGGCCCTGCGCCGGGCGCGGCCGGACCTCGTGCTGCTGGTCGACGACGCCGACCTCCTCGACGACGCACCCGTCGCGCCCGCGATCCGGGAGATCAGCGCCCTCGTCGACCGCGACGGCGGGCTCGTCGTGGTGACGACCAGTCCCTCCTCCGTCCTCGGCCGGTTCCGCGGGATCGACGTGGAGATGGCGAGACACCGGACGGGTCTGCTGCTCACACCCCGCCCAGGTGACACCGAGGTCTTCGGGCTCAGGCGGCAGTCCGACGGCATCCCGTGCATCGCCGGGCGCGCGCTCGCCTGCACGCCGGCAGGAGTGACCGAACTCCAGGTGTTCCTCGCCGATGGCGAGGCGGGCCGCCCGGAGCCGCCGTCAGGATGTGCCGTCCCGGCCGGCAACGACGTCGTCCCTGTCGCGCACGGCGATGGCAGCCAGAGTGCAGACGACGGCCATCGCCACCACGCCCCAACCGACGAGAGCTCGGTTCCCCTGGATCAGCCCCACCCCCACGGGGACGAGCAACAGGTTCCAGACGATCGTGGGCGTGCGGGGCCAGGCGGCGCCTCTCACCCATCCCCGGCAGACGACCGCCAGGGCCACCGCGCCGACGAGGATGAGCACGGCAGACATGAGCACCCTGGTCGCGTCGCTCCCCTCTCCGATCGCCAGCTCGTAGACGTAGAACGCGGCGAACCCCACGAGCGCCAGGGCCTGCAGCCCCGTGAGCAGCCCGGCCACGCCGCGGGCGCCGCGTGAAGGACGGTTCGGCACGGCGAGCAGCCTACGGGTCCCTAGGCGCTGGTCCGCCGTGGATCACGCCCCCGATCGGGGCCGCGCAACGCTCCCAGACCGCGATCCCACGGGAACCGCACCGCTTTCGCCATCCGTTGTGCGCGGTGGCGGCTTGAGACGGCCGCTCAAATGTCGGAACGGCCACCTGACGTTCTCCCACACCGATTGGGTCGGTCCTAGTAGTGTGGGGGGACGGACGTCTGTGCTTGCGACGTCCGTCTTGGCTGCAACGGCGCACCCTGGGCGTCCACAGCCACCTCTCGGCAGGCGCCCGAACCAACCGCATCATCCCCGCGACAAGGAGCACCCTTCATGGACTGGCGCGACCGCGCTGCCTGCCTCGACGAGGACCCCGAGCTGTTCTTCCCCATCGGGAACACCGGTCCGGCGATCGCTCAGATCGAGGAGGCCAAGGCTGTCTGCCGTCGCTGTGAGGTGATCGAGCCCTGCCTGAAGTGGGCCATCGAGTCCGGTCAGGACGCCGGCGTGTGGGGCGGGATGTCCGAGGACGAGCGGCGGGCGCTCAAGCGGCGCAACGCCCGCGCGCGCCGCGCCGGCTGACCTGCCGAGCACGCCCCTCATCGGCTCAGCGGCCTCAGCCGCGCGACGAACTCCACCCGCGTTCCCTGCGGCGACGCGTTCTCCCACCGGATCCGGCCCCGCAGGTCCGCCGCCAGCGAGGTCACGATCCGGGTTCCCAGGCCGGCGAGCACCGGCCGGAACCCCGTGGGCAGCCCCACGCCGTCATCGGTGATGACGACGGTCAGCTGTTCCTCGCCGTCCTCGAGCGTCTCCCGGTGCGCCGCCACCTCCACCGTGCCTGCCCGGTCGGCGAGCCCGTGCTCGACGGCGTTCTGCACGAGCTCGGAGACGATCATGGCGAGAGCCGTCGCGTCCTCTGCCCTCAGCCTGCCGAAGCTGCCGACGAACCGGGAGTCCACCCGGTGCTCGCGGGTCGCGACCTCGACCACGGCCCGAAGCCCGCGTACGGCGATCTCGTCGAAGTCGACCGTCTCATCGAGGCCGTGGCTGAGCGTCTCGTGAACGAGCGCGATCGTCCCGACCCGTCGCACCGCCTCCTCGAGCGCGGCCCGAGCCGACTCGTCCGGCACGCGGCGGGCCTGGAGCCGCAGCAACGCCGCCACGGTCTGCAGGTTGTTCTTCACCCGGTGGTGGATCTCGCGGATGGTCGCGTCCTTGGTGAGCAGCTCCTGCTCGCGCCTCCGCAGCTCGGAGACGTCCCGCATGAGCACCATGGCGCCGGTCCGCACCCCGTCCACGACGAGCGGGATGGCGCGAAGGGTGATCGTCGCACTCGGGGTCTCGACCTCCGAGCGCCACGCCGCCCGCCCGGTGGCGACCACAGCGAGCGACTCGTCGACGGTGCTGCCGCCCCGTGAGGCGAGGTCGGCCACGATCTGGGCCAGGACCTCCCCGATCACGTCACCGACGTGCCCCATGCGGTGCACCGCCGACACGGCATTGGGGCTGGCGTAGAGCACCACCCCGTCCACGTCGAGGTGGGTCACTCCGTCGCCCACCCGCGGCGCCCCCCGACGCATCCCCGTCGGGGCCGACGTCGACGGGAAGTCGCCCGCCGCCACCATCCGCATGAGCGCCTCGGCCAGGTAGCGGTAGGTGAGCTCGAGGCGGCTGGGCTCGCGCGCGGAGGTGAGGTTCGTGTGCCGGGTCATCACCGCGATCAGCGCTCCACGGCGGGATACCGGCACGGCATCCTCACGGATGGCCATGTTGCCGCGCACCGTCGGTTCGGCGTTCCCCACGATCTGCTGGGTGCGGGCCGCCTCGTCCAGCAGCGCCGCCCGAGCGGGGCTGGAGAAGCTGCCCACGACGTCCTCGTAGAACACCATGGGGCCGGTGTTGGGACGCACGTGTGCCACGGCACGCCAGCCGTGCTCGTCGCCGCGCACCCAGAGCACGAGGTCGGCGAAGGACAGGTCGGCGATGAGCTGCCAGTCCCCCACGAGCAGGTGCAGCCACTCGGAGTCGGGCGCCTCGAGGGCGGCGGTGTCGCGCAGCATCCCGGCCAGCGTGCTCACCCGCGGAAGCCTAGGTCACAGACCTGTACCGGATGCCGTCCGCCACCTCTTGCCGCACGGCCGCGCCTGAGCCAGCTGGGCAGCCGGGCGCGTGGGTCAGGGCTGAGCGCACCACTCAGCAGACTGACCTCGGCTCGCGGTCGGGCAGGTAGGCGAGCCATTCCTTCTCGGTCAGGGTTCGCCCGGCGATCCGGCATGCCGACCTGACGGCAGCATCTGGCCGCGGGTCCCAGATCGAGACCTTCCCGTCCCGCGAGGCGATGAGCACATCGGTGGAGCCGTTTCGGAACCCTGCTGTGCTCTCAGCCTCAGCCCTGATCGAGCCGAGGTACTCACGCGTGTGGATGTCCCAGAGCCCGACCCGGTCTGATCCAGAGGTCGCGAACCGCCCGCCGTCGGGCGAGAACTGGATGTCCCAGCCACCAGCGATGTTCGGGCCCGCGAACAGGTCCCTCGTCGCCAGGGTGTCGGGATCCAGAAAGGCCACCGTACCGTGGCCGTTCTGGGATCGGTCGCTGCCGACCACGACGACGGCCTTCCCGTCGGGCGACCAGGCCCAGGCGGTGACCTCGAATCCCGGTTCGACGAATCGGGCCACCCTTCCAACTTCCAAGTCCAGCAACTGGAGCCGGCGATCGATCCAGATCAGTGCCCGAGTACCGTCCCTGTTGGTGGCCAGACCCTGCACGGGTACGCCCTCCGGCACCTGGACAGGCTTGCCGACCACCTTCAGGGTGCGGACATCGACGGCGTAGACGCGGCCTCGGTGCGTTCCCACCGCGAGACGGGTGCTGTCGCCGCTGAACACCACGCTGTGCACGGCGCCGTTGTGGTCGGGGACCCGGTGCCTGTCCGCAGCCTGTCCGCTCGCTCCGTCCCACAGGTCGACCCACTGGTCGTTCTGCGCGCTGGCGACCATCTTTCCGTCCGGCCGCCACTGGAGGTCGACGAAGTAGGCACTGCTCTCACGGAAGGGGGATGGCGGTTGCCGGGTGCCCGCCTCGAGGTCGAGGAACTGGACGGCAAACGACTCGGGGCCGGGGTCTGGCATGACCAGGTTCGCCACCGTCTGCCCGTCCGGGGAGATCCTGGTACGCACGGTCAGTGCCGAGTCGGTCTGCGGTTGCACGGGCACCGAGCGCACCACACGACGATCGCCGACGAGGTCCCACACAAGCAGCCGGTCACCCGCCTCGTAGGCCAGGAGGTTCCAGCCCCCGGCGCTGTAGAGCGTCCGCCCGTCCGGGCTGAAGCCGATCCCGTTGGGCATGGACCCGAGCCCGCCCAGACGGACGCCAGCCGGTCCAGCATCGGCAAGCGTTCGCACGACCAGGGTGTCGTCGAGTGAGTAAGCCAGCTGGTCCCCCATGGGCGAGAACATCATCGGCTCGCTAACGGTGCCGTCCTCCTCGATCACGGACTTCATCGTCAGCCGTTCCGTCTCGAGCAGCGCAATCTGTCGCCCCCGCGCCACTGCCAAGGTGGCACCGTCGGCGCTGAGGGCGATGCCACCTGCCTGCGGGGCGGACTCGACCTCGTGACCGGTGCCGACGTCGAGGGCGTAGACGAGGTCATCGTCTGTCACGTAGACCTTGGTCCCGTCATCGCTGACCAGGAGGGCACCGCGGAATGGGACGGTGAACCCGGCCACCGGACGCGCGAGGTCGGCGGTGTCCCAGACCCTGATCCACGTCTCCGGGTCCTCCTGGCTCGGGTGGATGAACCCGACCGCCAGCCAACGGCCACTGTTGCTGAAGGCGAACGCCGACTCGACCACGCGACCCGTCGGCATCCCGCCGAGCTGAGTGCTGGCCAGGGCCGCGGTCTGGGGATCCAACAGTCGCAAGGGGATGGGGTCGACCCGCCGCTGGCCGGTGGACGTCGACACGTTCACTGAGGCAGCGAGCAGGGTGCCGTTGGGGTTGAAACGCACGTCGCGCAGGGGGACGTCGTAGTTGCGTGCCACCTCCTTCCGCGTCTCGGTGTCGAAGATCGTCACACCGGTTTCCCAGCCCGTGATGGCGGCGGCTCGCCCGTCGGGTCGCACCGCCATCTGCATGGCGGCTGTGGTCTTGCCGATGCCGATGAGTTCTGGGGCGCGGTCGAGAACGGCGCTCAGATTGTTCCGCGTGTCGGGCGAGTCGTGGAGGGTGGTTCCCGCCACGGCGAGGAGCAGGGCGAGGTCCTGATCGGGGGTGCGCAGCGCCTCGGCCCCCAACCGGCGGGCGTCGGCCTCGACCGACTGCTGATCGGCCCGGTCCGCGGCGGTCTTGGCCACGGTTCCGGCGACGATCGCCACCGCCAGGAGCACGGCGACGGCGGCCAGGCCGGCCCGCAGGCGTTGGTTCGAGCGCCGTTCGCGGCGAACCTGCTCCTCGGTGGCCCGCTGCTCGGTCTCCGCCAGCTCGGCGGACGCGTCGAGGAAGGCCCGCTCCGGAGGAGTCAGCTCCGGGTCGTGGCCCCGCCGCCACTCGGCGGCCCGCGCCTGTCGGACTCCGCGGTAGAGCTCGCTCTCGGGGTGACCCAGCGCCTCCCAGCTCTCGGCGGCCACGGTGAGGTGCCGCATGATCCGCAGGCCCTCGACGTCGTCGTCCAGCCACGACCGGAGCCGCGGCCACGCGACTGCCAGGGACTCGTGCGCGATCTCGACCGTGTCACCGTCGCTGCTCACCAACCTCGCGCCCACGAGCTGCTCGACGACTGCCGCGTGCTCGTCGTCGGTTGCCACCGTGCGTCGAGGGACGCGCGTCCGCACCGGCTCCCCTGAGTCGTCCGAGGAGACGAGGCGAACCATCAGGGCACGAAGCATGCCCTGCTGGGTTGGGGTCATCTCGCGATAGAGCCGCTCGGCGGACTGGGCGACCGCAGCGCGGACGCCCCCAGTTGCCGCATACCCCTGCACGGTCAGCGTGTCTCCCTCTCTGCGCCGCCACGTCTGACGAAGGACGTGCGACAGCAGCGGCAGGGCACCCGGTGATCCCTGGGCCTCGCGCACCAGCAGGTCCACCAACCCCGGTTCGAGCCTTAGCCCTGCCTGCATAGCCGGACCCTCGATGGCGCGGCGGAGCTCGGGCTCGCCCAGCGCTCCGAGCAGGTATAGCCCCTTCTCCACCAGGTGGGCGAACTCGGGGTGGGCGGCGAGCTCGCCGAGGCGGTCCGCCCGCAGCGAGATCACGAGCCGGCCGCGGGCGGCGAAGTCGACCAGCCCGGCGAAGAACGCCTGACGCTCCGCCGACGTCTCGGTCAGGGCGAGGGCCTCCTCGCACTGGTCGACGACGAAGACCGAGCCCGGACGGTCAGGTGCCTGGGCGAGAACCTCCTCGGGGTGCGTGCCCGGTGTGACGATTGCGGCGCTGTGCCCGTCGCGCACCAGTGCCGCCGCCACGCCGGCTCGAATCAGGGAGGACTTGCCGGAGCCCGACGGACCGACGACCGCGAGGACGCCGGCCTCGTCCAACCGATGCAGGCAGGCAGTGACGTCGGCCTCCCGGCCGAAGTATGCCGGCGCGTCACTGATGTCGTATGCGACGAGGCCGAGGTAGGGACAGGGGGCCGGCGCCACGGGCAGTGCCCCCTCGGCCATGAGGGCCGGGCTCTGCCGCAGCATCCCCTCCTCGAGCTCGGCGAGCTGGGGCCCGGGGTCGAGCCCGAACTCATTGACGAGCGTCGCCCGGGCCCGTTGGAGGGTTGCCAGCGCCTCCGCCTGGCGACCGCCCCGATACTGTGCCAGGGCCAGCAGGCCCCAGCGCCTCTCTCGGGTGGGCTGCTGGGCGACCATGCGGTGCAGCTCCCCCACGACGTCGCCGTGGCGCCCCGCCCTGATGGCGGCCTCGGCGTACAGGTCCTCCGCGTCGCGGCGACGCTCGACCAGTCGCTCGGACTCGACCCGGCCGGGCTCCCACTCGGTGAGCCGCTCCAGCGGGTCTCCACGCCACAGCGCGAGCCCCTGCCCGCTGGCATACCGCGCCCGTTCCGGCTCACCGGTCGTGAGCAGCGCTCCAGCACGCTGGAGGAGGTCCTCGAAGCGCAGGTGGTCGAAGTCGTCGCGGTGGAGGTCCAGCCGGTACCCCGAACCTGACGTCACGATCGCGGCGGGGCCGAGAAGCCGCCGGAGCCGGGAGACGCAGCCCTGGACGACCTTGGACCAGGAGGGCGGTAGGCCTTCCCCCCACAGTGCCTCGGCGAGCGCCTCGGCCCGGACGGTCTCACCGGGGCGGGCTGCCAACGCCTCCAGCACCACCTGGTCCCGGGGCGCCAACTGGACCCGCCCCTCGTCGACTTCCAGGGGCCCGAGCACCGCTATCCGCACACCTCAAAGGTGACCCTCCGGGAATCGCCAGTCAACGGCACCGATACCCGGCTGATACCGGGTCGGAGCCGCACTGGTACCGGCCCGTGCGACAAACGGTCATGGACAGCTCGTCCGGCACCACACCAGCTGAAGAAGAGGACCACCATCATGTCGAACACCACCAGCATCCGTCGGGCGGCGTGCATCGCCGGAGCGACCGGACTTCTCGCCCTCTCCATGGCCGGCCCCGCCAGCGCACGGCAGGACCCGGGGACCGGCAGCCTCAAGGAACAGCGTTGCACCACCTCCTGCTACACGCCCAGCGCCGGTGGCGGCGGTGGAACGGTGACCACGAACGGACCGACCGATGACAACGCCATCGAGGTGCTGCAGCTCGGCGCCGGCATCCTGGCCGGTGTCGCCCTGGCCGGTGCGGGAGCGGTCGTCGCCTCGCGGCGTACCCACGCCCGTGCTGCCCACCCTGCCTGACCAGAACTCAACACTCCCGAAGGGCCCGACGCCATCGGCGTCGGGCCCTCCTGCTGCGAGGCGTACCTCAAGTGACCGATAGGTCACCGCAGGTGCAGTCCCGGCGTACCCCAAGTGACCGATAGGTCACCGCAGGTGCAGCCCCGGCGTACCCCAAGTGACCGATAGGTCACCGCAGGTACAGCCCGGGCGTACCTCCAGTGACCTATTGGTCGATATGGGGACGAGCGGGGTCAGGTGGAGGCGCCGACCCGGACCACCGCGCGCAGGGTTCGCAGCGCCACCGACAGGGCCGCGATGTTGGGGTTCTCGAGCCGGCGGATCGCCGACAGTGCCGTCCTCGCACGTTGGATGGATGCCGCGTTGGCCGTCTCCCACCTCGCCCACTGCGCCTCCGCCTCGGGCCCGGCGTCGCCGCCGACCTCGATGACGGAGCGGATGAGCGACTCGAGCACCGAGTAGAGGTCGTCGCGCAGGGCACCACGGGCCAGCGCATCCCAGCGGTCGTCGCGCGGAAGGCGGGTGACCTTGCTCAGCATGGCGTCGATCCCGAACCGCTCCGAGACGAGGTAGTACAGCGGTGCCACGTCGATCGGCTGGCGGCCGGTGTCGGTGGCGATGTCGGAGATGTCCAGCAATGAGAACCAGTCGAGCAGGGCGGCTGCGTGGAGGGCCAGCTCCGCGGGCACGCCGACCTTCTCGAACTCGGTCGCCCGGCGCTGCAGCCGTCGGCGCTCGTCGCCGCGCAGCAGCGTCGGCACCTGCGGTCCGAGCTCGCCGACGATCCCCGAGAACCGCTCGATCTCGGCGCCGATGTCGAGCATGGTGGGCCGTGACGACAGGAACCACCGGACGGAGCGGTCGAGCAGCCGGCGGAACTCGAGGTACAGCGCGGTCTGGGCTGCCGTGGGCACGACGTTGTCGAGCAGCTCGACCTGTCGGACGTAGTCGGCCAGGCCGAAGACCTCTCGGCACACCACGAACGCCCGGGCCACCTGCTCCGGGGTCGCCCCGGCCTCCTCGGCCGCCCGGTAGGCGAAGGTGATGCCGCCGCGGTTGACCATGGAGTTGACGACCGAGTTGGTGATGATCTCGCGGCGCAGCGGGTGGCCGGCGAGCTCGCCCGCATACCGCTCACGGATCGCCGGGGGGAAGTAGTCGGCGAGCGTCCCCTCGAAGTACGGGTCGTCGGGGATCGAGCTGGCGAGGATGTCCTGCTTCAGCGCCAGCTTGGCGTAGGCGACGAGGACGGCGAACTCCGGTGACTTCAGCCCGAGCCCGTCATGCGCTCGCTTCTCGAGCTCGGCGTCGCTCGGGAGGAACTCCAGGCCACGGTCGAGCTCACCGCGGTCCTCCAGCCAGTGCATGAGCCGCTCGTGGACGCTGGCCATCGAGTGCTCCTGCGCGCGGGCGTTGCCGAGGAGGACGTTCTGCTCGTAGTTGTCACGCAGCACGTGCGCGGCGACGTCGTCGGTCATCGACGCGAGCAGCTCGTTTCGCTCGTCGGTGGTCATGCCGGAGGAACGCACGACCTCGCCGAGGAGGATCTTGATGTTGACCTCGTGGTCGGAGGTGTCGACGCCCGCCGAGTTGTCGATGGCGTCGGTGTTGACCCGCACGCCGCACAGGGCCGCCTCGATGCGCCCGAGCTGCGACAGGCCGAGGTTCCCACCCTCGCCGACGACGAGGACCCGCAGCTGCTTGCCGTCGACCCGGATCGCGTCGTTGGCCCGGTCGCCGATCGAGAGGTGGTCCTCGGTGGAGGCCTTGACGTAGGTGCCGATGCCGCCGTTCCAGAGCAGGTCGACCGGGGCCAGCAGGATGGCGTGGATCAGCTCGGCGGGCGTCATGGCCTTCGTCGACTTCGGGATGCCGAGGGCCCGCGCCATCTGCGGGGTGATCTCGATCGACTTCAGCGTGCGTGGGAAGACGCCCCCACCCTCGGAGATGAGCGTGCGGTCGTAGTCGTCCCACGACGAGCGGGGGAGTCCGAAGAGCCGGCTGCGCTCCGCGAACGATGTCGCCGCCACCGGGTCGGGGTCGACGAACACGTGGCGGTGGTCGAACGCGGCGACGAGTCGGATGTGCTCCGAGAGCAGCATCCCGTTGCCGAAGACGTCGCCGCTCATGTCGCCGATGCCGACCACCGTGAAGTCGGTGGTCTGGGTGTCCACGCCCATCTCGCGGAAGTGCCTCTTCACCGACTCCCAGGCACCGCGGGCGGTGATCCCCATCGCCTTGTGGTCGTAGCCCGCGGAGCCACCCGAGGCGAAGGCGTCGTCGAGCCAGAAGCCGTACGACTGCGCGACGCCGTTGGCGATGTCCGAGAACGTGGCGGTTCCCTTGTCCGCGGCGACGACGAGGTACGGGTCGCCGCCGTCGTGGCGTACCACCCTCTCCGGGGGCACGATCGCGCCGGAGACACGGTTGTCCGTGACGTCGAGCAGCCCCGAGATGAACATCCGGTATGCCGTCTTGCCCTCCTCCAGCCACGCCTCGCGGTCCACCGCGGGGTCGGGCAGCTGCTTGGGGTAGAACCCGCCCTTGGAGCCGGTCGGGACGATGACGGCGTTCTTGACCATCTGCGCCTTGACCAGCCCCAGCACCTCGGTGCGGAAGTCCTCCCGGCGGTCCGACCAGCGCAGCCCGCCGCGGGCCACCGGCCCGAAGCGCAGGTGCACCCCCTCCACCCGCGGGCTGTAGACCCAGATCTCGAACTGGGGGCGTGGCGCCGGCAGGTCGGGCACGGCCTTGGGGTTGAGCTTGAGGGAGACGTACGGCTTGTGCTCGGCGCCGTCGGCGCCGGCCTGGTAGAAGTTGGTGCGCAGCCCGGCGCGGATGACGCCGAGGAAGGCGCGGATGATGCGGTCGTGGTCCAGCGAGGACACCGCGTCGAGGGCGTCGAGCACGCGCTGTGTGACGACCGCCTCGGCGGCCGATCGCTCGTTCCCCGCCGACGACGGGGTGGTCTCGGCTGCGGCGTCGCCACCTGCTGGCACCGCGTCGGCCGCGGCCGACCCGGGATGCCGGTCCGGGTCGAAGCGCGTCTCCCACAGGTCCACGAGGTCGCGGGCGATCGCCGGGTGGGACACCAGGGCGTCCTCGAGGTAGTCCTGCGAGTAGGTGGCGCGGGTCTGCCGCAGGTACTTGGCGATGGTGCGGACGACGACCACCTGCCGCCACGTGAGCTGCGCGGCGAGAACCAGCCGGTTGAAGCCGTCCGACTCCGCCCTCCCGTCCCAGACCGCCGAGACGGCACCCTCGAACAGCTCGCGGAGCCGGTCGTGTGGGCACGCGTCCCAGATCGCGGCGTCGGAGACGCGGAGCCCGAAGTCGTAGACGTAGAGGGTGGTGCCGTCGGCCCGCTCGACCTCGAACGGCTGCTCATCGACGACCTCGACGCCCATGTGGCTGAAGATCGGCAGGATGTCGGTGAGGGAGAGCGGGTCCACCCGGAAGAGCTTGAAGCGACGGATGGTGTCCGGAGCCTCCGCGGGGCGGTAGAGCGCGACGCTCGTGCGCGTGGTGGGCCCGAGACGGTCCAGGTGCGCGATGTCGGCGACACCCTGCGTGACGCGGAAGGTCTCCTCGTACGAGGTCGGGAAGGCACGCCCGAACCGGTCCAGGAGACGGTCACCGGCCTCCTCGCCGTGGGTTTCCCGCAGTGCGTCACCAAGGCGGTCGGACCAGGTGCGGCTCACCTCGACGAGGCGCTGCTCGAGGGTCTCCTGCTCGGCCGTCGGCAGCCTTCGCACCTGCCTGCCCCGAGGGACCCGGACCACGAACTGGATCCGTGACAGCGCCGACTCGCTGACCCGCGCCGCGAACTCCACCGACTCACCGCCGAAGGTGTCCTTGAGGATGTCGGCCATCCGCAGCCGCACCGCGGTGTTGTAGCGGTCGCGCGGGATGTAGACGAGGCACGACACGAAGCGGCCGAAGTCGTCCTCGCGGATGAACAGCTTGGTGCGGCGGCGCTCCTGGAGCTGCGTGACCGCCATCGCCGTCTCGTAGAGCTGGTCGACGCTGGCCTGGAAGAGCTCGTCGCGGGGATAGCTCTCGAGGACTCCGAGGAGGTCCTTGCCGGTGTGGCTGTCCGGAGCGACACCGGAGCGCTCCAGGACCGCCTGGACCTTCTCCGCCACGAGGGGGACCCGCAGCACGGACTCGGTGTAGGCGGTGGACGCGTACAGCCCGAGGAACCGGCGCTCCCCCACGACCTGGCCCGCCTCGTCGTACGCCTTGACGCCGACGTAGTCGAGGTGGGCCACACGGTGCACGGTCGAGCGCGAGTTCGCCTTGGTGAGGACGAGGACGTTCGGCTCGTGCGCCTTCTCGCGCGCCTGGGGGGTGAGGATGTCGGGTTCCTTGCCGAGCGGCGGGTCCGGCCGCAGCATCCCCAGGCCCGAGCCCGTGACCGGGGCGATGATCTCCCCCTCGGGGGTCTGCGACAGGGTGTAGTCGCGGTAGCCCAGGAACGTGAAGTGGTCGTCGGCCATCCAGCGCAGGAAGCGCGTCGCGAGCTCCACCTCGCCGGGGTCGATGCCCGGAGGCGGGGTTCCCTCGAGCTCAGCGGCCAGGACCAGGCACTTGCTCCGCATCTTCGGCCAGTCCTCGACTGCCTGGCGGACGTCCTCGAGCACCTCCCGCACCTGCTGCTCGATGCCGGCGCGGCGCTCCTCGTCGCTCTCCCGGTCGATCGCGAGCAGCATCCACGACTCGGCCAGCTCGCCCACGCCCCCCTTGCTGGACCGACCGGTGACGTCGCGGTCGAGGACCTGCTCGAGTCGCCCGACGGCATCCCGCACGACGATGAGCTGGGGGTGGACGATGAGGTGGATGTCGATGCCGGAGCCGACGAGGGCACCGGTCACCGAGTCGACGAGGAACGGCATGTCGTCGGTGACGACCTGGATCACGGTGCGGGCGTTGGACCAGCCGTCGTTCTCGGTGCTCGGGTTGTAGACCCGCACGTTGGCCACGCCGGGAAGTCGGTGGCGGGCCAGCTCGAGGTGGCTGCGGGCGGCGCCCGCGTAGATGTCGGCGGTCCGCGAGGTCAGCTCGTCGACCGGCACGTGCCGGAAGTACCTCTCGACGAAGTCGTGGCCCAGGCCGTCAGGCGCGGACTCCTCGAACGCCGTGGCGATCGGGCCGAGAACGTCCTCACGAGTGCTGTCCTGGAGCTGCGACATGGGGCGAGTGCACTCCCTCTCGGCTCACCGGGCGTTACGACACATCCTTGTATCCGTCTCGGAGCCTATCGACCCGGGCGCCGGGGCGTCCCCCGAGGCCCGGCAGGGTTGTCTCGGACCCGGGACACCGGGCGACTACCCCGAGGCCCGTGCCGCACGTGGAGGCCCCTGTGGGTAACCCTGCGAGCGAGTCGGCCCTCGGCACCTACAGTGGCGACGTGCCCCTCGGTCCCGACCCGGAGCCCGCCCGCGCCGCACTCGCCCGGCTCGACGCCCTGCGCGCGGCCGTCGTCTCCGCGGAGGAGGACGTGCTCGCCTGCCTCGTGGTGACCGGTGAGCCGCGCCCACAGCGGGTGCTCGACGACTGGCTCGACCAGGTCGTCGACACACTCCGCGCTCTCGGTGGGACCGCCGACCGGCTCGCCCCGTCACTGGCGCGGGATGCCGCGTCACCGGCATCCCCCGCGGCGTCCACGCGCGTACCACCGCCGGCGGGCACGACGGCCACGCCGGTGGGCGGCATCCGACCCGCCGAGCCGCGGGAACCGGCGCCATGAGCCTCGTGCCGGGCGACCCGGCATCCGTGTCGGCGTGCGCCCTCACGGCCCGCGCCGTCGCGGAGCGGCTGGGTCGGCAGGCGACCGGCCTGCGGACGGCGTACGAGGCGGTGGGCGAGGGCTGGACCGGGCGACGGTCGGTCGCCGCGAGACGGGCCGGCGGGGCCCTTGCCCAGGAGTGCGACGAGACCGCCGGCGAGCTCGACCGGGTGGGCAGCGTGCTCCAGGACCACGCCACCGACCTCGCCGACCTGGTGGCACGGGCGCGGGCGGTCGAGGAGCGCGCCGCTGCCGCAGGGCTCGAGGTGCGGGATGGGCGGGTCGAGCGCGCGTGGGGGGTGACCGGCAATGCGGATGCCGTGGCCGACCGGTCGCTGGAGGAGACACGGTCGATGCTGCAGCGCGAGGTGGAGCTCCTCCTCGCCCAGCACCGCCGTCGCCGCGACTTCGTCCTGGGGCTCCTGCGGGAGTCCACGACCACGCTCGCGGGCGTCTCGCACCGGCTGCGCGATGGGTGAGAGGATCGCCGGACCGACGACGGAGAGGACGCGACTGTGCGAGTGACGACGCGCGAGGAGCTGGCGGGGACGGTGGAGGAGGTGTACTCGCTGTTCACCGACGTGGCGTTCCAGGAGGCGAAGTGCCTCGCGACGACCGACGACGCCAACCACTACAGCGTCGACGTCGCCGGCGGGCCGGGGGGTGAGCGGGTGACCACCGAGAGGCACCTGAGGTCCGCCGGGCTGCCGGACGTCGCGAAGTCGTTCGTCGGAGAGCACCTCACGATCGTCGAGGTGCAGACCTGGTCCGGCCCGGCGGCGGACGGGTCGCGGGAGTCGGCGGTCGACATGCACGTCAAGGGAGCACCGTTGACGCTCAAGGGCACCCTGCGGCTGGAGCCGTCGGGCGCCGGGACGCTGAAGGTGCTGGACGCCGACCTCAAGGCCCACGTCCCCTTCATCGGCGGGAAGATCGAGCGGGCCGCGGCGGAGCCGATCAACGCCGCCATCGGCATCGAGACCGACCTGCTCCGGGAGTGGCTCGCGCGCTGACCCGGGGTCAGCCCATGTGCGGGTAGGCGTGGCTCGTGGGGGGGACGAAGTTCTCCTTGATCGAGCGCACCGAGGTCCAGCGCAGGAGGTTCGCGGCCGACCCGGCCTTGTCGTTGGTGCCCGACGCCCGGGCACCCCCGAAGGGCTGCTGACCGACGACGGCGCCCGTCGGCTTGTCGTTGACGTAGAAGTTGCCCGCCGCGAACCGCAGGCGGTGCGTCGCGTCGGCGATCACCGCGCGGTCCTGGGCGATGACGGCGCCGGTGAGCGCGTAGGGGGCGAACGACTCCATCTGGTCGAGCACCTTGGAGTACTGCCGGTCCGGGTAGACGTGCACGGAGAGGATCGGCCCGAAGTACTCGGTCGCGAACATCTCGTCGGTGGGGTCGCTGCTCTCGACGACCGTCGGCCGGACGAACCACCCCTCGGAGTCGTCGTAGGTGCCGCCGGCGACGACGTCGAGGTGGCTCGTCGCGTGGGCCCGGTCGATCGCCGTCCGGTGCTTGGCGAAGGCGCGCTCGTCGATGACGGCGCCCATGAAGTTCGACAGGTCGGTCACGTCACCCATCGGCAGACCGTCGGTGAGGTCGACGAGGTCGCCCTTGATCTGCCGCCACACCGAGCGCGGGACGTACGCCCGGGAGGCGGCCGAGCACTTCTGCCCCTGGTACTCGAAGGCGCCGCGGATCAGGGCGGTGCGCAGCACGTCGGGATCGGCGCTCGGGTGGGCCAGCACGAAGTCCTTGCCACCGGTCTCCCCGACGATGCGGGGGTAGTGCCGGTACCGGGTGAGGTTCTCCCCGATCTGGCGCCAGAGGCCCTGGAACACCGCGGTCGAGCCGGTGAAGTGCAGCCCCGCGAACTCGGGGTGCGACAGGGCCACGTCCGAGACCTCGCGCCCGTGGCCGGTGACGAGGTTGATGACGCCGGGCGGCATCCCCGCCTCCTCGAGAAGCTCCAGGGTGAGCTGGGCGGCGAGCTGCTGGGAGTGCGAGGGCTTCCACACCACGGTGTTGCCCATGAGCGCCGGCGCCGTCGGGAGGTTTCCCGCGATGGCGGTGAAGTTGAAGGGCGTCACGGCGTACACGAACCCCTCGAGGGAGCGGTAGTCGCTGCGGTTCCACAGGCCGCGGGAGTTGGCCGGTGGCTGCTCCTCCATGATCTGGCGGGCGAAGCGCACGTTGAACCGCCAGAAGTCGATGAGCTCGCACGCGCTGTCGATCTCCGCCTGGTATGCGGTCTTGCTCTGTCCCAGCATCGTGGCGGCGTTGATCCGGGCGCGCCAGGGACCGGCGAGGAGGTCGGCTGCCTTGAGGAGGATCGCCGCCCGGTCGTCGAACGCGAGGTCGCGCCAGGCGGGGGCCGCGGTCATGGCGGCGTCGATCGCGGCTGCGGCGTCGGCCTTCGTGGCCCCCCGGATGACGCCCAGTACCTTCCGGTGGGCGTGCGGCTGGCGGACCTCGATGCGCTCGCCGGTGCCGGTGACCCGCTCGCCACCGATGGTGTGCGGCAGGTCGTGACGGGTGCCGGCGAGGTCGGCGAGGGCCGCCTCCAGGTCCTTGCGCTCGGGGCTGCCGGGGGCGTAGTCGAGGACGGTCTCGTTGGTCGGCGTGGGGACGTGGGTCACGGCGTCCATGGGGTTCGCTCCTCGCTCGGGGTCACGACGTGGGATGCCCCCACTCTTGCCCCCGCCCGACGGAGCGCGCAACCCGCCCCGGGCTCCCCGACTTCGTCTGTGGCGGTGCCGCGACCCGCCGCGACACGCCCGCCCGACACGGCATCCCCACAGACGAAGTCGGGGAGGCGGGGGTTGGTTGGTGGGTCAGGCGCTGCTCACGAGGGCGCGCACCTCGTCGAGCTCGGTGACGTCGTACCAGAGGAGGTCGGCGGCGTCCGTGGCGCCCGGCTCCTCGTCGACGTGGAACGAGACGATTCGACGCAGGTCCACCGGCGCCAGCAGCTCGACGTGCGAGGGAGGCCCGGGGGCGGTGCGGTGGGTGACGGTGCTGGCGTCGACGTCGGCCGCGGCGACGACCCGGCGCCGGGTGCCGCCCTCGCTGTGCTCGACCGCCTCCCCCGCCGCCGCCAGCCAGGCGGCGTGCTCGAGCTCCTCCTCGTCGGTGACCAAGCCGGGCTTTCCCAGCGCCGGCGTCACGGCGTGCGCGGCGACGGGCACCGGCCCCACCGAGCCCCCCTCGGCGAGGGTCGCGAGGTGCTCCGGGGTCAGGGCCAGGTACACGCGGGTCAACGGCATCCGACCACGCCTCTCAGCGCTTCCCCAGCCGTGGTGCCTCGAGCAGCTCGTGCAGTGAGTCGACCACGCCGCGACCCAGCACGTCGGCGTCGGGCATCGCGTCACGGTCGGTGTAGAGGCCGTAGTAGACCCCGCCGTCATAGGACGTCAGTCCGATCGACAGCGCCTGACCCCGACCGAGCGGGGTGACGGGGTAGGTCGAGACCATCCGCGCACCGGCGGCGTACAACGGGGTCTGGGGGCCCGGGACGTTGGTGATGACGACGTTGTAGAGCCGGCGCGACACCATCCCGCCGAGGCGAGCGCCGAGGGCGTGCATCGTCGGCGGGGCGAATCCGCCGAGCCCGGCCAGCGTGTCGGCCGAGACCGCCCGGCCGGTGCCGCCCTCCATCTGCTGGCGCATCGCGAAGGCGATCTGGTGGAGACGCATCGAGGGTGCGGGCTCCCCGACCGGAAGGTCGACGAAGCAGGCGGTCACCTGCGCGCCCGTCGGCGCGTCGCCGCCGGAGTGGACCGAGACCGGGACCATGGCTCGGATCGTGGTGCCCGGGTACACCGACTCGCCGCGGGTGAGCAGCCAGGACCGGAACGCCCCGGCGATCGTGGCGAGGATGACGTCGTTGATCGTGACCTCCTCGGCGAAGGAGCCCTTGCCGAGACGCTTTCGCACCAGCCGGTAGTCCTCGAGGTCGGTGCCGATCATGACGTAGCGGCGGGCCCGGCCCACCGAGGCGTTGAGGGGTGAGGTCGGTGCGGGTCGCGCCGACATCCGGGCCACCGTCGAGACGACCTCCCCTGCCACGCCCGCCACCTTGCCCAGGGTCTTCTTGACGTCGAGGACGCCGTTCTGCACCGTCTCGACGACCTGGCTCGGGGAGCGGACCGCGTCGGTCACCGCCCCCACGATGAGCTCGACCGAGCTCGGTTCCGGGCGCGGGCGCCACGTCGTGGACACGCCGTCCCCGACGCTCGGGTTGCCGTCGAGCAGGACGTTTCCGATGTCGACAGCCGTGATGCCGTCGACGAGGCTGTGGTGGCTCTTCGTGATGATCGCGAAGCGGTCCTCCGCCAGGCCCTCGACGAGGTAGACCTCCCACAGCGGTCGCGAGCGGTCGAGCGGCCGCGGCTGGATGCGGGCCACGAGCTCCTCGAGCTGCTCGTCGGTGCCGGGTCGCGGCAGTGCGCTGCGACGCACGTGGTAGCTCATGTCGAAGTTGCGGTCGTCGACCCAGACCGGGTTGGCGAGACCGCCCGCGACGCTGCGGATCCGCTGCCGGTAGCGCGGGACGTGGGCGATGCGCTCGCTGATCAGCGACACGAGGCTCTCGTAGTCGAACCCACCGGTGGGGGCGTCGAACACCATGACCGACCCGACGTGCATCGGGGTGGTCGCGTCCTCGAGGTGGAGGAAGGAGGTGTCGAGTGAGCTGAGCCGGTCTGCCACCTCCCTATCGTGTCAGACGGCCCGCCGGCCCCTTCGCAAGCCCCGGGCCCGCGGACGCGCCGGCATCCGGGGGTCCACCAGGGCCGCGAGGTCGGCCACCGCGAGGGTGAGAGCGGACTCGGGAGCCACCTCGACGAGCGAGCGCCCGGCGAGGAGGGCGGCGTCGCAGTCGTCCGGGGCCCAGGGCAGGAACCGGACCTCTTCCATGCCGGCGAACCGCCCGAGGACGTCGCGGATCGTCCGCTCCGGGCGGCGCCCGGCGACCGACGCGCGGACCTTGGACACGACGACGGTGGGCCGGGGCGAGGGCACGGCGGCCAGCTCCTGGACGGCGCGGACCAGCCGCTGCAGCCCCACGGGGTCAGCGGCTCCCACGACGAGGAGGTGGTCGGCCGCCTCCAGAGCGGTGAGGGTCGTGGCGTTGCGACGAGGGGCGGCCGTGTCGTAGCTCAGCTCCTCGTCGTCCTCGAGCGAGAAGCCGACGTCGACCACGACGTGCTCCACCACGCCACGGGAGAGGCGCAGCACGTCCTCGACGGCGCCGGCGCGCAGCTCAGGCCAGCGGTCCGCCCTCGGGATGCCCGTGAGCACACGCAGCCCGGGAACCACCTGCGGAGCGAGTCGGGCCAGACCGGGCACGTCGAGCGTCCCCTGCTCGGAGGCCCGGGCCGCCGCAGCCACGCCGGGAGCCTCGTCGAGCAGGCCCAGCACCTGGGCGACACTCGCTCCCCACGTGTCGAGGTCGACGAGCAAGGTGCGGATGCCGGCCGCCGCCAGCTGCGCCGCCAGGGTCACCGCCACGGTGGTGCGCCCCGGGGCTCCGGTCGGACCCCAGACGACCGTCATGGGGGTGGGCGTGGCGTCGGCCCCCTCGTCACGGTTGCCGCCATCGTCACCCTCGTTCGGGGCGGCCCGGATGCCGGGCCACGCGGCAGCGCCAGGGGTGGTCATCCCTCGACCTGCGTCGCGGGGTGGCCCGACGCCGACCGGCGCGGCGGTGGTCGTCGTCCCGG
The DNA here is from genome assembly GCA_963763015.1 of uncultured Actinomycetota bacterium. GTDB lineage: Bacteria > Actinomycetota > Actinomycetes > Actinomycetales > Dermatophilaceae > Fodinibacter. The sequence continues at coordinate 26,450 of CAVXML010000012.1, read as the reverse complement.
CCAGCGTCGTGAGCGCCATGGCGACGTCATCTGCCGCGTCGGCCGGACCGAGGATCGTGGCCACGCCCAGCTGGCGCAGGCGGCGCTCTCCCTCGTCGTCACCGGGGCCGACGAGCCCCGCCACCCGGACTCCGTGGCCTGCCAGGTGCCGCAGCGCCTCCCGGTCGAGGCCTCTCAGGTCCGGTGACACCACCGCGACCCGAGCCACTCCGGCGGCCGCCACGGACAGCAGCTCCGCGAGGTCGGCACAGCGACGCACGAGCTCGACGTCGAGGGCCGACTCCAGCAGCCGCACGAACTCCGACTCGTGGCGGTGGGTCAGCGCGGTGAGGACCCTGGTCACGACGCGGCCGCCGGCAGACCGCCCGGCACGGGGACCAGGGTGATGCGAGCGCCGACGTCGACGTCTGCGACGACGGCGGGCACCTGGGCGCGGGGCACCATGACGTGGACGGCCCGCGTCTCAGCTGCCGCGCCGAGCACCCCCTCGTCCCCGGCCACCCGGACGACCGAGACGGCCTCGAGCACGCGCTCCGGACCGGCATACGTCGGCAGACCCACGGTGGTGCCGGCCTTGGGACGGTTGACGTAGACGTCGACGACCGACCCAGCGGCAAGGGCCGATGCCGAGGTGGCGTCGACCAGCAGGGCCACCTGCTGCACCTCGACCTCTGCGGCGCTGCCCACGGCCGCGGCGGGGATCAGCTCACCGGGCCGCAACGACCTCAGCGACCATGTGTCATCGGCGATGGGCCGGTCGGCCGCGAGGTAGCCGGCCGCACCGTCGCCGAGGAGCACGTCGACCCGCTTGACGTCGCCCTCCGTGAGCCGCTGGCCGGGTGCGACCTGGGTGCTCGCGGCATAGACGGGGACACGGTTGTCCGCCCGGGCGACCACGACCGCGCCGAGCACCGTGGAGACGAGGACGAGGAGCACCCCGACGAGCAGGCGCGCGTCACGCCACGACGGGGCACGCAACCGGGTTGCAGTGGGGGTCGGCAGATCGCTCATGCGGCCCGATTGTGGTGGAGGTCGGGCCGGGCCGCCTCCGGAGCGGACGGCCTGTGGACAACCCGCCCGGGACGGCATCCTGTGGATGGCACACTGGCCTGCGTGGCGCGCCGGTTCATCCCCCTCACCGAGGTGTCGGAGATCCTCGACATCTCGGCGGCGCAGGCCTACGCGCTCGTGCGCACCGGCGACCTCCCGGCCATCAAGGTGGGCGGCCGCGGGCAGTGGCGGGTCGAGACGGTGGAGCTCGAGGCCTACATCCAGCGCCTGTACGCGGAGACCCGAGAGTCCGTGGCACCACGGGGCGACCGGGCACCGACCCAGACCGACGCCTGAGCGCCGGACCCGTCAGTGCAGTGACTCCACCGCCACGAGGGCGGCGAAGGGGACGGTCGTCACGGCCGTGACGTTCTCGCGCCGTCGCGGCACGCCGTCGGCGTGCTGGCTCAGGTCCAGGTGGTCCGCGCCCACCGCGTCGATCGTCCCGATGAGAGCGGGGCCGCCCCCGGCCACCCGAACCGCGACCGTGGCGCGGTCACGCGAGAGGGCGCGCAGCGCGTAGCCCAGGGTGAACCGGCGGGCCGAGCGACCGTCCTCGGCACGCCGGCCCAGCTCGTCGAGGGTGCACACCGCACCGAGAGGCACGACGACCTCCCGACCGGAGAGCTGCCGGACCAGCAACCACTCCACCCCGAGGTCGAGCAGTCTCCCGTGCACCACGACGCCGTCCACCAGGCAGAGGCGCACCTCAGCACCCACCGAGGCGGCGAGCCGCCCGGACAGCGTCACGAGGGCCCGCTCACGACGGGTGCGCTCGGCGACCTCGTCGTCCAGCTCGCGCCGTTCCTCCGCCACGAGCCGCCCCTCGAGGTCCGCGAAGAGCGCCTCCCACCTCATGTCCACAGCCTAGGCACCCTCCGATTGTGCTGTCGGTGGGCGACCAATAGGGTCGTCCGCATGCAAAGTGCATCAAACGACTGCAAACCGCCTCCGATGCCGTTCAGGTACGACTCGCGCACCGGTCGCAACGGCCCGCTCACCGCTGCAGCGGCCGCTGCAGCGTGGCTCCTTGTCACGTGGCTCCTTGATCAGCTGGCTCCTCCGGACAGGAGTGGAGGGCCTCCGGGTGTGGGAGGCAGGCGGTCCGCTCCGGCCCGATGAGGTTCTGGTGCCCGCGGTCGCCCTCTCCGCGCTGTTCGTCGTCGTGTGGCTCTCGTGCTGCCTGAGCCTCGAGCTCCTGGCCCACGTGCCCGGGGCGGTCGGTCGGTGCGCCGCCCACGCCGCCGCCCTGGTCACTCCCCGCCAGGTCAGGCGGCTGTCCGTGGCGCTGCTCGGCCTGGGCATGGCCGCCGGGCTGGGGTCGAGCCCGTCGGCAGCCGCCACCCCAGCGCCGGCCCTGAGCGCCCCTTCCCCAGCTCCCGGTCCAGGCGCCGTCCCCGATGACGCCCCGGGACTTCCGACGCTGCCCGATCCCGGCTTCGGGTCCCACACCGAGCCCCGTCCTCGGTCCGTCCCCGACCCCGGCTGGGTGCCGTCGGCTCCCGCGGTGCGCGCCCAGCCCGACGTCCGCGTCCTCACCCCAGCGCCGCGGGGCGAACCAGCGCCGGACCAGCCGCACGAGGTCGTCGTGCACCGGGGAGACTCCCTGTGGTCGATCGCTGCTCGCCACCTCGGCCCCGAGGCCTCGGACGGCGAGATCGCCCGGGCCTGGCCGGCGTGGTACGCCGCCAACCGTGAGGTCATCGGGGCTGATCCCGACCTGCTGCTCCCGGGACAGGTGCTCCGCACCCCAGAGGTGGTCGGCCCATGAGCCTCGACACCCTGCACGTCGTGTCACCGAGCCGGCCCCTCCCGCCGGCGATCTCGCTGGAGGAGGCGGTGCGCCGGTCACGGCTGGCTCAGGAGGAGCGGATGCGCCGCACTGGCTACATCCAGGACGCGCTGGCCGTCGACTTCGCCTCAGCGTCCGACGAGCAGGTCTTCGGCCCGCAGCACACCATCAGTGCCGACCTGCCCGACCCCACGGCATGGGCCGGGCGCATCACCCACGCTCTGCTGGAGGTGATGACCGGAGCGCGCCCCGCCCCCCAGGTCGTGCGCTGGACGAGTCCGGAGGTCTATGCCGTCGTGGCCCGGCGCAACGCCCTGGCGGCGCGGCGGGCCGCCGGCTCCACCGGGCCACGGCGCCGCCAGCGGCTCCAGGTCCAGCGGGTCCGCGTCTGCGAGCCGGCCGACGGTGTGGCCGAGGCGGCCGTCGTCGTGCGGCACGGTGACCGGGTGCGCGCCGTGGCGATCCGCCTCGTCGGTCAGGACGGCAAGTGGCGGGTCACCGCGCTCCAGGTGGGATGACTTCCGGAGCCGGCGGGTCGGCGCCTTCAGGGACGTCGCGGGCCGCCTCGTCGGTCCTCGGGTCGGCACCCGCCTGCCGGACCGGGATGCCCCCGGTGAAGGCCAGCGCCAGCAGCGCGAGGACGGCGAGCACCCCGAGGGCACTGCGCAGCCCCGCGATCCGCGAGGCGGCGTTCTCCTCGACCACCGCCTCCGCAACCTGTGGGTCCACGCCGGCATCCGAGAGGGCTGCCCCGAGCGACGAGTCCGGGATGAACGGGATGCCGCCCGCGAGCTCGACCTGGGCCGTCGACGACAGGGAGTCCGGGATCTCCGGGTTGCTCTGGATGCCCGAGAGGAACGACGACGTGAGCGCAGAGATGAGCACCGCGCCGGCCATCGCCGTCCCGATGGAGGCGCCGAGGTTGGTGAACGTGTTCTGGATGCCGCCCACCTCCGCGCTCTGTTCGTCGGGAACGCTCGAGACCGTGATGGCGCCGAGCTGCGAGGCCAGGGCCCCGATGCCGAGACCCGCGAGCAGGAGCGGCCCCGTGACGATCTCAGGCCCGGTTCCCACCTCGAGCGCCCCCATGAGGCTGACGATCCCGGCGAGCAGCAGGAGGAACCCGATGCGCGTCACCCGCCGTGGCGAGGCGTGGGGGAACAGCTTGGGGACCCCCACCGCGGCGAGGAGCAGCGTGATCGAGAGGGGCATGATCCGGATGCCGGTGTCGACGGCGCTCAGGCCGAGGGCGACCGAGAGGTACAGCGGCACACAGAAGAACAGGCCCGCCTGGAGCAGGAACTGGAAGAAGAAGGCGGTCAGGCCGCTGCGCAGCAGGGGGATCCTCAGCATCGCCGGGTCGATCAGCACCGCCTCACCGGCATCCAGCCGGCGACGCTCCCAGGCCAGGAAGGCGGTGATGACTGCCGCTCCGCCCAGCACCAGCCAGACCACCGGCGAGAGACCGAGCCACTCGGGGCCTCCCGGCTTGGGATTGACGAAGCCCCACACGCCGCCCCGGAGGATGCCGAACACGACCAGGCCCAGCCCGAGCGCCGACAGCGCCGTGCCGACGAGGTCGAGCCGGGCGTCCCTGTCCCGTTCGCCGTCGGCCAGGCGGCGCGCCATGAGGACGATGACCGCGACGATGACGACCTCCCCCGCGAAGACCCACCGCCACGACGCGTACGTCGTCATCACGCCGCCGATCAGGGGACCGACCGCGACCGCGACCGCGCCCGAGGCGGCGACCAGCCCGTAGGCCCGGGGCCGTTCGGGCGTGGAGAAGTTCGTCGCGACCAGCGCCACGATGGCCGGCATGATGAGCGCGGCACCCAGCCCCTCCAGCAGCGACCAGCCGATCATCAGCACGGTGAGGTTCGGCGCCAGCGCCGTGGTGAACGAGCCGATGCCGTACACGATGCAGCCGATCGTGAACGCGCGCTTGCGGCCCAGGATGGACCCGATCTTGCCGCCGGTGATCATGAACGACGCCATGACCAGCGTGTAGAGGGTGATGGCGGTCTGGACGCCGGTGACGTCGGTTCCGACGTCCTCCGCCACCGTCGCGATGGAGACGTTCATCACCGAGCTGTCCAGGGTCATGAGGAACTGCGCTGCGGCGAGGGTCGCCAGGACGGCGGTCGAGGCGGTGCGAACGGCGGTGGCAGTGCTCACGGGTATCGGCTCCGGGTCAGGGCAAGCGGTCAGGTCGGGTCAGTCGGGTCGGTCGGGTCGGGGTCGAGACAGTCGGGTCGGGGTCGAGACAGTCGGGTCGGGGTCGGATCCGGTCAGGTCGGGTGGAGGACGGTCACCCGGACGGGGACGGCCCGTCGGCCGTTCCGTCCTCGCCCGGGCGTCGGTGGTCGGGGCTCTCCGGTACCGAGGTGGTCGAGTGCGCCTCCGAGGGCTCCCTGTGCTCTGCGCTGGGGTGGGGAAGCCAGTCGTAGACCACCGAGCTGAACAGCACCACGTCCTGGATCGAGCGGCGGTGCGGGCTGAGCAGGCACCAGAAGAACCCGATCGGGAAGAAGACGCAGAAGGCGGCCCTGGCCAGGGACCGCAGCGGGCCGAGCTTGGGGCGTCGACGGCCGGTCACCCGGATCCCCATGACGTGCCCGCCGTAGCTCCGTCCGGCGAGCCACCACGCCAGCCACAGGTAGGCGGTCGCGAGCATCAGCGCCGCCGTCAGGCTGGCGAAGAAGCTCACGTCCGGGAACTCGAAGGCGCGCGGGTCGAGAAGGAACTTCACGGAGGCGAGGCCGAGGTACGAGGCGCCGAGCATCGCGACGACGACCACGGTGTCGATGAGGTTGGCGACGAAACGGGTGACGAAACCCGCAGTCGTGCCCTGGTAGGGCCTCGCCTCCCGGGGGACGGCCGAGAGCTCTGGGCCGGTCACGGCGCCGCTCCCGGAACCTGCGGGCGGCGCCGTCGCCACAGGGCCCGGTCGACGGCCTTGCTGATCGCATCGTCGGCGCTGATCCCCGTCATGCGCACTCCGCGAACCGTCTCGGAGGCCATGGACCCGGTGGAGTCGCGAATGATGCCGGGCAGGTCGATGACGTCGAGGACCTCCTCCACGATGCCCACGAGGTCGACCCGGTCGATCACCGCGTCGATGTCCACCCGCGCCACCGCAGCGTCCAGGTCGGCCCGGGCCACCACGGCATCCACATCCAGCCTCGACGCCACCTCGTTCAGGTCGACCCGGTCGATCACCGCGTCGATGTCCACCCGCGCCACCGCAGCGTCCAGGTCCGCCCGGGCCACCACGGCATCCACATCCAGCCTCGACGCCACCTCGTTCAGGTCGACCCGGTCGATCACCGCGTCGATGTCCACCCGCGCCACGACGGCGTCGAGGTCCACCCGGTCCAGCACCGCGTCGATGCTGACCCGCGCGACCGCGGCGTCGAGGTCGACCCGGGACACCGCTGCGTCGAGGTCGACGGTCGAGACGAGCTGGTCCAGGTCGACGTGCTGCTCGACGAGCCGGGTGAGGTCGAGGCGCTCGACGACCGCTGCCGCGATCGCCGGCACCAGGGCGTCGAGCAGCACCTCCGCTCGACGTCGGGCCAGCACGCGGTCGGCGCGTCCCCGGCTCGCGATCTCGGCGACCACGGTGGCGGGCTGCATCCGAGTGGGCACCAGCGGCGGACGCCACAACAGCCTGGTCACGGGGGCGGTCAGGCGGTGGGCCGTGCGCACCGCGACGACCGCGGCACCGACCGTGAGACCGACCGCACCGATGGCGGCGTCGACGGCCAGCTGCGCCTCCCGGGACAGCACGGGCACCGCGGCCGGGCGCCGTGTCCTCGCCAGCTCGGTGGTCACGCGGATGCCCATCCCTCGGGAGTCCTCCGCTGTTCGAAGGACGCCTGTGCGCACGCTACCTCCCGCCTGCCTGCGGCGACACGGGCACCGGGAAACACGCCGGTGCCGTCCGCGGGCCGGTCCGGACGACGAGGGCCCCGCCGCGAACAGGTTCGCGGCGGGGCCCTCGGTCGGGATGCCGGTCAGCGGCGCCCGTGGCACATCTTGAACTTCTTGCCCGAGCCGCAGGGACACGGGGCATTCCTCGGGGTGGTGGCCATCTGCTCGTCGGTGAGGCCGGCCCGGGCACCGTTGCCGCCACCAGCGGCGGCGACACCCTCGTCACGCTCGTCGACGCCACCGGTCTCGCTGGGTGCCGTGTAGTGCAGCGCCCCGGTGCGCGGACGGCCCACACCGACCCCGGACACCTCGACATGGCGGCCGAACGCGGTGTGCGAGGAGTCGGTGCCCGCACCCACTGGAACCGGCTCGGGAGCCGCCTTGCGTGGGGCCTGGCGCCCGGGGGCACCGGCCGGCCGGCGCACGGAGGGGCCGGTGGGCACTGCGGGGGCGGACGGCATCCCATCGCCGGAGGGTGCGGCAGCGGTGGCCTCCGCGGCACCGGCCATGGCACCGAGCATCTGCGAGACGTGGACGGGCTCGACGGCCGGAGCGGCCGGCGCGGCCGCCGCCGGCTGGTCGACCTGGACGTCGACGTGGAAGAGCAGGATGACCGACTCCTCCTTGACCGCCTCGTTCATCGTGTTCCACAGGGCGAAGCCCTCGCGCTGGTACTCGACGAGCGGGTCGCGCTGAGCCATCGCGCGCAGGCCGATGCCCTCCTGGAGGTAGTCCATCTCGTAGAGGTGCTCACGCCACTTGCGGTCCAGCACCGAGAGCATCACCCGCCGCTCGACCTCGCGCATGACCTCCGAGCCCAGGGTCTCCTCCCGCTGGTCGTACGCGTGGTGGGCGTCGGAGAGGATCTCCTCCTTGAGCCGGTCGGCCGTCAGGGCGCCGCGTCCACCCGCGGCCTCGATGAGCTGCTCGGGCTCGAGGGAGATCGGGTAGAGCGCCTTCAGGGCGCCCCACAGGCGCTCGAGGTTCCAGTCCTCCGGGAAGCCCTCGGCCGTCTCGGCGTCGACGTAGCCCTCGATGACGTCGTTGACGAAGAACCGGAGCTGCTCGTGCAGGTCCTCACCCTCGAGGACCCGGCGGCGCTCGGCGTAGATGACCGACCGCTGCCGGTTGAGGACGTCGTCGTACTTCAGGACGTTCTTGCGGATCTCGAAGTTCTGCGCCTCGACCTGCGCCTGCGCGGACTGGATCGAGCGCGACACCAGCTTGGACTCGATGGGCTGGTCGTCGTCGAGCTTCGCGGTCGTCATGACGCGGTCGACGAGGCCGGCGTTGAACAGCCGCATGAGGTGGTCCTCGAGCGAGAGGTAGAACCGGGACTCGCCCGGGTCACCCTGGCGGCCGGAGCGGCCACGCAGCTGGTTGTCGATGCGCCGGGACTCGTGGCGCTCGGTGCCGAGGACGTACAGGCCACCGAGCTCGGTCACCTCGTCGTGCTCGGTGGCGACGGCGGCCTCGGCGCTCGCGAGCGCGTCGTCCCAGGCCTCCTCGTACTCCTCCGGCGTCTCGTGCGGGTCCAGCCCACGCTCGCGCAGGGCGGCGATGGCCCGGAACTCGGGGTTCCCGCCGAGCATGATGTCGGTGCCTCGGCCGGCCATGTTGGTCGCAACCGTCACGGCGGCCTTGCGACCGGCCTCGGCGACGATGGCGGCCTCACGCTGGTGGTGCTTGGCGTTCAGGACCTCGTGGCGCACTCCCCGGCGACGCAGCTGCTCGGAGAGGTACTCGGACTTCTCGACCGAGACCGTTCCGACGAGCACCGGCTGGCCCTTCGCGTGGCGCTCGGCGATGTCGTCGACGACGGCCTTGTACTTGGACGGCTCTGTCCGGTAGACGAGGTCGGCCTCGTCGGCGCGGATCATCGGCCGGTTGGTCGGGATCGGCACGACGCCGAGCTTGTAGATGGAGTTGAGCTCGGAGGCCTCGGTCATGGCCGTGCCGGTCATGCCGGCGAGCTTCTCGTACATCCGGAAGTAGTTCTGGAGGGTGATCGTCGCGAGGGTCTGGTTCTCGTTCTTGATCTCCACCCCCTCCTTGGCCTCGATGGCCTGGTGCATGCCCTCGTTGTAGCGGCGGCCGGGAAGCATGCGTCCGGTGTGCTCGTCGACGATGAGCACCTCGCCGTTCAGGACGACGTAGTCCTTGTCGCGGGAGAAGAGCTCCTTGGCCTTGATCGCGTTGTTGAGGTAGCCGATGAGCGGGGTGTTGGCCGACTCGTAGAGGTTCTCGATGCCGAGGTGGTCCTCGACCTTCTCGATGCCGCTCTCGAGCACGCCGACGGTGCGCTTCTTCTCGTCGACCTCGTAGTCGCCGCGCCCCGACTCCAGCTCGCCACGCTCGAGGCGGGCGGCGATCTTGGCGAACTCGCCGTACCACTTGGTCGGCTGGTCGGCCGGGCCGGAGATGATGAGAGGCGTGCGGGCCTCGTCGATGAGGATCGAGTCGACCTCGTCGACGATGGCGAAGTGGTGGTCGCGCTGCACCAGCTCGGCCGTGGACCAGGCCATGTTGTCGCGCAGGTAGTCGAAGCCGAACTCGTTGTTGGTGCCGTAGGTGATGTCCTTGGCGTACTCGGCCCGGCGCTGCTCGGGCGTCATCGTGTTGAGGATGCAGCCGGTCTCGATGCCGAGGAAGCGGTGCACGCGACCCATGAGCTCGGACTGGTACTCGGCGAGGTAGTCGTTCACAGTGATGACGTGCACGCCCTTGCCGGTGAGCGCGTTGAGGTAGCACGGGAGCGTCGCCACGAGGGTCTTGCCCTCACCGGTGCGCATCTCGGCGACGTTGCCCATGTGCAGGGCGGCCCCGCCCATGATCTGCACGTCGAAGTGGCGCTTGCCCAGGGTGCGCTTGCTCGCCTCGCGCACGGCGGCGAACGCCTCGGGCAGGATGTCGTCGAGGGTCTCACCGTCGGCGAGCCGCTTCTTGAAGACGTCGGTCTCGGCCCGCAGCTCGGCGTCGGTGAGCTTCTCGAAGTCCTCCTCGATGGCGTTGACCTGAGCCGCGATGTTGTCGAGCTTCTTGAGGATGCGCCCCTCACCGGCGCGCAACAGCTTCTCGACGATCTTCACGAGTGGGACTCCCTTGGCGTGACAGCATGACGGTCGCTCGACCGGACCTGCCTAGGGTAGTCGAGCCCTGCGTGCCCCACCGACCTCGCGGCGGGGGCCTCTCCCGCCAACGCGGGGCACGGCGGGGTGAGTTCCCCCCGGCTCCCGGTGGTGGTTGGGTGAGGTCATGACCGGTCAGCCGTTCCCGGCCTGCGTGCCCGAGCTCACCGACGGCCACGTCCGGCTCCGCGCCCACCGCGACTCGGATGCCGTTCGGATCGTCGAGTCCGCGAGCGACCCGGAGTCGAGGCGGTGGACCACCGTGCCGCGGCCCTACCCTCCAGCCGAGGCGCAGCGCTTCCTGGAGATCATCCGCACCGGCTGGGACGACCCGAGCGGGAACCGGTTGTGGGCCATCGAGGAGGTCGACGACCCCGAGGGCCGGTTGCTGGGCACGATCGACATCCGGCCGACGCTCGCCGCCGGGGTCGCCGAGGTCGGCTTCGGGCTGCACCCGGACGCCCGAGGGCGGGGAGTGATGTCGGCGGCGCTGCGGCTGGCCTGCCGCTGGTGGTTCACGCAGGACGGCATCCGGGTGCACTGGTCGGCGATCCGGGGCAACTTCGGCAGCTGGCGGGTGGCGTGGGCGTGCGGGTTCGCCCACCACGGCACGACGCCGCAGGCCCACCCCGACCCGGAGGGCGGCCCGGCCATCGACCTGTGGCGCGCGAGCCTCGGCGCCGACGACGTCATGGAGCCCCGGACGCCCTGGGCCGACCCGCCGGTGCTCACCTCGCCGGAGGCGGGCGGCATCCGGCTGCGGCCGTGGCGTGACTCGGATGTGCACGCCCTGGAGCCCCGCGACCAGCCCGACCACCACATGCCGGCCCGCGGGGTGCTCGACGCCGACACCTTTCCCGAGTGGCTCCTCATCCGACGTGAGCAGATGTCGCAGGGCCGGGTGCTGAGCTGGTGCGTGGCGGATGCCGGCTCGGATGCCGCGGTGGGCGAGACCCTCGTGTTCGTGACCGAGGGCACCCTGGACGACGACACCGCCGAGCTCGGCTACCAGGTCATCCCGAGCGCCCGCGGCCGGGGCGTCGCGACGGCCGCGTCCCGGGTCGTCGCCGGTCACGCGCTGACCCCGCGGGATCGCGGTGGTCTCGGCATCCGGCGGCTCGTCGCCGAGACCGCGGAGGACAACCGGGCGAGCAACACCGTGCTCGACCGGCTCGGGTTCATGATCTGGGGGCGGGAGACGGCGGCCGACATCCTGCCCGACGGCCGGGCGGTCGACGCCCTCCACTGGGAGCTCCTCCGCGACTGACCTGGCCTCCCCGACTTCGTCTGTCGGTATGCCGCCGGAACGCCGCTCCAGCGGCGTGTCGGCGGCTACCTGACAGACGAAGTCGGGGAGAAGCGGGGGCGTGGGCGGCGTCAGGCGACGGCGGCGAGGTCCAGCCAGGTGGCCAGCAGCCGCAGCTCCTCGTCGAGCTCCTGTCGGTCGGCCTCGTCCCCCCGACCGGGCTCCCAGGTGCAGCGCCGCACCACCAGCACCCCGGCCGCGCGATCGGCCTTGAGGTCGACCCGCGCCACGAGGTCCTCGCCGAGGAGGAACGGCAGCACGTAGTAGCCGTGCACCCGGAGGTGCTCCGGCACGTAGATCTCGAGCCGGTAGTCGAAGCCGAAGAGCGCCCTGGTGCGGTCGCGCTGCCAGATGAGCGAGTCGAACGGCGACAGCAGGGCACGCGCCGAGATCCGCCGCGGCCGCCGGGCGTCGCGGTGCAGGTAGGCCGTGCGCCGCCAGCCCTCGATCGTCACCGGCAGGAGGATGCCGTCGTCGACCAGTGAGGCGATCGCGGGCCGCGCCTGCTCCGGCGACAGGCGGAAGTAGTCGCGCAGGCACTGCTCGCTGCCCACCCCGTGCGCCCGCGCCGAGATCTCGACGAGCCGGCGGAACGCCTCCTCCTCCCCGGGGCGCGCCGCCGGATCCGCCGCCAGCTGCCGGAGCGAGGGTGGCAGCACGCGCGAGGGGAGCGCGTACCTGCGCTCGAACTGGCTGTTCCGACCCGCGCTGGACACCTGCCCCGACCAGAAGAGGTGCTCGAGCGCCGCCTTGACGAGCGACCAGTTCCAGCCCCAGTCGTCACGCTGGCGCGGGAGGTCGTGCTCCAGCGCGAGCTCCACCTCGCGACTCGTCAGCGGCCCCCGCCGGCCCACCTCGTCGAGCACCGCGGCCACGAGCTCCGGGTGCTCGGATGCCACCTGGCGCATCCCGCCCCAGGCATCCGAGAGAGCGCGCCGCATCCGGAAGTCCAGCAGGGGCCAGGTCGACGGCGGAACCAGCGACGCCTCGTGCCCCCAGTACTCGACGACCCGCCGCGGCGCGACGTCGCGCGCCCGGTCGAGCAGCCGGCGGTCGTAGGGCCCGAGCCGGGAGAAGAACGGCAGGTAGTGGCTGCGGCACACGACGTTGACGCTGTCGATCTGCACCACCCCGACGGTGTCGATGACGCGCTGCAGGTCGCGCGTCGACGGCACCGCCGGGCGCTCGCGGCCGAATCCCTGCGCTCCCAGCGCGATCCGCCGCGCAGCACGGTTGGAGAGGTGCACCCCCGTGGGTGCGTCACTCATCCGCGGGGAGGAGGTGCTGGCGGTGGGCGAACACCGCCGCCTCGACCCTCGAGTGCAGGTGCAGCTTCTCGAGGATGTTGCGCACGTGGTTCTTCACGGTGTTCTCGGAGATGACCAGCTGGTCGGCGATCTCCCGGTTGGCCAGGCCTCGCGCGACGTGGCGCAGCACCTCGACCTCGCGGTCGGTGAGCCCCGGCGCCCCGTTGGCGTTCGGCACCTCCACCACGCTGAGCCGGCTGAACTCCGCGAGGAGGGTGGCCGCCATGCTCGGTGGGATCATCGCCTGACCGTCGTGCACCGAGCGGATGGCGGCGGAGACCTCCTCGGCCGGCAGGTCCTTGAGGAGGTACCCGCTGGCGCCGGCCTTGATCGCCTCGAAGAGGTCGGCCTCGTCGTCCGACATCGTGAGCATGAGGATGCGCGCCGACGGGACGCCGCCCCGGATGCGGCGACAGGCCTCGATGCCGCCGACCCCCGGCATCCGGACGTCCATGAGCACGACATCAGGGTCCGTGCTCGCGCAGACCGCGACGGCTTCGGCCCCGTCACCGGCCTGCCCGACGACCTGGGCGGAGCCGTCGAGCTCGAGCACCGCCTGCATCCCCCTGCGGTACAGCACGTGGTCGTCGGCGATGACGACCCGGATCACCGGGGGCTCCAGGCCCTCTGTCCCCGTCTCCGCACTCACGTCGCCACCCACGGTGACATCGTTGCAGGTCGGAAGTCCTCCGCGCACGTGTACCCCATCAGAATCACGCCGCTTCAGGATGCCGCGGCCTCCACGCCTCGGGTGTCGGCGCGCTCGGCATCGGCCAGCGAGCCGTCGAGGTCCAGGTGCAACACGCCGTAGCTCCAGCCGCGGCGTCGGTAGACGACGCTCGCCCGGTCGGTGTCCACGTCGTGGAAGAGGTAGAAGTCGTGGCCCACGAGCTCCATCTCGCGCAGGGCGTCCGCGAGGGTCATCGGCGTCGAGCGGTGCACCTTCTCGCGGACCTCGACCGGCGAGTCGCCGAACTGGTCAACGTCGTCGTGGCCGACCTCGGACGCAACGCCGTCGCTGGGCGTCACGATCCGCGCCGTCGCCTGGGCGACCGACTCTGGGGTGCGCCGCCCGCGGTGCACCTGCCGCCGGTCGTTCTGCCGCCGGAGCCGTTCCATGAGCTTGTCGATCGCCATGTCGAGAGCTGCGTACTTGTCCTCGACGCACGCCTCGGCCCGCACCACGGGACCCTTGGCGTAGCAGGTGATCTCGACCCGGTCGCAGACCTTGGCCTGTCGACGGTTCCGCTCATGACTGACCAGGACCTCGACCCGTCGGGTGCGGGGCTCGAGCTGCGTGATCTTCTCGAGCTTCTCCTCGATGTGCGCCCGGAAGCGGTCGGAAACGGTCATGTGACGTCCGGTGACGACGATGTCCACTGGTCCTCCTCGGTGCTGGGATGCTGTCTCGGCTCGCGTCGGCTCTGAGGTCGGGGCACCACCTCCGGAGAATCGGGGCTCTGGTCCCCGACGCTAGTCGGCCCACCGAGCCCCCACAAGGCCGGGATCACCGCCCCGCCGTGGTGTCGACGCGACGGTGGCGGCCACGACGTGGCGGGCGCCCGCGTCACCCAGCGCCCGGGCGCCCTCAGCGAGCGTGGCTCCCGTCGTGACGACGTCATCGACCAGCACGCACGCGCGACCTGGGACCGCGTCGGCCCACGCCGGACGCACCGAGATGGCCCCGGCGAGGTTGGCCCGGCGAGCCTCCCGGTCGAGCCTGGACTGGTCGACGACCCGCCGCGTCAGGCGCAGCGCCGGGGCGACGACGAGCCGGGGTTCCCTCCCGGCACGAGCGCGAGTTCTCCGCGCGCCGGGCGGGCCGAGCAGCCGTTTCACCGCCAGCCGCGCCAGCGCGTCGACCGGGTCGTCACCGCGCCGCCGCCGCGAGGCACCGGCCGAGGGCACCGGCACGACGAGGACGTACCCGTCGCCCGAGCGCTGGCGACGCAGCACCGGGTCGACGGCCAGCGCCGTGGCCAGCGACATGGCCAACGCCTCCGCGAGAACAGCCCCCACGTCCCTCCGGTCCTCGTCCTTGTACGCGGTCACGGCGTCACGCAGCGGTCCCTCGAAGGGCGCAGCGGCCCAGCACACCGGCATCCCGGGCGGTCCCCACCGGTCGAGTCCGGCGACCGCAGCACCGCCGAGAAGGGATGCCGTTCGCACCTGGACCAGGCACCCCCCACACAGCGGGGCCCCCGGCCCGTGGCAGGCGGCGCAGCGCGCCGGAAGCACCAGGTCGGCCGCGGCGAGCACCGCACGTCCCAGCACACCGACCCCTCCGCCCGCCATCCGTCGATCGTCGGGCACGGGCGCAGGGCGGTGGCCCGCCAGGCTCGCCGTTGTGCATACGGAAGACAGGCTCGCAGCCCTGTGGACGCCCTCAGCCGCCGGCGACGGCCAGGTCGGTCGCCGGCCCGCTGTCCACCCACTGCGACCCGGCCCGGCCGAGGAGGCGACCGGCTTGGGTCACCACCCAGACCTCACGCTCGCCACCGGTTGAGGAGATCGCGACCGCCCCGGCGGCTGGGGTCAGGGGCCGCACGTCGCCGCCGATGCTGAGGACCGTCGGCTGCTGCGGCGAGCCGCGACGGACCCCGAGCGTGACGAGCGTCTGGTCGTCCAGCCAGGCCAGGCTCGCAGCCCGCTGCAGCGACGAGCCGAGCCGCAGCGGCTCCGCCAGGCGCTGTGGCAGCGCGCCTCCGGCGCGCACCACCCCCGCGAGGTCGACCCGCACGTCGGACCCGTCTCCGGCCTCCGAGACGATGGCCACCAGGTCGCCTCCGGGGGCCAGACGCGACTCGAGCACGCGCCGACCCGCAAGCCACTCCGCCTGCACCGGCCTGGCGGCGGCCGTCACCGGGTCGGCCGGGTCGGCGCCCGTGTCGACCACCCACAGCCGCACCCCGTCGGGGCCCGGGCCGACAGCCCCCATCCACAGGAACCCCCGGGCGTCGTAGGACGGGCTGCCCACGTCGACGCCGTCCAGCGGCACCTCGTAGCGGTTGGTCCCCTTCCAGCGGGAGATCCCGTCTCCACCAGCGTCCACTCCGGCCAGCTCCGACCCGTCTGTCGCGAGCGCCAGGCGGCGGACGTCCTGCGGCACGTCTGGGTACTCCCGGGCGCCGGCGGGCTCCCGGGGCTCCTGCTCGCCAAGACCCGCGGTGTCGAACACGACGACGTCTGCGCCGCGACGCACGACCGGTCGGGCCAGCGCGGCAGGAGGCGTCGGGCGGAAACCGACGTCGGCCAGGGTGGCGGCCGAGCCGTCGAGCGCCTCCAGCCCGTCGAGGTCGACCGGCACCCCGTTGACCGAGATCGCCACCCGCGTGACGGTGGGGTCCTGGGCCAGCGTGCCCACGAACTGTGCCCAGAGGTTCTGCCGGTTCGCCTCGCCGGGGTCGACGCGGCCGGAGATGAGGTTGACGGTGGCGACCCCGGTCTCCACGGAGACGGCGTCCCCGAGAAGCCGGGCACCCGCCGGCACCGCCGTGGTGGCGGCGTCGGCCAGGTGGGTCGGAACCGGAGCCAGCTGGGCCCGCGCAAGGCGCGTCGCCAGCTTGTCGGTCGGGAACCAGCGGACGTCGGGGACGAGCGCCCGGCGGCTGGTGGAGACGTAGTGCACGGCATACGGCTGGACCAGGCGCGACACCTCGGTGCTGGCCAGCCACCGGCCGAAGCCCTTGGGCAGGGTGCTGATCCGCCACTCACCGCCCACGGTGGAGACCCCGAAGGTCGCCGACACGGTGGTTCCGGGCACGGCGGCGGTGTAGCGGCCTTCGGCGTCGATCGTGCCTGCGGCCTCCGCGGTGATCCGCACGGTGGCAGGGTCGACCAGCGTCGCTGCAGGAGGCGCGTCGTCGGCGAGCACGACGATGCTGCCGTCGGGGTTCCAGGCGTCACTCATCTGGGTGGTGAGGAAGGCACGGGCGTTGTCGTACGCTGCATCGCTCGCGGCACCCGCGCGCACGAAGCCGGCGACGATGCCCTGCTGGGATGACCCCGTCATGGGTCCCGGGAAGACGACGCGCACGTCCGGTGGGTCGCCGCTGCCGACCTCGAGCCCCTGCTCCACCGGCCCACCGGTCGACAGGCCTCCGCAGCCGGCCACGACCATCGTGGCCCCGGCGGCGACGATGGCCGGGAGGAGGCGCCGCCACCTCACAGGTCGTCCCGGAGGCCGAGCGGCAGCGGCGAGCCGTGCAGCGTCTCTCCCGCGCGCTGGGGAAGGGTGAGGCGGAACCTGGACCCGACCCCACGCTCCCCCCACGCCTGGAGCCAGCCGTTGTGGAGGCGGGCGTCCTCGAGGGAGATGGACAGTCCCAGCCCCGTGCCGCCCGTCGTGCGGGCCCGGGCGGGGTCCGCACGCCAGAACCGGGTGAAGACGTTGGCCGCCTCGCCCGGCTTGAGCCCGACGCCGTGGTCCTCGACCACGATCGCCACGGCATCCAGCCCCACCGCCACGTGGATGTCGACCTGCCGGCCCTCGGCGTGCTCGATGGCGTTGACGACCAGGTTGCGCAGGATGCGCTCGACCCGACGCTCGTCGACCTCGGCCTCGGCGGGTACGTCCGGCGCATGCACGGTGACCTCGCACCTGCGTCGCTCGGCGAGCGGCCTCGCCGCCTCGACCACGGCCGACACGGTGGCGCGGAGGTCGACCGGCTCGATCTCGAGCACCGCGGCGCCGGCGTCGAACCGGCTGATCTCGAGCAGGTCGTAGAGGAGCGCCTCGAAGCGGTCGAGCTCACCGGCGAGCAGCTCCGCCGAGCGGGCGACGGAGGGGTCGAAGCGCTGGCGTGACTCGTGGATGAGGTCGACCGCCATCCGGATGGTGGTCAGTGGGGTGCGCAGCTCGTGGGACACGTCGGAGACGAACCGCTGCTGGACCGCCGACAGGCCCTCGAGCTGGCGGATCTGGGACTGGAGGCTGTCCGCCATCCCGTTGAACGACGTCGCGAGAAGGGCCAGGTCGTCCTCGCCGCGAGCCGGCATCCGCTCGTTGAGCTGGCCCGCGGAGAGGCGCTGGGCCACCACGGCCGCGCGGCGCACCGGGGTGACGACCTGCCTCGTCACGACCCAGGCGACGGCACCCACGAGGAGCGTGAGGATGATGCCGGCGACGACGAAGGAGCTGCTGATCAGGTCCATCGTCGCCACCTCCTGCGTCAGCGGGTAGATGAAGTACAGGTCGTAGGCTCCGGCGTTCGGCACCTGCACGACGCTGCCCACGGTGACCGCCGGCAGGGTGTTCTCTCCGACCGTCACCTCGCCCATCTGGATCTGCTGGCGAACGGGGGATGCCGCGACGGCCGCCTGGAGCTCGTCGCTCACCGCGTCGATGTCGAGGTCACCGCTCGACCGGTCGGCGAGGACGATGTCGCTCTCGTTGCCGGCCGAGCGGTTCATCACGACGTAGCGGCTCGGATCCGGGCCAGGAGCGGCCAGGATGCGCGTCATGATGTCGGCCGCCGCCTGGTCCAGCTCGGCGACGGACGTCGAGGTGGAGGCGTTCCACTGGCTCTGGGCGCGGTCGGTGAGGGCCTGTGCCTCGTACTGCGACGCCTGGACCCGGTCCTGCTCCAGCCCGCTGGCGATCTGCTCGTGGAGCACGCTGCCCACGAGCGAGACGCTCACGAGACCGAGCAGCATCGTCGTCGTCACGACGCGAAGCTGGAGTGACTGCCGCCAGCGGCGGCGCGCAGCGAACGCGCCACGGCGCAGGGAGGCACCGAGGCTCGCGACCTGTCGTCGCCCGCGGTCGCGAGCGGCGACCAGCGTCGTGCCCGTGCGCGTCGTCCGAACGCCGACCTGGGCGGAACCGGACACGGTCAGGCCTTGCCCGCCTTGTAACCGACCCCGCGCACGGTGACCACGATCTCCGGGTGCTCCGGGTCGTGCTCGATCTTGGAGCGCAGCCGCTGGACGTGCACGTTGACGAGGCGGGTGTCCCCGGCGTGCCGGTACCCCCAGACCTGCTCGAGCAGCACCTCGCGGGTGAACACCTGCCACGGCTTGCGGGCCAGCGCGACGAGCAGGTCGAACTCGAGCGGTGTCAGGCTCACCACGGCGCCGTTCCGCGTGACGGAGTGACCTGCGACGTCGATGGCGAGGTCACCGATCGTGAGGCGCTCGGGGTCCGGCTCGTCGCCACGCCGGAGCCGCGCCCGGACCCGCGCCACGAGCTCCTGGGGCTTGAACGGCTTGACGACGTAGTCGTCGGCACCGGACTCGAGGCCCAGCACGATGTCGATGGTGTCGGTCTTGGCGGTCAGCATGACGATCGGAACCCCGGACTCCGCGCGGATCTGCCGGCACACCTCGAGCCCGTCGATGCCGGGCAGCATGACGTCGAGGAGCACGACATCGGGGCGGTGCTCGCGGAACGCGCCGATGGCGCTGGGGCCGTCGGCGACGTGGTCGACCTCGAGGCCCTCGTTGCGCAGGACGATCCCGAGCATCTCCGCCAGCGCCAGGTCGTCGTCGACGACCAGCACGCGACCTTTCACGTCGGTTCGTTCCTTTCCACGCAGGTCAGCTGACGGACCAGTTTCGCACAGCGGTCTGGGAAGACCCTGTACGCCGAGAGGCCGACGCCCGGGACCACTACCCTGCTCAGGGTGACCCGACTGCGATGGCTCCGGTGGCTCGACGCGTCGGTCGCCATCCGCCTCGGTTTCGCCGTGCTGGCCGCCCTCCTGGCCTTCCTGGTCGACTCGGTCGTGGCGGTCCTGCCGTGGCTTCTGCTGGTCGTGGCCCTCGACCTCGTCATCGTCGTGCTCGACCGGACGCCGCTGGGTCGCCGCGGCGTGCTGGACAGCCTGGTCCTGGCGCTGCTCGCCCTGTCGGCTGCGGCTTCCGGAGTGGCCTTTGCGCTCACCGAGGGTGCGGCGCTGCTCATCCTCATCCCCGCCTACCACGCCGGCACCCTGTACGGCCGGTTCGGCTTCCTGCTCACGTCGGCCCTTGGTGGCGGAGCCTTCCTCGGAGCGGCGGCCCTGTTCGAACAGTCGCGAGGCGTGACGCCCGAGATGTTGGCGTGGCTGGCCGCCGCGTCCCTGCTCGGCATCCTCGGCGCCTGGAACCAGCGGCTGGCCGCGGAGCAGGCGGCCGAGGACGCCGACCCTGCGGCCCGCGAGGCGATCGAGCTCATCGAGCGACTGCAGGACCTGTCGTCCCAGATGTCAACCGGCCTCGACGCCCTCGCGAGCGCGACGCTCGCCCTCGACCTCCTCGCAGCCGACGTGCCATCGGTCCGCAGTGCCGTGCTCGTGACGCAGGACGCCGAGCACCTGGTGCCGGTTGCCCTGCGTGGGTCGACGCGGGCGCCCTGGGCGGTCGCCGACCACGTCTCCGGGGTGCTCACCGCCGGACGCTCGAAGTGGCGACCGACGCAGGTCACCTTCACCGACGACCTGGGAGCACGACGGGCCCTGGTGGTGCCGTACGCCCTGGGCAACGGCTCGACGACCGTGCTCGTCGCGGAGCGGCCCGACGACCAGTTCTTCTCGCGCGACGAGCTGCGGATCGCCGCCGACGTCACGCGACGGATCGCGCCCACGATCCAGGCCGGCCTGCTCTTCGGCGAGCTGCGCCAGGTGGCGAGCATCGAGGAGCGCGACCGCATCTCTCGCGACATCCATGACGGCATCGCGCAGGAGCTGGCGGCCCTCGGCTACAAGGTCGACGCCCTGCGGATGCAGGCCGGATCCTCCGGGTCGGACATGCGTGACGGCCTCGACGCCCTCCGCGACCGGCTGGGCGAGGTGATGGCCGACCTGCGGCTGCACATCACGGACCTCCGCGTGGCCGAACGGCCCGGCACCGGGCTGGGAGCGGTGCTGAGCGCCGCGGTGCAGAGCTTCGGCAGCGTCACCGGAATGCGCACGACCGTGACGGTGAGCGAGCGCCAGCGGCGAATCGACCCTCGTGTCGAGATCCTCGTGCACCGGCTGGTCATGGACGTCCTCGCCGACGCACAGTCGAGCGGCGCCCGCAATGCCTGGGTGACTCTCACGGCGTCGGTCGTCGGCCCGACCAACGTCGAGGTGTCCCACGACGGCAACCCGAGGACCGCTCGTCAGGCCTACCGCACGCCATCGGTCGACGGCGTCGAGGCACATCTCGAGGTCCGTTCGGACACTCCCGGACGCACGACGGTTACCCTGTCGGTCGAGGAGTCGGCGCCGGTCGCGGCAGCGGCTCGACGTACGCCCTGACTCAGGGAGGGGACCGCGATGCTCAGCGTCGTGCTCGTGGACGACCACGCCGTGGTGCGCGAAGGCATCGCGGCGATGCTCGACGCCCAGCCGGAGATCCAGGTGATCGGCCACGCGGGGTCGCTCGCAGAGGGCCACACCCTTCTCGACCGCCTGCTGGCGGCTCCCACAGATGGGCCCCTCGTCGCCGTCATCGACGTCACGATGCCCGACGGCAGCGGGCTCTCGCTGGTCAGGGCCGCCCGCGAGCGTTCTCACCGGATCGGCCTCGTGGTCCTCACCATGCTCAACGACGACTCCAGCCTGTTGGAGGCCTTGGATGCCGGTGCGTCCGCCCTCGTGCGCAAGAGCGCACCGTCGGAGCAGGTGATCTCAGCGGTCCGCCGCGCGGCTGAGATGCCGCTCGAGTTCTCCGCGAGCGGCCTCGCCGAGGCGATGCGCCGGCGCAGCGAGTCACCTCAGACCGCGCTGACCACGCGCGAGACGGAGGTGCTCAAGCTCCTCGTCGAGGGCGCGTCGGTGGCCGAGGTGGGGCGGTCGCTCTTCATGAGCCCGTCCACGGTCAAGACCCACATCGGCAAGATCTACGAGAAGCTCGGCGCCCACAACCGGGCCAGCGCGGTCATCGCGGCAGTGCGGCTCGGGCTCATCTCCGACAACCCGGGCCGCACGGCGTCGACGGGCCGGCCCTGAGTTCCTCGCCGTCCGCAGCGGACGGACGTCAGATCACCCGGAACAGCTCCACGATGCGGATGGCGCCCGGGCCGATGATGATGATGAACAGCGCGGGGAAGATGCAGAGCAGCAGCGGGAAGAGGATCTTGACGGTGACCTTCTGAGCCTGCTCCTCGGCGCGCTGCCGACGGGCGATGCGCATCTCCTTGGTCTGCTCGCGCAGGACGGCGGCGATCGGCAGGCCCATCCGGTCGGCCTGCACGAGGGCGCTCACGAAGGTCTTCACCTCGGGGGCCGTGGTGCGCTCCCCGAGCGAGGCGAACGCGTCGGCCCGGGTCTTGCCGATCTGGATCTCGGACAGCACGCGCGCGAACTCACCGCCGATGGGGCCGGTCACGGTGCGCGCCACCTGGAGGATGGCGGCGTCGAAGCCCTGGCCGGCCTCGACGCACACGGTGAGCATGTCCAGGGCATCCGCCAGACCCCGGCGCATCTCCTTCTGGCGCCGCAGCCCGGCGTTGTAGACGAGGAGGTCGGGGAGGAAGAAGCCGAAGGCCCCGAAGGCCAGGCTCACCAGGAGGCCGGTCAGGCTCAGTCCGAACAGCACGAGGCTGAGGACCACACCGAAGATCAGCCCGATGCCCTTGAACCCCATGACGCGCTCGACGGACCACGACGGCGGGTTGCCAGCCTTGTCCAGCGAGTGCGCGATGCGCTCACTCGTTCCGGCCGGGGAGAGCCGGACCGCGAGGCCACGGAGAGCGTTCAGCAGCGGCTCGAGGAGCCGGTCCCTGGCAGGGAGCTCGTTCTTGGCCACGGTCGCGCGTGTCGACCGGTAGTTGACGAGCTCCAACGACCTCGCGACCCCCGTCGTCTGGCCCGCGCCGAGGGTAGCGGCGAGCACGACGACGACGACGGCCACGACGAGCAGCAGCACACCGACCCACAGGAGCATGGTCACACCTCGATCTGCACGACTCTGCGCATCCAGAAGATGCCGATGACCATGGCGACCAGTCCTGCAACGCACATCAGGACCCCCAGCAGCGTTGTCCACAGGAGGCTGACGTAGTCGTAGTTCGTGATCATCGTCCAGATCAGGATGACGATCGGGAGCGCGATGAGGATGTAGGCCGAGAAACGGCCCTCGGCCGACAGTGCCCGCACGTGGCGCCGCAGGCCCTCCCGCTCACGCAGGGTGGCGGCGGTCGTGCGCAGGGTCTCGGCGAGGTTGCCGCCGACCTCCCGCTGGATGCGGATCGCCATCGTCGCCCAGCGCATGTTCTCGGAGTCCATGCGCTCGGCCATGTGGTCCAGGGCGTCGGAGACGTCGGCTCCGATCCGTGTCTCCGCGAGCGCGCGGGAGAACTCCTTCCCGGCCGGCTCGGGTGCGTCGCGGGCGACCGCGTCGAGCGCCTGGAGCAGGCTGAACCCGCTGGCGAGGCTCGTCGCGACGAGCATCAGGACATCGGGAAGCACGAACTCGAAGGCGCGTGCCCTCCGCCGAGCCAGGTGCCGTAGCGCGAAGGACGGCAGCAGCAGCCCGAGGGCGAGCCCGAGGGCGACCCCCAGGATCCATGACCGGGACGCGAGGAGGATGTAGCCCAGCGCGACGCCGACGATGACCGCGGCGATCCGCAGCACGAACCACTCGCCCGCCCGCCAGGGCAGGTCGGCGCGGTCGAGGAGGGCCATGGTCTTGGTCGTCGACTCCCGCCCCTCCATGACCCGGTCGCCCATCTGGACCAGCTGCGCGCTGATCGCGCTGGGGGTCGCCTGCTGCTTGGGGCGGGCCCGCAGCGACCCCAGGCCGTACCGGTCGATGGTCGCCACCCGCTCCTTCCGCTTGGAGCGGAAGACCGGCGCGAAGATGGCCATGACCAGGACGAAGACGCCGAGGAAGAGGGCGATCAGCGCGATGGGGAGGAGGAGCCCGGTCCACGGAGTCTCGCCGGAGCCGCTGCTGCCTGTCGCCGGCGCGACAACCGCAGAGGGCGATGCCGATGGGCTGACCGACGTCACTGGCGGCGTTCAGGTTCACCGTGGAGCGAGCGAGGAACGTGTCGTCGCCCGCCACGCCCCGCACGGTGATCTCCTGGGCCCCGTCGAGGCCGGCCGGCCGGACCCATGACACGAGGACCTGGGACTGGAGCGTCACGGCGGCGGCGTCGAACGCCTCCGCGACCGCGGCGCGGTTCTCGGCCGCCACCACCGAGCCGCCTCCCGCCTTGGCGAAGGCCCTGAGCACCTCGCCGTTCGCCTCGGGGCTCTTGAACGCGACGACCTCGGCGCGCACCTTGGCCTTGAGCAGCGCGTCGACAGCGGCCCGGCGTCCCTTGCGAGCGCCGGCCGCTCCCCCTCCAGCTGCAGCGACGGTGTCGCCGCCGTCGCTGAGCAGGACGATGCTGCGCTCGCCCTCGGTGCCGAGCGCCGCCACGGCATCCTGGACGCCGGCGTAGAGCGCAGTCTCGCCCTTGGACCTCAGGGCGTTGACGGCCCGCTGCACCTTGGCCCGGTCGGTGGTGGGCTCGACGTCGACACCCGACGTGGTCGCGAAGGAGACGACACCGACCTTCACGTCGTCCGGCACCTCGGCGAGGAAGTCCCTCACCGCGGTGCGGACGGTCGCCATGCCGGAGGCGTTCATCGAGCCGCTCGTGTCGATGACGAGCATCGTGGTCCGCTGCGCAGTCGACGGCGCGACCGTGACCTCGGTGGTCTTCCCTCCCAGGGTTCCCGAGACCGACTCAGGGTCGACCGCCGCTGCGTCGTCGGTCCGGAGGATGAGGGTGCCCTGCACCGCCGTGTCGCTGGGTCGCAGGTCGCTGAGGGACGCGTTGATCGTCTCCGCGGAAGCGCTGGGTGCTCCCAGAAGCAGGAGGGCAGCGCAGACAGGGGCGAGGACTCGACCAGGCACGCCGGCCAGACGGGAGAAGCGCATCGTCATCGGGCACCGAAGGTGAACATCGTCGGGTGGAGCTCGATGCCGAGGTCCGCGAGGTCCTGGGTGAACCTGGGCCGCAGGCCGGTGCTCACCAGCTGGCCGCGGAACCGGCCGGCGTCGTCTCGGCCGGCGGAGTAGTCGAAGGTGAACAGGTCCTGGAGGGTGATGACGTCCCCCTCCATGCCGACCACCTCGGTGATTGCGACGATCCGGCGAGAGCCGTCCTTGAGGCGAGCCTGCTGGATGATGAGGTCGAGGGCGCCGGCCACCTGCTCGCGGATGGCGCGCACGGGCAGGTCGACGCCTGCCATGAGCACCATGGTTTCCAGGCGGGACAGGGAGTCGCGAGGGCTGTTCGCGTGCACCGTGGTGATCGACCCGTCGTGACCGGTGTTCATGGCCTGAAGCATGTCGAGCGCGGCACCGTCACGCACCTCACCGACGACGATGCGGTCGGGGCGCATGCGAAGGGAGTTGCGCACGAGGTCACGGATGGCGATGGCACCGCGACCCTCGATGTTCGCCGGTCGCGACTCCAGCCGCAGCACGTGGTCCTGGTGGAGCTGCAGCTCCGCCGCGTCCTCGATGGTGACGATGCGCTCGTCCTCGGGGAGGTAGGACGAGATGACGTTGAGCGTCGTCGTCTTGCCGGACCCGGTACCCCCGGAGATGACGATGTTGCGACGCCCCAGGACGCAGGCCCTGAGGAAGTCACGCACGGGGACCGACATCGTGCCGAAGGCGATGAGGTCGGCGTCGGTGAACGGGTCGGCCGAGAACTTGCGGATGGTGAGCACAGCACCGTCCAGCGCGACGGGCGCGATGACGGCGTTCACGCGGGAGCCGTCGGGCAGGCGCGCGTCAACCAGGGGGCTGGCTTCGTCGATGCGGCGGCCCACACGGCCGACGATCTTGTCGATGACCCGTCGCAGGTGCGACTCGCCAGTGAAGTGGGTCTCGACCGGGTAGATCTTGCCGCCGCGCTCCACGTAGATCGAGTCAGGACCGTTGACCATGATCTCGGTGATCTCGGGGTCCCGCAGCAGCGGTTCGAGGGGGCCGTGCCCGAGGATCTCGTCAGAGACCTCCTGCGCGATCCGGGTCCGGTCCGCCTGGGAGAGCGGCGTCTCCTCCGCGTCGATCGTCTGCTGGAGGGTCTGGCGCACCTGTGCGGCAAGCTCGGCCTCGGGGAGGTGGGGGTCGTAGAGCCGCGGGCCCAGGCTTTCGATGAGGGCCTGATGGACACGGCCCTTGACCTTGGCGAATGGGTCGTGGCCCCGGCGACGGCGTTCCGCCGCACCGAACTCCGGTCGCCCGGTGGCCGGCACGGGCTCCTGACTCCGCCGCACGCTGTCGAGTCGGTCCGCCAAGCTCATCTGCGCCCCCTGAAGAGACTCTTGCGCTGCCCGGCGACCTGAACCTCGTCACCGAAGCGCTGCCGGATGTGGATGTCGGCCAGCTCGCGGATCGATGTGCTGACCGGACCGCGAGGGTCGTCGATGACGACGGGGATGCCGCGGTTGACCGAGGCGGGAACGGCCATGGAGTTCGGGATGCTGATCGCGATGTCGGTCTTGATCGCAGAGACCACGTCATCGGGCCGCAGCCCGACCTTGGCATCGGCCCGGTTGAGGACGATGATGCGGGCATCCTTCGGGCTGCCGAGCATGTCCAGTGTGTCGATGGCCACCCGGAGGTTCTTGACCGCCGGGATGTCGAGCGTGGCGATGAGGATGAGGGCCGAGCTGATGTCGCAGGCGGCGAGTACGTGCTCGGTGAAGGACGGAGGGGTGTCCACGATGATGTAGTCGTAGTGCTGACGAGCGGTCTTCAGCAGCTCGGTGACCACGTTCACCGGGATCCGGTCGGCGTCGCTCGGGTCGTTGGGCGCGCAGATGACGTCCAGGCCGCTGGACTCGTGCACGGTGACCAGCGACCTCATCCCCTGCTCGTCCATGTGGCCGCTCATGGCCACGGCGTCGAAGACCGACTGCACCGGGATGAGCTGCAGGCTGATGGCGACGTCCCCGAACGCCAGGTCCAGGTCGAGGAGGAGCGTCTTGTGGCCCGCCATGGCCAGGTGGGCGGCG
>CAVXML010000011.1:0-683896 GCA_963763015.1 uncultured Actinomycetota bacterium | reverse complement strand
TCGGCCGCGGGGGCGGCGTCGGCAGGGGTCTCCTCGGCCGCGGCGGGGGCACCGGCGGCCGGACCCTCGCTCTCGACCTTCGCCCGGAGCGCGTCGACCGTGCGAGCGGCCTGCGAGAGCGGGGCGGCGAAGAGGTGGACCGCCTTGCTGAGCGAGGCGTTCATGGCGCCGGCCAGCTTGGCGAGGAGGACCTCGCGGGACTCCAGGTCCGCGAGCGTGGCGATCTCGGCGGCGCTGAGGGTCTTGCCCTCGAGCACACCACCCTTGATCACCAGATGGGGGTTGGCCCTGGCGAAGTCACGCAGGCCCTTGGCAGCCTCCACCGGGTCGCCGTCGACGAAGGCGATGGCGGTCGGTCCGACGAGCTGACCGTCGAACGCGGTCACCCCGGCGTCCTTGGCGGCGAGCTGGGTCAGCGTGTTCTTGACCACGGCGTAGGTCGCGGTGCCCCGCAGGGAGCTGCGCAGGTCGGTGATCTGCTTCACCGTGAGCCCGCGGTACTCCGTGAGGACGGCAGCGTTCGAGCTCCGGAACTTCTCGGAGAGCTCGGCGATCGCCGCGGCCTTGTCGGCACGAGACATGGGCGCCTCCTTCCGTCGGTGGACCGTCGGTGGAAGGCCCGGAACGACAGCGAGCCCCGGCGCAGGGCACGGGGCTCGTTCGGCGGCGACGTGGGCGGGCCCACGGCATACCGGGAACTTCGTGGCCTGCGCTGGTCGCCCGCTCTCGGCGGAACCTTCGGTCTCGTGCGGGTGCACGCGACAACCGGCGGTCTTCGGTCGAGCACACCCTACGGCAGGGCGCAGGCTCGGCCCAAATCCCCGGCGACCCGAACGCGCGGCAGCGGCTCAGGCGGCTCGCTCCAGCCGGTCCACCTCCGCGGCGCGGCGCCGGACGAGGAGGGCCAGGACGACGAAGACGATGCCCCAGGCAAGCGCGATGATGCCGAGGAGCACGGCGATGGCGACGGCACTGTTGCCTGGGTTCGCCACGAAGAGGGCGCCGAGCAGCAGGTCGAGGAGGGCGCCGAGGACGAGGAGCCACCGGGGGGCCGTCGAGCGGGACGTGAAGGCGCCGACCAGCTCGAAGAGGCCGCGGACGAGGAGCCAGATGCCGATGAACCAGGTGACGACACTCGCCGCCAGACCGGGCCGTGCGATCGCGATGAGCCCGGCCAGGATCGCCACGAGGGCCAGCCCGGCGACGAGCGCCTTCTGTCCGGTCCCTCCGGGGGAGGAGAAGATCTGGGCCGCCAGCACGATGCCGTCGACCACGGCCCAGATGCCCCAGAGCACCACGAGGACGACGATCGTCGTGTCGGGCCAGGCGATGAGGACGATGCCGAAGACGATGCCGATCAGTCCGCGGACGAGGAGCATCTTCCAGGTGGCGCTGAGCAGGTCGGTGGGCACGGTGCTACCTCCGCGGGTCGGTGGGTCGTGGCGCCGGGGGCTCCTCGGCGCTGGTTCGGGGTTCGGTCCGGGCATCGCCGTGGGCTCGGGCATCGGGTTCCGGGTGGGAGTCTCTTTCCGGGTGCGGGACACCGGAGAGCAGGGGCTCCAGCCACCGGGCACGCGGGTCGACGTCGACGAACAGCGCCTTGAGGAGCAGCGTCAGGGGGAGGGCCAGGATCGTGCCCAGGGGACCCAGGACCCACGCCCAGAACACGAGGGCCAGGAAGGTCAGGGTGGTGGTCAGGCCGAGCGCGTCGGCCTGGAACTTTGGCTGGATGATCGACTGGATGACGAAGTTGATGACCGAGTACAGGACGATCACGGCGATCATGAGGCTCGGGCCGCCTTCGAGGAGGCCGATGACGGCCGGCGGGATGACCCCGATGATGAACCCGATGTTGGGGATGTAGTTCGTGACGAAGGCGAGCACGCCCCAGGCCACGGCACCGGGTACGCCGAGCAGGGTGAGCGCGATCGTGTCGACGACGGCGACGATGAGTCCGAAGATCGTGGAGACCGTGAGGTAGGTCCGGGTGCCCTTCGCGAACGCGGTGAGCGCGTCGACGACCGCGGGCCGCTCGCCGCGGGCGGCGAACAGGTTGCGGGGGAACCTCGTGGAGTCGAACCCGATGAACAGGACGATCACGGCGACGAACACCAGCGTGCTGAGCACGCCGAGGACGTTCGACGCCGTGTCGGTCAGGAGGTCGGTCAGCCTGTTGAGGTCCAGGCTCTGGGTCGCCGCCCGCACCTGCTCCGGCTGCAGCCCCAGGTCGGCCAGCCGGGAACCCAGGCCGTCGACGAGGTCGTCCATCTCCGAGGTGTACTGCGGGATGAGGCTGGCGAGCTTCGCGCCCGATCCCGCGATCGCGAGCACGAGCGTGATGAGGATGAGGTACACGAGCAGGATCGTCACGACGACTCCCACCCACACGGGGGCTCCCCTGCGCTCCAGCAGTCCGCCGATCGGCGAGACGGTGACCACCAGGACGACGCCCAGACTCGCCGGCGCGATCAGCCAGGCAGCCTCCTTGATGCCGGCGACGGCGAGGGTCGCCGCGGCCAGCCCGATCAGGATCAGAACCGGTCGTGGGATGGCGTCCTGCGGCAGGCCGGTGACGCCATCGGGTGCGCCGGAGGTGGTGCTCACGTCAGGTTGCCCTGCCCTCGACGTGACGCCATGGCCGACTCCCGGTGCTCGCCCGACCGACGCCCCGCGGCGTCAGGTTCGGCCCGAGCCTAGCGACGACCCGCCCGGCCGTCTCGCATCACGGGCCGCGTGCCGGACCCGAACCGGGCAGGTACGGACCACGAGAGCCCGCCGGCGTGACCGGCGGGCTCTCGTGGGTGGGGACCGCGACGTCAGGCCTCGGCGGTCTCCTCGAGCAGGTTGCGGGTCCGGGTGACGTCCAGCGGGATGCCGGGGCCCATCGTCGTGGCGAGCGTCGCCTTGGTGATGTACCGGCCCTTGGAGGCGGCCGGCTTGAGCCGGAGGACCTCCTCGAGCGCGGTGGCGTAGTTCTCGACCAGTGCCTTCTCGTCGAACGAGACCTTGCCGATGATGAAGTGGAGGTTCGCGTGCTTGTCGACGCGGAACTCGATCTTGCCGCCCTTGATGTCGGTCACCGCCTTGGCGGTGTCCATCGTGACCGTGCCGGTCTTCGGGTTCGGCATCAGGCCGCGCGGGCCGAGCACCTTGCCGAGCCGCCCGACCTTGCCCATGAGGTCGGGCGTGGCGACGACGGCGTCGAAGTCGAGCCAGCCGCCGGCGACCCTCTCGAGGAGGTCGTCGGAGCCGACGTAGTCGGCGCCGGCGGCCTTGGCGGCCTCGGCCTTGTCACCGTTGGCGAAGACGAGGACGCGGGCGGTCTTGCCCGTGCCGTGCGGGAGGTTCACCGTCCCGCGGACCATCTGGTCGGCCTTGCGGGGGTCGACGCCGAGCCGCATGGCGACCTCGACCGTCTCGTCGTACTTGGCCGACGCGGTCGACTTGGCGAGGCGCACCGCGTCGAGCGGGGCGTAGGCCTTGTCGGCGTCGATCCTCTCGGCGGCGGACCGGTAGGACTTGCTGCGCTTCATGTGCTGCTCCTGGATCTCGGGGTGGAGTCGTGGTCGTCGGGCCAGCGCCGGCCCTGCCACTGGTGGGTCACCACGTCGGTGCCCCGTCCGGCATCCGGGCGGATGCCGTGGCACCGGGCTCAGAGCTCGGTGTCGATGCCCATCTGACGAGCGGTGCCGGCGATGATCTTCATCGCGGCGTCGATGTCGTTGGCGTTGAGGTCGGGCATCTTGGTCTCGGCGATCTCGCGGACCTGGTCCTTCGTGAGCTTGCCGGCCTTGACCTTGTGGGGCTCACCGGAGCCCTTCTGGACCCCCGCGGCCTTCTTGATCAGCTCCGACGCCGGGGGCGTCTTCGTGATGAAGGTGAACGAGCGGTCTTCGTAGACCGTGATGACGACCGGGATGATGCTGCCGCGCTGGTGCTCGGTCGCCGCGTTGTACGCCTTGACGAACTCCATGATGTTGACGCCGTGCTGACCCAGCGCCGGGCCGACGGGGGGAGCCGGCGTCGCGGCACCGGCCTGGATCTGCAGGTTGATGAACCCGGAGACCTTCTTCTTGGGGGGCATGTCTGTCCTTCATGTGGTGGTGTGGGCCGACGCCGTGGGCGATGACCCCTTTGCAGTGGCGGGGAGGAGCCCCGCGGGTCGTGCGTATTCGGTTGTGTGGTTTCTCGGGAGGTGCATGGGGCGGAGCCCCGGTCGGTCAGAGCTTGGAGACCTGGCCGAACGAGAGCTCGACCGGGGTCTCGCGGCCGAAGATCGAGACGAGCACCTTGAGCTTCTGGGTGTCGGGGTTGATCTCCGAGATCGTCGCCGGCAGCGTCTCGAACGGGCCGTCCATGACGGTGACGGACTCACCGATCTCGAAGTCGACGACCGCGGCCTCGCGCTGGCCTCCGCCGCCACCGGCGGCGGAGCCGGCCGCTGTCTGGGCGCCCGCGGACGACTCCAGGTCGGCCGGCTTGATCATTCCGTAGACCTCGTCGAGGGTGAGGGGCACCGGCTGGTGAGCGTTGCCGACGAAGCCGGTGACCCCGGGGGTGTGGCGAACGGCGCCCCAGGACTCGTCGGTGAGGTCCATGCGGACCAGGACGTAGCCCGGCATCCGGACCCGGCGGACCAGCTTGCGCTGGCCGCCCTTGATCTCGGTGACCTCCTCCATCGGCACCTGGATCTCGAAGATGTAGTCCTCCATGTTGAGGGACTGGATCCGGGTCTCGAGGTTGGCCTTCACGCGGTTCTCGTAACCGGCGTAGGAGTGCACGACGAACCAGTCCCCCACCTTGCTGGCGAGGTCGTCCTTGAAGGCCTTGACCGGGTCCACGGAGTCCAGGACGTCGCCGTCCTCGTCGGTCTCCGGCTCGGTGGCGTCGGTGACGTCGGTGACGTCCGTGACGTCGGTGACGACGTCGTCGGTCTCCGGCTCGCGGCTCACCGGTTCGGCGACGTCCGTGGCGGCCTCGTCGGGCAGCGCCTGGACGCCGTCGGGGGACGCGACGTCGCGGTTGTCGGTCCACTGGTCGGACACGGATGACCTCTTCCTCTGGTGCGGTATGCCGGGTGGCTGTGTCGTGACGGTGCCGGTGCGGGCGCTCGTCAGGAGCCGAACACCAGACCGACGAGCCGGCTGAAGCCGAGGTCGAGCAGCGACACCACCGCCATCATCACCGTGACGAACACGATGACGACGAGCGTGTAGTTCCACAGCTCGGAGCGCGTGGGTCGGACGACCTTGCGCAGCTCGTCGAGGATCTGGCTGACGAAGAGCCCGAGCGCCCGGAACCACCGGGAGATGGGGTTGCCACCCCGCTCCTGCCCCTTGGCGGGGCGGGAGGGAGTCCTGGTCTGACCCACGTCAGTCACGGTGCCTCTTCACGTCGAGCTCTTCATCGGGTGCCTGGCGCGCGGCGCGACCGCGAAGGCAACACCGCACGAAGCGGGCTGCAGTCGTGGACGAACCACACGTGCGACGCAGGGCAGGAGGGACTCGAACCCCCAACCGCCGGTTTTGGAGACCGGTGCTCTACCAATTGAGCCACTGCCCTACGGAGACCCCGGTCGGGTGGGGCTCCGCCCGGCGAACCACACACGCTCCTCCCCGTGCCGTGGCACGACGACGGATGGTGGGCACACCGGAGAGCAAGCATACGGGACCGGTCCGGCAGGGCGCGAACCCGCTCGGCGGCTCCCGGCGCCCCTCCCGCGGCTCTGCCACGATATGGGAGTGAGCACCGCGACCGCCTCCACCGCCGACCGCACCCCCCTCGCGCAGCGCTCGCCGGAGCAGCTCGCGACCTACCTCGCGAGGCAGCGCGCGGCATACGACGCGCTGAAGGAACGGGGGCTGAAGCTCGACCTGACCCGGGGAAAGCCGAGCACGGAGCAGCTCGACCTCTCCGACGCCCTGATGCACCTGCCGGACCGGGTCACGGACGCCGACGGGGTGGACGTGCGCAACTACGGGGGGCTCGCGGGCCTTCGTGAGCTGCGGGAGATGTTCGCCGAGCTGCTGTGGGTGGACCCAGGCCAGATCGTTGCCGGAGGTGCCTCGAGCCTGACGATGATGCACGACGTGCTCGTGCAGCACCTCCTCCACGGTGGTGTCGACTCACCCCGGCCCTGGCGTGACGAGGAGCGGGTGACGTTCGTGTGTCCCGTGCCCGGCTACGACCGGCACTTCACGATGCTGGCGTCCTACGGCATCGACATGGTGACGGTGCCCATGCTCGACGACGGCCCGGACGTCGCCGCGGTCGAGGCCCTCGTGCGGGACGACGCCTCCGTCAAGGGGATGTGGATCGTCCCGACGTACGCCAACCCGGCCGGGTCGGTCGTGACCCAGGAGGTCGCCAGCCGCCTGGCGGCGATGCCCACCGCGGCTCCCGACTTCCGGATCTTCTGGGACAACGCCTACGCCCTGCACCATCTCACCGAGGACGAGGCCAAGTCGGCCGACATCGTCTCGCTCGCGGCTGCCGCCGGTCACCCTCACCGTCCTGTCATGTTCGCCTCCACGAGCAAGATCACGTATGCCGGTGCGGGGGTCGCCTTCCTCGCGGGGTCGCGCGAGACCGTGCAGTGGTACCTCGGCCACCAGCAGTTCGCCTCCATCGGCCCCGACAAGGTCAACCAGCTGCGCCACGTGCAGTTCTTCGGGTCCGCCCGGGGGGTGCGCGAGCACATGGCGCGGCACCGGGCCATCCTTGCGCCGAAGTTCGCGGCCGTCGACGCGGCCCTCACCGCGGAGCTCGACGGGTTGGGCGTCGCCGCGTGGACCCGCCCGGCCGGCGGGTACTTCGTGAGCCTCGACGTGCTCGACGGGTGCGCCTCAAGGGTGGTGGCGCTGGCCGGCGAGGCCGGAATCGCCCTCACGCCGGCCGGTGCGTCGTTTCCCCACGGTCAGGACCCGCGCGACCGCAACATCCGGCTGGCTCCGTCCTTTCCCGTGCTCGGCGAGGTCGAGACCGCCATGGCTGGTGTCGCGACGTGCGTGGCGCTCGCCACCGCGGAGCGCCTCGCCGGGGACGTAGGGTGAGTGCATGTCCGAGCAGCAGGAGAACATCAGCGACGACCTGGGTGACTACAGCCTCGACGACGAGGACCAGCTCCAGCCGATCGACACCCTCATGGACGAGCAGGGCGACGACGTTCTCGACGCCGGGTACTCACCGCCGGACACCGACCGGGGCTCCCGCATGCACGGGGTGACGCTCGAGGAGCAGCACCGCGACGAGACCATCGACCAGCGGATCGAGCAGGAGCTGCCCGACCCCAACACGGCGTACGGCGCTCCGGAGGCCGTGACCGGCTCGCGCGAGTGGGAGCGCGTGGGTGGTGACGACCCGGACAGCATCGCGTCCGAGGACGACTGGCTCGGGGACTCCGAGGTCGGTGACGTGCGAGCCGGTCGTCTCGTGGCGCCGGACCAGGGTGTCGGCGACGACGTGGACCCGGAGCTGATCGGATCCGACGTCGGCATCGACGGCGCGGGTGCCTCCGCCGAGGAGGCGGCCGTGCACATCATCGAGGAGCCGCGCGAGCCGGACACCGGCGCCGACGCCGGGTGACGTCCTCGGCGGCGCCGAACCGTTCCGTCACGGAGCTGCCCAAGGCCCACCTGCACCTGCACTTCACCGGCTCCATGCGGGTGGCGACGGTGCGCGAGCTGGCGGCGCAGCACGACATCCGGCTGCCGGCCTCCCTGACCACGCAGTGGCCGCCGCGCTTCGAGACCTCTGACGCGCGCGGATGGTTCCGGTTCCAGCGGCTCTACGACGCAGCACGCGCCTGCGTGCGCGGCGAGGCCGACATGCGTCGCATCGTGCGGGAGGCGGCGGCGGACGATGCGGCGGAGGGGTCGCGGTGGCTGGAGATCCAGGTCGACCCGACGTCGTATGCCCCGTTCGTGGGGGGTATCACCCCGGCGCTGGAGATCGTGCTCGACGAGGCACGTGCGGTGTCGGCGGTCGCGGGCTCGGCCCAGGTGGCCGTGGTCGTGGCCGCGAGCCGGATGCGGCATCCGCTCGAGGCGCGAACTCTGGCGAGGTTGGCGGCCCGGTACGCGGGTGCGGGTGCCGGTGCGGTGGTCGGCTTCGGGTTGTCGAACGACGAGCGGCGGGGGGCGGCCCAGGACTTCGCGGCGGCCTTCCGGATCGCCCGCCGGGCCGGGCTGGCCCTGGTGCCGCACGCCGGCGAGCTGCTGGGCGCAGGGGCCGTGGCCGAGACCCTCGATGCCATGGCGCCGCACCGGCTGGGGCACGGGGTGCGCGCGGTGGAGGACCCCAGGGTGCTGGACCGCGTGGTCGCCGAGGGGGTGGCTCTCGAGGTGTGCCCGCTCTCCAACGTGTCCCTGGGGGTCTTCGACCGCCCGGAGGACGTGCCGTTGCGGGCGTTGGTGTCGGCGGGGGCGCGGGTGGCGCTGGGAGCCGACGACCCGCTCATCTTCGGCTCCCGGCTGGCGGACCAGTACGCGACGGCGCGCGTGTCCCACGGGTTCTCGGACGACGAGCTGGCAGACCTCGCACGGACCTCGCTGGCGGTGAGCCGAGCGCCGTCGGACGTGCGGGCGTCGGCAGAGCGTGGCATCGCCCGGTGGTTGCAACCGATTACGGGTCGGCCGGCCTCCGCCGGCGTGTCGCTCGCCCCCAGGGATGTGCCTGCCGACCGCTATTGAATGCTCGCCCCCAGTGAGCATGACGGGATCTGCACGACGTCGGCGAGCACACCGGGGTTTGCTCCGTGGGGGCGAGCATTCGATAAGGGGCAGACTGGGATGCTTGGCTGCGCCGGCGGCCGGGGGTGTCCACATCGGGCACGGGCGAGGCCGGCCGTCCACAGCGCGCCCGTGGCCCTGGAGGCGGCGCCGTCAGGCCGCGCACCGTGGTCCCATGCACTGGATACCCCTCATGTGGCCCACCTTCGCCGCCGAGCTCCTGGCTGCGCGCGCCTGCCTGGACCTCAGCGCAGAGGTCGGCCTGGCCCTGCGCGCCGATCGTCACCGCCTGGGCATGAGCCAGCGCCAGTACGCCGCCCATCACCACTGGACCCTCGCCACCGTGATCCGCCTCGAGACCGCCGCCGGGGCCATGAAGCTGCGCGACGTGGTGAGAGCGCTCGACGGCACTCCCTTCGTCCTCTCCCTCTGCCACCGCCCACCCACTGCCTCGGAGGCCGCCGGCCAGACACCCCACGCGGACCACGACCGGGAGCCGGACACGCCGGACACGCCGGGCACCGACACCGCGGCGGGCAGCGTCGGCATCCCGACCGGCGACCCACGGCCGCAGCCCGTCCACCCGGCCTTCTGGCCACGCGCCGAGCTCCTCGCTCGGGTGCGCGGAGGGGGGCGTCGCTTCGCGGCGCACCACGTCACCGAGCAGGTCTCCTGTCCGCCGCCGTGGTGGTGGTACGCCGAGTCGAGCCGGGCGGGCACCATCCCGCCGGACTGGTACGCGCCACAGGTCACGCGCCGTGACCTCTCCGCCTCGTGAGCCTCGGCCGTCGGCCGTCGGCCGTCAGCCGTCAGCCGTCGGCCGCGGGCGTCACCCGGTGCTCACAGCTCCTGACCGACGAGGACCGGCTCGTTGACGAGGGTGAGCCCGAACGCCTCCTGCACCCCGTCGCGTACCCGGCGCGCGAGGTCGACGACCTCGGATGCCGTCGCCGCACCGCGGTTGGTCACGGCAAGGGTGTGCTTGGTCGAGAGGGCGGCGGGACCGGGCATCCCGAACGCCTTGCCGAAGCCCGCCCGCTCGATGAGCCAGGCGGCGCTGGTCTTGATGTTGCCGTGCCCGTCCGGGAACCGCGGGGGTGCCGGCGCACCGCCTCCGAGTCGGTCGGCCACCCGGCGCTCGAGCGCCTCGAACTCGTCCGCCGAGAGCACCGGGTTGGTGAAGAACGAGCCACAGCTCCAGGTGTCGTGGTCGGCCGCATCCAGCACCATGCCGCGCTTCCGGCGCTGGGCCAGGACGGCGTCGCGGGCGTCGGCCAGCGGCACGCGTTCACCCACCTCGACCCCGAGCTCCGTGGCGAGGTCGGCATACCGCACGGGCTGCGACAGCGTCGCCAGGACGAGCTGGAACATCACGTCGACGACCACGAAGCGGTCGGACTCCTTGAAGACCGAGTGCCGGTAGGAGAAGTGGCAGTCCGACGTCGACATGGTGCGAACCCGCCGGTCCACGCGGTCCCAGACCCGCACCCTCGCGATCGTCTGCGCGACCTCCTGCCCGTACGCTCCGACGTTCTGGATCGGCGTGGCCCCCGTGGACCCCGGGATGCCGGACAGCGCCTCGATCCCCGACCAGCCCTGCTCGACGGCCACGGCGACCAGCCCGTCCCAGTCCTCTCCCGCGGCCACCGTGACGTTCGCCCCACCACACCGGTCCTGCGAGTCGACGTGGACCCCGCGGGTCGCGACCTTGACCACCGTCCCGGCGAACCCGGCATCCGCGACGACGAGGTTCGACCCGCCACCGAGGACGAGCAGCGGCTCGTCGGCGTCGTCGACCTCGCGCACGGCGTCGACGACCTCGTCCGCCGTCTCCACCACGACCATCCGCGCCGCGGGACCGCCCACCCGCATCGTCGTGTGCATCGCGATGGGCTCGTCGTGGAGCTCCAGCATCAGTCGAGCCGCACGACCGCGACGCAGCGGCCCAGCACCTTCTCACCGCCACAGGTCGTCGTCACCTCGACCGTCACCCGCCCGGTCGTGGCCTCCACCGCCTTGACCACTCCCTGCACCACGATCTCGGTGCCCTCGACGGGCACGACCACCGGCTTGGTGAACCGCGTCCCGAACTCGACGATCCGGCCCGAGTCCCCGGCCCAGTCGGCGACGACCGAGCCGGACGCCCCCATGGTCCACATCCCGTGCGCGATGACGTCCGGCAGACCGACCGACCGGGCGAAGGCCTCGTCCTGGTGGATGGGGTTCTGGTCGCCCGAGGCGTTGGCGTAGGCGACGAGTGCGGCGCGGGTGACCGGGACCGTCACCGGCCCCACCACGTCACCGAGCGCCACCTCGGACAGCGGACGGGCGGCCACGGTCACTCCTCCCCGCCGCGCACGACGATGGTCGACGTCGACGTCGTCAGGGCCTCGCCGGCCGCCGTGGCGAGCTCCGTTCGCGTCGTCACCATGGCGTGGCCGCCCGCCTGGCGCACCGCGTCGACGGTCGTCGTGCCGGTGACCTGGTCGCCGGCGGTGATGGGCCGGTGGTGGACGAACCGCTGCTCACCGTGGACGACGCGCCCGAAGTCGATGCCGGCCTCCGGGTCCGTGACGTAGGCACGTTCGGACTCCTGGGCGAAACGCACCGCCATCGTCGGCGGCGCCACGACGTCGGCGTAGCCGGCCGCATGCGCGGCCTCGACATCGGTGTGGACCGCGTCGCGGGCGCCGACGGCCGCGGCGAAGGCGGCGATGAGCTCGGCGTCGACGGCATACGGCGGCGTCGGGGGGTAGCTCCGCCCGACGAAGTCTGGGTTCACGGCCATGGCGACCACTCTAGGAGACCACCGCCGCCCCGACGGCTCCGGGCCGGCCCCGCATGCGAGAGGCCGCCGGCACCGAAGTGCGGGCGGCCTCTCACCTGACGAGCCTCTGGTCAGCGGGTCTCGCGGTGCGTCGTGTGCTTCTTGCAGCGGGGGCAGAACTTCGCCAGCTCCATCCGGTCGGGATCGTTGCGGCGGTTCTTCTTCGTGATGTAGTTGCGCTCCTTGCACTCCGTGCACGCCATGGTGATCTTCGGGCGGACGTCGGCGCTCTTTGTGGCCACGGGGCAACCTGCTCTCGGGAAGTCGGTGGTACTGGGTCGTCGGGGTGGGTGCCGTGCCTGGGGCACGCCCTCGCGACACCAGCACAACAGGGTACGCGACCGCGGGCATTCCCCGAAACTCCGGCCTCGGTAGCGGGAGCGGGGCTCGATCCCGCGACCTCACGATTATGAGTCGTGCGCTCTAACCAGCTGAGCTACCCCGCCAGGGGTGCGACTCGGACCAGCCCGAAGGCCGGTCCCGGTCGACCTGAGCCCCCTGTCGGAATCGAACCGACGACCTTTTCCTTACCATGGAAACGCTCTGCCGACTGAGCTAAGGGGGCCTTCGCGGCAGGCAGCGGACCGCCCGGGCGCGACGGAGACACTACACGTTCAGCTTCGGTCGAGCGAAATCCGCGAAGCCACGAGAGCGGGTCCGTACCAGGTGAGCAGACGCCCCGAGACCAGCCTCGTCGGCACCCTCACGAAGGCCTCCGGACCGTCGTCCTCGGTGAAGACGTAGGGCTCGTCGGGCAGCAGCACGAGGTCGGTCACCCGGGGGTCGTCCACGGTGCTGAGGTCCAGCGCGGGATAGCGCCCGGGGACCCCGCCGGTGACCACATCGAACCCCGCGCGGGCCAGCAGGTCCGCCGTGAACGTGGGTCGCCCCACGACCATCCACGGGTCGCGCCACACCGGCACGACGACGCGCGCCTGCGGTGGCGGCACGGGTCCGCTCCACGCCTCCTCCGCCTCGAGGAGCCACGGTGGGTCGGCCTCCAGGTGGAGGCCGTCCCGCAGCAGCCGGCGCATCGACGTCACCGCCTGCGGCACGGTCTCGATCTCCGTCACCCACACGGGGATGCCGCGGCGCGCGCAGCCGCCGGACGTCGAGCTCCCGGTTCTCCTCCTTGTTGGCCACCACGAGGTCCGGGCGCAGCGCAGTCACGGCCGCGAGGTCGGGGTTCTTGGTACCGCGCACCCGCGCGACGCCCCGGGCGTCCAGGTCGGCGGGGTGGGTGCACCAGTCCGTGACGCCCACGAGCCGGTCGGCGCACGACGCGGCCAGGGCCTCCGTGAGCGACGGCACCAGAGACACCACGCGGCGCACGGAGGCGGGCAGCTCGACGAGGTGCCCGAGGTCGTCGCGGAGGACGCGGGTCAGCGCGGGGCCATCCGCAGGGCGCCGTCCATCCGGATCGTCTCGCCGTTGAGGTAGTCGTGGTCGACGATGGCGAGCACGAGCTGGGCATACTCCTCGGGGCGGGCGAGCCGCTGGGGGAACGGCACACCGGCGGCGAGCCCCGCGCGGACCTCGTCCGACACGGTGGCGAGCATCGGCGTCTCGACGATGCCCGGGGCGATCGTCATGACGCGGATGCCGTGCTGCGCCAGGTCGCGCGCGGCCGGCAGGGTGAGGCCGACGATGCCGCCCTTTGACGAGCTGTAGGCCGCCTGGCCCACCTGGCCGTCGAAGGCCGCGATGCTCGCCGTGTTGACGACGACCCCGCGCTGGCCCTGCTCGTCTGGCTCGGTCGCGGCGATCGCCTCGGCTGCGACGGCGAGGACGACGAACGTGCCGAGGAGGTTCACCTCGACGACCTGGCGGTAGAGGTCGATCGAGTGGGTTCCCTTGCGGCCGAGGATCCGGGCGGAGGGCCCGATGCCCGCGCAGTTGACGACCACCCGCAGTGGTCTGGCACGGTCGTCGGAGGCCTGCACGACGGCGGCCCGGACATCGGCTTCCGACGT
Source organism: uncultured Actinomycetota bacterium (assembly GCA_963763015.1). Lineage (GTDB taxonomy): Bacteria > Actinomycetota > Actinomycetes > Actinomycetales > Dermatophilaceae > Fodinibacter. The sequence goes on along the minus strand of CAVXML010000011.1, from coordinate 670,367 downwards.
GACGTCCGTCGGCACGTACTCGACGCGCTCGAGCTGCGGGCCGGCGTCACAGGCCTCGGGGAGGTCGAGGGCCACGACGCGGGCGCCGCGCGCGGCGAGGGCGGCGGCGGTGGCGGCACCGAGGCCCGAGGCCCCCCCGGTGACGATGGCCGTGGTGTCCGTGATCCTGCATGGCGGTCATCCTGCCACCGCGGCCCAGGCCCTTTCGTCAGCCCGGCGGGAGAGGCGTCAGCCGGGCGACGGGGATCGTGCGCCCCGCCTTGGTCTCGTACGTCGCGACCCGCGGGAGCACGGTGACGATGTCGTGCCACACCCGTGCGCGCTGGTCGCCGACCAGCTCGACGGCGTCGACGGTCACCTCACGGTCACCCTCGCGGACCTGTGCGCGGCCCGCAGCACGCAGGTTCCGGAACCAGTCCGGGTCGGCCGGCCGGCCCGACGCGGACCCCCAGACGACGTAGCCGTCCTCGCTCCGCAGTGCCCGGACGCACGCCGAGCGGGGGAGCCCGGACCGTCGCCCGGGGACGGTGAGCACGACGACCGGCGCCTCGGCCGACCCGCCCATCGCACGGCCGTGGAGGCGGCGGTAGAACCACACCCCCAACCGGGTGGACGCCGATGCCGCCGACACGTCGACATCGTCCCACCGGTGCCACGAGGAGTCACCCCCGTCGGTGGAGGGGCCTACCGTGGAGCACATGGCGCTGAGCATCGGTGGGCACGTCGACCAGGGAGACCCGGTGGCGGAGGCCGCCGCCCGCGGGGCGACCCTGAGCCAGTTCTTCCTGGGCGACCCCCAGAGCTACAAGGGCCCGGAGGTGCGTTTCGCCGGTGGTGCAGCGGCGCTCAAGGCTGCGGCCGCCTCCGCCTCCGTCGACCTCTACGTCCACGCCCCCTATCCCATCAACGTCGCCTCGACGAACAACCGCATCCGCATCCCGGGCCGCAAGCTGCTCCAGCAGCACCTGCTCGCGGCGGCCGAGATCGGGGCCAAGGGCGTCATCGTCCACGGTGGGCACCTCGGCAAGGAGGAGGACGCCGCGGTCGGGTTCGACAACTGGCGCAAGTGCGTCGACGGGCTCGAGCTGCCCGTGCCGCTGCTGATCGAGAACACGGCCGGCGGTGACAACGCGATGGCGCGCCGCGTCGAGGCCATCGCGCGGCTCTGGGACGCGATCGGCCGGGCGGAGGGGGGCGACACCGTCGGGTTCTGCCTCGACACCTGCCACGCCCACGCCGGGGGGAACGACCTCGGCGGTGTCGTCGATAAGGTGCGGGCCGTCACCGGCCGGATCGACCTCGTGCACTGCAACGACAGCCGCGACGACTTCGACACCGGCGCAGACCGCCACACCAACCTGGGCGCCGGGCGCATCGACCCGGCGGCCCTCGCCGAGCTCGTGCGAGAAGCTGGCGCTCCGGTGGTCGTCGAGACGCCTGGCGGTGCCGAGGGCCAGGCAGCCGACATCGCCTGGCTGCGCGCGCGGGTCGACGGGTAGTCGACAGGTAGTCGACGACCCGGCAACCGAACGGCATCCGTGCGCAGGGTGGTCGACCGGCCATCCGCGGGAACGCGCGGTGCTCAGGCCGGTGCGCCGGCCGCGTCGGGCTGAACCGGACCGGGCGTCGGGAGCACGGTGGTGACGACGAAGGCGACGACGACGGCCACGATGACCTCCGGCGTCACCTGCAGGCCGTCGCTGCCCAGCAGCAGCGTCGCGAGCAGCACGGAGGTCAGCGGGAGCCGCAGCATCGCGCAGCACAGGGCGCCGATGCCCATGCCGATCGCCGGCGCGAGGCTCATGCCGGGGAGCCCGCTCATCGCGATGCCGAGCACGGCACCGACGAACATCGCGGGGAAGACCGGCCCGCCACGGAAGGCGCTCAGCGACAGGCCGTAGGCCAGCAGCTTGCACACCCCGAGCACGACCAGGGTCGCCACCGAGTAGTCGGCGGCACCGGCGACGAGCGTCGGCAGCGCGTCCTGGCCGGAGAACAGCACGTCGGTGAAGCTGCGGCCGGTGACCAGCTGGTAGGTCATGGCGGTCAGGCCGACGAGGAGGCCGAGCCCGACGGTCACCGGCACCCGGTTGCGGTGGACGAGCGGCCGCACCGACAGGCCGACCCAGCGCACGGCCCAGCCGAGCAGCGCGCCGACCACGCCGACCGGGACCGCCCAGAGCAGGGTCGCCAGGGTGGGGTCGACGCCGGGGGGCACGGTGGTCAGGGCCAGCGAGAAGGTGCCCAGGCCCGTCCACGAGTCGAGTCCCAGGAAGACCAGGGCGCCGATGCCGGAGGCGAGCAGCCCGGGAAGGGCCACGAGGCTGAGGGTCACCCCTGCGATGCCGGCCGCCTCCATGATGAGGAAGGCACCGAGCACGGGCGAGCCGAGGAGCGTGCTGACCGCGGCGAAGCTGCCGGCCGAGGCCATGACGGTCAGCGCCATCGGGGTGGCGTCCTTCTTGACCAACCGCACCGTCAGCGCCGCGAGCCCCGAGCCGATGGCGATGAGCGGCGCCTCGGGCCCGAGCACCGCACCGAGGCTGAGCGTGGCCAGCGACGCCAGGATGATGCCCGGCAGGTGCCGGTCGACCGGTGGCCCGCTGCCCATCTGGAAGCCGAGCGAGGGAGAGTGCCCCGAGGTGCCGGGCAGGTACCTGATCGTCAGGCCGACGAGGAGACCGCAGAGCCCCAGCCACGGCACCGGCCACCACGCCGGCGTCGCCCCGTCGACGAGGGCGCCGGGAAGGTCGTCGAACACATAGCCCTGGATGGCCGCCACCAGTGCGAGGAACCCGTAGGCCACCGCCGAGATCGGGATGCCGAGCAGCGCCGCGAGCACGAGGGCCGACAGGTATGCGCGCGACCGCACCACGGCGATCGGGTCGGTCGCGGGAGCCTGGACGGCTCCCGGCCGGGCGGACGACTCGGTCACCTGGGCGCTTCCTCCTGCCACCGACACGCCCCTGGGGCGGAGCGGCTCCAACATATCCCCGCCGGGACGGGCGGCGCCGTGGTTCGGGCGCGGATCCCGGCCGGGCGGGGTGGCTCAGACGTTGCGGCGGTACTGCCCGCCCACCTCGAAGAACGCCTCGGTGACCTGCTGCAGCGAACAGACGCGAGCGGCATCCATGAGGACCGCGAAGACGTTCTCGCCGGTGGTCGCCGACGCCTTGAGCCGGGCCAGGGCCACCTCGGCCTCCTCGCGGTTCTCCTCGCGGAAGGCGGTGACGCGCGCGAGCTGGCCCTCCTTCTCCGTCTCCGACGCCCGCGCGAGGACGACCTCGCGCGGCGGCTCACCGGCATCCGGCTTGCGGAACGTGTTCACGCCCACGATCGGCAAGGACCCGTCGTGCTTGCGGTGCTCGTAGAGCATCGACTCGTCCTGGATCTTCCCGCGCTGGTAGCCGGTCTCCATGGCACCGAGCACGCCGCCGCGCTCGGAGATCCGGTCGAACTCGGCGAGCACGGCGGCCTCGACGAGGTCGGTCAGCTCGTCGACGACGAAGCTGCCCTGGAGCGGGTTCTCGTTCATCGCCAGGCCCCACTCCTTGCCGATGATGAGCTGGATCGCGAGCGCCCGCCGTACCGACTCCTCCGATGGGGTGGTCACGGCCTCGTCGTAGGCGTTGGTGTGCAGGCTGTTGGCGTTGTCGTAGATCGCGACGAGCGCCTGGAGCGTGGTGCGGATGTCGTTGAAGTCCATCTCCTGGGCGTGCAGGCTGCGACCCGAGGTCTGCACGTGGTACTTCAGCTTCTGGCTCCGCTCGTTGGCCCCGTACTTCTCCCGCATCGCCACGGCCCAGATCCGCCTGGCCACCCGGCCGATGACCGTGTACTCCGGGTCCATGCCGTTGGAGAAGAAGAACGACAGGTTCGGCGCGAAGTCGTCGATGGCCATGCCGCGCGCGAGGTACGCCTCGACGTAGGTGAAGCCGTTGGCGAGGGTGAACGCCAGCTGGCTGATGGGGTTCGCGCCGGCCTCGGCGATGTGGTAGCCGCTGATGGAGACCGAGTAGAAGTTGCGCACCTGGTGGCTGATGAACCACTCCTGGATGTCGGCCATCATCCGCAACGAGAACTCGGTCGAGAACAGGCAGGTGTTCTGGCCCTGGTCCTCCTTGAGGATGTCGGCCTGCACGGTTCCCCGCACGGTCGCCAGGGCAGCGGCACGGATGCCGTCCGCCTCCTCGGCGCTCGGGTCGCGACCGTTCTCGGCCACCCACTTCTCGACCTCCCGGTCCATGACCGTGTTGAGGAAGAAGGCGAGGATGGTCGGCGCCGGGCCGTTGATCGTCATCGAGACGCTGGTCGTCGGTGACGTGAGGTCGAACCCGGCGTACAGCTCGCGCATGTCGTCGAGCGTCGCGACCGAGACCCCGGAGGTGCCGACCTTGCCGTAGATGTCGGGGCGCTTGTCGGGGTCGCGGCCGTAGAGCGTCACGGAGTCGAAGGCCGTGGACAGCCGGGTCGCGGGCTGCCCCTCGGACAGGAGCTTGAACCTGCGGTTCGTGCGGAAGGGGTCGCCCTCCCCCGCGAACATCCGCGCCGGGTCCTCGTTGTCCCGCTTGAACAGGAATACCCCCGCGGTGAACGGGAAGTGCCCGGGGAGGTTCTCCCGCCGGAGGAACGACACCAGGTCGCCGTCGTCGGCGTAGCGCGGCAGCGACACCCGACGGATGTGGTTGCCGGACAGGGTCTCCCTCACCAGGGCCGTGTGGATCTCCTTGTCGCGGACTGTCACGACCTGCTCGTCGCCGGAGTAGGCCTCGACGACCGAGGACCACCCCGCCAGCTGCCGGGCGACCGTCAGCGGCAGCGAGCCCCGCGCGTCGTCGAGCAGTGGTTCGACACCGGAACGGTCGGACCCTGCGTGCTCGAGCTCGGTGCGCACCTCGGTGAGCCGCTGGACCCGGCGGGCAGCGGCGGCGTACCGAGCAGTGTCCTCGTGGTACCCGCGCACCGTCTCGGCGATCTCGGCCAGGTACCGCACCCGCTGCGGCGGCACGACCTGCCGGAGCACCGAGGAGTGGCGCACGTCGACACGGTGCAGGGCACCCTCGGACACCTCGAGCCCGCGCTCGCTGAGCAGCCCACGCAGCTCCTGGTAGAGGGCGGTCACCCCGTCGTCGTTGAAGGTGGCGGCGGAGGTGCCGAAGACCGGCATGTCCTCGGGCCTCCTGCCGAAGGCCTCGCGGTTGCGCACCATCTGCCGGCCGACGTCGCGCAGGGCGTCCATGGCCCCGCGCCGCTCGAACTTGTTGATCGCGACGACGTCGGCGAAGTCGAGCATGTCGATCTTCTCGAGCTGGCTCGCCGCGCCGAACTCCGGCGTCATGACGTAGAGGTTGACGTCGGCGAAGCTCGTGATCGCGGTGTCACCCTGGCCGATGCCCGGCGTCTCGACGACGACGAGGTCGAACCCCGACGCCCGGAGGATCGTGAGGACGTCCCCGAGCGCCTCGGGCACCTCGTGCCTGCCTCGGGTCGCGAGGGAGCGGAAGTAGACGCGGTCCCCGTCGAGCGCGTTCATCCGGATCCGGTCGCCGAGCAGCGCACCTCCGCCGCGGCGCCGCGTCGGGTCGATCGCGACGCACGCGACGCGCAGCTTGTCCTGCTGGTCGACCCGCAGGCGGCGGACGAGCTCGTCGGTGAGGCTGGACTTGCCGGAGCCACCCGTGCCGGTGATGCCGAGCACCGGGGTGCGGCGCGCGTCGGCGGCTCGCTGGAGCTCGAGCCGCAGGTCGTGGGGAAGCCGACCGGTCTCTGCTGCGGTGATGGCCCGGGCGACGGCGGCCCGCTCGCCGGAGAGAACGGCCGCGGCCGTGGTGGGGTGCTCGGCCCACAGGTCGGTGTCGCAGGCACGGATGACCTGGTTGACCATCCCCGGCAGCCCCAGCCGCTGTCCGTCCTCGGGGCTGAAGATCGTGACGCCCGCGCCTCGCAGCCGGTCGATCTCGCTCGGGACGATGACCCCGCCGCCCCCGCCGACGACCTGCACGTGGCCGGCACCGGCCTCGCGGAGCAGCTCGACGAGGTACTCGAAGTACTCCACGTGGCCGCCCTGGTAGGACGACACCGCGACGCCCTGGACGTCCTCCTCGATGGCCGCGTCGACGACCTCACGCACGCTGCGGTTGTGGCCGAGGTGGATGACCTCGGCGCCCTGGCTCTGCATGATCCGCCGCATGATGTTGATCGAGGCGTCGTGGCCGTCGAACAGGGCCGACGCGGTGACGATGCGGACCGGGTGCACCGGTGCGTGGAGCTCCGGCTTCGGACTGGTGGGCTGCGCTGCCATGGGGGGTCCCTTCGGGTCTCTTCCCGAGATGGTAGGACGTCCAACTATCTACCCGCGAGTCACCGACGCCCGCCCGCGGCGCACCGACGGGGTCAGCGGGTGATCGCCGAGGCGTACGGGTCGGGCGCGGCGGCGTCGACGACCCACTCGATCGGGGTCCGCAGGAAGTCCTCGTCGACGACCCGCCGCGGCACGTCGCGCTGGAGCCGGGTCCACGACTCGGCGCGGTGGAGGCACGACAGGCGGTCGGCCGCGGGGAGCAGGTCGGCCAGGCTCGCGCGGTCGAGCCGGTCGGTCCAGGGCTCGAGCCCGGCGTCGCGGGCCCGTCGCAGGTCGGGGTCGTCCTCGGCGAGGGCGAACCGGTGGCGCATGATCCACATCGGGATCCGCATCGTCGTGAGCGGGTGCGCCCACACCGAGTCCCCGAGGTCGATGTAGGTCATCCCGCCGTCGGGCCGTCGGAAGGCGTTGGCGAGGTGCAGGTCGTTGTGCTGGAGCGTCGACGGCAGACCGCTGGCGGCGAGGGCCGCTGCCGCGTCGTGGATCCGGTCGAGCCCGTCGTCGACCAGGGCCGCCTCCTCGTCGGTCGGGCGCCGCGGGTCGTCGGCCGGTAGGGCCCGGAGGTCGTCGAGCAGGTCGGTGACCCACGCGACGACCTGGTCAGGGGAATCGGGGAAGGGGGGGACGCCTGCCCCGAGAACGGCATCGGCGTGGTCGGTGAGCACGTGCTGCGCCGCCGACCAGCCCGCCACGACGGCGACCCAGTCGTCGGGCGGCGGCGGGGCCTCGTCGTGCCACAGCGGCAGCCCGAGGTCGGCGCTCGCGAACCACCCGCGCTCGGCGTCGACGGCAACCAGCGGGGCGCACGTTCCGGGGACGACCTCCGCGACGACCTCCACGAGCCCGGCCTCGAAGGCCTGTGACGGGGCGTTCTCCTTGACCCACACGCGACCGGCATCCGTCTCGACGTGCAGCAGGGTCGACCAGAACCGCACGCGGTCCTGCACGACCGGTCCGGTGACCCGGACCCCCGCCTCCTCGAGGGCGGGCAGGAGCCAGCCCTCGATGGACGTCCTCCACTCCGCGCTGCGCCAGAGGGCGGGGAGGTCACGCGCCACGGTGCTCGGCCACCCAGGTGACGGCCTCCGCATAGCCCTGGACCCCGTGGCCGATGACGTGGTGGTCGCAGACGTCGGAGAGGTAGCTGTGGTGCCGGAACTCCTCGCGGGCGTGGATGTCGCTGATGTGCACCTCGACGCGGGGCACGCGACACGCCGAGAGGGCGTCGCGCAGGGCGACCGAGGTGTGGGTGTAGCCGGCGGCGTTGATGACGATGCCGGCGGTGCCAGAACGGCCTTCCTGCACCCAGTCGACGAGCGTGCCCTCGTGGTTGGTCTGCCGGAAGTCCAGGGTGAGCCCGGCGGCCGTCGCGGCCTCGCGGCACAGTGCCTCGACGTCGGCGAGGGTGGCCGAGCCGTAGACCTCGGGCTCGCGCTCGCCGAGGAGGTTGAGGTTCGGGCCGTTGAGCACGAGGACCGTGCGGGCGTCCATGGTGGCGAGCCTAGACGCGGCCCGAGGTCGTGGCCGACGACAGGTCAGGGGCGGTAGGTCTCGCTGATGAGGGAGGAGCAGTCGGGGGCGACGGCGGGGGCGGGCACCGCGGCGAGGGCGTCGTCGGCGCGAGCTCGGCCGAGGTTCCACGCCAGCAGGTCGTCTCGGTCGAGCTCGCCCCCCCGGGTGGTCACGACGCAGTAGCCGAGCGAGCCCGGGAGACGGTCCAGGATGACCGGCGTGGCGTCGGCGCTGAGCCCGGAGAGGTAGACGGTGTCGAGCTGCTCGCCCTGCTCGAACCGGTCGATGTTGCGGTCGGCGACCCAGGCATCCGGGTTCATCGCCACGAAGCCGATGGTGAACGCCGCGGCGGACACCAACGCCGCCCGTGGCACCCACCAGCCGGACAGTCGCACCCCCGCCACGAGAAGCATCACGACGACGAGGCCCAGCCACAGCTCGAAGCCGTCGACGAACACCCGGAGCACGGTGTAGCCGAAGGCCTCCTGGTAGAGGGACATCCGGTAGAGGGCGCTGGCGACCACGGCCAGCGTGAGGACGCACAGGGCGCCGAGGAGCAGCCGAACGAGCAACCGGTCCCGTGCGGTCTCCCGCGACGCGACGCGCATGGTGAGCCCGACCACCACGACGGTCAGGAACGTGGCGACGGTGAGCTGGCCGAAGCCCTGGTGGACGTACTCGGCGTAGGTCAGGCCGGTGGTCCGCTCGAGGTAGGCGCGCCCGCCCCACATGGCCGTTGCCTGGGCGACGAGGAAGGCGGCGAAGAGGACCACCACCAGGCCGACCGGGACGGCCCACTCCCACGACCGGGACGTCCGCCGTCCCGGGGGCAGCGCGGCATCCGCGATGACCGGCGGGTTCAGCGCGAGGTAGGCACCGGTGAGCGCGACCCCGGAGACCAGGGTGAGCAGGAAGGTCCGGGCGATGATCGTTTCCCAGCCGAGGTCCGGGACGACCGCCTCCGCCCACGACCCGAACACGGCGTCACCCGTCGCGAACAGGCCCCCGAACAGGGCCAGGGCGACCAGCGAGACACCCGCGGTCCGCAGCACGGGCCACAGGCCCGAGAACCGGCTTGCCGCGGTGATGCTGCGCCCGAGGAGCGGGAGCCCCCGGATGGCCGCCAGCGGCCAGGCGGCGACGCTGAGCGGGATGGCGAGCAGCGTGCGCGCCCGTGTGGTGCCGGCCGCGGCGACCACGACGCCCACGAGGACGGCCAGGGGCACCACCCCCCCTGCGTCGCGGACCACCGTGGTCGTGGCAAGCAGCGCCGCCACCGCGGCGCACGCGATGGTCCACGGGTGCCGGCGGAACCTCGCCACGGCCACCATGAGGGCGCCCGTGGCGAGCAGCGTGAGGGTGACGGCGAGCCCCAGGTCCCGGTCCGGCCAGGTCAGGGCGGCCCACGCACCCACGGCCAGGGCCGCGAGCACGACGACCGGCTGGGGTGGGATGCCCCTCTCCGGCCAGAGGGTGTCGAAGGGACCGGGGGGACGGGTGTCCGCGGTGGTCGTGACCGTCGGGGAGGGCACGTCGGTGGGTGCTGCGGTCATGTCGGTCTCCTCCCGGTCCGGCTCGACGACGGGGCGTGGGGTGGGCACCCTCGGCAGCACGGCCCGCACTCGCGCGCCGGTGCGTCCCGTCTCGGTGGGGACCACGGTGACCGTCCCGCCGTGGAGCTCGCCGACCCACCGGGCGATGGCGAGGCCCAGGCCGGTCCCGCCCCCGGCGTCCTCGCCGGGCCCGAAGCGGTCGAAGACCCGGTCCGCGCGGTCCGGCGGGATGCCGGGACCGTCGTCGCACACCTCGATCGACCACGTGGCCCCGTCGACCGCGGCGGCCACGACCCGCACCTCGCCGTTCGGCGGGCTGTGCCGCACCGCGTTGTCGACGAGGTTGGCGACCAGCTGGTGCAGCCGAGCCGGGTCGGCCCGAACCGCGAGGGCCGAGGGCTCCACGTGCGGTCGGACCAGCACTCCTCGCCCACCGTCGACCGTGGTCTCGGCCACGACGTCGTGGAGGAGGTCGGCCACCACGACGTCGGTGAGCTCGAGGGGTGCGGCGCCCGCGTCGATGCGCGAGAGGTCGAGCAGGTCCTCCACAAGCGTGCTCAGCCGTTCCGACTGGCGAAGCGCCGCACGCAGCGCCTCGTCGTCGGGGCGCACGACACCGTCGACGAGGTTCTCGAGCAGGGCCCGCTGCGCGCTGAGCGGCGTGCGCAGCTCGTGCGAGACGGTGGCGACGAGGAGGCGGCGTTGCTGGTCGGTCGAGGCGAGGTCGGCGGCCATCGCGTTGAAGGCGCGGGCGAGGTCGCCCACCTCGTCCGAGGAGAGCTGGGTCACCCGCTGACCGTGCTCGCCCCTGGCCATCGCCCCGGCGGCCGTCGTCATCTCCCGCAGCGGGGCCGTCATCCCCCGGGCCAGCCACTGGGTGACGGCCAGCGCGGCGGCCACGGTCACCGGCAGGCTGACCCACGCGGCGACCCCGGCGGCGTCACCGACCTCGGCCACGACCGCTGCGACGACCACGCTGACCCCCACGAGAAGGCCCAGCTTGGCCCGAACCGACCGGATGCCGTCGAGCGGCCGCTGGGTGTTCACCTGCGCACCTCGAGCGCGTAGCCCACACCGTGCACGGTGCGGACGCGCTCGGCACCGATCTTCGCGCGCAGCGTCTTGACGTGGCTGTCCAGCGTCCGCGTCCCGGCGGCGTCGGACCAGCCCCAGACCTCGTGCATGAGCGCGTCACGTGAGCGGACCACGCCGGGCGCTGAGGCGAGGGCGAGCAGGAGGTCGAACTCCAGGGGCGTGAGGTGGACCTCCTCGCCGCCCACCTCGACCCGCCGTGCGCCGCCGTCGAGTGAGAGCCCGTCGAGCTCGACCCGCCCCTCCCCGGAGGCGGCCAGGGCCGCGGAGCGCTCGACCCGGCGCAGCAGGGCTCGCACGCGCGCGACGACCTCGCGCATGGAGAAGGGCTTGGTGACGTAGTCGTCGGCGCCGACGCCCAGGCCCACGAGGAGGTCCGTCTCCTCGGTGCGCGCCGTGAGCATGAGCACGGGCACCGGCCGGACGGCCTGGATGCGCCGGCACACCTCCAGGCCGTCGAAGCCGGGGAGCATGAGGTCGAGCAGGACGAGGTCCGGGCGGTGCGTCCCGAAGGCGGCAACCGCGCCGGGCCCGTCGTGGGCCTGGTCGACGGCGAAGCCCTCGGCGCGCAGCCGGTCGGTGACCGCCTGGTTGATGACCGGCTCGTCCTCGACGACGAGGATCCGCGCGGCAGTCGGCGGCGCGGCGCCGGTCGGCATGCCCTCGGTCATGCCTCGAGCCTAGGAGCCACCGGGTGGCCCGGTTGCGCGCGAGGTGTGCAGATGGTGTGAAGGCCCGGGGGCCAACGCTCAGGCGGGAACGCGCCGGGAGGTACGGAAGGCGGTCGGTGTGATCCCGGTGCACCTCGTGAAGTGGTGGCGCAGCAGGGCGGCCGACCCGAACCCGGCATCCCGGGCCACGGCGTCGACAGGGAGGTCGGTCTCCTCGAGCAGGTGACGAGCCCGGAGCACCCGCTGGTCGGTGAGCCATTGGTGCGGTGTCGTGCCCGTCTCGGCCACGAACCGTCGCGCGAAGGTGCGCGGCGACATCGAGGCCCTGCGCGCGAGGCTCTCGACGGTGTGCGGCTCGTCGAGGTTCTCGAGCATCCAGGTGAGCACCGGACCGAGGCTCTCGGCCGTGGTCGGCGGGACCGGCCGGTCGATGAACTGGCGCTGGCCACCGTCGCGGTGGGGCGGCACCACCATCCGTCGGGCGATCGCGGTGGCGACCGCCGTGCCGAGCTCGGTCCGGACGAGGTGGAGGGCGGCGTCGATGCCGGCAGCCGTCCCTGCACTGGTGATGACGGTCCCGTCCTGGACGTACAACACGTCGGGGTCGACCCGGGCCTGCGGATGCAGCTCGGCGAGCTCCGCCGCGTGGCGCCAGTGCGTGGTGCACTCACGCCCGTCGAGGATGCCGGCCGCGCCGAGCGTGAACGCTCCCGAGCACACCGACAGCACCCATGCGCCGCGGTCGACCGCCGCTCGGAGGGTGTCGACGACGGCCGCGGACGGGGTCTGCGCCGACGACGACGCGGGAACGGCGACGAGGTCGGCGTCGGCCGCGGCCTCCAGGCCGAAGGGAGCGGTCACCGTCGTGCCGTTGCGGGCGTCGATGGGGCCCGGCGCCTCGGCACAGACCCGGTAGTCGAAGGCGGGGATGCCCTCGTCGGTGCGGTCGATGCCGAAGACCTCGGCCAGCACGCCGAACTCGAAGAGCGACACCGGTTCCTGGAGGAGCACTGCCACGGAGTGAAGGGCCATGACGACAGTATGGCAGAAATTCGACGAAGCATGACATCCCTGCCACTGTTGGCAGGTCATTGATGCCCCGCAAACTTATGCCATGGACACGAACACCATCCTCGAGACCCTGGCCACCGTCGCAACCCTCGGCGCCCTCGCGACGCCCATCGTGCTCCTCCTCGAGCGCAGCCACCGCCGTGAGCGCCGCGAGCACGGCATCCGCACCTCCTGGACCACCTCCGGGCCCGACGCCGACACCCGCCGCATCGCCGACGAGATCCACGCGCTCGACGGGGCCGCTCACCGGTGAGTCGTCGCGCCTCCTGCGAATCAGCCCGGATAGGGGTGGTGGTGGATCGGCCCCGCCAGGTCGTGGAGCCGGCTCCCACCGCCACCCCACCGCAGGGCGACGATCTCGGCGGCGATCGACACGGCCGTCTCCTCGGGCGTGCGGGCCCCGAGGTCCAGCCCGATCGGTGACGAGAGCCGCGCGAGCTGGTCCTCGGTCAGCCCTGCCTCACGCAGGCGGGCCACGCGCTGCTCGTGGGTACGCCGGGAACCCATCGCCCCCACGTAGGCGACCTCCGGGAGGCGCAGCGCGGCCTCGAGCACCGGCCCGTCGAACCTCGGGTCGTGGGTGAGCACGCAGATGACCGTGCGTGCGTCGACCCGCCCGGCGGACACCTCGGCCGCCAGGTACCGGTGCGGCCACTCGACGACGACGTCGTCGGCCTCGGGGAACCGTGTCACCGTCGTGAAGACTGGGCGGGCGTCGCACACGGTGACCCGGTACCCGAGGAAGGCGCCCACACGGGCGACGGCCGCGGCGAAGTCGATCGCCCCGAAGACGAGCATGCGGGGCCGGGGGGCGTGGGCGGCGACGAACACGCGCATCCCCTCACCCCTCCGCTCACCGTCCGGCCCATAGGTGAGGGTCTCGGTGCGACCGAGCGCGAGCAGCCCGCGGGCGTCGTCCGTGACGGCGGCGTCGGCCCGCCCGCTGCCCAGGGACCCGCCGGGGGCGGTCGTCGCCGCATCGTCCTCGGGGTGGACCACGAGCCGCCGGCCGACCCACCCGGGGTCGGGGTGCTCGATGACGGTGGCCACGGCGACGGGCCGCCCGGCGTCGACCGCGTCGGCCACGGCCCCGAGCTCGGGAAAGGTCTCGCGCGACACGGCCTCGACGAAGACGTCGAGCACCCCCCCGCACGTCAGCCCCACGGCGAAGGCGTCGTCGTCCGAGACGCCGTAGCGCTGGAGCACCGGCGCGCCGGAGGCCACGACCTGCTGCCCCAGGTCGTAGACGGCCCCCTCCACGCAGCCGCCGGACACCGAGCCGACGGCCTCGCCAACCGGACCGACGACCATCGACGCGCCGGGGGGGCGCGGCGCCGACCGGAAGGTCGCGACGACGGTGGCGACGGCGACCGTGTCACCGGCCCGCCACCACCGCATCAGCTCGGGGAGCACGTCACGCACGCGCGACCACCTCGGTGAGCTCCTCGAACGCCTCCATCGAGTGCCCCGCCACGAGCGCGTCGACGTGGGGCAGCACGGCCCGGATGCCGCCCTGGACGGGTTCGTAGCCGGGCCGGCCGCGGTGCGGGTTGACCCAGACGACGCGGTGCGCCACCGCCCGCAGCCGCCGCACCTGCTCGCCGAGCGCGTCGGGCCGGTCGCGCTCCCAGCCGTCGCTGAGGATGACGACCACCGCCCCGCGGGCCATCCCCCGCCGGCCCCACCGGTCGAGGAACACCTTCAGGCCCTCCGCGAGGCGGGTTCCTCCCGACCAGTCCGGGACGGCCCGCCCCGCGGTGACGATCGCCCGGTCGGGGTCGCGCTGGTGCAGCGCGCGGGTGACGTGGGTGAGCCTCGTCCCCACCGTGAAGACCTCGGTCGGTACGCCGCCAACGCAGTACCGGTGCGCGAGTCGGAGGAGGGCGTCGGCATAGGCGCTCATCGAGCCGGAGACGTCGACGAGGAGGACCACCGCGCGAGGGCGGTCGGCTCGCCGGCGCCACCGCACCTCGCCCGGCTCCCCCATCCGCCGGAGGGTCGCGCGGAGGGTGCCTCGCGCGTCGACCACCCCGCGGCGGGAGCGCGTGTACCGCTGGGCCCGGCGCCTCGGCGCCGCCGGCCGGAGCGCGGCGAACAGCCGGGCGAGCTCCTCGCGGTCACGCCGGCCCAGCGTGGCGACGTCACGGCGCCTCAGCACCTCGGTCGAGCTGGCCCTCGCGCGCACGGTCTCCGGCTCGTCCACGCCCAGGGCACCCGTGGCGGCGGACCCCGACACCGCGGCCCGCGCGACGGCGCTCGCCGGGGAGGCCGCGGCCCCGGTCGCGGCCCGCTGACCGCCGAACCAGGCGGCGAAGACGTGGTCGTGCCGCTCGAGGTCGGCCGGAGAGGCGCACAGGACCGCTCGACCAGCGTGGTAGACGCCGCTCGGGTCGTCGGCCCCCAGGACGGCCACCGCCTCGAGGTACGTACGCGCCCTGTCGGCCGTCACGGCGACCCCGGCTGCACGCAGCGCACGGGTGAAGCCGAGGAGCACCTCCTCCATGGGCCGCGTCGTCGAGGCGGTCATCGGCCCAGCAGCCCGTCGAGGGCCGCCCGCACCCGGTCCACGTCCTCGCGGTGCTTCACCGCGACACCGAGGGTCACCGCTGCGGTCTCGGTGTCGAGGTCTCGCGTGCCGAGCTCGGCGAGCGCGCTCGCCCAGTCGAGGGTCTCCGCCACGCCGGGCGGCTTGAGCAGCTCCCGGTCGGCGCGGATGCCGTGCACGAGCCGCACGACCTGCTCGGCGAGGGCTGCAGGCACCTGCGGCGCCCGGCGGCGGAGGATTGCGAGCTCCCGCTCGAGTCCGGGGTGCTCCAGCCAGTGGTAGAGGCACCGGCGCTTGAGGGCGTCGTGCAGCTCGCGGGTCCGGTTGCTCGTGAGCACCACTGCAGGTGGCACGGCGGCCGACACGGTGCCCAGCTCGGGGATCGTCACCTGCCACGTCGAGAGGACCTCGAGGAGGAAGGCCTCGAACTCGTCGTCGGCCCGGTCGACCTCGTCGACCAGGAGCACGGCCGGGGCGTCGCGCAGCGCGCGCAGCACGGGCCGCGCAAGGAGGAAGCGCTCGTCGAAGAGACTCTCCTCGACCTCCTGCACGTCACGGGCGGCGCCCTCGACCGCCTCCATCGCCCGGACGTGGAGGATCTGGCGGGGGAAGTCCCAGTCGTAGAGCGCCTGGGTGGCGTCGATGCCCTCGTAGCACTGGAGCCGGATGAGGGGGACGTCCATCGCCTCGGCGAGCGCCTCACCGAGCGAGGTCTTGCCGGTCCCGGGCTCACCCTCCATGAGCAGGGGACGCCCGAGCCGCAGGGCGAGCCATGCGACGGTGGCCAGGGCGTCGTCGGCGAGGTAGCCGGTGGCGGCCAGGGCACCGGCGAGGTCCGTCGCCGAGCCGAACGTGGTCCGCGGGTCCATGCCGCCAGCATCGCCGACGGGCGCCCGCGCCGGAGGCGAACCCGACGACCGGTTCATGCCAGGCGGGCCAGCGACGCCACCAGCTCCCCGAGGGCGAGCGCGGCGACGAGGCAGGCGACGACCGCCGGCAGCCGTCCGTCCCGGAGCACCGACGGGCCCGCGGTCCGGTCGGTCGCACTGGCCGGGCGTCGGGCGCCGGCCGCTCCGACGAGCACCCAGACCGCGGCGGCCACGACGAAGGTGGCAGGCACCACGACCCCGACGCCGAGGTCCTCCAGCGTGAGTCGGCCGATGGTGAGCGCGCCGACCACGAGCGCGAGGCCGGTGCGCCGCCAGGCCAGTGTCGTGCGCTCCTCGGCGGCCGCGTCAGCCACCGGCCACCGTCCCCACCCCGAGCACCAGGGCGGACGCCACGACGGCGACCAGGACGACGACCATGGCCGGGTTGGAGGGCAGGGGCGCACCCTCGCGCATCGCGCGCTCGGTGCGCGCCCAGCTGCGCCAGGACGCCGACGCGGTCAGGAGGGCCGCGACGGCCAGGACGACGGCCAGGGCCGTCTGCACGGCATCCGGCAGCGGAAGGTCCAGCGCGTCGACCGCCGCGGAGCCTGCGAGGAGGGCCAGGGAGGTGCGCACCCAGGCGAGGAAGGTCCGTTCGTTGGCGAGCGAGAAGCGCGGGTCGGGGTCGGTGCCCCGGTCGTAGACGCTCCTCGGCCAGCGGCTGTCGCGGGTGGTCACGGGGACATCATGCTCGGCGCAGGTCGGCCGCCGTGTCGAGGTCGCGCCCGGTGGCGAGGTCACCGCACTCGACGAGGGCGTGCGGGGTGGCCCGCAGGTAGTCGCGCGCGCCACGGTCGCCCGACGCGGTGGCGACCACCGCCGGCCAGTGCACCGCACCGATGGCCACCGGGTGTCCGGGGACTCCCCGGTACGCCGCGCGCACCAGCGCCGACCGGCCCTCGGCCTCGGCCGCGCTCACGACCCGCGCGATGACCCCTGCCGTCACGTCCGGGAGGTCGACGAGCGTCACCACGGCGAGGTCGTCCACGTCGGGGTCGAGGTGGGCGAGCCCGGAACGCAGCGACGCTCCCATGCCCTCCTGCCAGTCCGGGGCGCCCACGACCTCGGCCCCGGCCCGGACCGCGAGGAGGGACACGGCATCACCGGCCGCGCCGGTCACCACGACGAGGCGTGGGCAGCCGGCCGAGCGCAGGCGCTCCAGCGTGCGTTCGAGGAGCGTGGGGTCTCCGGCCGACAGTCGCAGGAGGGCCTTGGGCCCGCCCATCCGGCGCCCGGCCCCGGCGGCGAGGACGAGGCCCACGGTGCTCACGGGTGCCAGCCGGCCGGCGGGTCCTCACCGACCCGCCCGTCGACCGCCTCCCGGATCAGGTCGGCGTGCCCGGTGTGCCGGCCGTACTCCTCGACGAGGTCGAAGAGCAGCCGGCGCAGGCTGGCGTGGCGTCCGTCGGGGTCGCCGGCATGGACGAGCTGCTCGAGGGGGCCGCCCTCGAGGGCCACCCGCAGCCGGTGCCGTGACCGCTGGACCGCGCCGTCGTAGAGGGCGTAGAGCTCCACTGCCGAGTCGTCCGCAGCCGACGTGAAGTCCCAGTCCGGCTGGTCGCTCGGCCAATGACCGCTCCACGGCTCCCCCATCGGCTCGCCGCGCAGCTTCACGGTGTGGTGGAAGTCCTCCACCGCGGCGAGGTGCTTGAGCAGCCCGCCCAGGGTCAGGCCGGAGCTCGGCAGGCGCCGGCGCAGGGCCTCGTCCTCCAGCCCGTCCGCCTTCCACCGGAAGGTCGCCCGCAGCCGGTCGAGCGCCCCGAGGAGGTGCTCGATCTCGGTGCCCGCCAACGGCGGCTCCCACCAGACCTCATCCGCCCGGGCGAGGCCGTTCGCGTCGACGTCGCTCACGGGCTCCCCTCCATCGCGGCGATGATCCGCGGGCGCAGCTCGTGCGGTGAGATCACCGCGTCGACGGAGCCGACCTCGACCGCGCGGTGGATGTCGTGCACGGAGTCGAACTCCGCGGCCACCTTCCCGAGCATCTCCGAGCGCACGGCCGTGCGGGTCTGCGACAGCTCCGTGGCGACCTCGGCGCGCTCCGCGCCGCTGGCCTCGGAGAGCCGGTGCTCCAACGACGCCACGCGGGGGTCGGCGGCCGTCCGGGCGTCCACGTCGCGGGCGAAGACGACCGCGGCGGCGGGCGCACCCCCGATCACCGAGGCGAACGACCCCTCCACGGCGAGCACCGTCATCCGCGGGTTGAGAGCCTTGGAGAACACGACGAACGCGCCACCGTGGTAGCGCGAGATGACGACGAAGACGATCGGCCCGTCGAAGTTGACGACCGCCCGGCCGATCTCGGCGCCGTACTCGAGCTGCAGGGCCCGCATCGAGTCCGGCGACCCGTCGAAGCCGGACAGGTTGGCCAGCACCACGAGCGGCCGGTTGCCGCTGGCCGCGTTGATCGCCCGCGCAGCCTTCTTCGACGACCGCGGGAAGAGCGTGCCCGCGGTGTAGACGTCGGGGCCGTCGGTCGGGGGTACACCCCGGCGCGGTACGGACCTCGACTCGATCCCGAGCAGGCAGACCGGGATCCCCCCGATCCGGGCGTCGAGCACCACGGCCGTCTCCGCGTCGGCCATCCCGGCCCACCGCTCGAGCGTCTGGTGGTCCTGGTCGGCGACGGCCCGCATCACGGTGCGGATGTCGAACGGCTTCTTGCGGTCCGGGTTGGTCTCCGGGGAGAAGATCTCGCCGACCGTCGTGAAGTCCGTGCCCGGCACGGCGTGTGGGTACGCCGTGACGTCGCGGTCGTGCGGGTCGGTGGTGGGCGCACGCCGCGGGCGGTCCTCCCCCGGGGCCACCCAGGTGTCCTCGTAGTGGGCGAGCAGGATGCCGTAGGCCCCCACGAGGTCGGGCGCCCAGTACTGCGCCTGCCCGTTGGGGCCCATGACCCGGTCGTAGCCCCCGATCCCGAAGTTGTCCTCGGCCGACACCCCCCCGGAGAAGTCGAGGGACTGCTTGCCGGTGAGGACCATGGCCGAGTCGGGTGTCATGACGAGGATCCCGCGGGTGTGCATGAGCATCGTCGCCTCGGCGTTCCAGTAGGGCTGGGCGCCGACGTTGATGCCGGCGACCACCACGTTGATCTCGCCACCCGCCTGGGTGAACTCGATGATCCGCTTGAGCGCCCGAGCGACCCAGTCCATGTTCTCGGTCCCGGAGTCCATCGAGATGCGGGCACCCGCCGAGAGCGCGAACCACTCCACGGGCAGTCCCTGCTCCTCGGCCAGGTCGATGGCCGCGATGACGCGGGCGCACTCCGGCTCGGCGACCGAGCCGAGGGCCCGCAGGGGGTCGCCGCACAGCAGCACCCTGGTGACCCCCTCGGGGTGCAGCGGGGTCGGGGTGGTCACGACACCGCAGATGATGCCCGCGGTGTTCTCGCCGTACGGCCGGGAGACCGGCACGAGCCGCCCGGTGTCGTCCAGGTCGTACTCGACGGCCGAGCCGCCGGAGCCCGCGACCATCGACACGAGCTCGTAGGGGTAGACCAGACCCCGGCGCCGGGCCCGCACGACCTTCTCGGCGTAGCCGTCCAGGGCGGCGACCCGCGTCGTGGCCGGCGGCTCGAGGACGAAGCTGACGCCGGAGCCCGGCTGGTAGGAGAACCTCGCGCAGACCGGCACGGTGTGGTCGTTGGGCCCGGCGACGGCGCCCTCGATCCGCACCTCCTCGATCCCGGCTCCTGCGGTCATGGGCGCGACCTTGCCCTGGAGGGCGGTGAGCTGGTCGAGGTCCGCTTCGACGGGCGGCCAGATGTGCAGCCACACCTGGTTGGTGTCCAGGCGCGACCCGCCGCCGAGGGAGGTCCGGGCGCGCCGCACCGCCTCGAGGCAGTTGGCGAGGGCCCGCTCGATGTGCGGAAGGCCGGTCACCCTGCCCTGCTCGTCGCGGACCACGACGAGCTGGCGCACCTGGGCGAGCGCCACGAGCCGCTGGTCCCGGGGGTTGCCCGCGGCGACCGCGTGGAGCAGCAGGACGTCCTCCGGTGCCTCGAGGCGGGTGAGCTCGAAGTCGCGCAGGCGCCAGAGGTTGAGACGGCGCCCGACCATCGGGTGCACGTCGCGCACCGGGCGGTCCTCGGCCATGGAGCCGTCGGGCTGCGGCCGGAACGTGAAGTAGCCGACCTCCCGGGTGTCGTCGGGCACGACCCCGACGGCGACCCGGCGCACTTGGGCCGCGAACGGCATCCGGGCCAGCCGGTCCGCGAGGACCGCGGAGGCCTCGTCGGGGTCCTCGGGCATCGCGGGCCAGTGCACGTAGAGGTCGACGACCGCCTCCTGACCCTCCCCACGGTCGGCGACCAGGGCGGTGAGGGCCGACGAGAGGTCGCTCTCCGAGCTCAGCTCCTCGACGGTGCCGGTCGTGCTCACCAGGTGCGAGTCGCGCTCGTCGAGGCGGTAGTCGGCGGTCGCGACGGCCCGGCCGGCGACGGTCCGCTCCCGCAGGTCGCCGAGCTGGTACTCGCGGTAGTGGCGCTTGATGAGCACCGCGAGCATCGGCTCCCTCTCGGGCACGCCACGGCGCAGGCGCTCTCCGAGGAAGCGCACGATCCGCTCGGGGATGGCGGCCAGCGCGTCGAGGCGGCGGGTGCGCTCCTCACCGTCGGGCAGGGCGTCGATCTGCTCGAGCTCGTCGCCCACCGAGCCCAGCACGGACGCCCGGTCGGCGTCGACGAGGGGCTGGTCGAACCAGCGGAACCGGACGCTGCGGGCGAGGTCGCCGACGATGGGGAACCGCAGCTGGGTGGCGGCGACGAGGCGGTCCAGGAGCTCGTGGGCGGCCGCGTCGGCCGGGGCCTCGGGCACCGGCTCGGCCAGCCACCGCTGGAGGATCGAGGTGGCCATCGTGACCTCAGGCGCCGACCGCTGCTGCGCGAGGAAGACCCGGAAGACGGCACCCTCGAGCTCCGGCGTGCGGTCGAGCCGGGCGACACCGTAGTGGGACAGGACCCGTTCGAGGCGTCCGACGAAGTCGGCGGGCAGCGCGCCCCGCTCGGGGTCGAGGGTCTGGAGGTAGGTGTGGAAGTGCTCGCGAGGGCTGTGCACACGGTTCTCCACGTGCACCTCCTCGCCCAGCGGCCGGTTGCGGCTCAGCTCGGCGAAGTCTGCGAAGACGCCCAGGAGGTCGAGCTCGGCGCAGACCTGGGATCCTCCGTCCGAGGCGACCTCGTCGCGGGCCGCGAGGTAGTCGGCGAGCATGTGGCTCTCGTGGGCGGGGTCGAGGTCGTACCCGAGGAGCATGGCGGAGAGGTCCGCGCGTCCACGCTCCGCCCGCTGTGCGGGGTCGCCGTTCGTCCCTCCCCGGGGCAGGTCGAGGTCCGGCGCGGCCGAGGCGGCCGGGCCCACCGCCTCGCCGCCGTCGTCGGTCGGCTCCAGCCGTACCAGCGCCGACCCGGTCTCGACCTGGCTGCCGGCGGACACGAGCAGCTCCTTGACCCGGCCGGCGAACGGCGCTGCCAGCACCGTCTCCATCTTCATGCTCTCGAGCACCAGCACCGGCGCGCCCTCCGCGACCTCGTCACCGACGGCCAGCGGGGTCGCCACGACGAGTGCCGGTGCGGGGGACCGCAGCACGCCCCCCTCGTCGCGGGTCACCCGGTGGGTGACGCCGTCGACCTCCACGAGCTGGGTCGGCCCGTGGGCCGCCGTCACGAGGCGGTGGCACCGGTCGGCCAGCCAGATCCGGCTCGCGTACGGCCCCACGCGCTCCATGTCCGCGACCACCGTCCCCACCGGCCCGGACGGGTCGGCGACGCCCACGCGGAACCGGGCCGGCCCGGTGCGGAACACCGTCACCTTGTACGCGGTGCCGCGCAGCTCGAGGTCGACCGCCCGGCCCACGTCGTGCTGCACCTGCGGACGCCCGCCCCTCGCCGTCTCGAGGAGCCGCGTGCGCTCGATGGCCTCCGCCTCCTCGTAGGCCTCGATCCCGGCCACGACGAGGGCGACCCCCGAGTGCTCGCTCGCGACGAGCCGACCCTCCGCGCGGACCCGGTCGATCCACCCCGTGTCCGCGGACCCGTCGACGACCTCGGGCTGGTCGAGGAGGTCGAGGACGAAGGACTTGTTCGTCGCGCCGCCCTCGATGACCACCGTCGTCTCGCGCATGGCCCGTCGCAGCCGGGCGAGCGCCTCCTCCCGGTCGCGACCGGAGGCGATGATCTTGGCGATCATCGAGTCGAAGTCGGCGGGGATCGAGTCGCCGTCGGCGACCCCGGTGTCGACGCGGATGCCGGGGCCGGCCGGCAGCTCGAGGTGGGCGATGCGCCCGGGCGCGGGGGCGAAGTCGCGGTCGGGGTCCTCGGCGTTGAGCCGGGCCTCGACGGCGTGGCCGACCTCGTCGGGTCGGTGCCCCTCGAGCCGGCCACCCGAGGCCACGTGGAGCTGCAGGCGTACCAGGTCGGTGCCGGTGACGACCTCCGTGATGGGGTGCTCGACCTGGAGCCGGGTGTTGACCTCGAGGAAGGCGAAGAACCGTTCCCCCGGGTGGTAGAGGAACTCCACGGTGCCGGCCCCGCAGTAGCCGACCGCCACGGCCAGCCTCTCGGCCGACGCCTTGAGCTCGCCGACCTGCACCTCGTCGAGCACGGGCGAGGAGGACTCCTCGATGACCTTCTGGTTGCGACGCTGCACCGAGCAGTCCCGCACGCCGATGGCCCAGGCCGAGCCGTGGCCGTCGGCGATGACCTGCACCTCGACGTGCCGGGCCCCGGTCACGAGCTTCTCGAGGAAGAGGACGCCGGACCCGAAGGCCCGCTCCGCCTCGTCCCGCGTCCGCCCGTACGCCTCGGCCAGCTCGGCATCGGAGGTGACCTTGCGGATGCCGCGACCACCGCCCCCGGCCGTCGCCTTGAGCATCAGGGGGTAGCCGATCCGGGCGGCCGCCGCCGTCGCGTCCTCGACGCTGTCGACCCCGCCCCGGCTCCAGGGGGCGACCGGGACGCCCACCTCCTCCGCGATGAGCTTGGAGCCGATCTTGTCGCCGAGCCGGCGCATCGCCTCGGCACTGGGCCCGATGAAGGTCACCCCGATCCGGCTGCACAGCTCGGCGAACGCGGGGTCCTCGGCCACGAACCCCCAGCCCACCCACGCGGCATCCGCGCGGGTCTCCCGCAGGGCGCGTTCGAGGACGGCGTGGTCGAGGTAGGGCCGGCGAGAGGCGGGGCCGAGGTCGTACGCGGCATCCGCCTCACGGACGAACATGGCGGTCCGCTCACCCTCGGTGTGCAGCGCCACGGTCTCGATCCGGTGGCCCTGCGGGCCCGCCTGCGCGTTGAGGTCTCGCACGGCGTGGATGAGTCGCATCGCGGCCTCCCCACGGTTGACGATGGCGATCCGCTGGAACATCGGTGGTCCTCCCGGGGTCCGGTGTCGACGTCGTCTCGGGCGCGCTGGGCCACGCCGCCTGCCGAGCCTGTCACCATCTCCCCGTGACGCGCGAGTAATGAACCGACAGGCGAGGGCGGAGAACCTCCGGCGGGGCCTCCGACGCGGCGGTAGGGTGACGCGCACCGGCCCCCGCCCGTCGAGGAGTCCACTGGTGCGCACCGCCCCTCGCCGCGCTGCGGGCACGAGCTGGCGCAGCCCCGAGCGCGTGGCACGCCTCGTCGCCTGGGCGGACCGTCACCCCGTGGCCGGGACGACTCTGCGCATCGGCCGGGAGCTGCTCGCCGTCGACGTCCGGGACCGCATCTTCGGCATGACCGGACAGTCCTTCCTCGCCCTCATCCCGGTGCTCATTCTCGTCTCGACGGTGCTCTCCGACTCCGACGGGGAGTCGCTCGCGGTCGTCGTCAACGAACGGCTCGGGCTCACCGGGCCCACGGCGGAGACCGTCCAGCTGCTCTTCACGAACCCGGCGGGTGACACGGTGGCCGCCACGGCCTCGGCTCTGAGCATCGTGCTCCTCTTCTTCTCGCTGAACAGCTACACGCGCACCATGCGGCGCAGCATGGAGGGCCCGTGGGGCCTGCGCCGGCTCGGCTGGAGGGGCCAGCTCACCGGCCTGGCCGGCGTGGGGCTGCTCATCGTCATGCAGGGCTGCCTCTCGGCCCTTGCGACCGCCTGGGACACCGACACGCCACAGGGCATCGTGGTCGAGGGCCTGACGAGGACGGTGATCGCCGTGGTGTTCTGGCTGTTCATCGGTCGCCTGCTGACCCACGGCAGGGTGCCCAAGCGACACCTGTGGCCCGGCGCGCTGGTGGGCGGCATCGGCACCACGGCCATCGCGGTGTGGTCGGTGACGTTCCTGCCCGAGATCTTCGTGCGCGACGCCGCCAGGTACGGGGTCATCGGAGTGGCGCTCGGCCTGCTCACGTGGCTGCTGGCCATCAGCGGTCTCGTCGTGGGGGTCGGTGTCGTGGGCGGGCAGGTCGCCCGGGCGGCCCGCTGGATCTCGACCCCCGTGGACCCGCTCGTGCAACCCCTGCTCGAGCCCGACGAACCCGAGCGACCGCCCCAGGACGTCGTCGGGCCGGGGACCCCGGACCGACGGTGAGGCATCTGCCACCGCGTCAGGGGCTCGGGCTGTCAGCGGGACGTGTCTCGGGCTCCGGCTCGGCGCTGCCGTCCACGAGCCCGGCGACCCGCTGCTCCGTCTCGGGGGTGAGCTCGAAGCGCTGCTGGTAGATCTCCAGCATCGCCATGACCGTGGCGGCGACCGGCACGCCGATGAGCGCACCGGGCAGCCCGAACAGCTGGGCACCGAGCAGGGCCGCCGCGAAGGAGACGGCGGGGTGCACGTCGACGGCCTGCCCGGAGATGCGGGGCTCGAGGGTGAGGTTCTCGACCTGCTGGTAGGCGATGCCCCACACCAGCACCCACACCCCCAGGACCGGGTCCGAGGAGGTGAAGCCCACCAGAGCCGGCAGGGCGATCGAGATGTACGTGCCGACGTTGGGGATGAACTGCGCCACGATGCCCGTCCACAGGGCGAGGGGCAGCCAGTAGGGCAGCCCCAGGAGCGCGAACACGATGCCGCTGGCCACTGCGTTGATGCACGCGAGCACGACCCTGGCGGCGATGTAGCCGCCCACCTTCACGCGCGCCAGCTCCCAGGCGGTGAGGAAGGGCACCTGGACCCGCGGCGGCATCCGGCGGGCCAGCCACGTCCGCAGGGTCGGCATGCCGGCGGAGATGTAGAACACGAAGAAGGCGATGACGAACAGACCGAAGGCCGCCGAGAGCACCCGCGCGATGACCCCGAGCAGCCCGAACGCGACGTCCTGTGCGTAGGCCGTGAGGTCGCCGCCGCTCAGGCCCGCACTCTCGAGCAGCCGGTCGAAGGTGTAGTCCGACCCGGTCACCCGGTTCACCCACGCCAGCACGTCGGTCGCGATGTCCGGGGCGGCCCGGACGAGCGCGGTCAGCTGGTCGGCGAGCAGGCTGCCGAACGCCCAGAGGAAGCCGACGAGCGCAAGCAGGAGGGTGAGCATGACGAGGGCCGTGGCAGCCGGGCGCGGCATCCGGCGGCTGAGGCGGGAGACGGCCGGCTCCATCGCGAGGGCCGCGAACCAGCCCATGATGACGTAGAAGACGGTCGTGCCGCCGCGCCAGAGGATGAAGCCGAGGAGGGCCACGACGAGGAGCACCCCGACGACCACGAGGACGCGCCGCCGCTCGGAGCGCCGAGCGACCGCCAGCGGGTCCGGCACCGGGTCGGGGGCGACCACGTCCATACCCTCCATCCTGACGCACCGGGGCCGGCAGGAAAGGTGCTTCCGCTCACCCCTCCCCGAGGACCCGGTCCACGAACGCGTTGCCGAACACCCGCTGCGGGTCGACCCGGTCGCGCAGCTCGGCGAAGTCGGCGAGCCGCGGGCAGGCCTGCGCAAGTGCCCTCGCATCCATCTCGAACACCTTGCCCCAGTGTGGCCGGGCTCCCAGCGGTGCCAGCACCTCCTCGATGCCGCGCACGGCCCGCCGCACCGCGACCTCGTCCCGCACCCAGGTGAAGTGGAGCGCCACGGTGTCGCGTCCCTGCGCGCCACTGAGCCACAGGTCGTCGGCCGCGACGGTCCGCAGCTCGCTCACGAGAAGCAGGGGGCGGAACGTGTGCGCCAGCGCACGCATCCGCGCCACCGCCTCGAGGGCTGCCTCGCGGGGGACGAAGTACTCGCTCTGCAGCTCCTCGCCGTTGCTCGGCGTGAACTCCGTGCGGAAGTGCGGCAACCGGTGCTGCCAGGGCCCGGCGACGCCACCCTGGGCGGTCACGGCCTGCTCGGACCCACCACGCAGCATGTGCAGGGTGCCCGTGGCCGCGACCGTTCCGAACCGGTCGGCGGGTCGCTCCTGCGCCGCCCGGTGCTTGAGCCAGACCTGGTCCACGGCCCGCCACGACCGGGTGAAGATGCTGACGCTGTAGGCAGCCGCCGTGATGTCGTCGAAGCGGTCCTCCAGCGTCCGCCAGCTCAGCCCCGTGCGCACCTCCTGGCTCACCTCGTAGCTGGGCTCGACGTCGAGCTCGAGGCGGCTGACCACGCCGAGGGCACCGAGGGAGACCACGGAGCCGTCGAAGTCGGCCGCACCGCGCTCCATGCGGCGCACGGTACCGTCCGGGCCGACCACCTCCAGGGCCCGTACCGCGGCCGCCAGCGACCGGACGCGGTCGCCCGACCCGTGGGTACCGGTGGCCACCGCGCCGGCGACCGAGATGTGCGGCAGCGAGGCCATGGCCGACAGCGCCCAGCCGCGCTCGTCCAGCGCGGCGGCGAGCTCGGCGTAGCGGATTCCACCACCCAGCGAGGCGACTGCCGCCGAACCGGTGGCCTCCACGTCCACCCGCAGCTCCACCGGCAGCGCGGCCAGGTCGACGAGCGTGCCGGTGGTGTCGGTGAGGTCGGAGAACGAGTGACGTGACCCGAGCGCCCGCACCGACCGGGAGGCGGCCACCACGTCGCACAGCTCCTCCACCGACCGCGGCCGCACCAAGCGGGCGGCCCGGTAGGTGTGGTTGCCCGCCCAGTTGGTGCCGATGGTGCCGTCGCCCGTGGAGCCCACCGGCTGGAGCCTAGCTGGCCGGCTCACGAGGGCCCGTTTCTGCCGCCGTCCTGGCAACGCACCGGCCCCTGACCGGCGGGTCCGCTGGTCAGGGGCCTTCGTGGTGCACGGGGTGGCAGGTGAAGGATTCGAACCTTCGAAGCTTTCGCGACGGATTTACAGTCCGCTCCCATTGGCCGCTCGGGCAACCTGCCGGGTGCGCATGGAAGGATAGCAAGGCGGCAGGGACATCCCGAATCGACCAGGAGGACCCGTGGCGGACAGCTCGTTCGACATCGTCAGCAAGTACGACAAGCAGGAGGTCGCGAACGCCGTCAACACCGCGGCGAAGGAGATCGCGAACCGCTACGACTTCAAGAACGTCGGGGCCCGGGTCGAGCTCACCGGCGAGGTCATCAAGATCGAGGCGAACAGCGAGGAGCGCTGCACGGCCGTTCTCGACGTCGTTCAGACCTGGCTCGTCAAGCGCGGCGTCTCGCTCAAGCACCTCGACGTCCCCGACGCCGGACCTCGCCTGTCCGGCAAGGAGTACAAGCTCGACATCCCGCTCAAGGAGGGCATCTCGTCCGAGAACGCCAAGAAGATCGCCAAGATCATCCGCGACGAGGGACCCAAGAACGTCAAGAGCCAGATCCAGGGCGACGAGCTGCGGGTCACGAGCAAGTCGCGCGACGACCTGCAGAGCGTCCAGCGGCTGCTCAAGGACAAGGACCTGGACGTCGCCCTGCAGTACACGAACTACCGCTGACCGACAACGCTTTCCCAAGGGGGCGGCTCTATTCCGCTGCGGCGGTCCGCAGGTGGTGGACCCGCTGGCTCACAGCGAACGTCGCGATCGTCACCGGGCGGCCAGGGTTCGACGTGCTGGATGTCGACGTGCGGGCCACCGGGTCGGGTGGGCAAGCTCTGGAAGCGCTTCGAGCCCGGGGACTCCTCACGGGCGCTCTGGGGGTCGTTCAGACGCCGTCCGGTGGCCTTCACGTCTACTTCCCGGGCACCGAGCAATACGGCGTTTGTGTACGGCACGACGGGTGAATGCAACCGCTGCACAGCCACGGTCTCGCGGCTCGCGGAAGTGGGTGTGATGCGGATCTCCACTCCCGCAGCAGTTTCGCCAGTTCACGACCATCGCCGACGCAGAACGAACCTCACCTATACCCCCGCCGAGAGGCGTCTGGCGCTTCCAGCTCCACGTGCCACACACTGGAGGCACGGCCCCCGCCTCTCCCCCCGAGTGCGTCGGGCCCAGCACCCCGGGTTGAGCGGCCCCCGCTCCCCGGGGTGCGCTCCTCCGGCAACGCGTCGACACGGACCGCGCACGGTCATATGCACCCCACGCCGCAGCACGGCCGGTGCAGCGCCCCGCGTCGGACGCGCCGGCTGGCCACGGTGACCTACACCCGGTGGGGTGCCAGGTCCGCCCACCCTCCGCCGCCACGGTCCGCGCGCCCACGCCTCCTCGTCGCCGTCCGTCACCGGGTCGTGGTCGAGGGTCGAGTGCTGCCATCCGGGCTTCCATGGCATGACGCTAGGCGGACGTCCTGACTTCGCCTCGAGGGACCGCGCCGGAGGCTTCCTGCAGGCCGACCCCTGAGAGGACCGGCCGTATACCTCCCTAAGCGCGCACTAGTCCAGGAGCTTCGAGCGCCCCGTCACTCCAGCTCCCGGTGGCGGCCAGGAAAGTCGCTGCAAGCCCGCAGCCAGCGTCTATTGCCCTTCCCTATACGGCTTGGTCAGTCGCGTTTGAAGACGCCGCCGAGGCCGGCGACGAGGACTGCCCCAAGCAGCCATCCCGCGATGGTGAAGGCAGCGCTGGCCCAGGCCGCAAGACCTTGGGTTACGAACGCGCTGCGCTGCCCGAGGCTGGCCACCGGCAGCAGCAGATCCAAGCTGTACAGGAAGGGGTTGAATGCCGGTTGGGCGCCTTCGGGCCTGGCCGGAAGCACCTGCTCCGGATGGAGTATCGCGAACAATGGAGTGGCGAGGGCCAGCGCACCTGCGAGCCAGTAGACAATCCGTCCTGGCCTGTATCCGTAGCCGATGGAATAGGTCAGGAACCAATCCCAAGCTCCCCAGACTGCGCGCTGCACGCGGTCCGCAACCTCATCCAGGATCGGGCTGGTCCTGATGCTGTGCGAGGGCCGAGCCGCCGTTCGGGCGCGCTGCTTGGCGAGCAGCACCTCGCGGGCGGCATCATCCACTCCCGCTGCACGGTAGGCGGTTGCCAGCCGGTTGAACGCCTGCGGCCTGTACCCCTCGTACAACTCATACTCCGCCGCCTCATACTCTGCCGCCTCGCGCACCCATGCCAACCTGGCGGCGACCGAACCCGGCTCGGTCAGCGCCGACAAGGTGTCATACATCAGCCCGTCCAACGTCAGAGCAACCGGCCACATCTCCACCGTGTCGTCGATTCGCCTGATACTCGCGGAGGTGAGGTATACCGGTCCTGTGGGTCGCTCAGCGGGGTGCCACTGAAGTTGATCGATCGTCGTCTGGTCCAAATTCACCTCGCCCTCGGCCGTGAACCCATCGCGACAAAACATGTCCTGGCCGACGGTCATGCCCTGAGCAGACAGGGCCGGCCTGTCGATGCCGTTCAGGTGCGCCCCCGACAGGTCTAACTGGACGCCGATGTGCGCCCCGGACAGTCTCATCCCGCCCTCGGCGAGGAACCCATCGCGGCAGAACATTGCCTTGCCCACCGTCAGAACCTCGGCGGTCAGGGCGGGCCCGTCGATGCCGGTCAGGCGGGCCCCGGTCATGTTCAGATGGCCGCCGACGTGCGCCCCGCTCAAATGCACCTCGCCCTCGGCCGTGAACCCATCACGGCAGTAGAAGTCCCGGTCCACAGTCAGGTTCTCGGCAGTCAGGGCCGGCCCGTCGATGCCGGTCAGGCGGGCCCCGGCCATGTTCAGATGGCCGCCGACGTGCGCCCCGCTCAGACGCACCTCGCCCTCGGCCGTGAACCCATCACGGCAGTAGAAGTCCCGGTCCACAGTCAGGTTCTCGGCGCTCAGTGCCGGCCCGTCGATGCCGGTCAGGCGGGCCCCCGACAGGTCCAGCTGGCCGCCGACGTGCGCCCCGCTCAGACGCACCTCGCCCTCCGCGGCGAACCCATCACCGCAATACATGCTGTGGTCCACACTCAGGTTCTCGGCGCTCAGTGCCGGCCCGTCGATGCCGGTCAGGCGGGCCCCCGACAGGTCCAGTTCGCCCCCGACGTGCGCCCCGGACAGACTAACTGCGCCTTTCGCGGCGAACCCATCGCCGCAATACATGCTGTGATCCACACTCAGGTATTCGGCGCGCAGGGCCGGCCCGTCGATGCCGGTCAGGTGCGCCCCCGACAGGTCCAGCTGGCCCCCGACGTGCGCCCCGGACAGGCTCACTGCGCCCTCGGCCGTGAACCCATCACGGCAGTAGAAGTCCCGGTCCACAGTCAGGTTCTCGGCGCTCAGTGCCGGCCCGTCGATGCCGGTCAGGTGCGCCCCCGACAGGTCCAGCTGGCCGCCGACGTGTGCCCCGTTCAGACGCACCCCGCCCTCGGCGGTGAACCCGTCGAGGCAAGACATGTCCTGGCCGACGGACATGCCGTCCGCTATCAGGGCCGGCCCGTCGATGCCGTTCAGGTGCGCCCCTGACAGATCCAACTCGCCGCCGACGTGCGCCCCAAACAGGTCTGCTCCCGCATGGCACCGGGTGCCCGTGAGATAGACACTGAGCCTCGACCGCAATTCCACCGCAGAGAAGGCCGGGACGCGGCAACGCTCGACCCTGATCTCGACAGCAGTGGCCTGCTCAAGAATCACCTTGTCAAGCCGGCAGCCCTCGAGGCTGAGAGGCCATAACAGTGTGGCGTACTCGAGATTGAGGACTCCCACGATCTGGGCCCCACGAATCCGCAGCGAAGGGGCCACGCCACCCGAGTCGGCCGGCCCAGTGATCAGCTTGGCGACGAGCTCCCCGGGGATCTCCCGATCGGCTGCCCACTCCACCTCCGTGAAAGGGTCCAAGGCATCCGGATACCCTTCCCCGAAGTCCATCCATTCGCCCGTGGATAGGCAGCGCCGCAGACGCTGTTCAAGCGTGCGTTCCGTCACGCCGCCCGGTTCCCCACCGCTGTGCAGCGGCGGGGCCACAGCATCGGTCGGCTCCTCACCCATGGCACTCCCAACCGCGGCTGATGCAGCTACGACAGGTCACCACCGTATCCAGCGCGAGTTGAGTCCGACAGAGTGGTGTCCGAGCATCCGGTGACCGTGTCGCTACCGATGTGGGTGGCGGTCACCGGGTGATTCTTCGAGTGATTCAACAACCGCCTCGAAGAAGGAGCACCACTCTGTCGGGCTCACCTGAGGTGCGCCTAGCAGGCTCGGACGGGAGGCTGACCGGGTCCGAACGCTCCGGCGGGTGACCGTGGCCACGGTGAGGTAGCGAATATCGGTGGTTTGGGCGGCCTGCTGCTGGGCATGTCACGTCGGGCCGGTCGCCCGGTTCAGCTGCGAGCCGGCGGACGCCTCAGCCACGTGCACACTCGCACACACTCCGCCAGACCTGTCGCGCACCACCGTGCGCGCAGTCGCATCCCAAAGAGGAAAGATCGACCTTGTCGACCACACAGCAGCACAACGACACCACCGCGCACCGCACCGACCGGAGCCACGGCATCGAGACCCGCCTGGCGCGCAAGACCACCGAGCTGATCGCCTACATCGCGGCCGTTCTGGCCGTGGCGGTGACCGCTTTCGTCGTCGGTGACGACGGGGAGAACACCGCCGACCCGTTCAGTGCCGAGCAGGCCCTGCGTTACATCACCTTCCTCACCATCGGCTACATGATCGCTCGCGGCCTGGCCAAGTCCGGCAGCCGCGGCAACACCCGCGACAACGACTGACCTGTCGACGGCCGAGCGCCCCGCCCTCCACCGGGCGGGGCGCACCGCTGTGCCGTCGGCCCCCCGCACCCCTGCGATCGCCGGCATGTCTCACTGTGCGCGCACGGGCCCTATGCTCCGCAGATGACCCATGCCGAGTCGTCCGGGAGGTTGGGTCGGGTCCTCGACGCAGCGGAGGCAGCCTCGCCAGTGGATGCCGTGGAGGCGGTCACGCGCGAGCTGGGCGTCGCTTTGGGCGCCACGGAGGTGGCGTTCCTCATCGCCGACCTTTCGGGGCGCGCCCTGGTACGGCTCGCACACGTCCCCTTTCACCGGGGCGATGACAGCGGTGGCGGCCGGACGCTCGAGCCGGGCGAGCGGCGCGACGCTGAGGAGCACGCGACGGTCTTGCCGTTCGACGGTGGCCCGGCCGAGCAGGCGGTCCGTACCCAGACCGTGCAGGTGCTCGCCCCTGACGAGCGGGCTGCTGTGGGGTTCCCGACCGCTCAGTGGACAGTCCTGGCCCCCATGACCGAGCGCGGGGAAGTCATCGGTTTGCTCGAATTGCGTGTTCCGCGAGAACCCGACGCCGACACGCTGGCGGAGATCGCCCGGCTCGCCCACCTGCTGGCGTTCGTGGTGATAGCAAACCGGCGGCACACCGACCTGTACGAGTGGGGCCAGCGCAGCCGCCGCTCGAGCCTGTCTGCGGAGATCCAGCAGCGGCTGCTTCCCGGCCCGCGCACCTGCGAGGCGGGTGCGTTCACACTGTCGGCGTGGCTGGAGCCGGCAGCCGAGATCGCCGGTGACACCTTCGACTACAGCCTGGCCCGGGATCTGCTGCACCTGTCGATGACCGACGCGATGGGCCACGGCGTGGCTGCTGCGCTGACGGCTTGCCTGTGTGTGGGGGGACTGCGGGGCGCGCGCCGGCAAGGCGCATCGCTGCTCGAGCAGGCGTTGGCCACGAACGCGGCCCTGGCCGCCCATGCTGTCGGAACCTCCAATGACGACTTCGTCACCGGCCTGCTCGGGCGCCTGGACCTGCGTGAGGGAGAGCTCGAGTTCGTCAACGCCGGCCACGTCGCCCCCTACCTGATGCGAGGTGGAACTGTCAGCACGGTGGAGCTCCCCGCAGACCTGCCCTTCGGGCTGTTCCCGGAGACGGACTATCACAGCACCGTGGTCGCACTCGAGCCCGGGGATCGGGTCGTGATCGTCACCGATGGAATGCTTGAGCGCAACGCGGCCGGCATCGACCTGTCCAGCGCCATCCACGACTCCCGAGAGCTGCACCCCCGCGAGGCCGTCCGACGCCTGGCGGACAGCGTCCTGCGTGCTACCGGGCACGACCTCAAGGACGACGCCACCGTCATGCTCGTGGACTGGCACGGTGGACATGACCGGCAGCGCAGGACTCTGGCTGGCGCGGATCCCGCTCGCGCCAGTGACCCACTCGCCTGAGATCCGCTTCAGGCATCGACCAGCCGCCGTGGGTGCACCCCGCAAGGTGGTGGGGATGTCAGCGTGGTGCCTGGCGGCCCGCCAGTCGGGCCGCGGGTCGCGTCGGCCACCCGCGAATGGTCAAGGTGCCGGTGTCGACGACCTCCAGGGCGACGTCGGCGAGCTTGCGGTTGGAGTCCTGGCTGGCTGCGCGCAGGACGTCAAAGGCCTGCGCTTGGCTGAGCCGGTGCTCGTTCATGAGCACCCCGATGGCGACTCCGATCCCGCGGTTGCTTTCCAGCGCGAGTTTCAGGTTCCGCACGCGGTCGTTGGCCAGCATGGTGTTCATCAGCAGGCCGCCGTGACAGGCAAGGACCAGACCTATAGCGCGGGCGTTCTCGTCGAAAGCGTCCGCAGCATGGGAGTAGATGTTCAGGCCTGCGATGGTGCCGGCGTCGCCGCTCAGGCGCAGGCGCTGCGAGAGGACGCTGCGCACCCCGAGCTCGTCGTGCACGCGTGCGCCCCACTCCAGCCACCGCTGGTCGCAGGCGACATCGCCACTAACGTAGACGGAGTCGTGCAACACAGCGTCGACGCACGGCCCGAAGCCCATCTCGTACTGCAGGATGTCAGCCTTGGTCGCACCCTGGTCGGTGGTCGCCTCGGTGCGGAACTTCTTCGCCCTAAGCACCGTTAGGCTGGCCCACCGTGCCGATGGGACCCGCTCCACGGCGAGGTTCACGAGGTTGTCCAGGGCCGACAGACCCTCGGCGCTCGTCGCCCGGTCCGCAACGTCTTGCATGGCCTCGGCCAGGTCGAGAAGTTCACCCCACGGGGGGTGGTCTAGCTTGGTTGTCGCATCCGAAGGCTGCAGCATGGCGGTCGCTCCTGGTTCCAAGCACGAAAGGCTGGAAGGGCGGCCCATCCCTGAGTATGCGCCCATCAACGCCTGTGGCCACTATGGCGACGTCATCAGACTGACCCGTGGGACCGGCGCCCGTACCTGCGCCGTGGCGATGGGACGACCGCTATGGGGGTCAGCGCAGCCAGATTCTCGACCTCGTCCTCGGCCCAGTGAACCTTGACCTCTTGGGGCTTGAGGTC
Source organism: uncultured Actinomycetota bacterium (assembly GCA_963763015.1). Classification (GTDB taxonomy): domain Bacteria; phylum Actinomycetota; class Actinomycetes; order Actinomycetales; family Dermatophilaceae; genus Fodinibacter. The sequence continues at coordinate 636,201 of CAVXML010000011.1, read as the reverse complement.
CTTTGGACACTGTCCACCCAACATCACCGCGCAGCAGGGCCCGGGCAACCTGCTCGCTAACCTGCTCTGCGCCGTTGCCGGTCTGCTCGACGGCAACACCGGCCTGAACGCGATCCTCAACCAGATCGCGACCCTGCTCAACGCAGCTCCTTGGAATGCTTGGCTGAGCGGAGTAATGCCACGCGTCACGACGGCGCTCAACGGGCAAGCGCATGCCCGGCCAATGCCACTCGGCGCCGGCCGGGTTCGCCTATCTGAATCGCCCCCGGCTCTCGGCCGCTCCCATACGGGTTCCGGCTCTCGGTTGAGGGCGGAGTAGTGGGCTGCCTCGAACTCTGAGGGCTGAGGTAGCCGAGGCTACTGTGCAGCCGCCGCTGGTTGTACCAGTCGACCCAGCCGGCGGTGGCGTACTCGATGTCGTGGACGCTGCGGTAGGGGCCGTCGTGGAAGACGGTGGTTCGGATGCACTCGGTCTTGTACAGCCCGATGACGCACTCCATCAGGGCGTTGTCGTAGGCGTCGCCGACCGACCCGATCGAGGGGCGGATGCCCTCGAGGTCGAGGTGCTCGGTGAACCGCAGCGGGGTGTCCTGGCTGCCGGCGTCGGCGTGACCGATCAGCTCGCCCGGCTGGATCGGGTGTCCTTCGCGAGTGCCCGTCCTCACCAACGCGGACCGTTCGTGCATGTTCCGTACACGAACTACCGCTGAGGGCGTCAGCCCCTCAAGCCGGGGCCGGCGCGGTCACCGCCCGCGAAAGGTCCCGGTGATCTGGATCTCGAAGGGGCCGTCCTCCCTGGTCTCGCCGATGAAGTCGCAGGTCACGGAGTTCGCCGGCTCGGGGCCGGACCGGGTGAAGGTCTCTCCCGGAAGCATGTGACGGGCCTTCAGGCCCTCGCCGCTGACGACCGTGATCTCGTAGGGAAGCAGCCAGGTCCCGGTGGGCTCGAGGTTCTCGTCGAGCAGCTGGACCGGCCCGAACCTGTAGGGCGTCCAGGCGTTCGCGTGGACGGTCTTGAAGCCACAGGTTTCCTCGCCATACAGCCGGAGGCCCTGCAGGGATCCATCGGGCGCGGCGGTGGCCGTGGACGGCAGGAGCGCCGCGGCCATGACGACGGCCGCAGCGCCGACCGTCCGGCGACGGAAACGAGACATCGTGGGGTCCTCCGATTGCAGTCTGTCGGCCGCCATGATAGGCGCAACGCTCATGTCGTGAACAGCACTTCGGAGAAGCCGAGCCCATAGCGCCTGATCGCCCGGAGTGGCCGCTCGCGGCGGGGCATACTGTGTGGTCATGGGCCCCTTACCGGCGGGGACGCTGACGTTGTTGTTCAGTGACATCGAGGGGTCGACGTCGCTGTTGCACGGCTTGGGGTCGGAGTGGGGTGAGGCGCTCTCGGCGCACCGGCGGATCCTGCGCGGGGCGTTCGAGGCGCACGGTGGGTTCGAGATGGGTACCGAGGGGGACAGCTTCTTCGTCGTGTTCACCTCCGCCCAGGAGGGGCTCTCGGCGGCGATCGAGGCGCAGCGCGGGCTGCGGCAGCACGACTGGCCCGGAAACGTGCCGTTGCGGGTCCGGATCGGGCTGCACACGGGTGAGCCGGAGCAGCACGAGAACGACTACCTCGGCATCGACGTCCACCGGGCCGCCCGGATCGCGGGCGCCACCCACGGCGGTCAGATCGTCCTGTCCGCCTCCACCCAACAGCTCGTGGGCGGCACCGGCCCCGACTACCACCTGCGGGACCTCGGGTGGCACCGGTTGAAGGACCTGACCGAGCCGGAGCACCTCTTCGACGTCGACGCCCCCGGCCTCGAGACCGAGCACCCACCACTCCGCAGCCTGGGCACCGAGGCGAGCCTGCCGACCTACGCCACCGAGCTGGTCGGGCGTGCCCGGGAGGTGGCGGAGGTCTGCGACCTCATCGACCGTGACGGCGCGCGGCTGGTGACGCTGACCGGCACCGGTGGCACGGGGAAGACCCGCCTGGCTGTGGCAGTCGCGAGCGAGCTGGAGCACCGACTGGCCCGGGACACGTACTTCGTCGCCCTGCCCGCCTACGACCGGGCCGCCTTGATGTGGTCCGGGATCGCGGACGCGGTGAGCGCTCCGGCGGATGCCGACCTGCCACCGCAGGAACGGGTCCTGCGGTTCCTCGCCGACCGTTCGGCCCTGATCGTGCTGGACAACCTCGAGCAGATCACCGACGCCGACGTCGTCGTCAGCCGGTTGCTGGGCGCGGCCCCGGGACTGCGTGTCCTGGCCACCTCGCGTCGACCACTGCACCTGGTCGACGAACAGCAGTACCCGGTGTCCCCCCTGACGGTCCCGGAACCGCGCCCCGAGCGCAGCCTCGGCGAGGTGCAGACCGGGGCGGTGGACCTGTTCGTCCGGCGCGCAAGGATGGTCAAACCGACGTTCGCCCTGACACCGGCCAACGTGGGCGACGTCGTCGCCCTCTGCCGGCGGCTCGACGGTCTGCCCCTGGCCATCGAGCTGGCCGCTGCCCGTTCCCGGCTGCTCAGCCCCAGGGCCCTCCTGCACCGCATCGACGACTTCCCCTCGGACGCTGTCACCGGCGGTGACCGCTCGGAGCGGCAGCGCACCCTACGGGCCACGATCTCGTGGAGCTACGACCTGCTCGACGAGCGCGACCAGCGGGTGTTCCGCCAGCTCGGCGTCTTCTCCGGACGGTTCGACCTGGATGCCGTCGCCAACGTCGTCGGTGCCGAGGACCGCGATCCGCTCGACGTCGTGGCGCACCTCATCGACGTCAGCCTGCTGGAGGTCGTGGAGGGGCCCGACGGCGAGCCGATGATCTTCATGCTGGAGACGATCCGGCGGTTCGCCCGCGAGCAGCTGGAGGTCTCCGACGAGCACGAGGACGTCCGCCTGGCGCACGCACGGTGGTACGTGGACGTGGCCGCGCAGATCAGCGCACTGCTCAACGGACCACGGCAGATGAGTGCGCTGGACCGGATGAAGGCCGTGGAGGTGGACGTCCGAGCGGCCCTGGAGTGGTGCCTGGACCCGGCAGCGGCACCGGCCGGCGAGCGCGCCGAGTGCGGCTACGCGCTGCTCGAGCCGATGAACTCGTACTGGTACCGCTTCGGCTACATCGCCGAGGGCCGCGGCTGGCACGACCGCGCCATGCGCCTGCTCGCCAGCGACGACGTACCCGACAGTGCCCAGGTCGTCGACGCCCTGCACGGCGAGGGCGTCCTCGCCGTGCAACAGCTCGACCTGGCCGCCGGCAGCCAGGCCCTCGAGCGGGCCCTCGCCATGGCGAACCGCCTCGGCGACCTGGACCGGGAGGCCCGCGAGTCCAACAGCCTCGGGATCGCCCGCCGCGAGTCCGGTGACGTGCAGGGGGCGCGCGTCCTCATCGAGCGCAGCCTGTCCCTCGCCCGACAGCTCGGCGACCCCCACCGGGAGGCGACCGCCCTCAGCAACGTCGTCCACATCCAGATGGACCTCGCCGAGTACCCCGCCGCGGTCGAGGCCGCACGCACCGCCATCGCCGCGGACAGGGCCCTCCAGGACCCCTGGGGGGTCGCGATCAACCAGTGCAACCTGGTGGTCGCCCTGCTCAACTCGGAAGGGCCGCACAGCGCCTACGAGGTCCTGCGCGAGGTGGCAGCCGACGCCGTCGCGCTGGGGGACATCGAGCTCTCGATCGACGTCATCGACACCTCCGCCGCGGTCTGGGCCGCCCTGGGACGTCCCGAACAGGCCGCCACCCTGCTCGGCACCGCGCAGCGGCAACGAGAGCTCACCGGCATCCCCCGACCGGCACCCGACCAGCAGATCCTCGACCGCTTCCTCGAACCCGCCCGCCGAACACTGTCCGACGAGGTCTGGTCCCACGCCCTCAGCACGGGAGCGGGCCTGACCATCGACGACGCGATCGTTCTGGCGACCTCCGACATCTCGGCGCCCACACCCGCCGGAACCTCGACCGAGGTCTGACCTTCTCCCAGGCAGCCGAGGGGCCGGCGGCGAGGTGGGTCACTCGGGAACGCTGCCGGTGCCCATCACGGGGGACGGGTAGTCGCCGTGGCCGAAGGCTCCGATCTCGTCGGCCGGCACCGCGGCCGACGGCCGACGGGTGATCGAGCGCAGGGCGGCCAGGTCGGCCTTGGGCCGCCGGTCGGCCGTCACCAGCCCGTTCTTCTCCTGCAGCGTGTCCGTGAACTGGGTGTAGCAGAACCCGCTGATGGCCGGTGCGTCGAGCAGCGCGTCGACCAGGGCGCGGTACCGCTCGACCAGGTCCTCCGAGGACCGGGCCACCGAGTACCCGTGCCACGACGGCCCCTCGTCGGTGTCGAAGGTGATGCCCCCGAACTCGGTGATCATCAGCGGCTGGCCGTCGTGGGACATCCCGGGCAGCAGCACCGCCCGGTAGCCCGGCTGGACGTCGTGCAGGGTGTCGAGGATGCTGGCGGCCGGCCCGTACCGCTGACGGAGCACCTCCGCCCGCGCGGTGTAGTCGTGCACCGTGATCACGTCGCTCACCACCTGCTCCCAGCCGTCGTTCCCGACCACCAGTCGCGTGGGGTCCAGCGCCTTGGTGAGGTGGTAGAGCGCGGTGACGAAGCTGCGCTGCTGCGCCGAGTCCGCCACGTTCGGCACGCCCCAGCTCTCGTTCACCGGGACCCACGCGATGATGCACGGGTGGCTGTAGTCCCTGTGCTGCACCTCCAGCCACTCCCTGGTGATCCGCTCCACCGTTCGGGTCGTGTACTCGTAGGCGGCCGGCATCTCGGCCCAGACGAGCAGCCCCAGGCGGTCGCACCAGTGCAGGAAGCTCGGGTCGGCCACCTTCTGGTGGAGCCGCACACCGTTGAAGCCCAGGCTGCGGACGAGCTCCACCTCACGTCGGGCGGCGTCGGGGTCCGGGACCGCCAGGTGTGACTCCGTCCAGTAGCACTGGTCGAGCACGAGACGCAGGAAGTACGGCCGGCCGTTGAGGAGGATCCGGTTGCTCGACGCCTCGATGCTGCGCATGGCGGCGTAGCTGTGCACGACGTCGACCGGCTCGTCCTCGCCGTGGGAGTCCAGGAGCGTGACCTCGGCGTCGAACAGGTTGGGGGTCTCGGGCGACCACAGCATCCGTCGCCGTTCGAGGGTCAGGTCCGGCTGGCGCAGCCGCACCAGCACGGTGGCACGCCCCTGCGCCACGGACACCGAGCTGTCGGCCAGCTCCACCCCTTCGTGGCCCAGCCTCAGCCGCAGGCGCAACGGCTCGTGGTCTCCGTGGTTCAGCCGGACGTCCAGGCGCAGCACGGCCGCCTGGACGTCGGGAGTCCAACGCAGCTCGTCGATCCGGGTGGCCGGCACCGGCTCCAGCCAGACCGCCTTCCAGATGCCGCTGGTGCGTTGGTACCAGATCGAGTGCGGCGCCTCCTGCCAGTCCTGCTTGCCGCGGGGCTGCTCGAGGTCGAGGGGGTCGTCGACGACTCGGACCACCACCACCTGGTCACCCGAACCTGTGAGCGCGTCGGTGACGTCGGCGTGGAACGGGGTGTGACCCCCGGCGTGCTCGGCCACGAGCTGGCCGTTCACCCACACCCGGGCGGAGTAGTCCACCGCTCCGAAGTGCAGCAGGAGCCGCTCACCGGAGCGGTGCTCCGCCGTGAAGCTGCGCCGGTACCAGAGCACCCGGTGGAAGCCGGTGTCCCCGATGCCGCTCGCCGTCGACTCGGGCGGGAAGGGCACCGTGATGGCCCGCTCCGTCACGCCGTGCGACTCGTCCCACGTCACGTACCAGCGCCGGTCCAGGCCGACATCGGAGTCGTCGTACGAGAACTGCCACTCCCCCGACAGGTCGAACCAGCGGTCGCGGGTCAGCTGGGGCCGGGGGTGCAGGCCCGTCCCGGATTCGGCCATTCCCGACGGTAACACCACGGCTCGCGGCGGCGGGCGGGCCGGGTTCGACGGCGGCCCGTCGAGGGCTGCCGCACGACGGCATCCTGACGTAGCGTGAGGCGATGAGCCAGCCCTTCCGCACCACCGAGCGCCCCGCGCCGAGCACCGTGGGCGAGCTGCGCGCGGCCGGAGAGGTCGCCCGCTCGGTCCACGCCGAGATCCGTGACAACCTCCTCACCGCCCTCGCGGTGGGGCGGGACCCGTGGCCCGGGCTGCACGGATTCGGCGGCAGCGTCATCCCGCAGCTCGAGCGGGCGCTGCTCGCCGGTCACGACGTCGTGCTGCTCGGTGAGCGCGGCCAGGGCAAGACCCGGCTCCTGCGCAGCCTCGTGGGCCTGCTCGACGAGTGGTCGCCGGTCATCGCCGGCTCCGAGCTCGGCGAGCACCCCTTCGAGCCCATCACCGTCGAGTCCCGGCGTCGGGCCGCCGAGCTCGGCGACGCCCTGCCGGTCGACTGGAGGCACCGGTCGGAGCGGTACTCCGAGAAGCTCGCCACCCCCGACACGAGCGTCGCCGACCTCATCGGCGACGTCGACCCGATGCGGGTGGCCGAGGGTCGCCGGCTCGGCGACCCGGAGACCATCCACTTCGGGCTCATCCCCCGCAGCCACCGTGGGATCGTCGCGATCAACGAGCTCCCGGACCTCGCCGAGCGCATCCAGGTCGCGATGCTGAACGTCATGGAGGAGCGGGACATCCAGATCCGCGGCTACGTGCTGCGCCTCCCGCTCGACGTCCTCGTCGTCGCCAGCGCGAACCCCGAGGACTACACGAACCGCGGCCGCATCATCACCCCGCTCAAGGACCGGTTCGGCGCCGAGATCCGCACCCACTACCCGCGCGCGCTCGCCGACGAGGTGGCGGTCATCCGGCAGGAGGCCCGGCTCGTCGCGACGGTGCCCGAGCCGCTGGTCGAGATCGTCGCCCGGTTCACCCGCGCCCTGCGCGCCTCCCCCGCGGTGGACCAGCGCTCCGGGGTGTCCGCACGGTTCGCGATCGCCGCGACCGAGACGGTGGCCGCCGCTGCCCTGCACCGGGCGACCGCCCGCGGTGAGGCGGATGCCGTGGCTCGTGTCGTCGACCTCGACGCCGCCCTCGACGTGCTGCGCGGAAAGGTGGAGTTCGAGTCCGGTGAGGAGGGGCGCGAGGGCGAGGTGCTGGGTCACCTCCTGCGTACGGCGACCGCCGAGACGGTGCGCCACCACCTCGGCGGGATCGACCTCGCCCTGCTGGTCGCCGCCCTCGAGGAGGGCGCCCTCGTGACGACGGGGGAGCGGGTCACCGCGCGCGAGCTCCTCGACGCCCTGCCGGTGCTCGGCGAGTCCACGCTGTACGACGACATCTGTGACCGCGTGGGCGCCCGGACGGAGGGCGAGCGCGCGAGTGCCGTCGAGCTCGCGCTCGAGGGCCTCTACCTCGCCCGCCGGATCGCCAAGGACAGCGCTGACGGGGAGACGGTCTACGGATGAGCGCCCGGGGTCGCAGGTCGAGGTACGCCCGGTACGCCGGGGGGCCCGACCCGCTGGCGCCACCGGTCGACCTGCGGGAGGCGCTGGCGGCGATCGGCGAGGACGTCATGGCCGGTGCCTCACCGGAGCGGGCCATGCGTGAGCTGCTGCGGCGCGGATCGCCGTCTCGCACCGGGCTCGACGACCTCGCCCGCCAGGTCGCGGCACGGCGGCGCGAGCTCCTGCGCGAGCACTCCCTCGGCGGCACGCTGGAGGAGGTCCGTCGCCTCCTCGACGAGGCCGTGCTCGCCGAGCGCAAGCAGCTCGCCCGCGACCTCGACGACGACGCCCGGTTCGCCGAGATGCGGATGGAGGGTCTGTCGCCCTCGCCGGCCGCTGCGGTCACCGAGCTCGCCGACTACCAGTGGCGCAGCGGCGAGGCCAGGCAGAAGTACGAGCAGATCAAGGACCTCCTGGGCCGCGAGCTGCTCGACCAACGGTTCGCCGGGATGAAGCAGGCCCTCGAGAACGCCAGCGACGAGGACCGCCAGCGGGTCGAGGAGATGCTGCGCGACCTCAACGACCTCCTGGCGGCGCACGCGCGGGGGGACGACACGAGCGAGCAGTTCCGCGACTTCATGGACCGGCACGGCGACTTCTTCCCCGAGCACCCCGCGACGGTCGACGAGCTCGTCGACGCGCTGGCGGCCCGGGCCGCGGCCGCCCAGCGGATGCTGGCGTCGATGACGCCGGAGCAGCGGGCCGAGCTGGCGCAGCTCTCCCAGCAGGCGTTCGGCTCCCCCGCCCTGATGGACCAGCTCGCGCAGCTCGACGCGACGCTCCAGTCGCTCCGCCCGGGCGAGGACTGGGACGGCTCGGAGCAGTTCAGCGGCCAGCAGGGCCTCGGCCTCGGGGACGGGACGGGGGTGCTCCAGGACCTCGCCGAGCTCGACGGGCTCTCCGACCAGCTCGCGCAGGCACACCCGGGGGCTCGGATGGACGACGTCGACCTCGACGCCCTCGCCCGTCAGCTGGGCCAGGAGGCGGCCGTCGACGCCCGCGCCCTCGCCGAGCTGGAGAAGGCGCTGCGTGAGAGCGGGTACCTCACCCGCGCCACCGACGGCACCCTCCGGCTCTCACCCCGGGCCATGCGCGAGCTGGGCCGGTCGCTGCTGCGCGACGTCGCGGGCCGGCTGTCCGCCCGGGCCGGCGCGCGAGACGTCCGTGCCGCCGGTGCGGCCGGCGAGCAGAGCGGGGCCACGCGGCCGTGGGAGTTCGGGGACACCGAGCCGTGGGACGTCACCCGCACCATGACGAACGCACTCACGCGCACGGCAGCGGACGACCCCAGCGCGCGCACCGGCATCCGGCTGGACATCCGCGACGTCGAGGTGACCGAGACCGAGGCACGGACCCGGGCCTGCGTGGCCCTGCTCGTCGACACCTCCTTCTCGATGGCGATGGACGGCCGGTGGGTGCCGATGAAGCGCACCGCGCTCGCCCTGCACCAGCTGGTCTCGACCCGCTTCCGCGGCGACCACCTCGAGCTCATCGGCTTCGGCCGGCACGCCCACACCATGCAGATCGAGCAGCTCACCGCCCTCGACGCGCGGTGGGAGAAGGGCACGAACCTGCACCACGCCCTGCTCCTCGCCAACCGGCACTTCCGGCGGCATCCCCACGAGCAGTCGGTGCTGCTGATCGTCACCGACGGGGAGCCGACCTCGCACCTCGAGCCCGGTGGCGAGGTGTTCTTCGACTACCCGCCGCACCCCCGCACCATCGCGCTCGCGGTGCGTGAGCTGGATGCCGCCGCGCGGCTCGGTGCCCAGACCACGATCTTCCGGCTCGGCGAGGATGCCGGGCTCGCCCGGTTCGTCGACGGCATGGCTCGCCGAGTCGGCGGGCGGGTCGTGGCGCCGGAGCTCGGCGACCTCGGCGCGGCGGTCGTCGGTTCGTACCTCGGGTCGCGCGACCCCGGGTCGGCGTTCGGCTCGTCGTACCGAGACCTCTTCGGCGGGCGGGGCTTCTGGGCCGAGTGACCCTGGTCCCTCAGACGGCGCCGTCGAGCACCTGACGCAGTCGGGCGGCGAACGCCTCCGGCTCGCCCGCGTACCCGGAGTCGCCGCCGAGGAACCCGCCGTGGTGGCTGGGGAACTCCACGAGGGGCTGGTCGAGCAGCGCGGCCACGGCCTCGGCGGTGCGGCCGGTCAGCACGTTGCGCGACTCCACGCCGGCCGCGACGACCACCCGCGTCGGCGCCGCGGCGAGGGCGTGGGAGTCGGGCCGGAACGCGGTGATCTCGTTGCCGGTCCCCGAGAGGAGCGGGTCGTCCCTCGTGCCGTCGTCCTCGGTGGGCAGCCCGAACTGCGCCGGGTCCGGGTCGGGCTGGGCGGCGACCTCGTCGGTGAGCTCCCCCTGCCACGAGATCATCGCGATGAACCGCGCCATGCCCGCCCCGAAACCGGCCCGGTGGTACGCCGCCTGGACCTGCCGCTCGGCCGCCGCCACCTGCTCGGCGTCGGGCAGCAGCCCGGTGAGCGGCGGCTCGTGGGCCACGAGGGTGGCGAGGTCGTGCGGATGTGCCGCCACGAGGGCGAGGGCGTTGACCGCCCCACCACTGCTCGCGAAGAGGTCGACGGGTCCCCTGCCCAGGACGGTGACCAGCGCGTGCAGGTCGGCGGCGTGCATCTCGGGGGTGGAGTCGTCGCGGCCGTCCGTTCGCACGCTGCGGCCGACGCCCCGCGGGTCGTAGGTCACCACCGTGCGGTCGGGGAAGTACGACGCGAGCGCGGTGAACCCGCCGGCATCCATGGGGTGGCCGGCCATGAGCAGCGGCCGGGAGGCGGCGTGCCCCTCGGACGGCTCGCGGACGTCGTAGACCAGCTCGACGTCAGGGGTCTGCAAAGTGCGCGTCCGACCGTTCATCTCCTGCCCTCCCGCCGCGAACTCCGACAGTGTAGGAGAAGGCGGCGACGTGCGGTCACTACGCTCGTGACGTGCCGGGAAGCCAGCGGGACCCACGGGTGGATGCCTACATCGACGCGCTGCCGCAGTGGCAGCAGGCGGTCGCGCAGCGCGTGCGTGAGCTCGTGCACGAGGCAGACCCCGACGTGGAGGAGGTCATCAAGCGTCGGGTACAGCCGTACTTCGTCCTCGAGGGCAACGTGTGTGCGCTGCTGGGCGCCAAGGACCACCTCAACGTCTTCGTCTACGACCCGATCGCACCCGACCCGCACGGCGTGATCAACCAGGGGCAGGGGAACACCACTGCCCGCGGCATCCAGATCCGCCGCGACGACGAGCTCGACGAGGCGGCCCTTGTCGAGCTGTTCCGTGCCGTCATCGCCAACAACCGGGCCGGGGGCTGGCGACGGCTCCGACCCTCCCTCTGACGTTCGAGGTCAGTGCAGTCGGACGGTGGCGACCACGCCGGCGTGGTCGGAGGCCCAGAAGGGCGGCTGCGCCTGGAACGGGCTGTCACCCACGACCTCGGCACTCAGCGGGCGCACGGCACCGTGGGTGAGCACGAGGTCGATCCGGCTGCGCAGGATCGACGTCGGGTTGGTGAGCGTGGAGTTCTGGCAGCAGGTGAGCCCGGGGTCGCCGGGGTTGACGGACCAGGCGTCCCCGAACCACGACCTGGTCAGGTCGGCGTAGGACGTCGTCGTGCTGCCGTCGGCGGCCGAGTTGAAGTCACCGGTGGCGATGACCGCTCCGGAGCCGCGAGCCGGCCCGGCGAGGAACTCCCGCGCCTGGGCCTGCTGCACGAGCGGTGAGTCCTCGACCTCGAGGTGGGTGTTGACGAAACGGAACTTCCTTCCGTCGTAGGTGCCGTCGACCGCACGGAGGCAATGTCGTAGTCCAGTCGCCGGGCGGCCAGCTCGGCCTGCAGGATCTCGAGGAAGTCGAAGCTCGGCGGGTCTGCCTCAGGCACCAGCCCGACAGCGATCCGTTCGAGCGTGTGTGCGGTTCAGCCGAAGCGGCGACGGCTGGTGAGCGCCTCGCGCAGGGCGTGGTCGGCGTCGACGAGCGCCCGGCGCACCCCGGGCGTGAGGTCGTCGCGAGCCAGCACTGCGGCCGAGGCCGCCCCTGTCGACTCCTCGACGACCGTGGTGGGGTGGATCGCCGTCACGACCCTCGACAGGGCGTCGTCACCCATGCGCTCCGACAGGTGCACGACGAGGTCGCCGACGCGCTCGACGTAGGGGCGGACGAGCTCGCGGTCCGGCGCGGCCCAGAAGCCCCCCGCGATCGACAGGGCAGAGTAGTTGGACAGCGTCTCGTCGTCCCGCAGCCTGGTCCACGCCCAGTCCTTGGCCTCGGCCGTGGGACGGACGGCACGGACGCCCAATGCTGCCAGGACGCCTGCCAGGGAGCGGTCTTCGGCCTCGGCTGCCTCGATCTGGGCGTCGGACAGCTCGCCGAGCGTGGCCAACCGTCGGAGCACCGCCCATCGGAAGTCGTCGTCGCCGACGAGCACGGGGGGCAGTCCCTCACCCTGCGACCAGCGCCGCAGCCGCTCGAGGTCCGAGCCGCTGCGCGCCCAGACCCGCGCGCCCAGCACCGAGGCCGCCCCGGTGGACTTCTCGAGGAGCTCGTCGGCGGCCCGCGCGACCCGCGCCAGGGCGGCATCCTGCTCCTCGGGCGGGAGGAAGAGGGGCACGACCTTGCTGGTCACCACCAGGGCCGTCCGGGCGAGCACGGCCGAGGACGTCTCGTGGGGCCAGGCGGCCGCGAAGACGTCCAGGGCGAGCCGGGGGTCGACCTCGGCCCGGTGCACCGCCCCGAGCAGGGCCACCCACACCACCGACCGGGCCGAGGCGTCGGTCACGTCGGCGAGCCCGCCGACGAGGTGGTCCATCGTCCGCTGGTCGAGTGCCACCTCGGCCCAGGTGAGGTCCGCCGCGTTGGGCACGACGAGTGCGTCCGGCCCGAGGGTGTCCAGGCCCGTCACCGGGGTGCACTCACTCTCGACGACGACCTGGACGCGGACGACCTCCGCCCCCTTGTCGTACGCGGCGACGTCGACCGTGTGCGGCCGGTCGACCGACTGCCCCGACGGGGGTGTGCGCACGAGGACGCCGTCCTCCAGGGAGAGCCGGTCGGCGCCCGCCGTGCGGAGCCAGGCCGTGCTCCATGCGTCCAGCGACCGCCCGGATGCCTCCTCCATCGCCCGGAGGAACTCCGCGAGGTCACCGTTGCGGAAGGCGTTCTCTTCGAGGTGGGCCGAGACGCCTCGCACGAAGGCCGCCTCGCCGATGTGCGCGATGAGCTGGCGGAGCACCGAGGCACCCTTGGCGTACGAGATCCCGTCGAAGTTGCCCAGGGCCGAGTGCGCGTCCGGCGCCGGCAAGCCCGCCACGGGGTGGGTGCTGGGGGCCCGCTCCGCCGCATAGCCCCACAGCTTGCGGACGACGCCGAACTCCACCCATGCGTCCGTGAACTCGGTGACCGCCGTCAGCGCCTCATAGGCCATGTACTCGGCGAACGACTCGTTGAGCCACAGGTCGTCCCACCAGTGCATCGTCACGAGGTCGCCGAACCACATGTGCGCCATCTCGTGCGCGATGGTGTTGCTGCGCTGGAGCACCTCGTCGGGCGTCGCCGCACCGCGGAAGACCATCGTGTCGCGGAAGGTGACGCACCCCGGGTTCTCCATGGCCCCCGCGTTGAACTCCGGCACGAACACCTGGTGGTACTCCCCGAAGGGGTAGCGGATGCCGAAGAGGCGGTGGTAGTGGTCGAAGCACGCCCGCGTGGTGTCGAGCATGTGCTCCGCCTGCTCGCGCAGGTGCGGCTCGAGGGACCGCCGGGCGTGCAGGCCGAGCGGGATGCCGTCGTGCTCTGCGCGCACGGACGCCCACGGCCCCGCGCACACGGTGACGAAGTACGTGGCGAGCGGCGGCGTGGTCGCGAGGACGGTACGGCGGGCTCCCGTCCGGGTGGCGGCACCGTTGCCGAGCACGGTCCACGGCTCGGGTGCCGTCACCGTCACGCTGTACGGCGCCTTGAGGTCGGGCTGGTCGAAGCACGCGAAGACGGTGGGCGCCGCGTCGAGGAACAGGTGGCCGTAGACGTAGTCCTCGCCGTCTGCCGGGTCCGTGCTGCGGTGCAGCCCCTCACCGTCGTGGCTGTAGGCCATGGTCGCCTCGACCTCGAGCACGTTGTCCGTCGAGAGGTCGGACAGGGTCAGCCGACCATCGTCAAGGGATTCCGGGTCGATCGGCCGGCCGTTGAGCGTGACCGCCCCGAGCTGGCGCGGCCGGACCTCGACGAAGGTCTCGCTGCCGGGCTCTCGGCACGTGAACCGGATCGTCGTGCGGGAGTCGAAGACGTCCGGGCCGCGGTCGAGGTCGAGCTCGACCTCCATGGCGTCGACGGTGAGCAGGGTGGCGCGGGTGACGGCCTCGGACCGGGTCAGCGACGGCATGGCGACCACCCAACCAGAGGGCAGGGCCCAGATCACGGTCCGGTGACGGATGGGCGCAGGGGGTTGCGGAGGAATAGTTAGTAAAGTTTACTAACCCCATGAGCGCCTCCCCCCGCCGAGTCCGGCCCTCCGCCGCGGTCCTTCCGACCGACGGGCGCCGCCAGAACCTCTCCCTGGTGCTGCAGACCCTGCGCCGGCTGGGGCCGACGAGTCGGGCGCAGCTGGCCCGCGAGGTCGGCGTCACCAAGGTGACGATGTCGGACCTCGTGGCCGAGCTCATCGGCGAGGGGCGGGTCCGCGACGTCGGCCCGGACGTCCAGGGCGGGCCGGGGAAGCGCGCGACGCTCGTCGACCTGGACCGGGCCCGGCTGCTCACGCTCGCGGTGGACCTCTCCGTGCCGGCCCGGCTGCGGGCCGCGGTCCTGGACATCACCGGTGAGGTGCTGGTGCGCGAGGAACGACCCGCGGCCGTCGACGCCGCCTCCGGCCGGGGCGTGGACCCGGCCGTGGTGCTCGAGCTGGTCCAGGCCACGATCGCCCGCTCTCCGCATCCCGTGCTCGGCATCGGCATCGGCACACCGGGGCTCGTGGACCGGCACGGCACGGTGCGCACCGCTCCGAACCTCGGCTGGACCGACGTGCCGCTGCGCCGCCTCGTCGCAGAGGCCACCGGCCTGCCGGTGCTGGTCTCCAACGACTCGGATGCCGCGACGCAGGCCGAGCTCAGCGCCTCCCCCGGAAGCGAGGACATGGTCCTCGTGCACGTCGGGCGCGGTGTCGGCTGCGGCATCGTCACCGGTGGCCGTCGAGTCTCCGGAGCCCACCACGCCGCCGGAGAGATCGGCCACGTCACCGTGGGCACCGACGGTGGCGAGGACTGCCCGTGCGGCAAGCGCGGCTGCCTCGAGACCTGGCTGTCGATCCCCCGGCTCCGCGCGGCACTCGACGCACCGGACGGGCAGGACGTCGTCGAGGTCGGCGGCCGGCGGCTCGGGGTCGCCCTGGCCCCCGTCGTCGCCGCCCTCGACCTCTCCGAGGTCGTGCTCGCCGGTCCCGAGGAGCTGCTCGCTCCGGTCCTTCCCGTCCTCGAGCGCACGCTCTCGGAGCGCCTGCTCGCGGACCCCGATGCCCCGCTGCGTGTCCGCCTCGCCGGGTCCCCCGAGGACATCGTCCTCAGGGGCGCAGCGGCAGTGGTCCTCTGGGACCAGCTGGGGGTCGTCTAGGCCACCACCCACCACCACCACCACCGCAGCACCCTCCGAAAGGACAACCGAAATGACTCGGCGCCTGCCCATCGTCGCGCTGACCAGCGTGGCGCTCCTCCTGACCGCCTGTGCGAGCGGTGGTGACTCCGACACCCCGGCGGCCACCAGCACCGCGGACAACGCCGGCAAGACGATCACACTCTGGCTCGCCGGCGGGGACACCCCCGACGAGCTGCGTACCTACCTCGCCGACACCTTCAAGGCAAGGACAGGGGCCACCCTGAAGATCGAGGAACAGGCCTGGCCCGACCTCGTCACCAAGCTCACCACCGCCCTGCCGGACGCCGAGAACACCCCCGACGTCACCGAGCTCGGCAACACC
Source organism: uncultured Actinomycetota bacterium (assembly GCA_963763015.1). Lineage (GTDB taxonomy): Bacteria > Actinomycetota > Actinomycetes > Actinomycetales > Dermatophilaceae > Fodinibacter. The sequence continues at coordinate 620,805 of CAVXML010000011.1, read as the reverse complement.
CAGAGCCCGACGTTCACGAACGTCGGCGCGTTCCTCGACATCTCCGACCAGTACGACGCCCTGGGCGGCGACAAGCTGCTCCAGTCCTTCGTCGAGGCCGGGTCCGTGGACGGCAAGAAGTACGCGCTGCCGTACTACTTCGGCTCGCGCTACATGTTCACCCGCAAGGACGTCTGGAAGGAGGCCGGCGTCGACACCCCGACCACCCTGGACGAGTTCAACACGGCCGTCGCCGTCGTCGCGAAGAAGAACCCCCGCGGCATCGACAACTTCTCCGGCTTCTTCATCGGCGGCCAGGACTGGCGCAACGGCATCTCGTGGATCTTCGCCAACGGCGGCGACCTCGCCAAGAAGGAGAACGGTTCGTGGGTCTCGACCCTCTCCGACGCCAGCTCCGTCAAGGGCCTGCAGCAGCTGCAGCAGATCCAGCGGCTGGCGAGCAACGCGCCCGCCGACGCCAAGGACCAGACCCCGTGGCTCTACATCAACGACAACGACGTGATCACCGACGAGGCGGGCACGGCCACCGGGAAGACCTCGCTCTCGGCCGGCACCATCATGGCCCCGGGCTGGGCACACTGGTCGATCGGTGACGCGAAGAAGCAGGACGGCAAGATCGTCCGCGAGTGGAACCCCGAGAAGTTCGGCACGCTCGTGCTTCCGGGCAACGACGGCAAGCCGGCACCGGTGTTCGCCGGTGGGTCCAACATCGCGATCTCGGCGAAGTCGAAGAACCCGGAGCTCTCGAAGGAGCTGCTCAAGATCATCTTCTCCGAGGAGTACCAGAACAAGCTCGGTGGAGCCGGGCTCGGCCCGGCCAACGGCGACTACGTCTCCTCCCTCGGGAACGACGAGTTCGCCAAGGCGCTGGTCGACTCGGCCTCCAACTCCAAGCTGACGCCGGCCGCGCCGGGCTGGGCCGCCGTCGAGGCCTCGATGGTGCTGGAGGAGTTCTTCGGGAAGATCGAGGGCACCGATGACGTCGCCGCCCTGGCGAAGGTCTACGACGCGAAGATCACCCCGATGCTCAACGCGATGTGACCGACCTCCCGGCGGCCGGCAGCGACCTCGCACCGGCCGCCGGGAACCCACCCCTCTCCCTCCGGAGGAACCCCTCATGACGACCGGGACGACGACGGCCCCGAGCACGCCACGGGCCACGACGCCACTTCGGGCCTCCCGCCCTCGGCGCAACCGCCTCCCCCTCATCCTCGTCGCGCCCACCCTCGTCCTGCTCGTCGCGGCGCTCGGCTACCCGATCGGGTGGCAGGTCGTCACGAGCTTCACGCAGTACGGGCTGATGCAGCAGTTCGGCGCACCAGCGCCGTTCGTCGGTCTCGACAACTACGCCGCCCTGGTCAAGGACCCCTACCTGTGGACCGTCGTCGGCCGCTCGATCGTGTTCTGCATCGTCACCGCCGTGGTCACCGTCGCGGTCGGCGGCGCGATGGCCGTGCTGATGAACGCACTCGACACCTGGCCCCGGGTCATCCTCCAGGTGGCCCTGCTCGTGGCGTGGGCGATGCCGGTGGTCGCCGCCATGACCGTCTGGATCTGGATCGTCGACTGGCGCCGTGGCCTGCTCAACTGGGCGCTGGTGCAGCTCGGCGTCGACTCCGCCCAGGGCCACAACTGGCTCGCCCAGCCGTTGTCGTTCTTCGTCGTCGCCTCGGTGATCATCGTCTGGATGAGCGTGCCGTTCGTCGCGCTGTCCATCTACGCCGGGCTCACGCAGGTCAGCACCGAGGTCCTGGAGGCCGCCGCGCTCGACGGTGCCAACGGCATCCAGCGGCTGCGGCACATCATCCTGCCCCTCATCGCCCCGGTGCTCTCGATCGTCATGCTCCTCCAGCTCATCTGGGACCTGCGGGTCTTCACCCAGATCAAGCTGCTCCAGGACGCCGGCGGGGTCACCAACGAGACCAACCTGCTCGGCACCTACGTGTACCAGCTCGGTACGGGCAAGGGCGACTTCGCCACCGCCAGCGCGGTCAGCATCCTCATCCTGGTTCTCACCGTCGCTCTCAGCTGGTACTACGTGCGCTCGCTCATCAGGGAGGACGTGTGATGCGCCGCTCACGCGCGACCCGCACCCTGCTCACCGTCCTCGCCCTCCTGCTCGCCCTCGTCTGGGCGTTCCCCGTGTACTGGATGCTGAACTCGGCGTTCCTGCCGAACGTCGTCCTCCAGTCCGCGGCACCGACGTTCCTGCCCTTCGGCGGCTCCCTGGACAACCTGCGCGCCGTGGCCACGGACCCCTCCTTCGGATCGGCCCTGGGCATGTCGCTCGTCGTCACCCTGACGACCGTGGTCGCCGCCATCATGGTGGCGTTCCTGGGTGCCCTGGCGATCAGCCGGTTCCACTTCCGGGGGCGCGCCTCGTTCGTCCTCGCCCTCCTGCTCATCCAGATGCTCCCCGCCGAGGGCCTGTTCATCGCGCAGTACAAGATGATGTCCTCGCTCGGCCTGCTCAACCAGGCCATCGGGCTGACCGTGCTCTACACCGCGGCCGTCGTGCCGTTCACGATCTGGATGCTGCGCGGCTTCGTCGCCGGTGTGCCCGCCGACCTCGAGGAGGCCGCCATGGTCGACGGGCTCTCGCGCACCCAGGCGTTCCTGCGGATCACCTTCCCGCTGCTCGCCCCGGGCCTCGTCGCCTCCGCCGTCTACGCCTTCCTCCAGGCGTGGAACGAGTTCACCGTCGCGCTCGTCATCATGACCGAGGAGCAGTCGCGCACCCTGCCGCTCTGGCTCCGCGGGTTCGTCCAGGCCAGCGCCAGCCGGGAGACCGACTGGGGTCAGGTCATGGCGGCGTCGACCCTCGTCGCGCTTCCGGTGATCGTCTTCTTCCTCGTCGTCCAGGGTCGGATGAGCAGCGGCCTCGTCGGCGGGGCGGTGAAGGGATGAGCCTGTCCCACGACGCCGCGGCGACCCTGCAGCCCGGCTTCGTCGGGAACCGCGTCCCCGCGTGGCTGGAACGCGCCCATGCGGGTGGCCTGGTCTCGGTGTGCCTCTACGGCGACAACGTGACCGGGCCCGACGGGCTGGCCCGCCTGTGCCACGAGCTTCGGGAGCGGATGCCCGGTGTGCTTCTCGCCGTGGACGAGGAGGGCGGGGACGTCACCCGCCTGCACTACCCGACGGGCTCGCCCGCCGTCGGGAACGCCGTGCTCGGCCGGCTCGGTGACGAGGCGACGACCCGTGACGCGGCGGCAGCCATCGGTGCCGAGCTCGTGGCACACGGCATCGGCCTGGACCTCGCGCCGGTCGTCGACGTCAACTCCTCGGCGGACAACCCGGTGATCGGCGTGCGGAGCTTCGGAGCCGACCCGGCCGAGGTGGGTCGGCACGCCGCCGCCTGGGTGGCGGGGCTGCAGTCGACCGGTGTCCTCGCGTGCGCCAAGCACTTCCCCGGCCACGGTGACACGGCGGTGGACTCCCACCACGGCCTTCCCCGGGTCGGCGTCCCGCTCGACGTGCTCCGTGAGCGCGAGCTCGCACCGTTCAGGGCCGCGGTCGCCGCCGGCGTGGCGACCGTCATGACGTCGCACGTCGTCGTCGGCGCGCTCGACCCCGAGCGCCCGGCCACCTTCTCCCCCACGGTCATCGGCCTCCTGCGCGCCGAGCTGGGCTTCGAGGGGCTCGTCCTGAGCGACGCCCTCGACATGGCCGGCGCGAGTGGGCTGACCGGCATCCCGGAGGCGGCGGTGCGCGCCCTGACGGCCGGGGTGGACCTCCTGTGCCTCGGCTCGGCCACCACGGAGGAGAGGTGTGTCGAGGTCCGCGACGCGGTGCTCGACGCCGTCCGCTCCGGCCGGCTCCCCCGGGAGCGGGTCGCCGAGGCGGCCGAGCGGGTGCGTGCCCTCGCCCGCCGTTCCGCCTCGTCCCTCCCGGGGCTCCCGGCACCGCACTCCCCGGGCCCGCTCCCGCCCGACGTCGTCGCACGGGCCTTCCGCGTCTCGGATGCCGCACGGCGCTGGATCGCCGCCCGCGGACAGCCTGCCGTCGTGCAGGTGGACTCCGCGGCCAACCTCGCGGTCGGGGCGGTCGCCTGGGGTCCCGCCGCCCTCGGCGAGGCAGTGACCGAGGGGGGCGTACCCCCCGGGTCGAAGGTGGCGGTGGTCGCCCGGGAGGTCGGCGGCGACCACCCCGCCCGCGCCGTCGTGCACCGACTGCGCGGGTCGGGCCACGACGTCGTCCTCGTGGAGTGCGGCTGGCCGCGTGGGAACGCCGACATCGAGACCTACGGCGGGTCACCGGTCGTCGCCCGTGCGCTGGTCGCCCTCCTCCGGGGCGAGGTGACGGCGTGAGGCTCGGCATCGACATCGGCGGGACCAAGACCGCTGCGCTCGTCCTCGACGGCGCCGGTGCGGTGGTCGCCCACGTCGCTGCGCCGTCCGGCCGCGGGACGTCGCAGACGCTCTCGACCGCCGTCGGCGTCGCCGACCGCGCCGTCGCGGACGTCGGCGGCTGGGGCGTCATCGACTCGGTGGGCGCGTGCATGCCCGGCCTCGTCGATCCCGACACGGGGTGGGCGAGGCATGCGGTGAACCTCGCCGTGCCCTCCCTCGACCTCGCCGGGGGCATCGAAGCCGCCACCGGCCGGCGCCCCAGTGTCGACAACGACGTCAAGGCAGCCGCGTTGGGCGCGCACCATTCGGTCCGTCCGGAGGTCCCGACCGGCACGACGGCGTACCTCAACGTGGGCACCGGGCTCGCCGCTGCGTTCGTGCACCGGGGCCGGGTCGTCCGTGGCGCGGGTGGAGCGGCCGGCGAGATCGGGCACATCCCGGTGGGGACCGGCATCCCGTGCTCGTGCGGACAGCGGGGGTGCCTCGAGACGATCGCGTCGGGCACGGCTCTGCTCCGGTTGTGGCCCCGCCCGGCCGGCGACCTCTTCCCGGCCGCCTCGAGCGGCGACCCCCTCGCGGGCGAGGTCGTCGAGACCCTCGCGCACGGGATCGCGCTCGCCGTGCAGGTGCTCGTGGTCACCGGCGCCGAGCTCGTCGTCATCGGCGGAGGGCTGGCACGCGACCGCTCGGAGCTCGAGGAGGCGGTCGGCGCCGACATCGGCCGGCGCGCCGCCGGCTCACCGTTCCTGCGACGGCTCGACCTCGTCTCGAGGATCCGGGTCCTCGAGGGCGGCGTCCCGGTCGCCGCGATCGGTGCGGCCCTTCTGCCCGGTCAGTCCGAGCCCGTCGGGGCTCCGGTCTGATGGAGGTCGTGGTCAGCCCGACCCCCGGCGCGGCAGCACGCCGGGCCGCGCGTGCCGTTCTGGCCGGCCTGCCCCTGGGGGAACGGCGCGCCCCCGTGCTCGGGCTCGCGACCGGCTCGTCACCGCTCGGCCTCTACCGGGAGCTCGGCCGGGCCGCCGAGGAGGGGCGCGTGGACTTCGGCGAGGCCCACGGCGTGGCGCTCGACGAGTACGTCGGCCTGCCCGCCGGGCACCCGGAGGGGTACCGCCAGGTCCTGCTGCGCGAGGTCTGCGGCACCCTCGGGCTGTCCCCCGAGCGGCTGTCCGTTCCCGACGGCTCGGGGCGCGACGTGCCGACGCTCATGGCGGCCGCCCGGGCCTTCGAGGAGCGCATCGCCGACCTCGGCGGCGTCGACGTCCAGGTGCTCGGCATCGGCGCCAACGGACACCTCGGCTTCAACGAGCCGGGGTCCGCGCTGACCTCCCGCACCCGCGTGAAGCGGCTGTCGGAGCGCACCCGGCGCGACAACGCCCGCTTCTTCGACCAGCCGGAGGACGTGCCGACGCACTGCCTCACCCAGGGGCTCGGCACCATCCTCGACGCCCGCCGGCTGGTCCTCGTGGCCACCGGCGACACGAAGGCGGATGCCGTCGCGGCCGCGCTCGAGGGGCCGCTCACGGCATCCGTCCCCGCCTCCGTCCTCCAGTGGCACCAGGACACGGTCGTGTGCCTCGACGAGGCGGCGGCCTCGGGGCTGCGGAACCGCCAGTACTACGACGACTCGGCGGCCGGGCTCCCGCCCGGCTGATGCCCCCAGGAGCTCAGGGGTTGGTGCGGAAGCCGTACGCCATCTGCTCGAGCCGCGCGATGCGCTCGGCCATCGGCGGGTGGGTGGCCATGAGCCGAGAGACGTCCTGTGCGCGGAACGGGTTGGCGATCATCATGTGGCTGGCGTTGACGACCTGCTGGGTGGGGGCGAGGGGCGCCCGGGCCACGCCGAGCTCCAGCTTGCGCAGCGCGGACGCGAGGGCGAGGGGGTCGCCGGTCAGGCGAGCACCGTCCTCGTCCGCGTCGTACTCGCGGGTCCGGGAGATGGCGAGCTGGACCACCATGGCCGCGAACGGGGCGAGGATGGCCAGGGCCAGGCCGGCGACCGGGTTGCGGTTCTCGTCGCTCGAGCCTCCCCCGAAGATCATCCCGAAGGAGAGGAACTGGCCGATCGTCGAGATGACACCGGCGATGGCGGCCGCCACCGAGCTCGTGAGGATGTCGCGGTTGTAGACGTGCATGAGCTCGTGCCCGAGCACTCCACGCAGCTCGCGCTCGTCGAGCAGCCCCAGGATGCCGGTCGTGCAGCACACGGCGGCGTTCTCGGGGTTGCGGCCCGTCGCGAAGGCGTTGGGCGCCTGGGTGGGCGAGATGTAGAGACGCGGCATGGGCTTGCCTGCAGCAGTGGACAGCTCGCGCACGATCCGGTACATGCCGGGCGCCTCCGCCTCGCTCACGGGGTAGGCGTGCATCGCGCGGATGGCCAGCTTGTCGGAGTTCCAGTACCCGTAGAAGGTGGTGGCGACGCCGATCAGGGCGAAGACGAGGAGGAACACGCTGCTGCCGAAGTACTGGGAGACCATCCAGCCGATGGCGAGGAGGATGGCCCACATGCCGCCGAGGAGGGCGGCCGTCTTCAGGCCGTTGTTGTGGCTGTGCATGTCGTCTCCAACGCCGAACGGTCCCCCGTTCGTTCCGGTCAGGAGAGCAGGTCCAGCAGCAGGGCCGGCAGGGCGCTGAGCACGACGAGCAGAGCCGTTCCGAGGACGAGGACGGCCAGCGGTCCCCGCCCGGTCGCCGGACTCGGATTCACGTCGTCCCCCGGGTCGGCGAGGAGCAGGGCGAACCACCGCAGGTACACCGCGACCCCCAGGACGACGGCCACCACGGCGACCACGACGGCGGGCCAGAGCCCGGCGGCCACGGCAGGCCCGAGCGCCACCACCTTGACGACCAGCCCGATGACACCGGGCGGCAGACCCGCGAGCACGAGGAGCGCAAGCGCGAGCGCCCCGCCGGTGAGCCGGTCGCGGCGGAGCAGCCCGCGGTGGCGGGCGATCGGCCCGGGGCCGACCCGCGCCACTGCCGCGAAGACCACGAGCGTGGCGAGGACATAGACCAGCACGTACGCCGCCGACGCCCGGATGCCGCTCGCGGTCAGGGCCGCCACCGGCAGCACGACCCAGCCGGCCTGCGCGACGGCCGACCACGCCAGGAAGCGGGTGGCATCGTCCTGGCGCAGGGCGAGCACGTTGCCCAGGAGCATGGAGGCCACGGCAACGGCGCCCAGGACGACGGCCACCGCCCCGGTGTCGACGTCGGCCCCGGCGACGGCCGCGGCGGGCACGAGGAGCGCCGCCGCCGCGGAGAGCTTGGAGACCGACGCCAGGGCAGCGGCCGTGCCCAGGTCGGCGGTGGAGTACGCCTGCGGCGTCCAGGCGTGGAACGGCACCAGGGAGAGCTTGAAGCCCAGGCCGCAGAGCAGGACCGTCATGGCGAGCACGAGCACCGTCCGGCGGTCGGGGTCACCCCACGCGGTGGACACCGTGTCCGGGGCGAAGGCAGCGTCACCGGTCGCGGTCAGCCACAGCGCCGACCCGAGCACCAGGAGGGCGAAGGACGTGACGGACGTGACGAGGAGGGTGAGCGCACCATGGGCCGCGGCGCGGGTGCCGCGCAGCGCGACCAGCGCGACGAGCGGCACGGTCGCAAGCTCGATGGTGACCAGCCAGGCGCCGATGTCGCGGGAGGCGGCGACCCCTGCGCCACCGGTCGCAGCGGTGAGCACCAGCGCGGTCGTGACCGTCGTGTCGCGCGGGCCCCGCCCGGCGTCGTGGAGCAGGGCGAGCGAGGCGGCAGCCGAGAGCAGGATGCCGGCCTGCAGCGTTCCCGTGGTGGGGCCCGCCGTCCACAGGCACGCGCCGTCCGGTGCAGGGAGGCAGAGGGTCCGCACCGGCTCGGATGCCGGTCGCACGGCGGTCGCGAGGGCGGTGCCGGCTGCCACGACGAGGATGAGGACGGCCACCGGCAGTGGCCGGGGGCGCCGGCCGGGAAGCAGGGCGTCGCCGACGAGCACGAGCACCGCACCGAGGGCCGGCAGCAGCGCCGGCGCGAGCGCGAGGGGGTCGACGGTCACCAGCGCTGCGGCCGTCACGGTCCGCTCCCGGTGAGGGCTCCGGCCGCGCCGGCGGTGACGCGGAGCAGCGGGCCGGGCAGCACACCGAGGACCACCACGAGCACGCCGAGGGCCCCCAGCACGGTGAGCTCGACGCCCCGGGTGTCGGGCGTGCCGGCCTCCTCGGCGTCCGGCTGGTCGCCGACCCAGACGGTACGGAGCACGCGCAGGGCGTAGGCGGCGGCCAGCGCGGCGCCGACCGCGGCGACCACCGCGCAGCCGACGAACAGGGCACGGGGACGGTCGGCCGCCGGTGCCCACGCGGCGTAGACCGAGAGGAACTCGCCCCAGAACCCCGCGAGCCCGGGGAGCCCGAGGCTGGCCGCCAGGCCCAGGACGAGGAGGAAGCCGAGACGGGGAGAGGTCTCCCGCAGTGCCGGGCGGCCGACGAGCAGGTCGACACTCCCCCACCGCTGCTTCAGACCTCCGACGAGGACGAACAGCAGCGCGGAGATGACGCCGTGGGCGATGTTGACGAACAGGGCCCCCTGGAGCCCGGTCTCGGTGCCGGCGGCCAGCGCGAGCGCGACGAAGCCCATGTGCGCCACCGACGAGTAGGCGATGAGCCGCTTCAGGTCGCGCTCGACGAGGCAGACGAGTGCCCCCCACACGATGCCGATGACGCCGAGCACGGCGAGGACAGGGCTGAGCCGGGTGAAGCCGTCGGGCACGGTGGCGACCGGCAGGCGGACCAGCCCATAGGTGCCCATCTTCAGCAGCACGGCAGCGAGGAGGACCGAGCCCGCCGTGGGAGCGATGGTGTGGGCGGGAGGAAGCCAGGTGTGCAGGGGGAACACGGGCACCTTGACCGCCAGGCCGGCGGTCAGGAAGGCGGCGACCAGGAGCTGGCGGTCGAGGGGCAGGTCGGCTCCGGCACCGGCCGCCAGCTCCCTCAGGTCCGAGGTGCCGGCGGAGGTGACGAGGGTGAGGATGCCGACGAGCATGAGCGTCGACCCGGCCGCCGTGTAGAGCACGAACCGGTGCCCGGCGTCGGCCCGGGCCCGGTCGTCATGGCGGTCCCCGTAGCGGCTGATGAGGACCCACATCGGCACGAGGACGAGCTCGAACGCCACGAAGAAGAGCACCGCGTCGCGGGCGGTGAACGTGGCGAGGGCCCCCGCCTCGACGAGCAGGAGGCAGCCGAGGAAGGTCGCCGGGGTGCCGCCCTCGGGGACGTCGACCCAGGCGTGGGCGGCGACGAGGACGCCGATGACCGCGGTCAGGAGCACGAGCGGGACGGAGATGCCGTCGACACCGAACGACCAGCGCACGCCGAGCTCGGGCAGCCAGGACCGGTCGACCTCGGACCGCTCCACCGAGACCATCAGAGCCAGGGCCATCGTGATCGCCGCGGTCCCACCGGCCAGGGCCCGGGCCGTGTCGACGTGCAGGGCGCGCCCGCCGGTGACGAGCCAGAGCCCGACGGCGGCGGGCACGGCGAGGAGCAGGCTCACGACCACGCGAGCACCCCCGCGAGCCCCAGCACGACGACGGCCGTCAGCACCAGGCCCACGGCCGAGCCGGGTCGCTCCCCTCGGTGGGCGAGTGCACCGGCCCGCCCCGCGGCCCGGGTGACCACCGCAGCCCCCCTGACCGAGGCGTCGACGACCCGGGTGTCCAGGACGGAGACGAGCCGGGCGAGGGCGAGGACCGGCTGGGCGACGAGCCGTCGGTACGCCGTGTCGGCGCCGAGCCCACGGTCCGCGAGCGGGACGAACCGCGGGACGAGCACCTCCGCGGGGTCCCGGTCGAAGCCACCGCGCAGAGCGACGACCACCCCGACGAGCACGACGAGCGTCGTGATGAGGACCCAGACGAGGGACATCCCGCCGACCGAGAAGGCGTCGGTGAGGAGGACGAGCCCCCCGAGGACGGTCAGGACCACGAGAACCCACAGCACCCCCTGCACCGCGAGCGGGAGGGGGGCGGCGGTGCGCACCGGCCGCACGTGGGCGGTCAGCAGCAGGTAGGCACGGGTGCAGTACGCGGCCGTGACGGCGGCGGTGAGGAGGAGGGCGACGAGCACGAGAAGGCCCGGTCCGCCGTGCACCGCACCCTCCCACGCCGCCGAGACGACGTGTTCCTTCGACAGCCCACCGACCACGAGCGGCACCCCCGCCAGGGAGAGCAGACCCATGAGGAGGGAGACCCGCAGCAGCGGGTCGGCCGCGGCGCTGCCCCGCAGGGCCCGCGCGGCGGTGCCGCCGGCGATGACGCCGGCCCACCCGACGGCGAGGAAGAGGAGCGCCTTGAACACGGCGTGCGACCACAGGTGGAACAGGCCGGCATCCGGACCGGCCTCGGGCGCAGCCGCGGCGAGGGCGGCGAGCATGACCCCCACCTGGCTGACGGTCGACCAGGCGAGCAGTCTCTTGACGTCGCTCTGGGCGAAGGCGAGAACGGCGGCGAGGAGCATGGTGACGGACACCGAGACGCCGAGCACCCAGCGGGGGGCGGGGCTCACCGCCAGCAGGGGGAAGAGCCCGGCGAGCACGACCGTGCCGGCGGCGACCATCGTCGCCGCGTGGATGAGGGCGCTGGCAGGCGTGGGGCCCTCCATGGCGTCGGCGAGCCAGTCCTGGAACGGCAGCTGCGCCGACTTGCCCAGCACTCCGACGATCACGAGTGTGAGGAGCAGCCCGCGAAGGGCGGTGTCCGGCTCCGGGACCCGGGCCCAGTGGCTCACCACGGCCCCCAGGCTCGTCGTGCCGGCACCGGCCGCCAGGCCGATGACACCGAGGACGAAGCCGATGTCGGCGAGCCGGGTCACGAGGAACGCCTTGTGGGCCGCGCGACGTGCGCTGTGGCGCCGGGACCAGTGGCCGATGAGGAGGAAGGAGCACCAGCCCATGACCTCCCACCCGACCACCGTGAGCAGCAGGTCGCCCGAGAGGACGACGAGGAGCATTGCCGCCGAGAACAGAGACACCGTGGCGGCGAACGACGCGTAACGGTCGTCGGCGGCGAGGTACCACGTCGAGTAGACCTGCACGGCGAGGGCGACGAGCGCGACGATGAACGCCACGGCCACGCGGGCCGGGTCGGTGACGAGGTCGAGGGGAACGACGAGCTCCCCGGCGGCGAGCCGGGGGCCGGCTGCGATGAGAACGCCGTCGCCCTGGACCGCCCAGGCCAGCGCGGCGAGGAGCAGGACCAGGCCGGCGGCTCCCACGGCGACGAGCCGGGGCAGCCGGGCATCGCGAGCGAGCGCCAGACCCGCGACCGACGCCAGCGCGGGGAGGAGGACGATCGGCCAGGGGTTCATGGCGCCTCCCCGCTCGGCTCGGCGAGGTCTATCCGGGCCCGCTGGCGGTAGGCGGTGAGGACGACGGCGAGGGCCACGACGACCTCCGCCGCAGCGATGGTGATGACGAACAGCGGCAGGACGCTGCCCGCCGCCCAGCGGTCGGCACCGGCCGCCTGGGTCGCCACGAGCAGCACGAGCGCCCCGCTCAGCACGAGCTCGACGCCGACGAGGAGCAGAACCGCGTTGCGACGCACCGCGATTCCGAACACTCCGAGACCCACGAGGGCGGCGGCGAGGAGGTAGGGACCGGCGAGGTGGATCACGGAGCCGCCTCGCGCGGGACGCGGGAGACGGCCAGCGCCGCGACGAGCGCGACGAGCAGGAGCAGGGAGAGCAGCTCGAACGGCCAGACCCAGGTGCCGAAGATCTGCCCGGCGACCTGCGTACTGGTGACGTCGGCACGCTCGACGGCGCCCGCGGCCAGCGGCAGCAGGACGGACGCCAGGAGAACGGCGACCGCCGCCCCGAGAACCGCCGCCCCCGCGGTGCGCCACGGACCCGCGCGGTGCTCGAGGTCTGGGCCGATCGGCGCCCGGGTCAGCATCAGGGCGAACAGGACGAGCACGACGACGGCGCCGACGTAGACGAGTACGAGCACCAGCGCCACGAGCTCGGCGCCGAGCACGAGCAGCGACCCCGCCACCCCGACCAGCGCGACCACGAGCCACAGCGCCGCGTGCACCACGTGCCGGGTCGTCACCGCGAGCAGCCCGCCCACCACGGCGACGAGGCCCGAGGCCGCGAAGGCCGTGTCGAGGGCGGTCACGGCGTGTCGTCCGGGACGGACTCCGGCGTGCCGGTCAGCGGCTCCTTCGGCTCGGGTGGGCGCGTGCCCGTGCCGGCGGGGCGCGGACGCACGGTGCGCGGCATCGGGGCTGCGACGTCACGCAGGGGCTTGCTCGCGGCCGCGATCTCGGCCGGCTCGGCGGCCCGCTCGTCGAGGGCCGGCGGCGGCGGCACGGTCGCCATCCACCGCCCCAGCCGGTCCTTCTCGTGGAGGAGGTCGCGGATGTCGACCTCGGAGTACTCGAACTGGGGGCTCCAGAAGAGCGCGTCGAAGGGGCAGACCTCGATGCAGATGCCGCAGTACATGCAGAGGGAGAAGTCGATGGCGAACCGGTCGAGCACGTTGCGCTGGCGGTCGCGGCCCCCCTCGGTGGTCGCCGGGACGGTCTCCTTGTGCGAGTCGATGTAGATGCACCAGTCCGGGCACTCGCGGGCACAGAGCATGCACGAGGTGCAGTTCTCCTCGAGCAGCGCGATCACCCCCCGGCTCCGGGGCGGGAGGTCGGGCGCGACGTCGGGGTACTCCTGGGTGTGCGTCGGCCGCAGGGCGGTGCGCGCCGTGGTCGCCAGACCCTTGAGGATGCCGGGGAGCCCGCTCACCAGCCCATCACCACCCCGGCGCCGGTGATCAGCAGCTGGGCCAGCGCGAGCGGCACGAGCCAGACCCAGGCGACGCGCTGCAGCTGGTCCTCCCGCAGCCGCGGCCAGGCGACCCTGACCCAGATGACGACCACGGCCACCGCGAAGCCCTTGAGCAGGGTCCAGAGCCAGCCCAGGGAGTCCTCGAACGGCCCGTGCCACCCGCCGAGCCACAGGGTGGCGACGAGCAGCGACATGACGACGATGCCCGCGTACTCGGCGAGGAGGAAGAACGCGAAGCGCAGGCCGGTGTACTCCGTCCACGCGCCCATCACGAGCTCGGCGTCGGCGACCGGCATGTCGAACGGGGGGCGCTGGAGCTCGGCGCACGCCGCGACGACGAAGACGACGAGCCCGGGAAGCTGCCACAGCACCCACCACGGCGACCACCGGTCGGTGAGGGTCGCCAGCGAGAGCGAGCCGCCCGCGAGGGCGATCGAGGCCAGGGCGAGGACGATCGGCAGCTCGTACGACACCAGCTGCGCGGCGGCGCGCAGGCCACCGAGCAGGGCGTACTTGTTCGCACTGGCCCAGCCGGCCATGAGGGTGCCCAGCGCCCCCACCGAGGTTGCCGCGAGGACGAGCACGAGTGAGCCGGAGACGTCCACGGCCGCCACCCCCGGGTGCACCGGGATCGTCGCGAGGGCAAGCAGGTAGGGCACCAGCGCGACCGCCGGCGCGAGGCGGAACACCCACCGGTCGGCGGCCTTGGGGGTGATGTCCTCCTTCTGCACGAACTTGACGCCGTCCGCCACGAGCTGGGCCCAGCCGTGGAACCCGCCGGCATACATCGGGCCGAGACGTCCCTGCATGTGGGCCATGACCTTGTGCTCGGTCTGGCCGACGAGCAGGGGGAGGACGAGGAAGGCCGCGAGCACCGACGCAGCGCGCACCGTTGCCTCGAGCAGGCTCATCTCGGACCCCATTCCGGGGGTGGGACACCCGGTGCCTGCACACGGCGGCGGCTCGGCGACTTGGCGGACTCGTGGCCCTCGCCGGGCTCCTTGCCCCCGGGCCACGGCTTGGAGGCGCGCGCGGCGAGCTGGAACGACTTGCGCAGCGGGGTGCCCTCGAAGCCGTCGGGGAGCAGCAGGGGGCGGATGGCCAGGCCGCTGCCGTCGTCGAAGCCGGCGAAGTCGATCCCGAACATCTCGCACGTCTCGCGCTCGTGCCAGGCCGCGCCGGCGAAGACCCCGGTGACCGAGTCGACGGGGCGACCGTCGGCGACCCGGGTGACGAGGAGGACGCCCCGCAGCGCCCCCGGCGTCCTCACGTCGAGCAGGTGCGCGGTGACGTCGAACCCCGGGGCCACCTCGTCGTCGGTGCGGTCGACGGCGCTCAACCAGTCGAAGAACCGGAAGCCCTCGTCGCGGGCGGCGACGAGGGCGGCGCGCCACTCCCCGGCATCCACCACCCGCGTCTCGTCGGCCACCCCGGCAGCCTATCGACCGGTCTGCCCTGGCGGCGGACGTGCGAACGCGGGCAGGTCAGGAAGCGTCCCGCCACAGCGGGGCGATGTCCTTGCGGTAGCCGCGCCCCCAGACCCGGGTGAGGAGGGCGAACACCGGTCCCGGCATGTGGCTGCGGACCGCGGCCGTCTCCTCCGTCGTTGCGCCGTCGGTCACCCAGCTGAAGAAGCGGCCGGCGAAGGATGGACTGCGCCTGCGGAACTCGCGGGCCATGGCCTGGAGCTCCGGGTGGTCCTCGTTGGCCACGAAGAACTCCTCGAGCTCGGCCTCCTCGTGCTCGAGGTGCGCGACCGTCGCGGTGCGGAGCTGACGGACCGCGTCGGCCGCGGCGTCGGCCCGCGGGGCCGACGGGTCGTCGCGCAGGTCGTGCACCGCCGTACGGGCGCGGTCGAGGGCGGCCGCCATGACGTGGTGCTCGGCGTCCATCTCATCGAGCAGCTGCCGAGAGACACCGGCGCGCTCCAGGTGCGGCCAGGCGATGGCGTGCTCCCCCTGGTGGTGGTCGGTCAGCTGGGCGTCGAGGTTGTCCCAGGCGGTGGCGAGCTGGGTGGCACGGGCCGCGTCGCCGGCCGGAAAGGTCTCGAGGGCCCGCGCGAAGCGGTCCAGGTCCCGGCGGAAGGCCCCGTGGATTGCCTTGTTCATGCTGATCGTCCCCATCGGGCCAGCGTAGGGACAACGGGCCGGGCTGAACAGGGCAGGACAGGGGGTCAGCGGTCCCGGTGAGTCGGCAGGACGAGCTGGGCTGCGACGACGGTGACGCCGGCGACCGCGACGAACCACCCCCACCAGGGATGGTCCGTGCGCACGAGTCCGTAGGCCGTCGCCACGCACAGGGCTGCGGAGAGCACCACGCGGGCTCGCGCACTCAGGCGGCGCCGGGCCTTGGGGGCGATGAACAGGCCCCACACCACGAGCACGGCCGCTGTTGCCACGGCGGCGGCCAACCACCCGCCCAGGCCCCCGCCGACAAGCTCGTAGGCGATGGCGCCCACTCCCCCGAACAGCGCGACCTCGACGACGAACGCGACGACGGCCAGCACGAGCAGGCTCGGGGTCGAGATGAGCTGAGCCTGGCCGGCGTCGGGGCCGCGGTCGCTCACGGTCGGGTCACGAGCTCTCGGGTGACCTCGGCCGCCTCGGCGGTGCGGTGTCCGGCGAACCGCTGCTGGCGGGCACCGATCGCGGCGCCGCTCACCCGCTCGTCGGCGATCTTCTCCTGGAGCCGGATGATGCCCTGGAGCAGCGCCTCCGGGCGCGGGGGGCACCCGGGCACGTAGACGTCGACGGGGATGACCTGGTCGACCCCCTTGGTCACCGAGTACGAGTCCCAGTACGGCCCGCCGGTGTTGGAGCAGGCCCCGAACGAGATGACGTACTTCGGCTCGGGCATCTGGTCGTAGAGGCGCCGGATCGCCGGGGCCATCTTGTCGGTCACCGTGCCGGACACGACCATGAGGTCGGCCTGGCGTGGTCCGGGAGCGAAGGGGATGACCCCCAGCCGGATGAAGTCGTGCCGCCCCATCGAGGTGGCGATGAACTCGATCGCGCAGCACGCGAGGCCGAAGTTGAAGACCCAGAGCGAGTAGCGCCGACCCCAGTTGAGCACGACCCGGATCGGCTTGGGCGCATGCTCGGCGACCGGCCCCACCCGGGGCATCGGCAGGTCCACGCTCACGACTGGCACCCTAGTCGCATGGGCCGGTACCGGGCATCGCCGCGGAACCCCTTCTGGCGGATCGGCCTGGGCGCCACGGAGCTCCTCGTGCCCGCGGACCGCCTGCTCCCGGAGGAGCGCGCCCTCGTCGCCGGCGCCGGCCCCAGGCGCCTCGCGGAGTTCGCGACCGGTCGTGAGTGCGCCAGGGTGGCCCTGTCGCGGTTGGGAACGGGCGCGGCCGAGACGGCCGTGGCACGTGACGCACGGGGCGCACCAACCTGGCCGCAGGGAGTGATCGGGAGCATCGCACACTGCGCCGGCTGGACGGGGGCGGTGGTCGCGCGGGCCGGCGGGGCCTTCCCCGGCCTGCGAGGGATCGGTCTCGATGCCGAGCCACGGATGCCGCTTCCGGCCGGGGTGATCGACGTCGTCGCGTCAGGGCCGGAGCGTGGGGCCGTGGCCCGACTGACCACGGAGGCGCCCGGCATCCCATGGGAGACAGTGCTGTTCTGCGCCAAGGAGGCCACCTACAAGGCGTGGTACCCGCGCCATGGCGTGGTCCTCGACCACGACGCAGTTCAGGTGAGCCTCTCGGCGGCGGGGACGTTCGCGGCGGGAGCCCTGGGCGTCCGGGGCAGGTGGACCGTGGGTCCACGGGTCGTCGTCACCATCGCGGTGATGACCTGACCGGGCGCAACGTGGGGAGCACTGCCTCGCGCAGCCAGGGGTGCAGAAGGTCCTGGTGCGAAGAGCCGGTGACCCGGAGGACCGCCGCCTCGAAGTCGGCCGTGGTGACGGTTCCGAAGCGGTGCCCGTCCACCCAGGACCGGAGCAGGGTGAAGAAGGTCTGGTCGCCGACGACCCGCCGCAGGGAGTGCAGCGTCAGCGCACCGCGCTTGTAGACCCGGTCGTCGAAGACCCGCTGTGCCCCGGGGTCGACCAGCACGAGGTCCTGCGGCAGACGCATCAGGATGCCGTGGTGCCGCTCGGCCTCCTCGTCGGCCGTGGTGCGCCCGGCCGCCTCCGACCACAGCCACTCGGCGTAGCAGGCGAAGCCCTCGTGCAGCCAGATGTCGCGCAACGAGCGGGCGGTGACCGCGTTGCCGAACCACTGGTGCGCGAGCTCGTGGGCCACGAGGCGCTGCACCTCCCAGTCGCGGGTGAGGTGGTTGCTGCCGAAGGTCGACAGCCCCTGGGACTCCAGCGGGATCTCGAGGGGGTCCTCGGTCACCACGGCGGTGTAGCCGTCGAAGGGGTAGGGGCCGAACAGCTCAGAGAACCGCTCCAGCATGCGGGGCTGGTCGGCGAACGCGGCCCGGACGGCCGGCATCCGCGCGGGTGGCCCGGCGACCCACGACGTGCCCGCCGCGCTGGCCTGCCGCTCCAGCCCGTACTTGCCGATCTGGAGGGTGGCCAGGTAGGACGCCATGGGGCGGTGCTGCTCGTGCACCCACTCGACCCGACGCCCGACCTTGCGCTCGGCGGTGAGGACGCCGTTCGAGACGACGCGGTAGCCGGGGTCGGTGCGCACGGCGACCCGGTACGTGGCCTTGTCCGCCATCCAGTCGTTGCAGGGGAACCAGGTCGGTGCCCCGTGCGGCTGGGCTGCCACGAGCACGCCGTCCGTGAGCTCCTCCCACCCGGCGGGGCCGTCCGGGCCGGGCATGGGACGGGGCTGTCCCCGGTAGGAGATCGACACGACGAGAGGCGTCCCCTCCGGAACGGCCGTCCGCAGGCGGACTCGGATCCGCGAGGCGCGATGGGTCCAGCGCGCCACGCTGGCACCGGTCACCCGCAGCGACGTCACCGACAGCCCATGGAGGTCCACGACGAGCTCGGGCAGCTCCTCGGCCGCCGTGACCAGCAGCTCCGCCCGTCCCTCGAGGGCGTTGGTGGCCACCTTGTACTGCAGGTCGAGGTCGTAGTGGTCGACGCGGTACCGGGCGTCACCGTGCCCGGGCAGGTAGGGGTCGACGGCTGCGTTCACTCGTCGTCCGCCCACGGTCCGACAGGATTGCCGATCCACCGTGTCCGGTCGGGGACCGACTCGCCACGCATGACGAGTGACACGGGGCCGACGGTCGCGTGCCTGCCGATCCGGGCGGCCGGCAGGATGACCGAGTTGGGCCCCAGGGTCCCGCCCTCGGCGACCGTGACCCGGTCCATCGACAGGATCCGGTCGTGGAACAGGTGGGTCTGCACGACGCAGCCCCGCCCGACCGTGGCGCCGTCCCGCAGCTCGATGAGGTCCGCCTCGGGGAGCCAGTACGTCTCGCACCACACTCCTCGCCCCACCCGTGACCCCATCGCCCGGAGCCAGGCGTTGAGCGCAGCCGAGCCGGTCGCGGCGCGGGCGAACCACGGCGCGGCCACCACTTCCACGAAGGTGTCGGCCAGCTCGTTGCGCCAGACGAACGAGCTCCACAGCGGGTGCTCCGAGGGCACCAGCCGCCCGACGAGGAGCCACTTGGAGACGACGGTCACCGCCCCGGCCACGAAGCCGGCCGCGAGCAGGACCGCGCCGCCCAGGGCCACCGCCCACCAGGGTCCCCGCTCGAGCAGAGCCAGCAGGGCCGCGACGACCAGGACCGCGATCGCCGTGTGGACCCACACCGGCACGACCCGGCAGGCCTCGACCAGCCCTCGGGCCACCCGGAGCCGGGTCGCGGGCGAGTGCGTCCGGGCCGTGTCGGTCTCGTCAGCCTCGCGCCTGAGCGGGCGGGGTGGGCTGCCCAGCCACGAGGTTCCCGGCTTCGCGGTGCCGCGCCGGGGCGCGGCGGAGAGCACCGCGACGAGCGCGTGCTTGGGGACCTTCCGACCCGGGGCCGCCATGCCGGAGTTGCCGACGAAGGCCCCCTTGCCGACCCGGACGTGCTCGACGCGCAGCCACCCGCCGCCGAGCTCGTACCCGCCGACGAGGGTGTCGTCCGCCAGGAACGCGCCCGCGCCGACCCGCACGAAGGGAGGGATCATGAGCACCGTCGACGCCTCCACTCCCGAGCCGACGTCCGCACCGAGGGCCCGGAGCCAGGCGGGCGTCAGGGCCGAGGAGTACAGGGGGAACAGCCAGGTCCGGGCCTCGTCGAGGACGCGCAGGATGGCCCATGCCTGCCACGCCCGCCGACCATGGACGGGGTGGTGACCGCGCTCCAGGCCCCGTGAGAGGAGCCGCACCACACCGAGGACGAGCGCGACAAGGGTCAGCAGCGAGACCACGGACGAGACGGGGACCCAGCGGAGGGCGGTGCCGAGCGCCTCGCCGAGGCCCTCCGCCTGCCTCAGTGCGGGGGCCGCCACGGCGAGGCCGGCGAGCACGGCGACCACCGGGAGCAGCGAGAGGCCGACCGCGGACGCGGCGTACACGACGACCCACGCCGGGCGGTTGGCTGGGCGGTCCTCCTGCCAGGGGCCCCGGGCCGCCCCGGAGAAGCGGGCAGGAGCACCTGACCACGACTCGTCGTCGGGGACGCGGTCGAACACGGCCGACCCCGGCGCGACCTCGGCCCGCTCCCCGATGTCGGCTCCCGGGAGCAGGGTGCTGCGCGCGCCCACCCGCGCGCCGGCGCCGACCCGGACCGTCCCGATGTGCAGGTGGCCGCCGTCGAGCCAGTGCCCGGCGAGGTCGACCTCGGGCTCGACGGAACAGCCCTCTCCCAGCCACAGGAGCCCCGTCACCGGGGGAACGCTGTGCAGGTCGACGTGGTTGCCGACTCGGCAGCCGAGCAGCCGGGCGTACGTGCGCACGAGCGGCGCCGCCGACAGGTTCGTGGCACCGAGCTCGTCGACGAGTCGTTCCGCGAGCCAGAGGCGAAGGTGCACTCCTCCCCCGCGAGGGTGCGTTCCGGGCCGCATCCCGGCGAGCACGGTCCGGGCGGCCCCGGCAGCGAGGACGACGCGACCCCAGGGGTTGACGAGGAGGAGCCAGCCCAGGGCCACCCAGCCCCAGGCCACCGAGGGCAGCCAGTCGAGGCCGAACAGGGAGCGACCCACGAGCGCCCCGGCGCCGACCCACGTGAACCAGCGCAGGGCACCGATCGACCGGAAACCCAGGGTCGCGACGAGCTGGGCGGCCTGGGTGGTCACCGGGACGGGGAGCACCGGGGCGTTCTCGCGGCCCGAGGGCGCCCGCATCTCGTCGAGGGCGGCGGCGAGGTCGTCGAGCCGCGGGCGCTCGTAGACGTCGGCCACGGTGACCTCGGGGAACCGCTGTCGCAGCCGCGACACGAGCTGGGCCGCCGTCAGGCTGCCACCACCGAGGTCGAAGAAGTCGTCGTCCGGTGCCGCCGGCGCGTCGCCCAGGATCGCGGCCCAGTGCTCAGCGACCCAGGCGGCGGTTCCCTCGAACCCCTCGCCGCGGGCAGTCGCCCGGTGCGTGGGGGGTGGCCAGGGAAGGGCGTCGCGGTCGATCTTGCCCGAGGTGCGGGTCGGCAGCTCGTCGACGACCGCGAGCCGAGGGACGAGCGCGGCCGGCATGGTGGCCCGCAGCCGCTCGACGGAGGCGCGGGCGTCGAACCCGGGGGCGGTGGTGACATAGCCCACGAGGAGGCTGTTGCCGGCCTCGCTGCGCCGCACCGCCGCGGCAGCCCCGCTCACGCCCGGCAGCCGGAGCAGTGCGCTGTCCACCTCGCCGAGCTCGATGCGGCGGCCGCCGACCTTCACCTGGTCGTCGGACCTCCCCTGGAACAGGAGCCCCTCCCCGTCGAACCGCACGATGTCACCGCTGCGGTAGGCCCTCTCCCAGCCGAGGGACGGCATCGCGGCGTACACGTCGCGGTCCTTGACCGGGTCGAGGTACCTCGCGAGCCCGACCCCACCGATGATGAGCTCACCGGCATCGCCGTCGGGCACGGGGCGGCCGTCCCGGTCGACGACCGCGAGGTCCCACCCGTCGAGCGGAAGGCCTATCCGCACGGGTGGCTCCCCGGTGAGCCGCGCGCCGCACGCGACCACCGTGGCCTCGGTCGGTCCGTAGGTGTTCCACACCTCGCGCTCGGCGGTCGCGAGGCGGGCGCCGATCTCCGGCGGGCAGGCCTCCCCCCCGAGGATCAGCAGGCGCACGTCGTCGAGCGCGTCCACCGGCCAGAGGGCCACGAGCGTCGGCACGGTCGAGACGACCGTGATGTCGTTTGCCCGCAGCCACGGCCCGAGGTCCATACCCGACCGGACCAGGGAGCGGGGGGCAGGCACGAGGCAGGCACCGTGGCGCCATGCCAGCCACATCTCCTCGCAGCTGGCGTCGAAGGCGACGGAGAGTCCGGCCATCACGCGGTCACCGGGAGCGATCGGATTGTCCTGCAGGAACATCCGCGCCTCCGCGTCGACGAAGGCGGCCGCGCTTCGGTGACTCACCGCGACACCCTTGGGTGTCCCTGTCGAGCCCGAGGTGAAGATGACCCACGCGTCGTCCGCGAGGGTCGGTTCCTGCTCGGCCACGGAGTCCAGCTCTCCCGGCGCGGACAGGATGACGAGGTCGGCCGTGACGACCGCGGCGACGCCGGCCGCGTCGAAGACGAGCCGAGCCCGCTCGTCGGGGTCGTCGTGGTCCACCGGCACGTAGGCCGCCCCCGCGAGCAGGATGCCGAGGATCGCGACGTAGAGGTCGGTCGTCCCTGACGGGATCCGCACGCCCACCCGGTCACCGCGGCCCACGCCGTCCTCGTGCAGCGCGGCAGCCACCTCGCCCGCAGAGGTGAGCAGCTCGTCGTAGGTCAGCACTTCTCGGCCGTTGTCGATGGCCGCTGAGTCGGGGTGGGCCTCGGTGGTGTCCCGAAGCACGTCGACGAGCGTGCGCGGCGAGGGTGCGCGGTCCGCGCGCAGCAGGGGGTCGGTATCCGGCCCGGGGGGCTCCACGAACCCCATTGTGTCGGGCCGACCAGATTCGCGTGCGGCGCTTGGCGTCAGGGCGTCCACCGCAGGAGACCCCTGCGGCCGGCGTGGAGGAGCCCGACGAGGATGACGCCCACGAAGATCACGACCTCGAGCAGCGAGGCCGCGCCCAGTCCCGGGTCACGGATGACGAGCGCCCAAGGGAAGAGGTAGACCGCGTCCACGGCGAACACGACGTACAGGAACGCGAACGTGATGTAGCGGATCTGGCTCTGTGCCCATCCGGCACCGACGGGGTCGACCCCGGACTCGTAGGTGCGCAGCCCCGCCTCGGTGACGGCCCGGGGTGCGAGGAGGCGTCGCGCCACCATGGCGGCGGTCACGAGGAGAACGCCGGCGAGCACGACGGCCGCTGCCGCGGCGTAGCCCTCCATGCCGGCCAGCGTAGTGCGCTGCGTGGACAGGCGGCGTTCGCCGGGTGGACAGGTGACGGCGGCGACGCTGTGCTGTGCTGGGACCATGCGGGCTGCTCCTCCACGAGTGGTGTGGGCCGTCGGGCTGCTCGCCCTGCGGCCGGACGACCGGGTGCTCGAGATCGGGGGCGGCTCGGGCGCCTCCGCACGTCTCGTGGGTGAGGCGCTCATCACCGGTCACCTCGTCGCCCTGGACCGCTCCCCGACGGCGACCGCGCGGATCTCCGCCTCGTGCACCGACCTCGTGCGCGCCGGCCGGCTGTCGGTGCTCACGAGCGCCCTGGCCGACGCCGACCTGCCGGAGCAGGCGTTCGACGTCGTCTTCTCGGTGGACGTCAACGTCTTCTGGACCTCGGATGCCGCCGCCGAGCTCGCAGCCCTGCGCCGCGCCCTCGTGCCGGGTGGCCGTCTCGCCGTGTGCTTCGGCACCGACGGACCGCAGGCCTCGCGCCTGCGCGCCCGCGTGCTCGACCCCGTCGCCACGAACCTCGCCCGGGCCGGCTTCACCGACATCGAGCACCGGCTCGGGACCGATGGCGCCGGGGTCACGGCACGCACTCCCTGAGCCAGCCCTCACAGGAGGAGGCGGCACAGCTCACGCTCGAGGTGGCTCGTCAGGCGCGGCCGGCGCGGCCGATCTGGCGGACGTGGCCGACGTGACCGGCAGGGCCGACGTGGTCCCCGGGTAGGGGCCAGGCGTCGTGCAGGGAGCGAGGCGGGCCGCCCCGGCAGCCCAGGTCGCTGGTCGCCACCACGCTGCCCCAGCCGAGCAGCGGCGGCGACTGGACCGTGGTGAGCCCCACCGGCGTCCGCACGTCGATCACCCGGCCCTCGGTCTCCCTGACGACGAGCCTCCGCCAGCCGGGGGCCTCCTTGACGTGGTTGCACCGGGCGCACGTGCCCGAGCCGTTCGCGAAGTCGGTGGCCCCGCGTCGCGAGCCGCGCGTGTGGTCGGCGTGGGCGATCGGCGCATCGCACCACGGTGTGGGCACACGTCGTCGCGCAGCACCAGCATGCGGCGCAGCAGCCCCGTGAACAGCCGCCGGCGTGACTCCATGCCGACCAGGTCCCGGCCGTCCGGGGTGGTGAACAGCCGCCGGAGCCAGACCGACCCGTCATCGGCGTTGCGCACCCAGGCGCGGGCGACCGGTGCCGGCACCGATCCGTGTCCGGGGATCCGCGCCGGCTCCGACTGCGACCGCCCGGGGTTCCCGACGCCGAGCAGCGCCCGATCGGTCATCACGAGGTGCACCTCCACCGGTTGCACCTGTCCCACCGCGCGCCCGGACAGCAGCCGCGTGGCGGTGTCGGCCATCACGGCTCCCACGCCCCGCCCGTCGGCCGGCTCCTCGTGGCGCTGGCCCCCGACCACCCCGCCCGCATGGGCGCGCAGTGCGGCGTACGCCCCGACGGCCTCGTGCCGCGGCGCCAGGATGCTGAGGTAGGCCATCCCGTCTGCGGCCGGGCGCACACTCACCCGGCGCGACCGTGCCGCCCGCTCCAGGCGCGCGACCACCGACGCCGCGTCGAGCTCCGCAGCGACCCGGCGCGCGGCCCGCCCGGCGCCCTGTGGCGTCAGCCGGGCCAGCACGGGCCCGAGCCGGCGGTCCAGCTCGGCCCGGTCCCCTGCCGACAGCATCGCGGACTGCTGCACCACCTCCACCGCGTGACGTTCACCGATCACACCCTTGTCGAGCGCCGCCAGCGTGCACGGGAGCTCCATCACCAGCGCCCGGCTGACCCGGACGAACCGGTCGCCCAGGCTCGGGGACTCGCGCCGTGCAAGCGCCACCTCCGACCCCACCGACCGCACGGCATCCCTGGGAGCGCTCACCGGCCGCGACTCGGACAGCGCGTGCACGGAGCGGGCCTGCGTCGCCGACGCCGTCGCCTTCAGCCGCTCGAGCTGGGCGACGAGCTCCACCCGCTCCCGGTCAGTCAGCGACCGCGGGTCCACCGCCGCGAGGCGCCAGCGGAACTCGGCGACCCACGACGACGGCGCGACCGGCACCCCGGCATCCGATTCGGTCGTCACCACCTGCGCGTGCGGTCCCCCTGCCATGACGTAATCGTACTGATGTCCACCGACACCGATCCGCGGTCATCCACAGCCCATGCGGGCATATCTGCGGCATCCCGCCCGTTCCACCGTCTGTACCTGCGTGGACAGGAGAAACGGACACCGCTGCGCGACGTACGATGAACAATGCTGCCCCGGTGGCACACCGGTGGCGCAGCACCAGACACTCCCGCCGACCTGCAGGGTGAATTGTGAGCAGCAAGACGGTCCACACGCTCGACCGCGTTGTCATCCGCTTCGCCGGCGACTCCGGTGACGGGATGCAGCTCACGGGCGACCGCTTCACGTCCGACACCGCGGCCCTGGGCAACGACCTCTCGACCCTGCCCAACTTCCCGGCCGAGATCCGCGCACCGCAGGGCACCCTCCCGGGCGTCTCCAGCTTCCAGCTCCACTTCGCCGACCACGACGTGCTCACCCCCGGCGACGCCCCCGACGTGCTGGTGGCGATGAACCCGGCCGCGCTCAAGGCCAACCTCGGCGACGTCCCCCGTGGCGCGACGATCATCGTCAACACCGACGAGTTCACTCCACGCAACCTCGCGAAGGTCGGCTACACGACGAACCCGGTCGACGACGGCACGCTGGAGTCCTTCCACGTGCACCCCGTCGCGCTGACCTCGATCACTGTCGAGGCGCTCGCTGGCTTCGAAGGCCTGACCCGCAAGGAGAAGGAACGGGCGAAGAACATGTTCGCGCTCGGGCTCCTCTCCTGGATGTACACCCGACCGACCGCGGGAACCGAGGCGTTCCTCACGAAGAAGTTCGGCTCTCGTCCCGACATCCTGGCGGCGAACCTCGCCGCCCTGCGGGCCGGCTGGAACTACGGCGAGACCACGGAGGACTTCGCCTCCTCGTTCGTCGTCGCCCCTGCCGCGATGCCCCCCGGCACCTACCGCAACGTCACGGGCAACACCGCCCTCGCGCTCGGTCTCGTGGCGGCGGCGCACCGGGCCGGGCTCCCGCTGGTGCTCGGCTCGTACCCCATCACCCCGGCATCCGACATCCTCCACGCCCTCGCCGCGCTCAAGCAGCACGGCGTCACGACCCTCCAGGCTGAGGACGAGATCGCCGGCATCGGCATCGCCCTCGGTGCCAGCTTCGGTGGCGCCATCGGCGTGACGACGACCTCGGGTCCGGGCGTCGCGCTCAAGTCGGAGACCATCGGCCTGGCCGTCTCGCTCGAGCTGCCGCTGATCATCGTCGACGTCCAGCGCGGCGGTCCCTCGACCGGGCTGCCGACCAAGACCGAGCAGGCCGACCTGTTGCAGGCGATGTTCGGGCGCAACGGCGAGTCGCCGGTGCCGATCATCGCGCCGCAGACCCCGGCCGACTGCTTCCGCGCCGCGATGGATGCCGTGCACATCGCGACGACGTACCGCACCCCGGTGTTCCTGCTCTCCGACGGCTACCTGGCCAACGGCTCCGAGCCCTGGAGCGTCCCGGCCGTCGAGGACCTCCCCGACCTGCACGTCCGCTTCGCCGACCAGCCCAACGCCACCGACGCCAAGGGCGAGCCGGTCTTCCACCCGTTCCTGCGCGACGACGAGACGCTCGCCCGCCCCTGGGCGGTGCCGGGAACCCCCG
Organism: uncultured Actinomycetota bacterium; assembly: GCA_963763015.1. GTDB lineage: Bacteria > Actinomycetota > Actinomycetes > Actinomycetales > Dermatophilaceae > Fodinibacter. The sequence continues at coordinate 594,566 of CAVXML010000011.1, read as the reverse complement.
GCCTCGAGCACCGCATCGGCGGCATCGAGAAGGCCGACGTCACCGGCAACATCTCCTACGACCCGGACAACCACGACCGCATGACCCGGCTGCGCCAGGCGAAGGTCGACGGCATCGTGGTGCCCGACCTCGACGTCGACGACCCCAGCGGCGTGGCCCGCGTGCTCGTCCTCGGCTGGGGGTCCACCTACGGTCCCATCGCTGCCGCGACCCGGGTGGTGCGCAACGCCGGGCACGCCGTCGCCCGTGCGCACCTCACGAGCATCAACCCGTTCCCGGCGAACCTCGGCAAGCTGCTGCGCGACTACGACCGGGTCGTCGTACCCGAGATGAACCTCGGACAGCTCGCCCTCCTGCTGCGCGGCGAGTTCCTCGTCGACGTCCGTTCGCACACGTCGGTGCGCGGCCTGCCGTTCTCGACGGTCGAGCTCGCCGACGTCATCTCCACCACCCTCGAGGAGCTCTCGTGACCACCATCGACATCGGGATGCCGGCCGACGGGCTCCGCTCGGTGCCACAGCTGGCGCCCGACGCCGGGAAGCAGACCAAGCGCGACTTCACCTCCGACCAGGAGGTGCGCTGGTGCCCCGGGTGCGGCGACTACGTCATCCTCGCCGCCGTGCAGTCGTTCCTGCCCGAGCTCGGCCTGAAGCGCGAGAACATCGTCTTCGTCTCCGGCATCGGCTGCTCGTCCCGCTTCCCGTACTACCTCGACACCTACGGCATGCACTCGATCCACGGCCGGGCGCCGGCGATCGCGACCGGGCTGGCGACCAGCCGCCCCGACCTGTCGGTGTGGGTCGTCACCGGCGACGGGGACGCGCTGTCGATCGGCGGGAACCACCTCATCCATGCTCTCCGCCGCAACGTCAACATGACGATCCTGTTGTTCAACAACCAGATCTACGGCCTCACGAAGGGCCAGTACTCGCCCACCTCGCGGGTCGGGCAGGTCACCAAGTCGACGCCGGCCGGCTCCGTGGACACGCCGTTCAACCCGGTGTCGCTCGCCTTGGGCGCCGAGGCAACGTTCGTCGCGCGGGCGATGGAGAGCGACCGTGGCGAGCTCACCGGCATCCTCAAGGCCGCCGCCGAGCACCGCGGCACCGCGCTCGTCGAGATCTACCAGAACTGCCCGATCTTCAACGACGGGGCGTTCGAGGTGCTCAAGGACCGCAGCCAGCAGGAGGCCCGCATCGTCCGCCTCCGCTCGGGCGAGGCGGTCACGGTCGGCGCCGAGGGCGACCGCAAGGTGCTCGTCCGCAAGGGATCCGGCGTCATGAAGTTCATCGCCGAGACCGAGGCCGCCACCGGTGAGGCCGGTGCCGTGGTCGTCCACGACCCGTCGCTCGACGACCCGTCGCAGGCCTTCCAGCTGTCGCGCCTGGACAGCCCCGAGATGACCCACGTGCCGATGGGCATCTTCCGCCAGGTGTCCCGCCCCACCTATGACGACCTCGTGCGCGACCAGGTGACGGCGGCGGTCGAGCGGGCCGGTGGCCCGGCCGACGACGACGACCTTCGCGAGCTCCTCCGGGGACGCGACACCTGGACCGTCGAGTGACGCCGCCGCCCCCGGCGAGTGCCGGCGGCGGGAGCGAGGCGGAGGTACGGCGCGGTACGGCGTACGGCTTGCTCGCGTACGGCATCTGGGGGCTCTTTCCGCTGTACTTCGCCTCCCTGGAGCCGTCCGGCGCCTGGGAGATCCTGGCCCACCGCATCCTGTGGACCCTCGCGGTCTGCGCCTTGGTGCTCCTCCTGAGGCGGGACTTCGGGTGGATCCGCCCCTTCGTCTCGCGGAGACGGCTCGTGGTGGGCATCAGTGCCGCGGCGCTCCTCATCGCTGGGAACTGGGTGATCTACGTCCTCGCCGTGCTGACGGGCCGCACGTACGAGGCGGCCCTCGGCTACTTCCTCAACCCCGTCGTCACGGTGGCGCTGGGGGTCATCGTGCTCGGCGAGCGGCTCCGGCCGCTGCAGTGGGCGGCGGTCGCGGTGGGCGCGGCGGCGTCGGTCTACCTCGCGGTCGCCGGCGGCGTCATCCCGTGGATCCCGCTCAGCCTGGCGGTGTCCTTCGGCCTCTACGGCCTGGTCAAGAAGAAGGTGGGCGCGAGCCTCGACGCGATGCACTCGCTCGCGGCCGAGACCGCGGTGCTCGGGCCGGTCGCGGTGGCGATCCTGCTCCTGCTCGGGGCGAGCGGTGACACGACCTTCGCAGGGCACGGCCCGGCGCACACGACTCTGCTCGTGCTCGCCGGGGTCGTCACCGCCGTTCCGTTGCTGCTGTTCGCGGCGGCGGCGCGGCGCATCCCGCTGGTGACAGTCGGCCTCATCCAGTTCATCACCCCGCTCCTCCAGCTGCTCGTCGGCGTCGTCGTGCTCGGTGAGCAGGTGAGCGGGCGGCTCTGGGTCGGCTTCGGCATCGTCTGGGTGGCCGTCGCCCTCGTGACCGTGGACTCGCTGCTCGCCGCTCGAGGGGCCCGCAGCGCGCGGGCCGAGGCCCGCACCGCGGGTGCCGACACCCGCGCCGAGGATGCCCGAGCCGTGCCACAGGTGGCGGAGCCCTGCCCGTGAACACCGGCCCCGAGGTGGTCACCGCGCTGGTGCTCGCCGGCGGCGAGTCGAGGCGCTTCGGCTCCGACAAGCTGGTCGCTCCCCTGCGCGGCACGACGGTGCTCGAGCACCTTCTGGGGTCGCTGCCGCCTCACTGGCCCGTTGTCGTCGTGGGCGCGGAGCGGCCGACCGTTCGCCCGGTCAGGTGGACGTCGGAGGACCCGCCCGGTGGCGGTCCGCTGGCCGGGATCGAGGCGGGACTCGCCCTCGTGCGAACCGAGTTCGTGGTGGTGGTTGCCGGTGACATGCCGTATGCCGGCGCGGCCGCCACCGACCTCGTGGCGGCGCTGCGGACGCAGCCGCCAAGAGTCGAAGCCGTCGTTGCGCGGGACGACTCGGGGCACGAAAATCCTCTGTTCGCCGCCTATCGCGTGGCGGCTGTCCGGGAAGCCCTGCCACATTCCGGCCGGGACCGGCCGGCAAAGCTGCTGCTGGCGTTGCCGCACGGCGTGGTGTCGGTGGAGGGCCGAGCGGCGCACGACGTCGACACGAGCAGCGACCTCGAAGCGCTCAACGGCGCCGACGGGTGACCGGGTCACCGCGGTGACGCGAGCGGTGGACGGTCGGCGATCACGTCCGACCAGTAGTCCACGCCACGTGCGCCCCCGCTACACGGCGTGGAGCTCGCCGACGAGCGTGATGATCAGAGACGTGTGTTGTGTGGCGTCGGGTGCGAAGACACGCGCTGTGGGAGTGCTTCCGGCCTCGTAGTAAAGGGTGACCGGCGCGGCCAGATAGCTGAGGTCGGGGTGGGTCTTGGTCACGAAGTACGACACTCCGTTGCCTTCCAGGGTGATGGGGTTGTAGCTCGGGCCGAGCTGGGCCGAAACACTCGTGATCAGCAGTCGCTTCCCGGCGGGAACCGTCGGAAACGTGAAGTGGCACTGGTTGCCTGTGCACGTCGCCGAATCGCCGACGACGGCTGTGGCTTGGTACGGCTCCCCTGACTCGCTCATGTCGCAGAGCCTACTCCCGCGCTGGCCGGCCGGCGACGGCATTGCGGTGAACGCCAACTGCATCCGCGAACTCACCAATGGGTGGCTCGTGCTCAACGCAGGAGGGGACTGCCGTTCGCGCCGCGCTCTCCCCGATCACCAAAGCTGGACCAGGGCTCGGTGCTGCCACCTGCGCGGCACAGAGCCTCACGGATCTGGCCGGCGGATCCGGTCACATCAGCTCAGTGAGCCTGGCCAGCCCGGGAGGGGTGTAGGTCGCCAGGCGTTCGCGCGCGGCGTCGAGTGCCGCCGATCGGGGATGTCCGGGTGGGGTCCGAGCAGGGTTGAGCGCGACTTGGTCGGCCCATTCCTTGATGTCGGGCTCGGCCGAGAAGGACATCGCGGCCTGGGTGCCCAAGACGTTCATCCGCGCCCACTCCGCCATGGAGTTGCCGTACGGCGAGGGCGGGCAGAGGCGGTTCTTCTCGTCGGGGTCCTCGCGGGTCCCCTCGACGTAACCGACCAGTGCCGCACCGAAGCAGGGGAACCCGGCCCTGATCGGCTGCAAGGTGATCGTCTCGGCGCCCCAGACGGGGACCAGCGGTGGGTACTTCAGGCCGTCCGCGGCGCAGTGCACCACAAGTGCGTCGTCCGCGATGGCGACGGATCCGTCGGAGAAGGTGAGCCTCCCCCGGTCGACGCCCTGGACGTGACCTCGTCGCACGACGTTCTCCACGGTGCGCAGCTGACCGAGCTCCCACGTCGCGAGCGTGGGGGTCTTGGCCATCGTCGGCGTGACGGTGCGGTCGATGCGCAGCATGATGCCGGCATCCTCCAGCCGCAGGAACAGGTCGTTGAGAGAGGTCGCCTGCTGGGCTGCCTGCATCGTGTCGGCGGCCATGGCGAGGAAGATCGCGGGATCCGGCTGGACCACGGCGCGGTTCATCATCCACGGATCGCGGGGGCGCACCCAGCAGATCGCGTCGGGGTCCACGCCGCGGGAGAGAAGCCAGATGCACGCATCGGTCGCTGTCTTGCCCGACCCGGCGATGACGTACTGGCTGGGCGTCTCCTCCAGTCTGGCGAGGTTGTTCACGGGCAGCACTCGGGCGTCCACGGCGACGTCGAACGGGGGCGGCATTTCCGCGGGGATGCTGGGAGCCAGGTAGCGGGCGTCGACGATCCGGCATCGCTCGGACACCTCGAAACGCCTACCCGAGATTCGCGAGGCAACAGTGTGGTCGCCGATGTATTCGCAGTTGGGGAAGAACTCGACCTTGCCCGACTCGGTCATGTCGTCGAGCACCCGTGCGTAGTAGAGGCAGATCTCCGCCTGCGAGGCCCGCTCCTGTAGGCCCTCCTCGGGCCCGTGCTGCTGTAGCTCGCCGCTGCCGAGCAGGGTCGACGCAACGCCATAGAACGCAGAGGCCTGATGCAGTCGGACGAAGGGGTACGCCTCGAGCCAGTGCCCGCTGACGCTGTGTCGGCGGTCGACCAGGGCCACCCTCACCTCGGCATGGCCGGTGAGCGAATCGGTGAAAGCCATTCCCATGGCACCGGCTCCCACCACGAGGTAGTCGGCTTCGATCGTGGGCGTCACGAGTCCACGGTGGCACTTCCGCCCCGCCGCGTCCATGGACCGTCAGCGGGCCCGACCAACATGTTCGGGGTCGAGTTCCTGCGACGCTCCTATGGTTCGTCAAGCTGGTGATGGGCCGTGTTCACGGAGCCGGTACCGGTCTCGGGGGAAGTAGCGCTCGAGGCAGCGGCGGATGTCTCGAGGGGTCCTGCCGTTGGCCCGGTTGACTCCTCCGAGCCCGAGCTCGTCATCGACGCAACCCGTGACCTGACCGCCACGGGGGGTGAACGACCGCGCAGGCGATCCGACTCCGATGGACCTTCTCGCCGGAGATCGCGACTGAACTCGACTACCGCCACACAACGCGGCATCCATCGGAGGTGGATCACCCAGGAGGCGTACCCGTTCGCCGGTCAGGACCTGCGCCCATCCGCCGCCTGTCCGCTTGCTGTACCCGCAGTCACTTGGCCTGCGGAGAGGACACCCTCAGACGCAGATCCCTGCCGAGGAGGTCGACCAGGCGCCGGGATTCCTGCTCGATGGCGTCGTCGGGTCGCGCTCGCTCGTCCAGCCAGGACACCGTGAGTTGGTCACCCTTCCACGCCCATGTCCCGCACACGACCCCGCCGACGATGACCGGGTTGGCCTTGCGGGTCATGAGGTCTCGTCGGGACGGCGGGGTCACATGGACGTCATTGGTGCCCGGACCCATCACCCACTGGTCGTGCCCGGGCAGGAACCGCACCGCAGCGGAGGGACGCGACGCCACCAGGGCGTCGACATCGCCGCGCACGACATACGCCGCAGTGCCTTCGACGTCCACCGCGACCAGTTCGTCGCCGAGCTCGGCGAACCAGGCCTCGAGCCGACGACGACCCGCGCTCAGGCCGTCGACGAGCCAGTAGTGAAGGTGGTCCAACGTTGCCGGCCCGTAGGTCTGCACGTACGCCGTGATGGCCCGCGGACCGGCATCATCAAGATCGGGGATGCCACGCCACTTCGGGTTGCCATCGAGCCGCTGAAACGTTGGCACTCCGTCTCGCAGCGGACCGAAGCTCATGTCACCCTGCCAGGTCAACGGCTTGATCAGGGTGCCCGCACCCTCATCGAAGACAGGCTTCAGGTGCCGATACGCGCGGTGCTGGGTCAACGCCTCGCCGAGCTCGGCGACGGTCAGTGGTCCGTCGTTCAGTGCCGCGCGCACGGCGGCACGGAAGTCCGGCCAGTCCGATGGGGTGAGTCGGTAGTACTCCACCCAGCTGGACCGCTCCCACTGCCGGCCGGCCGACCGAAGTGCCAGATACACTCCGCCCTCCTCAGGGGAGAGGTAGTGCATCGACCCGCGGAAGGCGAATGCCTTGACGACCTCCCCCTTCGCCAAGGCCACCTCGAGCTCGCCCGGACTCGATGTCGCACGCCGGGTCCGAACGGCGAGCTCGGCCAGCGACCCATCCATGGCGAGCACCGCCCCGAGCCGACGAACAACACCCGCCACCGACTCAGACCCAACGGGGTCGAGGAACTGACGCTCCATCCGCCAAGACAGCGCCTGCGCCCAAGTAGCAGAGGCACCGGTCGACATGCTCATCCCCGCAGCCTCGCACCAGACCAGACGAAAGGCACCTGGCTGGCGGCGGCGGGGCTCGTCGACTTCGCCGTCGATGCTGTTGACTGTTCCGGTGTGACGTCGCACGCTCTTGTGCGTGTCTGGGCGGAGGGCTCGATGGGCAAGTTGATCTACGCGGCCAACATCTCGCTCGACGGCTTCGTCGAGGACGAGACGGGTTCGTTGGACTGGTCCGTGCCGGACGAGGGCGTGTACGCGTTCTGGAACGAGCACGAGCGCCACATCGGCACGTCGCTCTACGGGCGAGGCATGTACGAGTCGATGCGCGTGTGGGAGAGCGACGACTGGTTGACGAACGAGCCCCCAGTGGTCCGCGAGTACGCCGGGATCTGGCGTGACGCCGACAAGGTCGTCTACTCCACCTCACTCACCGACGTGTCGACCGCGCGCACGAGGATCGAGCGGCAGTTCGAGCCCGAGGCGGTACGACGGCTCAAGGAGACCTCCCCCTCGGACCTGAGCATCGGAGGAGCCGGGATCGCGGCCGAGGCCTTCCGGCACGGCCTGGTCGACGAGTGCGTTCTGCTGCTGTGCCCGGTGCTCGTCGGCGGCGGCAAGCCGGCACTGCCTCGAGGCGTACGACTCGACCTCGAGCTGCTGGACCACCGACGATTCGACAACGGCGTGGTCTACGTCCGCCACGCCGTCCGACACCCCGCCTGACACTTGCGCCGGCGCAGGCCGGCCCATCCGGTCGATCGAGCGCAGCTCGTTCCACGGGGTCGCGACGTGGCGGCCTGGGTTGTGACCGTCACGCCGTGGTCGTCCGGGATGCTGGCGCGCTGGAAGCTGCAAACAGCGATCGGTCCGCGCGCGAGCCCGAAGCGACGAGCAAGGCAGTGAAGAGCCGGTGTGGTCAGTGCATGGGGATCCGACTTCCGTCGTCGCCAAGGCATCGATGGCGTCGAGAGTCTTCGCCTGCGGCATCCACGCCCAAGCAAGCCTGCGACGGCGACTGAAGGTCTCGCGTCGCCGCTGAGGCGGCCCACGCGCTGGACTAGGGCGACTCACCGCGTCCCACGGCCACCGTGCGCGACTGGTCGCCAAACCGCGTCATGCGTCGACGACGGATGAGGAAGCCGATCCACGAGGTGAGGACCACAACGACCACCAGCCCCTGCACCACGCTCTCGTGCGCCGGCGGGTAGACGACGCCGGCGATGTAGTGGTCGATGAAGCCGGTGCCAGGCAGGGTCGCCTCGCCGGCCCGCGCCCTGCCCCAGTTCTCGACGTGCGTCAACGGACACGGCCAACCGATGAGCACGTTGAAGAGGCCATAAAGAGCGACCGCGATGTGGGCCCAGATGGTCCATGGCCACCGCCACGCGATGAACCCACCCACCACGAGGTACGCGAGGAACAAGAAGTGCGCCACCATCGCGGCGTCAGCGACCAGTCGATACCCCATGAGTCCTCCAACCTGACGCAGACTCAATTGTCCCCCGCAAACCCCCAGGCACCCAGGACTGCTTGTCAGACGGGCCGCCCGCACCCAGCGTCTCTTCGCCGCGAGCCGGCGCGCCTGGCTACTGTCGGGTGTGGCTACCTTCGTCCTCATCCCGGGCGCCGGCGGTTCGGCGTGGGTCTGGAGTCGGGTGACTGCGTTGCTGCTCGAGGCCGGCCACGAAGCGATCGCGGTCGATCTGCCCGGCAACGACGAAACCGCAGGGCTCGCCCGCTACGCCGAACTGGTCCTCGAGGCGTTTGGTGCACGCTCCGAAGTCGTCCTCGTTGCCGGGTCGCTGGGAGGGTTCACCGCACCGCTCGTCTGCGAGAGGGTGCCCGTCCGCGAACTGGTGCTGGTCAACGCGATGATCCCCGATCCGGGTGAGACCGCGCGCGACTGGTGGTCACACACGGGCGCGTTCGACGCCCAGGCCGAGGCGGCCCGCGCCGGAGGCTACGGCCCCTTCGAGCCGGCGACCTACTTCCTGCACGACGTCGACGCCGAGACCGCTGCCGAGGGCGAGCCGTATCAGCGCATCGAGGCCGACATCGCTTTTGACTCGGTGTGTGACTTCACGGCGTGGCCGGCGATCGGGATTCGTGTCCTGGTCGGCGAGGACGACCGCTTCTTCCCGGCCGGCCTACAGCGCCGGGTCGCTCGTGACCGGGTCGGCGTCGAGGCCGACGTGCTCCCGGGCGGGCACCTGCTGCCACTGGTGCACCCGCGGCTGGTGGCCGACTACCTGATGCAGGCGACCGGCCGCCACTAAGTGCGTCTCATCGGCACCTGCAGGGGTTGCCGTAACAACGCCCGCGTCTCCCGCGGGGGCGCGACCCTGCCTGTCATCGGAGGAGTCGTTGGAGTGCCCTTTCGGTTGGCTCGACTCCTTCTTCGGCCAGGCCCTGCAGTTCTTTGAGGTCCCGCGCAGCGACGGCCGTGCGGTCGGGTGCGCAGCTCAGCGGAGGCTGAAGGGTGGATAGGTGTCGGTGAGGAGGAGGAAGGCGTAGGCCTGGACGCGCAGCGCCCACCGGCCTACGCCGACGACGTAGTCGAACAGGGCACGCGGGTAGCGACCGGTGAACAGGATGGCGAACCAGGCGATGACCACGGCCACGACGGCACCGAGCCCGAGGAAGAGCAGCACGATGTAGTGGGGCAGGGCCAGCAGCCACTTGACCAGCGGGAGCCACCGGTTGAGGCCGACGCGGGCGTCGGGGTAGTCCAAGTCGAGGTGCACGGCCTGCTCGTCCTCGGTGGAGGGGTAGTGGTCGGTGAGCAGAGCGAGGTAGGCGCCGACACGGGTCCCGAAGCGGTTGAACTGAAGCAGGAAGTCGAACCACCAGAGCGGGTAGCGCTGCCGGAAGAGGATCATCAGCGCGGTGGCGGCGAACAGCCCACCGGCGATGCCGCCACCGGTGCTCGTCGTCTTCTCGATCACCTCGCCCGACTTGTAGATGACCGTGGTCGTGGTCGCGGCGGCGCTGACCAGCGACAGCACGATGGCGATCGGGATGATGTAGAAGATGCGGAAAAGGGTGCTGACCCGGTCCAGCCGGTCGGGGTAGTCGATCTCGAGGCGTGCGGCGTAGGTCTGCTGTGGCGTGACCATGGTGTTTCCTTCCTTCTGTCTTCGTCGTCGGAGATGGCGCGGCGACGACCTACCGCGGCCGGGGGGCGTTGGGGGCCGTTCAGCTGGGCCGCAGGATCTGATGTTGTGGATGCGACTCCATGGAGTCATCTGACTGTCCAGCCGACGGAGGAGACTCGACCCGCATGGCTCGCAAGGCGGACTGGTCGAATCCTTTGGCGATCAGCCACACGGCCAGGACCATCTCTTGGAGACCGATCGGGATGTTGAGCACGGTGTTCGCGGTGGTGAAGCATTGACCAGCCTCGTGCAAAGGGGCTTGGTCGGCCCTGCGATCCGGGTACCCAACGGCGTACCTCAACAGTGTCCAAGACCAACTCCGACGGGCCGGACCCACTGCCCGGCCCGCGTCCAGCATCCCGCCGCATGATCCTGGTCAAGCCTGGTTGCCTGCAAGGTCACAAATCTGTCAGCCCCTGCCGCCCAAGAGCCCCGTAGCCACGCGACGCGCGGTCGCTCACACCCCGGGCGCTTCAGCCGCCGAACTTGATGAGTGACGGTGCGACTCAACATGCGTCACGTCGCCGCGAGCCGTCCGCCTTGGCAGCGTCATGACGGGCGTGTTGGGCGTGTCTGCCAAGACGTCGGACCCCCAGACGGGCTGTCAGATGCCGCTCTTTACGAGCCGCCGAGGCTTAGGGGACTGGGAACTCCTGTGGGGGGCCTTCTCCTGTCGCTCCGTCGACTTGCTCGCGGAGCAGGTCGGCGTGGCCGGTGTGGCGGGCGTACTCCTCGATCATGTCGGCCAGCAATCGGCGCAGGTTCATCCCGTCGTGGGTGGTCTGCTCCAGCCCACCGCGGGCCAGCGCTTCGGCCAGCGCGTCGCGAGAGCGGTGAACGGCGGTGACCCAGAGCGCCCGCAGGGCATCGGGCGTGTCGTCGGCCGCCGTACGCCAGGCCCAGTCGTCCCCGTCCCTCTCGAGGTCCAGCCGGTTGAAGGGCGCCATGAAGGGGCGACCGGCGAGCCGGTTCTGGAAGTAGAGCTCCTCGACCCAGGCAAGGTGTTTGAGCAGGCCTCCCAGTGTCACCGCGGGCGCACCGAGCCGAAGGCCCAGCCCTTCGGCGCCCACATCCGCACACTTCCACGCGAACGTGCGCCGGTTGCGTTCCAGGGTGATCACGACCGTATCGACCTCATCGCCACGCATGAAGCGCTCGATGTCCCACTCGGGTGGCTGGCCGGGCGTGAAGCCGAAGGTGCTCGACATGCGACCACCCTAGGGATGCTTCCGCAACGGCAGGCGTCGGCGAACCAGCTCCTTGCTCCTTGGACTCGCTTTGCCTCTGTCACCCGCGTCATAGCGCCGCCAGTCGACCTTCGCGCCACCGGCCTTACCTGCGTCTGACGCGACTGGGCCACTGCCGCGAGGAGACCCGGCCATTCTGCGCGGCGCCAAGGGACGAGGTGGTGCAGGGAGCACCATCTCCACCGCGTTACGTAGACACCCCCCGGGATCTGGGTGCAGGCTGTAATAGAACTTCACGATTCGCGGGACGCGCTGACCGAGCCAAGGCCGCACAGCAATTGGACACCTGAAGCCAGTCGTCGAACCCCTCACGTTGGGACGGTGCCACGATGCGCCTCATCCGCACACTCCTCGCAGTACTCGCCGCAGTCCTGATGACTGCGCTACCGGCCGCTACGGCAGACACCACAACGCCGTTCAAGTCCAACATCACTGCTCAGGCGTCGATCGCCGAGACGCCAGAGCCTGGCGTCTTGACGTTGACGGCCTTTGGGGCGGGCTACGCGTCCCACCTCGGAAAGGTCACCCTCTCAACGACCGAGACCCTCGACTTCGTCACGTCCCCTGGGGGCTTGGTGATACGGGACGGCCGGATGGTCATGGTCGCGGCCAACGGCGACGAGCTGCGTTGGGCCTACGAAGGGATCGGATCGCTGCCTGACGCGCAGGGGATCTCCGAGTTGACCGGCACGTTCGTCATCACCGGTGGTACGGGCAGGTTCACCGACGCCACAGGCAGCGGCACCTTCCTTGGCACCGGGAACACCGTCACAGGCGTAGCCAGCGTGTCCTATCGAGGAACCATCGCGTACTAGATCCCCCGGATGAACGCGCTGCAACCCGCTTCTCGCAACAGCGTGTCCGGGCGTGCGGGGGTGGTGGTGCCTGACGTGTTGGGAGCGATCGGCCGTCACAGCCGGATCAGCGGGCTTTCGCTCGCGCCGACGCCGCTGCGCGCAGGACGGCCTCGGCGGAGCGGTCAATGTCCGTCTCAGTGGTGGTCCAGTTCGACACCGAGATCCGGATCAGGCGTTTGCCTTGCCAGGTGGTGGCGCCCAGCCAGCAGGTGCCGTCTCGCTGGACCGCCTCGACGACGGCATCAGTCTGCGACAGATCGCCGAAGCCGATGAGCACCTGGTTCAGGACTACGTCGTTGTAGATCTTCGCGCCGCCCCCAGCCAGCAGCTCCGCGATGCGGTGTGCGTGGGCGCAGGACTGGTCGACCAGGTCTGCGACGCCGCTACGCCCGAGCTCTTGGAGGGCCGCCCAGACCGCGAAGCCGCGGGCCCGGCGAGACGACTCGGGGGTCACGTCACCGAGCACGTGGTCGGTGCCGCCGGAGCCGGTCAGGTACGCGGCGGCGTAGGACATCGCGGCGGAATGCGCGTTGGCGTCGCGGCAGAAGGCCAGGCCGGAGTCGTAGGGGACGTTGAGCCATTTGTGGGCGTCGGTTCCCCACGAGTCCGCGAGCTCCACCCCTCGGGTCATGTGGGCATACTGCGGGCTGGCGGCGGCCCAGAGACCGAACGCCCCGTCGACGTGCACCCACGCGTCGTGGCGACGGGCCAGCGGGATGGCTCTGATGAAGTCATCGCACGCGCCGGTGTTCACGTTGCCGGCCTGAAGGCACACGATCGTGGGAGCGCCTTCGTTGCTGGCCAGGACCTCTTCCAGATGGTCCACCTCGATCGCGCCGTTGTCGTCGGCGCGGACCGCGTGGATGCTGGCGGTCCCCATCCCGAGCAGCCGCACAGCACGGTCAACGGTGGCGTGGCGCTCCTCGCTGGCGACCACACGGACCCGAGGGGCGCCGTACAGCCCGTCACGGGCGATGTCATGCCCGGCCTTCACCAGGACCTCGTTCCTGCCGATCGCGAGGCCGACCGTGTTGCCGGCCTGGGCGCCGGTCACAAAGGCCACCGACGACTCGGCCGGCAGGCCGAGCAGCTCCTTGGCCCAACCGCCCGCAGCACGTTCTGCCGCACCGGCCGCGGGCGAGAGAACCTCGTTGTATGCCGCCTGGTCCCATCCGGTGGTCAGGACGTCGGCGGCGCTGGCGGCCGGTAGTGCGCCTCCGATGACGAACCCGAAGTAGCGCGGTCCGGCCGTACCGGTGATGGCCCCTTCGGCGGCCGCCAGGAGCTTGGTCAGGACGTCGTCGGGGTCCGTGGGGTCGTCGGGAAGCGGGACGGCGAACGCTGCTCGGATCTGCTCTGGCGGCGTGCTGGGTGCGACGGACCGTTCTCCGACGGTTCTTCGGTGCTCCGCGGCCGCTCTGGCAGCACGAATGAGAAGGTGCTCCACGTCGTTCACCCGATCACCGTGCAACACGCACCGGCCTCGCACAACCACCCCACACGATCCGCACCCGAGCCCGCTTCGTGGACGCGCCTCACTGCGCCCTCGGCCCCAGAGGGCAGCCAGGTGTATTCCTGCCAGCAGGATCGCGGCTGCCACGATCGCAGCGGCGGCGCCCAGTCCAGCTCCCACCAGTCGTTTCCGGTTCGGTGCGTCGCCGCCGCGGCGACGGCGCGCGGTCCAGGCTCCGGCCGAGGGACCAAGGCCGCAAGCGGGCTCACACTCCAGCGTCACGCCGCCGCAGCCAGCCGGCTGCTGCCTGGCTGCCAAGCCACATCCGTTGCGACGGTGCCGGGGTGGGTTGCGACAGGCGGGTTCACGCCTGAACCCGCCGCACCTGAGTCTCTACGCCGCGAGGCGGCCGGGGACCGGCACAGAAGGACCAAGGACAGAAGCGGCGCACGCCCAAGCGGACCACGAGTGCTCAACGCATCGGCGTCAACCGTCGTAGGGCACCTGGGCGGTCCAGTCGTCGTCAGGACGCACGGTGGCGGCGTACAACGCCTCCGCCACGTGAGGCGGCGAGAAAGGCCCTTCCTTCGCGAGCACACCGTTCACCTGGACAGCGACCGCACGGATCCCGTCGGTCGCGAGCGTCGCGTCCAAGCTCGTCACCAGATTGCGCACCGCCGCCTTCTGCACGCCAAGCGACGGCGCCTCGTGCCACGGCGTGTCGGCTGCCTGGCTCCCGGTGACCAGAACGCGGGCCCCGGCCGGCATGAACGGCTTGGCCGCCTGCACCGCCGGCAGCAGCGCGCCGACGCCGACAGCAAGGTCCTCGAAGAACTCAGCCGTGGTCAGGTGCAGCGCGTCCACCTGCCGGAAGGCGCTCGCGTTGAAGTGGAGGATGTCGATCCGTGCGTGCCGCTCGCCGATGCCGGTGATCAGCCTGGTGACGTCGTCGGCGTCGGTCAGCGCCACTTGCTCGGGTTCGGCATCGAAGCCCTCGTCGCGAAGAGCCTGGGCCAAGGGCTCCATCTGCTCCACGCTCAGGCCAACAAGCACCACGGCGTACCCTCCGCGCGCGAAGCGGCGGGCGGCCGACAGGCCCAGACCAGGACCGGCACCAAGGACGACGTACACAGGCGAGGTCATGCAGGCGATCGTAGGGTGCCACAGCTCGACGGAGGCAGTGCGTCTCATCGCGACCTGTTCGTGGCCTGGCGCGTCGCTTGGGCGGGCGGGTGCAGCACCATGGCCGACCCATCTGGTCGTGTGAGCTCTTCAACGGGATGATGCGGACCGCCGCAGATCTGGCGGCCGAGCCGGAATGGGCACTCCCGCGCTCGAGCCGGGCCCACTCAGGCATGCGCCTCATCGCCGCGAACCGGCTGAGCGGCGTGAGCGTGCCGGTTCCGGGACGACGCGAGGCCAGCGCAGAGTGACAGCGCTGCTTGGTGGGCAGTTCGTCACTGGCAGTCACGAAGCAGTGCCCTGCTGGGTTCGGCGCCCTCGGACCCACCAGACGACCGCACCGAGGGCGAGCACGCCCACTCCCGCCACAGTGGACGCCCTCGGGAGGCTGACGGCGAGGACCACGCACCCGACAAGGCCGACGATGGGCACGATGGCCGACGTGGCTGAGGTCCGCAGGGTGAGGGCGGATGCGTTGGCGACGGCGTAGTAGGCCAGGACGGTGAAGGAGGAGAAGCCGATCGCGGAGCGCACGTCGGCGACCAGGACCACAGCCATGACGACCGCCCCGACCGCCAGTTCGGCGTGGTGGGGCACCCGGTGGCGGGGGTGCACGGCGGCCAGCGTTCGGGGCAGGTGCCCGTCACGGGCCATGGCCAGGGTGGTGCGTGAGACGCCGAGAAGTAGGGAGAGCAGCGACCCGACGGCAGCGACCACTGCACCGACGCGCACCAAGGGCTCCACCCAGCCCCACCCGCTCGCGCGGGCGGCGGCGGCCAGGGGCGCCGAGCTCGCGGCGATCCCCTCCGGCCCGAGCACGGCCAGCAGTGCGACCGCGACGGCTGCGTAGACGGTCAGCGCGACCCCCAGGGCCAGTGAGATCGCTCGTGGAATGGTGCGCACCGGGTCGCGCACCTCCTCGCCCAGGGTGGCGATGCGGGCGTACCCGGCGAACGCGAAGAAGAGGAACGCCGCCCCTTGCAGCACCCCGGGGAGTGTGGTCCGGCCCATCGAGACCACGTCCCGGTCGGCTGGGGAGTCGCCGAAGGCAGCCGCGGCCACGACGGCGGCCAGGGTCACCAGGACGAACGCGACGATGGCTCGGGTCAGCGTCGCGCTCTTCTGGACACCGGTGTAGTTCAGGGCGGAGAGGACCGCCACGGTGGCCACCGCGATCAGCGGGGCATACCCGGGCGCGGCGTAGTGTCCGACGGTCAGCGCCATGGCCGCACAGCTGGCCGTCTTGCCCACCACGAAGCCCCAGCCTGCGAGGTACCCCCAAAAGGGTCCGAGGCGCTCACGGCCATAGACATACGTGCCGCCCGACTCGGGGTACCGCGCAGCGAGCCGCGCCGATGACGTCGCGTTCGCGTACGCGATCACGGCCGCCACGGCAAGGGAGACCAACAGGGCCGATCCCGCGGCGCCGGCGGCCGGCGCGAACGCCGCGAACACACCGGCACCGATCATCGAGCCCAGGCCGATGACCACCGCGTCGCGCAGCCCCAGAGACCGGGCGAGCGCGGCGTTGTTCCCGCTGCCCACCGCACTCCACCTCACGACCAGGCCCCTCCCCGGGCTTCAGCCCGCGCGTCTCCGATACCGCGTCCACCCTAGAAAATCTCGTCCTTCCACGTCTCGGCGCGCACAGATCCTCCGCGGGGCCCTAGCGGTGAAGGGGACGGCCAACCTGCTGGTCAGAGCAGCCACGCAGAGCGCACGTGCCGTGCGGCGGTGAACGGCACACACATCCTGGTCATCCGACGGGACCGGGCGCTGTGGGTGTGGGGTGGTGATCGCCTGGACCCCCGTGGTCCCTGCGGGCCGCCGTGGATGGTGGTGTCCGGCATCCGATGGTGTGGGTCGGGCCGTCGGCGCGCCCGGTGTACGCGTCAGGGCGAATGCGTTCGAGGACCCCGCCTCCTCGATGTTGAGCTGAGCCAGCCCTGGGCGTTGCCCGGGCTGACGGCGACGACGTGGTCCCGTGGGGCCGCTCCTCGGACGGATCTGGGCCCGCTGCTGACGGGTCCTCGGACCGGGCGCCAGCCGGCACCAAGTGCTGCGAAGGAACTGTTGCCGCTTCGCCGGCCAAGTGGGACCGTGGTCTGATCAGCGCATGACGACTCGCATCGAGGTGTGTCATGAGACGACTGCGTTTCATGTTCGTCGCTACCTCCGCTGCCGTGGCCCTCGTCGTGGCCGCGCCGTCCCAGGCCTCGCCCGCTGCGGCACCTGTGGATCGAGGCCATATCGATGCCTACACGGCAACCGTGACGCCCGAGCAACGTTCCCAGCTCGCCCGTCTCGGCCACGACCTCAGCGAGCAGGGGCGCACGAAGGACACGGTCCAGCTCTACCTGACGCCCCGTCAGGCGGACGGTGTGCGCAAGCTCGGGATCGACCCGCAGCTCACCCGGGTCAAGGGGGGCAAGACGGTTCGTGACCTCGCCGCCGAACAGGCCCTGAACGGATTCACCGTCTGGCGCTCCTACGACGAGGCCGGCGGCATCCGCGACCAGATGTATGCCGCCGCTGCCGCCAACTCCTCCATCGCCAAGCTGGTCAAACTCGGCAACACCGTCCAGGGCCGCGAGATCCTGGCCGTCAAGTTGACCCAGGGCGCACCCGGTCAGGCC
Source organism: uncultured Actinomycetota bacterium (assembly GCA_963763015.1). Classification (GTDB taxonomy): domain Bacteria; phylum Actinomycetota; class Actinomycetes; order Actinomycetales; family Dermatophilaceae; genus Fodinibacter. The sequence goes on along the minus strand of CAVXML010000011.1, from coordinate 577,342 downwards.
GACGGCAGCCGCCCGGCGGTGCTCTACAGCTCGACCCAGCACGCCCGCGAGTGGATCTCGACCGAGGTGAACCGGCGGCTGATGAACTGGTACATCGACAGGTGGAAGGCCAACGATCCCGGCGTCAAGGCGCTGCTCCAAAGCACCGAGCTGTGGTTCGTCCTCGTGGCGAACCCGGACGGCTATCAGTACACGTTCGATAACGAACGCCTATGGCGAAAGACGTTGCGGGACAACAACAACGACGGTGAGATCACCGTGGGCGACGGCGTCGACCCGAACCGCAACTGGCCGAAACACTGGGGCTACGACAACGAAGGCTCCTCGGACGTCACGTCGAGCGAGACCTACCGTGGAGTCGCCCCGGCGTCGGAGCCCGAGACCCTGGCCCTCAAAGGCCTGCTGGACAAGGTCGGCTTCGCCTTCCAGGTGAACTGGCACTCCGCAGGGCAGTGGCTGCTCTACGCCGAGGGCTGGCAGATCGCGACGCCGACTGCGGACGACCCGATCTACTACGCCTTGTCCGGCAACCTGGACAAGCCCGCGATCGAGGGCTTCCACCCGGGTCTCAGCTCGGACGTTCTGTACGTCACGAACGGCGAGACGACGGACTACGCCCACGCCGCCACGGGCGCCTTGGCGTGGACCCCTGAGCTATCCGAGGGTTGCGAGGGGTGCGGCTTCGTCTTCCCGGACGACGACGTGCTCGTGCAGGAGGAGTTCCTCCGCGTCCTGCCGTTCGCCGACTCGGTGGCGCGCTCCGCCGGGGACCCTGACGACCCGGTTTCCACGGTCGGCCTCGACACCGAGGCGCTGTACGTTGACAGCGCCGACCCCTACAAGCGCGGTGTTCCGGGCACCCAGCTCAGCTTCGCGTACTCCTACGGCGATCCACAGCCGGTGGCGGTCAACGCCAAGCGAAGCCTCGGCGCCGTGTCGGTGAAGTACCGCATCAACGGCGGCCCGGTGCAGACGGCACCGACCTCGCAGTGGACGGGCGGGGAGGAGACACCTGCCTCGGTGTACTACCACCAGATGCGCGGGCACGTGGCCGGCACCAAGCCCGGCGACTCCGTTCAGGTGTGGTTCGAGGGCGGTGGGGAGAGCAGCCAGCCCTTCAGTTACCAGGCCGTGTCCGAAACCGGTCGGCGCGTGCTCGTGGTGGCCGCCGAGGACTACACGGGCGCCTCGCCCCTGCAGAATCCGAACGGCCCGCACTACGCGAGCTACTACACCGCAGCGCTCACCGCGAACAACATCGCCTCCGACCTCTACGACATCGACGCCCGTGGCCGCACCGCACCCGACGCCCTCGGCGTGCTCAGCCACTACGACGCCGTCGTGATCGAGGGCGGCGACGACATCGTCACCCGCCGGGCGGGCTGGGGAGTGGGCAACGCCGACCGGCTCGCGCTCGACAATCTGCTCGAGCTCCGCGCCTACCTCAACGAGGGCGGCAAGGTGCTCTACGGCGGCGACTTCGCCGCCGGGCAGTACACCGTCACCGTCGGTGACCAGCTCTACGACCCCAAGGGCGAGATCCCCTGCAACCCGCTGCCTCCGGGCGTCGACCCACGGCGCTGCCTCCTGCTCCGCGGGTCGGGCGACGGGACCAACGACGTGCTCCAGTACTCCTTCGGTGCCTACCTCGCGATTCCCGACGACGGTCTCGACGCCCACGGCAAGGCCTTCGACTCGGCCGGCACCGACGAACCGCTCCTCGGCCTGACCTGGGGTCTCAACGGCGGCCAGAGCGCGAAGAACCAGGACGACACGTCCTCGTTCCTCGCAACGAGCGGCATCCTCCCGACCTCGACCTTCCCGCAGTTCGAGAGCTGGGCATCTTCGCGCTGGGTCAAGCCAGGCGGTCCGTTCGAGCCGCACACCGGCACCCAGTACGTGTACTCGCAGATCGCCGACGTGACGTACAAGCGTCTCACCCGGGCGGTGCCAGTGCCTGCTGGCGGTGGGACCCTGTCCTTCTGGACCTCCTACGACACCGAGGCGGCCTGGGACCACCTGTTCGTCGAGGCCCGCACGCCGGGCGGAGACGACTGGACCACCCTGCCCGACCTCAACGGTCACACGTCGACGTCGACCGGGGACAGCTGCCCCGAGGGCTGGGTGGAGCTGCATCCGCAGCTCGCCCACTACCAGACGCTGGTGCCGCCACCAGGCCCGGATGAGGACCCGACGTGCACGTCAACGGGCACGACCGGGACGTGGAACGCCGCGTCGGGCAACTCCGGCGGCTGGCAGCAGTGGAGCGTCGACCTGTCCGCGTGGGCCGGCCAGTCGGTCGAGGTCTCGATCGCATACGCCAGCGACTGGTCAGTCCAGGGCGTCGGCGCCTTCGTCGACGACATCACCTATCCCGATGGCGCGACGGAGTCGTTCGAGAGCAGCCTCGGCGGCTGGGTGCTTGCGCCCGCCCCACCGGGCAGCGCCACGAACGCCAACACGTGGACGCGCACCGACGCGAGCGGATTCCCGGTAGGGAACTCCATCACCACGCCTGACACGGTGATCCTCGGCTTCGGCATCGAAGGTGTGACAACCGCGGCGAAGCGCACCGCAATCCTGGGCGCGGCCATGGGTCATCTGCTCAACTGAGGGCCCTGCGCAACCGCGCGGGGGTCACATCTCAGCGGTCGTGTTCCCGCCCAGCTTCGCCCATGGCCAAGTCCCCACCGCCGAGTCTGTCGGGAGCCCGAATCTCCGCACAATACGGTCAACACGCCACTGCAGGCCCGGCGAGCCGCTTCGCGTACCCGCTCGGTCAGCCGCCCGGGTGCCCTCCATGCTGCTCGGCAGACTGATGCCGGCAGGCAGCAGCGTGCAGTCACCGCTGGTCACCCAGCCCTTGTAGATGACGAAGGCGTCTGGGCTGACCTCGCCGTGCGGCTGAGGTCGAGCGGCGGGGTCCTGCCGGGGCAGCGCGTGACCAGGACCTCACACGAACGTGATCTGGCTGACGTCCGTCAGGAGGGGTGGCTCGAGCCCCTCGGGCTCCACGAACGGGTCGATTGCGGCGAGCGGGCCGAAGGAGAGTCCGGTGCGTGCCTCGATCGAGCTGATCGAGCATTGTGCGCTCTCGTGCTGGCCGAACACGAACTCCTCGTCCTTGAGATGCTTCACCTGGGACATCGTGTAGCCGGTGGCGCACAGCGCCTGGGTCTCGTCGTGGACGAACGCGATGACCTTCCAGAACTCGACCGGGATCTTGACCCCGAACTTCACCGGGTCGTCGTCTGCGAAGAAGGGTCCGGTGAACACGCAGATCCTCACGTCGCTCTTGCGGGCGTTCCGCAAGGCGTACTCCTCGAGCTGCAGCCAGACGCCGCCGTTGAACGTCTGCATCTGAGGGGCCACGTTCGTGACGTGCATCGAGTCGGCGTTGGCCCGCTCGGCCGCCTCCTGGCTGCCCCAGTTGGGGTACTCGCGCCGGGTCATGTGCCCCCGAGCGAACTTCGGTGAGTTGCCGTAGCAGGCGTCCTTGATCTGCGCGTCGGTGGGGATGCGGGGGTCGTTGCGCCACCCGGGCCGTCCCAGGTCGGTCACCTCGTGTTTGCCGTCGATGTTGACCGCGCTCCACCGGAGCAGCTTGCGGCTGGTGCCCATCAGGACCGAGAAGTGCTCGTACTTGAGCACCTTCTGCCGCTCTCCGGCGAACTCGAAGGTCAAGACGTCGTCGAGGTCGCCGGTGACGATCGGGATGGGGACGTCGATGCCGTCGCCGAGGAACGACGCGTCGTACCCGGTGCGGTCGCGGTAGTCCTCTGCGACTGTCTCGACGAAGACGTCTCCGGCCTCATCGGGACGTACGCCGGCAGGTGGGGGTGCGACCGTGGCCCCGGGCGCTGCCCCCGCCACGTGGGGGTCACCGATCTGGACCGTGACCGACAGCGGCAGGAGGAAGCTCAGCGTCGACGACGTCGCGGTCGGCATCGGCGGCGTCGTGACTGCCGCGACCTGCCCACCCTCGGGGGCAGGCCGAGGGCGCATCACTCGCCCGCTGCGAACGTCGTCGAGCCGCTGGGCAACCACCCGGCTCGGTACGGCGAGGTTGGACTGGAGGAACCTGCCCGCGAAGTGCAGCCCGACGGCCTCGCCGGTCTCGAGCGAGAGCAGGACTGATCCGGAGTTGCCGCCAAGTGTCGAACAGTCGTGGAGGAGGGTGCCGTCACGCGGCGGCATGAGCTGGCCCGGGGCGAGGCGCTTCTTGTCGAAGACGTTGCCGAAGATCGTCTCCATCAGCTCGATGTCGGGAATCCGGCTGTCGCGTGCGGGATAGCCGATGACGGCGACGAGCTCGTCGGGCTGCGAGGTCTCCGAGAGCCGGATCGGTGTGGGTGGGCTGTCACCGGCGATCTGCGCGACGCGCAAGAACGCGAGGTCCGGTCCGTCGGGGTCCTCGATGTGCAGGATGTCAGTGAGCTCGAAGGCCAGGCTGTCCTCGCGGTCGATCTCTTCGAGGAGGTCGATCGAGGCGACCATGACGTCGCCGTTGAGTCCCTTGCGGAAGACGAACGTGGCGCCGGTGTCGCGGCCGAACTCGGCGGCCACATGGCGGTTCGTGACGATCGTGTCGGGCGCGACCAGCCACCCGGTGCCGAGCCAGGCGAGACTGTGGCCCTCCACCTCGATCCTGCCGACTGATCGCGCCGCACGCGTGATGTGAGCGCTGGAAGCCGTGAGCCGTGATCGCCAGGTGGCGCTGTCGGCCTCCTCGAGGACCAGGTCTGCCTGGTCCCGCTTGATCGCGAGCACCGGGCGACCCCGACGCAGCACGATCGACTCGACCCCGAACTCGTCTGGAACCCCCTCGAATCCAGGACCCTCGAGGCCGCGGGTCCCGGTCAGCTCCTGATGGAGAGCGCTGTCGCGCCGTCGTACCCCTGCGTTCATCGCCTTGAGGCGGTCCAACGCGTCCATGCGAGCCCTCCTTCGTCAGCCATGTCTCACAGCATCGGCACCAGGATCGGCGCGATGACCTGGTTCTCTGGATCGTCCACCTTCGGGTTTGCGACGTCGAGCGGGGGCAACGCCTTCACGGTCCAGGGTGCCGAACTTGGGGTCGTTGTGGCCCGGCCCGGCAGGGCGAGGAGGCATGACGGCGCAGCCGAGCGACCGGGGGGCATCAGGCGGCTGTCGCATGACAGGGAGCACCACGGATCCCACCAGGTACCCGCGAGTGACTTCGGTTGGCCGAGGATCCACGTCGAGAAGACGGTTCGTCCTCAAACCTGGTCAAGGATGACCTGCGGCTTGACATCGCGGGGCAGCTCCGGCGGTGCTTCTGCCGGTGCGGCATCCCACGCTCCGTCGGCGGCCCACGACCGCACCTCGATGACCGCCTTTCGAAGAGCCGCCTTGCGGGCGTCCTGGGAGATGTCCATCGGCTGCACGTTGAAGAACTTCACGTCGGTGATGCCGACGAACCCGAGGATGGACCGCAGGTAGGTCTCGACGAAGTCCAGCGCGGCCAAGGGTGGTGAGCGGTAGTCGGCCACCGAAGTTCCACATCGGAACCGTCATCAGGTACATGTCGGCGTCCAGGAAGCCCTTTATGGTCCTCTCGATCTCACGCCAGGAGCTGCGTGAGGCCTCGTCGAGGGGCTGGCCGGTCATCAGGGCGTACTTCGACTTGATGTTGACTCCGGCAACCGCCGGGAGGTCGGCGCTGAAGAGGTCCAGCGTGGTGACCACCAGGTCGTCGTACCGGGCGTCGAGCTCCTCGAGCAGGACGCTGGAGATCCGGCCGGTGTTGGAGGCCAGCCCTCGCGGTGTCGCCACGATGTGCAGAAGGCGCGTACTCACGGCAGACCTCGACTCTGTGGGCCTTCCGCGACGCCACCCTCGACATCGGCCCATGCCCACGTTGTGGAGATCCTAGGGCCAATGACCAAGCGAGTCACGGCTGACTCTGAGCGCCTCGAACCACCGCATTCGGTGGCTGGCTACGTGCGCGCCGCCCTGAAGACGCCCGTGGAGTCCCGGGCCGACTGGCCACGCGGGCCCGGTCCGTCCCGACGCAACGGGCGATCGCGAGGACCCGACGGCCCCGCCGGAACTCACGTGATCGCGACCGCGGTGCCGGTTACCTCGATCTCGGGACGGTCGGCGCGGATGCCGACGATGAGCTCTCCGGGTCGCCCGAGGTCCTCCCCTTGACGGATGGTCACGATGGCGGGCAGCGGCACGAGATGGAGATCGCGCAGGTACGCGCCAAGGGCCGCTGCCGCGGCGCCCGTCGCGGGATCCTCGACCACGCCACCCGGCGGGAAGGGGTTCCGCGAGTGGAACAGGGTCGCCGCCTCGCGCCAGACCAGCTGGACCGTCGTCCATCCACGGGCAGCCATCAGCTCAGCCAGTCGGTCGAAGTCGTAGTCGAGGTCGGCCAGGCGTTGACGAGTCGCCGCGGCGACCACCGGATGCCAGGCACCCGCGTAGCCGACGCGTGGAGGCAGTGCGGGGTCGAGGTCCGAGGCGTGCCAGTCCAGTGCGGCGAGCAGCTCCTCGAGATCCAGCGGTGCGATGTCGGTGACCCGCGGAGGGACGCTCGTGAGGGTGGCGAGGATGCGACCTTCCCCGTCCCGGCGGGTCCTGACCCGTACCGGACCCCCGACCGTGGCCAGCACAACCTCGCCGGGACCGTCGCGCTCGGCCAGCGCCACCGAGGTGGCGATGGTGGCGTGCCCGCAGAACGGCACCTCGGAGAGCGGAGAGAAGTAGCGGATGCCGGTGCCCACCAGGAACGCGGTCTCGCTGTACCCCAGCTCGGCGGCGATCTCGAGCATGCGTTCGTCACTCAGACCGCCCGCATCGAGCACGACCCCCGCGGGGTTGCCCCCGTCGGGACGGTCGGAGAAGGCGACGTACCGCAGCACGACCTCGCTCATGCCGGCATCATGACAGGCCGGATCAGCCGCTGTCCCTGCCGGCGGGAGCTGGCCGCATCCCTGTCGCCACCGGCTGCGACAGAAGGTCGGGCCTTCGCGGTGCAGCGGTTCGCCGAGTACCTATGCAAGGGCCCTTTCCATGAACACCCAGTGCGGCTTGTACTGATCGGGAATCTCGCTTTCCCCGTACGCGGGCATGTCCACGAAGCCACGCGATCGGTAGAGGGCGTGTGCGGCCGTCATGAACAGCGGGCTGTCAAGTCGTACCGACCCGTACCCGGCTGCCGCAGCGGCTGTGATGAGCCGATCGAGCATTGCCCCTCCGATTCCGCTGCGACGGGACTCCGGCGCAACCCACATGCGCTTGACCTCGGCAGTCGACGCGCCAATGCGCTGAAGTGCCGCCGTTCCCACGGTGTCGCCGTCCTCGACTGCCAGCAAGAGGCAACCGTCCGGCGGAAGGAACTTCCCGATCGAGGCGAGGTCGCGTTCGACCGCATCTTCGATGGGGAGGCGGAATCCGTACCGGGCATGGAGCCCATCGTTGCCCCACGTGAGGTAGTCGAGCCACAGCCGGGCGACGGCGCCAGTGTCTCGCGGGAGCTCGGCTTCACGGATATCAGCCATGTCCAAGGATATGGGGCCATGCGGTCATCGCCACGCCCCGCGGGGGGCCTCGCGTGATGCGGATGCCGAGCGAAGGCGAGACGCTTGGGGGCGCAGCCCATGCGACCGCTGCCCATCACACCGTAAGGTTTCGGCCGAGAGGAGGAGGCGATGGCCGATCCGGTGCGCGACATCATCGGGGACTATCGGGCGTTTGCCTCGCAGCAGGCAGACCGTCTCCTCTCCCGGGGCATCGACATCCGTCCGTACCAGCTCAGCCACCTCGCTGTGCGCGTGCCGGAGTGGGACCAGTACGTGCACGTCCGGACCCTGCTCGAGCACCACGCCGTCTCCAATCGCGAGAACGTCTGGAACGGCCGCCCGATCTCCTTGATCGTCCCCTCCGAGCCCCTCGAAGTCCTCGACGGCATGGTCGTGCCGCTCATCGAGCTCATCCCACCCGTGCACCAACGCGTCTACAAGATGGGGCTGGAGCACCTCGGCATCGTGATCGGCGACAGCTTCGACTCCTTCGTCAGAGCCCATAAGCCCGTCCTGACGGGACAGCAGTTCCAGGGTCCGCACAGCACCCCCGACCCTGTCTACATACTGTTCGAGGACTTCACCCACGTGAAGTTCTATCGGCTTTCACTGAGAGCCTCCGTCGAGCTTGACGCTGGCCCGTTCGACAACGGGTTCCATCACGTGGATGAGTGGGTTCCCCAGCGACTCGTGACCGCGACAGGCCCGAACCCTCTGCCGCGCTGAGCGACCGGCACTCGTTGTGACAGTCAGATCGTGCGGCTCATCGCCGCCACGGGCGAAGGTCGACGTCCGGGTCATGGGGAGTCGGATGGCGGCTTGTAGAGCTCCTCCACGGCAGCGTGGATGTCCTGGCCGTCGCCCGCAACGGGCTCCATGTACAGGCGGCCCTCGGTGACGAGGCCATCGCGCACGACGAAGATGGTGACGCCACGCATCGCGAAGGTCGACCCGTCCGCGTGGTGACCGTGCCAGTGCCACTCGCCCCATTCGGTGTCACCGTCCAGCGATGACGCGAGCAGTTCGGACCTGAAGTCCGGCACCCCCTCGAAGACGGAGGACCAGTTCTCAAGCGCCTGAGCACTGCCGCCGAACCCCCGACCGGGGTGCAGCGGTTGACTGCTTTGGTAGTTCTCGGCGAGCAGAGATGAAAGACGCCCTGGATCGTGCAGGTTCATGGCGTCCCTGAGCCGTTCCAACATCGTCGTCATGTCAGGACGATAGATCCCCTGGGATGCAGACCTCTCAACGCGCGAAGAGCCGCCGCCGTGCGGCGGGCGTCAGGTCGCCGTCCCTCCTGCGACGAGGCGCTGGAACTGCCCGTCATGCACATCTCTCACCCACTCCCAGCCGGGCCTGGGCGAATAGACCCGCGGGTCGCTCGGGGCACGACCGTCACGCAGGGCGAGGACGTACGCCCGGTCCTGCTCGACCCGTGCGAGCAGCTGGTCAGCGTGGCCGACGGACCCGTGACCGGGGATGAGGACATCGACCTCGTCCATCACGTCCTCGAGCACCCTCAGCCCCACCAGGTAATCCTCGATCGGGTGAGCGCTGTCGTCGAGCATGGGCACCAGGACGTCGGAGAGCATGTCGCCGGCCACCAGAACCGCGCGGTCCCCGATCAACAGGGCCGCATGGCCCGGGGCGTGCGCCGGATGCTCGATGATCCGGACCCGAGGGCCGTCCCAAGGAATCTGTGTCGTCCCAGGTGGCAGGGCCGTCAGGAGGCCGAACAGGCCCAGCGGCACCTGGTCGGCGATCTCTGGTGGTAACCCCTGGGTGACGCTGGCCTGCCATCCCGTGTCCGAGAGCAGTTCTCGCATGACATCTGCGCAGCGGGCCGTGCCGTACCGAGGCACCTCCCCGAACTGTGGGTGCCAGAGCACGTGATCCCAGTCAGGATGGGTCGAGAACCCCGCCACCACCGGCCGGCCCATCTCGCGGATGTCGCCCGCGAGGCAGGTCATCTCGTCGTCCGTGAGCCCCGGGTCGACCAGCAGCGCGCCCGCCTCGCCCTGGACGACGACGGCGTTGTTCTGGATCAGCGCGCTCTGGTGGACCAGCACGCCCTCCGCGACAGGCCTCAGCACGGGTGGCTCCCTCCGCTCGTGGTTACCGACCGCTGGTCCAGACCGTTGCACCGACGCCATGCATCGTAGACAGGCGATCCCCTCTCCGTCCCAAGCAGCCGGCGAGCGTTTCGGTGCACAGTCCCCGCGCGTTAACCGGCGGCAGACTCGGTCGTCGAGGCCAGAAGCCGTCGCGCTCGACGACCAAGGTCACTCAGGTCCACGCGGCCCGCATCGGCTGCGGCTGCCAGCCGCTCTGCGAGGTCCAATGCATCGTCGAGATCCGGGCCGGCGATGGCGGCGCCTTGGCCCATGTCACGCAGGATGGTGGCCTCGGTCCTTGAGGCGATCAGGGGTTCGGCGACTCCATCGATCCAGACGCGGGTGCGGCGGCCATCACCACGTTCCTCGCCGGTGATGCGCTCGAGCGCGAAGATGTGGTCTGCACGGGCGAACTTGCCGAAGCCCAGTGCCACCATTCGCGTGTCCGACGCCACGCAGACATCTTGGCACCTGCCCATCACACTTCGTGAGGGCCTGACATGACGCGTGCGGGAGGTGAGGTGGCATTAGCCACTGATGAGGTCCGTCCGCCGCGTGAACGGTCGCCTCAACAGGGCTACGACGGGTGTCGGGGTCCTGACGTCGTGGCTACGCGAAGTTCCCACCGCGGTGACGTCATCGTGACACGTTCTGTGACAGAACAGAGATCACTTCGCTACCGGTTGGTGCCTTCCGGGTGCACGTTGAGGCGCTCGTCTTCCTCAACCGAAACATGCTCGACGGACACCTCCCCGCGAGCGCCCTGACCCGTCTCGGAGGTCGCGGCAAGTCGCGTCACGTCGCGCATCTGGTCGCGGCAGGCATTTGGGTCAAGGAGCACGACGGATGGCCCATGGAGTGGCACGAGCAGTTGACAAGTGCGCAGGTGAGAGCCAGGAGGAGAGCGAGAACGAGCGCACCCAGCGCTACCGGGAGCGCAAGGCCCGGCACAACGAGGGCGACCACTCGGACTGCACGGCGCGGTGCTGGGAGATCAAGCGACTGCTCGCGCAGGACGGCGGAAGCACGGCCAACGTCACGCGTGATGTCGCGCCGGAGCCCAAAGGGCTAGAGGGTGAGGGGGGAGGAAGGGGTGAACCCGCGGGCCGACGCTGGGGCGTCGTCCGGGGCTCCCCGACAAGGACAAATCCGTTCCGCCTGACCCTTTCCGGCCGGTGGGCGACTGCCCGCACTTGGCCGGTGGACGTGACGTGTCGCTGATCTTCCCAGACCGGGTCCGGTGCAAGACCTGCCGTCTGCTCGCAGACACCGCGGAGCGTAAGGAGCTCGTCGCGAAGGCTCGCGTAGAGCTGGACCGCACGCGGGGCGCGTCGTGAAGGCTCTGCGGCGCCGAGTGGTCTCCGTGTGCGCCGTCATCGTGTCGCTCGTCGCGTCGATCGTCGTCGTGCCGAAGGTGCTAGCGGTAGGCGGTGCGCCGAAGTGCCGGCCCCGCCGGGCTGCGCTCAGTGGGCCACACCCCGGGGCGGCGGCGGGCCGTAGACATTCTTCTCCTTGCCGCACCGAGAGCAGAGGTCGTAACCGGCGCTCCGCCCGCCCATCTCCTTATTTACATGATGCTGCCAGTCGTGGCGGCCAACGAGGCACAGGACGTTCTTCACAAGGACCGCCCCCTTCACGTACGAATCCTTCAGTCTCCGCTTTGAGTGTCGCGCGCCTCCGCCACGCAGCACAAACAGGGGTACCACCCGAGACGGAACCGACGCTCCCAGGCGCACGTGAGCGCGCAGGTAGGACGCCTTGTGAGCGTCCGGTTGCTCAGCACCTGCCGCCGCTGTGGTGCACTATTGGCCGCGTCCGAGGCGCGCACCGGGTCTTCTGCACACCTGAGTGCCGACGCGTCTTCCGCAACGAGCTTCGAGCTTACCGCCACGAGCTCGACGATGCGCGAGCGCAACTCGCCTTCTACCGCCGTCAGGCGCTTGACCCGCTGCCGGGCGTGGCGACCCCGCGGCACGCGCTCCGCGATGTCGTCCGCTGGGAGGCGGTCGTGGCTCGGGATGAGAACGACATCCGGCAACTACTGAAGGGACCGTCCGATGACTGACCCGTTCGCAACCGCCCAGGAGCAGGTGCGCGGCGCAGCAGTTCTCGCCGGCGTCGAGGTGGAGCTGCTGGGTGACTCTGAGCTCGACCACGTCGAGCTCGATCAGCTTCGCCCCGCTCTCACCTCGCGGCAGATCGCGGCGGACGTGCTACTCGTGGCGCGGGGACGTTGCGACGACGAGGCGACGAGGCGACGAGGCGACCCTCGAGGCGGAGCTGCACCACCAGATTGCCCGCCGCGAAGTGCGCCAGCTCATCGAGCTCGTGGCTCATCGATGGCTGACGACGAGGAAGGATCCGCGTACAACGCCTGGTCGACGCGGCGGCGGCGCTCGAGCAGCGAGGGCAAGAAGGCACCGGTGCGCAGCTTGGGGATCCGCAGCTCCAGGTCCCCGGCGGTGGTCGACAAGGTCCGAGGCCGGTGCCCGTTGCGCTGCGCGGTGCGCGCGTCGCTGCGTTCGTGCGGTTCGGCGCCGATCACCGAGGTCAGCTCGGCCTCGATCAACGCCTGGTTGATCGTCGCGGCCGACTCCCGGACCCGGTCGGCCACATCGGCCTCCTTGATCGCGTCCACCAGTTCCACCAGGGCAGACTGAGACAGGGCCATCGCGTGACTTCCTCTCATGTTCCTTGGCGGGTACCCACAAAGGCTCACGCGATGGCCCTCACATCAGCGAGGACGCGCCCGGCGACTTACACCGCCCGAGGGGACGTCACCTGTGGGCGGGGCGGCTTCAGTCCAGCCCCCCACCCTTCACCTTTCTGGGTTGTTCCCCCGCTGAGCTGCGATCTCCTCGCGTAACGCTCGGACTTCGGCGGCTAGGTCGGACACCTGTCCTTCGGTGCGCTTTTCGGCAGCCTGCACTTCCCTCACCTTTTCCACGAACCATGACGCGAGCGCTCCGGTCACAACACCGAGCAGCGCAATGCCTGTGACCATCAGGCCGACGCCGACGAACCGGCCCTCTGCCGTTGTCGGGAACCGGTCGCCATAACCAACGGTGGTCACGGTAGTCGCGGTCCACCACAGGGCATCGCCGAAGGACTGGATGTTGGCATCTGGGTTCCTGCGCTCAGCGTCGAGGACGGCTAGCGCGGCGACAAGGCCCACCACCGCCACGGCGGCAGCGACGTACCCCACAACCTTCCCCCGTGCGAACCCTCGACCACGGCGACCGAGCACATTGATGGCCACGAGAACTCGAAGCGCACGCAGCGGACGGAGCATCGGCACGACCAACGTCACAACGTCGAGCCAGTTCTGTCGCAGGAACAGCAACCGGCGTTCGGCGAGGCGCAGTCTGACAAGAAGGTCGACCGCGAAAAGGACCCACACGGCCACGGAGGTGATGGAGCAGGCCACTGCGGCGGAGCGCGGCAAGTCAGGCTGGAGGATCGGCCACGCATACGCGAGAAGGAACAACACCGCGCCGATGAGCATCGGCATGCTGGTGCGGCGCTCCCACCGGGCCAACTGCTGGTCTGACACAGTGTGACGCTAGCGGCTGCAAACGGGCCATCGCGGCCATGTCCGTGGCAGACACGCCGCTGACCTGCATCGATGTCTGCACACCCGCGCTTGCTGTCTCATATTCGCGTGTCGTGAAGTCGACGGCGCCTGGCCTCGGTCAGTGGGCCAGCCCCGGCCGATGGCCGGGCTCGCTCTGCCATCGGTGAACCACGGAATCCCACCGTTCCCGCTGCTCGTTGGGACAGGTATGAGCAATGACCCGGCGGCTGAGTCGGCCGCGCTCGATGCGTACTCAGCCATCGTCACCTCAGTCGCGTCTCGGCTGACGCCCAAGGTTGCCGCGCTGCGGATCCCATCAGTGCGGGGGGAGTCTGCGGGCTCGGCCGTCGTGCTGACCGGCGAGTCCCACCTGGTCACAAACGCTCATGTCGTCGGCGGTGCCACTCGAGGCACGGCGGAGTTCGCCGACGGTACCCTCGCCCACTTCGACGTCGTGGGGCGTGACCCGCTGTCCGACATTGCCGTCATCCGGGCCGACAGTGAGGTGCCAACTCCGCCTGACTACGGCGACGCCAGTTCGCTCCTGGTCGGCTCCCTGGTGGTGGCCGTCGGCAACCCGTTGGGCCTGTCCGGCACAGTGACCGCGGGCGTGGTGAGCGCCCTCGGCCGCAGCATGCCGGTGCGCACCCGCACGACCGCGCGCCTGATCGAAGACGTCATCCAGACCGACGCTGCCCTCAACCCGGGCAACTCGGGCGGCGCCCTGGCCGACAGCCGAGGTCGCGTCGTCGGGATCAACACGGCCGTCGCCGGCATCGGCCTCGGTTTGGCGGTACCGATCAACGCCAACACCCACCGCATCATCTACGCCCTGATCCACGACGGGCGGGTGCAGCGCGCCTACGTGGGTCTGGTGAGCACCCCGGCGAGGCTGACGCCCGACCAGGCTGAGCGGTACGGTCAGCGCGTCGCGTTGCGGATCGTCCAGGTGGTGGAGCGCAGCCCGGCCGCCCAGAGCGGCTTGCTCGCCGGCGACCTGGTCCTCGCGATCGACGGCGCGCCCCTCGGTGATGCCCAGTCCTTGCAGAAACACCTGTTCGCGGATGCGATCGGGCAGCGGATGGAAGTCACAGTGATCCGGAGCGGCGCCCTCGTCGACGCCGTGGTTGTACCCACCGAACTCCCGGACTGAGAGCCAACCGCCTCGTCGTCGAGGGAATGAGAGACTTCGAAGCCGTTGGCGTGGCGTGACATCGGCGAGGCTGGGCGGGTGTGCCGAATCAGCGGCCTCGGCGCGTCTGCCCTCGCACGCCGTGGTCGGTACCCTGCGGTCATGAGCCGGCGAGTGCGAAAGGCAGTCACGAGTAACGCGTTGTGGCTCGCCGTCCTCGTGGTTGTCGGGCTCCTCGTCATGTCTTCCGGGGGCGACAGGATCATCCGTCATGAGTGAGCTGCCAGTTCTGCGCGGTGTCGATGCGGTGACGGTGCCGGTGCCGAGCCTTGATGCCGGGCTGGCCTTCTACCAGGAGGGCCTTGGCCACCGGCTCCTGTGGCGCAATGACGACATCGGGCAGGCCGGTCTGGAGTTGGCGATGCCGGGCACCGAACTCGTCCTCACGACACGGTCCCCGTACGCACCGACCTGGTTGGTTGCGTCCGTCGACGAGGCCCTCGGCGTGATCGAGAGAGCAGGCGGTCGCACGGTCTCCAGGCCTGTCGACGTGCCCGTTGGCCAGCTGGCCGTCGTGGCGGACAGCTTCGGCAACCATCTGGTGCTGATCGACCTGTCGAAGGGTCGCTACGCCACCGACGAGTCCGGTCGTGTGACTGGCGTCGTCTGACGACGGCCCGCCCCGGCGTCCCGACGTCCCGACCTCGGTCGAAGGGTTGCACCACTCGATCAACCCTCGTCAGGACGAGTTACCCGGATTGCTCTGACCTCGGAATCCTCCTGGGATTCCATGTCGGATCTCGAAGTCGCTCCGCAACGTCATCGAAGAACTTGTCAAGCGCCTCGTACACGGCGTCACGATGCTGCTGGTAGGTGCTTCGCAGCTCGGGAGCCGAAGCATCCATCCATTCCCTCGAGCCTGCATGCTCGTCATGAGCCGCGTAGAACTCCTCCGCGGACTCCAGGCTGTTCCGGAGGGCGGCCAAGACCTGGCGGGAGTACTCGGCGGCCCAGGACTTCGGGTGAAAGGCAAGGCGCACGCCAGCTCGGGTCGCGCGGACGGCGTCGATGGCCTCGCTCGCCAGGTGCAGCCTCTTGGTGCGCTCGGCCACGTCGGCCAGCAGGACTAGGTTCCGGTGCACCGATTGGCCAGTACCTGTCGCCGGTGGCGTCACATACCGCAGCGCGGCCAGCGCCTCGATCGCTGCCCTCGCGAACTCGCGCGCGGGTTCAACGAGTGTGGCCCGAGCAGTCTGCTGTCGATCGTGCCGACGAGACAGGATCGCAAGGAACTGCGCGCCGAGGACGCCAAGGACAGCGACGACGATTGGAACGGTGATGCTTGGGTTCCAGTCCATCTGGGCCTCCCGGAGATCCCTGTCTGGTAGCCCGCCGCCCGCTGTCGGGCAGCCGGTTGGAAGGACGATCAGCCGCCACCGCGCCGGACAGGGGCACCGTCGTTCACGTGGTGGGACTCAGGCGCGCAACCGCGATCTTCCGCCCCGACTTCGACTCGTACGGGCCGAAGGAGGGGTAGGTCGCGACGATGACGTCCTTCCATGCCGCGTCGCATTCGGCGCCGCTCAGCACCTCGACCGACACGGTCTTCCTCTCGCGGCCCACCTCGACTGTCGCGGTCGAGGCGGCGCGAAGGTTGCGGATCCACTGCGGTTCCTTCGGCTGTCCGCCGGCGGTGGCCGCGAGGTAGTAGGCGCCGTCCCGCTCGACATACGCCACGGGAACCGTGTGCGGTACCCCGGACTTGCGCCCCGCCACGGTGAGCAGGAGCACCAGGCTGCCGCCCCGCGCCCTGCCGCCGACCTTGCCGCCGGTGCGCCGGTACATCCATACGGCCGCCACGTTGCCGGCCTTCCACAGTCGCTGCCCCAACGACCCCATGTCGACCTCGCTCGTTCGCGGGAGGTGTACCAGAAGAGTCAACCATGGCTCCAGCACCCCAGCTCCCTGACGAGGCGCACATGGGGTCTGGGCGTCCTCACCGTCCTTCAGATCCCCGACTGCGGTGACGGTCTTGCGGCTGGTCAGGTCGACGAGCAGGCGGAAGGTGTCGGGGCGGTTGTAGTGACCGGTTGGGTCCATGAACCGGCGAGAGGACGCCACCTCGGCGAGGTCGAGTTCGGCGACCACCGTCTCTTCTCGTTCTCGGACCTGGCCAGCGAGCACAGCGCCGCGTGGTCCGACGACGGTGTTTCCGGGCTCGATCCACGGGCCGTGCTCCTCGATGAAGCCAGGAGGAACGAGCCGCTCGCGGCTGGGAAGTCCGGGATCATCACCGTGCAGGACGGGTTGACGCCGACGACGAGCATCCGGTGTTGTCGATCGTCGAACCAGTCGGCTCCCGTTCCTGGATCCCCACAAGGAGCCATCTCAGCGCGTCATCACACCGCGTTGGCCAGGAACCGAACCACAGCATCACCGTCCCATATGGCCATTCGGCCTGCGTCTATCCAGATCGGCGTCCCCGGGACGAAGGCCTCGGGGAAGGCCACGAGCTGCCCCGTGAACGGCCCTTCCGTCAGCTCCTCGACGCGGTCGATCGTGGCATCGCGGTTCATCAGGGCGCAGGTCACCTGGACCGCTGCGATCCTGAGCGGCGCATGAATGCTCCCTTTCGACGTCCGAGACCAGCCTGCCGCACGAGCCGCGCGTGTCTGTGGCACCGCCGATGTGTCGAGGTTGCTCGCACGGTTCGGGAGTAACGCGAACTCCGGACCTGTTCCTCCAGGGCAAACCCCAGTCGGCTGACCAGGCCGTGGCCGAGGGTTCGATCGAGAGGACGTCGCGGTGACAGCTCAGAGTCCTGTGAGTGACACGATCCGAGCTGCACTGAGCCGGAGCCAGGTCATCGACCTGACGACGAAGGGCCGGAAGACCGGCCGGCTGCGGCGCATCGAGATCTTCCTGCACCACGACGACAATCAGCTCTTCATCACCGGGATGCCCCGCGCGGACCGGACTCGTGACTGGATCCACAACATCCGCGCCGACCCGCACGTCGTCCTGCACCTGAAGCAGACCGTCGTCGCCGATGTGCCGGCGACGGCCCGCGTTGTCGACGACCCGGACGAACGCCGACCGCTCATCGAGTCGGCCGCCAGGCGGTGGCGCCGCACCGACATCGAGGACATGCTGCGGCACAGCCCGCTCATCGTGCTCACCGTCGACGACACCTCCACTCCCCCAGCGACGGCTGAGTCACCTCGGTGAGGGCGGCCGCCATCGTGGTGCGCAGTGCCTCAGCGCGTCGGTTCGATCTCACCTCGGTCGGCTCCAGCTGGATGGTCACCGGCTACATGGAAGTGCGCGGAGTGGGTGTCGAACCGGGACAGCAGTGCTCGTGCCTGCGGTGGGACCACGCTGTCATGCCCGTCGCCACCGGCGAACTCCCGGACGGCGTCCCAACCGTCGAACGTCATGATCGTGACGAACTGGACCTCAGTCCCTGACGGGTCGCGTTCTCGCAGGATCTCGGTGCCACGGTGGCCTGCGATACGTCGAGACGTGATGCCCGGGACGATCGTCGTGTTGAGGAGCTGCTCGTAGGCGTCGGCGTTCTCCGGGCTGGTCCAACCTCGCCAGATCCGCTTGATCATCTCGTCTCCCTTCTCGCGCTCTCGGGTCATTGTGACTCTGGCATGGGGACCTCACAGCCATCCCCGGTCCCGTGCCTGGCGGGCCGCCGCGACGCGGTTGGAGGCTCCGACCTTGCTCATCGCCTCGGACAGGTAGTTCCGCACGGTGCCTTCGGACAGGTGCAGTTGCCGCGCAATGTCGCCGTTGGCCAGCCCGTCGCCGGCCAGGCGCAGGACTTGGCGCTCCCGGTCGGTCAGCGGGTCCGGCTCGCCCCACGCGTCGGTGGCGAGCTGGGGGTCGATGGCGCGGCCTCCGGCGTGCACGTCGCGGACGGCCTGGGCCAGGGCGCTGGCGGGCGCGTCCTTGAGCAGGTAGCCGACGGCACCAGCGTTCAGCGCACGCCGTAGGTAACCGCTGCGGGCGAACGTGGTCAGGATGACCACCCGGGTCGGCAGGCCTCGTCGGAGGACCTCGGCGGCAACCTCGAGACCGGTCATCCCCGGCATCTCGATGTCGGTCAGCAGGACATCGGGCCGCAGCGCCTCGACCTGGCGTACGGCCTCCTCGCCGTCGGCGGCGGTGCCCGCCACGGTGATGTCGGCCTCCAGCCCCAGGAGGGTGCTCAGGGCACCGAGGACCATGAGCTGGTCCTCGGCCAGGACGACGGTGATGGTCATCGCCCACCCATCTCCTCGGCGCCGCGCCTGTCGTCGGCCGTCCCGGCGAGAGGTACGGTCACCTCCACGACGGTCCCGTGCCGGTCGTCGCGGCCATGTGGGTCACCCACCCGGACATGGCCACCGAGAGCGGCGATCCGCTCGCGCATCCCGGTGATCCCGGACCCTGCCAGCCCCGCGGAGCCACGGCCGTCGTCGCTCACCTCGAGCCGGACGTCGGTCCCGACCGTGGTGATGGTGATGGTGGCGCGCCGGGCGTCGGCGTGGCGCACCACGTTGGTCACGGCCTCGCGTAGTGCCATGGCCAGGGCGGACTCCTGCTCGGGCGGCAGGTCGGTGGGGTCGGCGTGCACCTCGACGTCGACGCCTGCTGCCTCCAGGGCCATCCGCGCCCCGTCGAGCTCGGCGCCGATGCCGCGCGCCCGATATCCGGCAACCGCAGCTCGCACCTCGCCGAGGGCCTCGCGGCCGATGTGCTCGATGTCCTTGACCTCCGCCGTTGCCCGATCCGGGTCTGAGCGCACCAGTCGCGCGGCCAGCTCGGACTTCAGCACGATGACCGACAGGGTGTGCCCGAGCAGGTCGTGCAGGTCGCGGGCGATCCGCTCCCGTTCGGCGATCGTCGCCAGCCGCTCGATCTCCTCGTCGGCCCGACGGAGACGCTGGTTCGCCCGGCTGCGCTCGGAGTCGAAGATGCTGGCCGCACCGACGACCGGGGTGAAGAGCAGCGCAGGGCCGAGTGCGGCCAGCCGCCACGGCATCGGGACCGGCGAGATCACGAAGATCAGGGCGACCAGGCAGACGAGCGCCGCGACCACGCGCACGGCTCGGCGGGCCGGGTACAGGCGACCGGCCGTGGCCGCCGCGTAGACGACGAACACGCTGGCCCCGCTGTTGAGCAGCGAACCCGCAAGAGCGAGGGCGCCGAGGCCCGCGACGAGGATCAGGATCTGGCGGTCGTCGCGTGCTCGGAACGTCGCTGCGTAGATGGGCAGGAACACGGCGATCAGCACCGCGACGGCCAGCCAGTCCCAGGCGTCGGTCGTGGGGTTGAACACCGGCTGGTAGAACAACGCGCCGAGGTAGACCAGCCAGACGTAGCGCATGTCAGTCGGCGGGGTGCGCAGGGCTCTGGCTCATCAGGTGATCCTCATCCGTAGGTCCGGCCCTCGTCGCGCCGGAAGCCCCACGCGGCAACGGTGAGGAAGAACGCCGTGAACGCCACGAGCACCACGGCGTGCACCGCCTGTGATCCGCTCCCAGCGGCACCGACGGTTCCCAGGGCGAGTTGGGCGAAGTGGTACGGCGGCAGTGCCGGAGCGATCCCCTGCACGAAGGGGGGCAGCTGGTCGATCGGGATGAACAACCCGGAGGCGAAGGCCATCGGCAGGTAGACCACGTTCAGCATGGCCGGTGCGGAGTTCGGGCCGACGAGGTAGCCGAAGGCCAGGCCCATCGCCGAGAACGGCAGCGCCCCGACGATGAGCACCAGGCCGAGGCTGATCCACTGGGTGGCGGGCATGCGCACACCACCCAGTGTGGCCCCGAGGACGAACAGCGCACCGATGATCAGGGCGGAAACCGTCATGCTCATCACGAGCTTGGCCACGAAGTAGGCCTGGGGCGGCATCGGCGAGACGCGCTTGAGGCGCATCCAGCCCTGCCCACGCTCCACGGCGACGGAGACCCCGAAGCCGAACAGGGCCGCACCGATGACACCGAAGGTGCCGTACGTGGCCATCATGTAGGTGCTCCTGCCGACCCCACCGGCTTCATCGCCGTCGAAGGCCAGCCCGAACAGCACGTAGAACATCAGCGGCAGGGCGATCGTGCTCACGGCGAAGATGGGTATCCGGATCAGCTTGAGGAACTCGTGCCGGGCCTCGGTGAGATAGATCCTCGCCGTGTTGGATCCAGGCATCCCGGCGTCGGTCGTCGTGCGTGCCTCGGTGCGGGTGATCATCGTCTTTCCTCCACTTCACTGGTCAGGGCGAGGAAGGCCTCCTCGAGGCTTGGTTCGGTGACTGTCACCTCGGTCGCCGAGCGATCCAGGTCGAGCAACGCGCGCAGGACGGGTTCGGCGGATGCCGCGAACACCTCGAGCCATTGACCCTCGCGCGATGCGCGAGTCACGCCGGGCCACGTGCTCGCGACGGCCAGGCTCACCGCGGACCGCGCACGGACCCGTCGCCCGGGCACCCGCGACTTGATCTCGGCCGGTCTTCCCTCGGCGATCACCACGCCGCGGTCGATCACCACGATCCGGTCGGCCAGGGCGTCGGCCTCCTCGAGGTAGTGCGTGGTGAGCACCACGCCCCGCCCCGACCCGGCCAGCCCGCGCAGCGTGGCCCACAGGCCGCGCCGAGCCTCCACGTCCAGACCGGTGGTCGGCTCGTCGAACACCACCAGATCGGGGTCGCCCGCCACGGTGATCCCGAACAGCACGCGCCGCTGCTGCCCGCCGGAGAGCTCGCCGAACATCCGGCCCTCGAGCCCGTCGAGACCCGCCGCCGTGACGACCTGAGCCATGGACAGGGGTGCCGGGTAGTAGCCCCGGAACTGGGTGAGCAGCTCGCGCACCCGCAGCGTGTCGGGCACGCCCGAGGCCTGCAGCATCACGCCGAGGCGCCGCCGGGCCCGGACATCGCGGGGATCCCGCCCGAAGAGTCGCGCCGTGCCGGACGTCGGTGCGGTCAGGCCCGTGAGCATCCCGATCGCCGTGGACTTCCCGGCCCCGTTCGGCCCCAGGAGGGCCAGGAGCTCGCCCGAACGCACCTCCAGGTCCAGTGCACGCACCGCCTGAACCGCTGTTGCCCCCCTTCCGAACTGCTTGGAGGCGCCGAGCAGCTCGCCCAGGACGGGCGCGTCGTGGCTGGCGGGTCGGTCTTGGTGGGTCCTCTGCGTGATCGTCATGCGACAAGGCTCGCGCCCCCTGTGCTGCCGCAGTAGTGCCCCACGTCACCACCTCGGCATGACAGATGTCATGCCCCGGCGAGGTGACCAAGCGCCACGGCCGGCCTGCCGCCAGCTCAGGGCGCTCAGCAGCCGCGTCCGGCCCGCATCTTCCCGGGCCGGGCCGCGGTGGCCGGCTCAGCCGGTGACCGAGTCGGCGGAGGGATGGCTGTAGAGAACGGCGAAGCGCTGCAGGACGACCGGCATGTCCGGGCTGAACCCGTGACCGTGCACCGCGTGCTCCGTGAAGAACCGCTGGTGCACCTCCCGCCAGCTGGCCAGGGACCGGTCGCCCTCACCCTCGAGGTACGCGTGCTCCGCACTCACCTGCTCGAAGGGGGCGATCTCGACGTGGGTCGTCACGACGAGAGCGTGCGGAACGCCGCGACCATCGGTGACGATCCCGAGCGCCCCCGGCTTCGGCAGCTCCTCACCCTCCGCCTCGTAGTCCCACAGCGCGCCGGCGGTCGCGGTCTTGCTGCCCGACAGTACGAGCGCGAGAAGCTCGTCGGCCTGCTCGGGTGTGGCCCCGAAGGCCCACGCCGGAGGCGGAATGGACCCCAAGGGGCGTTCCCCCGTGAAGTACCCGGTCGGGTTGAGCTTGGCTCGGGTCCTCGCCACCTGCCAGAAGGAGTCGATCATCGACGAACCATCGGTGCCGGGCTCTGGCGAATCCATGGTGCGAGGCTAGCCGAGAGCCCGCGGCGCAGTTCTGCGAGCCGCTTGGCGGCCAGTCACGTGGTCGTGGATGCTGCTCGGATGAACGCGTCGGTTCCGGGCCTGCACCCGGCATGGTTCGACGTCCTCCTCGAGGACTCGCACCCTCGACGGGTGGAAGGGGACCGGCCAGCGCCGCGATGAGGGCTGGCTCGACGGCTCCGTGCCGGCTCCCGACCGAGTGGACCGCTGGACCGGCTCGGCCTGGCGATGAGCGGACGCGTGGGCCTCGTGGTCACTGGCCGCCCGACGCCGGGGACAGGCGACTCCCTGCGACGGCGCCGGCTGGACCGGCCAGAATGGTACGAAGCCCTTGCCAGTGCCAGGGCTCGCTGAGAGGTGGCACCCAGGTCGATGATCCTGCCGAAGGTCCGGGACCCCAGGTTCGTGACGATTCGTCGGGGCGGGACCCTCACGGATGAGGACCACCGTCTCCTCGCGCTGTGGGCAGCGTCGTGCGCCGAGCACGTGCTGCCCCTGTTCGAGTCGGCCCGCCCCGGTGACCCACGCCCCCGGGATGCGATCAGGGCCGTCCGGGAGTGGGTGCACGGCGACGTGAGGATGATGCAGGCCCGAGCGGCGGGTGGGCATGCCATGGCTGCGGCCCGACCCCTGCACGGCCCGGCACGGTATGCCGCGTACGCGGCGGGCCAGGCCGGTGCCGTCGCCCACGTCGCTGCGCACGAGCTCGGTGCGGCCGCCTACGCCATCAAGGCCGTGCGTGCCTCGGCGCCGACGGGAGAGGAGCAGGCTGCAGGTCGCGACGAGTGCCGGTGGCAGCGTGAGCAGCTTCCCGAGCCGGTTCGCGAGCTCGTCCTCGACGACCAGCGTCTGCGGAACGACATCTGCTGGTCGGTGTTCGACCCATGACGCGTCACTCGACGGCGAGCGAGTGCCCGTCGGTCGATGGGTCGGCCTGCAACGCGTCGGTGAGGAGCGAGACGAGCGCCTCCAGCTGCACGTCGGCCGAGGAACCGACCTCCTCGTCCGAGCCGTCCAGGGCCCTGGCCGCGAGCCCCGCCTTGTCGTCGATGAGCTCCGCGAGCCTCGGGTCGATCGTCTGGGCCGCGATGACCCGCCAGGCGGTGACCGGCTCGGTCTGGCCGATCCTGTGTACCCGGTCGATGGCCTGGGTCTGCTCCGCCGAGGTCCACGACAGCTCGGCGAGCACGACGTTCGAGGCGACCTGCAGGTTCAGCCCCACCCCGGCCGCGCTGAGCGAGCAGACGATGACCGCGACCTGCGGGTCCGTGAGGAACGCCTCGATGTTCCCCCTGCGCACCGTGGCGGTCTGGTCGCCGCGGACCGAGGCGCAGCCGATACCGCGCTTGGCGAAGGTCTGCTCCGCGGCATCCATGACGTCGATGTGCTTGGCGAAGAACACCACCTTGCCGACGTTGCGGGCCAGCTGCGCGGCGTAGTCGGCGGCGAGCCCTGCCTTGGCCTGTCCGATCCGGCGCATCACCGTGAAGACGTTGTCACCGGTCGTGTCCGAGCCGGCGTTCTTGCGCTCCGCCGCAGCGACCCGGCGGACCAGGTCGTGGTCGATGCCCCCACCCTCGGCCGACCTGCGCGTGGCCAGTCCCGCGCGGTAGCGCGCGACCAGGCGACGCGCCAGCTCCTGCTCGGCGGCCCGGATCGAGCGACCGGCCTCGTCGTCGAGCTCGACGATGAGGTCCGCCACCCGGCGGGCCGGGATGTCCGACGCGACGTCGACCTTGCGCCGTCTGACGATGCCGAGGTCGATGACGCTGGAGCGCGCAGCGGCATAGAACCCGGAGTCGGCCGGCGTCAGGCCGGTCCGCTCCAGGGCTGCCATGAGGGCCGGACGGGGCTTCTTGTCGTCGATCCAGCCCAGGAACTGCCAGATGGCGCGGAAGTCCTCGATGTCGTTGATCAGCGGCGTACCCGTGAGGGCCATGAACAGCGCGTTGCT
Source organism: uncultured Actinomycetota bacterium (assembly GCA_963763015.1). Taxonomy (GTDB): domain Bacteria; phylum Actinomycetota; class Actinomycetes; order Actinomycetales; family Dermatophilaceae; genus Fodinibacter. The sequence goes on along the minus strand of CAVXML010000011.1, from coordinate 553,096 downwards.
GCTGCGCGAGCGGATGCGCTGGGACAGCCGGAGGACGTGCTGCGAGCGCTGCGACGACTTGTTCTTGATGAAGTGCGCCTCGTCGACGACCATGCCGCGGAAGCCGTGGTTCCCCAGCCAGCCGACGTGGCGGTCGAGGATGTCGTAGTTGACGATGACGATGTCGGCGAACCCGTCGATCGTCTCGCCGTCGCCGTGGATGACAGTGGCCGTCTGACGTGGGGTCCACAGCTCGGCCTCGTGCGCCCAGTTCGCCTTGACGACGTTCGGCACGACCACGAGCAGCGGGAACGCGTCGGCGGCATCCGCGGCGAGCAGCGCCTGGGCGGTCTTGCCCAGCCCGGGCTCGTCGGCGAGCAGGAACGTGCGGTGGCCGCCCGCGGCAGCCGCCACCACCTGCGCCTGGTGGTGCATGAGCTCGAGCTCCCGGATGCCGTGCACCACCTCCGTCGGCTCGGGCAGCGGCATGCAGGTGGCGTCGCCGCCGTACTCGAAGGCCCGGAACAGGGGGGTCAGGAGCTCCCAGTCCCCGAGGCGGTTCGTCGTCGGCCGGGGCTCGGCCACGGCCGAGAAGTCCGGCGCGAGGAACGGGTTCGCCAGCTGTCGGGCGATGACGGCCTGCGGCACGACGCGACGCGCCGCCCGGGCGAGGTCGTCGGCGGCCTCGGGCTCGGGCTCCTCCTCGGGCTCCGGCTCACGCCCGGCTGCCCTCAGCATGTCGTTCTTGAGGCTCACGGCAGCGGGAGACACGACGGCGTCCTCCGCCACCAGCTGCAGCAGCGAGGTGTCACGGACCGCCGTCTTGGCGAGGATGGTCGCGATGCCGTCGAGCCGGGTGAGCACGGTGGCTCGCTCCGCCTCGGGCATCGAGCGGTCTCCCTTGACGAGGGCTCGTTCCTGGCGCACCAGGAGGGCGATGACCTGGTACGCGGTGCGACCGCTCGGCGGCACCTTGCCACGCTGCGCCGCCGCCTCCACCTGCCGGACGGCCTTGGCCAGGACCGGGATGATGCCGTCGTCGTCGCCGGCGCGCGGACGACGCCGGTCGCGCGGCGTGGTGCGCGGCGCGCCCGCACGGCGCGAAGCTCTCGGTGCCAAGCGGTTCCTTCTCCCGAGTCGGACACGGCGCGGAGCCGCCGCCGCGCCGGGTGCGCCTCGGGTGAGGCGACGCCGCCGAGCCGGCAGCACGGACGTCCCGGACGACCGCGGACGCGCGCCGGGAGCCGAGCCGTGGCCCCCGTGTCGCTGGAGCGCCCATGCCAGACGACCGGGGCGCAGGGCAAGCCTACGCCGTCAACCGCACCCGCGGGACCTCTCGCCGTCCGGGTGCGCTCAGCTCGGCTTGGGCGCGCCCGGCCGTGCGTAGCGCCACCACGTGATCCCCACGCACATGACCGCCCACGCGATCCCGATCGCGTAGAAGGCCACCGGGCCCATCGAGGTGACACCGACCCCGAAGAAGAACGGCCCGAAGGCGGCGATGGCGGCCGTCCACCCGATCACGCCACCGGCCTGGCGGCGCTCGAAGATCATCGGCATCTGCTTGAACGTGGAGGCGTTGCCGATGCCGCTGAACAGGAAGATCGCGAGCATGCCGTAGAGGAACTGGTTGAAGTCCGCCTCGAGCGATGCGGCCGAGCTCGTGTCGGGGGTGAGGGCGGGGATGGTGTACGCGATCGACACGATGAGGCCCAGACCCGACAGGAGGGTCCACCGAGCGCCGCCCGTGCGGTCGGTCAGCGGGGCGAAGGCGACGCGGGCCGCTGCCCCGATCAGTGGGCCGAGGAAGACGTACTTCACGACGTCGGGCACCGCGTAGCCCGCGACGAGCACCGTGGCCGATGCCCCCGTGCCCTCCACGACGTCACTGTTTCCGCTGCCGTAGAGGTTCGCCATGAGGAGCCCGAACTGGGCGGCCAGGCCGGAGAAGGTGCCGAAGGTCATGATGTAGAGCAGCGTCATCAGCCAGGTGTCGAGGTTGCTGAAGATGTCGAACTGCTGCCGGATGTTCGCCTTGACCGGCACCGAGCGCAGCAGAGTCCACGCGAGGATCGCTCCGACCACCATGAGGGGGATCCACACGAAGGCGGCGTTCTGGTACCAGACCGTGACGGGCTCCTTGCCCGGCACCGACATCTGCTGGCTGCCGCCGAAGACCGCGAGCGCCGAGATCGCGATGAGGTACGGGGTGAGCAGCTGCACGAGCGAGACCCCGAAGTTGCCGAGCCCCGCCTGCAGGCCCAGAGCCGTCCCCTGCTTGCGCTTGGGGAAGAAGTAGGAGGTGCTCGGCATGAACCCGGAGAACGCGCCGCCACCGATCCCGGCGAGGAAGGCCAGGACCATGAGCTCCCAGTAGGGCGCCGTGGGTGACTGCACCCGGACACCCCAGCCCAGGGTGGAGGCGATGAGGAGGAGGGTGGTCAGGGAGACCATCCTGCGGGTGCCCATGATGGGGGGCAGCGTCATCCACACGAGGCGGAGGAGGCCGGCCGCGAGGCCCGGCATGGCGGCCATCCAGTAGAGCTCGCTCTTGGAGAAGTCGTAGCCGAGGGCGTTCAGCTTGGGGATGATCGCGCTCGGCAGGAACCACGCGACGAACGCGAGCGTGAGGCAGAACGTCGTCACCCAGAGGGTTCGCCAGGCCAGCGACTGGTCCCACGTCTGCTCGTCCTCGGGGTCCCACGACTCGAGCCACTCGCCCTTTCGGGCCGGTGCGGGTGCGGTGCTCATGGCGCTTCTCCTTCTGGGCCGGGTGGCTTCACGTCAGGACGTCACCGGGGTGGCGGCCGGGGACTCGAGGTGTCGGGCGAGGTCCGGGGACTCGTGGTGCAGCATGTGCACCACGGTCCAGTGCATCCAGGCGAAGCAGGCAGCCGTGAGCAGGAACAGCACGACGAAGGTAGAGCTCGGGATGCCGGACCACACCTTGGTGTAGGCGAACAACGGCGGGAGGAGGAAGCCGCCGAGCCCGCCGAACATCCCGACCAGGCCGCCGACCGATCCGACGTTGTCAGGGAAGTACTCGGGAATGTGCTTGTAGACGGCGGCCTTTCCGACGCCCATCGCGCAGCCGAGCAGGAAGACCAGGAGGGCGAACACGCCAACGCCCATGCTGTAGGCGAGGTGCTCGCTCTCACTGCCGTCAGGGTGGGCGATGACGAGGTGGCCGTTGGGCATCATGAGGACGCCGGTCGTCACCGCCATCACGCCGAACGTCCAGTACATGACCCGCCGGGCGCCGTAGCGGTCGGAGAACCAGCCACCGACCGGTCGGAGCAGTGACGCCGGGAAGATGAAGGTGGCGGTCAGCAGCGCGGCGGTCTGCAGCTCGACGTCAAAGTTGTCGACGTAGTACTTGGGGAGCCACGCGGCGAGGGCGACGTAGGCGCCGAACACGGCCGCATAGTAGAGGCTGAAGCGCCAGACCCGCACGTGCCTGAGCGGTGCGAGCATCTCGCGCATCGGCCTGCCCTCGCCCCCCTTCCGGTCGTGGCGGGGGACGACGAGGAAGGTCAGGACCGCGACGGCGACGAGGGCGACGGTGTAGAACGCCGGGAAGATCCGCCAGCCGCCGGGAAAGACACCGAGGTACATCGCGCCAGTTGTGCTGACGATGATCGTCGGCAGGAGCACGACGAGCAGCTTGGTGACCGAGGCGCCGATGTTCCCGGCCCCGAAGACCCCCAGCGCGAAGCCCTGCCGCTCCTTGGGGAACCAGGCGGCGTTCCAGGCGATGCCGACGCTGAAGAGGTTGCCGGCGAAGCCGACGAGGAAGGCCAGCACGAGCAGTGGCCAGTACCCGGACACCTGGGTCAGGAAGAAGCAGGGGACCGCGGTGAGAAGGAGCATCCCGACCGTGACAACGCGCCCGCCGATCCGGTCGGTGAGCATGCCGGCCGGGAGCCGCCAGAGGGAGCCGTTGAGCACCGCCACCGCACTGATCCAGGCGAGCTGGGGGTCGGTGAGCCCGAGCTCCTTCTGGATCGGCACACCCAGGATGCCGAACATGAGCCAGACCGCGAACATGAGGGTGAACGCGATCGTGGACATGGTGAGCACCCGCTTCGCCCCGCCGGAGACCCGTCCCGACCAGTCCCCGTCGAACGGGGCGGCTCCGGCGGGTACCGGCTCGGTCACCTGGGTCGCCATCGGTCCTCCGTTTGGATGAGCGCATTCCTCTAAATCGTCCCGGCAGCGACGCTACACCGGCTCCGCGGAGCCTGCTAGGAAGGGAAGGCTCACCTACTACGACCAGAAGTAGACCGGAAAAGCCCTGTGCGTCAGGTCGACCGGACATCGTGCGGTGCCGGTTCGCACCTGTTACGGTGTCGGCTGAGAGCGAGGAACGCATTCCTCCAATGTCGGGAGAGCGATGACGACGAGCGGCCCCAGTGTGGCGTCACTCCTCGCGTCCCCCGTGCGACGCCGGCTCGTCGACGTCCTCGCCCACGCCGACGGCGAGGTCGCCACGCCGGGGTTCACCGCGGCCGAGCTCGGCGCCCTGGTCGGTCTGCACGTCACGACCGTGCGGTTCCACCTCGACCAGCTCGTGGCGAGTGGCATCGTCGAGTCGGCGGTGCGCCGCGAGGGCGGCGCCGGGCGACCACGCAAGGTCTACTCCCTGGCACCAGGGTCCCTCGACGAGGTGGAGACCCGCGCCGAGGCCGACTCCCTCAGGCTGCTCAGCGGCCTGCTGGCCCAGACCCTCGCCGACGGCGCGTCCGGCCAGGCGGTGACCCCGGCGGAGGCCGGTCGACGCTGGGCGGTGGAGCACGTGCCGGCCCAGCCGGGCTCGGCGCCGGCCGACACCCCCGGTCGCTGGCTCGGCAAGCTGGCCCGGATGATCGACGTGCTCCAGGAGTGGGGCTACACGCCGGAGCTCAGGACGTCCGAGGGGGGCCGCGCCGCCGAGGTCACGCTGGTCCACTGCCCGTTCCTCGACCTCGCGCGCGCCAACCCCGCTGTCGTCTGCGGCATCCACCGCGGCCTCATCGCGGGTTCGCTGGCACGGTTGGGCGAGGACAACACACTGGTCAGCCTCGAGCCCTTCGTCGACGAGACCACGTGCCTCGCGCACATCCGCACCACCACGCCCTTCCGCAGCATCGCCTCGAAGGAGTCGACATGAGCACCGCCCGCCTCGACGGACCGCTGACCGACGCGCTCGTCGGCACCCGCCGCTTCTTCACCCGGTCGGAGGTCTCCGAGGACAGGCGGTCCATCCATGCCACCGGCGGGCGAGCGGGCGACGCCTTCTACCGCGACCGCTGGAGCCACGACAAGGTCGTGCGCAGCACCCACGGTGTCAACTGCACCGGGTCCTGCTCGTGGAAGGTCTACGTCAAGGACGGCATCATCACGTGGGAGGCGCAGCAGACGGACTACCCGTCGACCGGTGCCGACCGACCCGAGTACGAGCCGCGGGGGTGCCCTCGCGGGGCGGCCTTCTCCTGGTACACCTACTCCCCCACGCGGGTCCGCTACCCCTATGTGCGTGGGGTGCTGCTCGAGATGTTCCGGGAGGCGCGCCGCGCGGTCGGTGGCGACCCGGTGCTCGCCTGGGCGTCCATCGTCCAGGACCCCGAGAAGGCCCACCGCTACAAGTCGGCCCGCGGCAAGGGCGGTCTCGTCCGCTCCACCTGGGAGGAGGTCGTCGACCTCGTCGCCGCGGCCCACGTGTACACGGTGAAGCGGTGGGGCCCCGACCGGATCGCCGGCTTCTCCCCGATCCCGGCCATGTCGCCGGTGTCCTATGCCTCCGGCGCACGCTTCCTCGAGCTCATCGGCGCACCGATGCTCTCGTTCTACGACTGGTACGCCGACCTGCCCAACGCGTCGCCGCAGATGTTCGGCGACCAGACCGACGTGCCCGAGTCCGGCGACTGGTGGGATGCCGGGTACCTCTTCATGTGGGGCTCGAACGTCCCGCTGACCCGCACGCCCGACGCGCACTGGATGACCGAGGCGCGCTACCGCGGCCAGAAGGTCGTCGCCGTCTCACCGGACTACGCCGAGAACGTCAAGTTCGCCGACGAGTGGGTGGCGGCGGCCCCCGGGACCGACGGCGCGCTCGCGATGGCGATGGGCCATGTGATCCTCAAGGAGTTCTTCGTCGACTCGCAGGTCGACTTCTTCACCCGCTACAACCAGCAGTACACCGACCTGCCGTTCCTCGTGGCGCTCGAACCGGAGGGTGACGGGCCGGCCCACCGGCCGGGCAAGTACCTCGTCGCGGGCGACCTCGACATCCCGGAGAGCACCTCGGAGAACGCCATGTGGAAGCCGGCGGTGCTCGACGCGCGCACCGGTGACGTCGCCATCCCGAACGGCTCGATCGGGTTCCGCTACGGGGAGGAGGGCTGGGGCCGCTGGAACCTCGACCTCGCGGACATCGACCCCGTGCTCACCCTGCACGGCGCGGCGACAGAGACCGCGCTGGTCCGCCTCCCCCGGTTCGACGCCCTCGACGGCAGGGTCACGCACGTGTCCCGCGGGGTGCCGGTACGCCGGATCGGTGGGCGTCTCGTCACGACGGTCCTGGACCTCATGCTGGCGCAGTACGGCGTGCACCGCGACGGGATGCCGGGCACGTGGCCGGCCGACTACGACGACCCCTCGACCCCGGCGACCCCCGCGTGGCAGGAGGAGATCACCTCCGTCCCGGCCGAGCAGGTCGTGCGGCTGGCCCGCGAGTGGGCGCAGAACGCCATCGACACGGGCGGGCGCGGCATGATCCTCATGGGCGCGGGCACCAACCACTGGTTCCACTCAGACCAGATCTACCGGGCGATGCTCGTGCTCACCTCGATCACCGGGTGCCAGGGGCGCAACGGCGGCGGCTGGGCGCACTACGTGGGCCAGGAGAAGATCCGGCCGATCATGGGTTTCCAGCACATGGCGTTCGCGCTCGACTGGCAGCGGCCGCCGCGGCACATGAACCAGACCGCCTACTGGTACGTCAACACGAGCCAGTACCGCTACGACACCTTCACCGCCGACGACGTGGATGCCGGCACAGGGGTCTTCGCCGGGAAGGGCGTCATGGACCTCCTCGCCCAGTCGGTGCGCCTGGGCTGGACCCCGAGCTACCCCACGTTCAACCGCAGCAGCCTGGTGCTCGCCGACGAGGCCGATGCCGCAGGCGTTGCGCCCGCTGACTACGTCGTCGACCAGCTCAAGTCCGGCGCACTGAAGTTCGCCGTGGATGATCCGGAGGCGGAGGAGAACCACCCCCGGATCCTCAGCCTGTGGCGAGCCAACCTGCTCGGCTCGAGCGCCAAGGGGAACGAGTACTTCCTCAAGCACCTGCTCGGCACCGACAACGCGGTGACCGCGGAGCAGGCCCCGCCGGAGAAGCGCCCCGCCGGCATCCGATGGCCGGACCAGGCGCCCGAGGGCAAGCTCGACCTGCTCATGACGATCGACTTCCGGATGACCAGCTCGACGCTCTTCTCGGACGTCGTCCTGCCGGCCGCCACGTGGTACGAGAAGCACGACCTCAACACCACCGACATGCACCCGTTCGTGCACTCCTTCAACCCGGCCATCTCGCCGCCGTGGCAGTCGAAGACCGACTGGGAGGCGTGGAAGGCAGTCGCCAAGAGGTTCTCCGAGCTCGCCGCCGACCACCTCGGCACCCGCCGCGACGTGGTCGCCAAACCGCTCTGGCACGACACCCCGGAGGCCATGGCCACGGTCCACGGGGTGGTCCGGGACTGGAGGACCGGAGAGGTCGAGCCGGTGCCGGGAAGGACGCTGCCCGTTCTCGCCGTCGCCGAGCGCGACTACGCCGCCATCTACGACAAGATGACCTCGATCGGCCCGCTCATGGAGTCGGTCGGCATGCTCACCAAGGGGGTGCCGTACGACGTCAAGCGCGAGATCGGCATCCTGCGAACGCGCAACGGCGTGGCACGCGGCGGCGCAGGCGACGGCCAGCCCCGGCTCCTCACGGACATCCACGTCGCGGACGCGATCCTGCACCTGTCGGGGACGACCAACGGCCACCTCGCGACCCACGGGTTCAAGAACGTCGAGAAGCGCACGGGCACAACGCTGCACGACCTCGCTGCCGAGCACGAGGGAAAACAGATCACCTTCGCCGACACCCAGGTCGCGCCGGTGCCGGTCATCACGTCGCCGGAGTGGTCGGGCTCGGAGAGCGGCGGGCGACGATACGCGCCGTTCACGATCAACATCGAGCGGCTCAAGCCGTTCCACACCCTCACCGGGCGCCAGCAGTTCTACCTCGACCACGACTGGATCCTCGGGATGGGAGAGGCCCTCCCGGTCTACCGGCCACCGCTGAACATGACCGAGCTGTTCGGTGAGACGGCTCTCGGCGAGCAGAACGCTCTCGGCGTCTCGGTGCGGTACCTCACCCCCCACAACAAGTGGTCGATCCACAGCGAGTACCAGGACAACCTCTTCATGCTCAGCCTCTCGCGCGGTGGCCAGACCATCTGGCTGTCCGACATCGACGCCGAGAAGATCGGGGTCGGCGACAACGACTGGGTCGAGGCCGTGAACCGCAACGGAGTCGTTGCGGCGCGTGCGATCGTCTCGCACCGGATGCCGGAGGGCACCGTCTACATGCACCACGCCCAGGACCGGCTCATCGACGTGCCCCTCACCGAGCGTGACGGACGTCGCGGCGGCATCCACAACTCCCTCACCCGGATCATGATGAAGCCGAGCCACCTGATCGGCGGCTACGCGCAGTTCGCCTACTTCTTCAACTACATCGGGCCGACGGGTAACAACCGTGACGAGGTCACGATGATCCGCAAGCGCACCGCGGAGGTGGTGTACTGATGCGCGTCATGGCCCAGCTGGCGATGGTCATGAACCTCGACAAGTGCATCGGGTGCCACACCTGCTCGGTCACGTGCAAGCAGGCGTGGACGAACCGGGCCGGCACCGAGTACGTGTGGTTCAACAACGTCGAGACCCGACCGGGCCTCGGCTACCCCCGCGGCTACGAGGACCAGGACGAGTGGCAGGGCGGGTGGGTGGCTCGCAACGGCCGGCTGTCGCTGCGCGCCGGCGGCCGGCTCAGAAAGCTGCTGACGATCTTCAGCAACCCGAAGATGCCGTCGATCTCGGACTACTACGAGCCCTGGACTTACGACTACGAGACGTTGCTCAACGCCCCTGCGCAGAAGAACTTCCCCGTGGCGAGGCCGTACTCGCTCATCTCGGGCAAGCCGGTCAACATCTCCTGGAGCGCGAACTGGGACGACGACCTCGGCGGCTCACGCGAGCACGCGGCCAACGACGTCATGCTGAAGGGGATGGAGGACAAGGTCCGAATGGAGTTCGAGCAGACCTTCATGTTCTACCTGCCGCGCATCTGCGAGCACTGCCTCAACCCCTCGTGCGCCGCGTCGTGTCCGAGCGGCGCGATCTACAAGCGGGCGGAGGACGGCATCGTCCTCGTCGACCAGGACCGCTGCCGCGGCTGGCGCATGTGCATCACCGGGTGCCCCTACAAGAAGGTGTACTTCAACCACAAGACCGGCAAGGCCGAGAAGTGCACCTTCTGCTACCCGAGGGTCGAGGTGGGCATCCCGACCGTCTGCTCCGAGACCTGCGTCGGGCGGCTGCGCTACATCGGGCTCGTGCTCTACGACGCCGACAAGGTGCTCGAGGCGGCCGCCGTCGAGGACGACCAGGACCTCTACAGGGCCCAGCTCGACGTGTTCCTCGACCCGGAGGACCCGGACGTGCGCCGCGAGGCCGAGCACGCCGGCATCCCCGGGGACTGGGTCGAGGCGGCCCGTCGGAGCCCGGTCAAGCGCCTGATCCTGGACTACCGGGTCGCGCTTCCACTGCACCCGGAGTACCGCACCATGCCGATGGTCTGGTACATCCCGCCGCTCTCCCCCGTCGTCGACGTCATCAAGGAGACCGGTCACGACGCCGAGAACCACGACAACCTCTTCGGGGCGATCGACGCGCTGCGCATCCCCGTCGAGTACCTCGCGAACCTCTTCACCGCCGGTGACGTCGTCCCGGTCGAGGGGGTGCTCAAGAAGCTCGCCGCGATGCGGTCGTACATGCGGGACATCAACCTCGGCCGCGACCCTCGCGACGAGATCCCGGCGTCGGTCGGCATGGGCGGTGAGGAGATGTACGAGATGTTCCGGCTGCTCGCCATCGCCAAGTACGAGGAGCGCTACGTCATCCCCACCGCTCACGCCGAGCAGGCGCACTCCCTCGAGGAGCTCGCGACGGAGTGCGCCGTCTCGGACTACGGGGGCGGGCAGCAGGACGTCTTCGGCGAGGGCTCTGGGCTGCCGACCCCCGTGGCGGTGGAGAACTTCCAGATGCTCCAACAGCGGCAGACCGGCGACACGCTCGCCACCGGCGGTGACAAGCGGGGCCGGGTCAACCTGCTCAACTGGGACGGCCGAGGGATGCCCGAGGGGCTCTTCCCCGAGGACTCGGACGGCTCCCGATGAGGTGGCGCCGGCACCGGGACTCCCGCCCGGAGACAGAGGATGCCGCGCTGGCGGCGACCTGGCAGGTCGTCTCGCTGCTCCTCGACTACCCCGACGAGGTGCTCGTCGAGCGCGTGCCGTTGCTGCGTGACGTCGTGACCGCGCTGCCGGCCGCGCAACGCGACCTCCTGCTGTCCTTCCTCGACCGGCTGGCCGATGGTGACCTGCGCGTGCTCCAGCAGGAGTACGTCGACACCTTCGACGTCACGCGCCGGTGCTCGCTCCACCTCACGTACTTCACCCACGGGGACACCCGGCGCCGGGGCGTGGCGCTCGTGGAGTTCACGCAGGCCTACCGGCGTGCGGGAGCGGACTTCGACATCGACGTCGAGCTGCCCGACCACCTGTGCGTCGTCCTCGAGTTCGGTGCCCTCCAGGACGGAGCCACCGCCTGGGCGCTCCTCACCCGGCACCGCGTCGGCATCGAGGTGCTGCGGGCCGGCCTCGCGCGGCGTGACTCGCCCTGGCTGCCCGTGCTCGAGGCGCTGCGGACCACGCTTCCGGTGCTCGACGGCGACGACGAGGAGGCCCTCGCCCGGCTCGTCGCGCAGGGGCCGCCGCAGGAGGAGGTCGGGCTCGAGCCGTACGCCGTCGACCCGCGCCTCAACCCGCGACCGGAACCTGCCGACACGACCGCCCTGCTCGGCACCACGATCCCGGTTGGAGCCCCCCGATGAGCACGTTCCTGTGGGTCATCTTCCCGTACGTGTGCCTCGCCGTCTTCGTCGCCGGCCACGTGTGGCGGTACCGGTACGACAAGTTCGGCTGGACCACCCGCTCCAGCCAGCTCTACGAGGACCGGCTGCTGCGCATCGGCAGCCCCCTGTTCCACTTCGGGATGCTGGGCGTCGTCCTCGGCCACGTGATGGGTCTGCTCGTCCCGCAGTCCGTCACGGATGCCGTGGGCCTCAGCCGGTCCGCGTACCACACGCTCGCGCTCGTGGGCGGCATCCCGGCGGGCGTCGCGGCCGTGGTGGGTCTCGCCATCCTCGTCTACCGCCGGCGCACCACCGGCCCGGTCTTCAGGGCCACGACGACGAACGACAAGGTGATGTACCTCGTCCTGGGGGCGGTGATCGTGCTCGGCATCTGGAACACGATCGCGGGGAGCGTCTTCCACTTCGGCGGCGAGTACAACTACCGCGACGGGGTCTCGCCGTGGTTCAGGAGCATCTTCGCCCTCAGCCCCCAGCCGGAGCTCATGGCCGAGGCGCCGTTCGGGTTCCAGGCGCACGCCTTCCTCGCCTTCCTCCTCTTCGCGATGTGGCCGTTCACCCGGCTCGTCCACGTGTTCTCGGCGCCGCTCGGCTACCTGACCAGGCCCTACCTGGTCTACCGCTCGCGTGACGAGCAGCCGTCGAGCGCGACCGTGAACCGGGCACCGCGCCGCGGCTGGGAACGCTCCGAGCTCGAGAGGAAGTGACGGTTCGATGACGGACCTCGGCGCAGCAGAGGAGCAGTGGCACGCGTGGGTCACGCAGGCGTGCCAGGCGGTGGGCGTCGACCCCGCTGACGTCGACGTCACGGCCATCCACGGCCTGAGCAGGGACATCGCGCACGGCTTCGCCCGCCCCATGGCACCGGTGGGCTCGTACATCCTCGGCCTCGCCGTCGGGGCGCGGGCCGCACGAGGCCTCGCCGTCGACCAGGAGTCGCTGTCGGCGGCACTCCGCTCGACGTTCCCGCCCGACCCGCCCGACGGCTGAGCCACGTGTGCCGTGACCGCTGAGGGGTAGGGCCGTGCGGTGCCATGCGGAGAGATCGTGCAGCAGGGCGTCGAGGGGGCGGCCGCTGTCGGGGGCCTCGCCCTCGCCGGGCTGTTCGGCGCCGTGGCACGGATACGCCGTGGGCGGCCGCTCCACCCCAAGGGTGTGACGTGGGCGGCGACCCTGCTCCCGGTGCGCTCTCAGCGTGGGGCCCTTGTCGTGCGGCTCGTGGCCGCTGGACCGGGGCCGGTCGGGGACCTGGGGCTGCCCGCCTCGATGGTCCTCTCGGCGGCGCACGGCACCGGCCCGTGGCACGACGTCGGAACCCTGTCCCGGGGCGCGGTCCTCGGGCCCGACGCGCTGTCGGACCGCCACGACCCCGTGGTCCACGAGCTTCCCGGCACGCAGCAGTACCCCGTCGTGGGCCGGCTTCGCGAGCCGGCCTACGTCGCGGCGCGCGGGGTCAGCGAACCGGGCACGGAGTCCGGGGGGCGCTAGACCAGCCAGGTGCCGTCGCGCATGAGGGTGCGCGCGGGCATCTCGTCCGCCTCCCGCCACGCCTGCAGCCGGACCGGCCGGAGCACGAGGAACACGTAGCCGTCGACGCGCCTGGGGTCCCAGTCGGCCTGCTCCGCGTACGCGACGCCCAGCGGGCCGCTGTCGCCCGCGTCAACGGTCGACTCCAGGCTGGCGTCGACCATCACGACGTCGCGCGTCGTCCCGAGGGCCAGTCGGGCCGCCCCGGACGCCGTGAGGTTCCGGGCCGTGACGGAGCGGGCCTCCACGGCGATGACCACGCGTTCGTCGACCCACGCCAGGGACACCGGGACCAGGTGAGCGGTGGGCGTCGGCGACGCGGTGGCGACCCACACGTCGATCCCCGGGGTGGCCAGCATCGCGAGGGCGTCCACCTTCCGGGTGGCTCGGTCACGAGGCGGCGGGCTGTCGGTCACGCGACGAATGCTCCCACGTCCACGCACCTGGCTGGGGTCAGTCGCCGAGGAGGTGGCGGAGATGGTCGTTGGTGAAGCGGCGCTCCGGGTCGAGGCGGTCCCGGACCGCCCGGAAGTCGTCGAACCTCGGATAGAGACGAGCGAGGCGGCCGGCGTCCACGCTGTGCAGCTTGCCCCAGTGCGGGCGTCCGTCGTGCTCGGCGACGATGGCCTCGAACGCCCCGAGGAGTGGTCTCGCGTCCATCCGGTGGTACTGGTGCACGGCGACGTACGCGCTGTCGCGCTCGTACGCCGTCGACAGCCACACCTCGTCGGCACCGATGAACCGCACCTCCACGGGGAACGGGACCGGAGCGCCGGTTCGGGCGAACCACGCCCGGAGCCCCTCGAGCACCGCCGCCACCGAGGCGCGCGGAACCGCGTACTCGCTCTCGACGAAGCACACCTCCCGGGAGGAGCAGAACACCTTCCATGAGTCGTCGGCGAACTCGCGGGCACCCAGCAGCCGGGCGGCGAGCCGGTTCAGCCTCGGGACGAGACCCGGTCGAGCCGTGGCCAGCCGGTTGACCCCCTCGAAGAGGCGGTTGGCGAGGAGGTGGTCCTCGAGCCGGGCACGCCAGGATGGCAGGGGCCCCGGCCCCTCACCGTGGCCGACCCGGTCGTTGCGCTTCACGAGGACACGGTCGGTGTGCGGGAACCACAGCATGTCGACGTGGTCGTGCGCGTCGGCCTCGCCCTGCAGGACCGGGAGCAGTCCGTCCAGCGACTCCGCGGCCTCCTTGGCGTGCAACCGGAACGCGGGGACGCACTGCAGCTCGACCTCCGTGACCACGCCGAGAGCACCGAGACCCACCCGGGCGGCGGCGAACACCTCTGGATCGCGCTCCGCCGAGCAGCGCAGCGACGAGCCGTCGGCCAGCACCATCGTCAGACCGCTGACGGCCGCGGCCATCCCCTGGAGACGCGCGCCGGTGCCGTGGGTGCCCGTGGCGATGGCGCCGCTGATGGTCTGGCGGTCGATGTCCCCGAGGTTGGGCAGGGCCAGGCCCAGCGACTGCAGCGCGGGGTTGAGGACGTGCATCGGCGTCCCGGCACCCACTCGGACCCGCAGCCGCTCGGCGTCCACGTCCACCAGTCCACTGAGCCCGTCGAGCTGCAGGAGGATGCCGTCGGTTGCCACGAGCGGTGTGAAGGAGTGTCCCGACCCGGCGACCCGGACCGGCAACCCGCGCCGCCCGGCATCCGTGACGGCGGTCACCACGTCGGCGCTCGAGCCGGCCCGCCGGACCTCGGCGGGCCGGGCGAGCACCGTCCCGGCCCAGTTGCGCCAGGTGGCCGTCACCCGAAGCACCTCCCCTCGCCCCGGTAGCTGGGAACGGTCTCGACCAGCTCGCACCCGGACACGAGGTGGACCTCCGAGAAGCGCTCGAGCAGCTCGCCCGCCTTCGCCCCGCGCATCCAGACCCGGTCACCCATTCGCAGGCCGTCGGCATCGCTGCCGTGCAGCGGGGTCTGCACCTCGCCGGTCCCCTCGGCGCGCACCAGTGCCAGCCCGCGCCGGAGCGGGGAGGGGACCCGTGACCAGCCCGGCGCACCACTGGCAACGTAGCCCCCGCCGGAGGCCGTGACGTGGCCGGCAGCGGGTCGCCGGACGACCGGCAGCGCGAAGGCCATCGCCGGGCGCGGCCGGAAGTCGTCGTAGCCGTCGAAGAGCGTCGGGCCGTAGAGCCCCGAGCCGGCCGCCAGCTCGGTGACGGTCCGGTCACCGCCGAAGAGGTGGAGGCTGCCGGTGCCACCCGCGTTGACGAACCGCAGGTCCACCTCCCGGCGCACCGCCCCCACGACGGCCGCGCGGCGCTCCTCCAGCCGACGCACCGAGCGCCGCTTGACGGCGCGGACGTGCGGGCCTGCATCCGGGAGCCCGGCCACCTGGGCGTCGTAGAACATCAGGCCGCGTACGTCGAGGCCAGCACCCACCGCGGCACGCACCACGGCGAGGGCCTCGGTCGGCGACCGCGTGGGTGACCGGCGCACCCCGAGGTGCAGCCGTCCCAGCCGCAGGGAGGCGTCCACGTCGACGGCCACCCCGAGGCCGGTGGCCTCGACACCCACGTTCTCGCGCAGCCAGCGCACGTGCTCGACGCTGTCGATGGTGACGGTGACCTCGGAGCGCCGGTGCTCGTCGGTCGCCACGGCGCGCAGTGCCGCGACGTCGACGCTGGGATAGGCGACGAAGACGTCGCGCACGCCGTGGTCCGCCAGCCACACCGCCTCGGGCACGGCGTACGCCATGACTCCGGTGAAGCCCGGCCGGGCCAGGGCACGCTCGAGCAGTGCCCGGCACCGCACCGACTTGGACGCGACGCGCACCGGGAGGCCGCCGGCCCGCCGCACGAGGTCGTCGGCGTTGGCGTCGAACGCCTCGAGGTCGACCGCCACGAGCGGCGCCGGCAAGCCGGCGGTCGGCACCTCCCACTGCGCCTCTCCGCTCGCTGCCGGACCCTGGTGCCGGCCCACGCCGCCGTCAGCCGACCCGCGTCACGACACCGGTCGCGAGGGCGTGGAGCGCGTCCTTCGCGTCGCTGGGCGGGAGCGACGCGAGCACCCGCTGGGCCCGCAGCGCCACGGCGTCGGTGTGCCGGCGTGCCCGGTCCATCGCCGGATGCACCCGCAGCAACGTGAGCGCCTCGGTGACGGTCTCGTCGTCCGTGAGCTCGCCGGAGAGCAGGCTGCGGAGGTGGGCGTCGGCGGGGTCCGTCGAGGCCAGCACGTGGAGGACCGGAAGGGTCCGCTTGCCCTCGCGCAGGTCGGTGCCTGGCCGCTTGCCGGTCTCGTCGGTGTCGGAGGCGATGTCGATGAGGTCGTCCGCGAGCTGGAAGGCGACGCCCAGGCGCTCGCCGTACTCGCGCATCGTCTCGACGACGTCGTCGGGGCACCCCGCGAACATGGCGCCGTACCGAGCGGCGGTGGCGATGAGCACGCCGGTCTTGTCGGCGAGTACCTGCAGGTAGTAATCGACGGCGTCGGTCCCCGCCGGGGCGGGCCGGGCGTCGCGGATCTGGCCCGAGCAGAGGCGCATGAAGGTCTGGGCCTGGATCTTCACGGCATCCGGCCCCAGGTCGGCGACGATGTCGGATGCCGTGCCGAACAGTAGGTCGCCCACGAGGATCGCGGTCGAGTTGCCGTAGGCGAAGTTCGCGCTGGGCGCGCCCCGCCGCAGGTCGGCCTCGTCCATGACGTCGTCGTGGTACAGCGACGCCAGGTGCGTCAGCTCCACCCCCGCCGCCGCAGCCACGACGCGCTCGTCGATGCCTCGGCCGAGCTCCGCCGCGAGCAGGGTGAGCAACGGGCGGAAGCGCTTGCCGCCCGCTGCCGTGAGGTGCGAGCCGGCCTCGGCGATGAAGGGGTCGTCGTGGTCGACGCGTAGGGCGATGAGCTCGTTGACCGCCGCCAGGCCGTCGGTGAGCCGCTCTCGCAGCCGGTCCGAGGCACCGGGCAGCTCGAGCACCGAGGGGGTGCCCCGCTGCGCCGGTTCCGCGGACACGGGGGTCACAGGATGAACTCGGACGCCGAGCTCGCGAGGTCGAGGGCCAGCCCGGGGACGACGCCGGCCAGGACCGTGACGAGGACCCCCACCGTGATGGCGACGGTCGAGGGGATGGACGGGGTGAGCGCCACCACCTCGTCACCCGCCGGCTCGGTGAAGTACATGAGCACGATGAGGCGGACGTAGACGAACGCCGTCACTGCCGACGCGATGACACCGATGACGACGAGGACCGTTCCGGTCGTCCCGGAGGCCACTGCCGGCGCGAACGCGGCGTACTTCGCGGTGAAGCCCGAGGTCAGCGGGATGCCCGCGAAGGCGAGGAGGAGGAAGGCGAAGGTGCCGGCGACGACCGGGTGCCGCCGCCCGAGACCGGCCCACTGCGACAGGTGGGAGGCCTCCGAGCCGCCCTGGCGCACCATGGCGACGATGCCGAAGGCGGCGATCGTCATGAAGCCGTAGGCCGCCAGGTAGAAGAGCACCCCGCCGATGCCCTCGCGGGAGAAGGCGAGCACGCCGACGAGGATGAAGCCCGCGTGCGCGATGGAGGAGTACGCGAGGAGTCGCTTGACGTCGGTCTGGGTCACCGACAGCACGGCGCCGACGACCATGGTGAGGGCCGCGACGACCACGAGGCCCATCTGCCAGTCCCACCGGTTGGCGCCGACGCCGACGTAGGCCAGGCGCAGGATCGCCCCGAACGCCGCGATCTTGGTGCAGGCCGCCATGAACCCGGTGACCGGCGTCGGAGCGCCCTGGTAGACGTCCGGTACCCACGAGTGGAACGGCACCGCGCCGACCTTGAAGAGCAGGCCGACCATGGTGAGGACGACCCCGGGAACGAGGAGACCGTCGAGGTCGCCCGCCGCGGTGGAGATGGCCGCCGAGATGGCGCTCAGGTCGGAGGACCCCGCGTAGCCGTAGAGCAGTGCCGACCCGAAGAGCAGGAAGGCGCTGGAGAAGGCTCCGAGAAGGAAGTACTTCAGCGCGGCCTCCTGCGAGAGGAGGCGGCGGCGACGCGCCAGCCCGGTCATGACGTAGAGCGGGAGCGAGAGCACCTCGAGCCCGACGAAGAGGGTGATGAGGTCGTTCGCGGTGACGAACACGAGCATGCCCAGGACCGAGAAGAGGGTCAGCGGGAAGACCTCCGACGTGGCGTACCCGGCCCGGGTGGCGGTGTCCTCCTGTGGGGACCCGGGCGTCGAGGAGCCCATCGGCGTGAAGGCGTCGGACCCGACGCCGCCGAAGCGCTCCGCCATCACGAGGACCCCGAGCACGGACAGGACGAGTATCGAGCCCATGAGGAACAGGGAGACGCCGTCCACGACGACCGAGCCGCCGAGCGTCACCGTCGTCGACTCGCGCGACCAGATGACCAGCACGACGAACGCGGCGAGCAGCGTCACCGTGGTGAGCCCGACCTGCACGGCGTGCCGGCTGCGCCGGGGGGAGAACGCCTCGACGAGCACGCCGACCAGGGCTCCAGCGGCAACGATGAGCAGCGGCCCGACGGCGGCGTAGTCGACCGACACGGCCTGGAACTCTGCGGCGGGCATCACTGGTTGCTCCCGGAGGCGTTGGCGGGGCTGGGGTCGGAGACGCCGACGAAGTCGAGGGTGCGGGCCACGGCCGGGTTGACGAGGTCGAGCACCGGCTTGGGGAAGACACCCAGCAGGAGGAAGGAGGCGATGAGCGGCGCCACGACGACCTTCTCCCGCCACGAGAGGTCCGACGGCGGCTCGGCCTCACCGAAGCTCGGCCTGGGACCGGTCATGAGGCGCTGGTACATGAGGAGGATGTACAGCGCGGCGAGGACGATGCCGGACGCGGCGATGACCGCTGCCACGCGGTAGCGCATGAACGTGCCCTGGAGGACGAGGAACTCCGACACGAAGGACGACAGCCCGGGCAGCGCGAGGCTCGACAGGCCGACGACGAGGAAGGTGCCCGCCAGGACGGGGGTGACCCGCTGCCAACCGCCGTAGTCCGGGATCCGCTTGGATCCCCGTCGCGCGACGAGGAACCCGGCGAGGAGGAACAGCCCGGCCGTGGAGAACCCGTGGTTGACCATGTAGAGGCTGGACCCCGCTCCACCAACGCTGGTGAGCGCGAAGATGCCGAGGACGATGAACCCGAAGTGGCTGATCGAGGTGAACGCGATGAGCCGCATCATGTCGGTCTGGCCGATGGCCAGCAGCGCACCGTAGACGACCGAGATGACGGCGAGCGTGATGACGACCGGGGTCGCCCACTGTGACGCCTCCGGGAACAGCTGGAGGCAGAACCGGATCATCCCGTAGGTGCCCACCTTGTCGAGGACGCCGACGAGGAGCACGGCGACCGCGGGCCGGGACTCCGTCGCGGCATCCGGGAGCCAGGTGTGCACCGGCCACATCGGCGCCTTGATGGCGAAGGCGACGAAGAACCCGACGAACATCCACCGCAGTGCGCCGGTCGAGGCCTCGAGGTTGCCGGTGAGGTTCTCGACGAGGAAGCCGTCGTCGCCGCCCGGCCCCGCGACGTAGACCGCGATCACCGCCACGAGCATGACGAGCCCGCCGGCGAGCGAGAACAGCAGGAACTTCACCGCGGCGTACTGGCGGCGCGGGCCCCCGAACATCCCGATGAGGAAGTACACCGGGATGAGCATCGCCTCGAAGAAGACGTAGAAGAGGAAGACGTCGGTCGCCGCGAACACGCCCACCATGAACGCCTCGAGCACGAGCAGGAGGGCGAAGTAGCGCTTCTCCCGGCTGGACCCCTCGTCGGTGACGTCGTTCCACGCGGCGAGGAGGCAGACGGGGGTGAGCACGGCGGCCATGACGATGAGCGCCAGCGCGATGCCGTCGACGCCGAGGGCGTAGGACACCCCGAACTGGGGGATCCAGGGGTGGACCTCGGCGAGCTGGAACTGCTCGGTCGCCCCGGAGTCGAACCGCACCCACGCGAGCACCGCCAGGAGGAGCGTGACGAGCGAGGCCCCGAGGGCGATCGGCCTCGCCAGCCGCGCCGTGCCGCCCGGCAGGGCGGCGACGACGAGCGCGCCCACGAGGGGCACGACCATCATCAGGGTGAGCAGGGGCAGGGAGTTCACTGGATCACCCACAGGGCACCGAGGACGGTGACGACACCGGTGAGCATCGTCAGGGCATAGGACCGGGCGTAGCCCGTCTGGAGGCGGCGCAACCTCGACGACGCCCCGCCGACGAGGGCCGCGAGGCCGCCGACGGCGCCGTCGACACCGCGGGCGTCGGCGAAGACCAGCCCGCGGGTCAGGTGGATGCCGGGGCGCATGAACAGCCCCTCGTTCACGGCGTCCTGGTAGAGGTCCTGGCGGGCCGCACGCGTGATGGTGGCACCCTTCGGTGCGACCTCCGGCACCAGGTCGCGGCCGTAGCGGGACCACGCGTAGGCCGCTCCCCCGGCGACGAGCAGGAGCGTCAGGGTCACGATGACCCACACCGGGAGCACCGGGTGCTCCTCGCCGTGCTCACCGACCACCGGCTCGAGCCAGCTCGTGATGACACCGGTGGGCCCGAGCACCAGGCCCAGTCCGGCCGAACCGACCGCCAGCACGATCATCGGCACGGTCATGGTGCGCGGCGACTCGTGCGGGTGGACGTCGTCCTCCCAGCGCCGCTCGCCGTGGAAGGTCATGAAGAAGAGCCGGGACATGTAGAACGCGGTGATGCCGGCACCGACGAGCGCGGCACCACCGAGCACCCACGGCTGCCACCCCTCGCCGACGAAGGCGGCCTCGATCACCTTGTCCTTGGACCAGAACCCGGAGAACGGCGGTACCCCGAGGATCGCGAGCCACCCGAGACCGAAGGTGACCCACGTGATCTTCATGACCGTCGAGAGGCCTCCGTACCTGCGCATGTCGACCCGGTCGTTCATCCCGTGCATCACCGACCCGGCACCGAGGAACATGCCGGCCTTGAAGAAGCCGTGGGTGAGCAGGTGGAAGATGGCGAACGCGTACCCCACGGGACCCAGTCCTGCGGCGAGCATCATGTAGCCGATCTGGCTCATCGTGGAGGCGGCCAGGGCCTTCTTGATGTCGTCCTTGGCGCAGCCGATGATGGCCCCGAAGAGCAGGGTGAAGGCGCCCACGAGCGCCACGGCCAGCCGTGCGTCGGGAGCGCCGTCGTAGATGGGGTTGGAGCGCACCACGAGGTACACGCCGGCGGTCACCATCGTCGCGGCGTGGATGAGGGCGGACACCGGGGTGGGACCGGCCATCGCGTCACCGAGCCAGGACTGCAGGGGGAACTGGGCCGACTTGCCGCACGCGCCCAGGAGGAGGAGCAGCCCGATGGCCGTCAGGGTCGCCGTCGAGGCGGTCGCCGCACCCTCGGACACGGTGGCGTAGTCGACTCCCCCGAAGGTCACGAAGATGAGCATGATGCCGATGGCCAGGCCGAGGTCGCCGACCCGGTTGACGAAGAACGCCTTGTTCGCCGCCGTCGCGTAGGCCGGGTTCCAGTTCCAGAAGCCGATGAGCAGGTAGGAGGCCAGTCCGACCCCCTCCCAGCCGACGAAGAGGAGCAGGTAGGAGTCGGCGAGGACGAGCAGCAGCATCGATGCCACGAAGAGGTTGAGGTAGGCGAAGAACCGCCGCTTGTCGGGGTCGTTCTCCATGTAGCCCAGCGAGTACACGTGGATGAGGGAGCCGACGAACGTGATGAGCATGACGAAGCTCATCGAGAGCGGGTCGACGAGCAGGCCGACGTCGAGCTGGAAGGCGCCTGCGGGAACCCAGTTCCACAGCGTCAGCTGCTGCGCCCGGTCCTCGGCAGCGAGCCCGACCAGCTGGAGGAGCACCACCAGCCCCACGACGAACGAGCCCCAGGAGAGCCCGGTCGCCAGGAGCGGCCCGACCCGGTCGGTGCGCCGCCCCCCGAGGAGCAGCACGGCGGCGCCGACCAGGGGCAGCGCGACGAGCAGCCACGCGACGGAGGAGGCCCCGCTCGCGTCGACCGCGGTCATCCCGCTGCCCTCGGTGTGAGAAGTGAGGTCACTGGTGCTCCTTACAGCTTCAGCAGGTTCGCGTCGTCGACCGAGGCCGAGCGTCGCGAACGGAAGATCGCCATGATGATCGCGAGGCCGACGACGACCTCCGCCGCGGCGACGACCATGACGAAGAGGGCGAGGACCTGGCCGTCGAGGTTGCCGTGGATGCGGGCGAACGTGACGAAGACGAGGTTCGTGGAGTTGAGCATGAGCTCGACCCCCATGAAGACGATGATCGCGTTGCGCCGCGTCAGCACCGTCGCGCCCCCGATGACGAAGAGGAGCGTCGCCAGGTAGATGTAGTTGACCAGGCTCATCGCTCGCTCTCCTCCGTCATGTCCCGCTCGATCGCCGCCTCGGCCTCGAGGTACACCTCCGGGGCGAGCACCTGCTCGCGGGCGGTCAGCACGCGCGACAACGACAGCGGCGACGGCGTGCCGTCGGGCAGGAGGGCCGGGGTGTCGACGGCGTTGTGGCGGGCGTAGACACCGGGGACCGGAAGCCCGGCGAGGTTCTCGCCCTGGCGGAACCGGCGCCTGCTCCACTCCCGCTGGTTCGGGCCCCTACCGAGCCGCTCGCGGTGCGCGAGGACCATCGCGCCGAGGGCCGCAGTGATGAGCAGCGCGCTCGTGAGCTCGAAGACCCACACGTAGCGGCCGAAGATGAGCTGGGCGACGCCCGAGACGTTGCCGGTCTCGGCGTTGATCGCCTCGACGCCGACCGCCTCGCCCCACGTGACCCGACCGAGGGCCGATGCGAGGATGCCGCCGAGTCCCAGGCACAGGAGCGCCGTCACCCAGCGCTGGCCGGTGAGGGTCTCGACGAGGCTGTCGGAGGAGTCGACGCCGATGAGCATGATGACGAAGAGGAAGAGCATCATCACGGCGCCGGTGTAGACGAAGATCTGGATGACTCCGAGGAAGTCGGCGTCCTGGGCGATGTAGAAGACGCCGAGGATGATCATCGTCAGGGCCATACCGAGCGCCGCGTGGACCGCCTTCCTCGCGAACACCAGACCGAGGGCGCCGGCCACCGCCAGGGGGGCGAGAACCCAGAACAGGACCTGCTCGCCGGTGCCGGTCACCGGGTCACCTCCACGTCGTCCGTCGTCCCGGTGTGCTCCTCGACGTACGCCCGCTGGGCGTCCGTGGGCTCGGAGACCTTCCCCAGGTAGTAGTCGCGCTCCTCCATGCCGTCCGCCATCGGGAACGGCGGGGTCAGCATCCCCGGCTGGAGGGGGGCGAGCAGCTGGTCCTTCGTGTAGATGAGGTCGGCGCGGTTGTCGTCGGCGATCTCGTAGAAGTTCGTCATGGTGAGGGCGCGCGTCGGGCACGCCTCGATGCACAACCCGCAGAAGATGCACCGCAGGTAGTTGATCTGGTAGACGCGGCCATAGCGCTCACCGGGGCTGAACCGGCCGGCGCCGCCCTCGGTGTCGTCGTTGTCGGCGCCCTCGACGAGGATCGCGTCGGCGGGGCAGGCCCACGCGCACAGCTCACAGCCGATGCACTTCTCGAGCCCGTCGGGATGCCGGTTCAGCTGGTGTCGGCCGTGGAAGCGGGGCTGGGTGGGGCGCTTCTCCTCGGGGTACTCCTCCGTGGCGACCTTGCGGAACATCGTCGCGAAGGTGACGCCGAACCCGCCGACGGGGGCGAACAGGTCGGAGAGGAAGCCGGACTTCTTCTGCTCCTCAGGCACGAGTGGACTCCTTGGTGTCGCTGCCGGCCGGGAGGGCAGGGGCCGTGAGCGAGGGCTCACGCAGGCGCTGGCCGGGCAGGGGCGGCACGGGGTAGCCGCCGGCGTAGGGGTCGACCTCGTCGGGGACGACCGGGTGGGCGGCCGCCTCCTTCGCCTCCGCCCGCCGGTCCCACAGCCAGCCGACGACCAGGGCCAGGACGGCGATGACTCCCACGAGGAAGAGCGAGATCACCGGGAACCGGCGACCCGCGAAGTCCACGCTGCCACCGAGCCAGCCGTTCTGGCCGGCGCGGAAGAACGCGACGAGCATGACCCACGCGAGGGTGGAGGGGATGAGGAACTTCCACCCGAACCGCATGAACTGGTCGTAGCGGACGCGAGGCAACGAGCCCCGAAGCCAGACGAACACGAACATGAACATCCACAGCTTCACCGTGAACCAGAGCAGACCCCACCAGCCCTCGTTGAACATGCCGTCGTTGATGGAGGCGATGCCGGGAGGCGCCTGCCAGCCGCCGAGGAACATCGTCGTCGCGAGCGCGGCGACGGTGAACATGTTGATGTACTCGCCGAGGAAGAACATCGCGAACCGCATCGACCCGTACTCGGTGTGGAACCCGCCGGTGAGCTCGCCCTCGCCCTCGGCCAGGTCGAAGGGCAGCCGGTTCGTCTCGCCGACCATCGTGATGACATAGACGAAGAAGCTGAAGAACGCCGGGATGACGAACCACAGGTCGCGCTGGGCGCCGACGATCTGCGAGGTCGACATCGACCCCGCGTAGAGGAAGACGGCCACCAGCGAGAGGCCCATGGCGATCTCGTAGGAGATCATCTGAGCCGAGGAGCGCAGGCCCCCCATGAGCGGGTACGTCGAGCCCGAGGACCAGCCCGCCAGGACGACCCCGTAGATCCCCACGCCCGCGATCGCCAGCACGAGGAGCACCGCGACGGCGGTGTCGGTGAGCTGGAAGGGCGTCCGGTGCCCGAACATCCACACCTCACCCGCCAGTGGGATGATCGAGAACGCGACGAAGCACATCGTGGCGGTGATGAGCGGGGCCAGCGTGAACACGAAGGCGTCCGCTGCCTTCGGGCGCACGTCCTCCTTGAGCATCGACTTCATGCCGTCGGCGAGGGTCTGCAGCAGGCCGAACGGCCCGTTCCGGTTGGGCCCGGGGCGCTGCTGCATCCGGCCGATGACCCGGCGCTCGAACCAGATGACGAGCAGGGTCGAGACGAGCAGGTAGACGAAGATGATGAGTGCCTTGACGGCGCTCAGCCACAGGGGGGTGTCGCTGAAGTCGGCACGCGGGTTGTCCGTCGTCTCGGTGACGAGGGAGGCCGCCTCCGTCAGTGCCAGCAGCGTGCTCATGCGGGATCCTCGCGACGTATCTGGGGGAGCGCAGCGGCGGAAGAACTTCGTGGGGTGCAGCTCATGCCTGGTCCTCCTTGGTGACGGAGACGAGGGCGCCGGGGGCGCCGGCGAGCGCGGCCCGCAGGTCGCACCCCGCCGAGTTGGTGGGCAGCCAGATCACGTGGTCGGCCATCTCGTCGACGATGACCGGGGCGGTCACGCTCTGGTCGCCGGCACGCACTGTGACCGAGTCGCCGTCGCTGACGCCCAGGCCCGCGGCCGTCGCCCGCGAGACGCGGGCCACCGGTCGCGGGGCGGTACCCGCGAGGAACGGCTCCCCGTCCTGGAGCGACCCGCGGTCGAGCAGGTGCCTCCACGTCGCGAGGACGAGCGTGCCGGGCTCGACGCTCGGCACGTCACCGGCATCCGCAGTGGGGTGGGCGGGTCGCGGACCGCGCCACGAGCCCAGCGACTCGATCTCGGTGCGCACCTCTCGCAGCGTGCGAGTGCCGAGGAACTCGCCCATCTCGTCGGCCAGCATGTCGAGGGCGCGGTAGTCGGAGACCTGGGCCGTCTCCAGGGCGGTCTCGAACACCCGCGGCCGGCCTTCCCAGTCCAGGAAGGTGCCGCCCTTCTCGGCGTGCGACGCCACCGGCAGGATCACGTCGGCGACCTCGGTCACCGCCGAGGGCCGGATCTCGAGGGAGACGACGAAGGGCCGGGCGAGCGCCTCGGCGGCCCGGGGAACTCCCAGGTCGACCGGGTCGACACCGCCCACGACGAGCGCACCGATCTCACCGGAACCGGCCGCCGCCACGATTCCGGCGGTGTCACGGCCCGGTGCCTCGGGCAGGGACGGCACCCCCCAGATCGAGGCGACGTGGGCTCGAGCGGCGGCGTCCGCGACCGGGCCCCCGCCGGGCAGCAGGGTCGGGAACGCGCCGGCATCGAGGGCCCCCCGCTCCCCGGCCCGCCGGGGCACCCAGGCCAGCCGGGCGCCCGTGGACTCGGCGAGGGCCGCCACCGCGCTGAGGGCACCGGGCACCATGGCGAGCCGCTCACCGACCAGCAGCACGGCGCCGTCCTGCCGCAGGGCCTCGCCGGCGGCCGCGACGACGTCGTTGCCGGACCGCTCACCCAGCGCGCGCAGGACCTCGGGCTCGGTGCCCGGGGCGGTGGCGACGAGGGTGCCCCCCATCTTGGCCAGCCCTCGGGTGGCGACCGGCGACACGGCGTACACCGCGGTGCGGTGCCGGCGGAACGCCTTGCGCAGCCGCAGGAAGACGATGGGGCTCTCGTCCTCGGGCTCCAGCCCCACGAGCATGACGCTCGGCGCCGACTCCAGGTCCGCGTAGGTCACCGCCCCGGTCTCGGGGGTGACCCCGACGACCGCCGAGGCCAGGAACTCGGCCTCCTCGGCCGAGTGCGGCCGAGCGCGGAAGTCCACGTCGTTGGTGCCGAGCACCGTGCGAGCGAACTTGCCGTAGGCGTAGGCGTCCTCGGTGCTCACCCGTCCGCCGACGAGGACGCCCGCGGACGACGCCTCGCGCAGCCCCGCCGCGGCCCTCTCGAGTGCCTCGCGCCAGGACGCCACTCGGAGCCGGCCGTCGTCGCCGCGCACCATGGGGAGCTCGAGGCGGTCGCCCACCGTGGTGTACGCGAAGGCCCACCGGCCCTTGTCGCAGTTCCACTCCTCGTTCACGGCCGGGTCGTTCCACGCCATCCGGCGCAGCACCCCGCCTCGGCGGTGGTCGGTGCGGATCGCGCAGCCGCTGGCGCAGTGCTCGCACGCGCTCCGGGTCGACACGAGGTCGAAGGGGCGGGAGCGGAACCGGTAGGCCGAGCCGGTCAGGGCACCGACCGGGCAGATCTGGACGGTGTTCCCCGAGAAGTAGCTCTCGAACGGCTTCTCCTCGTAGATGCCGACCTGCTGGAGCGCGCCCCGCTCGACGAGCGCGATGAACGGGTCACCGGCGATCTGCTCCGAGAAGCGGGTGCAGCGGGCGCACAGGACGCAGCGCTCCCGGTCGAGCAGCACCTGGGCCGAGATGTTGATCGGCTTCGGGAAGGTGCGCTTGACGTCCTCGAAGCGTGAGACCGACCGGCCGTTGCTCATCGCCTGGTTCTGGAGGGGGCACTCGCCGCCCTTGTCGCACACCGGGCAGTCGAGCGGGTGGTTGATGAGGAGCAGCTCCATGACGCCCTTCTGCGCCTTGTCCGCACCCTCGGAGGTGTACTGGGTCATGACGACCATGCCCGGGGCGACGGCCATGGTGCACGACGCCTGCGGCTTCATCCGCCCGGGCGGGCCCTGCATCTGCTTGGGCTCGGCCGGCGTGCCGTCGGGTGCCGGCGGCCCCGGCATCCACACCTCGACGAGGCACTGGCGGCACGCGCCGACCGGGTCCAGGCTCGGGTGGTCGCAGAACCGCGGGATCTCGATCCCGGCCTGCTCGGCGGCGCGGATGATGAGAGTGCCCTTCGGGACCGACACCGGGACGCCGTCGATCGTCAGGGTGACCAGGTCGGCCGCGGCGGGAGCGGCCGTTCCGGTCTTCTCGGGCGTGGTCGTCATGCGGACACGCTCTCCTTGTGGTCCTTGGCGAACAGCGTCGACGCCGCTGGGTCGAAGGGGCAGCCACCCTGGGTCAGGTGGGCGACGTACTCGTCGCGGAAGTACTGGATGGAGCTGGTGATCGGGCTCGTCGCACCGTCGCCGAGCGCGCAGAAGCTTCGGCCCAGGATGTTGTCGCAGATGTCGAGCAGCTTGTCGAGGTCCTCCTCGTCGCCGACGCCCGACTCGAGCCGCCCCAGGATCTGCTTGAGCCACCACGTGCCCTCGCGGCAGGGAGTGCACTTGCCGCACGACTCGTGCTTGTAGAAGTCGGTCCAGCGGTCGACGGCCCGCACCACGCAGGTCGTCTCGTCGAAGATCTGCAGGGCCCGGGTGCCCAGCATGGAGCCCGCCGCGCCGACCGACTCGAAGTCCAGCGGGACGTCGAGGTGCTCGGCGGTGAACAGGGGCGTCGAGCTGCCTCCGGGGGTCCAGAACTTCAGGACCTTGTCGGGGTCGCGCATCCCGCCCGCCATGTCGAGCAGCTCGCGAAGGGTGATGCCGAGCGGGGCCTCGAACTGGCCGGGGTTGCGGACGTGCCCCGACAGGCTGAAGATGCCGAAGCCGGTGGACTTGTCGGTGCCCATGCCGGTGAACCAGTCGACGCCCTCGAGGATGATGCCGGGGACCGAGGCGATCGACTCGACGTTGTTGACCGAGGTCGGACGCGCGTAGAGCCCCGCGACGCCGGGGAACGGCGGCTTGCTGCGCGGCTGGCCGCGGCGGCCCTCGAGGCTGTCGAGGAGTGCGGTCTCCTCACCGCAGATGTAGGCGCCGGCGCCGGCGTGCACCGTGATGTTCAGGGTGGCGCCGCTGCCGTGGACGTCGTCGCCGAGGTGCCCGGCGGCGTACGCCTCCTCCACGGCGCGCAGGAGGCGGCGGTAGACGTGCACGACCTCACCACGGAGGTAGATGAAGGCGTGGTCGCACCCGATCGCGAACGAGCTGATGGCGACGCCCTCGATGAGCACGTGGGGGTTGGCCATCATGAGCGGGACGTCCTTGCAGGTTCCCGGCTCGGACTCGTCGGCGTTGACGACGAGGTAGCGAGGGCCGCCGTCCGGCGGGGCCATGAACGACCACTTCATGCCGGTGGGGAAGCCGGCGCCGCCGCGACCGCGCAGCGCGGAGTCCTTGACGGCCTGGATGATCGCCGCGGGCTCCATGCCGAGGGCCTTGCCCAGGGCGCGGTATCCGCCGTGGCGCGCGTAGGTGTCGAGGGTCCAGGACGCGGGGTCGTCCCAGAACGAGGTGAGGATCGGCGTGAGCGTCGTGGCCATCACGAGTCCTTCGTCGGGGTCGGACCGGTCGTGCGGGTGGAGGTCTCCTCCTCGGACGGCGCCTCGTCGGCCTCGTCGCGCGTGGCCGCCGGCTCGGCCTTGCGGGCCGCGGCGTCGTCGCTGGCCGGGGTGACCTCGGTGCGGCCCATCGTGGTGCCCGCGGCCGCGCCTGCCGGCGAAGCCTCGGTGCCGCCGCTGCCGCCCCTGGCCGCGGCCGGCCCACGGCCGCGCGAGGAGTCGCCCTCGGGCGCGGTCCACCCCTGCTCCTTGGCCAGCGCCAGCCCCACGAGGGATGCCGGTCCCGCGCCGACCCCCTCGTCCGCGCGGCCGTCGGGGAAGCCGGCCAGCACGCGGCTCACCTCCTTGAAGGTGCAGACCCGGTTCGGCCCACGGGTCGGGCGCACCTCGGCGCCCGAGCGGAGGTCGTCGACCAGCCGGATGGTGGACTCGGGAGTCTGGTTGTCGAAGAACTCCCAGTTGGTCATGACGACGGGGGCGTAGTCGCAGGCCGCGTTGCACTCGACGCGCTCGAGGGTGATCCGGCCGTCCTCGGTGGTCTCGTCGTGACCCACACCGAGGTGCTCCGAGACCGCCTCCCAGATCTCGTCGCCGCCCATGATCGCGCACAGGGTGTTGGTGCAGACACCGACCGTGTACTCGCCGTTGGGGTGGCGCTTGTACTGGGTGTAGAACGTCGCGACACCGGACACCTCGGCAGTGGTGAGGTCGAGGATCTCGGCACACAGGTCGATGCCCCGCCCGGTGACGTAGCCGTCGACCGACTGCACGAGGTGCAGCAGCGGGAGCAGCGCCGAGCGCTTGTGCGGGTAGCGCGCCACGACCTCCGCGGCGTCGGCGCGGAAGCGCGCCTCCACGTCGGTGGGGTACGGCGCCTTGGACTCCTCACTGACGGTGAGGTGCCCGGAGGCGGTCTGGAGGCCGAAGTCGTGGGCCATCAGCGGTCGACACCTCCCATGACGGGGTCGATGGAGGCAACGGCCACGATGACGTCGGCGACCTGGCCGCCCTCGCACATCGCCGCCACGGCCTGGAGGTTGTTGAAGCTCGGGTCGCGGAAGTGCGCGCGGTATGGTCGCGTGCCGCCGTCGGAGACGAGGTGGCAGCCCAGCTCGCCCTTGGCTGACTCGATGGGCACGTAGGCCTGGCCCGGTGGGACGCGGAAACCCTCGGTGACGAGCTTGAAATGGTGGATCAGGGACTCCATCGAGGTGCCCATGATCTCGCGGATGTGGTCGAGGCTGTTGCCCATGCCGTCGCCACCGATGGCGAGCTGGGCCGGCCAGGCGATCTTCTTGTCCTCCACCATGACCGGCTGGCCCTCGGTCTGCTGCAACCGGTCGAGGGCCTGGCACACGATCTTGAGCGACTCGTACATCTCGTCGATGCGGATCCGGAGCCGGTCGTAGGCGTCGCAGCCGGTGCGGGTGATGACCTCGAAGTCGTAGGTCTCGTAGCCGCAGTACGGCGCCGACTTGCGCAGGTCGTGCGGCAGGCCGGTCGCGCGGAGCACCGGACCGGTGACGCCGAGGGCCATGCAGCCGGTGAGGTCGAGGTAGCCGACGCCCACGGTGCGCCCCTTGAGCAGCGGGTTCTCGTTGAGCAGGAGCTCGAGCTCGCGTAGGCCGCGGCGGAGCTCGTCGACGACCTCGCGCACCATGTCGACCGCACCGTGCGGGACGTCCTGGGAGACACCCCCGGGGCGGATGTACGCGTTGTTCATCCGCAGGCCGGTGATGGCCTCGAAGACGCGCAGGATGCGCTCGCGCTCCCGGAAGCCGACGGTCATCACGGTCGTCGCGCCGAGCTCCATGCCGCCGGTGCCCAGCGCCACGAGGTGGGAGTTGATGCGGGTGAGCTCCATCATCATGACCCGGATGATCGAGGCCCGCTCAGGGATCTGGTCGGTGATGCCCAGCAAGCGCTCGATGGAGAGGCAGAAGGCCGCCTCGTTCATCATCGGCGTCAGGTAGTCCATCCGGGTGCAGAAGGTCACTCCCTGCACCCAGGTGCGGTACTCCATGTTCTTCTCGATGCCGGTGTGCAGGTAGCCGATGCCCGCGCGGGCCTCGGTGACCGTCTCGCCGTCGAGCTCGAGGATGAGGCGGAGGACGCCGTGCGTCGAGGGGTGCTGCGGGCCCATGTTGACGACGATGCGCTCCTCGTGCAGCGCGGTCGCCTCGTCGACGAGGTCGTTCCAGTCACCGCCGGACACGGTGAACACGGGCGCGTCCCCCGCGTCCTGGTCCGCGGAGGCGCCGTACGCGTCGACCGGCGAGAAGGCGCCGGCCGGCCGGTCCTCGTGCAGGGGCTCGAAGAGCTGGGAGTCCTGGTCGTGGGTCGTCATCAGCTGTACGCCCTCCGCTGGTCCGGCGGCGGGACGGTGCCGCCCTTGTACTCGACGGGGATGCCGCCGAGTGGGTAGTCCTTGCGCTGGGGGTGCCCGGGCCAGTCGTCCGGCATGAGGATCCGGGTGAGCGCCGGGTGGCCGTCGAAGACGATGCCGAACATGTCCCACGTCTCGCGCTCGTGCCAGTCGACGCCAGGGTAGATCGAGACGATCGACGGGACGTGCGGGTCGGCGTCGGGCGCAGTGACCTCCAGCCGGACCCGACGGCTGCCGTGCGTGATGGACAGCAGGTGGTACACCGCGTGCAGCTCGCGCCCCTCCTGCTCGGGGAAGTGGACCCCCGAGACCCCGAGGCACATCTCGAAGCGCAGCTCAGGCACGTCGCGCATCGCCCGGGCCACGGCGGGCAGGTGCTCGCGGCGGACGAAGAGGGTCAGCTCCCCCCGGTCCACGACGACCCGCTCGACCGCCGTGTCGGCGAGCCGCTCGTCGACCTCGCCGAGGGCCTGCGCCAGCCGGTCGGCCGCCTCGTCGAACCACGAGCCGTACGGGCGCGGGCTGGCACCGGGGAACAGCACGGGCTGGACGA
Organism: uncultured Actinomycetota bacterium; assembly: GCA_963763015.1. GTDB lineage: Bacteria > Actinomycetota > Actinomycetes > Actinomycetales > Dermatophilaceae > Fodinibacter. The sequence continues at coordinate 521,469 of CAVXML010000011.1, read as the reverse complement.
CCCCGCCGTACCCGCTGGTGTCCTGGCTGCGGGCACCGAACATCCCCCGCCGCTCAGCCACCTGCACCGGCTCGAGGTCGTCACTGGTCAGCTCGCGCCAGGCGCCCACGTTCGCGCTGTGCGCTGCCTTGAGCGACTCGGGCTGGTCGTCGGTTCGCGTCTGCGGCGAGTCGATGACCTTGTCGGGAATGGGCTGGACCGTGGTGTCGTCGGCGTCCTTCGTGTCGTCGCTCATGCGAGCAGGTTCTTCCCGGCGGGGGCCGCCACGTGGGCGAGGTGGTCGTGGGTGGGTGCCATCAGGGAGGTGGGCGTCGCGGCGAGGGCCGCCGCCTCCGCCGCCCGGGCGGCCGCGATGCGGTTGACGCCGAGCTTGCTGTTCTGGATCTGGTCGTGCAGCTCGATGATCGCGTTGAGGAGCATCTCCGGGCGCGGCGGACATCCCGGCAGGTAGATGTCGACGGGGATGATGTGGTCGACGCCCTGGACGATGGCGTAGTTGTTGAACATGCCCCCCGAGCTGGCGCAGACGCCCATCGAGATGACCCACTTGGGGTTGGGCATCTGGTCGTACACCTGGCGGACGACCGGGGCCATCTTCTGCGAGACGCGACCGGCGACGATCATGAGGTCCGCCTGGCGAGGGGTGGCCGAGAACCGCTCCATCCCGAAGCGGGCGATGTCGTAGTCGGGGGTGCCGACGGCCATCATCTCGATGGCGCAGCAGGCCAGGCCGAAGGTCGCCGGCCAGATCGACGCCTTGCGCATGTAGCCGACGACGTTCTCGAGCGTCGTGAGGACGAACCCTGCGGGCAGCTTCTCCTCGAGTCCCATCACGCCTCCTTGGCGACAGTGTGCGGTCGGGGTCGTTCGGTCATCAGTCCCACTCCAGCCCGCCGCGCTTCCACACGTAGGCGTACGCGACGAAGACCGTGAGCACGAACAGGACCATCTCGACGAGCGCGAACAGGCCGAGCTGGTCGAAGGCGACGGCGAAGGGGTACAGGAACACCGACTCGATGTCGAAGATGATGAAGAGCATGGCCGTGAGGAAGTACTTGATCGGCACCCGTCCGCCACCCTCGGCCCGCGGGGTGGGCTGGATGCCGCACTCGTAGGCCTCGAGCTTGGCCCGGTTGTAGCGCTTCGGACCGACCACGAGGCTCGTACCCACCGAGAGGACCGCGAACCCGAAACCCAGGCCGAGCAGGATCAGGAGCGGGACGTAGGGGTTGCTCATCGCAGGACAACTCCCCTTTCGGTACTCATGTGCGTCGGGCGGGCACGGATTTCGCCGCGTCGACGGACGGCGTCCGCTTCATCCTAGGGGGCTCGGCGGACGCCTCCACCCGACGACGTGGCGCGGGCCGCCGGGTGCTTGTGAATGTCTTCACGACCGGCGGCAGTCTAGGCGGGGCGGGCGCGCGAACGCACGTCGGGCGGCTCAACCTTGGGCAGCGTCCTCCCCGGGTCGAACGGCCCGGTGGAGCGCCACGACGCCGCCGCTCAGGTCCCGCCACTGGACACCGCTCCAACCGGCCAAGGAGATCCGCTGCGCCATGTCGCGCTGCGCCGGCCACGCCCGGATCGACTCGGCGAGATAGACGTAGGACTCGGGGTTCGAGCTGACCGCGCGCGCCACCGCCGGCAGCGACCTCATGAGGTACCTGCCGTACACCCGCCGGAGCAGCGCGTTGGTGGGGTGGCTGAACTCGCAGAGCACGAACCGCCCACCCGGCTTGGTGACCCGGAGGAACTCCCGCAGCGCGGCATCCGGGTCGGCCACGTTGCGCAGGCCGAAGCTCATGGTGACGACGTCGAACGAGGCGTCCGCGAACGGCAGCCGCAGGGCGTCGGCCGCCGTGAAGCCGAGGTCGGACCGTCGGCGGTGCCCCACCCGGAGCATGCCCAGCGAGAAGTCGGCGGGGACGACGTCGACCCCGGAGTCGGCGAACGGCTCGCTGCTCGTGCCCGTGCCGGCGGCGATGTCGAGGACGACCTCGCCGGGGACCGCTGCGCAGGCCGCCACGACGGCGCGCCGCCAGAGCCGGTCCTGGCCGAGGGACAGCACGTCGTTCGTCACGTCGTACCTGCTGGCGACGTCGTCGAACATCGCGGCGACGTCGCGGGGGTCCTTGTCGAGGGAGGCGCGGCTCATGGGCGCCATCCTCCCACCGGGGGCATCGGGCCCGAGGGCGCCGGGGTCGTATCCTCGTGGGCGATGACCTCGTTGCCCGCGGGTGACCGGCCGACCGACGCCGTCGGCTCCGCCGCCCCCCTCGTCTCGCGGACCGTGCCCCTCGACCCCGAGCTCGGCGCGGACCTCCTCGCCCTCGTGCCACGCCACGGTGCCCGCGACGTCTGCTCCTGGGTGCGCCGTGGTGAGGGCGTCGTCGGTTGGGGCCGGGCGGCGAGCCACGCGACGTCGGGGCCACAGCGAATGGACGAGCTCGAGTCCTGGTGGGCCGGGCTGGTCGGGAACGCCGTCGTGCGCGACCACGTGGACCGCCCAGGCACGGGGCCGATCGCCTTCGGCTCCGTGTCGTATGCCGCCGGCTCGCCGGCCGGGGCCACCCTGGTCGTCCCCGAGGTGGTCGTCGGGTTCCGCGGTGGCGTGGCGTGGCTGACCACCGTCGGCGTGGAGACGACGCCCTCGGTCGCCGCCGTGCCGGGCACCGTCGACCTTCGTCGGCAGGCGCCTCCCGAGGCGCCGCAGGACGTCGCGTTCGCCGACGGGGCGCTCTCACCCGCGCAGTGGGCCGTCGCGGTGGGCGAGGCGGTCGCGCGCATCACGGCCGGCGGCCTGGACAAGGTCGTGCTGGCCCGTGACCTGGAGGTCACGACGTCGGGCGAGCTCGACGTGCGCTGGCTCCTGCACCGGCTCGCCGAGCGCTACGACACGACATGGGTCTTCGCGGTCGACGGGCTCGTCGGTGCCACACCAGAGCTGCTGCTGCGCCGGGAGAAGGGTCTCGTCACGTCGCGCGTCCTGGCGGGCACCATCCGACGCACGGGCGACGACGAGCACGACCTCGCGCTCGCGGCATCCCTCGCCCGCTCCAGCAAGGACCTGGAGGAGCACGAGTACGCCGTGCGCTCCGTGTCGGAGGCGCTGGCTCCCCACTGCTCGTCGATGAACGTGCCGGAGTCGCCGTTCGTGCTCCACCTGTCGAACGTCATGCACCTGGCCACCGACGTCGCCGGTGTGCTCGTCGACGACACCTCGTCCCTCGCGCTCGTGGAGTCGCTCCACCCGTCGGCCGCGGTCTGCGGGACACCGACCTCCGCGGCCGACGCGGTCATCGCCGAGCTGGAGCACATGGACCGGGGACGCTATGCGGGCCCCGTCGGGTGGGTCGACGCGACCGGAGACGGCGAGTGGGGGATCGCGCTGCGGTGCGGAGAGATCTCACGCCACGACCCGTCGCGCGTGCGGCTGTTCGCCGGCTGCGGCATCGTGGCAGGCTCGGACCCGGACGCCGAGCTGGCGGAGTCGTCGGCCAAGCTCGTGCCGATGCGCGACGCCCTCACCGCCCCGGTCACGTACCCCCACTGACCAATAGGTCGCTCCAGGTACAACAGCGCGTACCCCCACTGACCGATAGGTCGCTCCAGGTACAACAGCGCGTACCTCGAGTGACCTATTGGTCGATCTGGGTACGCGGGGTTGGCGCGCGGGAGTGGTGGGGTCAGGTGAAGGGCGGGCGGGCGTCGACGGCAACCGACCGCCGGCCGGCCCAGCGCCAGACCCGAGCCGAGCGGTCGCGGTCCTCGTCGGTGACGAGGTTCCCCATCCAGCGCAGGGCCAGGGTCATCAGCCAGTCGCTGCGCATCCCGACCGGACCGAGCGCGGCAAGGGTCCTCGGCACGGTGACGATGCCGGCCAGCCGCCGGGCGATGGAGAACGACTCTCCGTAGTGCTCGCGCAGCAGCGCGGGCCACGTGACGGCGAGGTCGGAGTCGAGTGCCTCGACGACGAGCCGGCCGGTCTCGAGGCCGTAGTCGATTCCCTCACCGTTGAGCGGGTTGACGCATGCGGCGGCATCCCCCACAAGGGCCCAGTTGGCCCCAGCGACGTTGCTCACGGCGCCGCCCATCGGCAGCAGCGCGCTCGTCGGCATCCGCTGGTCGCCGGTGAGCCCGAAGTCGGCACGACGCAGGTCGGTGTAGTGCCGCATGAGCGGCTTGATGGCGACGTCGGCCGGCCGCCTGGTCGTGGCGAGGGTGCCCACACCGACGTTCACCTGCCCGTGGCCGAGGGGGAAGATCCAGCCGTAGCCGGGGAGCGCCTCCCCCGCCTCCGACCGCAGCTCGAGGTGGCTGCTGATCCACGGGTCGTCGGCGCGCTCCGAGTCGACGTAGCAGCGACCGGCGACCGCGTAGACGGTGTCCTTGTGCCACTCGCGGCCGAGCACCTTGCCGAGCCCCGACCGGACGCCGTCGGCGACCACGAGGCGCTCGCACTCGACGTCGAACGACTCCTCCCCCCGGCGGAAGGTGACGCCCCGCACCCGCCCGCCCTCGACGCGCGCGTCGACCGCCTTCGCGCCCTCGACGCCCGTGGCCCCCGACGCGAGGGCCTCGGTGCGGATGCGGTCGTCGAGCTCGGCACGCGGGACGGCGGAGCCGTGGTCGGGAAGTGACCCACCGGGCCAGGGCAGGTGCAGCGTCTGGCCGAAGCCGTGGGCCCGCAGCCCCGTGTTCACCGCGTGCTCGTGCAACCAGCCCCCGAGGCCGAGGAGGTCGAGCTCCGCGACCGCCCGCGGCGTGAGGCCGTCGCCACAGGTCTTGTCCCGGGGGAACACCGCGGCGTCGGCCAGCACGACGTCCCGACCGGCTCGCGCGGCCCACGCCGCGGCCGCCGCCCCGGCGGGTCCGGCGCCGACGACCAGGACGTCGGTCCGCTGCGGGGTGTGGGGCACGCCCGCATTCTCGCAAGCCGGGTGTCGGCTCCCGAAATCGGCCCGTCAGGCCTCGACGGCCCGGGCCGCGAGGGCGCGAAGGTCTGCATGGGCCCGCCGGTGCCCGGTGCGGTCGACCGTCACCTCGACGAGCCGGATGCCGTGCGGTCTCCTGCGGACCGCGTCGGCGAGGTCGGCGCTGGTCGCCGCGACCTCGTGCCCGACGCCGTGCGCCCGGCAGAGGGCGGCGAGGTCGGTGCCGGTCGGGGTGCCGAACACCCGCTCGAAGTGGGCCGCGTGCTCGGGCGCCCCCGGCTCGAGGGTCGTGAAGATGCCGCCGCCGTCGTCGTTGACGACCACGAGCGTCAGGTCGGGCACCGGTTCGCCGGGGCCGATGAGCAGCCCGTTGGAGTCGTGCACGGCGGTGAGGTCGCCGAGCAGCGCGTAGACAGGGTGGTGAGGCCGGGCCAGCGCCGCTCCGACGGCGGTGGAGACCAGCCCGTCGATGCCGGCCAGGCCGCGGTTGGCGAGCACCTCCCCACCGACCGCACCGGGTGCCGCCAGGTCGAGGTCGCGCACCGGGTTCGACGAGCCCACGACGAGGAGCGCGTCGTCGGGGAGGGCCGCTGCCACGGTGGCGGCGATCGCCAAGCCGCTCGGCCACGGGAACGGCTGACGCGACACGGCATCCGCAATGCTCTCGCTCGCGGCGCGCCATGCCGTCGCCCAGGCACCGCCCGTGGCGTCCGGGTGCTCGCCGGATCCTCCTCGTTGCCCGGCCATGGCGTCCGGCCCGTGCACCGCCGCTGCGACGTGCGACGGGTCGGGCCACTGCCCGGGCTCGCCGACGACGTCGACGCGCAGACCCCGGTGGCGCAGCAGCGCCACGACGGGTCGGGCGAGGGTGGGGCGGCCCACGACCACGACGCGATCGGGGAGGTTCGCCTCCAGCCACTCGGAGGCGGTGAGGAGGAGGGGACCGTGGGGCAGCGCGGCCCGGCGCACGGCCGCCGGCCCGAACGGCTCGGCCACGACCGGGTGCCCCCGTTCGGCGGCCCAGGCAACGGCCCGCTCCAGCACCCGCGGGTCCCGGGCGTGGCCGACGACGACGAGCGTGCGCTCGACGTCGGCGAGCCGGGGCGCGGTGACGTGTGGCCCCGATGCGTCGGGCTCCCGCCGGGTCTCCAGCGGTGTGCTGACCCACGGCTCGCCACCGGGTCGGCCCTCGAGCGAGTCGGGCCACGGGGGCGCGTCCTCGTCCGGGACGAGCGGCTCGCGGAGGCACACGTTGAGGTGCACGGGGCCGGGGCTGCCGCTCGTCCAGCCCCTCGCGGCCGCGACCGCGCGACACACCGTGCTCCGCCAGAACGGGGGCAGGCCGGGGCGGACGACCGGCGCCGGGATGTCGGCCGCGTACCGCGTCGCGTCGCCGAACACCCCCGGCTGCAGCGTCGTCTGGTTGGCTCCCGTTCCCCGGAGCTCGTGCGGGCGGTCGGCGCTCACCACGACGAGCGGCACGCCGCCGTGGTGGGCCTCCAGGACCGCCGGGTGCAGGTTCACCACCGCGGTCCCCGACGTCGTCACGACCGCGACGGGCCTCCCCGACGCCGCGGCCAGGCCGAGCGCGAGGAAGCCCGCGCTTCGCTCGTCGACGCGCACATGGAGGCGAACTCGCCCCTCGCGCTCCGCCGCGAGCACGGCGTACGCGAGGGGGGCGGAGCGCGAACCCGGGCACAGCACGACCTCACGGATGTCGTTCCGTCGCAGCTCGTCGACGAGAACCGTCGCGAGCGCGGAGGACGGGGTCACGAGCGTGGATTCTGCCAGCCGGGGCGACGGCCGGTCAGCGGGACTCGTCGGTCAGGCCGGCGCGGCTCGCCAGGATCGCCGCCCGCACCCGGTCGCGGCTGTGGGTCTTCGCGAGGACGCTCGTCACGTGGGACTTGACGGTGCTCTGGGACAGGAAGAGCCGTGAGGCGATCTCCGCGTTGTTCAGGCCCGCCCCGACGAGCGCGAGGACGTCGGTCTCGCGCGATGTCAGCCGGTAGGCCGCCAGGTCCGTGGGAGCGGCCTGGGTGTCGCCGCGAAGGCGCGCCATCACGGCGCGGGTGACGCTCGGGGAGATGATGGCGTCGCCCGAGGCGACGGTACGCACGGCAGCGACGAGCTCCTGCCCGCTGCAGCGCTTGAGGAGGAACCCCTCGGCGCCGGCGGCGATGGCGTCGATGACGTAGGAGTCCTCGTCGAACGTGGTCACGACGATCACCGCCGGGGCACCGGGGATGTGCGCGAGTGCCCTCGTGGCCGCGAGGCCGTCGAGCACCGGCATCCGGATGTCCACGAGCGCGATGTCGACGCGCGTCCCGGCGCGGATGCCGTCGAGGAGCTGCTGGCCGTCGGCCGCCTGCAGGGTGACCTCGATGTCCGGCTGGGCAGCCAGGATGAGCGAGAAGCCCTCCCTCACGAGCTGCTGGTCGTCGACGACCGCCACGCGGATCATCGGTCCCCCTCGGCCGCCCGTTGGGGTAGGAGCACGTCGACGACCGTGCCACCGCCGGGGCGCTCGGTGATCGACCAGGTTCCCGAGACGGCCCGGACCCGTTCATCGATCCCCGTGAGACCGGCGCCGCGGTGCGGCCGGTCCGCGGCGCCGATCCCGTCGTCACTGATGCGCAGCCGCACCCGGTCGCCCGCCGGGGCGACCTCGACCCAGGCGTGGCTGGCCGAGGCGTGCCGCACGACGTTGGTGAGCGACTCCTGCACGATGCGGTACGCCGTGAGCTGCGCGCCGTCGTCCAGCCCGAGGTCGGCGCCGAGGTGGACCTCGACGTCGACACCCTGGAGCCGCAACGGGGCACTGAGCACCTCCTCGATGTCGCCGAGCCGTGGTGGTGCGCTGATCGCGATCGGGAACTGCGGGTTCCGCAGGTGCACGACCAGCCCGTCGAGCTCGCCGAGAGCCGCCCGCCCGAGGTCCGCGATCGTGCGGAGGGCGGCCTGCGGATCGCCCACCTGTCCCGCCTCGGCCTGCACGACCATCGCGGTCACGTGGTGTCCCACGACGTCGTGCAGCTCGCGGGCCAGGGCCGTGCGCTGCTCGAGCCACCTGGCCTGCTCCTCGCTCATGCGGGTCTGGGCCCGCAGCGTGCGCGCCTCCCGCGTCAGCTCGTTCGAGTGGACCAGGGCACGCACGAGCAGGCCGAGGGCGATGCCGATCAGTGCCGCGGCGAACGGCGCCAGGCTCGCGAGCTCGGGATGGACGAGGACTGCGAGCACCGACCCCACGGCACCGGCGAGCAGCGCGGGCCAAGGGATGTCGCGACGGTCGTGGGCGATGGCCAGGTAGAGGAGCGCGGCGGCAGCCCCCTCGAGGGGGGCGACCGGAACCCAGGTCAGGGTGACTGCCGCGGACAGGGCGATGATGTGCTCCCGCCATCTCGGGAACCGCCACGCCAGCACGGCGAGCACGCCCACACCGAGGGCGACGAGAGCACCGCCTCCCTCGCGCGCCGCCTGGACGAAGGACCCGAGCGCGATCGCGATCGCTGTCCAGTACGCCAGGGTGCCGACCCGCGAGACGTCCTCCCGCAGCGAGCGGACCGTCGCCCGGGCGTCCCGCACCACCGAGTGAACACGGGAGGCGACGCCTCCGGCCCTGGCCATCTCGTCAGTGTGGACGATCTCGTGACCGGCGGGAACACCCACGGCGCGAGCACGGTGGGAATCGGTACCCAGGTGCGGGGACGGGGCGGACCAGGGTGCCGGGTGGTCCGGACCTGGGTCGGTTCTCGCGCGACGGCGGCTCCGAGACCGTTGCGGCATGTCATCCCACCGGTTGTTGCAGCCCCTCGCCCACAGCGCAGAAGTCCGGTTCGGCACCGTTCCCAACGTCGTCACCCTCGTCCGGACCGTCTCCTCCGTCGTCATCGGGGGAGCCGGTGTCGCCAGCGAGAGCGTGGTCCTGCTCGTCGTCGCGTACGCCGTCTACTGGGTCGGCGACATCGCCGACGGCTGGCTCGCGCGCCGCCTCGGCCAGGAGACCCGCATCGGCGCCGTGCTCGACATCGTCACCGACCGGGCGTGCACGTCCGTCCTCTGCGTCGGGGTGGTCGCGCAGTTCCCCGTCGTCGAACCGGTGGCGGTGGTGTTCCTCCTGTCGTTCATGGTTCTCGACGCCATGCTGTCGCTGGCGTTCCTCTACTGGCCCCTCCTGGGCCCGAACGACTTCCACGCCGTCGACCGCCTCGTCTGGCTGCTCAACTGGTCGCCGCCGGCCAAGGCCGCGAACACGGCGGGCGTGGTGCTCGCGGTGGCGGTCGGGCAGCTGGGCATCGCCCTGGCCGTCGCCGCTGCGGTCCTGGGTGTGAAGCTCTGGACGGCGGTACGCGTCCACGAGTTGCTCGTGGGCCTCCCTGAGACGAGCCCGACGTGACCGTCCTGGCCGTTGGGCTCGCGGTCGCGGTGGGTGTCGCGTCCGCCCTGGTCCCCGTGCTCAACGCGGAGGCCTGGGCGGTCGTCGCGGCGACCGGACCGTTGGACACGCTGCTGGTCGTGGTGCCCGCCCTGGCCGTGGGCCAGACCGTCGGCAAGCTCGTGCTCTTCGAGACCGGCCGGCGAGGACGCGCGTGGCACCCGTGGCGGGGGCGGCCGCTGTCCGCGCGGGCGGCCCGCTGGGGCGAGCGTGTCACGGCCTGGCTGACGTCGCCTCGCACCGGACCTCCCGTGGTGCTGGCCGCCGCGTCGCTCGGCGTCCCCCCGCTCGCCGTGGTGAGCGTCGCGGCGGGTGCAGCGGGTCAGGGGAGGTGGGTCTTCGGCGCCCTCTGCCTGCTCGGCCGGCTGGTGCGGTTCAGCGTCCTCGTGGTGCCGGTCGCCGCCGCACAGTCGTGACCGCATGGTCACCCCCGGCGCACCTGGAACTCCGAGACCGACCGCACCGGAACTGCGAGGAAGGGCCAGGCCGATACCTGCCAGCCGTCGAGCCCCGGCACGGTCCCGTGGGGTGCCATCTCCGCGGCCGCCACCGTCTCGACGTAGGCCTCCCGCCGGTGAGAGGTCACGTCGACCGGCGCCCGGCCGCGGGGGGCCCGGATGGTGACCCACCGGGAGCTCGCCGGGTTGGGGCTGAGGTCGAGCCGGGGCACCGGGTCGTCGGTGTGCTCGACCGCCAGGACACGGACGTCGGCCCCCACGGGGAACAGCCCCACGGGGGCCCCCGACGTCACGACGTGGGTGACGTGGTGACGCGCCCGGAAGGTCGGGTCGCTCGCCAGGGCGGCGGCGAGGATGCCGCCCTGGCTGTGCCCCACGAGGAGCACCGGGTCGTCGGGGTCCGACCGCCCGGATGCCGCCTTGGCCCGCTCGAGCGCGAGGGCGACCCCCGCCGCGGCGAGGGTGGCGTCACCCAGCATCGCCCGCACGTCGGTGGTGACATCGAAGGGGTTCGTGCTCGGCCGGGGCGACCACTCCTGGGTCCCGGGGACGACGACCACCCATCCCGACTCCCCCTCGGGGAGGGTGGTCTCGAGCACCCGCACCCGGCCGCCGTCGAGGCCCTCGCCGGCCGAGACGAGTCCGGCCACCCCGCCGAGAACGCCGGCCGTGCCCGCACCCGGGCCGTAGCCGGCTCCCGGCGTCGGCGTCACCGAGAGGACCACCGGCACCGAGCCCACGCCGTCGGTGAGCCAGCCACCCCTCGCCGCCAGGTCGGCACCGGCCCGCACGCCCTCGAGCACCGCGCGCACCGAGCCCTCGACCCGCGCGTAGACCCGGGCCGCCGCCCGCAGGTCCACGGCCAGGGCGTCGAGGGCCAGCGCCTCACCCCAGGCACCGCCCGGCCCCACGACCCCGACCACCGCCGCCTGCACCCGCACCCAGCCGATCGCAACGGTCGCTGCTGCCGCCCGGCCACCCCAGCCGCCGGCGAAGGGGGCACGAGCGCACGAGACGGAGGCGGCCAGCCCGGCGGCCTCCTCCCGCACCTCGTCCGCGAGCCGTGCCGACGCGGCGGCGACCTCGATCAGGGCGTCGGACCGCACGCCGATCCGCGTCATTCCCGGAGCCCGAGGGCCGAGACGACACCGGCCAGCTCCTCGGCCATCCCGGCCGCGCCCTCCATGGCGCGGGAGAGGTCGTGCAGGGCGGTCACGCGGTGGGCGACCCGCTGCTGGTAGCGCTCGGCGGCCTCCCCGTGCCACCACACCAGCGCGTACCGGCTCAGGGCCACCCGCCGTGAGTCCAGTCGGGCGGCGGCGGCACGCAGGTCGCCCGAGAGCTCCAACAGGTAGGCCTCCCCGTCCATCCACCCTCCTCCCGGCCCGGCCCGGTGGCCGGTGGCACCACTCCACCTGCGCCCACCACCGGGCGACGGCGCAGGCCGGCTCCTGTGGACACCACCCGCGGCGACGGGGCGGATGTGGACGAGCGCGGCATACGCTGACCGGCATGCCGCACCACGACCTCGTCATCATCGGCAGCGGCTCGGGGAACTCCCTGCTCACCCCGGAACTCGCGGGGCTCGACGTCGCCATCGTCGAGTCGGGCACCTTCGGGGGCACCTGCCTCAACGTCGGCTGCATCCCCACGAAGATGTTCGTGGTCCCGGCCGACCGGGTCGTGGAGGCGCACGACGCAGCCCGGCTGGGCGTCACGTTCGCCGCGCCCCACGTCGACTGGCCGGGGCTCCGTGACCGCATCTTCGGGAGGATCGACCCCATCTCCGCGGGAGGTGAGGCCTACCGGCGGTCGCAGGACGAGGTCACCGTCTACGCGGCCCGCGCGCGGTTCACCGGCGACCGCCGCCTCGCGCTCTCGACCGGGGAGGAGGTCACCGCCGACCGGGTGGTCGTCGCCGCGGGCAGCCGGCCGATGGGCCTCCCCGTGGACGGACTCACCGATGTGGACCCCGCCCGCGGCCTCCACACCTCCGACACGATCATGCGCCTCGACGCCCTCCCAGCCCGGATGGCCGTCATCGGAGGCGGCTTCGTCGCCTGCGAGATGGCGCACGTCTTCTCCGCCTTCGGGGTCGAGGTCACCGTGGTGCAGCGGGGCCCGGCCCTCCTTCGCCACGAGGAGGTCGAGGTCTCGGAGCGGTACACCGAGGTGGCGGGCAGACGCCACGACCTCCGGCTCTCGTCCACCCCCACCTCGGCGGAGCGCGTCGACGGCGTGTGGCACATCGCGCTCGACGGTCCCGACGGACCCGGCCACATCGAGGCGGAGGTGGTGCTCCTTGCGGTGGGACGGCATCCGAACACCGACCTGCTCGACCCCGCCGCCGGAGGGCTCGAGTGCCATGACGACGGGCGACTCGTCGTGGACTCCGAGCAGCGCACCACGGCACCGGGGGTGTGGGCGCTGGGGGACATCTGCACCGAGTACCAGCTCAAGCACGTCGCGAACCAGGGGGCGCGGGTCGTGGCCCACAACGTCGCGGTGGATGCCGGCCGCATCCCCGGTCCGCCGCGCAAGGACGACGGGCGCCCGGTGCCGCACGCCGTGTTCGGTCACCCGCAGGTGGCCGCGTTCGGACCGACCGCCGCCGAGCTCACCACCGCCGGTGTGCGCTTCGTCAGCGCGACCCAGTCCTTCGGTGACGTCGCCTACGGCTGGGCGCTGGAGGACACGACCGGGCTGCTCACCGTGCACGCCGACGTCTCCGGTCGGGTGCTGGCCGCGCACGCCGTGGGGCCGAGCTCCTCCACGCTCATCCAGCCGCTCATCCAGGCGGCGACCTTCGGTCAGCACGCCCACGACGTGGCGCGCGGGCAGTACTGGATCCACCCGGCGCTGTCCGAGGTCGTCGAGAACGCGCTGCTCGGGCTCCCGCTGTGACCGGAGCGGTCAGGTGGGGATGAGCGTGTTGGCGAAGACCTGCCAGGCGAGCACGGACTTGGCGACGAGGCTGAGGATGACGTACTGCCACTCCCCGAAGAGGTAGTCCTTCCAGCGCCCCACCTGCCGGTACTGCAGCCACTGGTTGAGGGCGAAGGTGTTGAACAGGACGAACAGGCTGACGAGGATGCCCCAGACGAACCCGGGTGGTCCCTCGCCGTCGAGCACGGTGATCGCCGCCCAGAGATAGGCCGCGATCGCCAGCCACGGCCCGATGCCGGCGACGCACCCGAACCAGAACGGTGTCCACCAGGCTCGCTGACCCCTCGCCGGGGACTGGTCGCGGCCGTGCACGAGCCCGTTGTTCGCGACCTCCATGAGCCAGCCGAACAGGATCATGGACACGTTGGCGAACGCCAGCCCGACGAGGGCCGCGAGGTCGGTGATGCCGGTGACGAGGGCGATGAGCACGATCATCAGCGTCGACGACAGCGAGTACTCCACCCAGCGGAACCGGTTCCGGCCGCGCTCGAGCTCGCCGACGTAGCGGCCGAACCCCCACGGGGAGGCGATGAGGAGGTGGAAGAACGCGCTGAGGAGGAGGAAGCTCGCGGTCGCCCACGCCAGCGGCACGTCGACGAGGCCCGACAGCGTGCCGTCCTCGAGCGGTGTTCCCGGCGGCCCGCCGAGGGCGAAGACGGAGACGGGCAGGGTGAAGTCGGTGCTCAGCGCAACCATGGCCGCGCCGGAGACCAGGTGCAGCAGCCCCATCACGACGTTGACCAGCCGCAGGCGGCGGGCCCGGTCGGGCGGCACGTCCACGGAGCGGGTGGTGATGTCCAGCGGGAGGGTGCTCATGCCCCCTCTTCGCTGCTCGGGCCCTACGCGGATGCGGTGGGGCTGCGGTCGGTCAGGCAGTACACCCGGCCCACCGGGTCCTCCATGACGGTCCACTGCTCCCGCTCCTTCACCACACGGGCGCCCGCGGCGAGGTGCCGGGCACGGGTCGCCCGTCGGTCGACGCACGCGAGGTCGACGTGCGACCGCACCGGCCCGGTCCGCTCATCCAGGCGCTGGAGCAGGATCCGCAGCGGGATGCCGTCCGGCCGGCGGAGGGCGGACAGCTCCGGCTCCTCCAGGTCCACCCACGGCCACCCGGTGAGCCGGGTCCAGAAGGCCACCTCGGCCTCGTGGCGGTCCTCGGGGATGTCCAGGCAGACCTGGTCGACGAGGTCCGGGACCCCATCCCGCACCTGCTTCCTGACGCCGCGCCACCTCGTGAGGCAGAACGCGAAGCCGCCAGGTGACCGGAGCACCACGACGGAGTCGCCGATGGACCCCGTGCGGGTCGCGCCCAGTCGCTCCGCCCGTGCGGCGGCCGCGGCGACGTCGTCGGTGTCGAGGTCGAGGTGGCTGCCGCCCGGCCCCTCGTCCACCGCCTGGAGCTTGAGCCAGCTGTCACCGCGGGCGGGCACCAGGGTGGCGAACTCGCCCCGCTCTCCACGGACCGGCGACAGCGACGACCCGGTCACCTGCGCCCAGAAGCCCCACGAGCGCTCGGCCTGCGCGCGGGGCGAGTCGAGGAAGAGCCAGGTCCAGCGGATGCCGCTCACGTCGCCACCTCCTCCAGCCGGCTCCAGCAGGCCTCGACCCGGGCGCGCCACCACGCGGCGCGGTCGTCGGCGGCGGCCCAGCGGTCGAGGAGGTCGGCGTCGGCGGCGACGCGGGCGACGGTCAGCACCCCTCCCTCGGGCACGAGCGGACGGGCGGTGACGTCTCCGCCGAGCAGCGCGACGGTCCCCAGCCCACAGGCGTGGTCGAGCTCGGGCAGAGCCGCGGCGAGCGCCACGCCGCTGGCGATGCCCACGCTGGTGTCGAGCGCCGACGAGACGACCGCGGGGAGGCCGCACGCCTCGACGACCTCGAGGGCCTGTCGGACTCCGCCGAGCGGCGCCGCCTTGACGACGACGATGTCGGCCGCCTCGAGGTCACGGACCCGCAGGGGGTCCTCCGCCTTGCGGATGGACTCGTCCGCGGCGACCGGCACGTGGACTCCGGTGCGCGCCAGTGCGACTCGGAGGTCACGGAGCTGCGCGACGGTGCGGCACGGTTGCTCGGCGTACTCAAGGTCGAAGGGCGCCAACCGGGCGAGGGCACCCTGTGCGTCCTGCACCGACCAGGCCCCGTTGGCGTCCACGCGGATCCGGCCCCGTGGTCCCAGCACCGCCCGCACCTCGGCGACCCGGGCCACGTCCTGCGCGAGGTCCTGTCCCTGCTCGGCGACCTTCACCTTGGCCGTCGTGCACCCAGGGAACCGCTCCAGGACCTCGGCCACCCGGTCCGGCTCCACCGCGGGCACCGTCGCGTTGACGGGGACCTGGTGCCGCACGGCCGGCGGCCAGGACCCCCACGCCGCCTCGACGGCCGAGGCCAGCCAGCGCGACGCCTCCGCGGGCGGGTACTCGAGGAACGGGCCGAACTCCCCCCACCCGGAAGGCCCCTCGATGAGCGCCACCTCGCGCGTCGTGACCCCGCGGAACGGCATCCGCATCGGGATGGCCACGACGTGCAGCGCTGCGAGGAGGTCACCGAGACCGGGCGACGGCATACGACCCACCGTAGGCTGTGGCACGCGGACGCCCGGCTAGCCTTGCGGCCGTGAGCGCGATCCCCGGTGTCAGCGAGACGTTCGACCCCACGGCGTGGGCGGAGGTGCCCGGCTTCGAGGACCTCACCGACGTGACCTACCACCGGGCCGTCGGGCTCGGCTGCGTGCGGGTGGCCTTCGACCGCCCGCAGGTGCTCAACGCGTTCCGTCCCCACACGGTCGACGAGCTTGCGCGCGTGCTCGACCACGCCCGGCGCACCGCCGACGTCGGGGTCGTCCTCCTCACCGGCAACGGCCCCGGTGCCGACGGGACGGGGAGCGCGGGGAAGTGGGCCTTCTGCACCGGCGGGGACCAGCGCATCCGCGGCCGGTCGGGCTACCAGTACGCCGAGGGCGAGACCTCCGACACCGTCGACGAGCGCCGGGTCAGGGCCGAGGGCGGTCGCCTGCACATCCTCGAGGTGCAGCGCCTCATCCGCACCATGCCGAAGGTCGTGGTGGCCGTCGTCGGCGGCTGGGCGGCCGGGGGCGGCCACTCACTGCACGTCGTCTGCGACCTCACCATCGCGTCCCGGCAGCACGCGCGGTTCAAGCAGACGGATGCCGACGTCGGCAGCTTCGACGGCGGCTACGGGTCCGCGTACCTGGCCCGGATGGTGGGGCAGAAGCGAGCACGCGAGATCTTCTTCCTGGGTCGGACCTACTCGGCCGACGAGATGCACGCGATGGGCGCCGTCAACCTCGTCGCCGACCACGCCGACCTGGAGGCCGAGGCGCTGAACGTCGCCCGAGAGGTGCTGGGCAAGAGCCCCCAGGCCCAGCGGATGCTCAAGTTCGCGTTCAACCTCGTCGACGACGGCCTCATGGGACAGCAGGTCTTCGCCGGCGAGGCGACCCGGCTGGCCTACATGACCGACGAGGCCGTCGAGGGCCGCGACCAGTTCCTCGAGAAGCGCCAGCCCGACTGGTCGCCCTTCCCCTGGTACTTCTGAGCGGCTGAGGTCCCGCCTGAAACCCTGCTGACACGTCGACCGGGCAGGACATGCCGAGCCGGATGCCGGATCCCGGGCACGTCCTGCTCCCTCGACCTGCCTCCCCCGTCAGCGGGAGGTGCTCTCAGCCCGACCCGCCGATGTCCACGGCGTACGCCTCGTAGATGAGGTCCGAGCCGCGCTGCCGGTGCCGCACCAGCCGACCGAGCAGGCGGGTGGCCGCCTCGCGGTGGGCGGCCACCTCCGCCGGCTCGCGCATGCCCTCGTCGCGCTCGTCGAGGAGCCGCTCGACCTCGGCCAGCAGCTCGGCGTGGTCCTTCAGCTGCAGCTCCACCCCGTGGGTGAGGCGCGGTGCCGTCGTCCGGATGTCGGCGTAGAGCGCGCCCTCGGCCTCGGTCAGGGCCACGTGGTCCCGCAGGTCGTGGGCCAGCTCGGTGAGCGCCGCCCGGACGCGGCGCCGCCACCCCGTGCCCAGCCCGACCGGCAGTGCCAGCGCGGCATCGAGGGCCGCCATCGACTCCCCCAGCTCGGCCCGATGGCTCCGCAGCTGTTCGAGGTAGGCCGCATACGCCGTGTCCATCGCACCTCCCGCCGTATGACCATGGTCGCAGCAGCGGAGGCGGCGCGCGAGCCTAGAGTTGGGCCATGCAGGTCGAGCCGCTCCCCGTGCCGGCCGGACCATCGGTCCTGGGGCTCCTCCCTCGGCTGGCGGAGGCCATGGGGGGCGGTCGGCCGGTGCTGCCGGTCGCGGCAGCCGCCCCGCCACCGCGGCTCCCCGACCACACCGACGCTGAGCTCCCGGACGGCCTGGCGGTGGTGGTCGGCACCTCCGGGTCGACCGGAACCCCCAAGCGAGCGCTGCTCACGGCGAACGCGCTGCGGGCGAGTGTCCGGGCCACGCACGACCGCCTCGGTGGTCCCGGGCAGTGGGTGCTCACGCTTCCTGCGCACCACGTCGCGGGTCTCCAGGTGCTGCTGCGCTCCCTCGAGGCCGGCACCGAGCCGGTGGTCATGGACCGTCGAGCAGGCTTCGCCCCTCGCGCCTTCACCGAGGCGACCTCACGGCTCGACCCCCGGGGGCGCCGCTACACGAGCCTCGTGCCCACCCAGCTGCTCCGGCTCCTCGACGACCCCGTCGCCGACGAGGCGCTGCGGTGCTACGACGCCGTCCTCGTCGGCGGGGCGGCCACGCCCCCGCGCGTCCGTCGCCGTGCCGAGGAGGCCGGAGTGCGGGTCGTCACGAGCTACGGCATGAGCGAGTCCGCGGGCGGCTGCGTCCACGACGGGCAGCCCCTGTCGTGCACGGAGGTGGCCTTCGACGACGAGGGGCGGATCCACCTCGGCGGTGCCACGATCGCCCACGGCTACCTCGGCCGACCCGACCTGACGACGGCCGCGTTCGGCACCGACGAGGACGGTCTCCGGTGGTTCCGCACCGACGACGTCGGCCGCACCGACGAGCACGCGCGCCTGCGGGTCGACGGCCGGGTCGACGACATGGTCAACACCGGCGGGCTCAAGGTGGCCCCGCGGCTGGTCGAGGAGGCGATCATGGACCACGTGCCCGGTGTCCGGGAGGTGGTGGTCGTCGGGACGCCGCACCCGGAGTGGGGCGAAGCCGTCAGCGCGCTCGTCGTCCTCGCGCCGGATGCCGTGAGCCGCGGCGTCAGTGCCGCCGACCTGCGCGCTCACCTGCGCGGCATCCTGCCGGACCACGCCCTGCCGGTGCGGGCGGTGACGGTCCAGGCGGTGCCCCTCGCGGGGCCCGGCAAGCCGGACCGGCGTGCGGTGGCCGCGATCCTGACCGTGGGATGATGGCTCCGTGCTCCGATACCTTCCCGTCCTGCTCAGCCTCGGGCTGACGGTGTACTGCACCGTGGACGTGATCCAGACCCCGGAGCGCGCGGTCCGCACCCTGCCGAAGCTCGCGTGGCTCGTGATCGTCCTGCTCCTGGCCGTCGTGGGGCCTGCGGCGTGGCTCGTCGCCGGGCGGCCACGCAGGGGCCGGCGAGCGGTCCAGGGCCCACCGCGGCCCCGGGGACCGGACGACGACCCCGAGTTCCTCAAGGGCATCTGACCCACCGGATGGCACGCCTCTCGGAGTGGGTCGCCGGTGCGCGCCCGCGCACCCTGCCCGCGGCCGTCGCGCCGGTGGTCATGGGCACGGCTGCGGCGCACCTGCTCGGGGCGGCGGACCCGGTGCTGGCGGTCCTCGCGCTCCTCGTCGCCCTCGCCCTCCAGGTGGGCGTCAACTACGCGAACGACTACTCCGACGGCATCCGCGGCACCGACGAGGACCGGGTCGGACCGGTACGCCTCGTGGGACAACGGCTCGCCTCGCCGTCCCGCGTGAAGGTCGCCGCCTTCTCCGCCTTCGCCGTGGCGGCGGTCGTCGGGCTGGTCCTCGTCGCGCTCTCGGAGGCGTGGGTCCTGCTGCCGCTGGGGGCGCTCGCCGTGCTGGCCGCCTGGCGCTACACCGGCGGCGAGAACCCGTACGGTTACCGTGGGCTCGGTGAGGTCTACGTGTTCGTCTTCTTCGGGCTGCTGGCCACGCTCGGCACCCTGTACACGCAGGCCGGCCGGCTGTCCTGGTTCGGGCTGCTCGGTGCCGTGGGAGTGGGGGCGCTGGCGTCGGCCATCCTCGTGGCGAACAACCTGCGCGACATCCCCACCGACGCCGAACACGGCAAGCGGACCCTGGCGGTGCGCCTCGGCGACCGACGCACCCGGCAGCTCTACGTCGCGCTCCTCGCGGTCTCGCTCCTGACGCTCTGCGGCATGGCGCTGCAGGAGCCTTGGGTCCTGCTCGCCCTCCTCGCCGCTCCGCTCGGCGTGCGGGCGGTGCGGACCGTGCTGGGTGGTGCCGAGGGTCGAGAGCTCGTCCCGGTGCTCGTCACCACCGGGCTCTACGAGGTGGCCTATGCCGTCCTGGCCGCCGTCGGCGTGGTGGTGGGTGTGGCCCTCACCTGAGGTCCTCAGCGGTGCCGGGACCGAGCTGCCCGATCGCGTCGACGACAGCCTGCGGGTGGGTCAGCGGGACCATGTGTCCAGCGCCGGGAACGGTGAGAACCGACGCCCCGCACGAGCGGGCGAGGTCATCGCACCAGGCCTCGGGCGCGATGCGGTCGTGGGCGCCACGGACGATCCGCGTGGGCGGGCACGCCGCCGCGAGACCGATATCGGTTCGGTAGTGCCGCATCGCGTCCATCCCGCGGAGCATCGAACGCACCCCGGTCGCGCGGTACTGCGGTCCCAGCACGCGGGCCTCCCACAGGCGTTCATGGGATGCCGTGCGCAGCCACTGGACGGCCATGCGCGGCCACGTGGCCGCGGCCGGGTCGGTCGTCGGCCCGACGAGGACGAGGCCGCCGACCCGGTGCGAGCGCCTCGCGGCCTCCACGACGACCGAGCATCCCGCCGAGTGACCCACGAGCAGGAGGTCCGGGTCGTCGGGGAGCAGGCCCAGCAGGCGGGTCGCCTGGTCCTCGACCGTCAGGCCCGCCCCGCCCGCCGCGGCGGCCGGGAGTCCCATCGTGGGGAGGGTGACCACCGTCGCGCTCGGTCCCTGGAGAAGGGACCGGACCCCGCGCCACTCCCGGGCATCCAGGCCGAGCCCCGGCACGAGGACCACGGAGGCTGCGGTCATCTCGTCCCCCTGCACCCCGTCCGACCCACGGCCGGTCCGGTCAGCGGAAGGTGCCGTCGTCGCGGGAGGTCTCGGCGTCCTCGGCGTCCTCGTCGCTCGGGGCGGCGCCCGGACGGGCGCGCCTGGCGGCAGAGCGCTGGTCGATCCGGGCCGCCAGCTGCGCGGAGTAGTCCTCCCGGAACCGGCGCAGGGCGACGTAGGAGATCACCGCGGACAGCAGCGCCGCGCCCACGACGAGGAGGAGCACGTCCTCCTCGTCCCGCAGACCGAGGAGCCACAGCAGTGCCAGGCAGCCGAGGAAGACGAGCAGGCGGAGCAGGGTGTAGCGGAGCACGGCGATCAGAGTCCCGAGTAGGAGTGCTGGCCGACGAAGAAGACGTTGACGACGGCGAAGTTGACGAGAATGCACCCGAAGCCGACGAGGGCG
Organism: uncultured Actinomycetota bacterium; assembly: GCA_963763015.1. GTDB lineage: Bacteria > Actinomycetota > Actinomycetes > Actinomycetales > Dermatophilaceae > Fodinibacter. The sequence continues at coordinate 501,065 of CAVXML010000011.1, read as the reverse complement.
ATCCACACGGCGTTCTGGCGCTTCCAGCCGGTCGTGGCCCGGGCGTGCAGGTAGGCCGCGTACACGACCCAGATCACGAAGCTCCAGACCTCCTTGGGGTCCCAGTTCCAGTAGGAGCCCCACGCCTGCCGCGCCCAGATGGCGCCGGCGATGACCGTGAAGGTCCACAGCGGGAAGGCGACGATGTGCGCCGCATAGGTGAGCCGCTCGAGCGCGCGGGCGTCGGGGAGCCGGTCCATGAACGACCTGGGCCGCCGCGGCGCTGACTCCAGCCGGTCCTGCACCAGATAGAGGATGCCGAGCGAGAAGCCGATCGTGAAGACCGCCACCGACAGGGTTGCGACGGTCACGTGGATGGCGAGCCACACCGAGCGGAGCGACGGCATGAGCTCGGAGGCATCGGTGTACCAGACGGTGATGGCCAGGCCGAGGGTGAGCAGCACCGGGGTGACGACGAACAGCCCGAGCCACCTCAGGTCACGCCGCGTGGACCACAGGCAGTACGACACCAGGACGAACATCGAGCCCACGATGGCGAACTCGTACATGTTCCCGAGCGGCCACCGCTGCACCTCCGCGGCCCGCAGCACCACCCCGACCACGACGAGGACGGTGCCGAGGACGGTGAGCGCCCACGCCACCCCAGCCGCCTTGCGGGCGGAGACGGGCTCGGCCTCCCCGACCACCGGGCCGCCGCCACCACGGACGACGTGGCCGCCCTCGGCCGGCCCGCCGGCCGGGCCGACCAGCTCGCGCTCCTCGGCGGCGACCGGGACCGACGCCACCTCACGGCTGGGCACGAGCCGTGCGAGGTAGACGGCGTACGCGAGCATCGCGAGGGTGAGGACCGCCATCGCGGAGTAGATCGCCACGTTCGAGAGCTGGGCGAGGGTCGTGTCGGTCATCGGGTTCCTTCGGCTGCGGTCAGGACGGCCGTGATCTCGTCGGGCATCCCGTCGTCGTCGTCCTTGGCGAGGCCGCCGACGGACACCACAGTACGACCCGGTCGCCCGGCCGGCCCAACCCGCACGAACACCCTTCGACGCCGGACGACGAGCGAGGCCACGAGCCCCGCCAGCGACAACAGCGCGGCCACGAGGGTCAGGCTCTTGCCGGGGTCGGTACGGATCGACAGCCCGGCGAACCGCTCCACGCCGTCGAAGGTGATCGAGCCCCGCCCGCCGGGGAGCTCGAACGTCTCGCCAGGCCGCAGGAGGATTCGCAGCTGGTCGGACGCGTCGCTGCCCGGGATCGCGGTCATCGCCTCGGTGTCGAGGGAGTAGACGGACTGGGGGCGGCCCGAGGGGAACAGGTCACCTTCGAAGGCGGTGAGCGCGAGCTGCGGGTCGAGGGTGTCGGGGAAGACCGAGTGCGGCCCGCGCTCGTCGTCGATGGCCCCGGTCGGGAGGAAGAAGCCGGCGAAGCCGAGCTGCTGCGGCGAGGCGCCCGGCACCTTCACCGCGCCCACCGAGGTGTAGGTGTCGTCCTGCGGGAGGAACGGCGTGGCGTCGGAGTACAGAACCGTGCCCTCCGCGTCGCGGACCGTCACCGTCGGCGCGTAGCCGTTGCCGAGGAGGAAGACCGTGCCGTTCCCGGTCTCGAGCGGGCCGTTCACGCGGATCGCCCGCTCCTCGGTGCGGCCATCGGCATCCGTGAACGTCGTCGTCGCCTCGAAGTCGCGCGGCGCACCGAACTGACCCTGCCCCCTGGTCTCGGTCTCGAACTCGACGTCGAGGCGGTCCAGCCGCAGGGTGAACGGGCTGAGTGCGTTCACGTCGACCCACGGGCCGGGGTTGAACGTGTCGTAACGCGACAGGGTGTTGGCGAAGGTCTTGCCCACGGGCACGATGACGTCGCCCTTCCAGCCGAGCAGGTGTCCCCAGGCGACCCCGACGAGCACGCCGATGAGGGCGACGTGGAAGACGAGGTTGCCGGTCTCGCGCAGGTAGCCCTTCTCCGCCGACAGGCTGTGGTCATCGTGGGCGTGCACCCGGTAGCGGCGGCCACGCAGGGCACCGCGCAGCCGTTCGCGCACCTCGGCCGGGTCGCCGTCGACCTCGGTCGTGCGGTGTGCGGCCAGCCGGTCCAGGCGGCGTGGGGCCTTCGGGGGCTCCGCCCGCACCTGGTGAAGGAGGATCCTCGTGCGCGGCAGCACGCACCCGATGAGCGAGACGAACAGGAGCAGGTAGATGGCGGCGAACCACGGCGAGGCGTAGACCTCGAAGAAGCCCAGGCGGTCGAGCACCGGCCCTGCGGTGGGGTGGTCGGCGATCCACTGGGCCGTGCGGGCCGGGTCGATGGAACGCTGCGGGAACGTCGACCCGGGGATCGCGCCGATGGCGAGCAGCAGGAGGAGGAAGAGGGCGGTCCGCATGCTGGTCAGCTGGCGCCAGGTCCACCGCAGCCAGCCCGATGCGCCGAGGCGGGGCTGGGTGACGCGGACGCGCTCCTCGGTACGGGTGGTCACAACGCCACCTGGAAGCCGCTCACGAGCTCGGCCTGCACCCAGCGGTTGAGGTCCTCCCACACACCCGTCACGAGGAGCAGCCCGACGACGACGAGCATGACCCCGCCCACCACCTGGATCGTGCGCTGGTGCCGTCGCAGCCACCCGGACGCCCGGCCTGCTCGGTCCAGCCCGGCGGCGATGAGGAGGAAGGGCAGGCCGAGTGCGATGCCGTACGCCGTCGCGAGCAGCACGCTGCGGCCCACCTGGGGGTCCGACGTCGCGGTCCCGAGCACGAGGACCGCCGCCAGGGTCGGCCCGGTGCAGGGCGCCCAGCCGAGCGCGAACACGGCGCCGAGCAGCGGCGCCCCGGCCAGGCCCGCCCGCGGCCGCCACGACGGCCTGGCCTCACGGGAGGCACCCACCCCGAGGAAGACCAGCCCCATCACGATGACGACCAGACCGCCGACGCGCATCAGGAGCGCGCGCTGCTCGACGAGCACCCGGCCGGCCGTCGTCAGGAAGATGGAGCCGAGCACGAACACGGCGGTGAACCCGGCCACGAAGAGCAGCGCCCCGAGCACCAGCCGCCCGCGGCCTCGGTCGGCAAGGGGCTCGCCGGTCAGGCCGCTGACATAGCCGAGGAAGCCCGGGACGAGAGGCAGCACGCACGGGCTCGCGAACGAGACCAACCCCGCCAGCGCTGCCACCGCCACGGCGAGGGGAAGGGCTCCGCTGGTCACCGTGTCTGCGGCGGCGAGCACGGTGGCGGGAACGGCGGTCGTGGTCACGACGCGGCGACGACGTCGTCGACGAGGCCGCGCAGGGTGCTCGCCGACACGGGCCCGTTCACCCGAGCGGCGATCCGCCCCTCGGCGTCGAGCACGAGGGTGGTGGGGACGGTGGGCGCCTTCCCCTGGAGGGCGAGGATGAGCACACCGCCCGAGGCCTCGTCGCTGAGGCTCGGGTAGGTCAGGCCCGCCTTCCTCTCGAAGGCCGCCCCGCGTGCTGGGTCCTCACGGAAGTTGATGCCGATGAAGTGGACCGGCGCGCTCTCGGCCTCGAGCCCTTGCCACACCTCCTGGAGGTCGGGGGCCTCCGCGACGCAGGGCGCGCACCACGAGCCCCACACGTTCACGACGACCACCTCACCCCGAGCCGACGCGCTGTCCCAGGACGTGCCGTCGAGCAGCTCGCCGCGCAGCTCGACCGGCTCGGCCCGGTCGGCCTCGGGGATCGTCTCCACGGCACCGTCGCCGGAGACGTACCCCTTCTGGTCCCCCGCCCTGGCCTGGGCCGCGATGGAGTTCGGGTCCTCGGAGCACCCCGTGCCGCCGAGGAGGACCGCGACGGCGGCGAGGCGCACGGCATACCGCGCCGGGGCGCGACGGCTCATGCGCCCGCCTGGGGCTGGGCCTGGTCGAGCAGCGAGGCGGCCGGCTCGCTGTACGACAGCGAGAGGAGCTCGTCGTCGAGGAAGGTGAAGGACGTCAGCGACGCCAGCGCGCACTCCCGCCGCGCGGGGTTGTGCGCGAGGGGGCGGCCCTCGGTCGCGAGGCGGATCATCCAGATCGGCGCCTGGTGGCTCACGATGACCGCCTCGTGCCCGCGGGCGGCGGAGCGGGCGTCGACGATCGCCAGGCGCATCCGCTCGACGATCTCGACGTAGGGCTCACCCCACGACGGTCGGAAAGGGTTGAGCAGCTTGGGGTAGAGCCGAGGATGCCGCAGGATGCCGGACCCGCCAGCCACCGGGAGCCCCTCGAAGTCGTTGCCCGCCTCGACGACCCGCTCCTCGAGGACCACCTCGACGTCGTGCGACTGCGCGACGGGTGCCGCCGTCTCCCGGGCGCGCTCGAGAGGGCTGGAGACGACGTGCACCACGTCGTGGTCGCCGAGGTGGTCGGCGGCGAGGTCCGCCATGCGACGGCCGAGGGCGGAGAGGTGGTACCCCGGCATCCGGCCGTAGAGCAGGCGGTGGGGGTTGTGGACCTCCCCGTGGCGCAGCAGGTGCACCACGGTGCGCTGGGGATCACCGGGAGCGGGACCGCCGAGCTCGGGGGTGGAGGTCATGCGGCAGATTGTCGCAAACCAGGCTGGGAGTCCGATCACCCTCCCGGCGATCGGGCGCCGGACGTGCAGGGACACCTCCCGAGCCGGCTCGCCGTTCAGGCCGGGGTGGCGGCCGCCGACGCAGCAGTGGGGAGCGCCGAGACGACCCGGTCGAGGGCGGTGTCGTCGTGCGCCCCGGAGACGAACCAGGACTCGAAGGCGCTGGGCGGCAGGTAGACGCCGGCGCCGAGCATGGCGTGGAAGAAGCGCGCGAAGGCGGCGGTGTCCTGGGCACGCGCGTCGTCGTAGGTGCGGACCGGACCCTCCCGAAAGAACACCGAGAACATCGACCCCGCCCACTGGACGCGGTGCGGCACACCGGCATCCGTGAGTGCGGCCGAGGCCGCGTCGGCGATGGCGTGGGAGACCTCACCGAGCCGGGCGTAGAGGGCGGCGTCGCAGGCGAGGAGCGTGGCCAGGCCGGCCGCGGTCGCGACGGGGTTCCCGGAGAGGGTCCCGGCCTGGTAGACGGGGCCGTCGGGCGCCAGCAGGGCCATGACGTCGGCGCGGCCACCGAACGCCGCGGCGGGGAAGCCACCCCCCATCACCTTGCCGAAGGTCATGAGGTCGGGTGCGACGTCGAGCCCCTCGAGTCCCCACCAGCCTGCGGAGCTGCACCGGAAGCCGGTCATCACCTCGTCGGACACGAGCAGCGCGCCGTGCTCGGAGGTCACCCGGCGCAGGGCTGCGGTGAAGCCGGGGTCGGGGGGGACGACGCCCATGTTGCCGGCCGCGGCCTCGGTGATGACGCACGCGATCTGCTCCCCGCGGGCGGCGAAGACGGCCTCGAGGGCTGCGACGTCGTTGTACGGCACGACCAGCGTCTCGGCGGCCATCTCGGCCGGCACACCGGCGGAGTCGGGCAGGGCCAGGGTGGCGACGCCCGAGCCGGCGCTGACGAGGAGCGAGTCGACGTGGCCGTGGTAGTGGCCGGCGAACTTCACGACGAGCGAGCGACCGGTGAAGCCGCGGGCCAGGCGGATCGCACTCATGGTCGCCTCCGTGCCGCTGGACACCAGGCGCAGCTGCTCCACGGGGGCGACGCGGCTCACGATCTCCTCGGCCAGGGCCACCTCGTTCTCGGAGGGCGTGCCGAAGGAGAAGCCGTTCTCGATCGTGCGGCGCACCGCCTCGAGGACCGAAGGGTGGGCGTGCCCGAGGATCATCGGGCCCCAGCTGCACACGAGGTCGACGTACTCGCGGCCGTCGGCGTCGGTGAGCCACGGCCCGCGACCGCTCCGCATGAAGCGGGGGGTCCCCCCCACGGCGCGGAAGGCTCGCACCGGTGAGTTGACCCCGCCGGGCGTCACCGCCCTCGCTCGGGCGAGCAGCGCGGCGGATGCCGGGGCGTCGCCGAGTGCGGGGCCGGCGGGGCCGGCCGGGCCGGCGGCAGTCAGGTCGGTGGTCACCACCCCATTGTCCGTCAGCCGGGTCAGCAGGCGGGGTCCGGCATCCCCGGGTCAGCGGCGTAGGCGTCGCGGACGGCCTGCATCGCCGCGCCCAGGGCGGCGAACTGCTCGGACGTGAGGACGTCGACGAGGTGGCGGCGGACGCTGCCGACGTGGACCACGGCGAGCTCCTCGATGGCCGCCCGCCCCTGGTCGGTGAGCCGGAGCAGCACCCCCCGGCCGTCGTCCGGCGCGGGGGTGCGGACCACCCACCCCCGGCGTTCGAGCCGCGCTGCCGTGTGGGTCACCCGGCTGCGGGACTGCACGATGAGGTCGGCCAGCGCCGACATCCGGAGCTGGTCGTTCGGCGCCTCCGACAGCATGGAGAGCAGCTCGTACTCCGACAGGCTGATGCCGGCCGCCTGCAGGTCGCGGTCGAGGGCGACGACGAGCTCCCGGTTGCCGCGGAGGTACGCGCGCCAGGAGACCTGCTCCTCCTCGGTGAGCCACCGCACCTCCTGACCGGCCATGACACCCATCGTGGCACGTCAGGGCGGTGGGGCGCCGGGCGTACGGGATATACCCCCCGCGGGTGCCGAGTGTGATCCAGCACACATCCGGCCCGGCCGGGAATCGCTGGGTATCCGCACTAGTTGAACAGTCAACTAGCGCAGCTAGGACCCCGACTACCAAGGAGCACGACATGACCGTCAACACCACCGTTGCCCTCACCGGCCTCTCCGCCGGCACGTGGACGATCGACCCCACCCACTCCGAGGTCGGCTTCGTCGCCCGACACCTCATGGTCACCAAGGTCCGCGGGTCGTTCGCGGAGGTGGCCGGCACCGTCGTGGTCGCCGAGGACCTGTCCCAGTCCGTGGCCGACGTCACGATCACGACGGCATCCGTCTCCAGCGGCACCACGGACCGCGACGCCCACCTGCGCAGCGCGGACTTCTTCGACGTGGAGACCTACCCGGAGATGACCTTCCGCAGCACCTCCTTCGACGGCCGCACGCTCACCGGCGACCTCACCATCAAGGACGTCACCAAGCCGGTCACGCTGGACGTCGAGTTCAACGGCGTCGCCACCGACCCGTGGGGCAACGAGAAGGCGGCCTTCGAGGCCCAGGGCGAGATCAACCGCACCGACTGGGGCCTGACCTGGAACGCCAACCTCGAGAAGGGCGGCGTGCTGGTCTCCGAGAAGATCAAGCTCGTCATCGACGTGCAGCTCGCCAAGCAGGCCTGAGCGCCGGCTCCCGCAGCTCCCGAGGCCGTCGCCCCCTCTCAGAGGCGGGCGGCGGCCTCGAGCGCGTAGTAGGTGAGGATGATCTGGGCGCCGGCCCGCCGGATGCCGAGAAGGCTCTCCATCATCACCCGGTCCCGGTCGATCCACCCCCGCTGCGCCGCCGCCTCGACCTGCGAGTACTCCCCGGAGACCTGGTAGGCCGCGACGGGAACGGGCGAGCTGGCCGCCGCAGCGGCGACGACGTCGAGGTGCGGGCCGGCCGGCTTCACCATGACGATGTCCGCGCCCTCGGCGACGTCGAGCTCGAGCTCGCGCAGCGCCTCGGTTCCGTTCGCGGGGTCCTGCTGGTACGTCGCCCGGTCGCCGACCAGGGACGACTGCACCGCCTCGCGGAAGGGACCGTACAGTCCGGAGGTGTACTTGGCCGCGTACGCGAGCAGCACCGTCTCGGTGTGGCCGGCCGCGTCGAGGGCCGTGCGCACGTGGCCCACCTGACCGTCCATCATGCCGGAGAGGCCGAGCACCTCGGCTCCGGCGTCCGCCTGGGCCAGCGCCATCGACGCGTAGCGCTCGAGGGTGGCGTCGTTGTCGACCGACCCGTCGGCGGCCAGCACCCCGCAGTGCCCGTGGTCGGTGAACTCGTCGAGGCAGAGGTCGGCCATCACGACGAGCTCCTCGCCGACCGTGTCGGCGAGGCGACGCAGGGCCACGTTGAGGATGCCGTCCGGGTCGTCGGCGCCAGACCCGGTGGCGTCCTTGTGCGTGGGGACGCCGAAAACCATGATCCCGCCGAGCCCGGCGTCCACGCAGCGCCCGGCTTCGACCACCAGCGACTCCAGCGTGTGCTGGACGACGCCCGGCATCGCCTCGATCGGCACGGGGGCGTCGAGGCCCTCGCGGACGAACACCGGCAGCACGAGCTGGGCCGGGTGCAGACGCGTCTGCGCGACGAGCCGGCGCACCGCCGGGCTCTGCCGCAGACGGCGTGGGCGCGACGTCGGGAAGCCGGCCACGCTCAGGTGGCCCGACGGCGGCCGCCGGGGCGTCGCTGGCTGGGGCGGAGAACCGCCTCCCCCGCCTCCTGGGCGGCGAGGGCGAGTGAGCGGCCATGGTCGGCGAGCGCGTCGACGAGGGCCTCCGCCGTCGGCTCCGGCGCGAGGACGTCGACCCGCAGGCCGTGCTCCTCCGCCGTCTTGGCGGTCGCGGGCCCGATGCAGCCCACGACGGTGTTGGGGTGCGGCTTGCCGGCGATGCCGATGAGGTTGCGGACCGTCGAGCTCGAGGTGAAGAGGACCGCGTCGAACGAGCCGTTCTTGATCGCGTCGCGCACCGGCGCGGGCGGTGGGGCCGCCCGCACCGTGCGGTAGGCGGTGACGTCGTCGACCACCCAGCCCATGTCCTGGAGGCCGGCGACGAGGGTGTCGGTGGCGATGTCGGCGCGTGGCAGGAAGACCCGGTCGATCGGGTCGAGGTCCGCGTCGAACTCGGGCCACGCCTCGAGCAGACCGCGCGCCGACTGTTCGCCGGTGGGCACGAGGTCCGGTGTGATGCCCCAGTCGCGCAGCGCGCGGGCCGTCACCCCGCCCACAGCAGCGACCTTGAGCCCGGCGAAGGAGCGGGCGTCGAGGCCGAACTCGTCGAACTTCTCCCGGATCGCCCGCACGGCGTTGACCGAGGTGAACCCCACCCATTCGTAGCGACCGGTGACCATGCCCTTGACGGCGCGCTCGAGCTGCTGGGGGGTCCTGGGCGGCTCGACCGAGATCGTCGGCACGACGTCTGAGCGGGCACCGTGGTGCTCGAGCCGGGCGGTCATCGTGCCCGCCTGCTCCTTGGTTCGCGGCACGAGCACGTCCCAGCCGAACAACGGCTTGGTCTCGAACCACGACAGCGACTCGCGCAGCCCCACGGTCGGGCCCACCACGGCCAGCACCGGGAAGCGGCCCTGTGCCATGACCTCCGCGGCCTCACCGAGCGTCGTCACCACGGTGCGCTGCTCGGTGCTGGTTCCACGTTCGGTGACCGCGACCCGGGTGGCCGGGTCGCGACCCGCCGCGACGAGCGCGTCGAGGGTGGCAGCCGCCCGGTCGGGCTGCCCGAGCACGACCACCGTCACGCCGGGTTCGGCGGCCGCGGTGAGGTCGACCGGGCGTGCGCCCGCGGCGACGACGAGGACGGCGGTGGAGGCGTTCGAGGTCAGTGGGATGCCCGCATACGACGGCACGGCCGTCACCGAGCTGACGCCCGGAACCACCTCCACGGCGATTCCCGCCTTGACGCAGGCCGCGGCCTCCTCGGCCAGGCCGTTGAAGATCGCCGGGTCGCCGTCCATGAGCCGGACGACGAGCCCGCCGGGGTGGGCCTTCGCCACCCGCACGACGAGCTTGGCGCGGGAGGCCTGCGTGAGCCGCTCGCCGTGCTCCCCGTGCCCGGCGTCCACGACGGACGTCGTCGGCCGGCACCACCGCGCGACGACCTCCTCGCGGGCCAGCTGGTCCAGCACCACGGCGTCCGCGGCGGCGAGCAGCTCACCGGCACGAACGGTCAGGAGGCCGGGGTCACCCGGTCCGGCTCCGACGAAGACCACCCGCGCCGGGATGCGGGTGGGGGCGGACGGTGTGGTCGAGCGCGAGGGGCTCACAGTGCACGCTCCGTGGCGATGTGGTCGGTGAGGGGGCGGTCGGGGGACGCGACGATGCCGGCGGCGCCGTCGGCGAGGAGGAGTCGGGCGAGGCGGTGCCCGAGCACCGACGGGTCCGCGACGTCACCGACGAGCGACCGCCGCAGGTCGACGGACCCGTCCGCGGCCGCAACGACGGCGCGCAGGGACAGCTCCGGACCGTCGACCCCGTCGACCACCTCGGCGAGCGCGCCGACCGGGGCCGTGCAGCCGGCCTCGAGGTCGGCGAGCAGCACTCGCTCCGCCGTGGTGCAGGCCCGGGTGTCGGCGTCGTCCAGGGCCGCGACGGCGGATGCCGTGGCGTCGTCGTCGGCCCGCACCTCGACCGCGAGGGCGCCCTGGCCGGGGGCGGGCAGCATCTGGATGGGGTCGAGCACCTCGGTGGCCACGTCGATGCGGCCGAGGCGGCGCAGGCCCGCCGCTGCCAGCACGACGGCGTCGAGGCGGCCCTCGGCGACAGCCCGCAGCCGAGTGTCGACGTTGCCGCGCAGGTCCGTGACGACGAGTCCCAGCCCGAGCGCGGCCAGCTGCGCGCGCCGTCGCGGAGACCCGGTTCCCACCGTCGCCCCGGCCGGGAGCTCACCGAGCGTGAGCGCGTCGCGGGCGACCAGGGCGTCGCGGGCGTCCTCGCGGACCGGGATCGCCGCCAGTCTCGTGGCCGGGTGAGCGGCCGTGGGCAGGTCCTTGAGCGAGTGGACGGCGAGGTCGACCCGCCCCTCGACCAGCGCCGAGCGCAGGGCCGACACGAACACCCCCGTGCCGCCGAGCTCGGCCAGCGGGGTGGTGCGGTCGAGGTCACCCTCGGTGGTCACCTCGACGAGCTCGACGACGTGGCCGCGGGCCCGCAACCGGTCGGCCACCCAGGTCGACTGCGTCATCGCGAGGGGGGAGCGGCGAGTGCCCAGCCGCAGGGCGCTCACGCCTCCTCCTCGGGAAGCCTCGGCGGGGTGCTGACGAGGGACACGTCCCGCGGGTCGAGGTCGAACAGCTCGCTGAGCGCTCGGGCGTAGCTCCCTCCCTGCCCGTCGCGGGCCAGCTCCTTGACCCGCACCGTGGGGATGTGGATGAGCTTGTGGACCACCCGCTCCACGGCCCGGTGGACCTCGGCGCGCGCGGCGTCGTCGAGCCCGGGCGTGCGGCGCTCCAGCCGACGGAGCTCCTCGTCGACGAGCTGCCCCGCTCGAGCGCGAAGAGCCGCGACGGTCGGGGCGACGGCCTCCGCGGAGCGGGCCACGAGGTAGGCGGCCACCTCGGCGGTCACGAGGTCGGCGGCCTCCGCGACCTGCGGTGCGGAGCCGGCGTCGGCGAGGTCCTCGCCGAGCTCGGCCAGCCCGACCCGCAGCGCCCCGGGAACCTCCGCGACGGCGAGGTCGACGTCGTGCGGCAGGGCGAGGTCGACGTAGACCTGGGGGCGACCGCCACGGGTCGCCAGGGCTGCACGGACCCGGTCGGCCGTCACCACGCACCCGGGGGCGCCGGTGGAGGAGATGACGAGGTCCGCCTCCGCGAGCGCGTCGTCGAGGGCGGCGAGCGACCGGGCGGTTGCGCCGACGCGGCCCGCCACGGTGCGCGCCCGGTCGTGGTTGCGGTTGGCGACGACGACGCACCGGGCACCGGCGCGCGCGACGGTGGTCGCGGCAAGCGACCCCATGCCGCCGGCACCGATGACGAGGACGGACAGGCCGCCGAGACCGCCCAGGGCGGCCTCGGCCCTGGTGAGGCCGGCCTGCACCAGGGAGCCGCTCACGAGGTCGATACCGGTGTCGGTGTGCACGCGCTTGGCGACCCGCAGGGCCTGCTGGAGCACGGCGTTGAGTGCCGGGCCCACGTGACCGTGCCGCTGGGCGCGAGCCAACGAGCGCCGCACCTGGCCCAGGATCTGGGCCTCGCCGACCGCCATCGAGTCCAGCCCCGCTGCCACGCCGAAGATGTGCGCGATGCCACGGTCCTCGTACTGCACGAAGAGGTGCGGTTGCAGCGCTGCGCGGTCCACCGAGCACGCGGCCGCCAGGGCGGCGGTGATGTCGGCGACGCCACCGTGGAACGTCAGGCACTCGGCGTACACCTCGGTGCGGTTGCACGTCGAGAGGACGACGGCCTCGGTCACGTGCTCCGAGCGCAACAGCGCCGCCTCCAGCGCCGTACGCTCCTCGGCGGGCAGGGCGACCGACTCGAGCAGCGAGAGCGGGGCCCCGTGGTGGGACAGCCCGAGGACGACGAGGCTCACACGACCACCTCCGGCACGGCGACCCGCTGGCCGTGGAAGGCGAGGATCTGCAGCTCGGTCGCCAGGTCGACCGTGCGCACGACCACCCCCTGCGGCACGGAGAGGACGCCAGGCGCGAAGTTGAGCACGGAGCGCACCCCGGCGTCGACGAGGTCGTCGCAGGCCTGCTGGGCACCCTCCGACGGGGTCGCGATGACACCGATCGCGAGGCCGCTGTCGGCCACGAGGTCGGGCAGGTCGCCCATCGGACGCACCACCTCGCCGGCGATGCGGTCGCCGACCACCCGTGGGTCGCCGTCGAGCAGCGCGATGATGCGGAACCCGCGCTCAGCGAAGCCGCGGTAGGCCGCGAGCGCGCGGCCGAGGTTCCCCATGCCCACGATGGCCACCGGCCAGTCCTGCGCGAGGCCCAGGGCCGAGGTGATCTCGGAGGCCAGCCGCTCGACGTCGTAGCCGACACCGCGCACCCCGTAGGAGCCGAGGTGGGAGAGGTCCTTGCGGAGCATGGCCGAGCTGACGCCGGCGGCGCTCGCGAGCTCCTCGGAGCTCACCGACCCGATGCCGTCCAGGGCGAGGGCGGTGAGGGCCCGCAGGTACCCCGGCAGGCGGGCGACCGAGGCGTCGGGGATGTCGCGGCGGGTGGTCGCTGCGGCGGACACGGGTGGTCACCGACTCCTCTCGCGGACCCGCGGTGCCGGAAGGACGGCACGGGAGCGCAGGGTGCGCCGCCTGCGGGTATGGGGGTCAGCGTACGTTCTTGTGAACCCCTGCACAAAGTCGGCCGGGACCCCGTGAGACACCTCACGCGCGGCTGTGCTAGAAGCACGGGTCACCGGCTCGCGACCCGCGAGTCCGTGCTCAGTGGGTGAGACCCAACCACCCGCCGGCAGCCTCGACCTCGCACTCGAACACCTGCTGGCGGCGCTCGGGGGCGACCGCGCCCGTGAGCTGTCCGAAGAGCTCGAACGAGACGGCGCCGAAGAGCCACGTCCACGCCATGAGGCCGCGCACGGCCCACTCCGGCGTCGCCCCGGGCCCGAGGAAGTCGACGAGCGGTGCCAGGCCCGCCGCGGCGTCCGGCGGCACCCTGACCAGCGGCGCCTCCTGGACCTGCACCGACTCGCCGCCCGAGGTGAGCACGTCCTGCACCAGCGCAGCGAGCAACCGGGTGACCCGGGTCGCCGGTTCGACCGTGTCCTGCGGGGCGGCGTACCCCGGGACCGGCGAGCCGTAGACGAGCGCGTAGAGGGAGGGGTGCTCGAGCGCCCACGCCCGCACCGTTCCCGCGATCCCCTGCCACCTCCCGAGGAGGTCGTCCCTCGGGACCGCCGCCTCGGCCTGCTCGACGGCGGCGCCGAGGGAGTCGTACGCGTCGATGATGAGCGCGGTGAGCAGGACGTCCCGGTTCTCGAAGTAGCGGTAGACCGCCGACGAGGCCATTCCGAGGTCCCGGGCGACCGCCCGCAGCGAGAGTCCGCCGACCCCCTCGGCCGCCAGGTGCTCCCTCGCGACATCCAGGATCTCGGTGCGCATCTGCGCTCGAGCCCGGGCGCGCACGCCGTGGGCCCGTCCGGTCGTCGTGGTCATGGGCGCAGTCAAGCACAGATGCGTGAGCACTGCCACCTTCAGTGATCAGTGCTCTTGCAATTGCCGGACCCTCGTGGTTCACTGATCATGAAAGAGATCACTGATCACAAGGAGCATCATGAGTACCCACCTCGTCATCGGCGCCGGCCCCGTCGGGACGCGCACCGCCCTCCTGCTCGCGGACGGGGGCGCCGACGTGCGCGTCGTCACCCGGTCCGGCAGCGGCCCGGACCACCCCCGCGTGGAGCGGGTCGCGGCCGACGCCTCGGACGCCGCCCGGATGCGGGCGCTCGCGTCCGACGCCGTCGCGGTCTACAACTGCGCCAACCCCACCTACACGCGGTGGGACACCGACTGGCCGCCGATCTCCGCGGCACTGCTCGACGCCGCCGCGTCGTCCGGAGCGGTGCTCGCGACGGTCGGCAACCTCTACGGCTACGGCCGCGTCACCGTGCCGATGGACGACCAGACTCCCCTGGCTCCCTGCGACCACAAGGGCGAGGTCCGCGCGTCGATGTGGCGTGAGGCCCTCGCGGCCCACGAGGCGGGACGGGTGAGAGTGGTGGAGGTCAGGGCAAGCGACTACGCGGATGCCGGAGCCAACTCACACCTCGCCCGCAACGCGCCGGCGGTCCTCGCCGGCCGGACGGCCTGGGTGCTCGGCGGGGCGGACCAGCCGCACACGTGGACCACGACCCACGACACCGCGCGACTGCTCGTCGAGCTGGCCGCCGACCAGAGCGCCCACGGTCGGGCCTGGCTCGTACCCAGTGCCCCACCACGGAGCCAGCGTGAGGCGCTCGGGGACATCGCCGCCGCCGCCGGGATGCCGGAGCCTCGGGTGCGGGTTCTCGGTCCACGAGCGCTGGCCGCGGCGGGGCTGTTCTCCCCGATGCTGCGCGAGCTGGCCGGGACCGCCTACCAGTTCACCGCGCCGTTCGTGCTCGACCACTCCGCCACCGTCCGCCACGTCGGGTGGGAGCCGCAGGAGTGGTCCGACACCGTGGCGCGGGTCGTCGCCGACGCGCGCACCGAGGCCGCAGGGGCCCGCTGATGCGCCGGCCCCAGGGAACCGGCGCCCTCCTCATCGCCTCCGCTGTGCTCAGCGTCGCCGGGTACCTGGTGCTCGGCACCCAGTTCGGCTGGCCGGCCGTCCTGGACGAGCCCGGCACCCGGGCGCTCGACGCCTTCGTCGAGGCGGAGGGGTGGGTGCGGTTCGGCTTCTACCTGTTCCTGCTGTCGAGCCTCGTCCTCGTGCCCGCGGCCATCGGGCTACGCGACCACCTGGACCGCACCTCCACCGTCGCCGCCTCGGTGGCCGCCTTCGGCGTCCTCGGCGGCTTCGCCCAGATGCTCGGCTGGGTCCGCTGGCCCATCACGCTGCCCGGGCTCGCCGACGCCTGGACCGACCCAGGTGCCACAGCCACGCAGCGCGAGGCGACGGCGGCGGCGTACGACGTCCTCAACGGGTACGCCGGTGGAGCGCTCGGGGAGCACCTCGGGTGGCTGCTCCAGGGCATCTGGGCGGTGGGGCTGGCGGCCCTGCTGTGGCGGTCACCCGACGTGCCGAGGTGGTTCGCGGGGCTCGGTCTGGTGCTGGCCGCCGGGTGGGCGGTGACCGTGCCGGCTGCCACGGCCGTGGGGCTCGAGACGCTGGAGCTCTGGGCCCTGAACGTCTACACGGGCTGGTACCTCTGGCTGCTGGCCCTAGGCGTCCTGCTCGTGCGGCGACCCGCGGCGCCCGAGGGTCAGGGCGACGGCGAAGCGGTCAGCGCGGCCCTGAGCCGGGCCTCGTCGACCCGCCAGTAGTCGTGCTGCCGGCCGTCGACGAGGGTCACCGGGATCTGCTCGGCCCACTGCTCGCGCAGCGCCGGATCGGCGTCGATGGAGCGCTCCTCCCACCCGACGCCGAGCTCGGTGGCCACCCGCTCGACGGTCTCGCGGGCGGCGTCGCACAGATGGCACCCCGGGCGCCCGATGAGCGTGACCCTGATCGGCCCCGGCATCAGAAGAACACCGACCGACGCTGCATGAGCAGCGTGTAGAGCGTCTGCTGGATCGTCTCGCGCACCTGGTCGGTGAGGTCGAAGACGAGCATCGGGTCGTCCGCGGCGCCCGGTCCGTGCCCCTCTGTGGTGATCGGCGCACCGAACTCGATGACCCACTTGCTCGGCAGGGGGATCAGGCCGAGGGGGCCGAGGAGGGGGAAGGTCGGCGTGATGGGTGCGTACGGCAGCCCGAGCAGACGGGCGACGGTCGACATGTTGCCCAGGATGGGCGCGATCTCCTCGGCGCCGACGACGGAGCACGGGACGATCGGCACCTGGGCGCTGAGCGCCGCCGCGACGAAGCCGCCCCTGCCGAAGCGCTGCAGCTTGTACCGCTCGCGGAACGGCTTGCCCACACCCTTGAAGCCCTCGGGGAAGACGCCCACGAGCTCGCCTTGGGCGAAGAGCCGCTCGGCGTCCTCGTTCGTCGCCAGGGTCGACCCCGACCGGCGCGCGATCGTGCCGAGGAACGGTGTCTGGAAGACGAGGTCGGCGCCGAGGGCCCGCATGACCCGGTGCCTCGGGTGCTCGTCGTGGATCGCGAGCTGGACCATGAGCGAGTCCAGGGCGATGGTGCCGGAGTGGTTCGACACGACCAGGGCACCCCCGGTCTCGGGGATGTTCTCGATCCCTCGGACCTCCACCCGGAACCACCTCCGGTACAGGGGCCGGAGCATCGGGTAGAAGACGTGCTCGGTGAAGTCCTGGTCGTACCCGAAGTCGTCGACGTCGTAGTCGCCCTCGACCCGCCGGCGGATGTACGCGAGCACCTGGGCGACCCGGCGCTCGATGTCCTGCGGGGCGATACCCGCCGCCTCGGCGCCGACGTGGAGCAGCCCGACCAGCGCCTCCAGGGCGTCCGCCAGGTCGGGCAGCGGCAGGCCGGAACGGCCGGGGGCCGCGGTCACGGTCGGGTCGAGCGGCGGCTCGGCCAGCCGCAGGTGGGGGCGCTCGGCATCGCGGCGAGCCTTCTCCCGCGGTCCCACGCGGGGGCGCGGGCCGGGGGATGCCGTCGCGGCGGGTCGCGCCCCGCGCTCCCCCGCCTGCCGCGAGGCCCGGCGCGAGGGCGCCGAGGTGACCGTCGGGGCGGGGCGGTGCGGAGGGCGTGCCGGGGACGCGGAAGCCTGCTCCACGCTGAGCGCCTCGGGCTCGGTCGACGGGACCGCGGCCTTCGGGGAGCGGGCTCGCGTGGCCGCGGCCTTCTTGGCCGTGGCCTTTCCCGCCGTCGCCTTCGTCGTGTCCGCCTTCGGGGCCGTGGCCTTCTTCGCCCTCGTCCGCGTGGCTGGCGCCCTCGGTGCCGGTGCCTCCGGGGCGGGTGCCGTGTCGACCGGCTCCTTCTCGACCGGCGCGTCCTCGACCGGCGCGTCCACGCCAGGTGCGGGCACGACCGGCTCGGCACCCAGGAGGGGGGTGGACCGACGACGGGCCCGCTCCCCCGAGGCCCGGGCAGCCCCCGCGGCCAGTGCCCCCTGTCGAGCCGCCATCAGTGCTCCCTCCCGGCACCGAGCGTGCGCAGGACCGCCGAGCTGGCCGTCCCGGCGACCCCGCTCACGGCATCCCCGACGACCGCCGCGGCGGGCAGCGCGGGGCCGACGGTGCGCGCGAAGTCCTCGAAGGCCTCCCGGGAGGTGTAGCGGGGGTGGACACCGAGCACCGCGCGCATCCGACTGGTGTCCAGGCCGCGACCGAAGGCGAGGAACGACATCTGGTCCGGCGAGAAGTCGGCGACCCCCAGGCGCCTCGCGACGGAGCCGACGAGACCGGCGGCCGGAAGCGGCAGGGGCAGGACCGGGCGGCCCACGATGGCGGCAGCCTGCAGCACCGTGACGACGCCGTCCCCGGCGAGGTTGACCAGGCCGGTCGCGCTGCTCGTCGTGCCGATCACGAGGGCGTCGATGGCGTCGTCCTCGTGCATGAACTGCATCCGCGCGTCGAAGCCGAGGGGGACCGGGATGACGGGGAGGTTGAAGTAGTCGGTGATCGAGGTGCGGATCCGCGGGCCCACGATGTTCGCGAAGCGCAGCGTGAGGATCTCGGTGTCGGGGCGGCGGCGGGCGAAGCCGCGGACGTAGCCCTCGACCTCGATGGAGTCCTTGCCGAAGCCGCCGGACGGGGACCGCTTGGCGCCCATGTCCTCCGTGAACATGGCGGGGTCGTGGGGGGTGGAGCCGTAGACCGCGGCGGAGGACTTCACGACGAGCCGGCGCACCGTGCGGGACTTCTGGCAGGCCGCGAGGAGCTGCATCGTCCCGATGACGTTGATCTCCTTCTGGGGGGTCCGCCCCCCACGAAGGTCGGTGTGGCGATGACGTTCATGTGCACGACGGTGTCGACACCCGCCGTCTCGATGACCCTGGCGATCATCGGGTTCCGGATGTCGGCGCGGACGAACTCGACGTCGCCGATGTCGTGCGCGGGCGGGATGACGTCGACACCGACGACGCGCGACACGGACGGGTCCGCGCTGAGGCGGCGCGCGAGCAGTCCACCGAGGTACCGGGAGACACCGGTCACCAGCACCACTGACGCCACGCCCTGCTCCTTCGGGTCGGTCACCGACACCCACGACCCTACCGAGAGGTCATCGACGGTGACAGGTGGACCCTTCGGCAGCAGCCGGCCGGCCGCTCCGGGGCCCGCCGCAACCGGCCCCTACGACAAAGGCCCCCGGTGGACGGGGACCCCTGAAGTGCGGACGTGACTCGAGGTCACTTCTTGTTGCGGCGCTGGTGGCGCGTCTTGCGAAGGAGCTTGCGGTGCTTCTTCTTCGCCATCCGCTTGCGCCGCTTCTTGATGACTGAACCCATGGATTGTCCTCGTCGCTGGTGCGTCAGGTGCGGCTGCCCACCCTACCGGGCGGTGAGCACCCACCCAAACGCGAGGGGCGGCCCGCAGTGCGGGCCGCCCCATCACGTCGTGCTGCGTCGATCACGCGGTGTCGACGAAGGACGTGCGCAGGTACGTGTGCACCTCGTCCTCCGGCACGCGGAAGGACCGACCGACGCGGATCGCCGGGAGCTCCCCGGCGTGAACCATGCGGTAGACGGTCATCTTCGAGACTCGCATGATCGTGGCGACCTCCGCGACGGTGAGGAACCGCACCTCACCGAGCTGACGCTCCGTGGACATCGTGACCTCGATCTTCTGCTCGCCACAGGGCCGGGAAGTTCCGACATGTCGCCTGCGGACGTGCAAGCGCAACCATAGGGGCAGTTGTGACGACTGGGGAAGCCCTTGAGCGACATTCCTGCCGCTGTCCAGCCGACACGCCGACAACCCTGCGACCGGACGCCGCTGAGCAGCACCGGCCGGCACGCCCGGCCGTCAGTCGAACCAGGGGTCGAGACCGTGGTGGCTGAACGTCGCCTGGCGAGTCGCGAGGATGGCCCGGTCCACGGGGTTCTCGGGGTTGTGGCCCATCGACCAGGGCTGGACCCAGATCGGCAGGCCGCTCGGGGGCAGGTCCCCCATCCGCCCCGGCGAGTGGCGACCGAAGGTCCTCTGGACGTGGGAGAGGTAGTCCTGCGGAACCGGGGTGTCACCGGTGAGCGGGACGTGGGCGGCGATCGCGGTCAGGTGGGTCCACGACCGCGGCACGACCTCGACGAGCTCGTACCCGCCACCCCCGAGGGCCACCCACTTGCCGTCGCACAGCTCGTGCGAGAGGTCGTGCAGCAACTCGTGGGCACGTCGCTGCGCGTCGACCGTGATCGCGAGGTGGGCCAGCGGGTCGTGCATGTGTGTGTCGCAGCCGTGCTGGGTGACCAGCACCTGAGGCGCGAAGGCCCGCACGAGCGGTGGCACCACCGAGTCGAGGGACCGCAGCCACGCGGCATCTCCCGTCCCGGGCGGGAGCGCGACGTTGACCGCCGTGCCGAGCGCACCCGGGCCGCCGATGTCCGCCGGCCAGCCGGTGCCCGGGAAGAGGTTCCGGCCGTCCTCGTGGAGCGAGATGGTGAGGACCCGGGGGTCGTCCCAGTACATCCGCTCGACGCCGTCGCCGTGGTGCACGTCGATGTCGACGTAGGCGACCCGCTCGACCCCGTTGTCGAGCAGCCACTGGATCCCGACGGAGATGTCGTTGTAGATGCAGAAGCCGCTGGCGTGGTCGGCCATCGCGTGGTGCAGGCCTCCGCAGTAGTTCACGCCGTGCTCCGCCTCGCCGCGCCAGACCCGGCGACAGAGGTCCAGCGTGCCCTGCGCGATCCGGGCCGAGGCCTCGTGCATCCCGAGGAAGGCGGGGTCGTCCTCGGTGCCGAGGCCGCGCGTGCCGTCAGCGCTGTCCGGGTCGAGGGAGGCGACACGCACCGCCTCGATGTAGTCCCGGTCGTGGACCGTCGCGAGGACGTCGTCGGCGGCGACGTCAGGGCAGAGGAGGTCGACGTGGTCGAACACCCCGAGCGCGCGGGAGAGGCGGGCGGTGAGGTCGAGCCTGGCTGGTCCCATCGGGTGCGTGGGACCGAAGTCGTACGCCGTGAACGCGTCGTCCCAGACGACGCTCGTTCGTGCGGCCATGTCTGCACGCTACTCGCGTGCCGCGGCGTGGCAGGCTGGTGCCCCCTGACACCGGCGAGAGGCGGCACGATGGCCCGGAACAGCGCCCACGACGACGACGTCCTCGTCATCGGCCTCGGCCGGTTCGGGGCGGCGGCGGCGCTCGAGCTGCGCCGGCTCGGCCACCGGGTCACCGCGATCGAGAAGGACGGCTTCCTCGCCGAGAAGTTCCTCGGCCGGCTGAGCCACGTCATCCACGGGGACGCCAGTGACGTCGGTGTCATCCGCGACAGCAAGGCCAGCCGGTTCCGCATCGCGGTCGTCGCGATCGGCTCGTCCGTCGAGGCGTCGGTGCTCGCCTGCGCCAACCTCGTCGACGCCGGCATCCCGGACATCTGGGGCAAGGCCCTCTCCCCGGAGCACGCCCGGATCCTCGACCGGATCGGCGTGCACCACATCGTGCGACCCGAGGCCGACACCGGGCGACGGGTGGCGCACCTCGTCGGCGGCCGGATGCAGGACTACATCGAGTTCGACGACGGCTTCGCGATCGTCAAGATGCGCCCGCCCACGGAGGCCATCGGCTTCACGCTGGAGCAGAGCGCCATCCGCAGCAAGTACGGCGTGACGATCGTGGGAGTCAAGGCGCCGGGCGAGGACTTCACGTACGCCGTGCCGTCGACCAAGGTGTCCGCCCACGACACGCTCATCGTGAGCGGACCGACGACGCTCATCGAGCGGCTCGCCGCTCGCCCCTGAGGCGGCCCTCGGGTCAGAAGCTCGCCGGGCCTCCGCGGTCACCAGAGAGCGGCAGGGTCATCGCGATCTCGTCCTCGCCGTCGTCCTCCGACACCACCCGCATCGGCCGGCGGTTCGCCGTGGGACGGAAGCCGAAGCCGCTGGCGAAGGCGACCGCCCGCCCGTTCTCGGTGCCGACCCAGTAGAGCAGCTGACGCTTGCCCGCACTCGCCGCGACCCGGGCGCCGGCTCGGACCAGCTCGGTGGCGACCCCGGTGCCGCGCTCGTCGGGGTGCACCCAGAGCCCGAAGAGCTGGGCCAGGCCGGGGTCGTCGTCGTCGGAGGGGCCCACGCTCGCGATCCCGGCCGCGGTGCCCCGGCGTTCGGCGAGCAGGCGGGTAGAGCGGAGCATGCGGGCCCGCCAGAACTCCTCGGGCTCGGCCGCCTCCTCATCGTGCGTGGCGACGAACGCGCCGGGGGACTCGGCCAACGCCGTCAGTCGGACGGTGCGGTAGAGGTCCCAGTCGTCGACGCCGAGCTGGCGCACCGAGATGTCGGTCATGGCGGCCACTCTCCCACGGTCCCGGTGGTGGGCGGCAACCCGAGCTGGGTGAACACTCAGCAACCCACGGTGAGGTCCAGGACCATGGTCTCCTCCGTCACCGATGCGTCCCACGGCATGGTCTCGACCTGTCCCGTGGGGCGGAAGCCCATCCGCAGGTAGAAGTCCCAGGCCCGGCGGTTCTCGTGGGCCACGTCGAGCACGACCCTCCGGCGTCCGGATGCCGCGGCGTGGGCCACGGCGGTGTCGACGAGCCGGCGGGCCGTGTCCGAGCCCCGGGCGACCGTCGCGACCCACATGCCGACGAGGTGCACCTCGTCCCGGGACTGGTCGTCGGTGTGCCACAGCCCGACGGTGCCGACGGGGCGCTCGCCCTCGAACGCCAGCCAGGTCGGCCCCCCGGTGGTCGCCCGGGCCCGCCACTGTTCGTCGGTGCGCGAGGCGGCGTCGGCGTACGTGGCCCAGAACGCTCGTGGGCTGTCGATGAGGGCCGCCAGGCGCACGTCACGGTACGTCCGCCAGGCGTCCTCGGTCAGCAGCGCGATGCGCAGCGCGTCGGTGCGCACCGAGTGGGCGCGCAGCGGGTCGGCGCCCGGCCGCTCAGTCACCGGCCAGCTCGCGCGACCGGTTGGCGGCCGCCTCCATGGCCGTGATGAAGGCCGCCCGAACCTTGTGGTCGTCGAGCTCGCGCAGCGCGGCGGCCGTGGTGCCGCCGGGCGAGGTGACCTGCTCGCGCAGCACCGTGGGGTGCTGGCCCGTCTCGCGCATCATGGTCGCCGCCCCGTAGAGGGTCTGGACCACGAGCTCGGTGGCGGTGTCGCGCGGCATCCCGAGCACCACACCTGCCTCGATCATCGCCTCGACGACGTAGAAGATGTAGGCCGGCCCGCTGCCCGAGATGGCGGTCACGGCATCCTGGAGCTTCTCCGGCACCTCGAGCACCTTGCCGGTCGCCGCGAGCAGCGCCTCCGCCTCGCGCAGGTGCGACTCGTCGCAGTGGGCCCCGGCGCTGACCGCCGCCATGCCCTGGTCCACGAGTGCCGGGGTGTTCGGCATGACGCGCACGACGGCCCGACCCTGCGGCAGGCGGGACTCGAGGTAGGTCGTCGTGATGCCGGCGGCGAGGCTCACGACGAGGTCGCCCTCGCCGACGTGGTCGCGGATCTCCTCGAGCAGCCCGCTCATGTCCTGGGGCTTGACGACGAGCACGAGCGTGCCGGCGACGGAGGCCGCCTGGACGTTGTCGAGCACGCGGACGCCGTAGCGGTCGGCCAGCTCGACGGCCCGGTCTGCGCGGCGCTCGGTGATGACGAGCTCGTCGGCCGGGCGACCCGCGCGCAGCAGCCCCGAGAGCAGCGTCTCGCCCATGACACCCGCGCCGAAGATCGCAACCGTTCCCATGGCAGGGAAGTATGCCGCGTGCCCGGACCTCTGCCAGCAGGGCCTGGGGAGCGACCCACAGGGTGCACCGTCTGGGTCGGGACGCAACCCCTGCCTGAGGCAGCCCCGCTCAGCCGGTGCTCACCAGGGAGCGCAGGAAGAACTGCACGTTGGCCGGGCGCTCGGCCATCCGCCGCACGAGGTAGGCGTACCAGTCCTCGCCGAACGGCACGTAGACCCGGAGCTGGTGGCCGCGGTCGGCGATCCGCATCTGCTCACCCGGCCGGATGCCGTGGAGCATCTGGAACTCGTAGCTGTCGGGGCTGCGGCCGTGGTGCCCGGCGAGGGCCTGGGCGATGTCGAGCAGGCGCGGGTCGTGGGTGGCCACCATGGGGTAGCCCTCACCGGCCATGAGCACCTTCAGGCAGCGCACGTAGGCGAGGTCGACGTCGTCGCGGTCCTGGAAGGCCACGGACTCCGGCTCCTTGTAGGCACCCTTGCAGAGGCGGACCCGGCTCCCCTCGGTGGCGAGGTCGCGGCAGTCCGCCTCGGTGCGGTGCAGGTACGACTGGAGCACCGCACCCACGGAGGGAAAGTCGACCCGCAGCTCGCGCAGCGCCTCCAGCGTGCGGTCGGTCGTCGTGTGGTCCTCCATGTCCAGCGTCACCGTGGTGCCGGCGCGCGCAGCCGCCTCGCAGAGCGCCCGCGCGTTCTCGAGGGCGATGGCGTCACCGTCGTTCGGCAACGCCTGGCCGATCGCGCTGAGCTTGACGCTCACCTCGGCCGCACCGTAGGCGGCGAGATCAGCCTCCGCCAGGGCGTCGAGGAGACGTGCGTAGACCATGCAGGTCGCCTCGGCCCGGGCCCGGTCAGTGGTGTCCTCGCCGAGGTAGTCCAACGTCGCGAGCCGGTTCGTCGTGCGCAGCTCACCGGCCACCCTCACGGCGTCAGGCACCGTCTCGCCGGCCACGTAGCGGGCCACCACGGCCCGGCTCACCGGTGCCTTGAGCACCGCCGAGCGCACGAGGTCGGAGTCGGACAGCTGGAGCAACGCTCCCCGGAGCAGGTCACTGGGGTCCACGCGGCTCAGGCTAGCCGGGCCCGCGGTCTTCAGTGCGTGGACGTCTGACCGAACGTCCTCTCAGGGGGTGCGGCGACGCAGCGTGAGGCTGCCGAGCGCCAGGGAGAGCACGATCCACACGGCGATGACCCCGAGGCTGGGCAGCACCTCTCCCAGGGGCTCGGCCTGCACCGTCACGTCCTTCATCGCGTCGACGGCGTACGACAGGGGCAGGACGTTCGAGATGGCCTCGAGAACCGGCGGCAGCAGCTCTCGGGGCACGAGCAGCCCGCAGAGGAGGAACTGCGGCAGGACGAATGCCGGCATGAACTGCACGGCCTGGAACTCGGTACGGGCGAAGCCGCTGGCAAGCAGCCCGAGGGCCGTCCCGAGGAGAGCGTCGAACAGGGCGATGACGACGAGCAACCAGAGTGGCCCGGCGATGTCGAGGCCGCACACCCAGACCGCGAACCCGGTGGCGACGATGGCCTGGAGGAACGCCATGGCGCCGAAGGCCAGGGCGTAGCCGACCATGAGGTCGGCCTTGCCCAGGGGTGTGGTGAAGAGCCGCTCCAGCGTGCCGGAGGTGCGCTCGCGCAGCGTCGCGACGCTGGTGACGATGAACATGACGACGAAGGGGAAGACACCCAGCAGCGCCGGGCCGATGCGGTTGAACACGTCACCGGGAAGGTCCGCGTAGATCCAGGCCAGCAGGCCGAGGAGGACGCACGGGACGAGGATCATCAGCGCGACGGTGCGGTGGTCCCCGCGGAGCTGCCTCAGGATGCGGCGGGCCGTCGCCAGTGTGATGGTCGGCGTCATGCTGCGGCCCCCCCGTCGCGAGCCGCGGCGTCGATGAGCGCGAGGAAGGCCTGCTCGGCATCATCGGTCCCTGTGCTCGAGAGCAGCTCAGCCAGGGTCGAGTCGCTGAGGATGCGACCCTCGCGCAGCAGGATCAGACGGTCGCACCGCACCGCCTCGTCCATGACGTGGCTGGACACGAGGAGCGTGCGGCCACCGGCCGCCAGCCGCCGGAAGAGGTCCCAGAGGTCTCGGCGGAGCACCGGGTCCAGGCCCACCGTGGGTTCGTCGAGCACGAGCACCTCCGGGTTGCCGACAAGGGTGCAGGCGAGGTTGGCGCGGGAGACCTGGCCGCCCGACAGGTTCTCGACGCGGGCGTCGGCGTGGTCGGTGAGGTCGACCTCCTCGATGGCGCGCTCGACGTCCTCACGCCCGACCCCCACGACCTGCGCGATGTACCGCACGTTGTCGAGCACCGACAGGTCTGCGTAGAGGCTCGGCGCCTGCGTGAGGTAGCCCACGCGACGGCGGATGCCCGGGGAACCGGCCTCCTCCCCCAGCACCCGGACCCGGCCGCCGGCCACCACCTGGACCCCCACGACGGCGCGCATGAGGGTCGACTTGCCTCCGCCGCTCGGCCCCAGCAGGCCGACCACCTGCCCCCGCGGCACCCGGACGCTGAGGTCCGGCAGGACCTCCCTGGGGCCACGGACCACCCGCAGGTTCTCCACGACGATGACATCCTCGGGCGACATATTCGTCATGCGAGGAATTTTGCCACCCCCACGACCGGCGGCGCAAGCCACACCATCGGGCGGTGCCCGCTACCGTCGGTCCGTGTCCTTGCTCCGACCTCTGCACCGGCCGTACCCGGATGACGTCTACACCGGCGAGGAGGGCGAGGTCAGCGCCTGGGTCCGGCCCACGGATGCCGCCGCCGAGCTGACCTACGCGGCCGGCGGCAGCTGTGAGTACCTCGCCACGGGAGACGCCACCGAGGGCCTCTACGGCCTCTACCGATGGTCCTTCGGCGAGGCCGAGTCCGGGCCGGCCCCCCACTTCCACCGCTCCATCACCGAGTCGTTCTACGTCCTGGAGGGGACGGTCCGCCTCTTCGACGGCGACCGCTGGGTGAGCGCCCGGTCCGGTGACTTCCTCCACGTGCCGCGCGGCGGCATCCACGGGTTTCGTGGTGGCGACAACGCGAGGATGCTGCTGCTGTTCACCCCGGGTGCGCCGCGTGAGGGCTACTTCGAGACCCTCGCCGCCCTCGGCAGGGGCGGCCACCTGAGCGACGACGAGCGGGCGGAGTTCATGCTCCAGCACGACACCTACTGGACCTGACCCATGGCCGCTCCGCCGGTCGAGCGCCTACGCGGAGGTCGCGAGGTGCAGTCGGGCGAAGGCGAGCGCTTCGGCGAGGTCGAGCTCTCGCTGGGCGTCGGTGACCCGCCGCGTCGCGACCTCCACCACGACGTGGCCCGAGTAGCCCTGGGCGGCAAGGGTTTCCAGCACAGTGCCACAGGGCTGGGTACCTCGTCCCGGCACCAGGTGCTCGTCGCGGGGCGAACCGACGCCGTCCGCGAGGTGCAGGTGGGCGAGGCGGGCACCGAGGGCGTCCACCATCGCCAGCGCGTCGGAGCCTGCGGTCGCGGTGTGTGACAGGTCGAGCGTCACATGGTCGTACGGCTGGGGGACCGGGTCCCAGTGGGGTAGGTACGCCTCGACCTCGCGAGTGCGCGGACCCCGCCACGGGAACATGTTCTCCACTGCGAGCGAGATGCCGTACTCGTTCTCGCGCAACGCCACCCCGTCGACGAAGTCGCGGGCGTACTCGCGCTGCCACCGGAAGGGCGGGTGCAGCACGACGGTGTCGGCACCGAGCTCCTGCGCGAGCTCCACGGACCGGGCGACCTTGTCCCAGGGGTCGGTTCCCCAGACGCGCTGGGTGACGAGGAGCGTGGGGGCGTGCACCGACAGCACGGGGACCCCGTGGTGACGGGCGAGCGCTCGGAGCGCGCCGGCCTCTCGGGTGACCGGGTCCGTCCACACCATGACCTCGACGCCGTCGTACCCCAGCCGGGCGGCCAGCTCGAACGCGGTCGCGCAGTTCTCCGGGTAGACCGATGCCGTCGACAGCCCCACCCTGGCACGCGGGACGTCGACCGGCCGCACCCGGCCGGTTCCGCTGGCGCGGGGCACCACGACTCAGCTCATCCTGTCCAGGTGTCGGAGGATGACGCCTTCACGCAGCGCCCAGGGGCAGATCTCCAGGTGGTCCAGGCCGAGGAGGTCCATCGTCGCCTCCGCCACGATGGCACCCGCGAGCACCTGTCGGGACCGGGAGGCCGAGACGCCGGGCAGGCCCGCCCGCTCCTCCGCCGTCATGCGGGAGAGCTCGGGCAGCTTGTCGGCGAGGACGTCCCGCTCGAGCACGCGCACGGCATACATGCCCTCGGCGCTGGGCGCGGCTCCGCAGATGCGCGCCAGCGACCGCATCGTCTTCGACGTCCCCACGGCCCGGTCGGGGGTGCCCGCCTTGGCCAGGGGACGCAGCTCGGCCGCGATCATCGCCCGGACCTGCTTCCTCGCCTCGCGCACCGCGTCCTTGGTCGGGGGGTCGCCGTCGAGGAGGTCACGGGTCACGCGCCCGGCACCCAGCGGCAGTGACACCGCCACGTCCGGGTCCTCGTCCATCCCCTGGGCCAGCTCCAGCGAGCCACCGCCGATGTCGGCGACCAGGATGGTGCCCGCCGACCACCCGAACCACCGACGGACCGCGAGGAAGGTCAGCCTCGCCTCCTCCTCACCGCTGACGACGTCGAGCACAACACCGGTGCGGTCCTGCACGGAGCGCAGGACGTCGTCGCCGTTCGGGGCCTCGCGGATGGCGCTCGTCACGAAGCCGCTCAGGTCCTCGACGCCCTGGTCCTCGGCGACGTCCAGGCACTCCTGCACGAAGCCGGCGAGGCGGTCGCGGCCGTCGTCGGCGATGGACCCGGTATCCGTCACGTGCTCGGACAGGCGGAGGTCGATCTTGTGCTTGGAGGCGGGCAGCGGCCGGGCGCCGGCGTGCGCGTCGACGACGAGGAGGTGGACCGTGTTCGATCCGACGTCGATCACCCCGAGGCGCATGCGCCCAACGTAGTGGCTGGCCCCGGAGCCCCCATAGGGTGGTCGAGTGCCCGAGATGCCGCTCGACCTGGCCCGGACGTGGGCGGAGTTCGCCGATCCTGCGGACCCCGGGCAGCGCTTCCGCGTCGACCTCACGTGGCTGACCTCCAGCTGGACGTGCATCTTCGGTGCCGGGTGCCGTGGCATCTACGCCGACCGGCCCGACGACGGCTGCTGCACCCTCGGGGCCCACTTCACCGACGACGACGACATCGCGCGCGTGCAGGCCGTCGTGGCCGAGCTCGGCGAGGACGAGTGGCAGCACCACCCCGGCCACGGGCGGCGAGGCGGCAAGGACCCGTCCCGGCTCTCGGCCTGGACCGATGAGGAGGGCGACTCCCGCAAGACCAAGGTCGTCGACGGCGCGTGCATCTTCCTCAACCGCCCGGGGTTCCCGGCCGGCGCGGGCTGCGCGCTCCACCAGCACGCGGTGCTCACCGGCAGCCCTCCGCACGAGTCCAAGCCGGACGTCTGCTGGCAGCTGCCGACCCGCCGGAGCTACCGCACCGTGGAGCTGCCGGACGACACCTCGTACCTCGAGGTGACGATCGCGGAGTACGACCGTCGTGGCTGGGGGCCCGGAGGCCACGACCTGGACTGGTACTGCTCGGGCAACACCGAGGCGCACGTCGGCGCCGAACCCGTCTACCGCAGCAATCGAGCCGAGCTCACGGCGCTCATGGGGGAGGCAGCGTACGCCGCGCTCGTCGTTCGCTGCGAGGCCCATCTCAACACGGTGAAGCGGGCGCGATCCGCCGGGGCTCGCCAGCTCATCCCGCTGTTCGTGCACCCGGCGACCGTCGAGGCGGGGACCGTCGGGGGTCGGCGGACCCGGGTGCCCCGCAAGCGGGGTGCGGTGGTCGTGCCGGGCGCCTCCGAGCCGGCCCACCCCGTCGGGGGCACCACGTCGGCGAAGGCGGTGCGCGCCGCCGCAGTGGCGCAGACGGCCGTCGGGGGCGCCAAGGCGGCGAAGGCCTCGAAGCCGGCGAAGGTGGGGAAGGTGGGGAAGGCCGGCCGGGTGGACAGGGCCTCGAAGGCCGGCAAGGGGTTAAAGGGCTGGTCCCGCCCCTGCCCCCGACGTCCGTGACGGCCGTGCAGGCGGCGACGTCGCCGACGAGGAAGCCGCGCCGCTCGTCGTGATCCGTAGCCCCAACATCTGGGACGCGCCGGGGGTCTACGAGCTGGAGAACCGCGCCGCCGACCGGGCGGGTGTGCTCGAGGACGCCATCGACGCGCTGCACCCGTGGGGCGGTGCGAAGGTCCTCGACATCGGGTGCGGCTCGGGCTTCCACCTGCCTCGGCTGGCCGCCCGCGGTGCCCGGGTCGTCGGTGTCGAGCCGCGCCTCCCGCTCGTCGACCGGGCGCGCCGGCGACTGGCGTCGCTGGGATGGCCGGCCGCGGTGCTCGGTGGTGAGGCCGAGGCACTTCCACTGCGCGACAGCAGTGTCGACGTCATGCATGCCCGGTGGGCATACTTCTTCGGGGCCGGCTGCGAACCGGGGCTGGCCGAGGCCCGGCGCGTCCTGCGGCCCGGCGGCACGCTCTGCATCATCGACAACGACGCCACCCGGACGACGTTCGGCAGCTGGTTCAGGCGCGCGTACCCGGCATACGACGACGTTGCGGTGCAACGCTTCTGGGACCGACAGGGGTTCGCCACCGAGCGCCTCACCATCGAGTGGACGTTCGACGGGCGCGAGGACCTGGAGGCCGTCGTGCGCATCGAGCTGCCGCCGGCAGTGGCCGACGCGGTCCTCGACGACCACGACCGTCTCACGGTCGACTACGGCGTGGCACTGCGCTGGCGCCGCTACTGAGTACGCGTTCCGGGCGTCCGCTCGAGCAGGCCGCGCCACCACGGTCAGGGTCGTCACGTCGACGTCCACACGGAGCCACCGTCTGAGGGGGCGACGGCGGCAGACTTGCCGTCGTGCCTCGACCGGACCGTCTGCCGGCCGGCGTCCCGATCCGCAAGGAGTGCCCTGTGAGCGACCATCCCCGACTGCTGCACACCGTCCTCGACACCACCGACGTCCGGGGCCTGGCCGAGTTCTACCGCCAGCTGCTCGGCCTGGAGTACCGACCGGGAGACGAGCCGCCGGACGAGGGCGAGCCGGACGAGGCCGACTGGCTGGTGCTGACGGCCCCCGACGGCACCCGCGTCCTGGCCTTCCAGGAGGTCGGGACGCTGGCCCGCACGACGTGGCCCGACGCGACGGTTCCCATGCAGCTGCACCTCGACTTCACCGTCCCGGATGCCGCGGCGCTGGAACGGCATCGCCGCCGCGCCGAGCACCTGGGCGCCGCGCTGCTGTCCGACCGCACCGACGACCCGGACGAGCCGCTGTACGTCCTTGCCGATCCGGCGGGCCACCCCTTCTGCATCTTCGTCGGTCGCTGACGGCGTGTGTGGCTGGCATCGTGAGTGAGAGAGGCACACGTCATGGCACCGTTTCGCTTCACCCGCTCCGACGAGCTCGAGGGCGCTGAGTTCGTCGAGGTCGACCTGCGCGGCGCCCGGTTCGTCGGAGCCGACCTCTCCGGGGTGGTGATGCGTGGGGTGGACGTGTCCGGCGCGGACATCGACGCCCCGTGGCTGCCCTATGGCGAGCCCGTGAAGGTCAACGGCGTCGACGTGGTCGCGTTCGTCGAGGACGAGCTCAACCGCCGCTTTCCCGGCCGTGCCACCAGGCGTGCCAGTGATCCGGAGGGCCTGGTCGCGGCCTGGGCGATGCTCGAGGACGCCTGGGAAGCCGTGCTCCAGAGGGTCGCGCGGATGCCGCCCGGCGCCGTGGATGCGTCGGTGGGCGGCGAGTGGTCGTTCGCCCAGACCCTGCGCCACCTCGTGCTGGCCACCGACGCCTGGCTCGGCCGCGGCATCCTCGAGGAGGAGCACCCGTTCCACCCCCTCGGCCTGGCGTTCGCCGGCGCCGAGGACGAGGGCCTGGACATGTCGGTCTTCACCACGCAGACCCCGTCGTACGACGAGGTGCTGGTGGTCCGGGCGCACCGCGTCGCCATGGTCCGCGACGTCCTCGCCACCGTCACGGCGGACGACCTGACGACGGTCAGGAGGAACCCGTGGGACGCGGGCAGCCAGGAGACGACCCTCTCGTGCCTGCACGTGATCCTCGAGGAGGAGTGGGAGCACCTCCGCTTCGCGGTCCGCGACCTCGACTCCCTCGAGGAGACCTCCGGCCGATGAGTGGCGGTGGCCGGGTCAGCGGCCGCCCGACGGGTAACCGCAGCGAAGCGTCCACCCTGTCGGCGCGCGGATGGGACACGTCCCCGGCGGGACGCGGCACAATGGCGCGATGAGCAGCTCACCCGAGGCCCGGACCCCCGCCCACGTCGTGCTGGTTCCCGGGTTCTGGCTCGGTGCCTGGGCGTGGGACGAGGTGGTCGCCCAGCTGCGCGAGCGTGGCGTGGCGGCGCTCGCCCTGACGCTGCCGGGCCTGGAGCCGGAACACCCGGACCGTGGCTCGGTCCGACTGGAGGACCAGGTGGCGGCGATCGAGGAGGCGCTGGCCGCCGCACCGCCGGGGGCCCGCACGGTGCTCGTCGCCCACAGCGGCGCGGCCGTCCCGGCGACGGTCGCCCTGGACCGGCACGTCGACGAGGTCGACCACACCGTGTGGGTCGACACGGCCCCCGCGGTGGACGGGTACGCCATGGACCAGGGCCTGAAGGGCAGCGAGCACCCGCTCTCGGCGCAGTACGACGAGGAGCTCGCCGAGGGGTCGATGGCCGGGTTGAGCGAGGAGCAGCTGGCCACGTTCCGTGAGCGCGCCGTTCCACAGCCGGCCGCCTCCCTGCGCGACTCCATCTCCCTCGCCGACGCCCGTCGGCTCGACGTGCCGGGCACCGTGGTGTGCACGGCGTTCTCGGCCGCCGACTACCGCTCCTACGCCGAGCAGGGGGTGCCGTTCCTCGCCGGCATCCTGCAGCACCGGCGGCTCGAGCTCGTCGACCTGCCGACGGGCCACTGGCCGATGTGGAGCCGGCCGACCGAGCTGGCGGAGATCATCGCCGCGGCGGCGGCAGGGGAGCGCTGAGCTCCTCGCCGCCCAGCGCGCTCAGGAAGCCCCCGGGTCGAGGTCGAGGGCGATGTCGAGGATCGGCGAGGAGTGCGTGAGCGCGCCCACCGAGAGGTAGTCGACGCCCGTCGCGGCATATGCGGCCGCGACCTCGAGCGTCAGG
Organism: uncultured Actinomycetota bacterium; assembly: GCA_963763015.1. Taxonomy (GTDB): domain Bacteria; phylum Actinomycetota; class Actinomycetes; order Actinomycetales; family Dermatophilaceae; genus Fodinibacter. The sequence goes on along the minus strand of CAVXML010000011.1, from coordinate 468,916 downwards.
CCACCGGTCGCCTCGACCTCGACGGACTCGCCGGTGGCCCGCACGGCATCCACGGTTGCCCGCAGGAGGTCGGTCGACATGTTGTCGCACAACAGGAAGCGAGCGCCGGCGGCCACCGACTCGAGTGCCTCCTCGGTCGTCGTCACCTCGACCTGGACGGACACGTCGGGAAAGGCCTGCCGAATGGCCTCGTATGCCGGAGCCAGCCCACCCGCAGCCAGCTTGTGGTTGTCCTTGATCATCGCCACGTCGTGGAGGCCCATGCGCTTGTTGGTGCCACCTCCGCACCGGACGGCGTACTTCTCCAGCGCCCTCATCCCGGGAGTCGTCTTGCGGGTGTCGAGCACCATCGCGCCCGAACCGTCGAGCTCGTCCGCCCAGCGCCGGGTGTGGGTGGCGACCCCGGACGTCCGGGACACGATGTTGAGGGCGGTGCGCTCGGCGATCAGGGTCGTCCGGGTCGAGCCTCGCAGCGTGGCCAGGTGGTCCCCCCGCACGACCCGCGTGCCGTCCTCGACGTGCAGGTCGACCCACACGCTGCCCGTCCCGAGCCTGGCGTCGACAGCCTCGACGACGAGCACCATGACGGGCAGCCCGGCGACGACACCGTCGGCGCGAGCCACGACGTGCGACACCGACTCCTGGGATGCCGCCACGGTGGCCACCGTGGTCACGTCCGTGCCGTCGTCAAGGTCCTCGTCGAGGGCGCGCTCGACGAGGAGCCGGGCGTCGGCGGTCGGGAAGCCGTGGTCGGTCATGCCACTCCCTGGGGCTGGTCGGCGGTGTCGACGGGCCGCTCGGTGACCTCCAGCGTGCCGGCCGCGGCCCGGCTCGTCGTCAGGTGCGTGAGCCAGCGGGTGTCCTCGCGCTCGGGGAAGTCCGAGCGCACGTGTCCCCCTCGGGTCTCCTCGCGCCGGTGCGCCACGAGCGCGAGTGCGTGGCCGAGGTGGAGCAGGTTCGTCGTCTCCCAGGTCGCCGGGCCGGGCTCAGCCTCGGAGGGCGGCCGGGCGGCGAGGGCGGCCAGGTGCTCGCGGGCCGCGGCGGTCGAGGCCGCCGTGCGCACCGGTCCGACCCCGCGGGTCATCGCGCGCTGCAGCTCGAGACGGTGCGAGGCGTCGAGCACTGCGGCGACACCGGCATCCACGTCGGGCTGACGCTCCGGGAGCTCGCCGGCGGCGAGGCGCGCCGTGACGTCGTCGGCGATGCGGTGGGCGAAGACGAGTCCTTCGAGCAGCGAGTTCGACGCGAGCCGGTTCGCCCCGTGCACCCCGGTGCACGAGCACTCGCCGCACGCGTAGAGCCCCTCGACCGACGTGCGCCCCCTCAGGTCGGTCGCCACCCCACCCGACGCGTAGTGCTGGGCCGGTGCCACCGGGAGCAGCTGGGTCACCGGGTCGAACCCGAGCTCGCGGCACCTGGCGACGATCGACGGGAAGCGAGCCTCGAGGAAGTCCCGGCCCAGGTGCCGGGCGTCGAGCCAGACGTGCTCGGCACCGGTCGCATGCATGACGTCGAGGATGGCGCGGGCGACGACGTCTCGCGGCGCGAGGTCGGCCAGCTCGTGGCGCCCGGGCATGAACCGGGTGCCGTCCCCGTCGACGAGGAAGGCGCCCTCGCCGCGCACCGCCTCGGAGATCAGCGGCTGCTGGCCCGTCGAGCCCTCGCCGAGGTAGAGCACCGTCGGATGGAACTGGACGAACTCCAGGTCGGTGATGCCGGCGCCGGCACGCAGTGCCGCCGCCATGCCGTCGCCGGTCGCGACGGGCGGGTTCGTCGTCGAGGTGTAGATCTGCCCGAGGCCCCCGGTCGCGAGCACCACGGCCCGGCCGGATGCCGCTCCCACCCCGTCGACCTGGCCCTCGCCGATGACGTGCAGGGTGACGCCGCAGACGGCACCGTCACCGGTGGTGAGGAGGTCCACGACGAGGGCGTGCTCGATCACCTCGATGCCTGGGTCGTCCACCACCTTGTGGAGCGCGGCGATGAGCGCCCGCGAGATCTCCGCCCCGGTCGCATCGCCTCCCGCGTGGGCGATGCGGTCGCGGAGGTGGCCGCCCTCACGGGTCAGCTTGATCTCTCCCCCGGCGTCCCGGTCGAACTCGGCTCCGAGCGCGACCAGCTCCCGCACCCGGTCCGGCCCCTCGGTCACGAGCGCACGGACCGCATCGGTGTCGCAGAGGCCGACGCCGGCGACGAGGGTGTCGTGGAGGTGTTCGTCGGGGCTGTCGTCGGGGTCCAGGGCAGCCGCGATCCCGCCCTGCGCCCACTCGGTCGAGCCCGCGGAGAGCACGGTCTTGGTCACGAGCAGCACACGGTCCACCCGCTCGCGCAGCCGCAGGGCGCAGGTGAGCCCCGCGATCCCCGAGCCCACCACGACGACGTCGGCGCTGGTCGTCCACCCGGGCGCGGGCGCACTGAGGCGACGGGGCAGCGACACGGGCGCGGACGGCATGCCGGACCCACTCACACGTCGGCGCGAGCGTGGGGAACGTCGGAGAAGACGTCGAGCCGACCGCCGCCGGGGCCCACGAGCAGCGGGGTGTTGTCGATCAGCCTGGTGGTGCCCACCCGGGCGGCGACGGCGAGCAGTGCCTCCCCGCGGTACCACTCGGGCACGTCGGCGAGCGTGTGCGGGTGCACGAGCACGAGGTAGTCCACGAGCGCGAGCGGCTCCTCGACGAGCACCTCGCGGGCCGCGCGGCGGATGGCCGAGGGCCCGAAGCCGGCCGCCTCGGCACCGGCCGCCAGCGCCCTGCTGAGGCAGAGGGCGACCTCGCGGTCGGACGGCGTGAGGTACATGTTGCGGCTGCTCATCGCCAGGCCGTCGTGCTCGCGCACGGTCGGTACCGAGACGACGTCGACGGGGAAGTCGAGGTCGCGCACCATGCGTCGGATGAGGAGGAGCTGCTGGGCGTCCTTCTGGCCGAAGTAGGCGCTGCGGGCCGCCGTGAGGTGGAAGAGCTTGCCGACCACGGTCAGGACCCCGTCGAAGTGGCCGGGCCGCGACGCCCCCTCGAGGATCTCGCCGAGCGGACCCGCGGACACTCGCACGCCGGGGTCGCCGTCGGGGTAGACGACGTCGGGCGTCGGGGCGAAGACGACGTCGACCCCGGCGCTCGTGCAGAGCGCCATGTCGGCGTCGAAGGTCCGCGGGTAGCGCGAGAGGTCCTCCTTGGGCCCGAACTGGAGCGGGTTGAGGAAGATGGTGACCACGACGTGGGCGTGCCGCCGACGCGCGGCCCGGATGAGCCGGGCATGGCCGTCGTGCAGCGCGCCCATGGTCATCACCGCGGCCACGTCGCGGCTGGGGAGCGCCTCGCGGGCGGCCTTGAGCTCCTCGCGGGTGTGGGCGACGACGGGGGCGGTGATGGCGGTGGTCACTCAGGGCTCCTGGTCCGCGAGGGTGTCGAGGAGGGGCTCGGCCGCCGCGGGGCGCAGCCGCCCACTGTCGAGGGCACGCAACGCCGTGGCGCGGGCGAGGGCGACGTAGGTCCTCCGGATCTCGGGCGAGAGCCGGTCCAGCTCACGCAGGTGTTCCTCCACGGTACCGACGTCGCCGCGGGCGACCGGGCCGGTGAGGGCGGCGTCACCCATCCGCAGGGCGTTGTCCAGCGCGGCACGCATGAGCGGGCCGACGACCCGGCGCGGCTCCTCCACACCCGCGAGCGCCAGCAGCTCCATGGCCTGGGTCGTGAGCGTGACGAGGTGGTTCGCCCCGTGTGCCAGCGCGCAGTGGTATGCCGCCCGGTCGTGCTCGGCGACCCACACCGGGTCGGCCCCCATCTCGACGACGAGGGCCTCCGCGACCGGCCGGAGCGCCTCGTCGGTGGTCACCCCGAAGCTGCACTCGGGGAGCCGGTCGAGGTCCATCGCGGTGCCGGTGAAGGTCATCGCGGGGTGCAGGGCGAGGGGAAGGACGTGGTGAGCCCGGGCCGGCTCGAGGACGCCGACACCGTGCCGGCCGCTCGTGTGGACGACGATCTGCCCGGCCTGCCAGGTCTGCGTGGCCGATAGGCCCGCCACCAGGTCGGGCAGCGCGTCGTCGGGCACGGCGAGCAGCACGAGCTCGGCGCCCGCGACGACGCGCGGCACGTCGAGCAGGGGCACCTCGGGGAGAAGCGCCGTGGCGCGCGCCCGGCTCTCCCGGGACACGGCGTACGCACCGGTGACCCGGTGGCCGGCCCGTGCGAGGGCCGCCCCCAGCACCGCGCCCACCCTGCCGGCGCCCACGACCCCGACGGTGAGGCGGGCGGGATGCTCGATGCCGTCCACGACCGAGCAACCTACCCCTCCGCGCCCCGGCCGGCTGCCGAACCATGTGCCCGCCTCGACCGCCCACCGGGGATACCGTGCGGACGTGATGGTCCCGTGGCAGGAGGCGTGGCACGAGTCGCTCTACGGCCCGGGCGGCTTCTACCGTGGCACGGCCGGCCCCTCGGCCCACTTCACGACGTCGACCCACGGGCCGCTCGGCGCGGTGCTGGCCGAGGCGCTCGCGGTGCTCGCCGAGAGAGAGGGCGCGGTCGCGGTCGTCGACGTCGGGTGCGGCCGGGGCGAGCTGCTCACCCACCTGCACGCCCTGCGCCCCGACCTGCGCCTCACCGGCGTGGACGTCGTGGCGCGCCCCGAGGACCTCCCGGATGCCGTGGGCTGGCTGCGCTCGGCCGGCGGCGCGGCCCTGCCGGACGGGCTCTCCGACCTCGACGACGTCCTGGTCCTCGCCCACGAGTGGCTCGACGTCGTGCCCTGCACGATCGCCCAGGTGGTCGCGCCCGGCCGGCTCGCGGTGGTGCTGGTCGACCCGGAGACAGGGGCCGACGCGCCGACCGGTCCGGCCCCGGCGGCCGAGGAGGTCGCCTGGTGCGCGGAGCACTGGCCCGTCGACGACCTGCCGGTCGGGGCCAGGGTCGAGGTGGGTCTCGCCCGTGACCGCGCCTGGTCCGACCTCGTGTCACGCGTCCGGCGCGGCACCGTGCTGGGTGTCGACTACGGGCACACCATCTCGACGCGCCCGGCATCCGGCACGCTCACGGCCTACCGCAGTGGACGCGTCGTCGCGGTGGTGCCGGACGGCTCGTGCGACCTGACCGCGCACGTGGCCGTCGACTCGCTCGAGCACGACCAGCTGACGACCCAGCGCGACGCGCTGCGCACGCTCGCCCTGCACGCGGAGACACCCGCGGTCGAGCTCGCGCACACGGCCCCCTCCGTCTACCTGGGGGCGCTGGCACGCTCCTCCGCCGCAGCGGCCCTGACGGACCCGCACGGCCTCGGTTCGTTCCACTGGGTGTACCGCCGGGTGGGTGCGCCGAGGGCGGGTGCCGGACACGGTGCGGCAGACTGACCAGGTGACGTCCGGCCCCGAGCACCGTTCCCTCGACGTCGGCATGGGTGCCGGCGGGCTCGCCACCGCCGACATGGTGCTCAACATCGGTCCGCAGCACCCGGCCACCCACGGGGTCCTGCGCCTGCGCGTCGTGCTCGACGGCGAGCGCATCGTCTCGGCCGAGCCGGTGATCGGCTACATGCACCGAGGGGCGGAGAAGCTCTTCGAGGTGCGCGACTACCGCCAGATCACCGTGCTGGCCAACCGGCACGACTGGCTCTCGGCCTTCGCCAACGAGCTCGGCGTGGTGCTCGGCGTGGAGGCCATGCTCGGGATGGAGGTGCCGGAGCGAGCCGTCTGGCTGCGGACGCTCCTCGCCGAGCTCAACCGCGTGCTCAACCACCTGATGTTCCTCGGGTCCTACCCGCTCGAGCTCGGTGCCATCACCCCGGTCTTCTACGCGTTCCGTGAGCGCGAGGAGCTGCAGGCCGTCATGGAGGAGGCCTCCGGCGGCCGGATGCACTACATGTTCAACCGCGTCGGCGGGCTCAAGGAGGACGTCCCGGCCGGGTGGGTCGGGCGAGTGGCCTCCGCCGTCTCGGCCGTCCGCCGCAGGCTTCCCGACCTGGAGTCGCTCATCGTCGGCAACGAGATCCTGGAGGCACGCACCAGGGGTGTGGGCGTCCTCGACGTGGCGACGTGCACGGCATACGGCGTCTCCGGACCCATCGCCCGCGCGAGCGGCCTCGACGTCGACCTCCGCCGCGACGACCCCTACCTCGCGTATGCCGCGCTGTTCGCGCCGGACGGGCCCGGCCGGGTCGTCACCCGGACCGAGGGCGACTGCCTCGCACGGCTCGAGGTGCTGCTCGAGCAGGTGCACGTCAGCCTGGACCTCGCCGACGCCTGCCTCGACACCCTGGCGACGCTTCCCGCGGGCCCGGTCAACCAACGCCTGCCGAAGGTGCTGAAGGTGCCGGAGGGGGAGCGCTACACGGCGACGGAGAACCCGCTCGGGTTCAACGGCTACTACCTCGTGTCCCGGGGTGAGAAGACACCGTGGCGGCTCAAGCTGCGCTCGGCCTCGTTCAACAACGTGCAGGTGCTGTCACAGGTGCTCCCGGGCTGCCTGGTCGCCGACATGGTCGCCGTCCTCGGCTCCATGTTCTTCGTCGTGGGGGACGTCGACAAGTAGCAGTCCGGCGTCGAGCCGGCGTCCGAGCGGGCCGATCGGCGATGCTGGTGCGGTGTTCTTCCAGGGTTTCGAGACCGCCCACCTGCCGGTGGGAGGCGACGTGGTGCTGCGCGTCCGGCACGGCGGCACGGGGCCGGCCGTCGTGCTCCTGCACGGTCACCCACGCACGCACACGACGTGGCACGCAGTGGCGCCCAGACTCGTCGCGGCCGGGTACACGGTCGTCTGCCCGGACCTGCGTGGCTACGGTGAGTCGTCGACGCCCGACCCCGACGACGACCACATCACGTACAGCGACCGGGCCATGGCCGCCGACGTGGTGACCATGATGAGCCGGCTGGGCCATCAGGCGTTCGCGGTCGTCGGGCACGACCGCGGCAGCTACGTGGCGTACCGGACCGCGCTGGACCACCCCGACCGGGTCCTCCGGCTCGCCGTGCTCGACAGCGTGCCCGTCGTGGAGGCCCTCGAGCGGGCCGACGCCCGCTTCGCCGAGCTGTGGTGGCACTGGTTCTTCTTCGCCTCCGAGCAGGCCGAGCGCGTGATCACCGCGGACCCGCTCGCCTGGTACCGCCCGGACGCCGACCGGATGGGCGCCGAGAACCACGCCGACCTGGTCCGCGCGCTCACCCGGCCCCGCACGGTTCGAGCCATGCTCGAGGACTACCGCGCGGGGCTGCACGTCGACCGGGCGAACGACGAGGCGGATCGCGCTGCCGGGCGCCGGATCCGGTGCCCGGTGCTCGTCGCCTGGTCGCGCCACGACGACATGGAGCTCCTCTACGGCGACCCGGCAGCGGTGTGGGCCCCCTGGTGCGACCAGCCGGTGACCACCGCGGTCATCGACTCCGGCCACCACATGGCCGAGGAGGCGCCGGGACAGCTGAGCCAGGTGCTCCGGCGGTTCCTCGACGGGTGAGCAGCCACGAAGGCGGCCGGTCCTACGCTGCTCTTGCGCCGACCGCGGCCCACGCGCATCCTGACGACGACGGAATGGGAGGCCCCGTGCCAGGACACCGGATCTTCGCCACCAGCTTCGCGAGCATCTACCCGCACTACGTGACCAAGGCCGAGCGGAAGAACCGCAGCAAGGAGGAGGTCGACCAGGTCATCTCCTGGCTCACCGGCTACGACGACGCGGGCCTGGAGCGTGCTCTCGCCGGAGGCGTCGACGTGGAGACCTTCTTCGCCGAGGCTCCGCGGTTCAACCCGAACGCCGACCGCATCACCGGGGTCATCTGTGGGCACCGGGTCGAGGAGATCGACGACCCGCTGATGCAGAAGATCCGTTACCTGGACAAGCTCGTCGACGAGCTCGCCCGAGGGAAGAGGATGACGTCGATCCTGCGTGACGGTGGAGGGCCCGACACCCTCGCCCGGTGACCTGTCAGGCTGCTCGCTCGTCCTCGTCCTCGTCCCGCGGCTCGACGCGACACCATCGCTGCGCGACGAGGCCGGCGGCGGCCAGGGCCACCCCCGCCAGGAGCAGGAGCAGGAGGGGCACGACCCGCGACTGGTTGGCGACCAGCGACAGGTCGCCCGCGACGACCGCCAGCTGCCCGGCATACCAGCCGGCGGCCGCGGACCCGGTCAGGGCGGCGGCCTGGGCCAGCACCACGGTGCGAGCGGCACGCAGCGGGTCGAGCGACGTCGTCGCGCGACCCTGGAGGTACCGGCGGACCGGCCGGGCGAGCCACAGCACCAGCCCACCCATGACGAGGAGGAGCACCCCGGCCAGCGTCGGTGGGCGCGGAACCAGCGACCCGTCCCGGGTGAGGAGCAGGTACACGACGAACGACACGATGCCGGCCCCGGCAGCCACCAGCAGCAGGGTCTGGACGCGGATCTCGTGGTGACGCATCAGGGGTGCTGTCCTCCGCCGGGTCCGGTGGGTGCCAAGCGAGGCCGCACGCCGCTGGTGTCGAGCTCGGCGACGAGGTCCGCCACCGACCGGATGCCGTCTCCCAGTCGAAGGGTCGCGTCACCGTCCAGCTCGAGCCAGGGCAGCAGCACGAAGGCGCGTCGGTGAGCGCGTGGGTGTGGCAGCGTCAACCGGGGGCGCTCGGACGTCACGTCGGTGCCGGACGCGGGGTCGCCGTACTGGACGAGGTCGAGGTCGAGGGTGCGCGGCCCCCAGTGCACGGTGCGCACCCGGCCGAACCGGGCCTCGACACCGTGCAGCTCGCGCAGCAGCGACGTCGGAGACAGCGTCGTCGTCGCCGTGACCACCGCGTTGACGTAGGTGGGCTGCTCGGGCCCACCCACCGGGTCGGTGTCGTAGAACCGCGAGACGGCGACGCCACCGAGCCCGAGGTCGGAGCCCAGGCAGGCGACCGCTTCGGCGAGGGTCACCTCTGGCGGGTCCCCTTGGTTGGCGAGGTTGGCACCGAGGGCCACGACCACGGGCACGGCATCGCGCCGGCGGGTCACCTCGACCGCCACGTCGCCGAACGGGACCCCCACCGGGGCCTGTGGCTTGTGCACCGTCACGGTCACCTCGTCGACCGCCGGGTGGGTGAGGGCGTCCCGGGCGACGAGCTCGGCGAGGGTCTCGACGAGGTCGTACGGCTCGCCCTCGATGTGGGCCAGCACCGCCGCACCGATCTCGCCGTAGTCCACGGTGTCCGCCAGGTCGTCACTGGCTCCGGCCGGCGCGAGGTCGACGGTGAGCTCCACGTCGACGACGAACTCCTGCCCCTCGCGACGCTCGTGCTCGAAGACGCCGTGGAAGCCGGTGCCACGCACACCGACGAGCCGCACCCGGTCGCGCGCCCGACCGGCGGTCACGATGCACCCCGCAGGGCGTCGGCCACGTCGAGGGCGTCCACGGTCGCCGAGACGTCGTGCACCCGCACCGCCCAGACCCCCCGCTGGGCGGCGTACAGGCTCGTGGCGGCGGTGGCGACGTCACGGGCCAGCGGGGACCGCACGGTCTCAGGGGTGCGGCCGACCAGCCCGAGGAAGCCCTTGCGTGACGTCCCGAGCAGCACCCGGTGGCCGAGCGCCACCAGCTCGTCGAGGCGGCGCAGCAGCTCCCAGTTGTGCTGGGCCAGCTTCGCGAACCCGAGCCCGGGGTCCACGACGATGTCACCCGGCCGGATGCCGGCCGCGACCAGGGCCTCGACCCGCGTCGACAGCTCGGCGGCGACATCCGCGACCACGTCGTCGTAGCGCGCCCTGGCCTGCATGTCGGCGCTGTGCCCGCGCCAGTGCATGGCGACGAAGGGCACACCGCGCTCGGCCACGAGCGCCGCCATCGCGGGGTCCGCGAGCCCACCGCTGACGTCGTTGACCAGGACCGCTCCGGCATCCAGCGCAGCCTCTGCGACCTCCGGGCGCATGGTGTCCACGGACACGGGGAGCACGGAACTCAGCTCCTCGACCACGGGCACGACGCGGCGGAGCTCCTCCCGCAGGCTCGGCCGCTCGGCTCCGGGGCGGGTCGACTCGCCGCCGACGTCGAGCAGGTCCGCACCCTGGCTCGCGAGGTCTCGCCCGTGCGACACCGCCGCCTCGGGGGTGAACCAGGCGCCACCGTCGCTGAACGAGTCGGGCGTGACGTTGACGACGCCGATGACGAGCGGACGGCCCCGGACCCGCGCCGCGGGCAGGCTGTCCGCGGGCGTCACCAGGGGGTCACCGCTTGCCGCCGAGCAGCAGCGACATCGCCTCGGCTCGGGTGGCGGGATCCCGCAGCTGCCCCCGGACCGCCGAGGTGATGGTCCGCGAGCCGGGCTTGTGGACCCCGCGCATCGACATGCACAGGTGCTCCGCCTCGACGACCACGATGACGCCCTGGACGTCCAGGTGCTGGACGAGCGCGTCCGCCACCTGGGTCGTGATCTGCTCCTGCACCTGGGGGCGGCGGGCGAAGACCTCCACCAGCCGGGCCAGCTTGCTCAGTCCGGTCACGCGTCCGTCGTGCGCGGGGATGTAGCCGATGTGGGCGACGCCGTGGAACGGCAGGAGGTGGTGCTCACACGTCGAGTACATCGGGATGTCCCGCACGATGACGAGCTCGTCGTGGTCGATCGAGAACGTCTTGGCCAGCACCTCGGCGGGATCCTGCCAGAGCCCCGCGAACAGCTCACGGGCGGCTGTGGCCACCCGCCGCGGGGTGTCGGCGAGCCCTTCGCGGTGCGGGTCCTCACCGATCGCGAGGAGGAACTCGCGGACCGCCGCCTCCGCCCGGGGGACGTCGACGGGCCCGACCATCGCTGCGCTGCCCGGCTCGTCCCTCGGGTCAGGGCTCGACACGGCCGTCACCGGGAACCTCGACGACCTTGGTCGGCGGGTGCTCCTCCGCCCGGGGGTCGGCGCCGTTCTCGGCCGCCCGGTCGATCGCGGCGGCGGTGTCGGGGTCCGGGGGGGTGAACGTGGCACCGGCGGGGGCCGAGACGCCGTTGTGGCCGTTGGCGGCCGCCTGCTCGGCCGGGGTCAGGACCGGCGGGAGGTCGGAGAGGGTGCGGTGCTCGCTCGAGAGCCAGGTCGGACGCAAAGGACGCTTGACGACCGAGGCGAAGATGCCCGCGAGCTCCGCCTGGTTGAGGGACTCGCGCTCGAGCAGCTCGAGGACCAGCGCGTCCAGCACGTGGCGGTTGTCGTTGATGACGTGCCACGCCTCGTCGTGGGCGTCGTCGACGAGCTTGCGGACCTCCTCGTCGACGATGGCGGCCACCTGCTCGGAGTAGTCGCGCTGGTGACCCATGTCGCGACCGAGGAAGACCTCGCCCTGGGACTGACCGAGCTTGATGGCCCCGACCCGTTCGCTCATGCCGTACTCGGTGACCATCTTCCGGGCCATCGCGGTGGCCTTCTCGATGTCGTTCGCGGCGCCGGTGGTCGGGTCGTGGAAGATGATCTCCTCCGCGACCCGGCCGCCCAGGGCGTACGCGAGCTGGTCGAGGATCTCGTTGCGCGTGGTGGAGTACTTGTCGTCGGTCGGCATGACCATGGTGTAGCCGAGTGCCCGGCCTCGAGGCAGGATGGTGACCTTCGTGACGGGGTCGGTGTGGTTCATCGCGGCCGCGACGAGGGCGTGACCGCCCTCGTGGTACGCGGTGATCTTGCGCTCCTTGGCCGACATGATGCGGGTGCGCCGCTGCGGACCGGCGATGACGCGGTCGATCGCCTCGTCGAGCACCTCGTCGTCGATGAGCTTCTTGTCGGTGCGGGCCGTGAGGAGGGCCGCCTCGTTGAGCACGTTGGCCAGGTCGGCACCGGTGAAGCCCGGGGTCCGCCGCGCGACGGCGAGCAGGTCGACGCCGGCCGCCATCGGCTTGCCCTGCCCGTGGACCTGGAGGATGCGGTGGCGCCCGATCATGTCCGGGGCGTCCACGGCGATCTGGCGGTCGAACCGACCCGGGCGCAGCAGCGCAGGGTCGAGGATGTCCGGGCGGTTGGTGGCCGCGATGAGGATGACGTTGGTCTTGACGTCGAAGCCGTCCATCTCCACGAGGAGCTGGTTGAGGGTCTGCTCGCGCTCGTCGTGGCCGCCGCCGAGGCCGGCACCGCGGTGCCGCCCCACGGCGTCGATCTCGTCGACGAAGACGATGGCCGGGGCGTTGGCCTTGGCCTGCTCGAAGAGGTCCCGCACCCGCGAGGCCCCGACGCCGACGAACATCTCGACGAAGTCCGAGCCGGAGATCGAGTAGAACGGCACGCCGGCCTCACCGGCCACCGCCCGGGCGAGCAGGGTCTTTCCGGTGCCGGGCGGACCGTAGAGCAGCACGCCCTTGGGGATCTTGGCGCCGACCGCGAGGAACTTCGCGGGCTCGGCGAGGAAGTCCTTGATCTCGTGCAGCTCCTCGACGGCCTCGTCGGCTCCGGCGACGTCGGCGAAGGTCACCTTGGGCGTGTCCTTGGTGGCCAGCTTGGCGCGGGACTTGCCGAACTGCATGACCCGCGAGCCACCCCCCTGCGCCTGGCTCATGAGGAACCAGAAGAGACCGACGAGGAGCAGCACGGGGAAGAAGCTGATGAAGATGGTCCAGAAGGCACTGTCGCCCTCGACCTTGTCGTCATAGCCGTCGGGCAGGTTCGTGCGCAGCGACTCGACGAGCTGCTCGGCGCGGGCGTCGACGAACTCGGCGCGCACCCGGGTGGCGCCGCTGACGTCGGTCGCCTCGTCGCTGAAGGTCTGGCCCTCGCGCAGGTCGAGGGTGAGCACGTTCTCGGTCGTCATGACCGCGGACTCGACCTTCTTCTCCGCGATCAGCTTCTCGGCCTGCGCCGTGGTGATCGTCGTGTAGCCCCCGTCACCGTCGAACGAGAAGACCGTCAGCATCACCACGACGACGGCCAGGACCCAGAAGACGGGGGTCCGGAAGATGCGCTTGAAGTCCATGTGGGTGCGGAGCTCGCGCTCCGGTCCTCCTGCTCGTGGTCAGTCGGCCGCACGGCGTACACACCGGCAGCACGGGTACACGCTAGCAACGAGCCTCGTCACCACCGTGTTCCGCGCGTGCCGGTCCCCGGTACCGGAGCTTGGACACGGCATCCGACCGGATGCCGTGCCGCGACTCAGCTGTAGACGTGCGGCGCGAGCGTGCCGACCACGCGCAGGCCCCGGTACGCCTCCGCGTAGTCCAGTCCGTACCCCACGACGAACTCGTTGGGGATGTCGAAACCCACCCAGCGCACGTCGACGGCCACCTTCGCGGCATCCGGCTTGCGCAGCAGGGTGCAGATCTCCACCGACGCGGGGCTGCGGGACTCCAGGTTGGACTTGATCCACGAGAGCGTCAGGCCCGAGTCCACGATGTCCTCGACGATGAGCACGTGCCGGCCGGAGATGTCACCGTCGAGGTCCTTGAGGATGCGCACCACCCCGCTCGACTTGGTGCCGGAGCCGTAGGACGACACGGCCATCCAGTCGACCGGGGCGCTGACCGGCAGCGCGCGCATGAGGTCGGCCATCACCATGACGGCTCCCTTGAGGACACCGACGAGGAGGAGGTCCTTGCCCTCGTACTCCTTCGCGATCAGGCCCGCCAGCTCGTCGAGCTTCGCGTGGATCTGCTCCTCGGTGACGAGGACACGTTCGAGGTCGGCTCCCATGTGGGCGGCGTCCACTGCGGCTCCTGGTGGGTGGGGCGCGGGCGGTGTGGGCCTAGTCAACCGGATGCGGGGAGCCGATGGTGAGGCGACCACCGGATCTCGCGACGCGAAGGTCTCCCGGGGCGTGCACCGGGCCCTGCCCGTGCCAGGCGGTGAGCAACCGGTCACAGGCGTCGGTGTGCCGGGTGCTGACCTGGCCGGGCGGCGCCCCGGACGCGACGAGCAGCCGCCGCCACACCCTGCTCCGCACCGCTCGCGGGATGCCGGCCAGCGCCTCGACCGGCCAGGGTCCTTGCCCCAGCCCCCTCACCGCCTCGTCGGCGAGCGCTTCGAGGTGGTCGGAGTCCTCGCGGAGCAGGGATGCCGTCCGCGCCAGCGCGGCTGTCACGCCGGGCCCCAGGTCGCGCTCGAGGTCGGTGAGGGCCCGTCGGGCGCGCACCCGCAGGAAGGCGGGGTCCTCGTTCATCGGGTCCTCCCACCAGGTCAGGCCCTGGGCACGCAGGGACTGACGGCACTGGTCCCGGCGGACCGCCAGCAGGGGACGCCGGTACCGGCCCCGGGCGACCGGCATGCCGCCCAGTGACCGGGCGCCGGCACCGCGCGTGAGACCGAGGAGCACCTGCTCGGCCTGGTCGTCCAGGGTGTGGCCGAGGAGCACCACCGCGGCGCCGTGACGAGCGGCGGTCGCGTCCAGGGCGTCGTAGCGGGCCGCGCGGGCCGCCGACTCGAGCCCCTCGCCCGCGCCGTCGACGTGGACCCCCACCACCTCCACCGGCCGGAGGCCGAGCCCCCGCAGGCTCTCCGCGGCGGTGGCCGCGACGCCCTCCGAGCCCTCCTGGAGCCCGTGGTCGACGACCACCGCACCGGCTCGCAGGCCGAGCCGGGGCGCCTCGAACGCGGTTGCCACGGCCAGCGCCAGGGAGTCCGCGCCGCCGCTGCAGGCCACGAGCACGAGGTCACCGGGAGCGAGCTCGGCGAGCGTCGAACGCACGGCGTGCCGCACCCCCGCCGTCCCGGCGTCCGGCCGGCCCCACGCTCTCTCCATGCCCGCATCCTCCCCGAGTCCGGACGACCGCCGGGCGATGTCCGGCGGTTTCGGCGTCAGCCGTGGACCCGGCGCACCCACGCGGTGGGGTCCGTGATCTCCCGGGCCAGGGGAAGGGTCTCCGGCGAGGTCCACACGGCGTTGAAGCCGTCGACGCCGACCGTGTCGTGCACCCCCCGGACGAACACCGCCCCGTCGCGGTACTGCCGCATCTTCGCCTCCAGCCCCAGCAGGCGGCGCAGCACCCGGTCGGGGGCACCGACGCCCTTGCGCCGCTCGGTGAACCGGGCCCGGATGTGCGCGACGGTCGGGATGTGGGCCGGGCCCACGTCGTCCATGACGACGTCGGCGTGGCCCTCGAGGAGGGACATGACCGCGGTGAGCGCGGCCATCTTCTCCCGCTGCTCGGGCGTCGTGAAGAGGTCGGCCAGGCCGGTGCTGCCCTCACGGAAGAGGTCGGGCAGCTTCTCGGCCACCCGGCCGGTGAGCTCGTGCAGCCGCTCGGCGTCGGGCGCGAGGTCCACGGCGAGCGCCCGCGCCTCCGCGACGATGTGGTCGCGCAGCCAGGGGTTGGCCGTGAACTGCACCCGGTGGGTCTCCTCGTGCATGCACACCCAGGCCCTGAAGTCGTCTCGGTCGACGCCGAGCTCGGCCGCGACCGACATGATGTTCGGAGCGACGAGCATGAGCGACGGCGTCCCGCCGGGGGCCAGGTCGTACTGGCCGAGCACCTTGCTGGCCAGGAAGGCCAGGAGCGCGCCGGCCTCGGCACCGGTGACCTTGCCGCCGATGGCCTGGGCCGTGGCGCCGGGCACCTGCCCGCGCTTGGCCACGATCTCGTCGAAGGTGGGGTCGAGCATGGCGCTCATGGAGTCGGCGTTCACCGCGATCCACGTGGCCCGGTCGACGACGAGCGCGTCGGGGGCGCTGCCGGGGGTCTGCATCCGCGCGGTGTCGGCGACGGGCTGCCGGGCGGTGGCCGCGGCCGCCCGGATCGCCGCGACCTCCGCCTCGGCCTCGGCGCGGCTGACGGCCGGCCCCGCCGGCACGAGTGTCCGTCCGGTCGTCTTGGCGAACTCCCAGTCGACGTAACCCACGCGGCCCTGCCTTCCCTCGACACCGCCGGTCAGCGGCAGCCGCACCTGGTCAGCGCGGCGACGATCCGGTCCAACGCGGCCCGGGCCCGCTGCGTTCCCCCGTACGTCTCGGGGAACCCGTCGACGAGCACGACGAAGGTCAGCGGGCGCCCGTCGGCGTCGACCGTCGTACCGGCCAGGGCCGAACCGGCCCGCAGCGTACCCGTCTTCGCCCGGGGAACACCGACGACGTCGACCGTCGCCTCCGTGGTGAGGCGGCGCCGCATCGTCCCGGACAGCCCCGAGACCGCGAGCCCG
This sequence comes from uncultured Actinomycetota bacterium, assembly GCA_963763015.1. Classification (GTDB taxonomy): domain Bacteria; phylum Actinomycetota; class Actinomycetes; order Actinomycetales; family Dermatophilaceae; genus Fodinibacter. The sequence goes on along the minus strand of CAVXML010000011.1, from coordinate 452,897 downwards.
GCCACGACCTCGCGCAGCTCCTCGACCCCACCCGTCACCGCCAGTCGCAGCACCCCTGAGAGGGTGGCCGCGCTCGCCCTCTGGTCAGGGCTCAGGCCGCTCGCATCGCGCAGGACAAGGCCGTCGGTCGGCACCCCGTTGGCCTCGAGGCGCTCCACGACGTAGGCGGCCTCCGCTCCCGGTTGGGTCGTGGCGCGGCCCGCCGCGGCGGCGGCCTGGCGCACGAGGTTCTCGGTCAGGGCGTTCTCGCTGCGGTCCAGGGCCAGGTCGAGCACCTCGGCGTAGGTGGCGGACTCGACGCTCCCCAGCACCACGGCGCCGGCCGGCGCCGGCTCGTCCCAGGTGGCTCGGGGGAGCAACCGGACCGTCACCCCCTCCTTCCCGAGCGCGGCGACGAAGGCGTCGGCCACCTCCTCCTCCGGCTGCCGGGGGGCAGGACGCCCGGCGCGTGGGAGCTGGGTGGCCAGACCGGTCATGACGACGGCCTGCGTGAAGCCGTCGCGGACGTCGTTGGGGTTCCACGTCTCCGGGTACCTCGGTCCGGGCGCGTAGGTGAGGTCGAGCCGCAGGTCGACGGCCGTTCGCCCGGTCGCCGTGAGCGCCTCGGCCACCTCGGCGGCCAGGTCCGCCAGGCCGGCGCGGCCGGCCACGTGCGCCCGGCTCCCCCCGCCCGGTGCCAGCAGCGTGTCACCGCCGGCGACGAGGACGAGCTCCGTGGCTCCGGAGCCCGCGACCACCTCGGTCGCCATCGTGTCCGAGAGGTCCAGGCCGTCCGCGACCGCGAGCGCCGAGAGGAGCTTGACCGTCGAGGCGGGCACCCGCGGCCGGGTGGGGTCCAGGGCCCAGATCTCCTCACCGGTGAGGCCGTCGCGCACGCTGATGCCGACACCCCCGTCCAGGGCCGGGTCGTCTGAGGCCGCGGTGACGGCGGCCTGCACGCCTGTGGCGGATGGGAGTGGGAGCGTCGGCACCGGTGTCGGTGAGCACGGGGTCCACCGACGCCGCCGGTGACGGGAGCAGGACCGGTGCCGGCGTTCCCGAGACGTTCGGGGTCGGCAGTGGCACCGCGCGGTCGCGGGTCAGGACGCCCGGGGCGACGTCGAGGACGTCGGCCACGGCATATGCACCGGTTGCGAGCAGGACGGTCGCCGTGGCGAGCATGACCCGTCGCACCCGTCCTCCTTCGTGCCGCGTCCGTGCATGCGCCACACTGGGGCGAGCCTAGGTCACCGCTTCGGAGGGAGAACCACGTCGTGGAGTTCGACGTCACCATCGAGATCCCCAAGGGGCACCGCAACAAGTACGAGGTCGACCACGAGAGCGGGCGCATCCGCCTCGACCGGATGCTCTTCACCGCGATGGCGTACCCGTCGGACTACGGCTACGTCGAGGAGTCGCTCGGCGAGGACGGCGACCCCCTCGACGCCCTGGTGCTCCTCGACGAGCCCACCTTCCCGGGGTGCGTCGTGCGGGCCCGCCCGATCGGGATGTTCCACATGCGCGACGAGGCCGGGGGCGACGACAAGATCCTGTGCATCCCGGCGGGTGACCCCCGCAAGAACCACATCCGGGAGATCGACGACGTCAGCGAGTTCGACCGGCTCGAGATCCAGCACTTCTTCGAGACCTACAAGGACCTCGAGCCGGGGAAGTCGGTCGAGGGCGCCCACTGGGCGGGCCGCGAGGACGCCGAGAACTGCATCCGCGAGGCGCTGGTGCGGGCACGGGAGGCCGGGGTCAGCACCGCCCGCTGGCGCCTTCCCGAGCACGAGTCGGGCTACGAGCCGTCGGCCGGTCGCACGGCGGACGAGATGCTGGCCGCGGCGGACAAGGCCCGACGGGAGCTGGCCACCAAGGACCGCCCCCTCACCGACGACTGACCCGTCACCAGCCTCGGGAGCCCGGGCCCCCCTTGAACGGTCCGACGACCCGGGAGGTGATCCACCCCCCGTAGAAGCCACCGGCCTGCGGTGTGACCACCTCGCCGTCGACGGTGCAGCGGTCCACGGCGCCGGGCATGACGGAGACGTGGCCCACCAGCACCTCGAAGCCGGGACTCGGGCGAGGGTAGGCCCAGGCGGCGCGGGACGCGACGGCATCCGCACCGACGACGTCGAAGTACGAGGCCGCCCCCTTGAACTCGCACCACGAGGACCCCTCGGTCGGGCGCAGGGATCCGGGCGCGAAGTCGTCGGCCGGCAGGTAGTAGGCGGGCGGGTGGCTGGTCTCGAGCACCCGCAGGGACCGGCTGGATGCCGCGATGCGCGCGCCTCCCAGCCAGATCTCGACGCTCTCGCGGCTGGTCTCGACACGGGGCGGACGTGGGTAGTCCCACACCGACTCCTGCCCGGCCCCCGGGTTCTGCGGTGTCGGACGGCGCGCCACGGCCCCGGGTCAGTCCCGCTCGACCCAGCGGTCGATGGCCCACACGATCGCCAGCGCCAGCCCCAGCTCGACCCCGTCCGCGATGTCGATCGTGTACTTGTCACGCACCGTCAGCCACTTCTGGGAGATCCGCACGACGTCACGGCCACCGCTGGTCACGGTGTAGTCCTTCTCGATGAGCTTGCCCTCGACGTGCCACGTCTCGCCCGAGGCCAGGTGCAGGTCCATCTTGTCCTTGACCATCGAGAACGCCTTGGCCTTGAGAACCGCCACCTCGGCCCCGGCGGCGTCGTGCACCGCCAGCTTCTTCGGGATGCCGAGCAGCTGGCCCTTGACGGTGAACAGGAGCGTGCCGTTCGCGTCGAGGACGTCGGCGGAGGGCCGCGGGCCGACCTTGCCGTCGACGAGGTAGCGCCGCTCCTCGGTCTCCGGGTCGAGCACCTGGAAGTCCCGGCCGAGGCCGAGCTTGGTCTTCATGACGAGCCGGCTGAAGCCGGCCGGGCCTGCGGGGACGGTCATCGGGGAACCTCCGAGGGTCGGGCTGCCAGCCTATCCACCGTGGCCCAGGTCGGACCCGAGACCCTCGACACCCTCCGCCGGGAGTGCCTCGCGCACGGCCTCCTCGAACCGCTGGACGGAGCCGCCCAGCCCGGCGAGCCGGGTCGGACCGAGGACGACCGTGTGGCTGCGGTCGGGACGCACGCCGAGCACCACGGGCAGGCCGGACCGCTCGGATGCCGTGCGCTCGGCCGTGGTCGTCTCGTTGCGGTGGACCAGGCGCAGCGGCACGGGGAGCCTGGCGGTCATCGCGTCCCAGTCCGGCTTGCGCCGCAGGGTCCCGTGGGTGACGTCGCACAGCGCGCACTCGGTGCGGCCGAGAAGGTGCCCGACGACGTAGGCGACCTCGCCGACGAGGCCGCCGTCTGCGGCATACACCCCGACCAGCTCGACCACGGGCTCCCGCATGGCCGCAGGCTAACCTCCCCGGCGGCCCCTGCAGGTTCCTGTCGAGGGTCCGGTCGACCTCGGCCGTCGACGTCGACGACCGCCGGCGCCCCGATGCGTGTGGGAACCGGTCTCCCCGCGCCCGGGCTTCACACGCACCGACGCGGGTGGGCCGAGACGCGCATGACGGCGAGAGGGCCCTGTGACCGAAGTCGTCAGGGCGCTGACCGCCCGGAGTGAGTGGAGCCGCCTAAGGGAATCGAACCCTTGACCTATTCATTACGAGTGAATCGCTCTGGCCGACTGAGCTAAGGCGGCGTGCGCCCGAGGGGCTCGGGCACGCCGGACGAGTATACGAGGCCACCGTCACCACCGCGAATTCCCGCGGATGCCGTTGGTGCTCAGCAGCGCAGCCCGTCCTCGGGCAGCGTGCCCTCCAGGTAGTAGGCGTCGACGGCGTCGTTGACGCAGTCGTTCGACCGGAGGTACGCGGTGTGCCCGTCGCCCTCGAAGGTGACGAGCGAGGCGCTGCTCAGCTGCTCGCGCAGGCGCACCGCCCACTCGTACGGGGTGGCCGGGTCACGGGTCGTCCCGATGACCACCACCGGGTCGGCGCCCTCCGCGGAGATCCTCTCCGGAGCACCGGTGGGCGACACCGGCCAGGAGCCGCACGGGAGCGAGCTCCACATGAGGTAGGCGCCCCAGGTCGGTGCCTGCTCGACGGACTCCTCGGCCAGGCGACGGCGCTCGTCGAGGTCGTCACTGTCGGGCTTGTCGAGGCAGTTGACGGCGTAGATGGCCTCCATGATGTTGCCGCCGTACTGCCCACCGGGGTTGCGCTCGGCGTACTGGTTGGCGAGCTGCATGAGCCCCGTGCCGTCTCCGCGGATGGCGCCACGCATGGAGTCGACGAGGAACTCCCACTGGCGCTGGCTGTACATCGCATGGGCGATGCCGAGCGAGGCCCAGCCCTCGGTCAGACGGGGCACCGCGTTGTCGCCGGTGCGGGGCAACGGGCTGGCGTCCACCGAGGCGAGGAAGGTGCGCAGGCCGGTCATGACCTCGTCCACCGAGCGTCCCAGCGGGCAGTCTCCCTCCTCCACGCAGAAGGCCGCCCACTCACGCGTCGCCCGCTCGAACCCCTTGGCCTGACCGAGGCCGATCTCCTCGCTGGTCAGGTCCGGTGGCACGACCCCGTCGAACACCATCCGACCCACCAGCCGGGGGAACAGGTCGGCGTAGACGGCGCCGAGGTAGGTCCCGTACGACTTGCCCAGGTAGGTGAGCTTCTCCTCCCCGAGGGCGGCCCGGAGCACGTCGAGGTCACGGGCGGCATCCCTCGTCGACACGTGAGCGAGGAGGGGCCCGGCGTTGCGGCCGCAGGCCTGGGCGAACCCCCTCGCCGTCCGGGCGAAGCCCTCCTCCTCGCCCTGGTCGTCGGGTGTCGGGTCGGTGCCGAGGAACGCGTCGAGCTCGGTGTCGGTGAGGCAGTCGATCGGCGCCGACCGGCCCACGCCCCGCGGGTCGAAGCCGATGACGTCGTAGGCGTCACGAACCCTCTCCCCCACGATGAAGTCAGCGGCAAGGGCGTAGTCGAAGCCTGATGCGCCGGGGCCACCGGGGTTGACGACGAGGGAGCCGAGCCGCTTCGACGCGCGCTTGGCGGGCACGTTGACCACCGCGATCTCCAGTGTGGCCCCCTGCGGATCGGCGTAGTCGACGGGCACCTCGAGGGCGGCGCACCACGCTCCTTCGCACTCCTCCCAGTCCAGTCGCTGGGTGTAGAAGCGGGCGAGGGGCTCCGCGCCCTGCGGGGGACCGAGGGGAGATACGGAGGCGCCGGGCGAGCTCCCGCCGCCCAACCCGCCCACGACCGAGCAGCCGGAGAGCACCAGAGCGGTGACCGAGACCCCGGCGAGGGCGGCCAGTCGGCGGTTCATGGGCGCACCCTAAGCGAGCGACCTGCGAACCGGTGGCACGGGTCTCCCACGATGGGATGCCGTCACCGCGGCAGGCGCAGGTCGAGGCTCATCGCCTCGAGGGCCAGGAGCGGGTTGACGTTGGCGCCGATGCGCTCCCGAGCGGTTCCGATGGCGTCCATCGCGTGGAGCAGGTCGTCGGGGCCGAGCAGCTCGGCCACCCGCTGGACGACCTGCCTGCTGTCCTCGTTGACCAGGGCCGTCCCGGCCCCGGCGCGCAGCACGAGGGCGTCGCGGTAGACCGACAACAGGTCGACCAGCGCCCGGTCGACCACGTCTCGCGTGAACCGGGTCGCGCGGGCCTTCTGCTCCCTCTCCAGCGAGCTGAGCTGCGACCGGATGTGCGGCGGCTGGGTCCGCGCGGTCGGGTCGGCGCCGAGCACCTCGAGGAGCCGAGCGCGCTCGGCGGCGTCGCGCTCGCCGGACGCAGCGGCGGACTCCTCCGTGGCGATCGTCGTGAGGTCGCCGGCCGCACCGATCGCGTCACCCACGCTCACGATCTTCGTGGCCAGGCTGATGACGTCGTGCCGGCGGATGCGGGCGTGCTCGTCGCGAGCGAGCCGGCGAGCCAGTCCGACATGGGACTGCGCGGCTCGGGCGGCGTAGAGCGCCATGGGCGGGTCGATGCCGTCCCGGCGGGTGAGCAGGTCGGCGACCGCCTCCACCGCCGGGGTGCGCAGCCGGACGTGGCGAGAGCGGGAGCGGATCGTGATGATGACGTCCTCGACCGACGGGGCGCACAGCATCCACACGGTCCGGGGCGACGGCTCCTCGAGGGCCTTGAGCAGCGCGTCGGCGGCGCGCTCGGTGAGGCGGTCGGCATCCTCGACGACGATGACCCGGTAGCGCCCCACCGACGGCCGGTGCGCGGCAAGGGCCACGAGGTCCCGTGCCTGCTCGACCTTGATCGACAGACCCTCGGTCGCGATGACGTCGACGTCGGCGTGGGTGCCCTCCAGGGCGGTCCGGCACTCGCGGCACGTTCCGCAGCCGCCGTCCGGACACAGCAGCGCCGCGGCGAACGAGCGGGCGGCCACTGACCGTCCCGACCCCGGTGGTCCCGTGAAGAGCCACGCGTGCGTCATCGCCGCGGGCGTCCGCACGGCGTGCTCGAGCACCGCGACGGCATCCGCCTGGCCGATGACGTCCTGCCACACGGTCACGGGTCCACCAGCCCCAGGCCGTCGAGCCGGTCCATCACGAGGTCGTGGAGGCGGTCCGCCGGCTCGGTGCCGTCGACCACCAGGTACCGCTCCGGGTGCCCGGCGGCGACCGCGAGGAAGTGCTGCCGGATCGAGTCGTGGAAGGGGTCGGCCTCGGACTCCAGCCTGTCGTGCGTGTCACCACGCCGCCGACGGCCCTCCTCGGCGGGGACGTCGACGACGACGGTGAGGTCGGGCACCAGGCCGTCGACCGCCCACATCTGGAGGTCGTGGACCTCAGCGGCCCCCAGCTCACGGCCGGCGCCCTGGTAGGCAACGGAGGAGTCGGTGTACCGGTCGGTGATCACCACCTCCCCCCGGTCCAGGGCGGGTCGGACGAGCTCGTCGACGTGGTGCGCCTTGTCCGCCGCGAAGAGGAGCGCCTCGGCCCGGGCTGACACGTGGTCGCCGTGGAGGACGAGGTCGCGGATGGCCCGGCCGAGCTCGGTGCCCCCCGGTTGGCGGGTGACCGTCACGGTCCGGCCACGAGCCCGCAGGGCATCGGCGAGCAGCCGCACCTGCGTGGACTTGCCCGCGCCGTCGCCACCCTCGAAGGCGATGAACAGCCCGTTGCGTCCCGTCACGAGCGCGAGCCTAGGCCAGCCCCGCGACACCGGTGGGCCGGGCCATGTCCCCGGGCCGGCCGCGACCGCCCGAGCAGCGGTCGAGTGTGGAGAACACGCCGTGCCGCCAACCGGCGGCACGGCGTGTTGTCTTCCGTCGACGGGCGGTGCGGCTGCCCTCAGACCTGCTCGTGCCGGTCGGCGTTGGCGTGGATCGCGTCGTGGACGTACTGCGCGAGCCCGGTCGCCTGGTCCTCGTAGGTCTTCGTGAACCGAGGGTCGGCGAGGTACATGTCCGCCAGCCCTCGGTGGAAGCCGTGGTCGAGGTCGTAGAACCACCGCTCGATGTGCGCGCGGTGCGCCTCGGCGGCATCCATCGCCTCGACGGAGGTCGCGGGGGCACCCGACCGCAGCGCCGCGACGAGGGCCGCGTCCACGGCCGCACCCTCGGCCTTGAGCTGCGCCCAGTCGGCCGGGGTGTAGCGCTTGGTGCGCGCTGCCGACTGCTTCCAGGCGTCGGTCTCACCCCAGCGCTCCTGCGCCTCTTCCTGGTACTCCTCACGGAAGCCGTCGCCGAAGAGCTCCTTGAGCTCCTCGGTCGTGGCGGGTCGCTGTTCCATCTCTCTCTCCAGTGCTCGGTCGATGGCCGTGACGAGCTGCTGGAGCTCGCCGAGCCGGGACACGACCGCGTCGCGCTGCCGCCGCAGGTGCTCCTCGGCCGTCCCCTCGCCGTCGAGCAGGGCGCGAACCTCCGAGAGGGCCAGGCCGAGCCGGCGGTAGGTGACGACCGTGGCGAGCCGGGCCAGGTCGGCATCCGTGTAGAGGCGGTACCCGGCGTGCGTGCGCGCGCTCGGCACGACGAGGCCCTCGGCGTCGTAGTGGTGCAGCGTGCGCACCGAGACGCCGAAGGACCCGGCCACCTGTCCGACGGTCAGCTCCACGCGTGCAGTGTGCTGGCTCGTCGCGGTCATGTCACCACCGTGCCGCCTCACGTGGCGTGAGGGTCAAGCCGGATGCCGGGTCGCGGCCACTCGTCAGGCCTTGGGGGGCTCGAACCAGTTCGCGAGGCCGGTGGCGAGAACGAGGTCGCCGCTGGCCTTGACCTTTCCGGTCATGAACATCATGGCCGGGTTCGAGGTCCCCGTGATGAGCTTGAGGAAGTCCGCGGGGCCCAACGTGAGGGTGAGGTCGGGCGGCGTGGCGGGGCCCCTCTCCACCGTGCACGTCCCGTCGGCGACGACGACGGCGTAGGTGTCGCTGGAGCCTCCCGGCCCACCGGTCACGGTGAAGTTGATCCGGGCCTTGCGACCACCGGCGTTCTCGGGCCGGAAGACGTGCGGGAACCGCGCGAAGAGCGCGTCGAGGAGCGGCACCCGGTGGTCACCGGCGAAGTCCGCGGCGATCTCGCTGTCGGACGTGCTCTTGACCAGCGCGACGAACTCGGCGGCCTGCATGGTCTCGAGGTTCTCGGGGTGGAGGGCCATGCCGAGGAACCTACCGTGGGTGACCAGGGCGGCAGGACGTCCGGCTGCTCACCGCACGGCGGCGGGCACGACCGGCTCGGTGACGGGCCGTCCCGTGACCGCCAGGCGCTCGAGGAGGTCCGCACCCTCCTGCCCCGCGTCGTGGCTGCGCATCTCCTTCCCCACCCGACCCGCGGCGGCACGGAACGACGGGTCACGCAGCACGCGTCGCACCGCGGCGCGCACCCGGCGCGCACCCGGTCGGGTGGCGCGCATGCGCACCCCCACCCCGCTCCACCGGATGCGGGCTCCGATCTCGGCCTTCTCCTCCGTGGACCCCGCCTGCACCAGCGGCACACCGTGGTGGAGGGCGGTGGTCACGCCCGTGTAGCCGCCGTTGGTCACGCAGACGTCGACGTGCGGCAGCAGGAGGTCGTAGGGGAGGAACGGGGCGACCCGGATGTTCTCGGGCAACGACTGCCCCAACGCGGCCTCGATCTGCTCCCGGCCGGGGCCGCCGGTCGTCACCACGACGAGGACGTCCTCACGTGCCAGGGCACGCACCGCCGGAACCACCAGCTCGTCCATGTCGGGCCGGATCGTGCCCTGGGTGACGTGGACCACGGGCCGCGAGCTGGAGGCGAGCTCACCCCACCAGGGTGGTTGCTTCCAGTCGTCGGGCGGGTCGGGACGCAGGGCGCCGACCCAGTGCACCGTGGGGGGAAGCCGGGCGGCGTCGTACTCGAACGCCGGCGTGCACGCCTGGAGGTGGAGCAGCGGCGACACGGACACCTCCAGCAGGCTCCGCCCGTCGGGTGCCAGCCCGAGCTCCGCCCGCAGCACGGTCGTACCGCTCCTGCGCCTCACCGAAGATCCACCGCCGGGATGCCGTCCGCACGGCGTGGTTCCGCAGCCGCGACATCGGGCCCTCCATCGGGAGCAGCCCCGGCCCGAAAGCCGGTGCCGGGCCGTGCGCACGTGGGAGCGGTCCGTCGCCGAACGTCGCCACCGGGATGCCGACGATCTCGCCGAGGAGGCCGACGCCGTAGGTGAGCCCGTCGCACAGGATGGCGTCGACGGGTGTCGCGGCCACCACGGCCGACAGGTCCGCGATCCGGTGCGAGGCCTCGCCCACGAACACGTCGGCATAGGCCCGGCCGATGGCTCGCGGGCCGGGCTGGGTCGTCAGCTGGGGGAACTCCTCGAGCAGGCGCTCGCCGTCGAAGTCACGCGTCGCGGCATAGGGCACCGGGGTGGCACCGACCGCCGCGATGCGCTCGTGGAAGCGGCCGCTCGCGAACCAGAGGACCTCGTGCCCACGCTCGACGAGCCGCGCGGCGAACGGCATGGCGTTCCGGGTGTGCGCCGGCACCGGGATCGTCGCGAGGAGGAAGCGGGACATGGCGTCGCCGGGGTCGCCGGTTCAGGCCTTCTCTGCGCGCCGGGCCGTGGTGCGAGCCGCCGCCTTCGTGGCCGTCCCCGTCGCGGCGCTCTTCGTGGCGGCGCCCTTGGTGGCGGCGCCCTTCCTCGCGGCGGTCTTCGTCGCGGTGGTCTTCCTGGCGGTGCCCTTCTTCGCAGTCCGTTTCTTCGCCGGCCCCTGGGCGCGCTTGTCGGCGAGCAGCTCGTAGCCGCGCTCGGGGGTGATCTGCTCGGGGTCGTCGTCCTTGCGCAGCGTCGCGTTCGTCTCCCCGTCGGTGACGTACGGCCCGAACCGGCCGTCCTTCACCACCACCGGGCGGGCCGACACGGGGTCGGTGCCGAGCTCGGCCAGCGGCGGCTTGGCGGCCGCCCGTCCCCGCTGCTTGGGCTGGGCGTAGATCGCGAGCGCCTCCTCGAGCGTGATGTCGAACAGCTGCTGCTCCGACTCGAGCGAGCGCGAGTCGGTGCCCTTCTTCAGGTAGGGCCCGTAGCGGCCGTTCTGTGCGGTGATCTCCTCACCGGACTCCGGGTCGGTCCCCACGACCCGGGGCAGCGACAGGAGCCGTAGCGCCGTGTCGAGGTCGATCGTCGCGAGGTCCATGTCCTTGAACAGGGATGCCGTGCGCGGCCTCGGTCTGGCCGCCTTGCCGCGGGCCTTGGCAGGTGCCGCCTCCGCCTCGGGCAGGACCTCGGTGACGTACGGGCCGTATCGACCCGCCCTCGCCACCACGTCGTGCCCGGTCGCGGGGTCCTGCCCCAGGACCCGGCCGTCGTCGGCCGCCGTGGCGAGCAGCTCCCGCGCCATGGCCGGGGTCAGCTCGTCAGGGGCGATGTCGTCGTTGATGGTCGCCCGTCGGGGCGCGGCCGGGGGCGCGTCGGCGAGCGCCGCGGCATCCGTCACCTCACCGGTGCTCGGGTCGACGCCCGCGGGCACGACCTCCTCCACGTAGGGACCGTAGCGGCCGACGCGGACGACGATGCCCTCGCCGATGTCGATCGTCGAGATCGCGCGGGCGTCGATGTCACCGAGGTCCTCCACCAGGTCGCGCAGCCCCTCGGCCGAGGTCGCCTCGTCGCCGAAGTAGAACCGGCGCAGCCATGCCGCACGCTGCTGGTCCCCGCGGGCGATGGCGTCGAGGTCCTCCTCCATCGAGGCGGTGAAGTCGTAGTCGACCAGCCGGGCGAAGTGCTCCTCCATGAGGCGGGTGACGGCGAAGGCGAGCCAGCTCGGGACGAGCGCCGATCCGCGGTTGGTCACGTAGCCACGGTCCTGGATCGTGCCGATCGTCGAGGCGTACGTGGAGGGCCGGCCGATGCCGCGCTCCTCCATCGCCTTGACGAGCGTGGCCTCTGTGTAGCGCGGCGGGGGGGAGGTCTCGTGCCCGGCGGCCTCCGTGCGCACGACGCGGAGCGGGGTGCCCTCTCCGAGGCGCGGCAGGCGACGCTCCTCCTCCGCCTCGTCCTTGCGCCGGGCGGCCTGGCGCTCGTCCCGGCCCTCCTCGTAGGCGGCGAGGAACCCGCGGAAGGTGATGACGGTGCCGCTCGCCGACAGCTCGACCGTGCGGGCCGGGGCCCCCTCGCCGAGGGTCGCACCGAGTCGCACGGACGCCGTCGAGCCGCGCGCGTCGGCCATCTGAGAGGCGATGGTGCGCTTCCAGATGAGCTCGTAGAGGGCGAACTCCTCGCCGCGGAGCTCGCCGGCCACCTGCGCAGGGGTCCGCATCCGGTCACCGGCGGGGCGGATGGCCTCGTGCGCCTCCTGCGCGTTCTTGACCTTCTTCTCGTACCGGCGCGGCGCGTCGGGCACGTAGTCGCCCCCATAGAGCTCGCGGGCCTGCTGGCGAGCGGCGGCCAGCGCGGCATCCGACAGCGTCGTGCTGTCGGTGCGCATGTAGGTGATGTAGCCGTTCTCGTAGAGGCGCTGCGCGACGCGCATCGCGTTGCGGCTGTTGAGCCGCAGCTTGCGGGAGGCCTCCTGCTGGAGAGTGCTCGTGGTGAACGGGGCGCTCGGTCGCCTCGTGTACGGCTTCTCCGAGACCTCGGAGACCCGGACCTCGGCGGTGCGCAGGGCCGCTGCGATACCCGTGGCCGCGGGCTCGTCGAGCTGGGTGGCCTTGGGGTTCGTGAGTGTTCCGTCGTCGGCGAAGTCCCGGCCCGTCGCGACCTTGCGGCCATCGACTCCGGTGAGGCGCGCCGTGAAGAGGTTCGCCTCACCGTCGGGCGTGAGGTCGGCGTCGACGTCCCAGTAGCTCGCCGAGCGGAACGCCATCCGCTCGCGCTCGCGCTCGACGACGAGCCGGGTCGCGACCGACTGGACCCGCCCGGCCGACAGCCCGGCCTTGACCTTGCGCCAGAGGACCGGGCTCACCTCGTAGCCGTAGAGGCGGTCGAGGATGCGGCGCGTCTCCTGGGCGTCGACGAGCCGGGTGTCGACGTCGCGCGTGGCGTTCGCGGCCCGCTGGATGGCCTCCCTGGTGATCTCGTGGAAGACCATGCGCTTGACCGGGACCTTCGGCTGGAGGGTCTCGAGCAGGTGCCAGGCGATGGCCTCGCCCTCGCGGTCCTCGTCCGTCGCGAGGTAGAGCTCGTCGGCGTTCTTCAGGAGGGCCTTGAGCTCGCGGACCTTCTTCTTCTTGTCCGCGTCGACGACGTAGTAGGGGTCGAAGTCGTCCTCGATGTTGACCCCGAACTTGCCGAACGGTCCCTTCTTGATCTCCGCCGGCATCTCGCTCGGCGTCGGGATGTCGCGGATGTGGCCCACGGAGGCCTCGACGTCCCAGTCGCTGCCGAGGTAGCCGGCGATGGTCCGGGCCTTCGCCGGGGACTCGACGATGACGAGCTTGCGTCCTGAGCTCACGGGGTGCACCTGTCCGATCCGTCCGGCCACGTGCAGCGGATTCGTCGCTGCTCCGACGTGGGGACGCGCACGACGGTAGCGGTCGGGCCGCTCATCCGTGCAATGCGGTGACCAACTCAGATGCCGAGGGCGAGAGTCGCGGCCGCCCGCATGACCTCCCGGTCGGGCTCGACGCCGGTCCAGCGGTGCACGGCCAGAGCGCCCTGCCCCACCAGCATGCCCAGCCCGTCGAGGGTCGTCGCGCCGCGCTCCTCGGCGGCCCGGAGGAGGGCGGTGCGCGGCGGGGACACCACCACGTCGGCGACGACCAGCCCGTCGCGGAGGGTGTCGACCTCGAGGTCCGCCATCGCGTCAGCGTCGCCGAGGCCCACGGACGTCGCGTGCACGAGGACGTCGGTGCCGGCCGGCACGGCAAACGGCCGGTCCCACGGCACGAAGGCGGCCGGAACACCCGTCCCTGAGGTGACCACACGGGCCAGCTCGGCGCCGCGCCGATGGCTCCGGTTGACGACCGTGATGCGGGCCGCACCGGCGAGCGCGGTCTCGACCGCGACGGCGCGGGCGGCTCCCCCGGCACCCAGCACGACGACATCGAGGCCGGAGGGGTCGACCACCGTGCGCAGCGACTCGACGAAGCCCTGGCCGTCGGTGTTGTGGCCGACGAGGTCGCCGTCGCTCGCGACGACCGTGTTCACCGCACCGATGACCTCGGCCGACTCGGCCAGCAGGTCGAGGTGGTCGATCACGGTCACCTTGTGCGGCAGTGAGCAGTTGAAGCCCGCCCAGCCCATGGCCCTGGCACCGGCGACCGCGTCGCCGAGGGCCCCGGACGACACCTCGCAGTTGAGGTAGCGCGCGTCGATGCCGTGGTGGCGGTACGCAGCCTCCACCATGGCGACCGTCGGGTTGCCGGCGGCGGGCGTCGAGAACGACCCGGTGTGGATGCCGAGGAACGTCGGTCCGCTCATGTCCCCGCCCCGCGGCGGAGGTCGAGGGCGAGGTGCACCTCGCCGTGGGCGTCGACCTCGCCGGTGGGCACGAACCCCAGGCCCTCGTAGAAGGGCTGCGGCGATCCCTCACCCTGCACGCAGCTCGTGAGGAGCTCCTGACCACCCGCCGCGCGCACGGCATCCGTGACGAGCCCGACGGCCGCGGCACCGTAGCCACGCCGCTGGTGCGCGGCGTCGATGAGGAGGCGCCACAGGTAGTAGGGCCCCCACATCTCGCCGGGCACCGACTCGACGTCCCAGCTCACCATGACGAAGCCGACCGGCATCCCGTCCGCCATGACCACCCGGACCCAGGGGTGGCCCGCGGGTTCGAGGTAGGCGTCGACGAAGGACTCACCGACTCCGCTGACCAGCCTCTCCTGCTCGGGCGCGACGCGCAGGGCGAGGACCGAGGTGGCCATCGCTGGGGTGATCTCGGACAGGGTGACGTCGGGCACGGGATCAGGACACCATTGAGGGCGGCTCCGCGTCGAGGGAATGCCGACCGCGACCATGTGGTTGAATGTTTAACTAGACATCACGAGGAGCCCAGCATGACCACCATGGACCAAGGGTCCACGCCCGTTCGCCAGCCCGTGCTCTACCTCAGCCACGGCGCGCCGCCGCTCGCCGACGACGCGGCCTGGACCAGGCAGCTGTCCCGGTGGTCCGGCGACCTCCCACGGCCGGCCTCGGTGCTCATCGTGTCCGCACACTGGGAGCTCGCACCGATCGCCGTCTCGGCGACGAGCGGTGACGTGCCCCTGCTGTACGACTTCTGGGGCTTTCCCCAGCGCTACTACGAGGTGACCTACGACGCCCCGGGTGCTCCGGGGCTCGCCCGGTCGGTCGCGGGGCTGCTCTCCGGCGCCGGCGAGACACTGCACCAGGACCCGACGCGTGGGCTGGACCACGGGGCCTACGTCCCGCTCAAGGAGATGTTCCCCGAGGCCGACGTCCCGGTGCTGCAGCTGTCGATGCCCACCCTCGACCCGCACCGGCTGTTCGCGCTCGGTGAGCGGCTCGCCCCGCTCCGGGACGAGGGTGTGCTCATCGTGGGCTCGGGGTTCACGACCCACAACCTGCGCTGGTTCAACCCCGCCGCCCCCTCGGACGCGCCGCCGCCCACCCCCTCGGCGGAGTTCGACCACTGGGCCGCCGAGGCGGTCGGCCGCGGTGACGTGGACTCGGTGCTCGACTTCCTCGCCAAGGCCCCGGCCGCCCGCGAGGCGCACCCGCGCACCGAGCACTGGGCACCGCTGTTCGTGTCCCTCGGGGCGGCATCCGCCTCCGGTGGCGTCGAGGCGGACAGCGTCATCGAGGGCTTCTGGTACGGCCTGAGCAAGCGCTCCTGGCAGTTCGCGTGAGCTCCAGCACCTTTCTGGCCTCCCGCCCCCGCCCCTAACCTCTGCTAGCAGAGCTTCGGTCCCTGACCACATGGTGCACCCTGTCGTCGGAGACCTACGGTGTGCTAGCAGAGGTTAGGCGCGCGGGGGCCGGGGGAGGTGCGCCTCGAGGAAGGCCTCGATCCGACCCCACGCGTCCTCGGCGGAGGCGGGCTCCGGCCCGGCGCGCAGCAGCGTCCGGCTGACCGGTGCCGCGAACCACGGCACGTTGTCCTCGTCGTTGAGGAAGGAGTGGCCGGCATCCGGGTACTCCTTGACGTCGTGCGGAACCGACCGCTCCTGCAGGGCCCGGCCCAGCCGGTCCGCCGTTCCGGAGAGGTACCTGTCCCTCCCGCCGTAGCTGGCCACGACGGGGCAGGCACCGTCGAGCGCCGAGGAGTCCTCCGGCAGCTGCCCGTAGTTCACCACGGAGACGTCCCAGCCGGGCCGCCCCGCGAGGACGAGCGCGAACCCTCCGCCGAGGCAGAAGCCGATGACACCCACGGCGCCGGAGCACGAGGGGTCCGCCAGCAGGGACGTCCGCGCCGCCTCGAGGTCGTCGAACGCCTGGCCACGACCCTGGCGCAGGGCCCGGAACGTCCGCACGAGGCACGCGGCTCGGCGGCCCCGGGAGAGCAGGTCCGGTGCGAGGACGAGGTACCCCATCGCCGCTACGCGGTCCGCCGCGCGACGCATGACGTCGTCGAGTCCGAACCCCTCGTGCACGAGCACCAGGCCCGGCCACGGTCCGTCGCCCTCCGGGGTGGCACGGTATGCCGGCAGGTCGCCCACGCGCGTTGCGTCACCCACGGCCGAACCCTAGAGGTCTCCGCCGCGCGCACACCACTCCGGATGCCGTGCGCCCGACCTGTCACCCGCGGCCACGCTGGTCGAGCAACGGGCGGCTCAGCGCCCGAGCGGACGCGCCATCTGCGACACCACCTCGTCGGGCGCCGGCTCGTCGCAGGTCGGTCGCCGCACCCTGGAACTGCGCGGCGTACAGGGTGGCGAACGCGCCTCCGGCGGCGAGCAGCTCGGCGTGCGACCCGCGCTCGACGATCCGCCCCTGCTCCATGACCAGAATGACGTCGGCGTCACGGATCGTCGACAGCCGGTGCGCGATGACGAAGCTGGTGCGGTCGGAGCGCAGCGCCGACATGGCGTGCTGGACGAGGAGCTCGGTGCGGGTGTCGACCGAGGACGTCGCCTCGTCGAGGATGAGCAGGGATGGTGCGGCCAGGAAGGCTCGGGCGATCGTGATCAGCTGTCGCTCACCGGCGCTGATGTTGTCGGCCTCGGCGTTCAGGACCGTCTCGTACCCGTCGGGCAGCGTATGGACGAACCGGTCGACGTAGGTCGCCCGTGCCGCCTCGAGAACCTCCTCGTCGGTGGCGTCCGGCCGGCCGTACGCGATGTTCTCCCGGATCGTCCCCCCGAACAGCCAGGTGTCCTGGAGGACCATCCCGATCCGCGAGCGCAGGTCGTGGCGGGTGAGGCGGCGGATGTCGACGCCGTCGAGGGTGATGCGCCCGGCATCCAGCTCGTAGAAGCGCAGGACGAGGTTGACGAGCGTGGTCTTGCCGGCGCCCGTCGGTCCGACGATCGCCACGGTCTGGCCCGGCTCGACGACGAGGTCGAGGTGCTCGATGAGCGGCACGTCGGCCCGGTACGAGAAGGAGACGTCCTCGAACTCCACCCGCCCGCGGGTGCCCCCGACGGCCACCGGCGAGTCGGTGTCCGGCTCCTGCTCGGAAGCGTCGAGGACCGCGAAGACCCGCTCGGCAGAGGCCACCCCGCTCTGCATGAGGTTGGCCATCGAGGCGACCTGGGTCAGCGGCTGGGTGAACTGTCGGGAGTACTGGATGAACGCCTGGACGTCACCGAGGCTCATCGCTCCGGTGGAGACGCGCAGGCCCCCGACGACCGCGATGGCGACGTAGTTGAGGTTCCCGATGAACATCATCGTCGGCATGATGATGCCGCTGATGAACTGGGCGCGGAAGCTCGCATGGTGCAGGGCGTCGTTGCGGGCGGCGAACTGGGCGTCGACCTCCGCCTGGCGTCCGAAGACCTTGACGAGCTCGTGCCCGGTGAAGGTCTCCTCCACCACGGCGTTGACCTCACCGGTGCTCTTCCACTGCTGGACGAAGTGGGCCTGGCTGCGTGAGCCGATGGCGGCGGTGACGACCATCGTCACGGGGATGGTCACGAGGGCGATGAGCGCCAGCAACGGGGAGATCCAGACCATCATGGCGACCATCGCGACGACGGTGAGCAGCGAGGTGAGCAGCTGGCTCAGGGTCTGCTGGAGGCTCTGCGCGACGTTGTCGATGTCGTTCGTGACCCGGCTGAGCAGCTCGCCGCGAGGCTGGCCGTCGAAGTAGGGCAGCGGCAGACGGTTCAGCTTGTCCTCCACGTCGCGGCGGAGCCGGAAGATGGTCCGGTTCACGGCCCCGGTGAGCAGGCGGCCCTGGAGCCACTGGAGCAGTGCGGCGACGACGTACACCGCCATCGCCAGCATGAGCACGCGGCTGAGCGCGGTGAAGTCGATGCCCTGCCCCGGGACGACATGGTCCATCGCGGCGAGCATGTCGGCCACGTTGTCCTCGCCCCGCAGGCGGAGGGCCTCTGCGGCCTCCTCCTGGGTGGCCCCGGGGGGGATCTGCCGGCCGAAGACCCCGGCGAAGATGATGTCCGTCGCGGTGCCCAGGATCTTGGGGCCGATGGCGCTGAGGACCACGCTGCCGACCGCCAGCACCACGACGGCCCAGACGATGGCCCGTTCGCGGTCCATGAGCCGGAGCACCCGCCGCGCGGAGGGGACGAAGTCCTGGGACTTCTCGGTCGGCATCCCGATGGCAGCGTGCGGCGGGCCGCCGCGCCGTACGGCGGCCGGCCCACGGCGCTCCTCGGCGGCCTTCTCCTCCTCGCTCTTGAGCTCGCTCATGCCGCGTCCTCCATCGCCTGCTGGCTCTGGACGATCTCGACGTAGGTAGGACAGGTGCCGAGGAGCTCCTCGTGCGTTCCGCTGCCCACGACACGACCCTCGTCGAGGACGACGATGTGGTCGGCGTGGATGATCGTCGACACCCGCTGGGCCACGACGATCACCGCGGCATCCCGGGTGACTGGCCGGAGAGCGGCCCGGAGGCGGGCGTCGGTCGCGACGTCGAGCGCGGAGAAGGCGTCGTCGAAGAGGTAGATGCCGGGCTTGCTCACCAGGGCCCTGGCGATGGCCAGCCGCTGCCGTTGGCCGCCGCTCACGGTCGTGCCGCCCTGGGCGATGGGCGACTCGAGGCCGTCCGGCATGGCGCGCACGAAGTCCTCGGCCTGGGCCACTCGGAGGGCCTCCCACAGCTCGTCGTCCGACGCGCCAGGGTCGCCGTACCTGAGGTTGGAGGCGACGGTTCCGGTGAAGAGGTAGGGGCGCTGGGGCACGAGGCCGATGTGGGACCAGAGGTCCTCGGGGTCGGCATCACGCACGTCCACCCCCCCGACGAGCACCTGGCCGGACGTCACGTCGTGCAGGCGGGGAACGACACCGAGCAGCGTCGTCTTGCCCGACCCGGTCGATCCGACGACGGCGGTCGTGGAGCCGGGCTCGGCGCGAAGGGAGACCTCCCGCAGGACCGGTGACTCCGCCCCGGGGTAGGCGAAGGTGACACCCCGGAGCTCGACCGCGACCGGCCCGGGCGGGATGGCCACCGGGTCGACCGGGGCGTGCACCGAGGACTCGGTGTCGAGGACCTCCTGGATGCGCCCGGCCGAGACCGACGCGCGGGGGATCATCATCGACATGAACGTGGCCATCATCACCGACATGAGGATCTGGATGAGGTAGGCCATGAACGCCGTGAGCGACCCGATCTGCATCTGGCCGCTGTCGACCCGCTGGGCCCCGAACCACAGGACCGCGACGGTGGAGGCGTTGAAGATGACCATGACCACGGGGAACGCCAGCGCCATGAGCTTGCCGACGGCGAGCGCGGTGCCGGTGTACGTGCGGTTCGCCTCGGCGAACCGTTCTCGCTCGACGTCCTCGCGCACGAACGCCCGCACCACGCGCACGCCGGTGATCTGCTCGCGCAGGATCCGGTTGACCGAGTCGACCGCCTTCTGCATCGCCCGGAAGTGCGGGATCATCCGAACGATGACGAGCGCCACGGCCACCGCGAGGGCAGGCACGGCGACGGCCACCAGCCACGACAGCCCGACGTCCTCGCGCAGCGCCATGAAGATGCCGCCCACCATCATCAGCGGCGCCGACACCATCATGGCGAAGAACATGTAGGTCACCTGCTGGACCTGCGTGACGTCGTTGGTGCTGCGGCTGATGAGCGTCGGGGCACCGAACCGGGACAGCTCCTGCGCCGAGAACCGGCCGACCGTGCTGAAGATCGAGGCCCGCACGTCACGCCCGAGCGACGCTGAGGTCTGGGCGCCGATCCGAGTGGCGGCGATCGTCGTCGCCACCTGCACGAGGGAGACGGCGAGCATGACGACGCCGGCCCGGAGGATGAACGCGGTGTCGCCCACGGCCACGCCCTCGTCGATGATCCGGCCGTTCAGGCTGGGGAGGTAGAGCGAGGCGAGCGTCGCCACGAGCTGGAGCACGAGCAGGACCGCGAGCGGCACGGCATACGGCGTGAGGTGCGTGCGGGTCAGCCGGTAGAGCATCAGCCGCCCCTCCGCGTCCCGTCGAGGACCACCGAGACGATCTGGGCGGCCGTCAGGGGCCGCGCGGGGAACAGCGGGTGGGCGCTCGACAGGGTGAGGTGGGCCAGGAGGTTCACGACGTCCCTCGCGGGCAGTCGGAGGTCCGCGGCGTCCTCGCCGATGAGGTCCACGATCGCGGCGTCGACCGCCGGGTCCGGCGCGCGTCGGGTGCGGGGGGTGTGCGCAGGCGGGGTGATCCCGGACGAGTGCAGCACGGCCATCAGCCCGACGAGCCGCTCCACGTGGCGCTGCATCACGCGCACCGCCGCCGTCAGCCGCTCCTCGAGGGGGAGGGTCCGGTCCACTGCGCGCAGCTGTTCGAGCACTTGAGTGGTGTCGAACACCGCCGCAGCACACGCGTGCACGAGCTCGTCCTTGCTGCCGAAGGCGCGGAACACCGTTCCCTCGGCCACGCCCGCCGCCTCGGCGACCTGCCGAGTCGTCACCGTCGCTCCGTGCCGGCGGAGCAGGGGCAACGTCGCCTCGATGAGCGACGCCCGTCGGTCCGCGGGGCTGAGGGCTGGGGCTCGAGGACTCACCCGACCACCCTAGGTGAGTGAGTGCTCACTCACAAGCGGTTTTCCGGCCGGCCACCCGGTCAGTGGACGAGCAGGCCGTCCTTGGCGGCGTCACGCACGAACGCCACGACCTCGCTCCGCACCTGCGCGCCGTCGAGACCGAGCAGTCCGGCGATCGCCGCGGCTGCCGCACCCGCGGCCAGCGTCCCGTCGCAGACTGAGGCGAAGCCCGAGGTGACTGTCGTGAGCGGCAGGTGGCGGCGCAGGCCGCCGCCCTGGCGCAGGAGGACGGCGCTGGGGTCCGCCGCCCCGGGCAGCGCGTGCCGCTCCTCGTGGACGTCGGGTGCGCACCGCCAGGCGGTGGACGCCACGACGTCGTCATCGTGCTCGGCAAGCCACGTGCGCGCGTCGATGCCCGCCAGCACCGCCGGGCCCATCGGGGACTCGACCGGCCACGGCACGTCCATGAGGTCCACGAACGTCGCACGGTCGGTGCGGGGCCGCTGCAGCGTGATCACCCCGAAGCCGATGGCCTCCACGTCCCGGGCCGCGAAGTCGTCGAGCCACGCGGCGTACATGCTGTTGAAGTCGGCTGTGCGGGGATGGTGCCCGCCGTCGCGCGCCCAGGTCTCGGCGTACTGAGCGGGGTCCTGGACCTCACGCTGGACGACCCAGGCGTCAAGACCCGTGCCCTCGAGCCAGGTGCCGACCCGCTCGGTCCACGTCGTGCCGCGAGGGACCTCCCAGTTGCCGAGGAACTGCGCGATGCCACCGGGTTCGAGGTGCTCCCCCACGGCCCGCACCAGGTTCCGGACCACCGCGTCGCCGGCCGCTCCACCGTCCCGGTACTCGAACAGCGGCACCTCGCCCGAGCGCGGTGTGATGACGAAGGGCGGGTTGCTCACGACGAGGCCGAACTGCTCACCGGCCACCGGGTCGAGCATGGAACCCGCCCGCACGTCCCACGCCGTCTCGTCGAGTGCGGCGTTGAACCGCGCGTAGGCGAGGGCCCGCGTGGAGAGGTCGGTGACGACCACCTCGTCGGCGTGGGCACCGAGGTGCAGGGCCTGGACCCCGCAGCCGGTTCCCACGTCGAGCGCGCGCTCCACGTGGGGCCTGGGCGTCCACGACGCCAGCGTCGTCGAGGCACCACCGATGCCCAGCACGTGGTCCTGGTGCAGCGGGGCGCCGGTGGCCAGCTCACCGAGGTCGGAGGCAACCCACCAGTCCACGCCGTCCGCGGCGTATGGCCGCAGGTCGCACCGCGCGACGACGGCATCCCCCTCGGGTGCCAGCAGGCCCAGCGCGACGGCGCCGTCGACGCCGACGGTCGGAAGGGCGGCCGCGGCCTCACGGACGTCGACCGGGTCGCCGAGCGTGAACAGCCGCAGGAGGGTCGCACAGGGCTCGTCGGATGCCGCCGTCACCCGCTGGGCGGGAAGCGCCTGCTCGCGCTCCAGCGCGGCCGCCGCCATCGGGCCGAGCAGCTCGGTGACCCCGGCGACGGTGAACCCGGACTGCACGAGGTCCGCGCGCAGCGCGGGCAGGAGCACGGGGTCGACGCGGGGCGTGGAGGCGGTCATCGAGGACGAGCGTATGCCGTGCCCTCGTGACGGCGGGAAGCCGTGGGGCCGGGTCCCGATGGAACCCGGCCCCACGGCATCCGCATCGAATCAGACCTGCGCGGGGTGCGGCTCCTTCGCGAGGGCGGCGTCGGGATCGTTGTCGCCGCCGATGCCGATGTCCTTGCTCTTGGAGTACGCAACTGCCCCGAGGACGATGGCGAACGCGACCCCGGCGATGCCGTAGCGGATCGCGTCGGACGCGTCCTCGCCCAGGGTGAGGGTGACGATCGCCGGGGCGATCAGCACCGACACGAGGTTCATCACCTTGAGGAGCGGGTTGATGGCCGGGCCGGCGGTGTCCTTGAACGGGTCGCCGACCGTGTCGCCGATGACCGTCGCCGCGTGGGCCTCGGAGCCCTTGCCGCCGTGCGCGCCGTCCTCGACGATCTTCTTGGCGTTGTCCCACGAGCCACCGGAGTTGGCGAGGAAGACCGCCATGAGCGCTCCGGCCCCGATCGCCCCCGCGAGGAAGCCGGCCAGGGGGCCGATCCCCAGGCCGAAGCCGACGGCGACCGGCATGAGCGCGGCCAGCAGGCCGGGCGTCGCGAGCTCGCGCAGGCAGTCACGGGTGCAGATGTCGACGACGCGTCCGTACTCCGGCTTCTCGGTGTAGTCCATGATCCCCGGGTGCTCGCGGAACTGGCGGCGCACCTCGAAGACGATGGCGCCCGCCGCCCGCGTCACGGCGTTGATGGCAAGGCCCGAGAAGAGGAACACCACGGCCGCCCCGAGGAGGACCCCGACGAGCACGCTCGGGGTCACGACCTGGAGGTCGAACATCAGCTGGATGCGGCGCTCGGGTGCCTCGGTGAGCCCCCCTGCGTCGGCGATCCGCTGGACCTCGCCCTGCCAGGCGTTGTTGTAGGAGCCGAACAGCGCCGTCGCCGCCAGGACCGCCGTGGCGATGGCGATGCCCTTGGTGATGGCCTTGGTCGTGTTGCCGACGGCGTCGAGCTCGGTGAGCACCTTGGCGCCCTCGGCGTCGACGTCGCCGGACATCTCGGCGATGCCCTGGGCGTTGTCCGAGACGGGGCCGAAGGTGTCCATCGCGACGATGACACCGACGGTCGTGAGCAGCCCGCAGCCCGCGAGCGCGACGAGGAACAGCGCCAGCGCCACCGATCCTCCACCGAGCAGGAAGGCCAGGTAGACGGCGCCGGCGATGATGGCCGCGGTGTACACGGCCGACTCCAGACCGACGCCGATCCCCGAGAGGACGACGGTCGCCGGGCCGGTCAGGGAGGTTCGCGCGACGTCGAGGGTCGGGCGCTTGTCGGTTCCGGTGAAGTGACCGGTGAGCCACAGGATGACGCCGGCGAGCACGATCCCTATGACGACGGCGAGGAAGGCGGCACGGCGGGGGTCGCCGCTCAGGGCGTTGATGCTCTCGTCCGAGGAGCCGAGCTCCTGGAACGTCGAGGGCAGGTACACGTAGGCCGCGATGCCGGACAGCACAGCTGACACGGTGGCGGCGACGTAGAAGCCGCGGTTGATGGCCTTCAGGGCGCTCTCCCCCGCCCGCGCCTTGGTGATGTAGACGCCGAGGAGCGCGGTGACCGCGCCGATGGCGGGCACGATGAGCGGGAAGACGAGGCCGTACTCGCCGAACGCCACCGAGCCGAGGATGAGGGCCGCGACGAGCGTGACGGCATACGACTCGAAGAGGTCCGCGGCCATGCCGGCGCAGTCCCCGACGTTGTCGCCGACGTTGTCGGCGATCGTGGCGGCGTTGCGCGGGTCGTCCTCGGGGATGCCGGCCTCCACCTTGCCGACGAGGTCGGCGCCGACGTCGGCGGCCTTGGTGAAGATCCCGCCGCCGACGCGCATGAACATCGCGAGCAGGGCGGCGCCGAAGCCGAAGCCCTCCAGGACCGTGGGTGCATCGCCTTCGTACAGCAGGACGACGATCGCGGCGCCGAGCAGGCCGAGGCCCACGGTCGCCATGCCGACCACCCCACCGGTGCGGAAGGCGATGCGCATGCCGAGGTCGCGGCCGCCCTCGTGACGCGCGGCGCTGGCCACACGCACGTTGGCCTTGACGGCGAGACTCATGCCGAGGTAGCCGATGGCGGCCGAGAAGAGCGCCCCGAGCACGAAGAAGCCGGACCGACCCCACCGCACCCCCGCCGTGTCGGCCGGGAGCAGGAGCAGCAGGCCGAAGACGAGGACGACGAAGATGGCCAGCGTCTTGAACTGGCGCGCGAGGTACGCCTGGGCGCCTTCCTCGACGGCCCCTCCGATCTCCTGCATCTTGTCGGTGCCTGGGTCGGCCGCGAGCACCTGGCGCCGGAACACGAAGCCCATCACCAGCGCCACGACCGCGATGAGCGCGACGGTGACGACGACGGTGAGGTTCGTGCCGGCCAGTTCCAGGGCAGAGCCCGACTCGGCCGAGGCGAGTGCGAGGGGTGCCATTCCATCCTCCTTGAGGGGTGTCTTCGCGTCCCCGGGCGAAGGTCACGCCGATGGGCAGGGACGTCCGGGCGCACCCTACCCGGCGCCGGGCGGGACCCGCCCACGGATAGCAGGGTGACGCGGGTCACGGGGCGGGTCGCGCGGCACCGCACGCGGGTGTGGCTCAGGCGGCGAGGGCGTTCTCGAGGGAGTCGTGGATTCCGAAGACCTTGTCCAGGCCCGTGATCCGGAAGACGCGGAGGATCCGCTCGTTCGAGCAGACGATGCGCAGCCACCCCGAGCTGTTGCGCACGAGCTTGAGCCGCCCCACGAGGACCCCGAGCCCGGTGGAGTCCAGGAAGGACACCTGGTCGAGGTCGACGACGAGCTGGGCGTGGCCCGCCGCGATCTCCTCGTCGAGGGCCGCGCGGAGCTGGGCGGCGGTGTACACGTCCACCTCCCCGACGACCGTGACGACACTGACGTCGTCGTGGCGTGACGTGGTCACGGACAGCTCCACTGGCGTCGCTCCTCTTGGCTGCGCAGGACATGACCCGCATGGTTGTCGGGGCCCGGCATTACCGTAGCGGCAGTGTCCAGTCCTGCCCAGCACCTGGCCGTCCTGACGGCGGGGGTGAGCGGAGCCCCGCTCCTCCACGTCGAGCAGGTGCCTGCCCGCCCGGCACGCCTGGCGGAGTGGCCGACCAGCGTCTCGCCGCCGGTGCTGGCCGCCCTCCTGGCCGCCGGGATGCCGCGGCCGTGGTCGCATCAGCGCACCGCCATCGACCTCGCCGCGGCCGGCCGGCACGTCGTCCTCGCCACCGGGACCGCGTCCGGCAAGAGCCTGGGCTACCTCGCACCCGTGCTCAGCGCGGCCAGCGACGGCTCGGCCACCGCGGGTGGTCGGGGGGCGACGGCGATCTACCTCGCGCCGACGAAGGCCCTCGCCGCCGACCAGCTCGCCCGGATCGACGGCCTGGCGGTCCCCGGGGTCCGCGCCGCGACGTACGACGGCGACACCCCGACCGATGAGCGTCGCTGGATCCGCGAGCACGCCAACGTCGTCCTCACGAACCCCGACCTGCTCCACCACTCCCTGCTCCCCGGACACGAGCGCTGGTCGCGCTTCCTCCGGTCGCTCCAGTACGTGGTCGTCGACGAGTGCCACGTGTACCGAGGAGTCTTCGGGTCGCACGTCGCCGCGGTGCTCCGCCGGCTGCGCCGGATCGCCGCCCGCTATGGCGCCGACCCCACGTTCGTCCTCGCGTCGGCCACGGTCAGCGAGCCAGCGGTGCACGCCTCCCGCCTCATCGGGATGCCGGTCAGCGCCGTCACCGAGGACGGTTCGCCGCGCGGAGCCATGACGTTCGCACTGTGGGAGCCCCCGACCCTGGACGGAACACGACGCTCGGCCACCACCGAGGCCGCGGACATCCTTGCCCAGCTCGTCGTCGACGGCGTCCAGGCAGTGGCCTTCGCGCGCAGTCGCGCGGGGGCCGAGGCGCTCGCCGCCAACGCGCGACGGCGGGTGGAGCACGACGACCCGGTGCGGGCCGCGGGGGTCGCGGCCTACCGCGGCGGCTACCTCCCGCAGGACCGCCGAGAGCTGGAGCGGGGGCTCCGCGACGGCTCGGTGCGCGGTCTGGCGGCGACGAACGCCCTCGAGCTCGGCATCGACGTCAGCGGGCTCGACGCCGTGGTCATGGCCGGGTGGCCGGGACGCCGCGCCAGCGTGTGGCAGCAGGCGGGCCGTGCCGGGCGCTCCGGCGAGGAGTCGCTCGCGGTCCTGGTCGCGGCCGACGACCCGCTCGACGCCTACATCGTCCGCCACCCCGAGGCCCTGTTCGGTGCGCCGGTCGAGGCCAGCGTCCTGGACCCGCACAACCCCCACGTGCTGGCGCCGCACCTGGCTGCGGCGGCCGCGGAGCTGCCGCTGGGCGAGGGCGACCTCGCCATGTTCGGCCCGGACGCGCGGAGGCTCCTCGACGCCCTCGTCGCGGGCGGCATCCTGCGGCGGCGACCCTCAGGCTGGTTCTGGGCGCGCGAGGACCGTCCGGCGGAGCACATCTCGTTGCGCGGAGCCGCCGATGTCGTCGCGGTCGTCGAGACACGCACCGGGCGGGTGATCGGGACGGTCGACGAGGCGTCGTCCCACGCCCAGGTGCACACCGGCGCGGTCCACGTGCACCAGGGGGAGGCATGGGTCGTGACGGATCTCGACCTCGAGGCGCGAGCCGCGCACGTCGTGCGCGGCGACCCCGGCTGGTCCACCTACGCCCAGTCGGTGAGCCGCTTCGACATCCTGCACCGCGAGCGGTCGGACCGACGGGCGAGGGTCGAGGTGTCGTTCGGCACGGTGAGGGTCACGACCCAGGTGACGGGGTTCCTGCGCCGTCTGCCGTCGGGGGAGGTGCTGGGCACCCACCCCCTCGACCTGCCGGAACGGGCCCTCACGACCAGAGCGGTGTGGTGGACGGTCCCGGCGGACGTGCTCCAGGCCGCCGGAGTCGAACAGACCTTGATCCCGGGCGCACTCCATGCCGCGGAGCACGCCGCGATCGGCATGCTGCCACTCGTCGCGACCTCCGACCGCTGGGACGTCGGAGGGGTCTCCACGGCACTGCACCCTGACACCGGCGAGCCGACCATCATGGTCTTCGACGGGTACCCCGGGGGTGCGGGCTTCGCGGAACGGGGGTACGCCGCCTTCGAGGCCTGGGTGCGAGCCACCCGCGACGCCGTCCTGGCGTGCCCCTGCTCGACGGGCTGTCCGTCCTGCGTGCAGTCACCGAAGTGCGGAAACGGCAACGAGCCGTTGGACAAGGCGGGCGCCGTCACCGCGCTGGAGCTGGCTCTGGCCGCACAAGCGTGACAGCCGGTGGGCACCGGCTGAAGTCGGCGGTTCACGACGCGTCATCGAGGACGTGTGCTCGGTAGGGTCGCGCGCATGGTCCTTCTCGGTGTCATCCTCGTCATCCTGGCGGCCGTCGCAGGCGTGCTGCTGTTCGCCGGCACGGCGCAGCTGACCGACACCGTCGACATCGGCATCCTCGGCGGGACGCTCAGCCTGCCGCCGCTCACCCTGCTCGTCACGGGGATGGTCGTCATCTCCCTCTTCTGGCTGGGCTGGGCCCTGCTGCGAGGCGGCCTGCGCCGCGGCAAGCGCCGCCGGCTCGATGCGAAGGAGGCCGCTGCCGCGGCGGAGGCCGCTCGGCTCGAGGACGAGCGCCGGCTGAAGGCGGACTTCGCTGAGCGTGAACGCCAGCTTCTCGCCGAGCGCCGCCGCGAGCAGGAGGGTGCGGAGGCGACCCGGGTGGATGACACCAGGACCGAGGCCGACACCCGGACCGAGGCCCATGCCCGGAGCGAGGCCGACCTCCGGACCGACGTGGCTCACCGCACCGACGACGTGCGCGCGGACCGCGGACGGTCGACGGCCGGGCCGACGTAGCCCCTGCAACCGCTGCGCGGTTGCCCCGGGCGCCTTCCCACCGGGGCCGGCTCAGGCCGGCGAGTCGCAGTTCATGCACTGGGTGAACCGGAGGGGTGGACGTGCGGAGCGACGACTCCGGCCCGGGCGCGCGCGCTCGCGTGGCTCGGGATGCCGGCCCACCCGGCCGGTACCCGCAGGGGCACGCTCACCCCGACCTCCACCGAACCGTCGGGCAGGACGTCGCACCGCCACAGGGTGGCACCGTTGGCCCGGGCCACCGCCCCGCCGTCCGAGCAGCTCGCCGCACCGCCGACGACGAGTCGTGCAGCCGCCGCCAGTGCGGCGAGGTCCGCGGCCGCGCGAGCACGGTGCACGTCATGGACCACGGAGACGACGAGCAGCGCAGCCGAGAGCACGACAACGACCGCACCCACAGCCGCCGCCGCGAGCACCGTGGCCCCTCCGTGCTCGGGCCGCCGTCGGTGGCGGTCTGCAGCCCTCACACCGGCGCCTCGAGCACCGCGACGGCAGTGGCGGATGGACGAAGGCCGACTCCGAGACCCTTGAGGGTGCCGGGCACCTGACCGGCCACCACCACGACGACTCGTCCCCCGCTCACGGCCGTCGAGACCCGGGCGCCTTCCGGGGCTGCCGCGCGCACCTCGTGCAGAACACCCGCAGCGGGTTCGCCGCGCGCGAGGAGCCGGGCGCCGACGCGGGCAGCATCGACGCAGCGCACCTGGGCCACACCGAGGTCCAGCGCCGCCAGTGCCACCGCGAGGACGAGGACGAGGGTGGGGAGAGCCACCGCCAGCTCGGCAGTGGCCCCTCCACCCTCCCTGTGTCGCACCCGTGTCACGACCCCGTGCCGAGTGCGCCCACGATGATTTCCGACAGGGCGCTCTTCACCGGCCCGGAGCGCACGATGGCCAGCAGCAGCGCCGCGAAGGCGACCGCCGCAACCGTGCCGACCGCGTACTCCGCGGTCGTCATCCCCTCCTCCCCCAGCTCTCGAATCCGCCGCACCAGCCCGCGAACCCTGTGAAGCACGGTCGTCGTCATGTCCATCTCCCCTCCAGTGGCGCGGCCCTCGCGCCTCTCGCCACTCTCGACGGGGAAGGGCTGCACGGCGACCTCGACCGCCAGGTTGTGGACGAGCGCCGTCTGCGGCGGTCGCTGTGGACCGGCGGTGACGAACCCGCCCGCCCCCCGAGATCACCCACCGGCGGCGGCGCCGAGGCCCCCGAGCCCGGTGAGGAGGCGCAGGACCACCGGCACCACCGTGGTGCCCACGAACCCGGGAAGGAAGCACAGCCCGAGCGGGAGCACGAGCAACACCCCGGCACGGCCGACCGCGGCCTCCAGCCGAAGCATCTCCGTGTCGCGCATCCGGGCCGCGGCTGCCTCCAGGAGCCCCGAGGGTGCCGCACCGGCCGCGTACGCCGCATGCCACGCGACGGCAGCGGACGTCCAGCCGGGACCGACGTGGGTCCACGCCCGGTCTGCCGGTTCACCCCACCGGTGCGCGGCCGCGACCACCGCGAGCTCCCGTCCCGCTGGTCCGTCGTCGAGGCCGGACACCGCCTCCAGCGCCTCCACCGAGCCGATGCCGCTCCTCAGTGCGGCGGCCACCAGGGCCACCGCTGCAGCTGCCTCGTCGACCGTCGGCGCGGAGGACTCCAGAGCGGCCGTGGTGCGGCCGGCGACCGCCGGCTCCCGGCCCGCGCCGCGCCTGGGTGAGACGAGGACCGCGAGCGCCGCCAGCAGGGCCGCGAGCGCGATCATGAGGCTGCGACGTCGGTCCGCGCCGCCCGTGCGGACCGGCGCAGGAGCGCCCGGCCCCACCACCAGCCGATCGCGGTCAGTGCCGCGCCCACGACGGCCGAGAGCACGGCCGCAGGCGACCCGTAGAAGGAGGCCGGTCCCACACCGAGGAGCATCCCGGCGATCGGGCCGGCAAGCGGCAGCCCGGTAAGCAGATACATCGAGGCCCGTGGGCCGGCGACGACGGCAGCGGTGCGCTCGCGTGCCGCCCGCCGGCTCCTCGCGGTGGTCGCCGCGGCCCTGGTGACGTCCGCGGCACTCGCCCCGAGCACCTCGCTCAGTCGCCAGGCGCCCACGAGCACCGCAAGGTCGCGCTCGGTGACCTCTGAGGCCCTGTCCGGTGGGGCAAGTGCCGCGGTGACCCCGCCGCCGTCGGCGAGGGCCGCCTCCAGGCCGGTGGCCAACCACGGCGCCCGCACGGCAACGGTGGGGGACCGGGCGGAGGCCAGTGCCGCAGAGGCGAGGTCCAGGCCTGCGTCCAGGCCCACTGCCACCACCTCGGCGAAGTCCGCCACCCACTCACCGGCACCGCTCCTCCCGGCTCCGACGCGGCGCGGCAGGTGGTCCGCCAGCTGTCGCACCAGGGAGTCGAGCACTCGACTCGGAGGGCAGCCGGCCGGATCCCGCGCACGGCCCGCCCGCGGCATCCGCGAGCGCGCCGGCCAGAGAAGGACCGCGAGGCCCGCCAGAACGGCGGCCGCGGTCAGCACCCCACCTCCCGGCGCAGGGACCGCAGGGCGGGCACGAGGTGGAGAAGGTCGTCGAGACCGGGCCCGGGCCGCAGGCCCTCATCGGTACGGCTGAGGGCGACCAGCACGCGCTGAGCGCCGCCGTCGGCCGGGTCTGCGGCGAGGACGCCGATCCGGTCGACCCGACGCACACCGTGCACACGGGTCACGTGGACGACCGCGTGCAGCGACCCCCTCAGCTGGGCGTGGACGGCCGAGCGTGGCATCCCGGCGAGCGCGGCGAGCGCCTCGATGCGGCCCGGAACCTCCTGGGGACCGTTCGCGTGCAGCGTGCTCATGCCTCCGTCGTGCCCGGTGTTGAGCGCGGCGAGGAGCTCGCGGACCTCCGCCCCGCGGACCTCACCCACGACGAGCCGGTCCGGCCGCATCCGCAACGCCTGGCGCACGAGGTCGACGAGGCTCACGGCGCCCCGTCCCTCCACGTTCGGCGAGCGCCCCTGGAGCCTGACGACGTGCGGGTGCCGTGGGTCCAGCTCCCGCACGTCCTCGACGACGACCAGTCGCTGGTTCGGGTCGCACTCGGCGAGGAGAGCTGCAAGGACGGTTGTCTTACCGGCGCCGGTCCCCCCGCTCACCACGAGGGAGACCTGAGCGTCCACGAGCGCGCGGAGCACCACGGCCATTCCTGGGGATGCCGCTCCGAGGGCCACGAGCGTGTCCACGCCCGCAGGGCGGTGTCGAGCGAAGCGCAGGCTGAGGTGCGGGCCACCGTCGGCGAGGGGCGGCAACAGCGCGTGCAGACGAACACCTCCCGGAAGGACCCCGTCAACCCAGGGCTGGGCGTCGTCGAGGCGTCGACCCGCCAGACCGGCCAGGCGAACCGCGAGCGGCCGCAGGTCGCCGCAGGGCACTCGCAGGCCCGCCTGCACGACGCCGGTGCCCCGGTCGACCCACACCGTGCCGTCCCCGTTGACGAGCAGGTCGGTCACGGCGGGGTCCTCGGCCAGAGGAGCGAGGGCTCCCAGGCCGAGGAGCTGGTTCGTCAGCGCTGACACCGCTGCCGTGCGTCCCTCGGCACCCAGCGTCGGCGTGTGTCCCTCGGCGAGTTGCGCGATGGCGGTCGGGGTCGGCGGGGAGCCCGACCTGATGGAGCGGACGATGTCGTTTCGGAAGGGGTGAGTGGGCGGGCTCACGAGGCCACCGCGCCGGTGTCTAGGAGGGCGGCCACCGCATCGGCACAGCGGCGGACCTCGTCCCGGTGGGTTCCGGGGAACAGGCCGCCCTCGGCGTCCCGTGCGACGGCCCGGTCGTCGGGCAGGTGGTGGAGGTGTGGGACGCCGAGGTGCGCAACCACGTCGTCGGCGACGCGAGCACCCCCGCGGGGCCCGCGCGTCACCAGCCGCAGGTCGAGGCGTGAGCTGGGGCCCTCGGGGCGGACGTCTGCTCTGCCCCTGCTTCCCGAGGGCACGCCCCGGTGCTGAGCGTCGGTCGGGTCGGCGACCTCAAGCATGCGCTGGACCGCGGCGTCCGCATCGGCGAGGCCACGGGTGCTCAGCGCGACGAGCAGGACCACGAGCGCGTGGGCGGCGAGCAAGCCGGGCAGGAAAGGGCTGGAGGCCGGGACGTCGACCACCACCCGTGCGTCGCTGGTTCGCAGCGTGCCGAGCACATCGACCACGGCTCGCTCCGACGGCGGTGTCGTCGCACCACCTCTCACCGAGAGGACGTGGCACCCGTCGTCGACGGGCAGCGACCCGAGGAGGAGGCCGGGCGGGATCCGCCCGCGGACCTCGCGCAGCTCGTCCCACCGCCGCCCCGGCAGGTGCTCGACGCCGGCGGTCACCTCGAGACCACCGCGGTGCAGGTCGAGGTCGACGACGACCGCGGGAGGCCCGGTCGCTGCGAGGCGCCGCCCCACGGCGAGGCTCAGCGTGCTGGCGCCCAGTCCCCCGGAGCACCCGAGGACCAGGACGGGGCGTGTCTCGACCATGCCGCAAGGCTCCATCCGTCCGGCCGGCACACGGAACCGGGTGGCTGGTGCTGTGGAGGAGGAGCGGGGCCTGTCGTTCCTGTGGACGACACCGGGGGTCCGGGCGGAGTCCGGACATGGGACGGCCCCGGTCGGGGGCGGGGACCCTGTGCGCGGGGGCGGAACACGGCCGGACGGACCCGTCCGGGACATGGGACGGCCCCGGTCGGGGGGACAACCGGGGCCGTCGGCGAGCCGAGCTCCGGGGGGGAGAAGCCGGTCCGCCGTTCGCTCAACCCCTAAGGGGAGCGAGTGACAACATGGTGTCTCATGAATGGGTCCCACCGCAACCCTGCGTGCGGACCTGGCGAAAACGTTCAACAAGGCGGCTCTGGACGACGGATTCCGAAGATCGGCGTCAGTCAAATTGAACGTTCGACGACGTGGCCTCCACCGGCCCGGCGGCCGAGCCTCGCGACTCGAACGACCCGGCATCCCCGCATCGCCCACAGACCCGACGGCGCCTCCACCCGCTCGGCGGATGGAGGCGTCGTCCCGCCGCGGTCCTCACGGGCGACCAGGCGTGCTCCATGCCGTCGTCGCAGTGGGTCAAGCCCACCACGGTCGGTCCATACGTGGACTGCCCGCGCGTGGGTACCCGTTCGTGCCGCGGTAGCTCCTGTGCGACGGTCGCCCGAAGGTTCCCGTCCCGTCCGTTGTACCCCAACCGCCGGCCGCCGACAAGGGGTCAGCCGTCGAGCCGCCCCGCGAGCACGGCATCCGCCACGCGCTCGCCCTCGGCGGCCGCCGCCCGCACCGCGGTGCAGCAGTGGGAGACCCACAGCCCCACCCCTGCGACGTCCCCCCTGCCGTAGGCCGCCAGAGCGCCGAGGTACGCGGCCCCGCCCTGCGCACCGTGCCCCGCCTCGGTCACCGCGACCCCGGTCGGGTCCAGGCCGCCGGCCTGCACGAGCGCCCGGTCGAGCGCCCGGGCGACGACGGCGTTGCCGCGCACGAAGGGCCGGACCGTCGCCAGCTCGGCGTGCACCACGGCCCCCGCCACGACCACCGGCAGGCGCGGGGTCGCGAGCAGGACGTCCACCACGGCCCGGAGCCGGGCGCTGACCTCCGCCCCGTCGGGGGCCGGCCCGAGGTCCGTGAGCTCGTCGCACCCCTCCCCCGGCAGCCGCGGACGCCCGAGGGCCGCCGCGTCGAGCAGCCCGCTCGCGGCGGCGGTGTGCAGTCGGGCGAGGGCCTGCAGCGGCGCGGTGAGCGCGACCGCGCGAACGTGCTCGGTCTCCGCGGTCGCCGCCACGACGCCACGCATGACGCGCTCGACCGGGTCGGGGGACTCGGACCACGTCGACGCCCCCATGACGATCTCGCGCACGACCCGCACGGGAACCGACGCCCCTTCGAGCTCGCCGCTCGCCGCCGCCCCCCGCACCCTCGACTCGGCGGCCGCCTCCGGGATGCGCCGGCGCAGCGCCTCGTGCCACCGCAGTCGCGTGCACGCCTCCCGCGCCGACTCGACCTGCTCCGGCATCCCGGGGAGCGAGGCCAGCCGCAGGACGGCGTCGACGGCGGGGCTCTCGTGGGGCACGCGTGCAGACTAGTTTCCGGACAGCCGGATGCCGGCCAGCTGGCGGGAGCGCGCCACGAGCCGACCGCTCGAGTCCCAGACGGCGGCGTCCTCGACGAGGAGGTCGCCGACGACGGTGTCAGTGCTCAGCTCGACGAGCAGCCACCCCGGGGCGGGCCGGCCCAGCACCTGACCCGTCAGCTCCAGGGTGGGGGCCCAGCCGGGCACACCGAGGTCGAAGGCGACCGGCATGAGGGCGTCGACGGCGTAGGGCAACATCGCCACGTCGGGCTCGCGGCCGTCGTGCAGGCGCAGCCAGGCGCGGATCACCCCACGACGAGAGGGCCGGCCCACCGCGAACCCCGCCGTCGAGGGGTCGACCCGCAGGTCCAGGCGGTCCAGCATGGTGATCGCCTCCGCCAGCGGGGACGACTGCCGGCTGGCGGGCAGGCACGCCTCCGGCGGTGGCACGTCGGGGAGGGCCGGCGCCCGGTGCACCGGGTCGGTCCGGGCGGCGTCCCCGAACGACCCGACGACCCGGACCCGCTCGACTGGCCGCCCTGCCTCCTGCTGCACCAGCCGCGCCTGGGCCGTCGACAGGCTGCGCCCCACGCGGAGCACGTCGACGTGGACCTCCACCTCGCCGGGCACCGCCGCCGACAGGAACGAGGCGCTCCACGTGAGAGGGTCGGGATGTCCCAGCCCCCCGAGGCCCTCGGCCATGGCGCGGGTGGCCAGGGCCATGAGCACGCCGCCGTTGAGCGCGTGGCCGATCGACCAGCCCTCGCCGACGTTCGCGCGACCCATGGCCGCCACCCCGGATGCCGTCGGCGGCCCGGTGTCCCACTCGACCCCCAGGGCCTCGTCCAGCTCCGTCACGGGTACCTCCGTTCGCAGTCAGGGCGTCCGGACCCGACCCTATGGTGAGGCCATGGGCGAAGGCATCCACTGGCCGACGGCGGTCCTCGTCGCGGGCACGATGCTCCTGCTCTGGCTGGCGGTCTGGCTCCTGCGGCGGAGCCGCCGGCGCGGCTTCCTCTCCGAGGTGGACCGGGCGACGTACGAGACGCTGCACACGGCATCCCTCGCCTCCCAGCACCTCGGCGACGGGCTGACTCCCGAAGCCGCCGAACGCGCCGGCCGGCACCTGCTGTCCATCCTCGGTGCCCATGCGGTCTCCCTGGCCGACTCCGGCAGCGTGCTCTCGTGGACCGGCACCGGAGAGCACCACCGCAGGGGGGCACTCGACCTGGCCGAACAGACCCGCACGACCGGGCGCACGGTGGTGCACGAGGGGGCCGCCGTCACCTGCGCCGATCCCGACTGCCCGGTGCGCACGGCGGTGACCGCGCCACTCGTCATGGACGACCTCGTCGTGGGCACGCTCACGGCGTGGACCGAGCATCCCTCCCCCGGCCTCGCGCGCGCCACCGAGGAGGTGGCCGCCTGGGTGTCCAGCCAGCTCGCGCTCGCCGAGCTGGCCCGGACGCGGACCCGGGTCATGGAGGCCGAGCTGCGAGCCCTGCGGGCCCAGATCAGCCCCCACTTCATCTACAACAGCCTCGCCGCCATCGCGTCCTTCGTGCGTACCGACCCCGACCGTGCGCGCGAGCTGCTCCTGGACTTCGCCGACTTCACCCGCTACGCGCTGCGCACCGGTGGGCCCTTCACCACGCTCGCCGAGGAGCTGCGGAACGTCGAGCGCTACCTCGTGCTCGAGCAGGCCCGGTTCGGTGACCGGCTCGAGATCTCGCTTCTCATCGCGCCGGAGGTGCTGCCGGTGACCGTTCCCTACCTCGCTGTGCAGCCCCTCGTGGAGAACGCCGTACGCCACGGACTTGCGACGAAGGAGGGCACCGGCCACGTCACCATCACCGCGCAGGACCGGGGCTCCGAGGCCGAGATCTCCATCGAGGACGACGGTGTCGGCGCCGACCCCGACCGCATCCGCACCATCCTCGACGGCGCCGACGCAAGGGAGTCGGTGGGCCTGGGCAACGTCGACGCCCGGCTCCGCCAGGTCTACGGCGACGACTTCGGCCTCGTCGTCGAGACCGCCGAGGGGGCGGGGACCAAGGTGACGTTCCGGGTGCCCAAGTTCGCTCCCGGCATCCATGCAGCGTCGTAGGTCAGGTCGTAGGCTCCTCACATGTCCGCCAACGACGTGGGACTGACGGCGCTCGTCGTCGATGACGAGCTGCCGGCCCTGACCGATCTCGGCTACCTGCTGGGCCAGGACGAGCGCGTCAGCGAGGTGATCACCGCCTCGTCGGGGACCGAGGCGCTGCAGGTCCTCGACGGCCGTGACGTCGACGTCGTCTTCAGCGACATCTCCATGCCGGGGCTCGACGGCATGGCGCTCGCCCGGGTGATCTCACGCTTCACGGTACGGCCGCAGATCGTCTTCGTGACCGCGCACGACCAGCACGCGGTCGACGCCTTCGCCCTTGCCGCGACCGACTACGTCATGAAGCCGGTGCGCAGGGAACGGCTGTCCGAGGCGATCCGCAGGGTCGTCGTGGCGCAGAGCGAGCACGGGCCGGGCGGTTCGGCGGGCAACGGCGAGGGGCCGGCGTCATCGGTCCTCGAGGACGAGACGATCCCCGTGGAGCTCGGTGGGGTGACCCGGTTCATCGCGCGAAGCCAGATCCGCTACGCCCAGGCTCACGGGGACTACGCGCGGCTCCACACGGGCTCGGGCTCGCACCTGGTGCGCGTGCCGCTGAGCGTGCTCGAGGAGCGGTGGAGCGAGTACGGGTTCGTCCGGATCCACCGCAGCACCCTGGTCGCCCTGCCCCACGTCAGCGAGGTGCGGATGGACCACGGTCGATGCTCGGTGGTCGTCGGTCCCGTCGAGCTCCAGGTGAGCCGGCGCCACACCAAGGAGCTGCGCGACACCCTCCTCCGCCGCCCGATCGGTGACCGCCGCCCGAGCGGTTCCTGACCGGTGAGCACCAGCGCGGGTGGCACGCCTCCACAGCGCGCGCGAGTGCGGGTCACGAGCTCCCGCCGTGGTGCCGTGCCGATGCGGACGCGACCGGTGGCGACGGACCTCGACGAGCAGACCCGGCTGGGCTCGGTCTACCTCGACGGGCTGATGCGGGCCCAGCTCCGCCTGTCCGTCGCGGTGCTGGCGCTGACCGCCGTGGGCCTGTCCGCCCTGCCCGTCGTCCTGGCTCTCGTCCCCGGGACACGCGACCTCACGGTGTTCGGCATCCGATTCCCCTGGCTGGTCCTCGGCGTGGCCGTGTACCCGTCCGCGTGGTTCCTGGCTCGCTGGTACACCCGGCAGGCGGAGCGCATCGAGCAGGACTTCACCGAGGTCGTCGAGTCGTCGTGAGCAACCCGCTGTCGCTCGTCGCCGTCGTGCTCGTCTGCCTCACGACGCTCGCGGTGGGCGCGCTGGGCCTGCGGCTGTCACGCCGCACCAGCGACTTCTACGTCGCGGGGCGCACGGTGTCCCCTCGCCTCAACGCCTCGGCGATCGGCGGCGAGTACCTCTCGGCAGCCAGCTTCCTCGGTGTGGCGGGGCTGATCTACACCCAGGGCGTCGACATGGTCTGGCTCCCGGTCGGCTACACCCTGGGCTACCTCGTCCTCCTCGTGGTGGTGGCGGCTCCCATGCGCCGGTCCGGTGCGTACACGCTGCCCGACTTCGCCGAGGCGCGGCTCGGGTCGCGCTCCATCCGGCTGGTCTCGTCCGCCCTGGTCATCGGCATCGGCTTCCTCTACCTCATCCCCCAGTTCCAGGGCGCCAGCCTCACGCTCACCCTGGTGACGGGGGCCCCACCCTGGGTGGGCGGCTTCGTGGTCATGGTCGTCATCGCCATGGCCGTCGGCGCCGGCGGCATGCGCTCGATCACGTTCGTCCAGGCCATGCAGTACTGGATCAAGCTCACCGCGCTCGCCGTGCCCGCCTTCGTGCTGCTCGCCCTCTGGTTCCGGTCCGGGGCACCGGCACCGCAGGTCGACCCCTCGTGGCACGTGCCGCTCTCCCCCACGTCCCCGGACGACCACCCGACCTACCGCACCGTCTCGACCGTCCTCGCCCTGTGCCTGGGCACGATGGGTCTCCCCCACGTCCTCGTGCGCTACTACACCAACCCCGACGGGATCGGCGCCCGCCGGACCACCGTCACGGTGATCGCCCTCCTCGGCGTCTTCTACCTCTTCCCGCCGATCTACGCGGCGCTCGGCCGGGTCGCCTACCCGACCCTGCCGGAGGGAGTCGGCTCCGACACCATCGTGCTCCGCCTGCCGGAGGTGTTCGTCGACGGACCCACCGGTCAGCTTCTCGCGGCGATGCTGGCCGGCGGTGCGTTCGCAGCGTTCCTGTCCACGGCATCCGGCCTGGCGATGTCGGTGACGGGGGTGATCGACCAGGAGGTGCTGCGCCCTCGGCTCGCCCGGTTCGCCGGAGGTGACGTCCCCGGGATCCGCGGCTTCCGGGTCTCGGCGGTGCTGGCGGTGCTCGCCCCCTACCTGCTGAGCCGGATGGCCGAGCCACTCGGGCTGGCCACGACGGTGGGGCTGGCCTTCGCCCTGGCGGCGGCGACCTTCGCCCCGCTGATCATGCTCGGGGTCTGGTGGCGGCGGCTCTCCACCACGGGCGCCATGGCGGGTCTGGTCGTCGGCGGTACGACGGCCCTCGGGTCGATCCTCGTGACCATGGTGGTGGACGACCTCGGCGGCTGGGCGGGAGCCATCCTCGCCAGCCCGGCGATGTGGGCCACCCCGATCGCCCTGACGACCGCGGTCGTCGTGTCGCTGGCGACGCCGGGACGGGTCCCCGCCGGCACCACGCGGACCATGGTGCGGCTGCACACCCCCGAACGGGTCGCCCTCGCCCGCTCGCGCCTGCGCGACTGAGCGGTCGCGCCCGCTCGCAGCTTCCGCGCCACCCCTGTGACGGCCCGGAAGGAGTGTCGTGACGCGGATGCATCCGCGTCATCGAGGAGCTTCCGCGCCATCACGGTGACGGCGCAGAAGCCCAACCGGCCGGGATGCCGGTCAGCCGACCGCCTCTCGCGCCGCCACGAACGCCTCGACGCACGCGCGCACATCGGGCTCGGAATGGGCCGCCGAGAGCTGCACCCGGATGCGGGCCCGGCCCCGCGGCACGACGGGGAAGCTGAAGGCGATGACGTAGACGCCGTCGCGGAGCATGTGGTCGGCCATCTCCGCGGCCCGCCGCGCCCCATCGTCGCCCGGGAACATGACCGGGATGATGGGGTGCGCGCCCGGCAGCAGCTCGAAACCGGCATCCGTCATGAGCTCGCGGAAGAGGGCCGCGTTGCGGCGCAACGTCTCCCGAGCCTCGCTGGACCCCGACACGAGGTCCAGTGCCTTGAGCGACCCGGCCACCACCGAGGGGGCCACGGAGTTGGAGAAGAGGTACGGGCGCGACCGTTGACGCAGCAGGTCCACCACCTCGCGGTGGCTGGCGACGTACCCCCCGGACGCCCCACCGAGGGCCTTGCCCAGCGTGCCGGTGACGATGTCGACCCGGTCGACGACCCCGAAGAGCTCGGGCGTCCCGCGGCCGGTCTCGCCGATGAAGCCCACGGCGTGCGAGTCGTCCACGAGCACCATGGCGCCGAACTCGTCGGCCAGGTCGCAGATCTCGTCGAGTGGTGCGAAGGAGCCGTCCATCGAGAAGACGCCGTCGGTCACCACGCAGACCCGATGGGCGCCCCCGGCCCGGGCGGCCTCGAGCTGGCCGCGCAGGTCCGTCATGTCCGCGTTGCGGTAGCGGAAGCGCGCCGCCTTGGAGAGGCGGATGCCGTCGATGATCGACGCGTGGTTGAGCTCGTCGGAGACGATCGCGTCGCCGGCACCGAAGAGCACCTCGAACACCCCGCCGTTGGCGTCGAAGCACGAGCTGTAGAGGATCGCCGCCTCGGTGCCGAGGAACTCGGCCAGTCGCGTCTCGAGCAGCGTGTGCTGGGTCTGGGTGCCGCAGATGAAGCGGACCGACGCCATGCCGAAGCCCCACGTGTCGAGCGCCTCCCGGCTCGCCGCGACCACCTCGGGGTGGTCGGCGAACCCGAGGTAGTTGTTGGCGCAGAAGTTGAGCGCCTCGCCGCCCGTCGTCGCGATGTGCGAGGACTGCGGGGTGGTGAGCTCGCGCTCGCGCTTGAAGAGCCCGGCATCCTCGATCTCGCTGAGCGTCGCCGCCAGCTCGTCCTTCACCACGCCGTACACGTCGCCTCCTCCGGTCCGCCTTCCCCACTTCGTCTGTGGGGATGCCGTGACACGCCGTTCCGACGGCGTGTCACCTGCACTCTGGCAGACGAAGTCGGGGAGCAGTGGGGGCGGGGCGGTCAGCTCCAGTCGAGGAGGACCTTGCCGCCCCGGCCTGAGCGCGTCTCGGCGAAGGCCGCCTGCCAGTCCTGCGCGGCATACCGTCCGGTGACCACCGACGACACCGCGGTCCGCAGCTTCTGCGAGGAGGCGAGCATCGAGCCCATGAGGTACCACGTCTCCCACATCTCGCGGCCGTAGATCCCGCGCAGGGTGATCATGTGCGTGATCACCCTCCCCCAGTCGATGGCGTAGCGGTCCGTCGGGAGCCCCAGCATGGCGACCCGGCCACCGTGGTTCATGTTGGCCAGGAGGTCCTCCACCGCGGCCGGCGCCCCTGACATCTCCAGGCCGATGTCGAACCCCTCCGCCATGCCCAGGGCCACCTGCGCCGCGGCCAGCGTCCCGCCGGCCGACACGTCGACGACGAGATCCGCACCGGCAGCGTCGGCCAGGGCGAGGCGCTCGGCCGACATGTCGGTGACGCAGATACGGCGTGCTCCGGCGTGCCGCACGACGGCGGTGGCCATGACCCCGATCGGCCCTGCTCCGGTGATGACCACGTCCTCGCCGACCACCGGCCACTGCAGCGCGGTGTGGACCGCGTTGCCGAGAGGGTCGAACAGGGCCCCGAGGTCGGGGTCGAGGTCGGCCGGTTGCACCCAGGCGTTCGTGGCGGGGACCACGACGAAGTCCGCGAAGGCGCCGTCGCGGTTGACGCCCACGCCCACCGTGCCGATGCACAGGTGCCGTCGGCCCGCGCGGCAGTTGCGGCACGAGCCACAGACGATGTGTCCCTCGCCGGAGACCCGGTCGCCCACCGAGACGTCGTCGACGTCGGCGCCCACCTCCACGACCTCGCCGAA
The DNA here is from genome assembly GCA_963763015.1 of uncultured Actinomycetota bacterium. Taxonomy (GTDB): domain Bacteria; phylum Actinomycetota; class Actinomycetes; order Actinomycetales; family Dermatophilaceae; genus Fodinibacter. Next base: position 411,791 of record CAVXML010000011.1, on the reverse strand, counting down.
GAACTCGTGACCGATCGTCATGGGCACCTGCACGGTCGCCGCCGCCCACTCGTCCCACTGCTCGAGGTGGAGGTCGGTGCCGCACAGCCCCGCCCGCAGCACCCTCACCTTCACGTCCTTGTCGCCGCACTCCGGTTCGGGCACCTCCACGAGCTCGAGACCGGGTCCCGCCGTGACCTTCCGTAGTGCGCGCACGAGGCCATCATGCCGGTCCGTGACGAGACCCGGCATGCGCGCTGCCGGCCGCGACCGCTCACCGCTCGTCGCGCGACGGATGCCGCTCGCCGCAGCGCGGTTCACCGCACGTCGACCGGCTGACCCGCCCACCGGCACACGCTGTTCCTGACGCCCCACCGCGAACCGGCAGACCCCCACTGTGGACCACGAGCCGGGCAGCACCGTCCGGACACCCGACCCTGGAGGTGACCCGTGAGCAACGAGGCTCGCACGCAGCAGCAGCAAGAGGACGCGTACCTCGCCCTGCAGTCCACCGAGGAGTTCCAGGCCCTGCGCAAGAAGTTCCGGGGTTTCGTCTTCCCGGTGACCGCCTTCTTCCTCGCCTGGTACTTCCTCTACGTCCTGCTGTCGATCTTCGCCCCCGGCTTCATGGGGCAGCGGGTCGGCGGCGAGGGAAGCACCATCACCGTCGGCCTGCTCTTCGGCCTCGGCCAGTTCGTGACCACGTTCGCGATCACGTTCATCTACGCCCGCTGGGCCAACCGTGAGTTCGACCCCCTGGCGGACCGCCTGGGCGCCCAGCTCGACGGCGTGAAGGAGCACTGACATGGCACAGGCACTCCCGTTCGCCGAGGCCACCCAGGTCGGCAATGCGGCGCTCAACATCGGCATCTTCGCGGCGTTCGTCGTCGTCACCCTCGTGATCGTCGTCAAGGTGGCGTCCGGCAAGAAGACCGCGGAGCAGTACTACACCGCCGGTGGCGCCTTCTCCGGCCGCCAGAACGGCATCGCGATCGCCGGCGACTACCTCTCGGCCGCCTCGTTCCTCGGCATCGCCGGGGCGATCGCCCTGCAGGGCTACGACGGCTTCCTCTACTCGATCGGCTTCCTCGTCGCGTGGCTCGTCGCGCTCCTGCTCGTCGCGGAGCTCATGCGCAACACCGGCCGGTTCACGATGGCCGACGTCCTGTCCTACCGCCTCAAGCAGCGCCCGGTCAGGATCGCCACCGCGATCTCGGTGCTCACCGTCTCGTTCTTCTACCTCCTCGCCCAGATGGCGGGAGCCGGTGGCCTGGTGTCCCTCCTCCTCGGTGTGGAGGGCGACTTCGCCCAGAACGCGGTGATCGCGCTCGTCGGCGTCGTCATGATCGCCTACGTCCTCATCGGCGGCATGAAGGGGACCACGTGGGTGCAGATCATCAAGGCGCTGTTGCTCATCGCGGGCACCGCGATCATCACGGTCTGGGTGCTCGCCGAGTACGGCTTCAGCTTCTCGGCCCTCTTCCAGGGCGCTGCCGACGGCTCGCCGGCCGGTGAGAAGCTCTTCGAGCCGGGTCTGAAGTACGGCGTGAACACGACCTCCAAGATCGACTTCATCTCGCTGTCGATGGCGCTCGTCCTGGGAACCGCGGGCCTGCCCCACGTGCTCCAGCGCTTCTACACCGTGCCCACGAGCAAGCAGGCGCGCAAGTCGGTCGAGTGGGCGATCTGGCTCATCGGCGGGTTCTACCTGCTGACCCTCGTCGTCGGCTACGGCGCCGCGGCACTCGTCGGTCCGGAGGCCATCCTGGCCGCCCCCGGCAAGGCCAACTCGGCCGCGCCGCTGCTCGCGTACGAGCTCGGAGGGTCGGTGCTGCTCGGCATCATCTCCGGGATCGCCTTCGCCACGATCCTCGCGGTCGTGGCCGGGCTGACCATCGTGACGTCGGCGACCTTCGCCCACGACCTCTACAAGGAGGTCTTCAAGCGGGGCGAGACGACCCAGGACCAGGAGGTCCGGGTCGCCCGCATGGCGGCGATCGTCATCGGCGTCATCGCGATCATCGGCGGCATCTTCGCCAAGAACCAGAACATCGCGTTCCTCGTCGCCCTGGCCTTCGCGGTCGCCGCGAGCGCCAACCTGCCGACGATCCTCTACTCGCTGTTCTGGAAGGGCTTCAACACCCGTGGGGCCCTGTACTCGATCTACGGCGGGCTGACCAGCGCCATCGTGCTGATCATCTTCAGCCCGGTCGTGTCGGGCAAGCCACCGCTGGTCGAGGGTGGTCCCAGCCCGTCGATGATCACGAACACGGCGATCGACTTCCACTGGTTCCCTCTCGACAACCCGGGCCTGATCTCGATCCCGCTCGCGTTCTTCCTCGGCTGGCTCGGCTCGGTCACGAGCAAGGAGCACAACGCCAGCAAGTACGCCGAGATGGAGGTCCGCAGCCTCACCGGTCACGGCGTGGCCTCGGCCGTGGAGCACTGAGGCGACGCCTCACCTCACGCGCAGCGGCCGCGGAGTGGAACCTTCCCTCCGCGGCCGCTGTATGCCGTCCTCCACTCCGCCGGATGCCGTCCTCCACCGTCCGCCGGTCGCCGTCCGGTTGCGGCACCTCCCACACGAGGCGGCCGCGGTCGGTCAACCGGCCGCGCCGCTGAGACGTCTTCAGGGTGTCCGACGCAGGGAATGGAGACCCGCCATGAGAAGTTCGACCACGACCAGCCCAGCCGGCCGCCGCACCCGACGGGGAGCCCGGGCCATCGCCGCCCTCGCGGCCGGAGCCGCCCTCGTCGCCGTCCCGGCCGCGTCCGGCACGGGGGCCGCCACGGCCGCGCCCTACTGCGGCATCACCTGGGGGTCGCTCGCCAAGACCTCCGCACCCCTCGCCGGCGGTCGCGTCCACGGCGTCCGCGCGGGGCGGCACGCCTGCTTCGACCGCCTCGTCCTCGACATGACGGGGCGTCCCCCGGGCTTCGACGTCCGGTACGTCTCGACCGTGTACTCCGACGGGTCGGGCCTCCCTGTCCCCGTCGCCGGCGGTGCCCGCCTCGCCGTCGTCGCCCACAAGGGATCGACGAGCGTTCCCTCGATGCCCTCCGTGGCCGGGTACTCGACCTTCCGCCAGGTGCGGTGGGCGGGTTCCTTCGAGGGCTACACGACGATCGCGCTCGGAGTGCGTGCCCGCCTGCCCCACCGGGTGTTCACGCTCTACGACGCGTCGACGAACCGCAGCCGGCTCGTCGTCGACGTCGCCCACCGCTGGTGAGAGCCGCCCCTCGGCCACCGTGACGGCGGCCGAGGGGCGAGGGCGCGTGGGCGCGGCGGTGCCCTCCAGGCAGTGGGGGCGCGGGCAGCGCCGCGCGCCTCAGACCGCGGCCGACGCCTCAGCCCGCAGCCTCGCCGCACGGTCGTCGTCGACCGACTCGAAGAACCCACCCACGACGTCCTCGAGGTGCTGGAGGCTGTCGGCCCGGAAGAGCACCGGCTGGTAGGCCGTGATGTCGTAGTTGAGCGTCCCCATGGTGTGGAGGTCCAACGGGCGGATGTCCATGTGCCGGAACTCGTCCATCTCGCCGAAGCTCGAGAGGATGCCGGCGCCGTAGGCCTTCGTCTGGCCCTCCTCGGCGATCACCCCGAACTCGATCGAGAACCAGAACACGTCGGCGACGAACTGCATGGCCTCCTCCGACTCCAGCCGCTCGCTCGCCCTGCCGGCCGCCTCGGTGATCGCGGCGAACCTCGGGCTCGCGAGCTGGTTCGCGTGCCCGATCACCTCGTGGATGATGTCCGGCTCGGGCGTGTAGAGCGGCTGGCTCGGGTGCCGCAGGTACTGCGTGGAGTTGAACGTGCGCCGACCCAGGTCCGCGTAGAACTCACGCAGCGGAACCAGGCCCGGGGCGGCCTTGTACGTCCACCCGGTGAGCGGATGCAGGCGCTCGGTGACCTCGTCGAGCTGGGGCACGTGGTCGGTCGGCAGCGCGAGGGCCGCCTTGGCCGCGAGGAACTCTGAGTGCGCGTACTTCTCGTGCTTCGGCGCGAGCTCGGCGGAGACGAGCCGCCAGATGCCGTGCTCCTCGTCGGTGTAGTCGATGTGCGGCACGGGCTCGCCCGGGCGCGCCGAGAGGGCTGCCGCAGCGATCTCTCCGCGTCGGGCACGGTAGGCCGCGTCCGTGAAGCCGGGGTGGTTCTCCCCCAGGTGCACCTGCACCTGTCCGTGGGCGTCGGTCGTGACGGCCGAGTACAGCTGTCCGTCCTCGAACACCGCGCTCACCTCCTCGTGAGTGGTCTGGGCCTCGTGGGCCGGTCTCCCGACGGTGCCACGGAACCGGGCACGATGGAACCGATGTGCGGCGCTCTGGTCAATGAGCGCACAGTTTCGCCACCTTCGAGGGCAGATGTCTGGTCAGTTTGTCCGGTCTTAGGACCGAGCCCGAGAAGTGGCCCCGCTGCCGCTCGTCGTCGTCGACGGATCGTGCTCGCGACCCGACCGCCGCTCGTCGCACGCGGTGCCCGCCCACCGGCATCCGACTGCACCTGCGGTTGATCGGAGGCGGCCTTCCCGGTTGGCTGGACCCAGTCACTCAACGAGGAGGAGCACGTCGTGACCGACGAGAGCCTGTCCAGCCACGCGCACGAGATGGACTTCGCCCCAGACCCGGCGTTCACCACCCAGGCGGTGGGCACCGCCGACCTGTTCGACCGGGCGGCAGCCGATCACGAGGGCTTCTGGGCCGAGCAGGCCCGAGCGCGCCTCTCCTGGGCCACGGACTTCGAGCAGACCCTGGACTGGAGTGACGCCCCCTTCGCCAAGTGGTTCGTGGGGGGTCGGCTCAACGTCGCGTACAACTGCGTCGACCGGCACGTCGAGGCCGGCAACGGCGACCGCGTGGCCATCCACTTCGAGGGAGAGGGCGGTGACACCCGGACCATCACCTACTCCGACCTCCAGCGCGAGGTGGCCAGGACCGCCAACGCCCTCGTCGAGCTCGGGGTGGGAGAGGGGGACACCGTCGCGATCTACATGCCGATGATCCCCGAGACGGCGTTCACGATGCTGGCCTGCGCCCGGCTGGGGGCCCCGCACTCCGTCATCTTCGGAGGGTTCTCCGCCGAGGCGCTGCACACCCGCATCGACGACGCCCAGTGCAAGGTGGTCGTGACGACCGACGGTCAGTTCCGACGCGGCAAGCCGTCACCCCTCAAGAGCGCCGTCGACGAGGCGCTCCAGCACCCCAACCCGGTCGAGAAGGTCCTCGTCGTGAAGCGAACGGACACCGGCGTGCAGTGGACCGAGGGCCGCGACGTCTGGTGGCACGACCTCGTCGACCGCCAGCCCGACTCCCACGAGGCCCAGGCCTTCGACAGCGAGCACCCCCTGTTCATCCTGTACACGAGCGGCACGACCGGGAAGCCCAAGGGCATCTTCCACACCAGCGGCGGCTACCTCACCCAGGTGGCCTACACCAACGCCGTGGTCCACGACGTGCACCCGGAGACCGACGTCTACTGGTGCACCGCCGACGTGGGATGGGTGACGGGCCACTCGTACATCGTCTACGGGCCCCTCGCCAACGGCGCCACCCAGCTGATGTACGAGGGGACCCCCGACACGCCGCACCAGGGCCGATGGTGGGAGCTCATCGAGAAGTACGGGGTGACCATCCTGTACACCGCCCCCACTGCCATCCGGACCTTCATGAAGTGGGGCGCCGACATCCCGGCCAGGTTCGACCTCTCCAGCGTGCGCGTCCTCGGCAGCGTCGGCGAGCCGATCAACCCCGAGGCGTGGCTCTGGTACCGCAAGCACATCGGCGGGGACAGGGCCCCGATCGTCGACACCTGGTGGCAGACCGAGACCGGCGCCATCATGATCAGCCCCCTGCCCGGCGTGACGACCCTCGAGCCCGGGTCGGCGCAGCGCCCGATTCCCGGCATCTCGGCCGAGATCCTCGACGACGACGGCCAGCCGTTCACCGAGGCCGAGAAGGTGGGGTACCTCGTGCTCACCAAGCCGTGGCCGGCGATGCTCCGGGGGATCTGGGGCGACCCCGACCGGTACAAGGACACCTACTGGAGCCGTTTCGGGCCGAAGTACTACTTCGCCGGTGACGGCGCGAAGTACGACGCCAAGGGCAACATCTGGCTGCTCGGCCGGGTGGACGACGTCATGAACGTCTCGGGCCACCGGTTGTCCACGGCAGAGATCGAGTCGGCACTGGTCTCCCACCCCAAGGTCGCCGAGGCGGCCGTCGTGGGAGCCAGCGACGAGACCACCGGGCAGGCCGTGTGTGCGTTCGTCATCCTCCGCCAGGAGGCCGTCGAGGAGGCGGACGAGCCGGGCGAGGGCGGCGACCTCGTCCAGGAGCTGCGAAACCACGTGGCCCACGAGATCGGTCCGATCGCCAAGCCGCGGCAGATCATGATCGTCTCCGAGCTGCCCAAGACGCGCTCCGGCAAGATCATGCGGCGCCTGCTCAAGGACGTCGCGGAGAACCGTGAGGTCGGCGACGTGACGACGCTCGCGGACTCCTCGGTCATGAGCATGATCCAGCAGGGTCTGACCGCCGGAGCCTCGTCGGACTGAGCCTGGTGGACGGGATTGCCGGTCGCCTGCGTCGGCTACGGCTGGAGCGGTGCCAAGTACGCCCGGTCCGCGCTGCGCCAGACGCTGGACCGCGTCGGCAAGATGGTCGTCCAGGGGTCCGCCCTCCACGTCGAGCGCACCTTGGCCTCGACGGCACGGTGCGCGCCGACGAGCAGGCCGAGGACGAGGTGCGGGTGATGTACGCGGCGCTGGCGGCGGCCCGCGCCGACTCGATGGCCGGAGAGCGCCGATAGACTGCCGGAGGAGCGCCGGGAAGTCTGGTCGGCAACGTCTTCACGACCCACAGGCCGTGCCCCGACCCGGAGGAGCGACTCCATGACCGACCGGCCGGCAGGAGCCCACCGCCCCGCCATCCTTCGGCGCTCGACGTGGGCCGAGGCGCAGTTCGTCGCCGACGCCCTGCGCACCGAGACCATCGGTGGCGCGCTCCTCCTCGCGGCGGCCGTGGCGGCGCTCCTGTTCGCGAACAGTCCCTGGCGCGACGCCTATGCAACGCTGCGTGACACGTACCTCGGGCCGGAGTGGGGCGATCTTCGGCTGACCGTCGGGCACTGGGCAGCCGACGGCCTGCTGGCCATCTTCTTCTTCGTCGCCGGCCTGGAGCTCAAGCGGGAGTTCCTCGTCGGCGACCTGCGCACCCGGGCGAGGGCGGCGGTTCCGGTGTTCGCTGCGGTGAGCGGGGTCGCCCTTCCCGCGCTCGTGTTCCTCGCAACCGTCTCGCTCCTCGGTGGCGAGGGGGACGACTTCCGCGGGTGGGCCATCCCCACCGCCACCGACATCGCGTTCGCCCTGGCGGTCCTGGCGGTCATCGGGTCCTACCTGCCGTCGGCCCTTCGGTCCTTCCTCCTCACCCTCGCGGTCGTCGACGACCTCATCGCCATCACGATCATCGCTGTGTTCTACACCACCGACCTCGAAGTGATGCCGCTGCTGGGCGCGCTCGTGCCCCTCGGCCTGTTCGCGGCCCTGGTGCAGCGTCGCATCACGTACTGGTGGCTCCTCCTGCCGCTCGCCTTCGGGACGTGGGCGCTCGTGCACGCCTCGGGCGTGCACGCGACCGTCGCCGGTGTCCTCCTCGGGCTCGTCGTGCCCGTCAAGGCCCGCCGTTCGGTACCGACGATCAGCACGCTGGACCGCAGGACCGACGTCGCCCGCCGCTTCGAGCACCGAGTCCGACCCGTCTCCGCCGGGATCGCGGTGCCGGTCTTCGCGTTCTTCGCGTCGGGGGTGACCGTCATCGGGGGCGGGCTCGCCTCCGCGCTCGCCGACCCCGTGGCCCTCGGGGTGATCGCCGGCCTGGTGCTCGGCAAGCTCGTCGGCGTGCTCGGGGGAACCTGGCTCATCGCCCGCTTCACCCGTGCCGAGCTCGACACGGGCCTCAGCTGGGCCGATGTCGCAGGTCTGGCACTCCTGACCGGTGTCGGGTTCACGGTCTCGCTCCTGGTCGGCGAGCTCGCGTTCGGCACCGGCTCCGAACGCGACGACCACGTGAAGCTTGCGGTCCTGCTCGGCTCCCTCACCGCGGCGTCAATGGCGGCGGTGGTGCTGCGCCTGCGGAACCGCGCCTACCGGCGCATCGCGGAGCTGGAGTCTCGTGACGACGATGCCGACGGCATCCCCGACGTGTTCGAGCGGGAGAGCACCGAGACTGACGAGGTCGCCTCTGGGTAAGGTCGTCACCCGAGGGGCCCGACGCTGTGGGGCCGAGTGCACGAGTGAGGCGGAGACGCATGGCAACCGGGACATCGGGCACGGAGCGGACGATCGGCCAGCTGGTGGCGGATGCCACCGCCGATCTGCAGGGCATCGTGCGTGGCGAGATCGCGTTGGCCAAGGCGGAGGTGACGTCCGGGGCAAAGGTGGTCGGCAAGGGCGCCGGGCTGCTCGCCGGGGCCGCGTTCCTCGTCCTGATGGGCGTCGTGTTCATCCTGCACGGGGCCGCCTGGGGTATCGCCGAGTGGTTGCCGGTCTGGGCGGGCTACCTCATCGTCGCGGCCGTCGTGCTCCTCCTCGCGCTGATCCTGGGCCTGCTCGGCCGGAAGTCCCTCGAGACGGCCCGCCCGGCACCGGAGCGGGCCATCGAGCAGGCGCAGCAGACCATCGCCGTCATCAAGAACCCCCAGGGCGGGGCGGACGCGCCAGCGAGCTCGGGCACGGCCGGCTCGGGCGCGGCGGGCACAGGCACGGCATCCGTGCCAGCATCGGCGACGGCGCCGGCTGCCAGCAGGTCTGCGACGACGCCCGCGACGAGCTCCTCCACCTCGCCCTCAGCCTGACACGCAGGCACCCGTCGGCACGGGGGACGACGCGGCCTGGGCCCCCCGGACGGCCGGCCCGATCTCCTGCAGCGTGAGGGCGTACCCGGTGTCCGGGTCGTCGAGCGAGGTCGCGAAGACCATGCCGACGACAGCCCCGTCGCTGTCGAGCACCGGCCCGCCGGAGGCTCCCCGACGGACGTCCGCACGCATCGAGTAGACCTCGCGGACGACGCCGGGCGCGCCGTAGATGTCGGCTCCCCGAGCGGTCAGCATGTCCCGCACCCGAGCCCCGCCCACCCACAGACCGTCGTCCCCCGGGAAGCCGGCGACCACGGCGGGGTCGCCGGTCGCGAGGGCGGCGCCCGGCTGCAGGGCCGGTGCGTCGAGGCCACGCACGTCGAGCACAGCCACGTCGCGGCGGGGGTCGAAGGCCACGACCCGGGCGTCGCGCCCGCGCCCGGTCCCCCGGACGCTGACCCGCACCGTCTCGCTCCCCGCGACGACGTGGGCGTTGGTGGCCACGAGGCCCGGGGAGACGACCCAGCCGCTCCCGACCTGCGCCGAGTCGCAGCGCTGCGACTCGGCGCGCACGTGGAGCACGGAGTCGAGGGCGCGGGCGATGTCTGGGTCCTGGGCGAGCACCGGATCCGGGGGCGGAACCGGTGCGATGGGTTCGGGTCCGAGACCCTCGAAGACGCGGGGGAAGCCGCCGCGGTCCAGGGCCTGCGTCACCTCGTCGACCAGGCGACCCGCCGACGACGGAACCACCTCGTCGAGCGCGGTGACCACCGCGGACCGGGCCAGCAGCTCCCGAGCCCCGGGTGGACCGCCGGCCCGGACCACCCCGACCACCACCCACAGGACCAGCACCGATGCCGAGAGCACCGCGACGAGTCCCAATGCGGCATCCACGGCGCGCGCACCGGGCGCGCTCACCGACTCCCGGACCCGCCGGGCGAGGAGCAGCATGAGCCCCTGGCCCAGCGCCGCCGCCGCGAGCACCACGACGACGAGGGCAAGCGCCCCGGCGGCGCTCGACGGGTAGATGCCCGCTCGGTCCTCGAGCCATCCCGGGACGAACCGCACCGCGAGGAAGGCGCCGGCGATGAGGCCGGTCAGCCCGAGGACGGCCGACAGGAACCCCTGACGCCAGCCGCTCCAGGCGTAGAGACCGAGCAGCCCGACGAGCACCAGGTCGAGCAGGATCGAGCCGCTCACGCACCGCTCCCGCGCATCCACGCCGGCCGGACCGTGTCGGGGAGCGGCCGCTCGGATGCCGCGTCCCACGGCCTGGTCACCCCGGCCAGGTCGAACAGGCTGCTGAGGAGCATCGCGGTGAATCCCCAGACGAACAGCCCGTGCACCTCGAAGCCCGGTCCCCGGTACGGGCCCAGCACCGTGGTGAACCGGTTCGCCGGGTCGAGCAGGTCGGCGACCGGGACGCGGAGCACCCGCTCCACCTCGCCGCGGTCGACGACCCCCACGGGCACCGGTCGGGGCCACCAGGCGAGGACCGGGGTCACCGCGTTCTGGCTCGGCGTGAGGAACAGCTCCGGGAAGGTGGTGAGGACCTCCACGCCGGCAGGGTCCAGCCCCACCTCCTCCTCCGCCTCGCGCAGGGCAGCCCCGACCGACCCGTCGTCGTCGGGGTCGACCTGGCCCCCCGGAAACGAGACCTGCCCCGGGTGGGACCGCAGGGTGTGCGCCCGCTCGGTCAGCACGACGTCCTCGCCACCTCGGGGGTCGGGGCCGAAGAGCATGAGCACGGCCGAGCGACGCGCGTGCCCCTCCGGCGGTGCGAACGTCGCGAACCACTCGTGCTCAGCGAGGTCCGGGCGCGCCGCGAGGGTTCGCAGCCACGCGGGAGCGGGGACGCTCACGGAGCCACCGGCGGGTCGTCCGGCAACGGCCCGGGCGGCGGGTCGGGCAGGGCCGCCCCGGGAGCGAGCTCGAAGGCGAGGAGCGCCCGGGCGCGCACCGGGTCGGTCTCCCCCTCTCCGTAGGCCGGGCACCACCTGGTCACCGGGCAGGCACCGCACGCCGGCCTGCGCGCGTGACAGGTGCGCCGGCCGTGGAAGATGAGGAGGTGGCTGAGCATCGTCCAGTCACGACGCGGGAAGAGGGCGCCGATCGCGTGCTCGGACTTGACCGGGTCAGTCTCGTCGGTCCAGGCGAAGCGTCGCGCGAGCCGCCCGACATGGGTGTCGACCGTGATGCCGGGAACACCGAAGGCGTTGCCCAGCACCACGTTCGCCGTCTTCCGGCCCACACCCGGAAGGGTGACGAGGTCCTCCAAGCGCCTCGGCACCTCCCCTCCGAACCGCTCGACGATTGCGGCGCTCAGGGCGATCACCGACGTGGTCTTGGCCCGGAAGAACCCCGTCGGGCGGAGCACCGCCTCCATCTCGTCGCGGTCGGCGCCGGCAAGGGCCTCGGCGGTGGGCCAGCGCGCGAACAGCGTCGGCGTCACCGAGTTCACCATGACGTCGGTGGTCTGCGCCGAGAGCACCGTGGCGACCAGCAGCTGGAGCGGGGTGGCGAAGTCCAGCTCGCAGTGGGCGTACGGATAGCGCTCGAGGAGCGCCCGGTGGATCCGCCGGGCACGTCGCGTGCGGGCGACCGGCGACTCATCGCCCGCGCGGGCGCGCCGCACGGCGGACGACGGCATCACGGGCACCGGCCCAGCGTACGTCGTGGGGGCGACACCCCTGCCGGGTGGTCCGACCCCTGGGGCCTGCGAAACCGGGCTCCGGAACGGCGAGCCCGACGCCCTCGGGACGGCCCGTCACCCCCGCCCGTCAGGTCCGACTCTGGCACACTGGCGGCGTGGATCACGACGTCGTGCGCCGAGCGCCGCTGTTCGCCGCCCTCGACGACCAGGCAGCGGAGTCCCTCATCGCATCGATGAGCCCGGCGCGGATGGAGCGCGGTGACGTGCTGTTCCACGAGGGCGACCAGGGTGACCGGCTCTACGTCATCGGTGAGGGCAAGATCAAGCTGGGGCGCACGAGCAGCGACGGCAGGGAGAACCTCCTCGCCATCCTCGGCCCCGGCGAGATGTTCGGTGAGCTCTCGCTCTTCGACCCCGGCCCGCGCACGGCCACCGCGACGGCCGTCGCGGAGACACAGGTCGTCTCGATGGGCCACGAACAGCTCAAGGAGTTCCTCCACCAGCGTCCCGGAGTGGCGACCACCCTGCTGGCCGCGCTCGCCCGACGCCTGCGCCGCACGAACGACGTGCTCGCGGACCTCGTGTTCACCGACGTTCCCGGCCGGGTCGCCAAGGCCCTGCTCGACCTCGCCGCGCGGTTCGGCCGCCCGGTGGAGGAGGGCGTGATGGTCGCCCACGACCTCACCCAGGAGGAGCTCGCCCAGCTCGTCGGCGCGTCGCGCGAGACCGTCAACAAGGCCCTCGCCGACTTCGCCTCGCGCGGGTGGTTGCGCCTCGAGGCCCGCGCGGTCCTCCTGCTCGACGTCGAGCGGCTCAAGCGCCGCGCGCGCTGAGGAAGTCCAGCTGGGCGCGGATCGACAACCGCGCCGCGGGCCACACCATCTCGGGCACGTCCGCGTACACGCGGCGCAGCACCCCCTCGACCGGGTCGTCCTCCGCCGCCGCCCCGTCGGCGAGCGCCTGGCGCACCTGTTCGAGGCGCTCCGAGCGGTGGGTGCGGTAGAACGCGACCATCGCTGCGGCATCCGGCACGACCGGGCCGTGGCCCGGAAGGATCGAGGTGACTGTGCCGCCCCCGGTGAGGTGCGCGATGCGCTCCAGGGAGTCGAGGTATGCCGCGAGCTCGCCGTCGGGGTGGGCGACCACGGTGGTGCCCCGGCCGAGCACCGTGTCACCGGTGAGCAGGGCGTGGTCGGCCGGCAGTGCGAACGAGACCGAGTCGGAGGTGTGCCCCGGGGTGGACACGACCCGGAGCTCGAGGCCGCCGACGCCCAGGAGGTCGCCGTCCCCGAGGTCGTCGTGGCCGGTGCCGACGGCACGTACCGGGCTCCCGGTGAGCTCGGCGAAGCGGGGAGCCGCCTCGGCGTGGTCGGGATGCCGGTGCGTGAGCACCGTGAGCGCCACCCGCGCCCCGAGCGCGTCGACCTGGGCCAGAACCGCCCGAAGGTGGTGCTCCAGGAGGGGCCCCGGGTCGACGACCACGGCATCGGTCGCGCCCGGCTCCAGGAGCACCCACGTGTTGGTGCCGTCGAGCGTCATCGGTCCCGGGTTGGGCGCGAGCACGCAGTGCGCCCGGGTGGTCGCCGAGCCGCCTGTCCAGGGTGCGGTCACCGATGGTGGGGGGCTGGTCGTCACGGCTCACGAGTATGCCGTCGCACCGCTCATCGCGGTGTCCACCACAGCTCTGGGTCACACCAACCCGGCGTGCCGCACGCGGCGCCGAACAGCCCAACAGGCAGTGGCCGGGCGGCCCGGCGTCACCCAGTGCCCCGCCGACCCGCCCTTCCGACTGGAACCACGGCACGGGGCGCGCGTCGCGACAGCCGCACTGCCTGTCGGCCGTTCAGGGGAGGAGGGTGCGCAACACCAAGGTGCCGTCGTCGGCGACCATGAGCTCGGGGAGGATCCGCGCGACCCGGGGCCGGTCGGCGAGGAAGGTGGCCGCGTCGCCGAAGGCCGCGAGCTGCTGGAGCGACACGACGGTCGGCGGCAGCATCCGCACCTCACCGGCGGTGTGCCGCGCCAGCAGCTCCGCGGGGCGAACCCACGTGCTGTGGTCGGACTCGCTCGTGGTGCCATGCGCGTGCTGACCCGGCGGCATCCCGGCGGCGAGGATCCACGTGTCGTAGCGCCGAGGCTCGAACTCCGGGGTCACCCAGTGGCCGCGGCCACGAAGGCCGGAGACGGCGAGACGCACCCCGCACTCCTCCTCCACCTCCCGCAGGGCGGCGGCCGCGAAGGGAACCGCAGTTTCCGCCGTGACGCCCATGGCCCCCGCCAGCTCGGCAAGCCCCGGCGTCGCCGGGTCCAGCGAGTGGTCGCCAGGGTCGACGCCGCCGCCGGGGAACACGACCGTCGACGGCGCGAAGGCCATCGTGGCGACGCGCCGCTGCACGAACACCTCGGGTCCCCCCACGCCGTCCCGGACGATCATCACGGTCGCCGCCGGTCGCGGCGCCACGACGACGCGGTCGGGGTCGTCGAACCACTCGCGGGCACGCTGGGCGAGCCCCGGGTCCGCGGAGATCGGGTGGTGCACCACGAACCCCGTGCCGGATGCCGTCGTCCCCGACCCCCGCGGATGGGTTCCGGCGCCGGTCACGCCGTCAGTCCCGAACGTGCAGGATGACCTCGACCTCCACCGGAGCGTCGAGCGGCAGGGCCATCACGCCGACGGCGGACCGGGCGTGCACACCGGCATCCCCGAAGACCTGCCCGAACAGCTCACTGGCACCGTTCACCACACCAGGCTGGCCGGTGAAGGAGGGGTCGGAGGCGACGAACCCGACCACCTTGACGACGCGCTCGACCCGGTCGAGGTCGCCGACGACCGACTTCACCGCGGCGATGGCGTTGAGCGCGCACACGGCGGCGAGCTCCTTGGCACGCTCGGGGCTGACCAGTCCGTCGCCCGACCCGACCCGCCCGGTCGTGGGCAGGGCACCGTCGACCATCGGCACCTGGCCGGAGACGTAGACCCTCGAGCCGTCGAGCACCGCGGGCACGTAGGCCGCCAGCGGCGGGACCAGCTCGGGCAGCCTCAGCCCCAGCGTGGCCAGGCGGTCCTCGACGGTGCCCACGCTCAGGCCTTCGGGCGCTTGAGGTAGGCGACCAGGTTGCCCTCGGGCATGGCGAGCACCTGCACGAGCTCCCAGCCGTCCTGTCCCCACTGGTCGAGGATCTGCTTCGTCGCGTGGACGATCAGCGGCACGGTCGCGTACTCCCAGTTCTGCATGCGCGCCACCCTATCCCCGACCGGGCGCCGCTACGGTGGGCCGAGGATGAGCGACGTCGACCCCGAGATCCTCACGCGCCGCACGCGCCCCCCGGACCGTACGGAGGTGACCGGCCCGGAGCAGACCGACGTCTACGACGTGTGGGAGCCGCATGGTGAGCACACTGCTCGGGGCATCACGGTCGCCCTGGTCCACGGCGGTTTCTGGCGGGAGCAGTACGACCGCGCCCACACCTCGCCGCTCGCCGAGGCCCTGGCCCGTGACGGGTTCCACGTGGCGAACCTGGAGTACCCCCGCATCGGGATGCCGGGCGGCGGCTGGCCCGGGACGGCCGCCGCGCTCCTGGCGCGTGTCGAGTCGGTGCGTGCCGACACGCACCTGCCAGACCGCGTCGTCGTGGTGGGCCACTCCGCCGGAGGCCACCTCGCGCTGTGGCTCGCCTCGCAGGACCGCGCGCCCTGGCTCGCGGGGGTGCTCGCGATCGCGCCGGCGGCCGATCTCGCCGAGGTCGCACGGCTCGGGCTCAGCGACGGCGCGGCGGTCGCCCTCGTGGGTGGCCCCCCGGAGCAGCTCCCCGAGGCCTGGGCCGATGCCGACCCGGCGCGACAGCGCCTCACCGTCCCCACGGTGATCGTCACGGGAGAACGCGACGACGTGGTGCCGGCATCCGTCGTGCAGAGCTACGTCGCCACCCGCCTCCCGGACGAGCCGCTGCACACCGCGGTGGCGCGCGGCGCCGACCACTTCGACGTCGTCGACCCCGAGCACCCGGCGTACCTGCTGCTCCTCGCGGAGGTGGAGGAGCTCACCCTGCGGATCCACTGACGGGGCGGCTCCGGCCGGTACTCGACGCCGACCTAGGCTTGGGTGCGTGCCGACCCCCTCGCTCTCGCGCGTCGTCGACGGCGTGCGCCTCCACGTCGTGACCGGCAAGGGCGGGGTCGGCAAGACGTCGGTCGCCTCGGCCCTCGCCCTGGCGCTGGCTCGGCTCGGCAAGCACGTCCTGCTCGTCGAGGTCGAGGGTCGCCAGGGGATCAGCCAGACCTTCGACGTGCCCCCGCTGGGCGTCGAGGAGGTGCGGCTCGTGACCCACGCCTCCGGCGGCGAGCTCTGGGGGCTCTCGGTCGACGCCAAGGCGGCCCTCCTGGAGTACCTCCAGATGTACTACAAGCTCGGCCGCGCCGGCGGCGCGCTCGAGCGGATGGGTGTCGTCGACTTCGCGACCACGATCGCGCCGGGCGTGCGCGACGTCCTGCTCACCGGCAAGGTCTACGAGGCGGTCGGGCGCACCCGGGGTCCCCGGCGCGGGCAGGGGGCGAAGGTCTGGGACGCCGTGGTGCTCGACGCGCCCCCGACGGGCCGGATCACCCGGTTCCTCAACGTCAACGTCCAGGTCGCCGACCTCGCACGGGTCGGCCCCATCCACTCGCAGGCCGAGTCGATCACCCGGATGCTGCGCGACCGCCAGAGCGTCGTGCACATCGTGACCCTGCTCGAGGAGATGCCGGTCCAGGAGACCGCCGACGCCATCGCCGAGCTCTCCGAGGCGGGCTTCGGCCTCGGCGCGGTCATCGTCAACCAGGTGCGCGAACCGCTCGTCGACGAGGCACTGCTCGAGGTGGCAGCCGCGGAGCCCGAGCGGGTGGAGGCCCGGGTCCGTGAGGATCTCGCCACGGCGGGCGTCCGGGCGGCCGCCCGAACGGTGACCGGCCTTCTCACCGAGGCGCACGACCACGCGGAACGGGTGGCCCTCGAGCGCTCCCTCGCCGACGACGTCGCCGCGCACGGGCTGCCCACTCTCACCCTTCCGACGCTGCCCTCCGGCGTCGAGGACGGCGGCATCTCGGTCCTCGCCGACGAGCTGCTCGAGCAGGGGGTCCGGTGACCGCCGGGCGCCAGGCGCCCGAGCCCCTGGAGCTGGACGCCCTCCTGGCCGACCCCGCGACCGGCATCATCGTCTGCTGCGGTTCGGGCGGCGTCGGCAAGACGACGACCGCCGCCGCTCTCGGCCTGCGGGCGGCGGAGGAGGGCCGCCGCGTCGTGGTGCTCACGATCGACCCGGCCCGCCGCCTCGCGCAGTCGCTGGGGCTCACCGAGCTCGACAACGTCCCCCGCCCGGTGACGGCCGTCGGCGGCGAGAACGGCGGCTCGCTCGACGCGATGATGCTCGACATGAAGCGCACCTTCGACGAGGTCGTGGAGGCGCACTCCACCCCCGAGAAGGCGGAGCAGATCCTCGCGAACCCCTTCTACCAGTCGGTCTCCAGCTCGTTCGCCGGCACGCAGGAGTACATGGCGATGGAGAAGCTGGGCCAGCTCCGGGCGCAGGCCGAACGGGAGGGGTCCTGGGACCTCATCGTCGTCGACACCCCGCCGTCGCGCTCGGCGCTCGACTTCCTCGACGCCCCCAAGCGGCTCGGGTCCTTCCTCGACGGCCGGTTCATCCGGCTCCTGACGGCGCCGGCCCGCGCCGGGGGCAAGGCCTACCTCAAGGTCTTCAGCGTCGGGGCCACCATCACGGCGGCGACGCTGTCGAAGGTGCTCGGCGGCCAGCTCCTCGCCGACGTGCAGACCTTCGTCGCCGCGCTCGACACGATGTTCGGCGGCTTCCGGGAGCGTGCCGACGTCACCTACGCCCTGCTCAAGGAGCCGGCCACCGCCTTCGTCGTCGTCGCGGCCCCCGAGCGCGACGCCCTGCGCGAGGCGGCCTACTTCGTCGACCGGCTGGAGAGCGAGGGGATGCCGCTGGCAGGGGTCGTCGTGAACCGCCTGCAGACCCTCGCGGCACCGGCCCTGAGCGGTGGGCGGGCGGCGGCCGCGGCCGAGCAGCTCGAGGACGCGGGTTCGGGCGCGACGAAGGCGCGAACGGCATCCGACGACCTTTCGGGGCTGACCGAGGCCCTGCTGCGGTTGCACGCCGACCTCGCCGAGGTGGCGAGCCGCCACGAGGGGCACGTGCGGCGGTTCGTCGCAGGCCACCCCCGGGTGCGGCTGTCCACGGTGCCGGCCAGTGCGACGGACATCCACGACCTCGAAGGGCTCCGTCAGGTGGGCACGGCTCTGGCGAGCGCCTGAACGGTCAGGCGGTCGCTCCCTGGGCCATGCCGACCTTGGCGTGGCTCAGCAGGTCGGTCCACGACCTGACGTCGGGGCGGCGGCGCAGCAGTGCCCGGCGCTCCCGCTCGGTCATCCCGCCCCAGACCCCGAACTCGGTGCGGTTGTCGAGGGCGTCCGCGAGGCACTCGGCGACCACGGGGCAGCCCTTGCACACCGCCTTGGCCGCGCGCTGGGCCTTGCCCTGGACGAACAGGGCGTCGGGGTCGGTGCCGGCGCAGCGTCCCAGTGGCGACCAGTCCGAGACCCACTGACCAGCCGTGGGGGCGACCGAGGGGGCAATGCTCATGTCGACCTCTGTCTCAACAGGGACGTGCAGTCCGGCGCCGGCGCCGCGTCGGCGCCGTGTCGGCCACACTACGAAGACGCGTCTCACCGGCATATCGGCCGAAACGGTGAAGGCACTGGCCGAACGGCTGAGGAGACGACTCTACGCCCGGGGTAGTTCCGCGGGCGAGGGACCCCGGCCACGTGGCGGCGCACGGGGGATGCCGTCAGCTCGGGTTACCCTTGGCCAATGGACGGTCGCGCCCAGAATGTCTCCGCCGTGCTCCGGCTCCTGCTGGGGTTCGTCGTGCTCAGCACGGTGGCCGGGCTGCTGATGGCCGGGCTCGCGATCCCCGCCGTCGGCGCGACCGGGCAGGCGGCCAAGGGCGGTGTCGACTTCTTCAACGACCTTCCCAGCGAGTTCACCGTGTCACCCCTGGCCCAGCAGTCCCGCATCCTCGACGCCGACGGGCGGCTCATCGCGAACCCGTACGACGAGAACCGCATCATCGTGCCGCTCGCGAAGATCTCGAAGAGCATGCAGAACGCCCAGATCGCCATCGAGGACGCTCGGTTCTACGAGCACGGCGGCCTCGACGTTCGGGGCTTCAGCCGGGCGATGATCTCGAACCTGCAGAACCCGGGCGGCTCGGTCCAGGGTGCGTCGACGCTCACCCAGCAGTTCGTCAAGATCACCCTCCAGGAGAACGCCCTGCGTCGGGGTGACAAGGAGGCGGCTGCGGCAGCGGTCGACAAGACCTACTCCCGCAAGCTCCAGGAGCTCAAGTACGCGCTCAACGTCGAGGAGAACTTCACCAAGGAGCAGATCCTCGAGGGCTACCTCAACCTCGTGTACTACGGCGACCAGGCCTACGGCGTCGAGGCGGCTGCGCTGAACTACTTCGGGGTCACCGCCGCCAAGCTCAACCTCGGCCAGGCCGCACTGCTCGCCGGCATCGTCCAGCAGCCGACCGCGTACAACCCGGTCCTCAACCCGGAGGCGGCACAGGAGCGGCGCGACCTCGTGCTCGACCGGATGCAGGCCCTCGGCATGGCCTCGGCCAAGGACGTCAGGGGGGCCAAGAAGGTCGCCGTGAAGGACCTTCTCAAGAGGAAGCCCGTCAAGGGCGTGTGCCACCGTTCCCCGGAGCCGTACTTCTGCGCCTACGTCATGGAGTGGCTCCAGAAGTCGCCGCAGATGGCGGTGCTCGGGAAGACGCCGGCCGAGCGCCTCACGGCGATCAACCAGGGCGGACTGACGATCCGTACGACCCTGAAGCCCTCGATGCAGAAGACGGCCCAGAAGGAGCTCACCAAGGCCGTCGCGGTCAACAACAAGCAGAACCTCGCGGGGGCGGTCACCATCCTCGAGCCGGGCACCGGCAAGGTGCTCGCGATGGCCCAGGCCACGGACTTCAGCAAGTCACAGACCAACCTGAACGTCGACCAGCAGTACGGCGGTGGCCCCAACGGCTACCAGATCGGCTCGACCGCCAAGACCTTCGCCCTCGTCGAGGCGCTGGAGCGTGGGATGCCGCTCGAGTCGTCCATCACCATCCCTTCGACGAGCCCGGAGCGGCCGGCGGTCTTCCAGGCCTCCCAGATGACCGACGAGTGCGGCACCGTCGAGCCCTGGAAGGTTCGCAACGACATCGCCATCTCCGGTGGGCCGATGTCCTTCCGTGAAGGCGTGACGAAGTCGGTCAACCCCTTCTTCGCGGCCCTCAACGTCAAGCTCGGCGCCTGCTCGGTGCGTGACACGATGCTCAAGATGGGCCTGCACCGGGCCGACGGCAAGGCGATCTCCAACACGATCGCCGGCATCGCCCTCGGGGCCGGTGAGTCCACCCCGATGAGTGTGGCCACGGCGTATGCCACCCTCGCGGCCAACGGCAAGTACTGCGAGCCGAACCCTGTCACCTCGATCACGACGCCCGACAAGAAGGCCGTCAAGATCCCCGGCCCGCAGTGCAAGCAGGTGATCTCGGAGGACGTGGCGGCCGGTGTGAACGACCTCCTCCAGAGCGTCGTCGAGAACGGCACCGTGTCGCCGCTGTGGGACAGCAACGCACGCCCCGCGGCCGGCAAGACCGGAACGACCGAGAAGCACAACCAGATCTGGTTCTCCGGCTTCACTCCCCAGCTCGCGACGGTCGTGTGGGTGGGCAACCTCAAGCCCGCGAGCAGCAGCGGCAAGCTCTTCACCCTTCAGGGCAAGTGCTTCGGGGAGTACGGCTGCGTCCGGCGCGTCTACGGCAGCACCATCGCGGCACCGATCTGGTCGAAGATCATGAAGTCCGTCAGCAAGGGGATGCCGGTCAAGGAGTTCCGCGAGCCGTCCGCTGCCATCCGGAGGGGGTCGCTGAAGGCGCTGCCCAACGTCATCGGCCGCAGCGTCGAGACCGCCACCGAGCGCCTCGAGAACGCAGGCTTCCGCGCCTACGTCGCTGGGCAGGTCGACAGCGCCCTGGCCGCCGGCACGGTGGCCTACACCGACCCGGCGGGGTCCGCGCTCCCGGGTTCCCGCGTCGGGCTGTATCTCTCGACAGGCCAGGCCGCCTACGTCGCGGCCCCGGAGGCAGCCCAACCTCGGGGGCCCGTCGCACCGCAGCCGGGCACTTCGGACGAGAAGGGGCCGAAACCCAAACGGCCGTCAGACTGACCCGACCGCACGGCGGTCGGGTTCCCGGTTGGTCAGGCCGGGTCCCCCCGGCCGGTCAGCCGGTGGTGAGCACCTGCTTGACCACGGCGGCCACCCGACCACCGTCCGCGCGACCGGCCACCTCCGCCTGCGCGGCCTTCATGACCAGCCCCATCTGCGGCATCCCACTCGCGCCGGTCGCCTCGACCGCCCGCGCCACGATGGCACGCAGCTCGTCGTCGTCGAGCTGGGCCGGGAGGTAGCCCTCGAGGACCGCGAGCTCGGCCTCCTCCCTCGACGCCAGCTCCGGGCGGCCCGCGCCCGCGAACGCGGCCGCGGACTCCTTGCGCTTCTTCGCCTCCTTGGCGATGACCTTCAGCACCTCGTCGTCGCTCAGCTCGCGGGCCTCGTCGCCCGCCACCTCGGCGGTGGTGATCGACGTCAGGGTCATCCGCAGGGTGCCCGACCGAACCTTGTCACGGGCACGCATCGCGTCGTGCAGGTCGTGCTGCAGCCGGCTCTTGAGGGTCGTGTCGGTCATGGGCCCAGTCTCCCACCGCCGCCGGCCGCACGGCCGGCTGGTCTGGAGCGTGGCCGGTTGGCTGGCCCGGCAGAGCCTTTGCGAGGATTGCCCGATGGACCCCAGCCACACCGCCCTGCGAGCCCTCGGTGGGCTCGTGGGTGCCGGTGTCGCCGGGGTGGCCTACGCAGCCCTGGTGGAACGCACGTGGTTCGCCCTCCGGCGGTGGGCCGTGCCGGCGCTGCCCCCCGGCTCGGCACCGGTGCGGATCCTCCAGGTCTCCGACCTGCACCTGACGCCGGGGCAGGCGAAGAAGATCGCATGGGTCCGGGCACTGGCGGCCCTGGAGCCGGACTTCGTCGTGAACTCCGGAGACAACCTCGCGCACGTCGACGCGGTGCCGCCGCTTCTGCGGGCCATGGAGCCGCTCCTCGAGTTCCCGGGGGCGTTCGTCCTCGGAAGCAACGACTACTACGGTCCGGTGCCCAAGAACCCTGGGCGGTATCTCACCCGACGGCACGCCGAGGTCCGCAGGTCAGGACCCGACCTGCCGGTCGAGGCCCTCGTCGACGGGCTCCGCGGCGGTGGCTGGGCCGACCTCAACAACGCGCGCACCGTCGTCGCCATGGGCGACCACGACGTCGAGCTGGTGGGGGTCGACGACCCCCACATCGGGTTCGACCGCTATGCCGCGGTCTCCGGCCCGGCGGCGACCGGGGTCGCGCTGACCATGGGGTTGGTGCATGCGCCCTACCAGCGCGTGCTGGACGCGATGGTGGCCGACGGCGCCTCGGTCGTCCTGGCCGGCCACACCCACGGCGGCCAGCTCGCCCTGCCCGTCTGGGGAGCGCTCGTGACGAACTGCGACCTCGACACCCGGCGAGCCAAGGGGGTTTCGCGCTGGTGGCCGGATGCCGGGCGCTCGGGTCGCGGGGGAGGCCCGGCCCCCTCGTCGGCCGCACCGCCGGACGCGGCATACCTGCACGTCTCGGCCGGCTTGGGGACCTCGCCGTACGCGCCGGTGCGCTTCGCCTGCCGGCCCGAGGCGACCCTCCTGACGCTGGTCGCCCGCGACCGCGACTGACGGGACGGCACAGCGGCGCCCGCCATGGGCAGGTGCGCCGCCGGGCCCTCCGCCGGCCAGCGAACCGATTTCGGCGCCATGACCCGGGTCGGCTATCCTCGGGTGTCGCCGCGCCCCTGGGTCGGCGCACTGCCACGGGGTGTGGCGCAGCTTGGTAGCGCGCGTCGTTCGGGACGACGAGGCCGCAGGTTCAAATCCTGTCACCCCGACAGTCGGATTAGGCCCCTGACCTGCGGAGATGCAGGCCAGGGGCCTACTTCATGCTCGATTCGTGCACGACACCTGCACCAGGGATCGACCCTCCCGGCCTTGCCGACCACCCCGTGGGCTCTGGGGTCCCCTTCCGGGTCCCGTTCAGTCGCACGAGGTGTTCGCTGGTCGGCGCGTCCGTTCCTCAGCTGCCGGAGAGGCTCGCCATCGGTTCGGCTGGTCCGGTGTCCTTGATGTTGAAGTTGCCCTTGCCGCGCTGGCCGTTGACCGTCTGGGTGCTCTGCGCCAGCGAGATGGTGGCGTGCGCGGCGGCGTCGCTCATCTGGTCGAGGGCCGTGAGGCTGAGGTTGTCGATGTCGTCGCAGGAGAGGTGGTAGCAGGGGTCGTACTGTTGGCCGGCCTCGCCGCCATAGGTGGCGGCCTGGGCTGCTGTCTTGATGCCCTCGGCGCCGGTGAACAGTCCCCCGGCGGGGATCCCGGCCTCGATGAACGGGCCGTAGTCCGACCGTCCGTCGAACGCGGTGGGCTCGGTGGCCAGACCTCGACCGGCGAAGTAGTCGAGGAACAAGGTCTCGATTGCGTCCGAACCAGGCGGGGCACCGCCCGGCAGCGGAGGGGAGTCGGACAGGTCGCCGTCGTACACGAAGCGGACGAAGTTCGGCGACCCGACCATGTCGAAGTTCAGCATGGCCGCGATCTTCGAGCGCTCCGTCCCCGACAAACCTGCCAGGTACGCTTCGGACCCCAGGAGTCCGGACTCCTCCGCGCCGAACCAGATGAAGCGAACCTTGTTGCGCGGCAGCACCTTCGACATCTGCTCGGCGATCTCCAAGATGGTAGCCGACCCTGACCCGTTGTCGTTGATTCCTGCCCCGACCCCCACCGAGTCGAGGTGCGCACCCACGACGATGACGTTGTTGGGGTCGCCGCCGGTGGTCTCGGCAATGACGTTGCTGGTCGGGTACGTACCGGGCCGCCAGTCGACCTTGAACCGGGCGGTGACGCCGGTGTCCCCGCGGAGGACACCGTTCGCAAGCTCAGTCCCCGTCTCGACCGTCGCTGCGAATGTCGGGATGTCGATGCCGTCGAAGTTGAACCACAACGGCTGGGTCCGACCGGGCTGCCCTTCGTTGATGAACACCATCGCTGCCGCGTCGGAGGCGTCAGCCCGCAGGAACTTGTCGGCGAAGGTGCAGGTGCCCCGCTGGACAATGATGATCGCCCCGGGGGGCACCCCGGCGTAGTCCGCATCCTCGCAGCCGCTGGTGCTCGTGTTCGGGGGACCCACCGCCGGCAGGACCAGGTCGATCGCCCACACCGGAGCCGAGATGTCGATGCTGTACGGCGTGGACTTGAACATCGAGCCGAAGTCACCGCCAAGGCTCGCCCCGGCGATTCCACCGACGAACTCGGTGCCACCCTGGATGCCCAGTACCGGCGCCTCGAAGTCAGCGAGGAAGTCGAGGTCGTACTCGAACCCCTGCACGTCCACGTCGAACCCGGCAGCCGTGGCCCGCTGGGCGACGTACTCGGCGGAGCTGTCGTGACCCGGTGTGCCGGACAGGCGATTCCCGGCTTCGGCGTCCGCGATCACCTGGAAGGCCTGTTGGTGCTCCAGGATTCCGTCCACGCTGACTGCCTGCCGGAGCTTCGCAGAGTTGTTGTTGTTCGAGTCCGCCGCGGCCGGTACGGCCCCAGCCAGCAACAGGGCGCTCACCAGGAATGCGCCACCAATCGACCGTGACCGCCTCATCTTCTGCCTCCAGCACCCATATCGAGCCCCCAAACGCCGCCACGGCTAGCGTGGCGCCCGCTCGCGGAGCCGTCAAGAGACCGATGGGGGATGAGTGCCCAGGCGACGCCACTCCCGCTGTGGCGAGGAGGACGAGGCGGGCGGCCGTTCGGCAACGGGCAGGTCGGGGCACTGACCCAAGCCGCGGCATCCGCACAGCGATGCCGACCGGCGACCAGGTGACACCGTGCGCGTTCGGCTAGGTAGGGCGGTCCCTCAGCCGCCGCTTCACGGCGGGATGTGGATCGGGAAGCACGAGGCTTTGCACGCCGTCGCTCGACGTGATCGCGGGCCAGCGTGTAGACACACTGGGGTGGTGGATCTCGAGGACCTGCGTCTCGCTGTGTACCGGTCGCTGGCCACGACGGGCTCAGCACCGGGGCGCGACGACCTCGGCCGCGAACTGGACGCAGTCGACCACGAGGTGACCGAGGGTCTTCGCGCCCTCGCCCGCGCCCGCCATCTGGTCCTCGACCCCGCCGACGAGGTCGTCATGGCTCATCCCTTCGCGACCATTCCCCTGGGATTCTCCGTCATGGGCGAGTCGACGCTGTGGTGGGGCGGCTGCGCCTGGGACTCCTTCGCCATCGCGCACCTGGTGCCCGGGCAGCGCTCCGTCCTGGTCGCGACCCGCTGCCCGGCGTGCGGCACCGCGCACGCCTGGGACGTCACCGCCGACGCACCACCTGCCGGGGAGCAGGTCGCGCACTTCCTCGTGCCGGCGTCACGCATCTGGGACGACGTGGTGCACTCCTGTCGACACCAGAGCCTGTTCTGCGCGACGGGCTGCGTGGACGCCTGGCTCCAGCGCACAGGGAGTCCCCGTGGGTACGTCATGGACCTGGCCACCCTGTGGCGCCTGGCCAGCGGGTGGTACGCCGGCCGCCTCGAGCACGGCTACACCCGACGGGACCCCGCCCAGGCTGCGGACTACTTCCGCCAGGTGGGCCTCTCCGGCCCGTTCTGGGGCCTGTAGGCGCTGCCTCCGCCGTCACCGTCGAGCCGATGTCATGAACGGCCTCGAGGGGTCTGCGCCTCGAGCATCAGTGCTGATGTCAGGAGCCGCTCGTGGTCGGCGGTGCGTCGGCGACAGCCCGGCAAGAGGAGACCGGCTCGAGCCTTCGCTAGTCTGACGAACACGTTCGCGAGCAGGAGTTGATCACGCGTGAGCGCTGCTGGACCGGTCTTCGACCTCGTGGTGGCCGCGAACCGCCTGCCCGTGGACTTCGTCATGGACTCTGGTGGTGAACGCTCCTGGAACCGCAGCCCCGGGGGGCTGGTGGCGGCGATGGAGTCCGCAATGGCGGACCGGGACGCGGCCTGGGTCGGTTGGGCCGGCGAGGCGGGAGTGGCACCCCAGCCCTTCTACCAGGACCGGCTGTTCATCTGCCCGGTGGGCTTGAGCTCCGATGAGGTCGAGGAGTACTACGAGGGCTTCAGCAACGAGACGCTGTGGCCCATCTACCACGACGTGATCGTCCAGGCGACCTTTCATCGCCAGTGGTGGCGCACCTACCGCAGGGTCAACCACCGTTTCGCCCAAGCAGTCGCCGACGTGGCGGCGCCGGGCGCGACCGTTTGGGTGCACGACTACCAGCTCCAGCTGGTGCCGGAGATGGTGCGGGCACTCAGGCCTGACCTCCGCATCGGGTGGTTCAACCACATACCCTTCCCGCCAGTGGAGCTCTTCGCTCAGCTGCCGTGGCGTCGTGCACTGGTCGAGGGTTTGCTCGGCGCCGACTTCCTGGGTTTCCAGCGCACCGCCGACGCGGAGAACTTCCTTCGCGCCTGCCGCCGCCTGTTGGGGATGTCGACCAAGGGCGACACCGTGATGTTCGAACCCAGTAGCGGTTCGGAACCACGGTTGGTGCGGGCCGGCGCCATCCCGATCTCGGTGAACTTCCAGGGTCTGTCAGCGCTGGCCGGGACTGCGGAGGTCATCGCCCGCGCGGCGGAGATCCGTGCCTCACTGGGGAGTCCCGAGATCCTCATGCTCGGTGTCGACCGACTCGACTACACCAAGGGCATCAGGCACCGGCTCAAGGCGTACGAAGAGCTCCTGCGGGACAAGGCCCTGGCGCCACCCAGGGTGACGCTGATGCAGGTCGCCATGCCGACTCGGGAACGGGTGGACGCCTACCGTGTGCTGCGCGCCGAGGTGGAGCGCACGGTCGGGCGGATCAACGGTGAGTACGAGATCCTGGGCTCCACCCCGATGCACTACCTGCGCCATTCCTATCCCCGCGAAGAGATGGCTGCGATGTTCCTCGCGGCGGACATCATGCTGGTGACGCCGCTGCGAGATGGGATGAACCTCGTTGCGAAGGAGTACGTCAGCTGCCGCAACGACCTCGGTGGCGCGCTCGTGCTGTCGGAGTTCACCGGTGCCTGGCACGAGCTTCACCAAGCCTTCATCTGCAACCCGCACGACATCGAGGGCGTCAAGCAGACGATCATGCGCGCGATCAACGCCACCGAGGAAGAGCGTCGCCGCCGGATGAGGGCGATGCGCAAGAGAGTGGCTGGCCACGATGTGCAGCGGTGGGCATCCCGCTACCTCGAGGCGCTCGCATGTGCGCCGTCACGACCACCTCGCCCTGCTGGGACCAGGACCGGGAAGCCTCCCCGCGTGGACAGGGCCGACCTGCAGGCCCCCGGAGCCACGGGACGAATCGGACGTTGAGCGAGGTGGACGACGACCTGCGTCTCGCGCTGACCGCCTTTGCTGCCCGGCCCCGGGTGCTCGTGGCCGTCGACTTCGACGGTACCCTCGCTCCGTTCGTCACTGAACCGCTGGACGCCAGGGCAGTGCCCGGTGGTCTCGAGGCGCTGCGTGCGACGGCAGCCCTGAACGGGTGCACCGCCGCGGTCATCTCCGGGCGCGACCTCGCCACCCTGAGGGTCGTGACCGGCATCCGCCCGGGTGACGGCATCACCCTGATCGGCAGCCACGGCGCCGAGACGAGCTCCCGTGACCGCGTGCGCTCGACGTCCGGTGCCGATCCGGCCTCACGCAACGAGTCTGCAGCGGCCCTGCTGGAGGCCGTGCGTCAGGAGCTGGAGGCGATCAGGTCCCGCTATCCCGCCGTCCGACTGGAGCACAAGCCCTCGGCCGTCGTGCTGCACACGAGGAACGTGGAGCCGTCGACCGCCACGGCAGCCTCCGAGGCCGCACACGAGGTGGCGCGACGGCACCGGGGGGTGCATGTCACGCCCGGCAAGGCGGTCGTCGAGCTGTCCGTGTCAGCAGCGGACAAGGGAAACGCGCTGGCCGAGCTGGCGCGCGCGTCACGCTCGGACGCGACCCTCTACATCGGGGACGACGTGACTGATGAGCGCGCATTCGCCGCACTGCAACCCTTGTCGGGCGACCTCACCGTCAAGGTCGGTGCCGGTGAAACCCTGGCCTCACACCGCGTGGCCAACCCCGAGTCCGTTGTCGAGCTGCTCGAGCTCTTCGTCGAGCTCAGGAACGACCGGGCTCGACCCAGCGGCGGACCTGACTCGTCAGGGACCTGACCCTGCATCCCTGCAGCCGCGGCGAGGTGACGCACCCAGCACGTCGGTGATGGCCGATCCGCGTGCGAGTCCACGAGGTTAGGCTGCGGGCATGCCGCTCGACCACATCGGCATCAACGTTCACGATGCGTCGCGCGCCCGAGCATACTTCGACGCACTGATGCCCCTCGTCGGCTTTCAGCCCTTCTTCGGTGGGGAGGACTGGTTCTCGTACGCGCCGGCCAGCGGCCATGGGACACAGCTGTTCTTCTACACCGCCCGGGATGGGGCTTCCCACTACTCACGGCACGAGCCGGGCCTGCAGCACCTGTGCTTCCTGGTCGGCTCGCGGCGAGAGGTCCGAGCGGCACATGCCTGGGCTCGGGACCGGGGCGACAAGGTACTGCACGAGCCGCGTACGTTCCCCGAGTACCACCCAGACCACTACGCCACGTTCTGGCTCGACCCCCACGACTTCAAGATCGAAGTCGTGTCGTACGAGCACCTCGAGTGACGGCGGACTGCCGGTCAACCCCTGCGTTGAGATTGTTCCGGGTCGGCCATGGCTGCCCTGCCACGGTCGGGCGTGGATGTCAGCTTGACGAGCCCTTCACCCAGCGGTCGACGTGCTTGTGTGGGAGCCGCCCCCACGCCTCCTCGTAGTCACGTTCGGCCGCCTGGGCGCGCTGTTCCTCGCGGGCGTGAAGCCGGCCGGCACCGAACGCGACGACGGAATCGCCCTCGGCGCGTGCGGTCAGCTCCTCCAGCCACGCCCGCGACGCCACGGTGTCCTGGTAGGCCCCGAGCGCGTCCTGAACCTTCTTGGCGCGCCTGGCCAGCCGCTTGCCACGCTTGCCCAGCACCGGAGTGGCGGACTCGGCCGCATAGCGCAGCCGCTTGGCCTTCTTGCGGACCTCGTGCAGTGCCTCGTCGCGCGTCGCAGGGCCATTGCTTCGTCGAGCTGCCTTGGCGGCTCGCCGGAGTCGCCGTGCGTCGCGCTCGAGGAGCGAGGGGAGTGACTTGCGCGCGCCCTTGGAGGCCTTCGGGCGCAGCGCCGGTGCTTGGATGACGGCGTCGAGTGAGCGGACCAGCTGCCGGAAGCGTTCACTCGCGACTGCTTCGACCGCGGCCGCGTGACCGTGGTCGTGCGCCTGGTGGAGGTCGCCGTCGATCCGCTCGCGCAGCGTGGTGTGGATCGTCGCGGGCGGCTCCTTGGTGATCAGTCCGTCGAGGTGGCGGCGCAGGACCTCCGAGTCGCGGGCGTCGCTGAGTTCGCCACCCAGCCAACGGAGCTCGTCGCGCAGGGCATCGACGGCGCCCGGCTCGAACATCGGACGGTAGGTCGTGAGCGCCGAGCGGAGCCGGCGGGCTGCGATGCGCAGCCGGTGGACCGTCTCACCCCGCAGCCCCGCGTCGTGCTCCTTCAGGACGGCGAGGTGGTCAGCGAGATGGGCCACCACGACGTCTCGGACCCTGGAGCGGCGCGAGAGGAGGGCACTGTCAGGTCCACGAAGGGAGCCGGGTGACTCCGAGGCCATGGCCCGGGCGAGCTTTGACGAGACGTCGCCTGGCCTGGCCCCGGCGCTCAGGAGCTCGGCCTCGATGCGCTCGAGCAGGTCCGGTTCGGCGCCGACGAGCTCGACCTCCCACTCCCGCCAGTGCTGGCCGAGCGCCGGCGCCAGAAGTCGCTGGGCGTTCACGTCGTCGTCGGCGACCACAGCGAGCTCGGTGCCGTCATCGCCGACGAGGACTACCTCCTTCCGCTGGGTGGAGATCTGGGCCACCGGAACGAGGGGGCGTCCACCCGTCAGGCGCTCCACGGCGGTGCGCAGCGGCTTGGGGACCGTGCGGACGTTGCGCCCCAACGGCAGGTGGGTCTCGGATCGCGAATCGGCGCCGGAGGGCTCCTTCACGTGCCACCCCTCGTCGGCCCCGCCGACCCGCCGCCGCAGGGTGACCCGGTGCTGCAACAGAGCCAGCTCCGCCGTGTCGAAGTACGTCGCGGCCAGGTCGACCTCCCGCAGCGCGCGGACGCCGGCGATGCCATCCACTCTCGTGAGGTCGGGCAGGGCAGCCTCGTGGCCAACCGTGTACTTGCGCTCCACTTCCTCATGCCGCGTCCGAGCCATGACCCATCTTCCCGCCACGGACCCCTGATCGCGTTTCGTCGTGACAGACCATCCCGGCGATCTGCGCCCGCCGTTGGGCGTCCCCACGGTCGTCGCGAGCTCGTCACGCCCCGGCCGAGCTTCGGTCAGGAATCGAGAAGCACCAGGGTGTCACTCGCCCCTAGCCTTCACGAGAGGTCGGCGTCCCCGCCGAGCCGAGCACCGGAGAGGATGACCCAGAATGCCCACCAAGAGATCCGACGCCCCTGCCGACGGCTTCACCGCCGAGGAGCGTGCCGCCATGAAGGAGCGCGCGGCCGAGCTCCGCGCCGAGGGCCGCAAGGGAGCCAAGCGCGCCGATGGGCTCAAGGCCGTGCTCGACCGCATCGCGGAGATGGCCCCGGAGGACCGGGCCCTCGCCGAGCGGGTGCATGTCGTCGTGACCGCCACGGCCCCGGAGCTGTC
The DNA here is from genome assembly GCA_963763015.1 of uncultured Actinomycetota bacterium. Classification (GTDB taxonomy): domain Bacteria; phylum Actinomycetota; class Actinomycetes; order Actinomycetales; family Dermatophilaceae; genus Fodinibacter. The sequence goes on along the minus strand of CAVXML010000011.1, from coordinate 381,379 downwards.
ACCGAAGACCTGGTACGGCATGCCGGCCTACGCGAACACGGACGGCAAGGTCGTCGTGTTCTTCCAGGACGCAGGCAAGTTCAACTACCGCTACTCCACCTTGGGGTTCCAGGACGCGGCCAACCTCGACGACGGTGACCTCTGGCCGGTGTCGTACGCGCTCGTCCGGTGGAGCCCCGCCGTGGAGTCCAAGGTCGTCGATCTCGTCAAGGCCTCGATCTCCTGAGAGAGCCAGCCGCCCGGCATCCTCCAGCCGGCTGTCTGCGGGCAAGGCAGCAGTGAGGTTCGGCGCCGCATCCCGATGACCGGTCGTGCGGGGCCGCTCAGCCGACGTACGCAGCCAGGTGCTCCCCGGTGAGGGTCGGCTGGTGGGCAACCAGGTCGGCGGGCCTGCCTTCGAAGACGATTCGTCCTCCGTCGTGACCGGCACCGGGGCCGAGGTCGATGATCCAGTCGGCATGCGCCATCACCGCCTGGTGGTGCTCGATGACGAGAACCGACCTCCCCGAGTCCACCAGCCGGTCGAGCAGGGCGAGCAGGTTCTGGACGTCGGCGAGGTGGAGCCCGGTCGTCGGCTCGTCGAGCACGTAGACCTCGCCCTTCTCGCCCATCTGGGACGCGAGCTTGAGCCGCTGCCGCTCGCCGCCGGAGAGCGTCGTGAGGGGTTGGCCCACGGTGATGTAGCCGAGGCCGACATCGGCCAGCCGGTCGAGGACCGTGTGGGCCGCCGGGTTGCGTGCCTCCCCCTCCCGGAAGAACGCCTCGGCCTCGAGCACCGACATCGCCAGCACCTCCGCGATGTTCCTGCCGCCGAGGGTGTACTCGAGGACGGCGGCCTGGAAGCGCCGGCCCTCACACTCCTCACACGTCGACTCGACGGTGGCCATGATGCCCAGATCGGTGAAGATCACCCCGGCGCCGTTGCATGTGGGGCACGCTCCCTCGGAGTTCGAGCTGAACAGCGCCGGCTTGACACCGTTGGCCTTGGCGAACGCCTTACGGATCGGCTCCAGCAGACCGGTGTAGGTGGCGGGGTTGCTGCGCCGCGAACCCTTGATCGCGCCCTGGTCGATGACGACCACGCCCTCACGTTTCGCCACTGAGCCCTGGATCAGCGACGACTTGCCTGATCCCGCGACTCCGGTGAGCACGCAGAGGACCCCGAGAGGGATGTCGACGTCCACCTTCTTCAGGTTGTGCGTCGACGCCTTGCGGACCTCCATCACCCCGGATGCCGTGCGCACCGACTCCTTGAGCCTCGCCCTGTCGTCGAGGTGGTGACCGGTGATGGTGTCGCTGGCGCGCAGCCCCTCGACGGTGCCCTCGAAGCAGACCGAGCCGCCGCCGGCTCCCGCGCCCGGGCCGAGATCGACGACGTGGTCGGCGATGGCGATGGTCTCGGGCTTGTGCTCGACGACCAGCACGGTGTTGCCCTTGTCGCGCAGCTGGAGCAGGAGCTGGTTCATCCGAGCGATGTCGTGGGGGTGCAGTCCGATCGTCGGCTCGTCGAAGACGTAGGTGACGTCGGTGAGAGACGAGCCGAGGTGCCGGATCATCTTGGTGCGCTGCGCCTCGCCGCCCGAGAGCGTGCCGGCCGGTCGGTCGAGGGAGAGGTAGCCGAGCCCGATCTCGTCGAACGAGTCGAGCAGGTGCCGCAGTCCCTTGAGCAGCGGTGCCACCGATGGGTCGTCGAGCTCGCGGACCCAGACCGCCAGGTCGCTGATCTGCATCGCGCAGAGCTCGGCGATGTTCTTGCGCTTGACCTTCGACGTCAGCACCTCCGGGGTGAGGCGGGTGCCGGCGCACTCCGGGCAGACCTGGAAGGTGACCGCCCTCTCCACGAAGCGGCGCACGTGCGGCTGCATCGCCTCGGGGTCCTTGGACAGCATCGACTTCTGGATCCTGGGGATGATGCCCTCGAAGGTGAGGTTGACCCCCTCGACCTTGATCTTGGTCGGCGGCGCGAAGAGCATCGTGTCGAGCTGCTTGGAGGTGAAGGACGCGATGGGCTTGTCCATGGGCAGGCCCATCCCCTCGAACAGCCGGCCGTACCAGCCGTCCATCGAGTAGCCGGGCACCGTGAGGGCGCCCTCGCGCAGCGACTTGGAGTCGTCGTACAGCGCGGTGCGGTCGATGTCGCTGACGTGGCCGAAGCCCTCGCAGCGCGGGCACATCCCGCCGAGGTAGACGGCATCCTTCACGACGGCCTTCTCGACGTGGCCGCCCTTGTCGGTGGACATGACCCCGCTCGCCTTGCGGGTGGGGACGTTGAACGAGTACGCAGTCGGCGGTCCCACGTGCGGCCTTCCGAGCCGGCTGAAGAGGATGCGGAGCATGGCGTTGGCGTCGGTCGCGGTGCCGACGGTGGATCGTGGGTTGGCACCCATCCGCTCCTGGTCGACGATGATCGCGGTCGTCAGCCCATCGAGGTGGTCGACGTCCGGTCGGGACAGGGCGGGCATGAAGCCCTGGACGAAGGCGCTGTACGTCTCGTTGATCAGGCGCTGCGACTCCGCGGCGATCGTGTCGAACACCAGCGAGCTCTTGCCGGAGCCCGACACCCCCGTGAAGACGGTCAGCCGGCGCTTCGGGATCTCCAGGCTCACGCCCTTGAGGTTGTTCTCACGAGCACCCTGCACCCGGATCAGGTCGTGGCTGTCCGCGGCGTGCGCGGTGCGCGGGGATGCCTCGGTCGTCCCAGTCCTGCTCATCGTCACTCCCACGCTCGATGGGAGACCCGCCCACGCGGTGTCCCCGCTGCTACGCCAGGACCGATCTAACCAGCCGCTCACGACGTCGGGCGAGCACACCGACAGGCAACGACCCTCCGTGGATGCCGTGGCCGGCCACCGCGGGGCTCCCGGCATCCCACTGCCTGTCGACCGAACCGTCCAGCACCGGTGCACGGAAGCGGGCGGCCTCACCGTGATCAGACGTCGGATGCGTCGATCTCGACGACCCGGCCGGCCTCGACATGCCAGCGCCGGGTCAGCCGCACCCGCTCCAGCATGCGCCGGTCGTGCGTCACGAGCAGAAGGGTGCCGGGGAACGCGTCGAGCGCCTCCTCCAGCTGCTCGATGGCCGGTAGGTCGAGGTGGTTGGTGGGCTCGTCGAGGACGAGCAGGTTGACACCCCGGGCCTGGAGGAGCGCGAGCGCCGCACGCGTCCGCTCCCCCGGTGAGAGCGAGGATGCCGGCCGCCCGACGTGCTCGGACCGCAGCCCGAACTTGGCGAGCAGGGTCCGCACCTCCGCGGTCGGCCACTCGGGCACCTGCCGCCCGAAGGCCCGGCCGAGCGGCTCGTCTCGTTCGAAGTGCCCCCGCGCCTGGTCGACCTCGCCGACGACCACCCCGTGCCCCAGGACGGCGCTGCCGGTGGTGGGCGGGAGCCGTCCCAGCAGCAGGCCGAGCAGTGTGGTCTTGCCGGCGCCGTTCGGCCCGGTGACCGCGACCCGGTCCCGCAGGTACAGCCGGAGGTCGGGCGGACCGAGGGTGAAGGCGCCCCTCGTCACGGTGGCACCGCTCGTCGAGGCGACCACGTCGCCGGACCGGGGTGCCGAGGCGATCTCGAACTGGAGCACCCACTCCTTGCGCGGTTCCACCACCGTCTCGAGCCGCTCGAGTGCCCGCTCGCTCTGGCGCGCCTTGGCCGCCTGCTTCTCGGTCTGCTCGCTGCGGAACTTGCGCCCGATCTTGTCGTTGTCGCGCTGCTTGCGCCGGGCGTTCCTCACTCCCTTCTCCATCCACGCCCGCTGCATCCGAGCCCGTGCCTCGAGCTCGGCCCGGCGCCCGGCGTAGTCCTCGTAGGCCTCCCTCGCCCGTCGACGCGCGACCGACCGTTCCTCGAGGTAGCTCTCGTACCCGCCGCCGTAGGTCGTCACCCGTTCGAGACTGCGGTCGATCTCGACCACGCTCGTCACGGTGCGGGCCAGGAACTCGCGGTCGTGGCTCACGACGACGACCGGGGCGTCGAGGCCGGCCACGAAGTCCTCCAGGAGGTCGAGGCCCTCGTCGTCGAGGTCGTTCGTCGGCTCGTCGAGCAGGTAGACGTCGTAGCGAGACAGGAGCAGGGCCGCGAGCCCGACCCGGGCGGCCTGCCCGCCGGACAACCCCGACATCTCCAGGTCCAGGCCGACGCCCAGCCCCACCGAGTCGGCCACCTCGGCGAGCCGCTCGCCGAGGTCGGCGGCACCGAGAGCCAGCCAGTCCTCCAGCGCTCGCGAGTAGGCGTCCTCCGCTCCGACCCGTCCGCGCACCAGCCCCTCCGTCGTCGCGTCGAGGGCCGCCTGCGCCGCGGCAACGCCTGTCCGACGCTCCAGCTGGCGGCGCACCGTCTCCCCCTGGGGCCGTTCCGCCTCCTGCACCAGGACGCCGACGTGCGCGGTCCGCGGCGTGAGGGTCACGTGCCCGGCATCCGGGGGCCGCTGCCCGGCCAGAATGCGCAGCAGCGTCGTCTTGCCGGCGCCGTTGGCGCCGACCAGCCCCACGACGTCGCCTGGCGCCACCACGAGGTCGAGACCGCGGAACAGCTCGCGGTCACCGAAGGCGGCCGAGACCCCGCGGGCCTGGAGGGTGGCACTCATGACACCATCCTCGGCGTCGGCACCGAGGACGGCGCGCCCACACCACCACCACGCCTCGCTGCGGAGCGCCTCAGGCCTCGACCTCAGCCAGCGCCCGAGGCAGCTCGTCGACCATCTCGCGCGCGAGAAAGCCGACCCGACCCACGGATGCCGTGAGCCGTTCGGCCGCTCGCCCGTGCACATAGGCACCCCAGGCGGCCGCCTGCGCCGGCGTGGCGCCCCTGGCCAGAAGGCCGGCCACCGTGCCGGCCTTCACGTCACCGGAACCGGCCGCCGCCGCGCCGGGCGCGCCTGCCTCGAGGCACCAGGACCGGCCGTCGGGCACGACCACGTACGAGACGTCGGAGCCGGAGAGCACCGCGGCACCGGTCGAGCGGCACGCCTGCCGCGTCGCGCCCAGCAGGTCGGCGTCCACCTCGTCGAAGTCCCGTTGCAGCACCTCGGAGAGCTCGGTGGCGTTCGGCGTGACGAGAGAGCGGCCTGCGAGGTGCCGCAGCCCGTCCCGGTGCGCCGTGAGGTAGGCCGTCCCGAGCGCGTCGACGACCACCGGCACGTCGAGGTGCGGCACGACCGCCTCGAGGAGAGCGCATCCGGCCGACGGCGAGCCGATGCCCGGACCGAGGAGGACGGCATCCGCGCCGTCGCACAGCGTCAGGATCCGGTCGGCCGCGGTGGCGGCGATGTCCCCGTCGGAGTCCTCGTCGAGGCCTTGGACGAACGCCTCGGGAACCTCGACGGCGAGCGGCACGGCGGTACCGTCCGTCGTGGCCACCTGCACCTTCCCCGCGCCGACCCGCAGCGCCGCCTCCGCCGCGAGGCGAACCGCTCCCGGGGTGTTCAGGCTGCCGCCGACGACGACCAGGCGGCCCTTGGCGTCCTTGGTGCCGCTCGGGTCCGGCAGCGGCCAGCGGCGCAGGAGTGTCGGTGTGACGAGCTCCGGGGCGTCCTCGGGGCTCGGCGGGTCAGCCACGTGAGGCGTCCGCGGGGGCGGGATCGGACGCCACGTGCGGCTCCTCGTGCGTCGGCTCGGCCGGCGAGGACCGGAGGTGGTCGACGGCACCGTAGGACACGAGCTCCAGGCCACCGTCGTCGTTCGCGCGGTAGGTGGTGAGCGAGCAGTTCCCGAGCGGCTGCTCACCGTCGGTGCGGAGCAGCTCCTCCTCGGTGAGGTTCTCGAGCAGGTAGCGGAACGACATGATGACCGCCTGGTGGCTGAAGACCCAGACGCGACGACCGGCGTGCTCGGCGCGGATGTCCGTGAGGAGGCTTCGGATCCGGAGCACCACGTCGGTCCAGCTCTCGCCGCCCGGGGGACGGTAGTAGAACTTGCCCATGGCGGCCCGTCGCTCCGCCTCCTCCGGGTAGGTGTCGCGGATGCCCTGACCGGTGAACCCGTCGAACAGGCCGAGGTCGCGCTCGCGCAGCCGCTCGTCGTGCACGGGCCGCGGGGCGTCGGGCCAGGCCTCCAGGGCGTGCTCGACCGTGCTCGCCGCCCGCACGTACGGCGATCCGAGGACGACGTCAGGGCGTTCGTCGGCGGGCGCCGAGGCGAGGTGACGCCCGAGGGCCTGCGCCTGGGCGATGCCGTTGTCCGAGAGCGGTGTGTCCGGGTCGCGGTAGTCGAGCTCGAGGCGGGCCAGGCCCTTCTCCCCGGCCGCGGCCGCGGCGAGGTTGCCGACGCTCTCCCCGTGCCGGACGAGGACGAGCAGGGCAGGGCCGGTGCTCGCGAGCTCACGGTCTCCCGCGGTCATCGCGCCTCCTCGGTGTGGTCGGGCTCCTCGTCGGGTCCCGACGACTCTAGGCGGTGGCGCGGGGCGTCGGGACCTTGGCTGCAGGGTGCGGCGTTCGGTGACCATGGTGGGAGGCCGAGCGGGCCTCAGCCGCGGGTGGCGAGGTAGACGAGGAAGCGGTCCTCGGCCGTCGGCTCCCGGTCGTTGTACTCACCGCGCACCTCCACGTCGGTGAATCCGGCCCGCTCGAGCATCATCACCAGCTCTCCGCTGAAGTAGAGGTTGACGGTGAGCTGGTGGCGCTCCTCGGCGACCAGGGTTCCGTCCGTCCACTGGAACGCATGGATCTCGTGCGACTCCTGCTGTCGGAGGGGGTCGAGGGCGAGCAACCGCGACCGCAGGGCGTACTCGTGGCCGTCCGGGCCGAGCTGCCGCTCCGCGGGCGGCTGTTCGCGCTCCGGCAGGTCGCCTCTGGCACCGATCGGCCAGTAGGCCCAGGTGCTCGCGCCCGCGTAGGGCACCTCGTTGTCGAGGACCAGGCGCCCACCGGGCTCGAGGTGGTCGTGGAGACGGCGCACCGCCTCCTCGTCCTGGCGCCGCGTGGAGCCGAGACCGAGGCCCCCGCAGACGTAGACGGTGCGGTAGCGCCGGGGAAGCTCGAGCTCGTGCATCGCCTGGCAGTGGAGGGCCGGGGTGGCGCCGACCGCCTCGGCAGCCTGCCGGCACAGCGCCACCATGTCGGGCGAGACGTCGACCCCGTCGACGTCCAGGCCGTCTGCGACGTAGGGAACGAGCAGGCGACCGGTTCCACACGCCACGTCGAGCGCCGGCTGCCCCTCCTCGACGAAGCGGCGGAAGTAGGCGATCTCCGGGCCGGAGTCGCGGAACAGTGACCACCACCGCGCGACCAACCCGTGGTGCCAGCTCTGGGGCTCGACCGTCGTCATGCGGGTGCAGCAGCCCTTTCCGGTCCGGCGACGGGGATCGTGGAGAACCCCCCTGACGACGGCGGGCTACGGGGAGGCCACGCCACTGCGGGGACCCTCTCGCACAGGTGCCCCGGCGCGCACGAGGACGCGGCGGGCGAGGGCGTCGATGGAGTCCACGACGTGTGGGTCGTCGACCCCGAGATCCTCCGCCAGGACCGACAGCTCGGTGCAGCCCAGGGCAATGGCCTGAGCCCCGCGCTCGCGCAGGTGGTCCACCAAGGCGTCGAAGCGCTCCCGAGGCACCGGTGCGCCGGCCTTGACCCCGTCGTAGATGGTCGCCATGACCTCGCGCTGCACCTCCGGAGTGGGAAGGACCACCTCGACATCCACCGCCTCGGCGGCCGCGGTGTACGTGCCGGCGCGGAGCGTGCCGTCGGTGGCGAGAACGCCGAGGCGGCTCAGGCCCGGCACCGCGGCCCGGGTGGCGGCCACGGTCTCGACGACCGTGTCGAGCACCTCGATGCCCACGGCGGCCCGCATGCTCTCGACCCAGACGACCGCGGTGTTGCACGGGATCGCGATGAAGCGGGCACCCGCTCGCTCGAGGGCGACGGCATCCGCGACGAGGGCCGGCTCCGGGCTCTCGCCCCTGCCCATGAGGAAGGCCGTGCGGTCGGGGATGCTGCCGTGCTGCCACACGAGGAGGTCGAGGTGGTCCTGGTCGCGCACGGCATCCGTGAGGGCGACGACCCGGCCCAGGAAGTGCACCGTCGCGGAGGGGCCGAGACCACCGAGCACGCCCACCGGCTCGTCGCGCGCGCCACGACCGCCGCGCGTCATCGGGCGACGAAGTGCTCGCGGAACTTGCGCACCTGGTTGACGTGGTAGGCGACGTTGTACGCGCGGCGCTTGAGGGTGAGGTCGGGTCCGTACCAGTTGGGGTCGCTGGCCCGCCCCGCCTTCATCAACCGCAGGGCCCTGTCGCGGAGCGCCGGGTCGAGCACGTATCGCTTGACGACGTACTTGGGGACGAAGCTGAAGAGGTGCTCGCCCCGCGCGATGGTCAGCCCCTCCATGTCCTCCCCGCGAACCCAGTCCCGCACGTACCACTCGGAGACGTTGTTGCCGCCGGCCGTCACGTAGAAGTTGCTCCGGCCGAGGCGCACGTTGATCTCGAAGAACTTCAGCGTCCCGTCGCGGCGGTCGTACTTGAGGTCGAAGTTGGAGAACCCGACGTACCCGACGTGCTCGAGGAAGCGCTTCGCCTGCTCGACGACCTCGTCGATCTCCGTGGTGATGATGACGCACGGGTTGCCGATCGCGAGGGGGTGGTGCTCCTCGAGGAGGACGTGGCCGACGGCACCGAAGCGAACCACTCCGTGCCGGTCGGAGTAGCACGTGAGCACCCGCATGTTCGTGTCGTCGCCCGGGATGAACTCCTGGAGCAGGAAGTTGCCGTCGTAGTTCGAGGCCCGCACGCGGGCGAGGGCGTCGTCGAGCTCCTCGCGGCTGTCGAGGATGAACACCTTCTTCTTGCCCGGGTAGCTCGCGTAGTGGTGCAGCGCGCTGTCGGCCGGCTTCATGACGACCGGGAAGCCGAAGGGGAGGTCGTGCTCCTCGCCGAGGTCCCTCGACATGTCCACGACGACCGTCGTCGGGTAGGGCACGCCGACCTCGTCGAGGATGCCGTAGAACCGGTCCTTGCGCACGATGACGTCGAGCAGCGGCTGGTCGATGTAGGGAATGGTGAAGAGCCGGCCCAGCCGCTCCGTGTTCTCGATGATCATCCGGACGTACCAGTCGCCCGCGGCCACCAGGAGGAGCGGCACCCCGGGTCGCTGGTGCTCCCGGCCCACCCTCTCGAGCGCGTCGACGAAGACGTCCGCGTCCTCGAGGCCGGGCACGTAGACGTGCTCGCAGACCCGGGACAGCGCGATCGGCCCTCCGTCGGTCATGTTCACGACGAGGGGCCGCACGCCGTACGCCTCGTGGAACGTGCGGACGAGGCTGTAGGCCGTGATGTCACCGCCGAGGATGACCGGGCGGAAGTCGGTGGCCGGGGTCACGGGCACGCAGGGTCCTCCGGAGGGTGTCGCTGGGGTGCGGCGGCTGCCGCTGGACGCGTCGTCCAAGGCTCCCACAGCGGGCGGTGCCTGCCGGCATCGCGGTGACGGTGCGGATGCCGCGACCGTCCCCCGGTCACTGACCGGTGCGGCCGTCGATGCACTCACGGAGGAGGTCGGCGTGGCCGGCGTGGCGGGCGTACTCCTCGACGAGGTGCACGACGATGTCGCGGACCTCCACCTCCTCGCCGTGGACCTCCGCGCGCGCGTCGAGGTCGAGGTTCGCGTAGACCTCCCGGGCGTGCGACACCTCCCGACGCCAGGTGTCCCATGCGTCGGCGACCACCGACGGGTCGGCGACCGCACCGTCGAAGTCGAGGTCCGGCTCGTCGTCGGTGCGGTACAGCCTCGGCAGCTCTGCCTGCCCCTCGAGGACCCGCCGGGTCCATGAGTGCTCGACCCGCGCGAGGTGGCGGACCAGCCCGAGCAGCGAGAGGGTGGACGGCGGCACCGACCGGGTCGCGAGCTGCTCAGGCGTGAGGTCCTCGCACTTGAGCTCGACCGTCATCCGATAGCGGTCCAGGTACGCCTCCAGCACCGCCTTCTCGCCGCGGCCGGTGCGGAGGGCTCCTCTCGGATCGGTCCCGGGCCTGGCCCACATGCCGTCGAACGCCATGCGACCAAACCCAAGCAACGAACGCTGCCCGGCGCAAGGCGGCCCCCCTCGACGCTCGCTTCCGGGATGACCCGAACGGGTACGGACATGCCGCAGCACCGTCCGTCGACTCCCCTCGAGCAGCGAAGGACCAGCCATGGACCCCACACCGACCGTCTCGTCGATGCACCGCGCCAAGCACCCCCGGAGCCGGGTGTCCGGGCTGTACGGCCATCCGGTCCACCCGATCCTCGTCACCATCCCCATCGGCGCCTGGACCTCGAGCATCGTCTTCGACCTCACGGCCACGCTCGGTGACCGTCCGGAGGCCTTCGCCACCGGATCGGCCTGGCTCATCGGCATCGGGCTGGTCGGGGCACTGGCCGCGGCGGTGTTCGGTGCCATCGACCTCTCCACGATCGCCCGTGGAACGCGGGCCTTCGCCACCGGGCTCACGCACATGGCCATCAACGTCGTCGTGGTGCTGCTGTACGCCGTGAACCTGGGCGTGCGCCGGTCACAGGGCTACGACGACGTCAGCACCACCGCCCTCATCCTCTCCGTCGTCGCCCTGGCGCTGGTCGGCGCCTCGGGGTGGCTGGGCGGCAAGCTCTCCTACCGGTACGGCGTCCGGGTCGCCGACGAGGGAACCCAGGCCGAGGGCTTCGTCGCGTCGGCACCGGCGCCACGGCGCTCTCGCTGAGCCCGGCTCCGGATCTCGGCCCAGGGCCCCGCGCTCGACCGGTCAGATCTCGTCGTCGCGGCCGAGGGTGCCGTCGGGGTCGACCACACCGTAGAAGCGAGAGGTCCACAGGAGCTGGGCCCGGCTGAGCTGCGGCGGCGAGACCCGCCGGAGCCGCCCCGGGGGCCGGTCCTCCCCCGCCGCACCGACGGCCCCGCCGGACCGCCGACGCCACCGGACCGCGGTGCCCTTGAGCGGGGCCTTGGGGCGCGGGAGGTGGCGGCGGCGGAGGCTGCCGCCGCCCGCGTACCAGTCGTCGAGGGCGGTGGCGCAGGCCGCCATGAGGTCCCACACCCCCTGCGGGTCGTCGGGGACGTCGTCGGGGTGGATGCCCACGTGCTCGGCGACGAGCTCGCGCCTCATCCGCAGCGCGAAGGCGTCTCGCGGGGCAGAACCCTCACGGCTGTCGACCCGGACGTCCTGGATGGCTGCGGCGATCTCGGAGTCGCTCGTCCACGAGCGGCGGTTGAAGTTGTCAGAGCCGACGCTGGTCCACACGTCGTCGATGACGCAGACCTTGGAGTGCACGTAGATCGGGTAGCCGGCCTCGTTCGTGAGGCCGTACACGGCCACCCGGTCGCCCCCCGCCTCGAGCAGGAGGTCCATCGCCAGCTTGCGACCGTAGAGCTCGGCGGGCGCCGTGAACGGGCCGTCGACGTCGGGGACGATCGGGATCACGGCGATGAGGTGCAGCTCCGGGTTGTCCCGCAGGGCGTTGCCGAAGTGCCGGCCCACCTCCTCGGACCACAGGTACTGGTCCTCGAGGTAGATGAGGCGACGGGCGTGCCTCACCGCCTTGGCGTTGCCGTGGGCCACGCTGCGCTCGCCGTTCGGTGCGAAGTCGTAGCCCTTGGGCAGGATCGCCGGGTAGGTGCGAAGAATCTGCACCGCCTCACACGCCTCGGAGGGGGGCGGCGGTGGAGGCGCCTGCTCGGGCAGAGGGCGGGGGCTGAGGTCCTCGCCCTGGCTCACGCTCGACAGCAGACGACCGGGGTTGAGCGTCAGTGGCGTCGAGTCCTCCCACCGCTCGCGGAAGACGGTCTCCACGTCGAAGACCGCCGGGCCGGTGATGGCACAGTGGACGTCGTGCCAGGGCGGGCGCGGGCCGAACACCTGCGGCATCTCCACGCGCTGCACGTCCCCGTCGTGCTCGATGCCGTCGCGCCGGCTGTGGCAGAGGTCGATCCCGCCGAGGTACGCGATGTCCCGTGACGGGTCGTCGCGGTGGCGGAGCACGACGAACTTCTGGTGGTGCGACCCCGCGGTGCGCACCCGCATGTCTCGCAGGCACTGCCCGCCGGCCTCCTCGATCTCCAGCCCCAGGTAGCGCGCCTTGTGGGAGTGGAAGCCGAGGCGCCGCCAGTGCGAGCGCCACAGCAGCCCTCGCACGTCGGCGCCCCGACGTGCCGCGGCGGCGAAGGTGGCGGAGACGGTGGCGCCGGGGTCGTCGGTCAGCTGCTGGTCGGGATCACCCCGCCAGTCGACGAAGAAGAGGAGGTCGCCCTCCCCCATCGCGGTGATCCGCTCGTGCAGCTCGGCGAAGTAGGGACGACCGTGCACCAGCGGCCGCACGTGGTTCCCGACGCTCCACGCGGCGCCGTCCTCCAGGTGGTCGTCGATCCTGGTGTGGACGTTGTCGCGCTCCTCGGGGACGAGGAAGAGGTCGGGCAGCACGTCGGTCATCCTGCCGGTCGGGGGCCCGTCGCGACAGCGACTCGCACCGACCAACCGGACGGCTTCGACGACGGCCGCCTCGAGCCCTCGGGAACACGGTCGGCCCGAAGGAGGTTTCAGCGCCACCACGACCACCCCGAGGAGCACCCATGAAGGCCATCTGGAACGGCACGGTGATCGCCGAGTCCGACGACACCGTCGTCGTGGAGGGCAACCACTACTTCCCGGCCGAGTCGGTCGACGCGTCGCTGCTGCGGCCCTCCGACACGCACACCGTCTGCCCGTGGAAGGGCACCGCCTCCTACTGGACCCTCGAGGTCGACGGGCAGACCAACCGCGACGCCGCGTGGTACTACCCGGAGCCCAAGGATGCCGCCGCGCAGATCCGCGACCGCGTCGCCTTCTGGAAGGGCGTCACCGTCGGGCCCTGACCCCGGTCTGCGCCCTCGTCGGCCCACGACCCCCCTGACCTTGTGTTTTGGCGTCTCAGCCGACACCATTGGGCCCATCCTGACGACGCACTGCACAAGGAGGACCCGTGGCTGGGACTGACGAGCTCGACCGCTGGTGGGACGGACTGACCGAGGAGCAGAGGGCCGAGGCCATCAGGTCCAGGGATGCCGGCCAGCTCAACGAGGGCCTGCAGAGATCGCTCGAGAACGCCGGGCTGGTCGAGCCGGGGGTCCGACCGGATCGGTCCATCCAGGGCGACGTCTTCTCGTACCTGAAGATGCGCCACTGACCCGACGACGCCACCTGGCCGCGGACCTCGCGTCCGCGGCCAGGTGTGTTCAGATCGCGAAGTAGGCGATGACGACCGCGAAGACGAGCGGCACCCCGAAGACGACGTCGAGCACGTGGAAGGGCACCCAGAACAGGTGCGTCACCTTCCATCCGTAGTCGGCCTCGGGCCACTCCGGCGGAACCCACGACCGGGCTCGCCACAGCCGCTGGGCCACGAGCAGCACGGCATACACGACGACCGCCACCCACCAGGCGTCGAAGACCACGCGTGGCCTCGCCCTCGGGTCAGCCCTGCCCGATGGACTCGAGCATGTCGGTGAACCAGGGAACCGAGGTGTCGAACGCCTTGCCGCCCTTGATCCGGGGGAACTCGATGGGCCGCAGCACGTCGCCACGCTCCTCGTCGTGCCCGACGACACCCGGCTCACCGCGCAGCGCCGAGTCCACGGCGAGGTCCGTGCACTCCTTGATCAGCGCGAGGTCCCGGGCGTTGGCCGCCGCGGACCGGGAGAAGTAACCGGACTTCTGCACCATCGTCTTCTCGGCCCCGAGGAGCTCGGCGAACTGCTTGGCGAACCAGGCGCCCGGGTTGACCTTGTCGAGCTGGACGTGACCGAACGGGTCGCGAGGCACCTCCTGGCCGGCCGCCTCGAGTTCTGCCACGACCTCGGAGACCCCGGCACCCTCGGAGAGGAAGATGTTGACGCAGCCGATCTCGTCCATCACCGTGCGCAGCCGCCCGGCCTCGGCGTGCAGGTCGATCGGACGCTCCGGGACGAACACCGCGTGCACGTCCCAGCGCCGCGGGTCGTTGCCGATGGCTGGAACGAAGTCCTGCTCGGCGACCCAGAGGTGGTACGCCTCGGCGGTCGCGGCGGTGAGCCAGCCGCAGTTGCGGCCCATGACCTCGTGGACGATGAGCATGCGTGGGTTCGAGGAGTGCTCCGCGATGATGTTCTGGGCGAAGACCGACCCCTGCTCGGCGGCGGTCCAGGCGCCCAGGGACTGGCGGATCGGCACCACGTCGTTGTCGATCGTCTTGGGCAGGCCCACGACCGTGAGCTCGTAACCGTTCTCGTGCAGGTATGCCGCGAGGTCGGCGGCCGTCGTGTTCGTGTCGTCCCCGCCAATGGTGTGCAGGACGTCGACACCGTCGGCCGTGAGCTGCTCGGCCGCGACGTGCAGGGGGTCCTGGCCCTCGCGGACCAGACCGCGCTTGACGCAGTCGGCGACGTTCGTCAGCTTCACCCGACTGTTGCCGATCGGCGAGCCGCCGAAGCCGTGGAGCAGGTGCGCCCGCCTCCGCACCTCGGGCGTCACCTCGACGTACGCACCCCGAAGCAGGCCGGCATACCCGTTGGTGTAGGCGATGATCCGCACGTCGGGCGCCACCTCGCTGTAGCGCTCGATGAGTCCCCCCACGGCGGAGGACAGGCACGGTGCGAGGCCACCGGCGGTGAGCATGGCGACGGTCCGGACGGTCATGAGTGGCTCCTGCGGGCGGGCGTTACGGATGGGCCGGTCGGGACCTCGCGGTCCACGGCCCCATTGTGGCGCGTCGGCGGTGCGCACCGACACCGGGCCGCACCCGTGTCCGCTGCCGCGTCAGCGCGCGGTGAGCTCTCGGGCCACGAGCTCGGCGGTCTGCATCATGTTGAGCGCCGCACCCTTGCGCAGGTTGTCGCCGCAGATGAACAGGTCGAGGGTCATGGGCGACTGCGGGTCCTGCCTGATCCGGCCGGCGAACCGCGGGTCGACGCCCACGACGTCCCCCGGGGTCGGGAACTCGGGTTCCTCCGGGTCGTCGAGGATGACGACCGCCGGGGCCTCGATGAGGGCCTGGCGGGCCTCGGAGACCTTGACGCGGTGGGCGAACGTGGCGTGCACCGTCACCGAGTGCGAGGAGACGACCGGCACCCGGACGCAGGTCGCCGAGATCGGAAGGTCGGGCAGGTCGAGGATCTTGCGGGTCTCGTCCCGCACCTTGAGCTCCTCGGACGTCCAGCCGTCGCCGACGTGGTGGCCGACGAACGGGATGATGTTGAGGGCGAGCGGCGCGGGGAACGGCGACTCGCCGAGCTCGTGCTCGATGAGCCGACGCACGTCGCCCGGCCGGGTGCCGAGCTCGCGGTGGCCGTGCACCACGTCCAGCTCGTCATGGAGCCGGGTCATCCCCGTTCGGCCCAGCCCGGACGCCGCCTGGAAGGTGGTGACGACGAGCCCGGTCAGCTGCCACGCGCCGTGGAGCACGGCCAGGGCGTCGATCATCGTCATCACCGTCGCACCGGGGTTCGCGATGATGTTGCGGGGCCGGTCGGAGATCTTCCGCGGGTTCACCTCGGGAACGACGAGCGGCACGTCCGGCTGGATGCGGAAGACGGTGCTGTTGTCGATGGAGACGACTCCGCGCTCGGCCGCGAGCTCGACCCACTTCTTGGCGATGCCCGGGGGGATGTCGAAGATCGCGACGTCGATGCCGTCGAAGAACTCCGGCGTCAGTGCCTCGACGACGACCTCCTCGCCGGCGACCGTGAAGACCGCACCCACGTCCTCGTCGCCGGCGGCCAGCCGGATGCTGCCCCAGTGCGTGTCGCGGGTGGGCAGCACGTCGAGCACCACCCGCCCGACGGCACCGGTCACCCCGACGACGCCGAGGGTCGGCTGCCAGCCCCCCTCCGAGGGGTCCTCCCCGTCGTGCCTCACGTCGTCGCCCACCACGTCAGCGGCCGGTGCCCCCGTAGACGACGGCCTCTCCCTCGTGCGAGTCGAGGCCGAAGGCGGTGTGCACCGCGCGCACGGCGTCGTCGAGCACGTCGTCGCGGGTGATGACGGAGATGCGGATCTCGGAGGTGGAGATCATCTCGACGTTGACACCGGCATCCGCCAAGGCCTTGAAGAAGGTGGCCGAGACGCCGGGGTTCGAGCGCATGCCGGCGCCGACGAGCGACAGCTTCCCGATCTGGTCGTCGTACTGGATGGCCGAGAACCCCACCTCACCCTGAATCCGCTGCAGTGCCGACACGGCTGCGGTGCCGTCGGTCTTCGGCAGGGTGAAGGAGATGTCGGTGAGGCCGGTCTCCGTGGCCGAGACGTTCTGGACGATCATGTCGAGGTTGATCTGGGCGAGGCTGACCGCCTCGAAGATCTGGGCGGCCATGCCGGTCTTGTCGGGGACGCCGACGACGGTGACCTTGGCCTCGCTGCGGTCATGGGCCACTCCGGCGATGATCGGCTCTTCCACGAGGTCTCCTTGGGGTCCGGGCTGGTCGGTCACGGTCGTGCCCTCCTTCTGCGAGAAGGACGAGCGGACGTGGATCGGGATGCCGAAGCGTCGGGCGTACTCGACGCTTCGCAGGTGGAGGACCTTGGAGCCCGCGGCGGCGAGCTCGAGCATCTCCTCGTTGCTGATGCGGTCGATCTTGCGTGCGCTCGGCACGATGCGGGGGTCGGCGGTGAACACCCCGTCGACGTCGGTGTAGATCTCGCAGACCTCGGCCGAGAGCGCCGCGGCCAGTGCCACCGCGGTCGTGTCGGTGCCGCCGCGGCCGAGCGTGGTGATCTCCTTGGTGTCCTGGCTGACGCCCTGGAAGCCGGCGACGATGACGATGTGCCCCTTGCCGAGCGCCTCGGTGATGCGGCCGGGAGTCACGTCGATGATCTTGGCCTTGCCGTGCACCGAGTCGGTGATGACGCCCGCCTGGCTCCCCGTGAACGACCTCGCGCTGTAGCCGAGGTCGGAGATGGCCATGGCCACCAGGGCCATCGAGATCCGCTCCCCGGCGGTCATGAGCATGTCGAGCTCGCGCGGCGGGGGGACGGGGCTCACCTCCTGGGCGAGGTCGAGCAGCTCGTCGGTGGTGTCCCCCATGGCGGAGACGGCGACGACGACCTCGTTGCCGCCCTTCCTCGTCTCCGCGATGCGCCGCGCGACCCGCTTGATGCTCTCGGCATCGGCCAGCGACGACCCGCCGTACTTCTGGACCACGATGGGCACGTTCGACTCCGGGGGCGAGGGTTCTGCGGGGCGGCGACCACTCTAACCGGAGGTCGACGGGGTGCTCCTCGTGACCGGATGCCGGTCAGCCGGCATCCGGTGGCTGCCATCCTCGCGCTCGTGGCGGGCTCGGCGTAGCCTCCGACCCATGGCGATCGTCATCGTGGGAGCCGGGCTGGCGGGCGGCACGGCCGCGACCGAGCTGCGGGAGCACGGGTACGACGGGCGGGTCGTGCTCATCGGCGCGGAGGACCACCCGCCCTACGAGCGGCCGCCGCTCTCCAAGGGGTACCTCCTGGGCAACGATCCCCTCGACGACGCCTTCGTGCACCCGCGCGACTGGTACGCGGAGCACGAGGTCGAGCTGCGGCTGGGGGTCACGGCGACCGCCGTCGACGTCGCCGACCAGGTGGTGCGGACGACGGGGGGTGACGAGCCGTTCGACGGCCTGCTGCTGGCCACCGGTGCCGAACCGCGACGGCTGGCGATGGCTGAGGAGAGCGGGGTGCCCACGGCGTACCTGCGAACGATCGAGGACAGCAACCGGCTGAAGGCGGCGTTCGGCGAGGGTCGGCGCATCGTCATCATCGGGGCCGGCTGGATCGGTCTGGAGGTGGCGGCGGCCGCGCGGTCCGCGGGATCCGCCGTGACGGTCTTCGAGACCGCCGAGCTGCCGCTGCTGAGGGTTCTCGGGCCCACCGTGGCGGAGGTGTTCGCGGGACTCCACCGGGAGCACGAGGTCGACCTGCGGCTGGGGACGACGGTCACGGCGGCGGACCTGGCGGGCGCCGACCTCGTCGTGGTCGGGGTGGGCGTCGCGCCGCGCGTCCAGCTGGCCGAGGAGGCCGGCCTCGGGGTGGAGAACGGCGTGCTCGTGGACGCCCGGCTCCGGACCACGGCCCCCTTGGTCTACGCCGTCGGCGACATCGCGAGCCACGACCACCCGGTGCTCGGTCGACGCATCCGCGTGGAGCACTGGGACACCGCGATCAACCAGGCCAAGGTGGCGGCGCACAACCTCGTCGGGGCGGACGAGGTGTACGACATGATGCCGTTCTTCTTCACCGACCAGTACGACCTCGGGATGGAGTACGTCGGCCACGGCAGTGCCGACGACGAGGTCGTCGTGACCGGCGACCTCGGAGCGCGGGTGTTCCGGGCCTTCTGGGTGCGCGAGGGGCGGGTCGTCGCCGCCATGCACGCCAACGACTGGGACGCCATCGACGAGCTGCGTGCGGCGGTCGCGAGCGGGGAGCTGCCGGCATCCCGCTGACGCCCGCATCGCCCCCAATCGCCCCCCGCAACGCCCCGAATCAGCCCGTTGCGCCCCCCGCATCACCCCCAATCGGCCCCTAACTTCTGCTAGCAGAGGTTAGGGCTCCCGCGAACTTCTGCTAGCAGAGGTTGCGGCGCGGACCACAGGGTGCACCGTGTGGGCCGGAATCCATCCTCTGCTGAGCAGCCCGGGCCCCTCAGGGACGACCCTCGACGGACATCGGTGATCCGGGCGAGGCGACGGGGGACAGGCTCGGCCGGAGGTCGTAGGCTCGACGCGTGTACGAAGGCGCGGTCCAGGACCTCATCGACGAGCTCGGCAGGCTGCCGGGTGTCGGTCCCAAGGGCGCCCAGCGCATCGCCTTCCACCTCCTGCAGTCCGACCCGGCCGACGTCGAGCGGCTGGCCCACGCCCTGACCGAGGTCAAGCTCAAGGTGCGCTTCTGCGAGGTGTGCTTCAACATCGCCGAGGCCGAGCGCTGCCGAATCTGCCTCGACCCGCGGCGCGACCTGCACTCGATCTGCGTCGTGGAGGAGCCCAAGGACGTCGTCGCGATCGAGCGCACCCGGGAGTTCCGAGGGCGCTACCACGTTCTGGGTGGCGCCATCAGCCCCATCGACGGCATCGGGCCGGACGACCTGCGCGTGCGCGAGCTCCTCACCCGGCTGGCCGACGGCACGGTCACCGAGGTCATCATCGCCACCGACCCCAACCTGGAGGGTGAGGCGACCGCGAGCTACCTCTCCCGGACGCTCAAGGACTTCGGCCTGCGGGTGACCCGGCTGGCTTCCGGCCTGCCGGTCGGTGGAGACCTCGAGTACGCCGACGAGGTCACCCTCGGGCGGGCCTTCGAGGGACGGAGGCTCATCGATGTCTGACGACCTGGGCGAGCTGGCCGAGGAGTCCGCGGCCGATGCGCGCATGTTCCTGCTCACCGTCCGCGAGATCGCCGCGGGCAACGCCCCCGAGGCAGCCCTTCCGATGGGGCTGCTCGCCCTCTCGCAGGTGCTCGTCATGGGCGCTCGCCTCGGCGCCATCCAGGACGTCGTGCCGGTCGCGCGCTTCGAGGTCGACCCGGGACCCGACGCCGAGCTGGACCCGCTGCGCGAGAGCCTGGCCAACGTGTTCGAGGGCCTCGACGAGTACGCGGACGTGGCGGACCCGGTCATCGACCCCGAGCCCACCGTCGGGTGCCTCTCCAATGACCTCGCCGACATCGCCTCGGCCCTGACGCACGGGCTGAGCCACTTTGACGCCGGCCGCCCGGTGGAGGCGCTCTGGTGGTGGCAGTTCAGCTACCTCTCGCACTGGGGTGAGCGAGCCGCCGCAGCGCTGCGCGTCGTGCAGGCGCTGCTCGCCCACGTGCGCCTCGATGCCGACCCCGACATGGTGGCCGAGGCGGAGTTCGACGCGCTTCACCCGTGACCCGGCCGGGCTGGCCCGTCGCCCCTCAGATCCCGACGGCGGCGCCCGTGGAGTCAGGCGGCAGCTCGTTGTAGCAGTCGGCCCTGTCCTGGCCGGACAGCTCGGCGATGGCGTCCATCACCTCGTCGGTGAGGAGTCGACGGCCCTTGCCGGCCGGCATCCCGACGTAGGGCTCGGGGCGGATCGGTCGTCCGAAGGAGACGCGCACCCTGGCGAGCCGCGGCATGCTGGCCCCCACGGGCTGGACGCGGTCGGTGCCCACCAGCCCCACCGGCACGACGGGCACGCCCGCCGTCAGCGCCAGCCAGGCCACCCCGGTGCGTCCCCGGTAGAGGCGGCCGTCGCGCGACCGGGTCCCCTCCGGGTAGATGCCGAAGGCACGTCCCTCGCGCAGCACCGAGAGCGCGGCGTCGAGCGACTCCTGGGCCGCACGGGAGGAGTGCCGGTCGACCGGGATCGCGTCGGTGCCCTCGAAGAACCCGCGCCGGATGGCCCCGCTCACCCCCGTGCCGGTGAAGTAGTCGGACTTCGCCAGGAAGCTCACCGGTCGGGGCGCCGCGATCGGGATGGCGAACGAGTCGATGAACGACAGGTGGTTGCTCGCCAGCAGCACGCCGCCGACGAGCGGGACGTTCTCGGTGCCGGTGATCATCGGGCGCCACAGCAGCTTGGACAGCGGCGCCACGATGCCGTGGCTCACGCGGTACGAGGTCGCGCTCACCGGGTGTCCTCCGAGATGACGGTGCCGCCCAGCAGGCGTTCGACGACCGGGACGCCGACATCGGCGCGCTCGTCGATCGACTCGTCGTCGTCGCTGATGGCCGTGTCGTCCACGGTCCGCTCTGCCACCGGTTCACCGGCCGGCCCGGGGACCTGCGTCGGAGCAGCCCACGGCGGCGCGCTGTCCCTCGGCGGGGGTGCGTCGGACCAGCTGCCCGGATTCTGCCCGGATGCCGGCCCGCGCGCCCCTGAGGCGAGGTCGCCCCGGGTGCCCGGTGCCGAGCCGGTCCCGGCCGACTCCGCGTCGACGTCCGGCTGCCGGTCCGGGTCCGGGGCGTCGGCGGGCGCAGGGCTGGATGCCGCGGCAGGTGGCGACCCGCCGGATGCCGCCGACTCCTGCGGTGGGACGGGGCGCCCGGGCCGCGCTCCGCGCGCGCCCCCCGTGTCGTCAGCGGGGACTCCCTCCACCGGGGCATCCACCCCCAGCACGTCGATGAGGGCCTGTCGGACGTAGTCCGCGTGCGCACCCCGACGGAAGGTGTCGGCGAGGCCGACGGTCGAGATGCCCAGAAGCACCCGATGGCCGTCGTAGTCGGCGACCTGCGCGTTCTGTGAGACGAACGTCCAGGTGACTCGCTTGTGCCGGCTCAGCCAGTCGAGGACGTCCGGCCACGAGCGCCGAAGGGCGTCGGTGTCCAGGCCGCCCGGGCCGCGCACCTGCGTCGGCGAGGGAGAAGGCGCCTCTGTCCCTGCGGTCCGGGCGTCGGCGGTGGCCGGTGCGGGAGCAGCCTCCTGCCGGGTGCCACGCGCGTCGTGGTCCGGCGAGGACGGCATCCGCTCGTCGGCGGCGGCCGTCGTGGCCTCCTCGTGCACCGAGGGGGCCGGGGCCGGGCGAGCGGTGAGTGCACCGTCGCCCGCGCCGGTGGCCACGGGCCGAGGCGGAGCGGTGCCAGCCCCGGGCGGGGGCGACGTGCCCGCCAGGGCCCTCGGCGCCGCCGACGTTGGAACGCCCCCGAGCTCGAGGCGGCGCTCGAGCCGGTCGAGCCGGGCCGCGTACCCGGCCTCCCCTGCGGCGCCCGGGAGGAGGACCCGAGCCGCGATGAGCTCGAGCTGGAGCCGGGGCGCGGTGGCGCCCGTCATCTCGGTCAGCCCGGCGTTGACGACGTCGGCCGCACGAGAGAGCGCGCCGGCCCCGAACGCGGCTGCCTGCCGGCGCATCCGCTCGAGCTGGTCCTCCGGCACGTGGCGCAGGACGGACCCGGCGCCGTCGCTGACCGCCGCGACGACGATGAGGTCGCGCAGGCGCTCGAGGAGGTCCTCGACGAAGCGGCGAGGGTCCAGACCCGTCTCGACCACCTTGTCGATCGCCCTGAACACAGCGGCGGCGTCGCCGGCCGCCAGGGCGTCGATGGACGCGTCGAGCAGCTCGCCGTCGGTGAAGCCGAGCAGGGCAGCGGCCGACTCGTACGTCAGGCCCTCGGGCCCGGAGCCCGCGATGAGCTGGTCGAGCACCGAGAGCGAGTCGCGGACCGACCCGCCACCGGCGCGGACCACGAACGACAGCACCCCGGGTGCCACGGCCACGCCCTCCTTGGCGCAGATGTCCTCCATGTACGCCTGCAGCCGCGCGGGAGGGACCAGGCGGAAGGGGTAGTGGTGGGTCCGGGAGCGGATGGTGCCGATGACCTTCTCCGGCTCGGTCGTCGCGAAGACGAACTTCACGTGCTCCGGCGGCTCCTCGACGATCTTGAGCAGGGCGTTGAAGCCCTGCGGCGTGACCATGTGGGCCTCGTCGATGATGTAGATCTTGTAGCGACTCTGTGCCGGCCCGTAGGAGGCGCGCTCTCTCAGGTCACGGGCGTCGTCGACGCCACCGTGGCTCGCGGCGTCGATCTCGATGACGTCGACGGTGCCCGAGCCACCGCGGGCCAGCGCGACGCAGGAGTCGCAGGTGCCGCACGGCTCGGGCGTGGGGCCCGACTCGCAGTTGAGGCATCTGGCGAGGATGCGGGCACTCGTGGTCTTGCCGCAGCCCCGCGGGCCGCTGAAGAGGTAGGCGTGGTTGACGCGCTCCGTGCGCAGCGCCTGCATGAGCGGCTCGGTCACGTGCTCCTGCCCGATGACGTCGGCGAACGTCTCGGGGCGGTAGCGACGGTACAGCGCGGTGCTCACCTGTCGAACCCTAGCCGCGATACCGGACATCCCGTGTGCCGTGGCGCCCGCTGTGGACGCCCCCCGCATTCGGCCGTCGTCCGTGGCACGACATACCCTGCAGGCGTGCGTATCGACGTCTGGTCAGACATCCTGTGCCCCTTCTGCCACCTCGGCCGGAGGCACCTCGAGCTCGCCCTCGAGCAGCTCGAGCACCGCGACGAGGTGGAGGTCGTGTGGCACAGCTTCCAGCTCGACCGTGGTGCCCCTGCGGTCGACGACACCCCGGTGGTCGATGCGGTCGCGGCCAAGTACGGCGTCTCGCGCGAGCAGATGGTGCTCCAGCAGCAGCGCATGGCGCAGGATGCCGCCGCCGTCGGTCTCGACTTCCAGTGGGAGCGGCTGCGCGGAGGCAACTCCTACGACGCCCACCGGCTCATCCACCTCGCGCGTGCACTGGGCCGCGAGGAGGAGGTCACCGAGCGAGTCATGCGGGGGTGGTACTCCGAGGGAGCGCAGCTCGGCGACCCGGAGACGCTCGTGCGCCTCGGCGTCGAGGGAGGTCTTCGCGAGGATGCCGTGCGCGACCTCCTCGCCGGCGACGACCGCGGCATCGACGTGCGCACCGACCTCGCCCTGGCCTCCCAGATCGGCATCACCGCGGTGCCGACGTTCGTCCTCGACCAGAAGTACGGTGTCACGGGCGCACAGCCGGTCGAGGTGCTGCGAGACGCCATCCAGCAGGTGTGGGACCTGCAGGGCACCGAGCCCCAGGCGGTCGCCGAGGGCGGGGGCTGCGGCGGCGGGTGTTGCGGTGGGGCCTGTGGATCGGGTGCGGGTGCCGACGGCGCGGTCGCGGAGGACGGGGTCCCTCAGGCCGCGCCCCGGGCCGAGACGGGATGCGGGTGCGGCGAGGGTGGCTGCGGCGGGGTCTGCGACCCCGCGGACCGGGAGTCGGCCGCCGCGTCACGATGAGGGCGCAGGCCCAGGCGACGAGGACACCCCGCGTACCTGGAAGAGCCCACCTGCCCTTGCTGCATTCCTGCCCTGGGGGAGTTCAGTGGGGTACCACCACGCGGGGTGCCGCATCCGATCCTAGGTGCCGACCCGCAGCCCCGGCAAAACGCCGTTCGGCTGCGGCAGGACCGGGCCGCCGGACGCGCCCCGGTGCCGGGCCCGAGGATTTCTGACGGCCCCGATCCTCTAGTAGCCTCGCCCGCGGAGGATTCGCATAGTGGCCTAGTGCGCACGATTGGAAATCGTGTTGGGATAAAACCCTCGGGGGTTCAAATCCCCCATCCTCCGCCACCAGGAACCCCCGGGACGCTCGCGGCCCGGGGGTTCCTCAGGTGTGGGACCCCTGCGGGGCGCGGCCCGGCCCACCCGGAGCGAGTCCGAGCTCCTCCCGGTAGGCCTCGAGCAGGGCGACGAGAGCGGCGGGGTTCGCCAGCGCCGGGAGGTGGCCGGCGTCGAGCACGTCCGGCTCGACACCGATCCGGGACCGGGCCAGCTCGGTCATGAACGGGAGCGGGAACAGCCGGTCGCGGGAGCACGCCACGACGCGCGTCGGAACGTCCGGCCAGTGGTCGAGCGGCCACGGGTCGCGAAAGGGCCGGTCCGTCTGACCAGCGGGGCGCCGCATCGCCTCGGCGCGCACCTCCTCGGGCACGTCGTGGAAGAACACCTCGGCCTCGTCGTCGTCGCCGGGCTCGCGCCCCTCCGCGAGGGCCAGCCGCCGGGCGGCGTCCGCCTGCCCGGTGGCCTCCCACCAGTCCCCGCCGCTCTCACCGGGGCGCGGGATCATCGCGGCGACGAGCACGAGCAGGTCCGCCGAAGAGCGGTCGGCGACGAGTGGGGCCACCAGCCCGCCCAGCGACTGCCCGACAACCGCGAGGCCGCCACCACCGGCCGTCCGGGCGGCCCGGCGTGGGGTCGCGTCCAGGACGACGCGCACGTAGTCCTCCAGACCGGCATCCACGTCGGTCGACGGGAGGTCCACCGCAACCGCCTGGTGCCCCAGTGCCGCCAGCTGGTCCACGACGCGGTGCCAGTACCACGCCTGGCCACCGGCACCCGGAACGAGGACGAACGTGGCCACGGGTCCTCCTCTCCCGGCCGCCAGGCGGTCCGCGACAGCCCGCACACCGGCCAGCCCCGCACGCCGGCCGTCCGCACACCGTACGTCCGGTGCCCGCCGGTCGCACTGCCCAGGGGGCGGGCGTGCCGGACGAGCCCGTTCGGCGCCCAGGGCGCCCGCCCGAGCGCCCGCGACGACCGCAGTGGTGGCGTTGCCACCCGGCCGTGAGCACGATGTGGCCATGAGCACCGGCGCCTACGAAGCGGCCTACGAGCAGTCGATCTCGGACCCCACGTCCTTCTGGGGGGCGGCCGCACGGTCCGTCGACTGGATCACCGAACCCACGACCGTGCTCGACGGCAGCAACCCGCCGTTCTACCGCTGGTTCCGTGGAGGCTCGCTCAACACGTGCTTCAACGCCCTCGACCGCCACGTCCGCGACGGCCGTGGCCAGCAGACGGCGCTCATCTACGACAGCCCGGTCACCGGGGTGGTGCAGCGGGTCACGTACGCCGAGCTGCTCGAGCGCGTCGCCACGTTCGCGGGAGCGCTGGCCTCGCTCGGGGTCGAGAAGGGTGACCGGGTCGTCGTGTACATGCCGATGGTCCCCGAGGCCGTCGTGGCGATGCTCGCGTGCGCCCGGCTCGGGGCCATCCACTCGGTCGTCTTCGGCGGCTTCGCGCCCGCGGAGCTCGCGGCACGGATCGAGGACGCCAAGCCCACCGTCATCGTCGCGGCCAGCTGTGGCATCGAGCCGTCGCGGGTCGTCGAGTACAAACCCATGCTGGATGCCGCGCTCGACCGCAGCACGCACAAGCCGGAGTCTGTCGTCGTGCTCCAGCGGGAGCAGTGCTGGGCGGCCGTCGGCGAGCGCGACACCGACTGGGAGGAGATGGACTGGGAGGAGCTCGTCGCCGACGCCGAACCTGCCGACTGCGTGGAGGTGGAGGCGACCGACCCGCTCTACGTGCTCTACACCTCGGGGACGACCGGACGCCCGAAGGGCATCGTCCGCGACAACGGCGGCCACGCCGTCGCCCTGCGCTGGTCGATGGAGAACATCTACGACGTCGGGCCCGGGGACGTGTGGTTCACGGCATCCGATGTTGGGTGGGTCGTGGGGCACTCCTACATCGTCTACGCCCCGCTGCTCACGGGCGCCACCACGGTTCTCTACGAAGGGAAGCCCGTCGGTACCCCCGACGCCAGCGCCTTCTGGCGGGTGATCGCCGAACACCGGGTGAAGGCCATGTTCACGGCGCCCACGGCATACCGCGCGATCAAGCGTGAGGACCCGGCCGGCGACCTCATGAAGGGCCACGACCTGTCCAGCCTGCAGACGGTCTTCCTCGCCGGGGAGCGCCTGGACCCCGACACCTACGAGTGGGCCACCTCGGTCCTCGGCGTCCCCGTCGTGGACAACTGGTGGCAGACGGAGACCGGCTGGCCCATCGCCGCCAACCTGCGCGGTCTCGAGCCGATGCCGATCAAGCCCGGCTCGCCGTCGGTGCGCGTGCCGGGCTACGACGTCCAGGTGCTCGACGACACCGGGCGACCGGCGCCGCGGGGCACGGAGGGAGCCATCGCCATCAGGCTGCCGCTGCCCCCGGGCACCCTGCCCACGCTGTGGCAGGACGACGACCGCTTCGTCGCCGGGTACCTGTCCGTCTTCGAGGGCTACTACCTCACCGGTGACGGGGGCCTCATCGACGAGGACGGCTACGTCTACGTCATGGGCCGCACCGACGACGTGCTCAACGTCGCCGGGCACCGGCTGTCGACGGGCTCGATCGAGGCGGCGCTGGCCGGCCACCCAGACGTCGCCGAGTGCGCGGTGATCGGCGTGGCCGACGACTTCAAGGGCCAGGTGCCACGGGGGCTGGTCGTGCTCAAGGGCGGCATCGACGGCAGCGGGGCCGAGGGGGAGCGGATCTGCACGGAGCTCGTGCAGCGGGTCCGCGACGAGGTCGGCGCCGTCGCCAGCCTCAAGCAGGTCGACATCGTCGGTGGGCTGCCCAAGACCCGATCCGGGAAGATCCTCCGCAAGACGATGCGTGAGATCGCCGACGGCAAGGTGCCCACCGTCCCGGGCACCATCGAGGATGCCGGGGTGCTCGACCGGCTGGCGCCGGTGCTGCGGGCCGGCGCCTGACGCCGAAGCTTCCCGCGCCATCACGGTGACGACGCGGTTCTCCGCTCGTGACGCAGATGCTTCCGCGGCCCGGGCGGACTTCCGCGTCATCACGGTGATGTCGCGGATGATCCCCGGGTGTCGGCGACCTCGGCCGCCGTGCGGTCACGGTACTGGCGGGGTGTCACGCCGACGAGGGCGGTGAAGTCGCGGGTGAAGTGGGCCTGGTCGTACCAGCCGTAGCGCACGGCGAGGTCGGTGAGCGTGCCGTCCCAGCCGGCATCGAGCTCGGCCACCGCGTCGTGCATCCGGTAGCGCGAGAGCACCCACTTCGGCCCCACCCCGACGTAGTGCGTGAACAGCCGCTGAAGGGTGCGCACCGTCACGTCGTGCCGTCGCGCCACCTCGGCCACGGAGAGCAGGCCGCGGTCGCCCAGCATGTCGGCCACCACGTCGAGGACGAGGCCGTAGCGCGGGTCGGGCCGCTCACCGGCGAGCGCCGCCAGCCCCGCCTCGGCGGTCTCGGCCCATGCCGTGCCGGATGCCGCGAGGCCTGGGTCGGCGAGCCGCCTGGCCAGGGCCGCGGGCAGGACCTCCCGCCCTGCCACCGAGCGGTCTGTCCAGGCGGATGCCGGCAGGCCGGTGAGCGCGGCGAGCCCGCCCGGCCGGAACCGCAGGCCCACGACCCGCCCCCATCCCCGCACCTGGACGTCGAACCGACGGGTGACCACACCGGTCACCACCACGGTCTCGCCGGGCGGCATCCCGGGCCGTGGGTGGCTCCCGAGCTCGACGGTCAGCGAGCACGTCGGGTGCGGCAGCACCTCGCTGTCGTACCAGCGCCCGGGGGGCAGGTCCCAGCGCAGCGACCACCGGTTCTCCACCCAGTGGGACGCACTCTCACCGGCCGGCGCGCGCACGAGGGTGACGTGGCGGGCGAACTCACCGGGCCGCAGGACGCCGCCGGTCGAGGCCGTGGGCCGCGGTGTCGCCTTTGTCCTATCGGGCACCGCCCCAGCCTAGGGACGCTGGGGCGGCACGCGTCGTCGACGAGGGAAGGGAACACCATGGCCGTCGCCACCCTGAAGATGTTGACCCTGGACAGCTCCGACGCCGGTCGAGACGCACGGTTCTGGTCGGCGGTGCTCGGCTGGGAGGTCGCCCACGACCAGGACGGGTACGCCATGCTCACGGGTCCTGGCGGTCTGGCGCTCGGCCTCGGCACGGTCGAGGACCACCGGGCACCGGGATGGCCGAACGAGCACGGCAGCAAGCAGTTCCACCTCGACCTGGCAGTCGACGACCTCGACGCCGCGGCTGCCGCCTGCGTCGAGCTCGGTGCCGCGCTGCCCGAGGAGCAGCCGGGCGAAACCTGGCGCGTCCTGCTCGACCCCAGCGGTCACCCCTTCTGCCTCACGCTCGCCGCCAACTGGGGCTGACGGAGGTCGCTGGGCGGACAGCGGCGGCTGCGGTCGCATCTCACCGGTGAGGATGGCCCCATGGAGGGAGTCGTCCTGGGTTTCGCGACCATCATCGCGGTCATCGCGGTCGGGGCCCTCGTCGCGCACCTCGGCGTGGTGGACCTGGGGGCGCAGGTGGTGCTCAGCCGGGTCGCGTTCTTCGTGGCCTCCCCCGCACTGCTGCTCACCACGGTGGCCGAGGCCGACGTCCATGACGTGCTCTCGCGCAACCTGGCGGCCACCGTCGTGGGGGTGGTCGTCCCGGCGCTCACCTATGTGGTCGTCGCGTGGTGGCGGTGGCGGCGCACGCCGGGTGAGCAGGCCATCGGCGCGCTCGCGAGCGCCTACGTCAACGCCGGCAACCTCGGCCTGCCGGTCGCGGCCTACGTCCTCGGTGACGCGGCCCTCGTCGCGCCGACGCTCCTCCTGCAGCTCCTCGTCCTCCAGCCGCTCGCCCTGGCGGTGCTCGACGCCGACGTGCGAGGACGTCGGCCGTCGGTCGTCGACGCGCTCGTGCGGCCGTTCACCAACCCGTTGACGGTCGGCACGCTGGTCGGCCTGCTGCTGTCGGTCACCGGATGGCGGCTTCCGCCCGTGGTCGCAGATCCGGTCGAGCTCATCGGCGCCATGGCCGTGCCGGCCATGCTCCTCGCGTACGGCATCGCGCTCCGGCTCGGACCCGGGTTCGGTGGGGACGTGCCTCCCGGCGAGCTGGCCATGACCAGCACGCTGAAGCTCGCGGTGCAGCCCGTGGTCGCGTACGCCGTGGCGCATCACGCGCTCGGCCTCTCCGGTCAGGCACTGCTGGCCGTCGTCGTGACCTCCAGCCTGCCCACGGCGCAGAACGTCTTCGTGCACGCCACGCGGTACGACCGGTCGGTGACACTCGCCCGCGACACGATCCTCGTGACGACCGTCGGCGCCGTGCCGGTCATCGCCCTCGTCGTGTGGCTCCTGGGCTGAGGGACGCGTTACGTCCACACCCGGCGTCACCACCGACGCGGTATCCGGGTGAGGATGGGGCCATGATCACCGTCGAGCTGGCCCGGGCCCTCCTCGCGGCCGGGGTGCTGTGGGAGCCGCGCGCCGGCGACCGGTTCGTCATCGACGCCGAGCTGCTGACCGCCGAGGTCTTCTGGATCAGCGACCTCACGGTGGAGGTCCACACCTACCGGGACCAGAGCCTGCTGGGATTCAACGGCACGACGGAGTGGGCCCTCGACTCCGTCACGCTCGACCAGGCCCTGTGGCTGCCCCGCGAGGACCAGCTGCGCGAGCTCCTCGGGGACCGCCTCGAGGCAGTACGCCGGACGGAGACGGGCTGGGAGCTGACGTATGCCGTGCGCCCCGGCTACGTCCAGACCGTCACGGATGCCGACCTCGAGTGCGCCTACGCCCAGGCGGTCCTGACCCTCTGAGGGCCGGTTGTCATGACACGCTCCGACAGGGAGTCAGCGGCGACGCCGGCTCGTGCCGAAGACAGAGCGCGTGATCTCCCGACCGAGGACCGTTCCGGCGGAGCGCAGCATCGACTTGAACGCGCTCGACCCGACGACCGCCTCCACCATGCCGGGCTTCTCGGCCGGACTCGCCACCTCGGCAGGGCGAGCCCTCTCCGCGGCGGCGGCGTCCTTGGCTGCCTTCCTCTCGGCGCCGGCTCGCTCCTTGGCAGCCGCCGACTCGGCCGACGCGCGCACCGCGGCGTTCTCCGCCTCCTGCGCCGCCAGGCGTTCCGCCTCCGTCCGCGCGAGGGCCGCCTTGCCGAGCATCTCGGCCGCCGACTCCCGCTCGAGCTCGGTCCCGTACTTACCGGCGAGTGGGGATGCCGCGACGACCTTGGTCAGGACCGCCTCGGCCGACGGTGCCATGAGGGACTTCGGCGCACGCATCCGGGTCCAGGCCACGGGCGTGGGTGCGCCCTTCTCCGAGAGCACGGTGATGACCGCCTCGCCGGTGCCGAGCCTGGTGAGCAGGTCCTCGAGGTCGTAGTCGGTGTCCGGGTAGGTGCGGACGGCCGCCTTGAGCGCCTTGGCGTCGTCGGGTGTGAAGGCCCGCAGGGCGTGCTGGACACGGTTGCCGAGCTGCGCGAGGACATCGGCCGGCACGTCCTTGGGTGACTGGGTCACGAAGAAGACGCCGACGCCCTTGGATCGGATGAGCCGGACCGTCTGCTGGATGGCGTCGAGGAAGTCCTCACTCGCATCGTCGAACAGCAGGTGGGCCTCGTCGAAGAAGAAGACGAGCTTGGGCTTGTCGAGGTCGCCCACCTCGGGCAGGTCGTGGAAGAGGTCGGCCAGCAGCCACATGAGGAACGTGGAGAAGAGCTGCGGCCGGTCCTGCAGCCTCGGGAGCTCGAGCATCGACACGACGCCTCGTCCGTCAGGGGCGACCCGTAGGAGGTCGGCGGTGTCGAACTCCGGCAGCCCGAAGAACACGTCGGCGCCCTGGTTCGCGAAGGTGATGAGCTCTCGCAGGATCACCCCGGCCGTCGCCGACGACAGCCCGCCGAGCTCCTTGAGGTCCGCCTTCCCCTCGTCGCTCGTGAGGTACTGCACGACGGCGCGCAGGTCGGCGATCGTGTCGAGCCACAGCCCCTTCGTGTCCGCGAAGTGGAACACGAGTCCCAGGCTGGACTCCTGCGTGTCGTTGAGGCCGAGCACCTTGGCGAGCAGGGTGGGACCGAACGTCGAGACGCTCGCCCGGACCGGGACACCGGTGCCCTCTCCACCGAGGGCGTAGAACTCGACCGGGTACGCGGTGCCCTGCCACTCCATCCCCACATCGGCCGACCGGGAGGTGATCCGGTCGTTCGGCTCGCCGGCAGTCGCCATTCCCGACAGGTCGCCCTTGATGTCCGCCAGGAAGACCGGCACGCCGTTCTCGACGAGCTGTTCGGCCATGAGCTGGAGCGTCTTGGTCTTGCCGGTGCCGGTCGCCCCCGCGACGAGCCCGTGCCGGTTCATCGCGGAGAGCGGGATGCGCACCCTGGCGTCGGGGAACGCGGTGCCGTCGAGCACCGCCGCCCCGAACTCCAGGGCGGCGCCCTCGAAGGCGTAGCCGGCGCGGATCTGGTCGAGCTGCGAGCTGCTCACGCTGTTCTCGGTCACGGCCGCCAATCTAGCCCGCACGAGGGCGTCGGTCCCCACCCCCGGCGAGCTCCCGACATACAGTGATCCCCGTGATCTTCAAGGCAGTCGGCGACTCCCGGCCGTACCCGGACCACGGGTACACCACCCGGCAGTGGTCGAACGTGCCACCCCGCCTGGTGCGGCTCGACGAGCTGGTCACGACCAAGCGCGAGCTCGACCTGCAGATGCTGCTCTCGGAGGACTCGACCTTCTACGGCGACCTCTTCGCCCACGTCGTGGAGTGGGAGGGAACGCTGTACCTCGAGGACGGCCTCCACCGCGCACTGCGAGCGGCGCTCCAGCAGCGGCCAACCCTGCACGCCCGGGTGCTCTCCCTCTAGGCGACGATGAGCGAGTACACGACGGAGGCGGAGTCGTCGGTTCGCGCACGCAGGCGTCGGCGCTCGCTCATCGTTCTCGGCACTGTCCTGCTCGGGCTCTTCTTCACCTTCTGGTACGCCCTGTCGTACTACCAGGCCGAGAGCACGGCGGGCAGCAGGGCACCATCCCCCACCTGTCGTCCGTACGACCCGAAGGCCGCGACACCGGAGACGACGACGGTCAACGTCTACAACGCGACGAACCGCAACGGGCTGGCGGCCTCGGTATCGAAGAGCCTCGCGGCCCGCGGCTTCGTGATCGGCAAGGTGGCCAACGACCCGTCCAAGCGCAAGGAGCCCGCGGTCGCCGAGGTGCGCCACGGCCCCGGTGGGGAGGCGCAGGCCAAGCTCCTGCTCTCCGCACTCCCCAAGGGGGCCACCGCGGTGGCCGACAAGCGTAAGGGCGCAGTGGTCGACGTCGCGCTCGGCGCCAAGTTCACCACGCTGCCCGCCGTGTCGACCGATGAGGCACTGCCGATGTGCCCGGCGCCGTCGGCGACCTGACGGGGCATGGGACGATGAGCCGTGAGCGGCGGCGGTGACACCATGAGCGCCGACATCGACCTCGGCACCGACGCGCTGCCCCGCAAGGCGAGGCCCATATCGCTCGACCCGGCAATGAGCGCCACGCGGGCCTTCGTCGTCGTCGCCACCGAGTGCACCGAGCACTGGCGGACCAACGAGGCGTTCCTCGTGCAGTCCCGCGCGATGCCGCACCTGCACCAGACCCGCGTCGGCATCCGCCGCCTGCGCTCGGCGGTGTCACTGTTCGGCCCGGTGCTCGGACGCTCGTCCCCCGTGGTCGAGGTGGCCCACCGCATCCGCGACCTGGCGCGCCCGTTCGGCCTGGCCCGCGACCTCGACGTCATCCTCGCGGGCGACCTCCTCCGGGACAGCCACACGAAGCAGGTGGCGAGGCTGTGGGCGGCGCGTGAGGCGGCCTACGACGACGTGCTCCACGCCCTGGGCAGGAAGAAGTGGGAGAAGGCCGGTCGGGACCTTGACGGCGCGCTCATCGAGGTACCTGACCGAGGCGGCGACGACGCGCACGTGGTCGACCTGGCCTGCCGCGCCCTCGAGAAGCGCTGGCGCCGGGTGGCGGGAGTGCACGACCAGATCTCCTCGATGACGCCGGCTCAACGACACCGGGTGCGCATCGAGGCGAAGAAGTTCCGCTACGGCTGCGAGTTCTTCGCCTCGCTGTATGCCGTCGACGCGCCGCACGTCGTGACCGACGGTGGCGAAGAGCTCACTGGACCGCTCGCCTACGCGTGGTACGTGGAGAACGTGCAGACCGCGCTCGGCGCGGTCAACGACCACCACACGGCCGACAGCCTGCTGCGCAGCGTGGGGGCGGAGGCACCGGCCGTCGACGAGGACGCGCTCGTCCGCGAGGGCGTCCGCGCGTGCGAGCAGCTGGCGGCGATCCCGCCGTTCTGGCGCTGAGCGCGAGGGTGCCCGGGACCGGAGTGCACGATCCCCGCCCCCTCCGTCGCCCGCCTCAGGCCACGCCGTACAGGTGCTCGAGCGCGAGCTGGTCGAGTGCCTCGAAGGCCATCCCGCGGCGACCGGCCTCCTCGGGGTCGAAGGCCTCGGCGCGCAGGTCGGCCAGGGTCTCCCCAGGAGCCACCGTGGGCACTGCCAGCTCGTCGACCCGCGCGTCGCGCAGTGCCTGCTGAACCCGCGGGTCGCCGCGGAACGCCCGCGACTTCTCGCGCAGGATGAGGTAGTTGCGCATGCACGCCGCCGCCGACACCCAGACGCCGTCCATGTCCTCGGTGCGCGGCGGCTTGAAGTCGAAGTGCCGCGGCCCGTCGTAACCGCCGTTCTCGACGGTGTCGACGGTCCAGAAGGCACCCCGGGCGTTTCCGGCACCGAAGCGCAGGTCCTGGTCGTACCTCGGGCCGTGCTGGCCGTTGAGGTCGATGTGGAACAGCTTGCCGTGCCACAGCGCCTGCGCGAGCCCGTGGGCGTAGTTCAGGCTCGCCATCTCCTCGTGACCCACCTCCGGGTTCACCCCGACGAGCTCGGGATGCTCCAGCTCGGTGATGAAGGCCAGGGCGTGGCCGACCGTCGGGAGGAGGATGTCGCCGCGGGGTTCGTTGGGCTTCGGCTCGATCGCGAAGCGCAGGTCGTAGCCCTGCTCGAGGACGTAGGCACCGAGCAGGTCGAACGCCTCCCTGTAGCGGTCGAGCGCGGCCCGCACGTCCTTCGAGCCGCCCGACTCCGAGCCCTCACGGCCACCCCAGGCGACGAAGACCTTCGCGCCGAGCTCGACGGCGAGGTCGATGTTCTCGGCGGTCTTGGCGACCGCGAACCGGCGCACGTCGCGGTCGTTGTTCGTGAAGCCGCCGTCGCGGAAGACCGGGTGGGAGAACAGGTTGGTGGTCACCATGGGGACGGTGAGGCCGGTCGACTCCAGCGCCGCCCGGAACGGCCGGAGCCTGGCCTGTCGCTCGGCCTCGCTGCTGCCGAAGGGCATGACGTCGTTGTCGTGGAAGGTGATGCCCCAGGCGCCGAGGTCGCTCAGGCGGCGCACCGCCTCGGCCGGCTCGAGCGGCTCACGCACGGCGCCACCGAACACGTCGACGCCCTCCCAGCCGACGGTCCACAGGCCGAACGAGAACCGGTCGTCGGGGGTGGGGGTGAAGTCCGTCATGGTCACTCTCCTCCTGAGGTGAACGCGGCGTCGAAGGCGGCGTCGGGTCGGTCGAAGGCGAGTCTCCGCACGAACCCCACCGCCTCCGCGGCGCCGAGGAGCCGGTCCATCCCGGCATCCTCCCACTCGACCGAGATCGGGCCGTCGTATCCGATCGCGCCGAGCGTGCGGAAGCAGTCCTCCCAGGGCACGTCACCGTGACCCGTGGAGACGAAGTCCCAGCCGCGCCGCGGGTCGGCCCACGGCAGGTGCGAGGACAGCCGGCCGTTGCGCCCGTTGCCGACCCGCTTCCTGACGTCCTTGCAGTCGACGTGGTAGATCCGGTCCTGGAAGTCCCAGATGAACGCTGCCGGGTCGAGGTCCTGCCACACCATGTGGCTCGGGTCCCAGTTCAGCCCGAACGCCGGGCGGTGGTCGATCGCCTCGAGCGTGCGCACCGTGGTCCAGTGGTCGTAGGCGATCTCGCTCGGGTGCACCTCGTGCGCGAAGCGCACACCGACCTCGTCGAAGACGTCGAGGATCGGGTTCCAGCGGTCGGCGAAGTCCTGGTACCCGGCCTCGATCGTCGCGGCGGACACCGGCGGGAACATGGCGACGTACTTCCAGATCGCCGACCCGGTGAAACCGATGACGACGTCGACGCCCAGCTTGGCAGCGGCACGGGCGGTGTCGGCCATCCGGTCGGCAGCCCTCCGGCGAACCCCCTCCGGGTCACCGTCACCCCAGACGGATGCCGGGAGGATGTCCTTGTGGCGCGCGTCGATGGGGTCGTCGCACACCGCCTGCCCGCTGAGGTGGTTCGAGATCGCCCAGACGCCGAGGCCGTGGCGCTCGAGGATCTCGCGACGACCGGCGACGTAGTCGTCCTCGGCCAGAGCCCGGTCGACCTCGAAGTGGTCACCCCAGCACGCGATCTCAAGACCGTCGTAGCCCCACGAGGACGCGAGGCGACAGACCTCCTCGAACGGCAGGTCGGCCCACTGGCCGGTGAACAGGGTGATCGGTCGAGCCATGTCGAGTGCGCTCCTCGGTGCGGTGTCGGTTGTCGTGGTGATCAGGCGACGCTGTGGGTGGGGGTCCAGGTCGAGCCGTTGGCCGCGCTGGACTCGACGGCAGCGAGCACCAGCTGCACGGCGAGCCCGTCCGCGAACGACGGCTCGGGGTCCACGCCCCGCGCGATCGCGTCGATGAGGTCGGCTGCCTGGTGGGTGAATCCGTGCTCGTAGCCGAGTCCGTGCCCGGCCGGCCACCAGTGCTCGACGTACGGGTGGGTCGTCTCGGTGACGATGACCCGGGTGAAGCCGGCCTCGCGTGCGGGCGCCGAGACGTCGTGCACGTGGAGGACGTTCATGTCCTCGAAGTCGAACGCGATGCTGCCCTTCGACCCGTTGAGCTCCAACCGGATCGCGTTCTTGCGTCCGGTGGCGAAGCGGCTGGCCTCGAAGGTGGCGAGGGCGCCGCCGCTGAGTCGGGCGAGGAACAGCGCGGCGTCGTCGACGGTGACCGCACCACGGCCGGCGCCGACCTCGGCGGACAGCCCGCGCGTCGCGCCCGGCAGCGGCCGCTCGCGGACGAAGGTCTCGGTCAGGGCGCTGACTCCGGTGATGCTCTCCCCCGTGATGAAGTGGGTGAGGTCGATGATGTGCGCGCCGATGTCCCCCAGCGCACCCGACCCGGCGCGGTCCTTCTGGAGGCGCCAGGTCAGCGGCGTCTCGGGGTCGACCAGCCAGTCCTGGAGGTACTGGGCTCGCACGTGGCGCAGCTCGCCGATCCGACCCTCGCTCACGAGCTGACGCGCCAGGGCGATGGCCGGGACGCGCCGGTAGGTGAAGCCGACCATCGAGCGGATGCCGTGCGTCCTCGCACGCTCCGCGGCCTCCACCATGGCTCGGGCCTCGGCGACGGTGTTGGCGAGCGGCTTCTCACAGAGCACGTGCTTGCCGGCGTCGAGGGCCGCTATCGCGATCTCGGCGTGCGTGTCACCCGGTGTGCAGATGTCGACGAGGTCGATGTCCGGGCGGGCGACCAGCGAGCGCCAGTCCGTCTCGACCTGCGTCCAGTCGAAACGGCGCGCCATCTCGCCGGCGGCCACGGCATCCCGGCCCCCAACCGCGACGAGGTCGGGCACCAGGGCGGGGTCGAAGAAGCTGCGGGCGTTGCGCCACCCCTGCGAGTGAGCGACACCCATGAACGAGTAGCCCACCATGCCGACGCCGAGCCGCCCCGACACACGGGTGGGCACGGGGGTGACGGCGTCGACCGCGGGGGTGGCGGGAGTCTGAGTGGCCATGTGGCACCTTCCGGCGGGCGCTCGCACGCCCTGTGAGGGGTGGGTGGCGCTCGCCGGCCGGCCGGCGGCCGGCGAGCGCCACGTGGTCCGTTCGATCAGGACTCGAACGCCAGGGGCAGGTACTCCTCGACGTTGTCCTTCGTCACGACCGGCGCGTCGAGGACGACGCGGCGAGGCACCGTGGGCTGGACGAGGTCGGACATCCCCTTGGCCTGGCCCAGCAGGCGGGCGAGGCGGACGCCGTCAGCGGCCTGGGTGGGCGGGTAGAGCACCGTGGCCTCCATCTTGCCCTCCTGGATCCAGCGCATGGCGTTCGCGGAGCCCGCACCGCCGATGAACGCCATCTCGTCGCGGTTGGCGTTCTCCAGGGCCGCCATGACGCCGACCCCCTGGTCGTCGTCGTGGTTCCAGAGGACGTCGATCTTCGGGGCCGCCTGGAGGAGGTTGGAGGCCTCCTTCTCACCCGACTCGACGGTGAACTGGGCGGCCACGCGGTTGTCGACCGTCTGACCGCAGGCCTTCAGGGCGTCGGCGTACCCCCTGGTGCGGTCCTGGGTCAGCGGCAGGGAGTCGATGCCGGCGATCTCGGCGATGACGGGGTCGCTGATCTTCTTGTCCGCGATGAGCTTGCACGCATAGGTGCCAGCGCTGACGCCCATGCCGTAGTTGTCCCCCAGCACCGTGGTCCGGGCGGCGAACGGCGAGGAGAACTCGCGGTCGACGTTGACCACCGTGATGCCGGCCTGCATGGCCTTGGTGGCGACCTCGGTGAGAGCAGCGCCGTCAGTCGGCAGGAGGACGATCGCGTCGACCTTGTCGTTGATGAAGGTCTCGATCTGGCTGATCTGAAGGCTCGGGTCGTTGGTGCCTTCGGCCGCCTTGAACTCGATGTCGGAGTACTTCGCCGCCTCGTCCTGAGCGGACTTGTTGACGGCCGCGAGCCAGCCGTGGTCGGCCTGGGGG
Organism: uncultured Actinomycetota bacterium; assembly: GCA_963763015.1. Taxonomy (GTDB): domain Bacteria; phylum Actinomycetota; class Actinomycetes; order Actinomycetales; family Dermatophilaceae; genus Fodinibacter. The sequence continues at coordinate 343,606 of CAVXML010000011.1, read as the reverse complement.
CCGGAGAAGCCGATGACGACCTGCTCGCCGGGGGCGTCGTTGTCGCTCACCGCGCCGGCCGGGCCGCTCGATGCCGCGTCGTCTGACTCGGGGGTGTTGCTCGTGCATCCGGTGGCCAGGAGGCCGAGGATGCCGGCGGCGGCGAGGAACTTGGCGGGGCGGGACGTGGCTGTGCTGCGGAACATGCGGTTCTCCTTGCAGGGCGGGACTGGGTGAGGGGTGGTGTTGTGAGGGGTGGTGGGTGTGCTGACCCGGCCGGTGCGGCCGAGGCGTATCAGGGTGAGCCCCGGCGCGCCGCGACGCGCTGCTGGAGCAGCACCGCGGCGATGATGATGACGCCCTTGGCGACGGCCTGGGTGGAGATGCCGAGGTTGTTGAGCGTGAAGACATTGGTCAGGGTGGTGAAGATGAGCACCCCGAAGACGGTGCCGACGATCGTGCCGCGACCACCGCTGAGCAGGGTGCCACCGATGACGACAGCGGCGATGGCGTCGAGCTCGTAGAGGCCGCCGTGGGTGGACGTGCCGGTGGTCGTCCGGGCCATGAGCATGACCGCGGCGAGGCCGCAGGCCAACCCGAGCAGGATGTAGAGGTACATCGTCTGGCGTTGAACCTTGATGCCCGCCAGGCGGGCGGCCTCCGCGTTGCCACCCACGGCGAGGGTCCTGCGGCCGAACGTCGTCCGGTTGAGCAGGACCCACCCGATGACGGCGACGATGGCGAAGATGACGACGAGCACCGGGACGCCGAGGACGCTGGCCTGGAAGAAGTCGATGAAGTCGCGGTTGGTGACGATCTGGGTGCGCCGTTGGGCGATGATCTCGGCGAGGCCGCGGGCGGCGGCCAGCATGGCGAGGGTCGCGATGAACGGGGCGATGCGCCCGTAAGCGATCAGGGTGCCGTTGACGAGCCCACACCCGGCGCCCACGGCCAGTGCCGTGAAGACCATGAGGATCCAGTGGTAGTCGGCAGCCATGGTCTGGGTCGCCAGGGTCGTGGCCCAGACGCTCGCGAGCGCGACGATCGCACCCACGGACAGGTCGATGCCGCCGCCACTGATGACGAACGTCATGCCGACACTGACGACGCCGATGACGGCGGCCAGGCGAAGGATCGTCATGACGTTGTCCACACTGGCGAAGCGGTCACCCGCCGTCGCCACGCCGACGATGCAGAGGAGGACGAGGGCGATCACGAGCCCGAGGTTCCGACCCGCCGAGCCTGCCATGAACGACGCAAGGTGGCTGCGCGACGCGGAGGCGACCGTGGCGGCGGGCGGTGCCGACTCGCCGGCCGTCTTGGCGTGCACCTCGGGGGCGCCGAGTGACGACGCGCCCTCGGAGTCGGGGGACTTACTGGTCGACTCGACAGTCATGCCGCGTCTCCTCTCATGATGATGTCGAGCACCTGGTGCTCGTCGAGCTGGTCGGCCGGTGCCTCGTGGAGCACCGACCCCTCCGCGATGACGAGGACCCGGTGCGAAAGACCGAGCACCTCCTCGATCTCGCTGGAGACGACGACGACGGCGACACCGTCGTCCGCGAGCCTGTGGACGAGGGCGTAGATCTCGGAGCGCGCGCCGACGTCGACGCCGCGCGTCGGCTCGTCGAGGAGGAGGACCCGGCATCCGCGCAGGAGCCACCGGGCGAGGACCACCTTCTGCTGGTTGCCGCCCGAGAGCGTGCGCATCTCGCGGTCGACCCCGGTCGGGCGGACGTCGAGGCTCTCGACCTGCTCGACCGCCGCCTTGCGCTCGGCCTGGCGGTCGATGAGGCCAGACCGCGAGAAGCGGGTGAGGGTCGCCATGCTGATGTTGGTCGCGACGCTGTCGCCGAGGAGGAGCGCCTGGCTCTTGCGCTCTTCCGGAGCGAGCCCGACGCCGGCCGCGACGGCGGCCTGGACCGAGCCAGGGCGCAGCTTCTTGCCGGCCACCTCGACGCTGCCCGCGTCGCTCTTGCGCGCGCCGTAGACGGTCTCGATGATCTCCGAGCGCCCGGCGCCCACGAGGCCGGCCAGACCGAGCACCTCGCCGGGTCGCACCGTGAAGCTCACGTCGTGGAACTCGCCGCGGCGGCCGAGGCCGTCGACGCGCAGGAGGGGTTCGGCATCCGTCACGGTGCCGCGCGGAGGGAAGACGTACTCGATGGAGCGGCCGGTCATGAGCCGGATGACCTCGGAGGTCGGGGTCTCCTTGGCCGGCAGACCGGTGGCGACCGTCTTGCCGTCCTTGAGCACGGTGACGCGGTCGCCGACGGTGCGGATCTCCTCGAGGCGGTGGGAGATGTAGATGACGGCCACACCCTCGGCGGTGAGGTCGCGGATGACGTGGAAGAGGCGCTCGACCTCGCCCGCGTCGAGGACCGCGGACGGCTCGTCCATGATGATGAGCTTGGCGTGGTGGGAGAGGGCTCGCGCCATGCTGACGATCTGCTGACCGGCGGCGGAGAGGCTGCCGACCTCGGCCGATGGCGAGATCTCGGGGTGCCCGAGCCGCTTCAGGAGCGCCGCCGCGGACTTCGTGGCGGCTCGGCGCTGCGAGAAGCCGAAGCGTGACATCTCGTGGCCGAGGTAGATGTTCTCGGCCACCGTGAGCCCCTCGACGAGGTCGAGCTCCTGGTAGATGGTGGCGATGCCGATGTCCATGGCGGCCTGCGGGTGGGCGAAGTGCACCTCCTCGCCCTGCCAGGTGATGACTCCCTCGTCGGGGCGGTGCACGCCGGCGAGGACCTTGATGAGGGTGGACTTGCCTGCCCCGTTCTGACCCAGCAGGCAGTGCACCTCGCCGGGGCGGACGTCGAGGTCCACGCCGCCGAGCGCGACCACTCCGGGGAAGCGCTTCACGATGTCTGCCATGCCCAGGAGGGTCGAGGCGTCGTTGCCTGCCATGCGACGGGACGCTAGCGATCTTTTGTCGGCAGGTCAAGCAAAAGTGGGATTTTGTTCTGAGGACTTCCGATGTTGATGCGCGTCGAAGTCGGATGTGCTTGACTCGTGTCGTGGCCGGCATCGGTGAGTTCTCCCCGAGCGCCTCGTCCGGGGCCGGGGAGCTGCTCCGCCTCATGCTGGACGGCACGCCCCGCACCCGCGCCGAGCTCATCACGATGACCGGGCTCGCCCGCTCCACGGTCGGTGCCCGCGTCGACGCGCTCCTTGCCGCGGGCCTGCTGACCACGTCGGGTGAGGCCGCGTCGACCGGCGGGCGGCCCCCGGCGCGGCTGGCGTTCAACCCGGATGCCGGTGTCGTCATCGCCGCCGACCTCGGCGCCACCCATGCGCTGGTCGCCCTCACCGACCTGGGCGGCCGGGTGGTGGCCGAGAAGGCGCTTCGACTCGACATCGCGGCCGGGCCCGAGCCGGTCCTCGACCGGGTCTCGAGGACGGCCCGCTCGCTGCTCTCCTCGGCGGGCCACGGCCGCGAGCACATCGCCGGCGTGGGCCTCGGGCTCCCGGGCCCGGTCGAGCACTCGACGGGCCGCCCGGTGCTGCCGCCGATCATGCCGGGCTGGGACAACTACGACGTGCCGGGGCACATCGCCAGAACGCTGGGTGGCCCGGTCCTCGTCGACAACGACGTCAACCTCATGGCGCTGGGCGAGCACGCCACCGTCTACCCCCACGTCGAGCACATGATCTTCGTCAAGGTCGCGACCGGGATCGGCGCCGGCATCATCAGCGGGGGGCGGCTGCACCGCGGCGCCCAGGGCGCCGCGGGTGACCTCGGCCATGTCGCTGCTCTCCACGGCGGTGACACGGCCTGCACCTGCGGCAACGTCGGATGCCTCGAGGCGGTGGCGAGCGGCCCGGCGATGGTTCGTGCCCTGCGCGAGCAAGGCGTGGATGCCGGTGACAGCCGCGGTCTGATCCGCATGGCCAAGCAGGGCGACCTCGAGGCCACGGGGGCGATCCGCGAGGCTGGGCGGGAGATCGGACACGTCCTCGCGACGTGTGTCAGCCTGCTCAACCCGTCGGTCATCGCCGTGGGTGGCATCGTGGCCCAGTCGTCCGAAAGCATGCTGGCCGGCATCCGCGAGGTCGTCTACGGGAGGTCCCTACCGCTGGCGACCGGGGAGCTCCAGATCGTGGCGTCGCGCACCGCCGGTCACGCGGGGGTCATCGGGGCGGCGACCATGGTCATCCAGCACGTGCTGTCCGCCGAGGAGGTCGAACACCACCTCGCCGAGGTCGCCGCGGGGTGAGCCTCTCAACGGCATCCGGCGCCGGTGCGGACCACCCGTGACCGTCCTGGAGGTGCGTCAGAGTGGCGCCGATGGCCTCGGGGACCTCGGCCAGCCGTCCGGGACCGGCGAGCCGATCAGCTCGGCGAACCGGGCGGGGTGGTCGGTCAGCGCCTTCGGCAAGGGGCCGTTGCCGGGACGAGCCGGACCTGCTGAGGGAGTGACATCGGGAGTCGCCGTCAGTCCTCGATCACGTCGAGGCCCTGCTCCCGCAGCCGCGCGAGGCTCTCGAGCATCCCGGTGATCTCCTCGGGTGCATGGCCCTCCCAGTCGTCGAGCTCCGCGACGATCCGCAGGGAGGAGCGCGTCCGGTAGGACTCGGTGGGGTTGCCGGGGAACCGCTTGTCCGTGACGTTGGGGTCGTCCTCGAAGGGCCCCATGGGTTCCACGACGTAGACGTGTCCACGCTCCCCGGTACGGGCCAGCGCGCTCGCCAGCTCCGCCCCCCAGGCAGCCGTCTGCACGAGGCCGGTGAAGTAGATGTTGTTGGACACCCGCCCCTGGTGAAAGGTGGAGCCGTGGCCCGGGACGAGCTCCGTGCCGTGCGCGAGCGCAACCTTGGTGCCGTGGTAGAACGGCCCCTCGACGAGCCCGCAGGTGTCGTAGGTGACCGGCGGACGGCTCAAGGCGTTCTCCACGATGGGCGTTGCTCCTCCTTCATCCGCACCTCGCTCTCCCGGCCGTCGGCCCCGGATCCAGGCTGGTCACGGCGGACTGCTCCGCCCCTCCGGGCCCGATGAGCGGCTGACGACGGCGTACGAGAGATGGGTCGCTCGAGGCGACTCGACGACCTCCCGTTGCACCAGCTCAGTCGCGCCGACGAGGTCGAACAGGCGGGTGCCGCCACCGAGCAGCAGCGGGGAGAGATGGATGCGCAGCTCGTCGACGAGCCCCTCCGCAAGACTCTGGTCGATGACGTTCGCGCCGCCCATGATGACGACGTCCTTGGTCCCTGCCTCCGCTCGGGCCTGCTCGACCGCGGCCGCCACCCCCTCGGTCACGAACCGGAAGCGGGATGCGAGCCTGACCTGCGCAGGGCGTTGGTGGGTGACGACGAAGCACACCGGCGCCGCAGCCTGGTCCTGGTCGTGCCCGTAGCCGACGTCGTCGTTCCACCCGTTCGGTCCGTCCACGACGTCGAAGAGTCGCCGCCCCATCACGACGGCACCGGTGTCCCGGAAGCTCGCTGCGAGGACCTCCTCGTCGACGGGTGTCCGGGGTTCCTCGAGCACCCAGCCGTGGATCGCCTCGCCACCGGTCCCCAGCCCGTTGTCCGGACCGGCACCCGGGCCGGCGACGTAGCCGTCCACCGACATCGAGATGTCCGCGATCACCCTGGTCATCCTGCGCTCCCTCGAGGGTCGTCCACGGCCATCATGCCCAGTTTCGGGCGCGCGGCCGGCGTGAACGCTCCTCCGGGTTGGTGGAAGGGTGGCCGGGTGGTGCGATGGCTCGCGGTCAGTCGGGCGGCAGGGAGCCGAGCAGCGCGGCGATGCGCTGGCGGCGGGTCTCCGGCTTGACCGCTGCCTCGACGGGTTGGAGCAGGCGCCGCCGCTCGCCCGGTGTCCTGCGTTCGAAGGCGTCGAGCCGGCCGGAGTCCGCGAGTGCACGGTGGACGTCCTCGGCAAGCAGGACGTCGTCCGGATCCGCCGGGCGCAGGCGGCAGTGCAGGAGGTCGCCCGGCCGAGCACCCAGACGCCGCTGCAGTGGCTTGCCCGCATACATGAAGGCATCGGGAAGGACATCGGCCCTGTTCACGGCGACGTTGACGGGCACGTCCTCGATCGTCCCCTCGGCCCGACGCGTCCCGGCGGCCCTGGCGGCCTCCTCGAGCGAGCGGCTCACACGGAGGATGGTGTAGATGCTGCGTCCCCACGGCATCGCCTCGAGCAGCGCGTCGAACTCGACCCATTCGGGCTCCATGCTCATCGGCCGCCCGCCCCGGGTCCGACACCGGGATCGCCCTCCTCGCCAGTGGTCGTCGGCGGTCCGTCCGCTCCCACCTCCGCCAAAGCTGCGGTCAGCGACGCCACGAGGTAGAGGGCGGAGGACTGCAGGTAGAGCACGAACAGAATGCCGATGGGGGCGGCAAGCGCTCCGTACTGGGGCTTGTCGACGACGAGCCCGACCAGCAGCGCCATCACCTGCTTGAGGACCTCGATCACCACAGCACCCACGGCCGCGCCGACGAGGAGCGGCGTGCGAGGAGGACGGATGCCGCCGAGTCGGCCCAGCATCAGGTACACGACGATGACGTTCATTCCCATGGTCAGCACCAGGGCAGCGGCGCCGAGGAGGAGGTCGGGACCGTCCCACGTCAGACCAGCGGCATCGAGGAGCCCGGTGGACAGGTCGGCCGTGAAGCTGGCGCTGACGTACGACAGCATGACCAGGGGCGCGAGAACGAGGAACCAGCCCAGTGCCCACAGCCTCACTCGGACGACGTTCCGCGTGTTGTTGGGGGCGCCGTACACGACATGGAGCGAGCGGCTCGCACCCAGCACCGCCCCCGTCGCGCCGTAGAGCAGACCGACCGCGCCGACGATCGACGTGGTCTGGCCGATGCCTTCCAGCTGGTCGGGGTCGATCCCCGAGCCGCCGACGAGACCCGGGAACGCCGCGGACACGGCCTCCGTGACGTAGGCGGAGAGTCGTTCAGCTCCCAGGGCCGCCGTCAGGCCGTAGGCCAGGGTGAGGGCCGAGAAGACCGCGAGGAAGACGTAGTACGTGGTGCCGGCGGCCAGGAGCGTGGCCCGCGACCCGGTGAAGCGCATCCCGGTCCGCATGCCGACGCTCGCGGCGGCGCCGACCGGGCCCGCACGAGCCTGGAGGCGGCGGACGCGCTCCGGCATGTCCCGGGCCGGTGGGTCGACGAGGTCACCTGGGATGGGGAGGAGGGCGGGCGCGTTCTCCACCATGCGACCGTACTGTGCCTGCGGCCTCGGCCTCGACGGCCTGGCCGGCTCAGGGCCTCAGGGTCACGGGCGTCGGCGGCGGCGCTCCGGCCGAGACACGCCTCACACCGTTCCGCCCTGTGCGGCGGGTGCCCGTGGACGCACACTGGAAGGGTCCACAGCGAGGTTATGCACCCTAACCTCCGGACGGCTGGAACGCTGTCGCCCGACTGGTCGGGATCCCTGACCCTGCTCACCGTGGTCGAGACAGCGGAGAGCGCCATGAGCAGCCCGAGAACCAGCCACGAGGTTCCCCCCGACGCGCCGAGGTACCCCGGCATCCCGAGCGTGATCCACGGCAACGGAGCGGTTGCCCACGTCATGAGCCACGTCTGCGGCGGGGTGATCGGCTACCCGATCACCCCGTCGACGGAGATCTCCGAGATCTACGAGGCTGCTCGTGCCGAGGGCGCCCTCAACGTCTGGGGCAAGCACGCCTTCTTCTTCGAGCCGGAGGGAGAGCACTCCGCCCAGAGCGGGGCGCTCGGCGCGGCACTCACCGGGGGCCAGTACATCTCGAACGCGTCCTCGAGCCAAGGGATCCTGTACGCGATGGAGTCCCACTACGTCACGGTGGGCAAGAAGATCGGTGGCTTCGTGCTGCAGGTGGCGGCGCGCGTCGTGTCGAAGCACGCCCTCAACGTCATGGCGGGCCACGACGACGTCTACGCCCTCCTTGCCTCTGGCTACACGGTGCTCTTCGGCAACAACCCACAGGAGGCGGCCGACCTCGCGGCCATCGCCTACCGGACGTCAGCGCTCTCGCTCATCCCGGTCGCCAACGCGATGGACGGCTTCTCGACGAGCCACATGCTCAGCGAGGCACTTCTTCCCGAACCCGAGCTGCTCCGCGAGTACCTCGGCGACCCGGCCGGCCGCGTCCGCTGCCCGACGGTCGCGCAGGAGATGCTCTTCGGCGCCAAGGGCCGCGTCTTCCAGCTCGGCGGCTTCCTCACCCGGCACCGCCGGGACATCCCCGAGAGCGACATCGCCGACCTCCGCGCATTCCTCGCCGCCAAGGCAGACGAGATCGAGAAGGACAACGGCGGGACGCTGGTCGGCACCACCCTCGCGTGGGTGCCGGAGGAGCTGCACGGCCCGTGGCGCCGCCAGTGGGTCAACTCGTGGGAGAAGGGCACCCGCCAGCTCGTCCCCGCGCTCGTCGACGTCAACAACCCCGGCCTCACCGGCCCGGTGCAGAACCAGCCCGACTTCCAGGCCGGCGCGGTCGACCACCGGACGCACTTCGCCTCCGCCGTCCCGAGCCTGGTGCGCCGGGCGATGAGCGAGTACTCCGAGCTCACCGGCCGCGACTACGCGCCGGTGCTCACCTACGACTGCGACGACGCCGACGTCGTCATGATCGGGCTCGGCTCGGTCGGCGACGACGTGCGCGCCGTGCTGCCGCACCTGCGCGAGCAGGGCATCAAGGCCGGCCTCATCTCGGTCAAGCTGCTCCAGCCCTTCCCGGAGGCCGAGGTCGTCGCGGCCCTCGCCGGCAAGAAGGCGGTCATGGTCCTCGAGCGCAGCGACCAGACCGCCCTCACCGCGCTCGTCACGTCCGCGCTCTTCCGCGCGCGCGAGAACGCGGTCGAGCAGCGCCACGACGGCATCCCGGCACTGCGCAGACACCCCCCGCCTCACCACCGCGATCTTCGGCCTGGGCGGGCACGACCTTCAGCCGCGCCACCTCGTGGCTGCATTCACCCAGATGGATGCCGGAACGCTGCCTCCGCTGGTCTACCTCGGCTCCCAGTTCTTCGAGGACCACCCGTCCGAGCACATGGCCCAGGTCCAGGAGCGGCTGCGCACGGCATACCCGGAGACCGAGCTGATGGCGCTGCGGACCGGGCCGAACCCGGCCCTCCTCCCGCCCGACGCGATGCGGATCCGGTTCCACTCGGTCGGCGGCTACGGCACCATCGCGACCGGGAAGCTGCTCACCGACATCCTCGCCGGCCTGCTCGGGATGCACAGCAAGTCGGCGCCCAAGTACGGCTCGGAGAAGTCCGGGGCGCCGACGAACTACTACATCACGCTGAGCCCGGAGCCCATCTGGGTGACCAACGCCGAGCTCGAGGACGTCGAGGTCGTCATCGCGCCCGACCACAAGGCGTTCATCCACACCAACCCGCTCAAGGGCCTTGCGCACGGCGGCACCTTCATCCTCCAGACCAGCCTGTCCCCCGAGGAGGTCTGGCGGGAGCTGCCCCGGCATGCCCGAAAGGCGATCCGCGAGAGGGAGATCCGCTTCTTCACCATCGACGCCTTCACGGTGGCGCGTCGGCACGCACCGACTCCGGACCTCGAGACCCGGATGATGGGCATCGCCTTCATCGGCGCGGTGGCCGCCCACGTCGACCGCGTCGCGGCCGGCGCCCCCCGCGAGGACATCCTGGCCCGGGTTCGGCACCAGCTCGAGAAGAAGTTCGGCCGCAAGGGCGAGAGCGTCGTCGAGAGCAACATGTCGGTGATCATCGATGGCATCGAGGCGACCCGCCGCGTCGACTACGACAGCCCGGAGCTCGTCGAGATCGGCGAGGAGCGAGCGCCCGCACCGCTGCTCACCGTGGCCCTCTCGGCGTCGATGTGCCCGAGCACGACGGCCGAGCGCACCAGCGGCCTGTTCGACCCGGCCTACTACGAGGACCTCATGCTGCGGCCCTTCCGCGAGGGCACGATCGCGGAGGCGCCCGTGCTGCCCGGTGTCGGGCTGTTCATGCCGCCGGGCACCGGCGCGGGCAAGGACAAGGGCCTGTTCCGCCGGGAGGTCCCCGAGTTCCACCCCGACCTCTGCACCGGCTGCATGGACTGCGCCCTGGTGTGCCCGGATGCCGCGATCCCGAACACCGTGCACGAGGTGCACGACCTGCTCCTCACCGCGGTCGGTCGGATCGAGGCCACCGCCGGTCAGAAGGACGGCCTGCGCCTGGCCGTGTACGGCATCGCGGAACGCACCCGCGAGGCGCTGCGGCACAAGGACCAGCGGCCGTTCTCCGAGATCGTGGACGCCGCGGCGACGACCCTGCGCGACGATCCCGTCATGTCGCACGTCGTCGACCGCCTGGTCGCCGAGCTCGCGACCTACCCGGTCGCGCGGACCCGGCCCTTCTTCGACTCACCCGAGAAGGAGGAGCCCGGAACCGGTGGCCTCTTCGCCGCGACCATCGACCCGTGGAAGTGCACCGGGTGCCTGGAGTGCATCGACGTCTGCGGGCCGGGCGCGCTCACCGTGCTCGACCAGGACGCCGACGTGCTCGCCACCCTGCAGTCGCGCTTCGCCTTCATGAGCGCCACCCCCAACACCCCGGACCGCTTCGTCGAGGGCTCGGACACCCCGGACGGCGACATCAAGCGGCTCATGCTCGACCACGACAACTTCTACGCGACCACGGGCGGCCATGGCGGATGCCGTGGCTGCGGCGAGGTGACCGCCATCCGGCTCGTCATGTCGACCTCGCACGCGATCAGTCAGCGGCGCCGCCGCGAGCACGTCAAGGAGCTGACCGGCATCCTCGACCGGCTCTACGCCAAGCGCGCCACAGTCGCCGACGAGGCGCGGCAGCAGCGGCTGACCCACACCATCACGACCCTCGAGCGGCGCCTCTACGAGCAGGAGGGCGGCCCCACCGGCAACGGCCCGGCATCCACGATCATCGCGAACTCGACCGGGTGCAGCAGCGTCTACGCCTCGACGATGCCGTTCAACAACTACCTCGACCCGTGGGTGAACAGCCTCTTCCAGGACGCCCAGCCGCTGGCCAAGGGCATCTTCGAGGGAGTCGCCGCCCAGAGCGTCGCCGACGTGCGCGCGCTGCGGACCGCCGAGCTCGAGCTCACCGACTCCTTCGACCCCGAGGTGCACGACACGGCGCTCGCGACGCTGTCGTGGGCCGAGTACACGCCGAAGGAGCTCAACCTGCTGCCCACCATCCTCACCATCGGTGGCGACGGCGCGACGTACGACATCGGCTTCGGGGCGATGTCCCGCATCCTCGCCAGTGACACGCCGATGAAGGTGCTGGTGCTCAACTCGGGCGTCTACTCCAACACCGGGGGCCAGGCCTCCACGGCGAGCCTCACCGGCCAGGACTCCGACCTCGCGCGCTTCGGCTCCGCCCACGACGGCAAGCACGAGGCGCGCAAGGAGCTCGGGCTGCTCGCGTCGTTCCACAACAACGTCTACGTGTGCTCGACGAGCACCGCGATCCAGGGGCACTTCCTCCAGAGCACGATGGAGTTCCTGAGGTACCAGGACGCCCCGGCGGTCCTCGACGTGTACACCCCGTGCGGTTCCGAGCACGGCATCCCGGAGGAGGCGTCGTCGCGGCGGGCGCGGCTCGCGGTCGAGAGCCGGATGAACCCGGTCTTCGTGCACGACCCGCGCCGCGGCTCGACGCTGCACGACTGGTTCAGCATCGAGGGCAACCCCGACGTCGACAAGACCTGGACGAGCACCGACCTGGCGTACCGCGACGACGCCGGTGAGCTGCAGCTGATGCGGTTGCCCCTCACGCCGGCCGAGTTCGCCCTCGGGGAGACCCGCTTCCGCAAGCAGTTCAAGCGCCTCGCCGCCGAGCTCGAGGACGTCGGCGTCCCGATGGACGAGTACGTCGAGCTCAGCCGGGAGGAGCAGGCGGTGCGCGTGCCGTTCGTCCACGCCACCGACGACAAGCAGAGGCTGATCAAGGTCCAGTGCTCGCACGCGATCGTCGAGCTCGTCAAGGACCGGCGGCGCTACTGGCAGATCCTCCAGTACCTCTCCGGGGTGCACGAGGCCACGCTGACCTCGCTGCACACGAGCGAGCTCGCCGACCTCCGGGCGCGCTACGAGCAGGCGATGCGGGAGCGCGAGTCCTCCATCGACGACATCGCGAGCGCGATGGCGTCGCTCGCGACGACGAGCCGCGCACCGGTCGGCCTCGGCTCAGCGGTTCCGGTCCGTTCCGGCGGGTCCGGGATGCCGGCCGCGGCGGTCGAGGCGGCCGGCTCACCCGACGGGCTGGGGACGGTCGGAGCGGTCGGCACCGCGCCCGCGGGAGCACCGGTGTTCCTCGCCGATGTCGACATCCCGAAGTGCAACGACTGCGGCACCTGCTACCAGGAGCTGCCGCAGCTGTTCGAGCCGCACTCCATGGTCGTCGACGGAGCGGTCCAGAAGGTGGCCCGGCTGATCCCCGGCGCGCTGGAGTCGGTCGAGATGACCCCCGAGATCCTCAAGCGGATCGACCGGGTCAAGAAGACCTGCGACGCGGAGATCATCCAGTGAGCGTCGACGTGCCGGTCGAGCAGCAGGTCGAGCTGCTGCGCCGTCGCCTCGAGGTCGAGCCGCAGGCATTCCGGGAGATGTTCATCGAGGACGGCATGAACGCCGTCACCTGGGAGTTCTCGCAGCAGGAGCTCGGCGAGGACTTCACGCGGGCGATGTGGCAGGTGCTGCTGCGCGAGGACGACTCGAGCAAGGTGCTCATGCGCTACATCTGGGCCCTGCCGCTCAGCCGCAAGCGGAAGTTCGTCCGCGCGATCGACGCTCACCTCTCGGACCGCTACCCGATGTTCGCCGGGCTGTCCGAGGGCTGGCCGGCCACCAATGCCATCCCACCGCACATCCGCGAGCCGCAGGAGCGGGAGAAGGACTTCGGGCTCGTCAACGAGGGCTACCTCGGGTACCTGAACGTCGGGTTCACCCGGGGCGAGGTCGACCTGTTCGTGTGGCTCGAGGCCCTGCGCGACAAGCAGTGCGAGGAGAAGCACTGCGAGGTCGGCATCATGGTCGCCGGCCGCTCCGAGCCGAAGGGCGGCTGCCCGGTCAAGATCCACATCCCCCAGGTGCTCGAGCTCGTGGGCACCGGGAAGTTCCACGAGGCGATGGAGCTCATCGAGTCGTGCAACCCGCTGCCCGACGTCACCGGCCGGGTCTGCCCGCAGGAGCTGCAGTGCCAGGGCGTCTGCATCTTCAAGAACCAGCCCATCGCGATCGGGCAGCTCGAGTGGTTCCTCCCCGAGCGGGAGAAGCTGGTCGACCCCGCCAGCGCCGAGCGCCGCTTCGCCACGCACGTGGACCCCTGGGAGGCAGCCGCGAAGCCGCCGGTGGCGATCATCGGGTCAGGCCCCTCGGGGCTCATCAACGCGTACCTCCTTGCCGCAGAGGGCTTCCCGGTGACCGTCTTCGAGGCGTTCCACGCGCTCGGAGGAGTGCTGCGTTACGGCATCCCGGAGTTCCGCCTGCCCAACGAGCTCATCGACGACGTCGTCGGCAAGATCAAGCTCCTCGGTGGCCGATTCGTCCCCAACTTCGTCGTGGGTAAGACCGCGACGATCGAGGAACTGCGGGAGGCCGGTTTCTGGCGAGTCTTCGTCGGAACGGGTGCCGGCCTCCCGCGGTTCATGGACGTGCCGGGCGAGCACTACCTCAACGTCATGTCGGCCAACGAGTTCCTCACCCGGGTCAACCTCATGCAGGGCCTGCGCGACGACTACGAGACCCCCCTGCCGGAGACGGTCGACAAGGAGGTGCTGGTGATCGGGGGCGGAAACACCGCGATGGATGCCGCCCGCACCGCCCACCGTCTCGGCGGTCACGTCACGATCGTGTACCGGCGCACCCGGAGCGAGATGCCGGCCCGGGTCGAGGAGCTGGAGCACGCCCTCGAGGAGGGCATCACCCTGATGGTGCTGCGCTCGCCGAACGAGTTCCACGGCGACGACGTGACCGGATTCGTCACGGCGACGACGCTCGACGTCATGGAGCTCGGCGAGCCCGATGCGTCGGGACGGCGCCGACCGGTCGCGACCGGACGCACCGAGACCATGAAGGCCGACCTGGTCATCATGGCCCTGGGCAACGCGTCCAACCCGATCATCAAGGACTCCGAGCCCGAGCTGCACACGACGACGTGGGGCACCATCGATCTCGAGCACACCGGGTCGCAGGAGACCTCCCTGCATGGCGTCTACTCGGGTGGAGACGCCGCCCGAGGTGGCTCGACCGCCATCAACGCCGCCGGTGACGGCCAGGCCGCGGCCCGCGAGATCATCGGCCACGTCGACGTGCCGGGCGACCAGGTCGCCGTGATGGTCCGCACGGCGAGGGAGTTCACCGAGCGCGCCTCGACCGAGCAGACGATCCTGGCGACGGCCCACCTCGCCGACGGCATCGAGGAGATCACCGTCCGCTCCCCCGTCATCGCCGCCGCGGCCAGGGCCGGCCAGTTCGTCCGCGTCCTTCCCTGGCCGGACGGTGAGCTGATCCCGCTGACGCTCGCGGACTGGGACGTGGATGCCGGCACGATCAGCCTCGTCGTCCAGGGGGTCGGCACGAGCAGCATAGAGATCAACCGGATGCAGGTCGGCGACTCCTTCGCCGGCATCGCCGGGCCGCTCGGGCGACCGAGTGAGATCGCGGCGCACCCGGCCGACTCGACGGTCGTCTTCACCGCCGGCGGGCTCGGGCTCCCGCCGGTCCACCCGATCATGCGCGAGCACCTGCGGGCCGGGAACCACGTGACGCTCATCGCCGGGTTCCGCAGCGCTGGGCTGCTCTTCTGGACCGGCGACGACGAGCGCGTGGCTGCCTTGCAGCGCGAGTTCGGTGACCTGCTGGATGTCGTCTACACGACCAACGACGGGACGTTCGGGATCGAGGGCTTCGTGACCACGCCGCTCGAGGGGATGCTCGAGGCCGCTGCCGCTGGGACCGGCCCGACCGTCGCGGAGGTCGTCGCCGTCGGGCCGCCGGTCATGATGCGCGCCGTATCGGACCTGACCCGCCGGTTCGGCGTGCGTACAGTCGCGAGCCTCAACTCGATCATGGTCGACGCCACCGGCATGTGCGGCGCCTGCATGGTCCCGGTGACGATCGACGGCAGGACGATCCGCAAGCATGCGTGCATCGACGGTCCCGAGATCGACGCACACATCATCGACTGGGCAAAGTTCCTCCCCCGCTTCGGGCAGTTCCACACGCAGGAGGCGCAGAGCCGCATCCGGCACGGTCTTGCCTGAGCCTGCGCCATCTGCGCCCCTCGGGCTTCGCGTGACTCTGGCCCGTTTTCGCGAACGAGGAAGCGGGTAGGACCCGACGCAGGATGCGACCGGCGCCGCCTCAGAGGGGAGTGCAGCGCCCTACATGACGCGCGTCGTTGGAGCCGGCCCCCTCGGAGCGGGGCGGCGCCAGGGACGGAGGACTCGATGACCAGAGATGCCACGACCGTGCACGAGCCGGACCACCGCCCTGTCGCGGCGGACGCTGAACCGCAACTGGGACGAGCTGATGCAGGAGCTCCGCGCTGCACAGACAGGAGTGCAGATCCTCACCGGGTTCCTGCTGACCGTGCCGTTCTCCAGCCGCTTCGGCAGCCTCACGCCCGAGCAGCGCTGGCTCTATATGGCGGTCCTGAGCGGCGCCGTGGCCGCCACCTGTCTCATCCTCGCGCCGGTCGCGTTCCACCGGCTGCTCTTCCGCCAGGGCCGCCGGCTGCTGCTCGTCGAGACGGCCAACCGCTTCGCCCTCGCCGGCCTGGGCACGCTCCTGGTCACCCTGTGCGGGATGGTGTTCCTCGTGGCCGACGTCGTCATGGGTATGGCCTGGGCGATCGCCGCGGCGGGGGTGGCGGCCGCCCTCTTCATCGCCCTGTGGGTCGCTGCCCCCATCGGTCTTGCGAGGTCCGGCGCGTTCCCCAGGAACCGGCCGCCGGACGACCCGGTGTCCTGCGGACGTGCGGGGCGGGGAAAGGGAGAAGCCTGAGGCCGCCCGGCGACACTAGCTCAGACGCCGGTCCGTCCGACTCGGGCGAACCGGCATCCGGAGATGTTATGGCGGTGGCGGTGGGATTTGAACCCACGGAGGGCTTGCACCCTCACACGCTTTCGAGGCGTGCTCCTTAGGCCGCTCGGACACGCCACCGCCGGAGAGGCTACCCGAGCGGGCGGTCGGCCCCGAAATCGTCGGTGACCTGCTTCCTGCCACCGACCGGGCCGCGGTGCGTCGCGAAGAAGCGCCGCACGACGTCACCGCACTCCTCCTCACGCACGCCGCCGACGACCTCGACGCGGTGGGTCGCTCGACGGTCCCGCACGACGTCCCACACCGACCCGCAGGCCCCGAGCTTCGGGTCCCAGGCGCCGAGAACCACCCGGTCGACGCGGGCGAGCACCAGTGCCCCGGCGCACATCGGGCAGGGCTCCATCGTGACCACGAGCGTGCACCCCTCGAGGCGCCACGAGCCCAGCCGTGCGGAGGCGGCCCGCAGCGCCACGACCTCGGCGTGCCCGGTGGGGTCACCCACGGCCTCACGGACGTTCCACCCCTCGGCCAGCACCTCACCGCCGGGGTCGACGACGAGGGCACCGACCGGCACGTCACCCGCCGCCGCGGCCCGCGCGGCGAGCACCAGCGCGCGGTCCATCCACACGTCATAGCGCGGATCGGGGACCAGGCTCACCCGCTAAGTTTCCCCCATGCGCGTTCTGAACCCGGACCACCGGCTCATCGCCCACAAGCTGACCTACCTCCGGGACGAGCGCACCGACTCACCGACCTTCCGGCGGCTCGCCGAGGAGCTCATGACGCTGCTCGCCTACGAGGCGACGCGCGACGTGCGCGTCGAGCCGTTCGAGATCCGCACCCCCGTGGCGCCGACGACCGGCATCAAGCTGTCGAACCCCAAGCCCCTCGTCGTCCCCATCCTGCGCGCGGGCCTCGGAATGCTCGAGGGGATGGTGCGGCTGCTGCCCAGCGCGGAGGTCGGCTTCCTCGGGATGCAGCGCAACGAGGAGACCCTCGAGGCCGTCACCTACGCCAACCGGCTTCCTGACGACCTGTCGGGACGCCAGGTCTACGTCCTCGACCCCATGCTCGCGACCGGCGGCTCGATGGCCGACGCGATCCGGTTCCTCCTGGACCGGGGGGCGGACGACATCACCGCCGTCACCCTGCTCAGCGCGCCGGAGGGCATCGCGCACCTCCAGGAGACCCTCGCGGATGCCGTCCCGAGCATCACCCTGGTCACCGGCGCCATCGACGAGCGCCTCAACGAGGTGGGCTACATCGTGCCCGGCCTCGGCGACGCCGGTGACCGGCTGTACGGCCTCGCCCAGTAGGGCCGCCGCCCGCCGACACGCCCGGTGGTTCGTAACAGCCGTCACTCCGGCCACATCTGCGACGATGTCGCAGTGGCGTGCACCCGGCATGCCCAGGCGCAGGAGGACCGTCGATGCCCCCGATCAAGAAGATCGTTGTGTGGCTCGTCGTCATCTTCCTCGTGTACGCGATCCTGACGGCGCCGAACGAGGCAGCGGACATGGTCTCCGCGGTCTGGGACTTCACCGTGAGTGCCGTCAGCGCCATCGCCGAGTTCTTCGACTCCCTCATCAACGAGTGACATGGCGCGCCGACCGCGGATCGACCGTGAGCTCGAGCGCTACCTTGTCGCCGACGAGCTCGTCATCGTCGCCATCCGGAAGCACTGGTTCCACCTGTTCCGCGAGCTGTGCGCGGTCGTCGGGGCCACCGTGCTGGCCTTCTGGGTCGACCTCAACGTGCCGCTGACGCCCGGCGGCGAGCTCCTGCACAACCTCAGCTGGCTGGTGTGGTGGATCTCCGTCGGGTGGCTGGTCTGGGAGGTGCTCAACTGGCGGCGCGACTGGTTCGTGGCCACCGACAAGCGCTTCCTCCTCTTCTTCGGGTTCATCCGGCGCAAGGTCGCGATGATGCCGCTGCTCAAGGTCACCGACATGACGTACGACCGGTCCCTGCTCGGCCGGATCGTCGGCTTCGGCACCTTCATCCTCGAGTCGGCGGGACAACAGCAGGCGATGTCGAAGATCGACCACGTGCCGCATGCCGACCAGCACTACAAGGCGATCTGCACCCAGCTCTTCGGGCCGGGCTCGCAGATCCGGCTGCAGAGCGCCGGTGGGTTTCCGAGCGGCGGCAGCTTCCGGCCGCCGCCGGATGACTGGGGCGGCCCCCCAGGCGGTGGTGGCGATCCCGGCCTCGATCCGTACGCCGGCGGCCCGGCTCCTGCTGCTCCGGCGCCTCCGGCGGCCCCTGTCCCGGTGCCGGCCACGGAGGGCACGGAGGGTACGCGCGCCGAGCCCGACAAGCGTGAGGACCGCGACAAGGGGGACCAGCGGGACGAGCGCGAGGGTGGGGACGGAGACCGCGCGCCGGAGTCGTGGTACCGCTCCTCGAACGCCGGCGGCCCGTCACGGCTGGGGGACACCGGCGAGATCCCGGTCGTGCACGTACCGCCTGACGGCGAGGACGAGGAGCCGCGGCTCTACCCACCACGGCACTGGCTGGACTGACGACGGGCCTCGGGCCGAGGCGTGACCGTCGGCCTTCCCCGGGCGGGGGCGTCAGGGGCGCAGGACGGCCTCGGCGGCACCGCCGGCGGCCGCGGTCGGCACGCCGTCCACGTCGAGCGGCACGTCCAGTACCGGCACGTCGACGATGGGGGCCTGGCGTTGGGGGTGCCGCTCGCCGGTCGCCCGCTCGGGGACGGCGGCCACGATCGGCAGCTCGAGCTCGAGCACGCCCTTCCCGAGCCGGCCGTCCTCCGGCAGCGGCACCGGATAGGTACCGGTGAAGCAGGCCGTGCAGAGCCGGTCACGCGGCTGCAGGGTGGCCTCGATCATGCCGCTGTCGGAGATGTAGCCCAGCGAGTCGGCGCCGATGGAGCTGCGCACCTCCTCGACCCCGAGGCCCGTCGCGATGAGCTCGGCACGGGTCGCGAAGTCGATCCCGTAGAAGCACGGCCAGCGCACGGGTGGCGACGAGATGCGCACGTGCACCTCCGCGGCGCCCGCCTCGCGGAGCATCCGCACCAGGGCGCGCTGCGTGTTGCCGCGCACGATCGAGTCGTCGACGACCACGAGGCGCTTGCCGCGGATGACGTCCTTGAGCGGGTTGAGCTTGAGCCGGATGCCGAGCTGGCGGATGGTCTGCGAGGGCGCGATGAAGGTGCGCCCGACGTAGGAGTTCTTGACCAGCCCCTGGCCGTAGGGGATGCCGGACTCCTGGGCGTACCCGATCGCGGCGGGGGTGCCCGACTCCGGGGTCGGCATCACGAGGTCGGCGTCCACCGGGTGCTCCCGGGCCAGCGCGCGGCCCATCTCGACCCGCGCCTCGTGGACGACCCGGCCACTGATCGTGGTGTCCGGGCGGGCGAGGTAGACGTACTCGAAGACGCAGCCCTTGGGGGTGGGCTCGGCGAACCGCTGCGACCGCAGGCCGTCCTCGTCGATGACGACGAGCTCGCCCGGCTCCACCTCGCGCACGAAGGACGCGCCCACGATGTCCAGGGCGGCGGTCTCCGACGCGACGACCCAGCCACGCTCGAGCCGGCCGATGACCAGCGGTCGGATGCCGTGCGGGTCGCGGGCGGCGTACAGGGTGTGCTCGTCGATGAACACGAAGCAGAACGCGCCCCGCAGCCGGGGCAGGACGTCGAGCGCCGCCGTCTCGAGAGTACGGTCCTCGTCGTCGGCGAGGAGCGCGGTGACCAGGGCCGTGTCGGTGGTGTTGCCGCGAGCCAGCTCTCCGCGGTGCGCCTCGTCGCCGAGGCGGCCCCGGACCAGGTCGCGCAGCTCGGCGGAGTTGGTCAGGTTGCCGTTGTGGGCGAGGGCGACGGTGCCACCGGCATGCCCGCCGAGGGTGGGCTGCGCGTTCTCCCACGTGGACCCCCCCGTCGTCGAGTAGCGGCAGTGGCCGACCGCGAGGTGCCCGCGCAGTGAGGCGAGTGAGCGTTCGTCGAAGACCTGGGACACCAGACCCATGTCCTTGTAGACGAGGAGGCGTTGGCCGTCCGACGTGGCGATGCCCGCGGACTCCTGTCCGCGGTGCTGGAGCGCGTAGAGCCCGTAGTACGTCAGCTTGGCGACGTCCTCGCCGGGGGCCCACACGCCGAAGACCCCGCAGGCGTCCTGCGGGGCCTTCTCGCCGGGGAGCAGGTCGTGGGTCAGGCGTCCGTCACCGCGTGGCACGACGACGATCCTCCCACACGGGCCGGCCGGAGCCGGTCGGTGCGCTCCTCACGGGGCCCGTCGGGAGCGCCGTCACGGCTGGTCCGCGCGCCGGTCCGCGCGCCGGTCCGCGCGCCGGTCGAGGAGGACGGCCACGACGGCCCCTGCCAGGGCGAGCACGAGGGCACCGAGGAAGCCCAGGTAGCCGACGCCGGCGGAGGGGCCGTAGTTGGAGGGCAGCAAGGGGTCCGGGTCCTCGAACCACCCGAACTGCGACAGCGCCGCCCCGACGAGGAAGCCGAGGACGGCACCGGTGAGGATGAAGGGGAGGAACCGGGGCCGCCGGGCAGGTGTCACCCTCCTTACGGTACGTGAGGGCCTGGGGCGCTCCTGTCGTGGCAGGAGCACACTGGGGTCGTGTCCGCATCCGTCCGCCCCTGTCGCGCCGAACACCGGGTATGACCACCGGAACGACGACCGCCCGCCCGCCGTCCGTTCCCGTCCGTCGGCCCGCGGCCTGGTGGTACGCCGCGGGGACGGCGCTCGCCGCGGCCACGGGTGCCGCGGTGGGGCACCTCGTCGCCGGCTTCGTCTCTCCGGAGGCGTCGCCGGTCGTGGCAGTGGGCTCGACGGTCATCGACCTCACCCCGACCCCCGTGAAGGAGTGGGCCGTCGCGACGTTCGGCACCGCCGACAAGCCGATCCTCCTCGGCTCGGTGGCCATCGGCACCCTGCTGGTGGCCGGTGGCATCGGGCTGGTGGCACGCACCCACCGCGGCATCGGTCTCGCGCTGCTCGCGGCCCTCGCCCTCACCTCGGTGCTTGCGGCCGGGCTGCGCCCGACGCCGATCGCCGTCGACCTCCTGCCGGGGATGGTCACGGCGCTGGTCGGGGTCGCGGCGGCGAGCTGGCTCCTGGGGCTGCCTCGACGCGTGGGGCGCGGCATCCACCGACCCCGCCGCCGGCGCCGGTGCCGACGAGACCGCGAGAAGGGACGGCCGGAGCGGCCGTCGGCACGTGCTGGCGGCCGCCGCCGGCCTGGGCGCCCTCGCCGCCACCGCAGGGAGCCTCGGCCAGGCGTTGTCGCGTGGGGGCTCGCCCTCCACGGTGACCCTGCCGCCCGCTGCCCAACCACTGGGGCCTCTGCCACGGGGACTGGAGGAGACCGTGCGGGGCGTCTCCGCGTTCCGGACCCCGAACACCGAGTTCTACCGGATCGACACCGCCCTGGTCATCCCCCGGGTCTCCGTCGAGGGGTGGACGCTCCGGATCGACGGTGACGTCGACCGCCCCTACGCCCTGACCTTCGACGAGCTCCTCGCCATGCCGCTCGTGGAGGCCGACATCACCCTCACGTGTGTGTCGAACGAGGTGGGCGGTCCCTACATCGGCGCCGCACGCTGGCTCGGGGTACGGACGCGCGACCTGCTCGAGCGGGCGGGGGTCCGCGGTGGCGCGGACCAGATCCTCAGCCACTCCACGGAGGGGATGACCATCTCGACCCCGGTCCAGGCCCTGACCGACGACCGCGACGCGCTGGTTGCGATCGCGATGAACGGTGAGCCGTTGCCGGCGCGCCACGGGTTCCCGGCCCGCCTCGTCACCCCCGGCCTCTACGGCTTCGTGGGCGCCACGAAGTGGCTCACCCGCATGGAGGCCACGACCTACGCCGCCGAGCAGGCCTACTGGACCGAGCGCGACTGGGCCACCGATGCACCGATCCTCACCCAGTCGCGGATCGACACCCCACGCGGCCTGAACCGCCTGGATGCCGGTCGCGTCGCCATCGGCGGCGTCGCCTGGGCCCAGCAGCGGGGCATCGCGAAGGTCGAGGTGCGCGTGGGCGAGGGCCGCTGGCAGGAGGCGCGGCTGGGCCCGGACGCCGGCATCGACTACTGGCGCCAGTGGTACCTCCCCTGGGACGCCCTGCCGGGCCGGCACGAGCTGACGGTCCGGGCCACCGACCTCACCGGAGAGGTCCAGCCCGAGCAACGCACCGACCCCTTCCCCGAGGGCGCCCGCGGGTGGCACTCCATCGTCGTCATCGTCGACTGACCCACCGCCCTCCTCCCTCCCCGCCCCGGTTCCTCCCCGACTTCGTCTGTCGCCGGGTCGCCGACACGCCGCGCCGGGCGGCCGCGAACGGCATCCCCACAGACGAAGTCGGGGAGCCCGGGCGGGCGGCATCCGAGGGAGACGAACCCCGCCCGCGACGAACCCATCCGATCGACCGGCGGCGCCGAACCAGCGGTGTACTCAGCACGCCCCACACCGAAGGAGAAGTCCGATGCGCTCCACCCGACTGACGTTCGCCGCCCTGGCCCTGGCCCTCCCCCTGTCCCTCGCCGCCTGCGGGGCGGACTCCGACTCGGCCGCCGCCACCGGCGACACGATGACCTCGTCCGCAGCCTCGCCCTCCGCCAGCCCGACGGAGTCGATGGATGCCGGCATGACCGGGCAGGCGTTCGGCCCCGGTTGTGCTGCCGTCCCGACCGACGGAGCGGGGTCCTTCGCCGGCATGGCGGCCGATCCCGTGGCCACCGCCGCCGGCAACAACCCGGTGCTGTCGACACTGGTCACCGCGGTGGGAGAGGCGGGCCTCGGCGAGACCCTCAACACGGCGCAGGACATCACCGTCTTCGCACCGACCAACGACGCCTTCGCGGCACTCGACAAGGCCACCCTCGACAAGGCCATGGCCGACCCCGAGGGCCTGCTGACCACCGTGCTCACCAACCACGTGGTCGAGGGTCGCCTCGCGCCCGACATGGTCGCGGGTGAGCACAAGACCCTGGCGGGCACGACCATCACCGTCGAGGGTTCCGGCGAGGACTTCACGGTCGAGGAGGCCGCGGTGGTCTGCGGAGACGTGCAGACCGCGAACGCGACCGTCTACATCATCGACGGCGTCCTGCTCCCGTCGGCCTGATCCAGCCCACACAATGAACGACATGACAGCCGCCTTCCCCGGTGCCCCCGCGCCCGGGGAGGCGGCTGCCGTCCCGGGCCACGCAGGGCCCGACCTGGCCGAGCTGATCCGCCGCTCGGCCCGCGGCGACGAGGCCGCGTTCGCCGAGCTCTACGACGCGACCTCGCGCCGCCTGTACGGCCTCGTGCTGCGGGTGGTCCGTGACCCGGCGATGTCCGAGGAGGTCACCCAGGAGGTCTACCTCGACGCGTGGCGGCAGTCCGCCCGGTTCGACCCCCAGCGCGGCACCGCCCTGTCGTGGCTCCTCACGATCGCCCACCGGAGCGCAGTGGACAGGGTCAGGTCCAGCGAGGCCGCGCGGCGCCGCGACGACGCCCACGCCGTCGCCACTCGCGAGGTCGACTTCGACGCGACGGCCGAGGCCGCGCAGGCCTCCCTGGAGGCGCAGCGCGTCCGGCGCGCCCTGGCCACCCTCACCGACGCCCAGCGCAGCGCCGTGGAGCTCGCCTACCTCGGCGGCTACACGCACACCGAGGTCGCTCGCCTCCTCGACCTCCCGCTCGGCACCGCCAAGACCCGGATCCGGGACGGCCTCATTCGGCTCCGGGACACGATGGGAGTTCCGGCATGAGCCCCGACCTGCACCACCTCAGCGGTGCCTACGCCCTCGACGCGCTCGACGACGGCGAGCGGGCCCTGTTCGAGCAGCACCTGGCCGAGTGCGCCGACTGCCGCGCCGAGGTCGCCGAGCTGTCCGCCGCCGCGCACTCGCTGGCGGCCCTCACCGAGGAGTCCCCACCCCCCGCCCTGCGCGCCTCCGTGCTGTCCGGCATCCGCCAGGTCCGACCCCTCCCCCCGCTCACGGACGACCCCGACGGCCCCGACGGCCCCGACGGCCTCGACGGCCCCGAGAGGATGCCGGACGCGGGCTTGGGCGCCGCCGACCGGCATCCGGACCCTCACTCGCGACCGGGCACCTCTGGTGAGGACCGAGAGTCGGGAAACGACGGAGCAGCGGAGGGCCTGGCCACCGTCATCCCGCTGCGACGACGGGCCTCGACGTGGGTCGCTGCCGCGGCCGCGGCAGCGGTCATCGCCGTCGGAGGGCTCGTCTGGAGCCCCTGGACCGAGCCGGCGGAGCCGTCGCCCCTCGCCCAGGTCGTGGCTGCCGAGGACGCGATGCGGGTGAGCCGCACCCAGGGAGAGCTCACCGCCGAGCTGGCGTACAGCCGACAGCTCGGCCAGGCGGCGGTCAGCGTGCGTGGGCTGCCGCCCGCCCCGGAGGGCAAGACCTACCAGCTCTGGTACGTCGGCTCCGACGAGGTGGCACGCTCCGCGGGTCTCCTGACGACCGGGAGCGACGGTCGCGGTGAGCTGCTCCTGCAGGGCGACGCCAACTCCGCGGCAGCCGTCGGCATGACCCTCGAGCCGGCCGGTGGCTCGACCCAGCCCACCACCGAGCCCCTCGTCGTCCTCGCCCTGGCCTGACGCCCGACCCCACCACCCCGCCTCCCCGACTTCGTCTGTCACCGTGCGGCGACACGCCGCGCCAACCCGCGCTGGGCCGGCAATCTGGCAGACGAAGTCGGGGAGGCCGGCTCAGTGGCGCCGCCGCAGCACCTCGGCGGCGACCTCCTCGAGCACCGCCACGCTCCCCGCGTACGGTCCCTCACGCCGTGGCCAGTGGGTGACCACGTCGGTGAAGCCGAGTCCGGCGGCCCGGCCGGCCATCTCGGCGTAGAGCCCGGCCGACTCGAGCGAGAAGCGCGGCGAGGCGTCCAGCGACAGCACCCGGTCGAGCGAGCCCCTGCCCGCGGTGGCCACGGCGTCGTCGAATCGGCCCGCGAGGTCGGCGACGTGGTCGAACCACTCGTCGAGCGTCTCGCCCCGTCCGCCGTAGGTGATCCAGCCGTCGCCGAGGGTGGCGGCGAGCCGGATGGAGCGCGGGCCGTTGGCAGCGACGAGGAGCGGAACCCGGTGACGCACAGGCCCGGGTAGCGTCCGGGCCTCCCGCGCGGTGTACCAGGCCCCGACATGGTCGACCCGGTCCTCACGCAGCAGCCGGTCGAGCAGCGGCACGAACTCGTGAAAGCGGTCGACGCGCTCACGAAGCGTGCGCTCCTCCCCGAGGATGCGCGCGTCGAGGTCGCCGCCCGTGCCGAGCCCGCAGATGAACCGCCCCCCGGAGATGTCGTCGAGCGTCAGCACGTCGCGCGCGAAGGTGTACGGGTGGCGGTAGTTGGGCGACGACACGAACGTGCCGAGTCCGATCGTCGACGTGACCCCCGCAGCCGCGGCGAGGGTCGGCACCGCGGCGAACCACGGGGCGTCGGGCAGTCCGCTCCACACCAGGTGGTCGTAGGTCCACGCGTGCGCGAAGCCCAGCTCCTCGGCGGTGCGCCACAGCTGCGCCGACTCCCGCCACGGCAGCTCGGGGAGGATCGTGATGCCGTGCCGGATGCCGTGCGCCAGGCTGCCGCCGCCGGTCGCCGCCACGCTGCTCACCCCGGCGTCCGGGACGGGTCGGGCCTCGGCTCGGCGCCGGGTTCGGGGTCGGGCTCGGGATCCGGAAGAGGCAGGAGCCCGGTGAGGTCGGCACGCGTGCCGCTCACCCGCAGCCGGCCGTCGGCGAGCGCCTCGGCCCAGCGTTGGCCACCCGTCGCAAGCCGGAGCCACGTCTCGGCATCGGCCTCGACGACGTTGGGCGGGGTGCCCCGGGTGTGCCGCGGCCCGTCCAGGCACTGAACCGCCCCGAACGGTGGCACGCGCACCTCCACGCTCCGCCCCGGCGCGTGGGCTCCGAGCTCCTCGAGGGTGTACCGCACGGCGGTGCCCAGGGTCGCGCGGTCGACCCCGTCCGGATCGGCCCGCCAGGCCGCGAGAGCACTGCGGCCGAGGTCCGGTGCGGTGCGTCGACGGGGCGGCATACCGGCATCGTAGGTCGCGCCACGGTTCCACTCCGCCTGTCGCCGCGACGGCCGTAGCCTGCCCCCGTGGGCGAGGCCGAGTTCGAGCGCGACGGGTCGCTGGTCACGGTGGTGCTGGACGGACAGCCGCAGTCGGCCGTCGACCTCGGCGACCCGAGCCGGCTCGACTTCGAGTACGTCCAGCACCTGGCCTTGTGCGTCGACGCCCTGGCCCCCCGCGGGGCTCTGCGGGTGACGCACGTGGGCGGCGCCGGGATGACGCTCCCCCGCTGGGTGCAGCACACCCGACCCGGGTCACCGCAGATCGTCCTCGAGCCGGATGCCGTGCTGACCGAGTCGGTGCGCGGCCGGCTGCCGCTGCCGTCGGGGCATCGGATCCGGGTCCGGCCCCTCGACGGCATCGCGGGGATGGCCGCACTCAAGGACTCCAGCGCGGACCTCGTGATCGTCGACGCCTACGACGGCGGTCGCGTCCCCCCGGAGCTGGGAACGGTCGAGTGGTACATCGACATCGGTCGGGTGCTCACGGTCGGCGGTCTCCTCCTGGCCAACGTCGCCGACGAGCCGGGTCTGCGGTACGCCGGCCGCATCGCAGCCGGCGCCCGTGAGGCCCTGGGGCACGTGGCGTTCGTCGCCCTCCACGAGGTGCTCAAGGGCAAGCGGTTCGGCAACCTCGTGCTGGTCGCCTCCCGCGCCCCGCTGGACCTGTGGACGCTCCGACGTGCGGCCGCATCCGCCCCGCTGCCCACGGGCGTGCTGGCCGGTGACGAGCTCCGGCGGCGCACCGCGGGCGCACGACCCTTTCGCGCTGCGGCCGGCGACACGGCATCCTCACCGGAGCCGCCCCACCGGGGCGCGTGGCGCCGCCGGTGATCCCGGTGATCCCGGTGACCCGAGGACGCGGCACGGCGTGAGGCTGGAGCCCCTCGGGTCACTGCGACGGGTGGATGGTCAGCCCAGGTCGTATGCCGTGGCGTGGTGAGGCTGGTAGAGCAGGATGTCATCGGCGCCGGGCACGCGGAGGGAGACCCCGCGACCGAAGCCCATCTCCTGCGGCTCGTCCGCGAACTCGGCGCCTCGCCCGGAGAGCTCGGCGACAGTCGCATCGAGGTCGTCGCACATGACCGAGATCGAGTGGTGCCTGGACGAGCGGTAGGACCGGCCTTCGTACTGGTCGGCGGTGGGGTGCACGCCCAGTTCGCTGGGGCCGGTCCTGAAGATCAGCCACTCGGCGGGGTCCTCCCCACCGGTCCCGGTTCCGGTCCCGGCGTCACCCTGCTCTCCCTCGGACACGAACGGCCACTGCAGGACGTCCTTGAAGAAGGCTCGAGTCGCGGTGGCGTCATCGGAGTAGACGAGTGTGTGGATCGCAGTGATCATCCTCGACCGTAGCGCGACGGCAGCCGCGACGGGGTCGGGGCAATGACCGACGTCCGTCCGTCCGGCTCGCGGGCTGTGCTGCCGGGTGCCGACGGTCAGGCAGTGGCCCTGCGCGTGAAGGTGAGGTGGGTGACGCCGCTCGGGGAGGAGACCGCCTCGACCGCGAAGCCGTCTTCGACGGCCTCGAGCCCGTCCCAGAGGCGGACGCCGCGGCCGAGCACGATGGGCACCTGGACGAGGTGCATGTGGTCGACGAGACCGGCGGCGAGGAAGTCGCGGACGACCGTCGGTCCGCCGCCGATCCGGACGTCCTGGCCCCCGGCCGCGTCCCGAGCCGTGGCGAGGGCCTCGGCCGGGGCGGCGTCGACGAAGTGGAACGAGGTGCCCCCATCCATGGTGATCGAGGGCCGCGGGTGGTGGGTGAGCACGAAGGTCGGCGTGTGGAAGGGCGGGTTCGGGCCCCACCAGCCCTTCCAGTCCGGGTCGTGCGCCCAGCCGGGTGGACCGAACTTGTTGGCGCCCATGATCTCGGCTCCGATTCCCTGGCTGTGACGCTCGGCGAAGGCGTTGTCGACCCCGGCGGTCCCGCCCTCGTCCCAGAACCGGGTACGGAACATCCACTCGTGCAGTCGCTCCCCCGCATGGCCGAAGGGTGCCTCGGCGGACTGCGGTTCCCCGGTCGCGAATCCGTCGAGGGAGATGGACAGGTTGTGGATCCGTGTGAGTGACATCCGCGCTCCTCAGGTGGTGGTGGTGCGCTGCGCAGTCGGTTCGTCGAAGGCAACCGTGGCGACCGGAGACCTCGATTCGGCCGAGGAGGCGACAGCGGACTGGGTACCAGTATCGAGACGATCGGGGACCCGCGTCGAGGGCAGCTCCCGGGCGCGTGATCCTCGGCCGCTGCTCCAGCGGTGGAGGACAGGGCCGGGACCGCACCCGCCTCGCGGCAGGGGTGCGGCGCCGCCGGGGCCACTCAGACAACCAGGAGGCTGGCACTGATCTCCGCATGGCGGACGAGGAATGCGCGCTCGTCCAGGCGCTTGCGTCGCATCCAGGAGGTGACCTCGTCGTTGCACTTGCTCGCATTGCACGGCCCGCAGGCCGGCGCGACGTTGTCGAGCGTGTAGCGCCCGCCACGCGAGATCGGGAGCACGCAGTCACGCTGCACCGGCCACTCGGTCGCGCCACAGTACGCACAGCCTCCCCATGCCGCCTTGAGCGCCGTCCACTGTTCGTCGGTGAGGTCGTGATCGACGCCGGCCATCCGCCGCTGACGCCGCCTCGCGGCCCGCGCCCGTCGGCTCCGGTCGACCGCCATGGCCACATCGTAGGGATCGGCACCTCCGACGAGCGAGAGCCTCAGCCGTCCGCCGCGCGTCAGCGTCATGACGGGTACGCCGGACCGACCGCCGCCGATCGTGGTCACCCCTTCTTCGTGAGCTCCTCAGCGAGCATCACGATGATGCCGCTCGGGCCGCGGACATAGGTCAGCTTGTAGACGTCCTCGTAGGTCGCCACGCCGCGAAGCGGGTGGCAGCCGTGCTTCGCCGCGATCGCGAGGGCTTCGTCGATGTCGTCGACCGAGAAGGCCACGCGGTGCATCCCGATCTCGTTGGGCCGGGTGGGTTCGGTCTCGATCGCGTCGGGGTGGATGTACTCGAAGAGCTCCAGGCGACCGTTGCCGTCGGGTGTCTGGAGCATGGCGATCCGGGCGTGGTTCCCGTCCAGTCCAACTGCGGTGTCGGTCCACTCCCCACTGACCGTGTCACGGCCGAGGACGGTCAACCCGAGGTCGGTGAAGAAGGCGATCGTCGCTTCGAGGTCGCGGACCGCGATGCCGACGTTCTCCAGTTTGATGGGCATGTCCTTCACGCTACCGAGTTCGCAGGGCGCCATTCAGGTCCAGAACCCGGAGTGAAGGTGTCGCTGTCACCCGAGCTTCACGTGGTGTCTTGCTCACTCACGTTCGACGGCTGGCCGAGCATCGGCAGCCATAGGGTGAGGTGGACGATTGGGAGATGGTCGCCATGTCGCTCGTGATGTGGATCATGGCCGCGGTCCTGCTCGTCGCCGCCACCCTGCTTGTCGGGGGCGTCGGTGAAGCGGGCCTGTGGGTAGCCGTCATCGCTGTGGGGATCGCGGTGGTTGCCGTAGAGCTGGTTCGTCGGCGTCACGCGTCGTAGCAGGGTGAGGTCGGCCGAACCGCTGCGCTGCTCAGCCCACCCAGACCCGGGCATTCCGGAACATCCGCAGCCAGGGGCTCTCCGCCTCGACCGGCCCGGAGGTCCACGACAGCTGCGCGTTGCGGGCCACCCGTTCCGGGTGCGGCATGATCGCGGTGAACCGGCCGTCGGGCGTCGTCACCGCGGTGAGCCCGCCCGGAGACCCGTTGGGGTTCATCGGATACGAGGTCGCCGGCTTGCCCTGGTGGTCGACGAACCGCGCCACCCGCTCGACCCGGCCGGAGTCGCCGCGGGCGGAGAAGTCGGCGAAGCCCTCCCCGTGCGCCACCGCGATCGGCAGACGGCTGCCCGCCATTCCGGCCGTGAAGATCGAGGGTGACTGGAGCACCTCCACCATGCTGAGCCGCGCCTCGTACTGTTCCGACCGGTTGCGCGTGAAGCGCGGCCACGCATCCGCTCCAGGGATCAGGTCTGCCAGCGCCCCGAACATCTGGCAGCCGTTGCAGATGCCGAGGCCGAAGGTGTCGTCGCGGTGGAAGAAGTCGCGGAACGACGACGTGAGCCGCTCGTTGAAGAGCACCGAGCGGGCCCAGCCCTCGCCGGCTCCCAAGGTGTCGCCGTAGGAGAACCCACCGCACGCCACCAGCCCCAGGACGCCTGCCAGGTCGAAGCGCCGCGTGTGCAGGTCGGTCATGTGCACGTCATACGTCTCGAAACCGGCTCTGTGAAAGGCGAATGCCGTCTCGACGTGGCTGTTGACCCCCTGCTCGCGCAGAATGGCGACCTTGGGCCGGACTCCCCGCGACACGTAGGGGGCGGCGACGTCGTCCGACGGGTCGAAGCTGGGCGCGACGACGAGCCCCGGGTCGTCGTCCGACCCGACGCCGGCGTGCTCCTCGTCGGCGCAGGCGGGGTTGTCGCGGAGCGAGGCGATCCGCGCCGACACCGTGTCCCAGGCCTGCGCAAGCTGTCGCACCGGCTCGTCGAGCACCACCTCCGGGCCGATCCGCACCCGCACTCTGCGGTCGTGCAATGGCCGGCCGACCACCCGGAACAGACCGCCGAGGCCGTGGGAGGCCAGTACCGTCTCGACCTCGGCGAGCCGCGCGGCCGGCACCTCGAGCACGGCACCCAGCTCCTCGCTGAACAAGCCGGCAACCGTCGCGGCCTGGACCTCCACACCACATCCCCCGGCCAGCGCCATCTCGACCGCCGTCGCCCACAGGCCGCCGTCCGAACGGTCGTGGTAGGCAAGAACTGCTTCACGAGAACGCAGCTCGTTCACCGCACCGACGAGACCCACCAGTCGCTGCGGGTCGTCGAGGTCGGGGACCGAACCCCCGAACACACCGGACACCTGGGCGAGCACTGAGCCCCCGAGGCGGTCGCGCCCGGCCCCGAGGTCCACGAGCACGAGCACGGTCTCACCGACAAGTCCAGCACCGGCATCCTCTGGCCCACCCCTGCCCCCACCCCGCAGCTGCGGTGTCAACGTCCCCCGCACGTCAGGCAGCGAGGCGAACGCCGTGACAACGAGGGAGACGGGCGAGGTCACCTGCCGCGCCTCCCCCGACGACGGGTCCGTCCATCGGGTGCGCATCGACAGCGAGTCCTTGCCGACCGGCACGGACACCCCCAGCGTGGGGCAGAGCTCCATGGCCACGGCCTCGACGGTGTCGTAGAGGGCGGCGTCCTCGCCGTCCTCACCACACGCAGCCATCCAGTTGCAGGAGAGCTTGACCCCGGGCAGCCCGGAGATCGGCGCGGCGAGCAGGTTGGTCAGGGCCTCGCCGACGGCCATCCGTCCGGATGCCGGTCCGTCGACAGCCGCGAGCGGCATCCGCTCGCCCGTCGCCATCGCCTCACCGGCCAGCCCCACGTGGTCGGCCAACGTCACGGCCACGTCCGCGACCGGCACCTGCCAGGGACCCACCATCTGGTCACGGTGGGTCAGGCCACCGACGGTCCGGTCGGCGATCGTCACGAGGAAGCGCTTGCTGGCGACGGTCGGATGCCGCAGCACGGCATACGCGGTGTCGCGCACGACGACCGAGGAGAGGTCGAGGTCACCCGCCTCCCGCTCGACCCGGACGACCTCCCTCGTCATCCGCGGCGGCTTGCCGAGCAGCACCTCCATCGGCATGTCGATGGCGCGGTCCTCGGCGTCACGGTCCTCGGGGCCCTCACCGAGCACGAGGCGACCGTCGTCGCGCGCCACACCGACGACGGCATACGGGCACCGTTCGCGCTCGCACAGCGCGGTGAACCGCGGCAGCGACTCGGGCGCGAGGGCGACGACGTAGCGTTCCTGCGACTCGTTGCACCACGCCTCCCGCGGAGCAAGGCCGGACTCCTCGAGCGGGATCGCGGACAGGTCGAACCGCGCACCGAGCCCGGCGCCGTCGACGAGCTCCGGGAAGGCGTTGGACAGCCCCCCTGCGCCGACGTCGTGGATGGCGAGGATCGGGTTGTCGCCGCCGAGGCCCCAGCAGTGGTTGACGACCTCCTGCGCACGCCGCTCGATCTCGGGGTTGCCGCGCTGCACCGAGTCGAAGTCGAGCTCGGCCGCGTTGGCGCCGGCCGCCATCGAGGATGCCGCACCGCCTCCCATCCCGATCCGCATCCCCGGGCCACCGATCTGCACGAGCACCGTTCCCGCGGGG
Organism: uncultured Actinomycetota bacterium; assembly: GCA_963763015.1. Lineage (GTDB taxonomy): Bacteria > Actinomycetota > Actinomycetes > Actinomycetales > Dermatophilaceae > Fodinibacter. The sequence continues at coordinate 311,369 of CAVXML010000011.1, read as the reverse complement.
AAGACGACCTTCTCGGTCATGTCCGCACTGATCGTCCCGAGCCCGCCAGCGCTCATGATCGGCTTGTGGAAGCCCCGACGTACGCCGTCGACCGTCTGCTCGTAGACCCGGAAGAAGCCCCCGAGGCCGGGGCGACCGAACTCGTTGTTGAACGCCGCTGCCCCGATCGGGCCCTCGAGCATGATCTCCAGGGGGGTCGCGATGTGTCCCGGCGCCCCGTAGCAGTCACGCTCCCACGGCTCCTCCGGGCCGGGCAGGTTGAGGTTGGAGACGGCGAACCCGGTGAGGCCTGCCTTGGGCTGCGAGCCACGGCCGGTCGCCCCCTCGTCGCGGATCTCGCCCCCCGCCCCCGTCGCCGCGCCGGGGAACGGCGAGATCGCGGTCGGGTGGTTGTGCGTCTCGACCTTCATGAGGACGTGCACATCGTCCTCACGAGCGGTGTACCTGCTGGGCCCGTCGGGCGACTCGGGTATCCACAGCACCCGACGACCACCCACCATGACCGACGCGTTGTCCTTGTACGCGACGACCGTGCCCTCGCCGGCGACCTCCTCGGTGTGCCGGATCATCCCGAACAGCGAGCGAGGCTGCGCCCGGCCGTCGACGACGAAGTCGGCGTTGAAGATCTTGTGCCTGCAGTGCTCGGAGTTCGCCTGCGCGAACATCATGAGCTCGACGTCACTCGGGTTGCGCGACAGGCCGGTGAACGCCTCGACGAGGTAGTCGACCTCGTCGTCGGAGAGGGCCAGGCCGTACGTCCTGTCGGCCTCGACGATGGCCGCCCGTCCCCGCCCGAGGACGTCCACGCGCTCCATCGGCTCCGCGTCGCGCTCCTCGAACAGTGCCGCGGCGGCGGTCCTCGTCGGGAGCGCCGACTCGGTCATCCGGTCGTGGAGGAGATCGGCACAGGCCGCCCACTGCTCCTCCGTGAGCGCCTCGTCCGAGGCGAGGCGGTACTCCGTCACCCGCTCCACGCGGCGGACGTCCACCCCGCAGCTGTGCGCGATGTCGGTGGCCTTGCTCGCCCACGGTGACAACGTGCCGAGCCGGGGCGCCGCGACGACGGTCGCGACGTGGGCGCCCTGCGCGTCACCGGCGTACGCCTCGCCATACGTCAGGAGCCGCTCCACCGTGATGGCGGTCGCCTCGTCGAGCTCGGCATCGCTGGCCACCCAGTGGACATGTCTCGCGGTGACCGCCGAGACGGTCGGCGCGACCCCGCGCAGCCGCCCGAGAAGCGCCGCGGCGCGGAACGGCGAGAGGGCGTTGCCCCCCGGGACGGTGGTCAGCACGAGGTCGTGCGACGAGGACATGGGTGCGTCTCTCCCGGGTGAAGGGGCGGATGCCGGGTCAAGGCTACCGGGCGCTGGATCAGGCACGCTCCGGCATCCGAGGGCTTGCCGGGCACCCGCCCCGGACCGGTGTGTCGGCGCACCGGGCGGACGTCCTGCCCCTCGAGTCGCTGGCGATCGCCGGGCCGTGCTGTTCGATCCTCATCACCGTGACGGCGCGGTTGTTCCGTCCTGACGCGGAAGCATCCGCGTCAGGCGCCAGAAGCCGCGTCATCACGGCGATGACGCGGAAGGACCCGCTCTCAGAAGCGCTCGCCGGTGAGTCGCTCGTAGGCCTCGACGTACTTGGCCCGGGTCTGCGCCACAACGTGCTCCGGCAGCGGTGGAGGCGCCTCGCCGGAGGTCCTCGACCAGCCGGATGCCGGCGAGGTCAGCCAGTCCCGCACGTACTGCTTGTCGAAGCTGGGCTGCGGGTGGCCCGGCTCCCACTGCTCGGCGGGCCAGAAGCGCGAGGAGTCGGGGGTGAGCACCTCGTCGGCCAGCACGACCTCGTCGCCGCGCAGGCCGAACTCGACCTTGGTGTCGGCGAGCAGGATGCCTCGCGCCGCGGCGATCTCGTTCCCCCGCTCAAGGATCGCCACGGTGATGTCTCGCACCCGAGCGGCGAGCTCAGGCCCCAGCTGGTCTTCGACGACGGAGAAGGGGATCGGCTCGTCGTGCTCTCCGACCGGAGCCTTCGTCGACGGCGTGAAGATCGGTTCGGGGAGGCGGTCGCCGTCCACGAGACCGGGTGGAAGCAGGATGCCGCTCACCGCGCCGGTCGCCGTGTACTCCCCCAGGCCGCCACCGGTCAGGTACGCCCTCGCCACGCACTCGACGGGGAGCATCTCGAGACGCTCGACGAGTACCGCACGTCCGCGCACGGCATCAGGCACCTCGGCCGTGACGACGTGGTTCGGCACGAGCTCCGCGAGCTGCCCGAACCACCACAGGGAGAGGCGCGTGAGGACCTCCCCCTTGTCGGGGATGGGGGTGTCGAGCACGAAGTCGTAGGCCGAGATCCGGTCGGACGCGACGAGCAGAAGGCGCTCTGGGTCCGGCAGACCGGTGGCCGGGTCGAGCGGTGCGTACAGGTCGCGGACCTTGCCCGAGTAGACGTGGACGAAACCGGGCAGGTTCTGGGGGTCGGCGGGCATGCGGCGATTCTTCCAGTCGGCCGTCCGAGCCCGCCCGGGGTGACGGATCGGCGTGATGCACCCGCGACGGCCCTCGACGTGCTGCGCCACCGTCCAGGCCGGTGGTGGGCTCCCGGAGGGCAGCCGCAGGCTGAACTGAATCGAGGCGCTGCCCGACCGCGGAGCTACGCGAGCACCTCGCCCCGCTCGGCCCGCAGCGCGATGTCGGTCCGGTGGTGTGAGCCGGGCAGCCGGATGCCGGCCACGGCGGCGTACGCCCGCCCACGGGCCTCGGCCAGCGTGCCCCCTGTCGCGACGACCGACAGGACGCGCCCACCCGCGGAGACGAGCTCACCGGCGGCGTCCCGGGCCGTGCCGGCATGCAGCACGTACGCCGTCGGGACCCCGAGCTCGTCCTCGGCGCCGAGGATCCGGTCGCCCGTGCGCGGGGTGTCCGGGTAGTTCTCCGCGGCCACGACGACGGTGACCGCGTGCTCCTGCGACCAGCGCAGCGGGGGCGCCTCCTCGAGGTGCCCCGTCGCCGCGGCCAGGAGCAGCCCGCCGAGGGGGGTGAGCAGCCGAGCCAGGACCACCTGGGTCTCGGGGTCGCCGAAGCGCACGTTGAACTCGATGACCCGCAGGCCGCGCGACGTCAGCGCCAGGCCGACGTAGAGCACCCCGACGAAGGGCGTGCCGCGTCGGTGCATCTCGTCGACGACCGGCTGCGCCACGCGCTGCACGACCTCGTCGGTGAGCCCGGGTGGCGCCCAGTCGAGTGGTGAGTAGGCCCCCATGCCACCGGTGTTGGGGCCGTCGTCGCCGTCTCCGACCCGCTTGAAGTCCTGGGCGGGACTCAGCGGGACGACGGTGCTGCCGTCGCAGAGGCAGAAGAGCGACACCTCCGGACCGGCCAGGTACTCCTCGATGACCACGGCACCGTTCGGCTTGGCCAGACAACCGCGCGCGTGGGTGAGCGCCTCGGCCCGGTCGTCGGTGACGACGACGCCCTTGCCGGCCGCCAGCCCGTCGTCCTTCACGACGTGCGGCGCGCCCAGGGCGTCGAGAGCGTCCTCGACCTCCTCCTCCGTGGTGCACACGTGGGCCAGGCCCGTCGGCACCTCCGCCGCGGACATGACCTCCTTGGCGAACGCCTTGCTCCCCTCCAGCCGCGCGGCCTCGGCCGACGGGCCGAAGCACGGGATGCCGGCCGCCCGCACGGCGTCGGCCACGCCCGCGACGAGCGGGGCCTCCGGGCCCACGACGACGAGGTCGGCAGCGACGTCCTGGGCCAGAGCGACCACGGCCTCGACGTCGGCGGCGCCGCCGGCCAGGGGCTCGCACGTCGCGATCGCGGCGATGCCCGGGTTCCCGGGAGCAGCGACGACCTCGTCGACCGAGGGGTCGGAACACAGGGAGCGGACGATGGCGTGCTCGCGGGCCCCGGACCCGACGACGAGAACCTTCACGGGCCCAATCTAGGGGCGTCGAGCGGTCGCCCACAGCGGCATTAGACTGGATGGTTCCGTGACTGCGTCGCCGCTCGAGGAGAACCCGTTCGTGACCGCCCCGCACCCGGGCCCGCCCGAGGTCTCACCTGACGTCGCCGGTGAGCTCGCGCACGAGCAGGCCCACGTCGACCGGGTCTACGCCGAGCTGGAGAAGGCCAGCCTGCGAGCCGCCGACGTCGAGGCCGACGGCCTGGCCCGTGGCCGCACGAGCCGCACCGGTGACGTCCGCGACGAGGAGATGACCGGTCTCTTCGAGCGCGACGCCCTGGTCTACGCGGCCGCGCGGCGGCGGTCGATGATCGAGAAGCAGTACGAGGGACTGGTGTTCGGCCGCCTCGACATGGGGAGCGAGGGGTCCACCGCATCCGAGCGGGAGGTGCGCTACATCGGGCGCCTCGGGGTGCGCGACGACGACTACGAGCCGCTGGTCATCGACTGGCGCGCACCGGCCGCCTCGGCGTTCTACCGCGCCACCCCCGTCGACCCCATGGGGGTGCTGCGCCGCCGCGTGCTGCGCTGCAAGGGCCCGACCGTCGTGGGGGCCGAGGACGACCTCATGGTGCCCGAGGCGCCGGCCGACATCGTGGTCCTCGGTGACGGTGCGCTCATCGCGGCCCTCACCCGCAGCCGTGGGCGTCAGATGCGCGACATCGTCGCGACGATCCAGCGCGACCAGGACGAGGCCATCCGCGCCCCGTCCCGGGGGGTCACCGAGATCACCGGTGGGCCCGGCACCGGCAAGACCGTCGTGGCCCTCCACCGGGCCGCCTACCTCCTCTACTCCGAGCGGCGGCGCTTCGAGAGCGGCGGCATCCTCGTGGTGGGGCCGTCGGCGGCATACACGGCCTACATAGAGCGCGTGCTGCCGAGCCTCGGCGAGGAGTCGGTGGCCCTGCGAGCCCTCGGCGACCTCGTCGACGGCCTCACCGCCACCCGGCTGGACCCGCCGGAGGTCGCCGCGATCAAGGGTTCGCTGCGGATCCGGCGGCTGCTGTCGCGCCTGGCCTCCCGACCCCCGGCCGGGGCTCCGACGGTGTTCCGGGCGTTCGTCGGGGGCCACGCGGTTCGCCTCGACGAGCACACGCTGCGGCGGGTCCGCTCCGAGGTGCTGCGCGGGCACCAGCACAACCTCGCGACGGATGCCGCGCGCTCCGCACTTGCCGAGGCCGCCTGGCGGTCGGTGCGGCAGGGCGAGCGCGAGGCGTTCCTCGACGCCTTCGACGCCTCCCGTGACGTCGACGAGTTCATGGCCTCCTGGTGGCGGCAGCTCGACGCGCGCGAGCTCCTCCTCGGTCTGGCCGACACCGAGCACGTCTACGCCGTGTCACGCGGGGTCCTCGACCACGAGGAGGGAGCCGCGCTGGCGTACTCCTACCGGGAGGCCCGGGAGCTCGGCACCTGGTCGGTCTCGGATGCCGCGCTGGTCGACGACCTCGTCGCCCGGCTCGGCCCGGTGCAGGCGAGCGAACGGGAGGACGTCGGGTTCTACGACATCGAGGAGCTCGACGACCTCTCCGCGTGGGGTGTCGTCGACGTGCGCGCCGGTGCCGACCGCCGGGTGGCCGCCGAACCGCACGTGAGCGTCGTCACGCCCACGGACCCGGGCGACCGGCTCATGTCCGGGCGGATCGAGCGTCCGTCGACCTATGCCCACGTTCTCGTCGACGAGGCGCAGGACCTCTCGCCGATGCAGTGGCGCATGCTCGCGCGCCGTGGCCGGTCCGCGTCGTGGACCGTCGTCGGCGACGCGGCGCAGTCGTCCTGGTCGGACCTCGCGGAGTCGGCGCGGGCCCGTGACGAGGCGTTCACGGGGCAGGAGCGGCGCGGCTTCCACATGGACACCAACTACCGCAATGCGCGCGAGATCTTCGACCACGCCCGGGGCGTCATCCTCCCACTCGTCCCGGACGCCGACATCCCGGTCGCCGTGCGGGAGACGGGTGTCGACCCGGTCGACCGCCTCGTGGAGGGGTCTCTCGTGTCTGCCACCACGGATGCCGTCGACCAGCTGCTGGGAGAGGTCGAGGGCTCCATCGCGGTCATCACCCCTCGGCGCTGGCGGGACCACCTCGTCGGGCTCTCGGAGACCGCGGACGGTCGGGTACAGCTGCTCGACCCGCTCTCGACCAAGGGCCTGGAGTGGGACGCGACGGTCGTCGTGGATCCCGACGCGATCGCCGGGGAGTCACCAGGCGGGGTGCGCGTGCTCTACGTCGTCCTCACCCGTGCGGCGCACCGGATGCACGTGCTCCGCCCCGCCTGACGGGTCCCCACGCCGGCTGCCTGACGCGCCGTCTCACGTGGACGATTGTGGCTCCGTGCGCCGCCATACCTCATGATTGACCCCGATGGGCCCCCGCGGGGCGCGGAAACTGTGCACGAGAGGTAGACCGGAACAGCATGAGGACGCGGAGAGAGGTGCTGCTCGCCGGCGGCACGGCCGTGGCGATGCTGCTCGGTGGCGCCGGAACGGCGTACGCGGCCCACTTCCAGGACCGGGCCCTGCCCGGAAGCACCCTGAGCGGTGCCTCGGTGGCCGGGTTGACCCGTGCAGAGGTCGCCGCCGCCGTGCAGCAGCGCGCCGACGCCGTGACGGTCACCCTCGACACCGGCGCGGTGACCCGCACCGAGCGACTTGCCGACCTCGGCTACTCGGTCGACGTCGACGCCACGGTCGATGCGGTGTTCGCACCCCACGCGTCATGGTCGTCGTACGCGAGGTCTCTGCTCTCCTCCTCACGCGACGTGGACGCCGTGGTGGTCGCCGACGCTGCCAAGAACGCTGCGTTCACCACCGCCCTGGTCGACCAGGTGGGGCAGGCGGGCCGCCCCGCCGGCGTGAAGCTCGCCGCCGACAAGAAGTCCTTCGTGGTCACCCCCGCGGTGACCGGCCGCACCGTCTCACCCGGGAGCTTCCAGGACGTCGTGGCGGTGGCCGCACGTGACCTGTCGTCGGCGACGGCCACGCTGGAGTACGTGGATGCCGTCCCCGCTGTCACGACGGCCGACGCCGAGAAGGTCGCCAGCCAGGCGAACGCCCTTGTCGAGCGCACCCTGACGGTGTCAGACGGCGAGGAGAGGCACACGGCATCCAGGAGGACGCGGGCCTCATGGGTGCGGATCCCGACCACAGACGGCGCCCTCGGCAGCCCCACCCTCGACGCAGGGAAGGTGCAGGCCTGGGTCGACGACGTGGCCGAGAGCGTCGAGGTCACCCCGCGTCGGGGGAAGCGCAACGTCAGCGCCTCCGGCGCCGTGCTCGCGGTGGTCACCGAGGCCCGCGGCGGGGCCACGGTGGCCAACGGCCGCCAGGTCGCCACGGATGCAGTGAAGGCGCTGCTCGAAGGCAACGACTACTCCGGTGCGTTCGAGTTCGACAGGACGCCCCCGAAGTGGACCGAACGCAAGGTCGCCCGGGGCGCCGAGAACCTCGCCTACCAGGCCACCGAGGGCGAGAAGTGGATCGACGTCAACCTCAGCCGGCACACGATGACCGCCTACGTCGGTGCCAAGGCCGTGTACGGGCCTATCAACATGGTCAACGGCTCGGATCTGAAGCCCACGGTGGTCGGCACCTTCAAGGTCTACCTGAAGCTGCAGTCACAGACGATGCGCGGCAGCAACGCCGACGGCACGAACTACGAGACCCCCGACGTGCCGTACATCTCGTACTTCCACAGGGGCTACGCGCTGCACGGAGCACCGTGGCGGTCCTCGTTCGGCTACGCCGGGGCGCAGGGCTCGCACGGCTGCGTCAACCTGCCGGTGCCGGTGGCGAAGTGGGTCTACGACTTCGCGCCGATCGGCACCCCGGTGACGACTCACCACTGAGTCGGTCCGGGAGGGGTGCGGTCAGTCCAGCAGAGGGTGGCGCGAGATGATCTCGTGCCGGCCCGGGCCCACCCCGATCGCCGAGACCCGGGCGCCGATGAGCTCCTCGACACGCACGACATAGGCCTGCGCCGCCGCCGGGAGGTCGGAGAACTCACGGCATCCCGAGATGTCCTCGACCCACCCCTCGAGCAGCTCGTAGACGGGCTCGGCATGGTGGAAGTCGCTCTGGTTCACCGGCATCTCGTCGTGCCGGACGCCGTCGACCTCGTAGGCCACGCACACCGGCACCTTCTCGAAGCCGGTCAGCACGTCGAGCTTGGTGACCACGAAGTCGGTCACCCCGTTGACCCGCTTGGCGTAGCGCCCGATGACGGTGTCCATCCACCCACACCGGCGGGGGCGGCCGGTTGTGGTTCCGTACTCGGCGCCGACGCTGCGCAGGGTCTCCCCGTCGTCGTCGAACAGCTCCGTGGGGAAGGGCCCCTCGCCGACCCGCGTCGTGTAGGCCTTGAGGATCGCGATCACCCGTGAGACCCGGGTCGGCGGGATCCCCGACCCGGTACACGCACCGCCGGCTGTGGCGGACGACGACGTCACGAACGGGTACGTGCCGTGGTCGACGTCGAGCAGCGTGGCCTGGCCGGCCTCCAGCAGCACGTTCGCACCGGCATCCAGCGCCTGTTCGAGCACCAGGGAGGTGTCACGCACCATCGGCCGCAGCCGCTCGGCATACCCGAGCAGCTCCTCCACCACCCGGTCGGCGTCGACGTCGCGGGTGTTGTAGATCTTGACGAGCACCTGGTTCTTGAACGCCAGGGCGGCCTCCACCTTCTGCCGCAGGATCCCCTCGTCGAACAGGTCCTGCACCCGGATCCCGACCCGGTTCATCTTGTCGGCGTAGGTGGGCCCGATACCGCGGCCGGTGGTGCCGATGCGGCGGGCGCCGAGGAAGCGCTCGGTGACCTTGTCGAGGGTCCGGTTGTAGGGGGCGATGACGTGCGCGCTGGCCGACACGACGAGCCGCGAGGTGTCGACCCCTCGGGCCTCCAGCCCGTCGATCTCCTCGAAGAGGACCTCGAGGTCGACCACCACGCCGTTTCCGATGACGGGGGTGACCGACGGCGTGAGGATGCCGGAGGGCAGCAGGTGCAGGGCGTACTTCTCGCGCGCGCCGTCGGGGGCCTCGATGACGACGGTGTGGCCGGCGTTGTTGCCCCCGTTGAACTTGACGACGTAGTCGACGTCGCCGCCCATGAGGTCGGTTGCCTTGCCCTTGCCCTCGTCGCCCCACTGGGCTCCGACCAGCACGATCGCCGGCATCCGGGCTCCTTCCGCACGTTCGCCGGGCACTGCTGCCTCGACGCACCGAAGGCCCCTCGCGGTACGCGCCGGGGCCTCGTCCACCTCACCCTACCGTGGGTTGCCGATCACCCCGGGGCGCCTCGCGACGGCCCAGCCGAGCTGGAAGCGGGTCTCCACGCCGTGGCTCGCCATGAGGTGGGCGACCCGCCGTCGAACGGTGCGCAGGCTCACCCCCAGGTACCTCGCGATCGCCTCGTCCTTGAGGCCGAGCTCGAGCAGCTCGACGAGCTTCGGGTCGCCGCCACCGTCCCGGCCGACCGCTGGAGCAGGCACCGCGTGTCGCCAGGACAGGTCGAAGAAGGCCGTGTAGAGCCGCACCACGAGCGGGTCGCGGATGACGGCATACCCCCGGGACGGGTCGGCCCAGCCGGCGAACGCGACGACCGCGGTGTCGCCGAACACGGCGAACTCCGTCTCGGTGGTGGGCAGGACGCGCTGCACCTCCCCGACGTCGGCCCAGCCCGACATCCAGCGCTGTCCCTGGGGCGTGGACAGCGCGCTCGCCGGGTAGATCGCCCACTGGTCGTCGCCCCGGCGGATCCGCTCCTCGTTCGCGCGCATCGTGGCATCGTCGAGCGCCGGTCCCTCGGCGACGGTGAGGACGTAGTTGCGGAGCAGACCCGTGGTCTCGGTGAGCAGCCGGCTCACGACGGACGGGGCGAGGGCGTCCGCGATCGGCTCGAGCACCGGCTCATGCGCCCCCAGCGCACGGCTCGTGAGGCGGGCCAGCAGCTGGCGGGAGGCGTCGAGCTCGCTGCGTCGTTCGTCGATGCGCCGCAGCTCGCGCCGGAGGTGCTCCTCGAGCACGAGCAGGGCACCGCCGTCGGATGCCGTGGGCTCCTCCATGCGGGCTCACCTCCTCTCGTCGCGCGGTGGCCCCTTGGTGCCAGTGGCACACAAGTGTCGCACCACGGGTGTCGTGGGCGGGACGATGGGCCGACAGCCGAGGTTCCCCCTGGGATCGCGGGCAGGCGGCCTCCTACCGAGAGGGCGGCGCTGCCGACCCGCCGGCATCCGGATCGGCTGCCGACGCGGGGCCCGAGCGCTGCCCGGGCCCCTCGCGCGGGTCCCGCCGATGTCCCGGGGCCGGATGGTCGGTGACCCGGCTCGTGGGCGCGGGACCGGTCAGAGACCCAGCTCGCGGGCGCCGCTGGCACTGGCGGCGCGCAGGAACTCCTCGCACCGGTACCGCTCATCGTCCTCGCCGATCGCGGCAGCCGCCCGCGAGAGCGCCGCCAGCGCCCGCAGGAACCCGCGGTTCGGCTGGTGCTCCCAGGGGATGGGGCCCTGCCCGCGCCAGCCCGAGCGGCGCAGCGCGTCGAGGCCGCGGTGGTAGCCGGTGCGGGCGTACGCGTACGCCTGGACGGCCTGTCCGTCCTCGAGTGCGTCCTCGGCGAGGACGGCCCACGCCAGCGAGGAGGACGGGTGGCCGGCGGCCACGGTGTCGGCGGCCGCCCCGTCGTCGAGGAGGCGGGCCGCAGGGTCCTCGGGGAGGTGGGTCGGCGGGATGCCGAGCAGGTCTGAGCTCACGAGCTGGTGCCTCTCAGGTGCGACAGGGGGTTCCTCGGTCGTCTCCCGCCGCATGCGGAAGAACGTCAGGCGCAGGGGAACCGATCCCCTGCGGAGGTGAGCCTTCCGGCATGGGGCGGGAAGGTCGCTCAGGCAGGGTGGGTTCCCGCGGAGCGCAGGTTCTCGCAGGCCTCGGCGACGCGTGCCGCCATCGCGGCCTCGGCCTCCTTGCCCCAGGCCCGCGGGTCGTACTGCTTCTTGTTGCCCACCTCGCCGTCGACCTTGAGCACGCCGTCGTAGTGGCGCAGCATCCAGTCCGCGACCGGGCGGGTGAAGGCGTACTGGGTGTCGGTGTCGACGTTCATCTTGACGACGCCGTAGTCGACGGCCGCCGCGATCTCCTCCGGGAGCGAGCCGGAGCCGCCGTGGAACACGAGGTGGAACGGCTTCTCGTCGTCGGTCCCGAGCTCGGTGTGCACGGCATCCTGCGCGGCCTTGAGGATCTCCGGCCGCAGCTTGACGTTCCCCGGCTTGTAGACGCCGTGGACGTTGCCGAAGGTCAGGGCCGTCATGTAGTAGCCCTTCTCCCCCGTGCCCAGCGCGCGGGCGGTGGCGATCGCGTCCTCGGGCGTCGAGTACAGCTTGTCGTCGATCCTGCCCTCGACGCCGTCCTCCTCACCGCCGACGACTCCGATCTCGACCTCGAGGATGATCCGGGCGGCCTGGCAGAGCTCGAGCAGCTCCTGCGCGATCTGGAGGTTCTCCTCGAGCGGCACGGCCGAGCCGTCCCACATGTGGCTCTGGAAGTAGGGCAGGCCGCCGGCGTTCACACGCTCGGTCGAGGCGGCGATGAGCGGACGCACGAACCCGTCGAGCTTTCCTTTGGGGCAGTGGTCGGTGTGCAGCGCGATGTTGACGGGGTAGTTCTTCGCGACCTCCTGGGCATAGGCCGCCAGCGCGAGGGAGCCCGTCACCATGTCCTTGACCGTCGAGCCCGATGCGTACTCGGCGCCCCCCGTGGACACCTGGATGATGCCGTCGGACCCGGCCTCGGCGAAGCCACGGATGGCGGCCGTCACGGTCTGGCTGCTGGTGATGTTGATGGCGGGGTACGCGAACGAGCCGTTCTTGGCCCGGTCGAGCATGTCGGCGTAGACCTCGGGAGTTGCGATGGGCACGGTGATCTCCTCGGCGGGTTTGTGGTGTGCCGTACCCTCCGATCCTTCCACGGATGGTCGGACGGGCACACGCCGTGTCCGCTACCCCACGTCAGAGGCCGCCGAGGGGTCCAGGATCCACGGTCGGGTGGTGCAGACGGCGTGCATACCCAGGCCCACGAGGATGGGCCGGGAGGCCGGTGTCGTGTCGACGCGCGCGTAGGGGATGCCCCGCTCGATCGCGGCCCGTGCCCGGTGGCTGACCAGGGCGCGGTACAGCCCCCGGCCCCGCCACTCGGGCAACGTCGACCCGCCCCAGAGCCCGGCGAAGGGGCTGCCCTCGGTGAGGCGCAGCACGGCGTACGACAGGACGGCACCGGTTCCGGCGTCCTCGACCACCGTGGCCGTCATGAGGTCGGGCCGGGCGCGCTGCTCGGCGCGCAGGCTGTCGTTCACCCACGACGAGTCGCTGCCCCACACCGCGTCCACCATCGTGCGCACCCGCGACCAGTCCTCGTCGGTCTCGATGTCGCGCATCCGCACGGTGTCAGGAAGGGTCACGTCGTGCACGAGGTCGGCGCACCGGCCGAGGAGCACGACCTCGTCGTCCTCGGGAACGAATCCGGCGTGCTCGAGCCGCGCGGGAAGGTCGGCCGGCTCGTCGTAGTCGTAGGTCTTCCACTCGACGCGCTGCCCCCGACCGACGAAGAAGTCAGCCTGCCGCCGGACCCACGTCTCGGGGTCGTCGCCGAGTCCCTCCGGGTTCTCGATCATGGCGCCGTGGTCGGCCGGGTCGGGCGGGTACGTGCGGTGCACGGGCCCGTCGTGGTCGACGACGAACCCCGGAGCGGCATCGCGGTCCGCGAGGCGCACCTCGGCGTGGAAGAGCTGGAGCAGCGCGTCGGCGGTCATGACGCCATTCCACGGCATCGACCGCCTCCGCCGCAGCAGGGTTACCTCCGCCGCAGCGGTTCCTCCGCCCGCTGGTCCCTGCGTCGTCGTACTCATGCTCGACCAGGGCCCAAGGGCCAGCGTTGCCACCTGGGCCTGAGCACCGTGAGGGACGGAGAGGGCCGGGCACTGGGACCGGCACGAGGCGTACGGCCTCGCCCTCCACGATCGTGCGCGGAGTGCGGGACGAGGTGAGGGCTCAGGCGCGGTCCTCGTCGGTCATGGCACGGCGGATCTCGACGCAGTCGCCGCCCGTGGCCAGGATCCCGCACACCTGGGCGAGGTCCTCCAGGTCATCGGACTCCACGATGTAGAAGCCGCTGAGCTGCTCGGCCCCCTCGGCGTACGGTCCGGCGGTGACGACCGGCCCGTCGTCACCGCCGCGGACGACGAGGGCCTCGCGGGCGTGGGCGAGCTCGGCACCTCCGACCACCGCGTGGCCACGCTGCTCCAGGGTGCGCGAGAACCGCTCGTGCTCGGCGTACACGGTGGCACGGTGCTCGGGCGTCGCGGCCTCCCAGGAGTCCTCGTCGCCGGGCAGGAGGATGACGTAGGTCGTCATGGCGCGTCCTTTCCGTTCCGGGCCGCTCGCTACGACCTCACGACGGTGACGCATGGGCCGACCCGGATTCGACAGGTCTACCGGACTTTCTGGCCGAAGACGTGCCGGCGGACCCACGCGTGCATCGCGATCGCTCCGGCCGCCCCGGCGTTGATCGAGCGTGTCGACCCGAACTGCTCGACGTGCAGCACCACCGGGCAGACGGCCAGCATCTCCTCGGTCAGGCCGGGCCCCTCCTGGCCGAGGACGAGAACGCACTCGCGGGGCAGGTCGTAGGTCTCCAGCGGCCGGGACCCCGGCACGTTGTCGATCCCGACGAGCGGGATGCCGCGGCCCCCGCGCGCGGCCGCAGCCCATGCGGCGAGGTCCGCGGCGCTGCCATGGTGGTGCTCGTGCTGGTACCGGTCGGTGACCATCGCCCCGCGCCGGTTCCAGCGGCGTCGGCCGACGATGTGGAAGGCGGCCACGTTGAACGCGTTGGCGGTACGCACGACCGAGCCGATGTTGCTGTCGTGGCCCCAGTTCTCGATGGCGACGTGCACGGGGTGGCGACGTGCGTCGAGGTCTGCGACGACGGCATCCATCCGCCAGTAGCGGTAGCGGTCGACGACGTTGCGACGGTCGCCGTGCCGGAGCAGCTCCGGGTCCCAGTGGGCACCCTCCGGCCACGGCCCGTCCCACGGGCCGACCCCCACCTCACGTTCCTGCTCCACGGCCCGAGGGTACGTTCCGCCCGGCCCGGAGCACCGGCGCGTTCCGCCCGAGGCGGGCTCCCGGCATACCCTTGCGCGTGTGATGCACGCACTCGGCCCGGACTGGATGGACCCGCAGTGGCTCCTCGACCGCTTCGGCTCCCAGTTCTTCTGGGTCGGTGTCGCCATCGTCTTCATCGAGTGCGGCCTGCTGTTTCCCATCCTTCCCGGCGACTCGCTGCTCTTCGCGATCGGCCTGTTCATCGCCCGCGGCGACATCGACATCAACATCGTCGTGGCCTGCGTCATCCTGAGCATCGCGGCCTTCCTCGGAAACGTCACCGGCTACGAGATCGGCCGCTTCATCGGGGCGCCGCTCTACGAGCGCAACGGGCGCTTCATCAAGAAGAAGTACTTCGACCAGACCCACGACTTCTTCGAGAAGCACGGCGCGAAGGCCCTGGTCATCGGGCGCTTCGTGCCGATCGTGCGCACCTTCATCACGGTCGTCGCCGGGGTGAGCCGGATGGACCGGCGCCACTTCTTCGTGTGGAGCGCGGTGGGTGCGGTCCTGTGGGCCACCGGCATCACGCTGCTCGGCTACTTCCTCGGCGGCGTGGAGGTCATCCACGACAACCTCGAGGCTGCCGTGCTGGTCATCGTCGCGTTCTCCGTGCTCCCCATGGTCGTCGAGTTCGTGCGGCACCGGAGCGCCACGAAGACCGCCATCCGGGAGATCGACGAGGTCGTCGACGACGTGCGCGACGGCACCCTCTGACGCCGGTCCCAGGGACCGCGGCATCCAGCCCGACTTCTCGCCTCGCGCGGCCGCCCGTCGTCAGCCGCCCGAGCCCGCAACCTCTGCTAGCAGAGGTTGCGGTCCGGTCCACATGGTGCACCCTGTGGTTCCTTGCCCAAGGTCTGCTAGCAGAGGTTGCGTGAACCCTGTCAGGCGGGTGGCGTGGTGGTTTCGGGGGACGCCGACGGCGGGGTCGGGGGTGCGGATGCGGAAGGAGCGACGGGTGCCTGGCCGGGAGGTGCCGCGGGGGGGACCGCAGGAGCCACGCCGGTGGCGGACGGGCCGGCGGCGTACGACGTGGGTGGGGGGATGACGGCGTCGCGCTGGCCGAAGTCGACACGGGGCGCCTCCCGCTGCTCGCCGACGGCCTCGAAGTACTCCTCCCGCCCGATGCTGAACAGCCCGGCGACGATGTTGCTCGGCACCGTCTCCACCTTGGTGTTGAGGTCGCGAACCGTGGCGTTGTAGTACCGGCGGGCCGAGGCGATCCGGTCCTCGGTGGAGGTCAGCTCGTCCTGGAGGGCCATGAAGTTCTCGTTGGCCTTGAGGTCGGGGTAGGCCTCGACGATGGCGAGCAGGCGGCCGAGGGCCTGGCTGAGCATGTTCTCGCTCTCGGCCTGCTGGGCGGGGGACTGGCCGGGCGCCATGGCGGCCGAACGGGCCGCGACGACGTCCTCGAGGGTGCCCCGCTCGTGGGCGGCGTAGCCCTTGACCGTCTCGACGAGGTTGCCGATCAGGTCGTGCCTGCGGGTCAGCTCGACGTCGATCTGGCGCCAGGCCTCCTGGACCAGGTTGCGCAGCCGGATGAGGCCGTTGTAGGTCACCACCGCCCAGCCGACGACCGCGACGAGCAGGACGAGAACGACGACGATCGCGATGGTCATCCGGGGTCTCCTCGCTCGTAGGTCTCGCGCGAATACTAGGGCTCCACCCGGGTCCACGTCAGGGGCTCACCGGGAGCCGCTCCTCGCCGTCGACCTGACCGCCCGGTGGCGAGGCCGCGAGGCGGCGATGGAGTGCTGCCCCGTCCGTCATCCGAGCCCGAGGTCGGCGAGGCCGTAGGCGTGCCGATACTCCAGGCCGGCGTCGGCGAAGCGCTCCGCCGCACCGGTCTCCCGGTCGGCGATGGTCGCGACCGCCACGACCGTCGCCCCGGCCTCCTGCGCTGCCTGAGCGGCCTCGAGCGGCGACGCACCGGTGGTCGACGTGTCCTCCACGACGAGCACCCGCCGCCCCTCGATCGACGGGCCCTCGATGCGCTGCTGCAGCCCGTGGGCCTTACCGGCCTTGCGCACCACGAACGCGTCCAGCCGCGGCCCGGTCTCGGCGCGCGCGTGCAGCATGGCCGTCGCGACCGGGTCCGCCCCCAAGGTGAGCCCCCCGACGGCGTCGTAGTCGAGGTCGGCAGTGAGGTCGAGCATCACCCGCCCGACCAGCGGGGCGGCCTCGCCGTCGAGGGTGATGCGGCGCAGGTCGACGTAGTAGTCGGCCTCGCGGCCGGAGGAGAGGGTCACGCGGCCGTGCACCACCGCCTTCGCGCGGATGATCTCGAGGAGTCGGGCACGGTCGGCGGTGATGTCGGGCACCAGCCCACCGTATGCCGTGCGCGCGGGTCAGCGTCGGCGGTGCTGGTAGCGACGGCGCGCGCCGGGGAGGAAGGCCTCCACCTCGCCCGCCA
Organism: uncultured Actinomycetota bacterium; assembly: GCA_963763015.1. Classification (GTDB taxonomy): domain Bacteria; phylum Actinomycetota; class Actinomycetes; order Actinomycetales; family Dermatophilaceae; genus Fodinibacter. Next base: position 294,850 of record CAVXML010000011.1, on the reverse strand, counting down.
TGCCGGGGGTTGCCCGCTGTTCGTGCCATCGCTGGTGGTAGTCCGGCTCGGGCGCCGGCTCGGGCGGGGGCGGCGGCTCGACGTCCTCCCAGACGTCGATGCCGGCGCGGAGCAGCCGCCCCGCGGGGCTCGCCACGACCGCCGCGGCGAGCTCGACCACGAGGTCGGCCGGCATCCCGTCGAGGATGGTGCGCGGCCGCCGCCGCTCGGCGAGCACGAGGAGCCGGGCGACAGCGTGTACGTCGTCGGCCCCGACGCGGTAGCCGGTGAGGAGCAGGCGCCGCCCCTCCGCCAGCACCCGCTCGCGCAGGCTCGGCGTCAGCGACCAGAGCGCGTGCCGGTGCGCCGTCTCCTGCCAGTCGGCGGAGGCGGTGCGCAAGAGATGTCGGTACTCGCGGAGCACCTCCGGCTCGGGACCCGGACCCACCCGTCGATGGTAGGCCCGGGCACCGCCCTGCGGAAGCCGGGCGCCCCAGGGGGCGCGGGCGCGGTGCCGTCAGCCCCGCCGGCGGTAGCGGTTCAGGGCCCGCACGGCGCCCCCACGGACCAGCGGCCGCGGCAGGGCGCGCACCAGGGCCGTCAGCACCTTCCACTGCGCCCCTGGCACGGAGATGACCTTGCCGGCGGCCGCGTCGGCCAGCGCTTGGTCCACGACGTCGTCGGCGTCGAGCCACAGCCCTCCCGGCAGGGCCGACACCTGCATCCGCGCCCTCTGGTGGAACTCGGTGCGGGTGAGTCCCGGGCACAGCGCCGTGACCGTGACGCCCGTGCCGGCGAGCTCGCCGGCCAGCCCTTCGGAGAACACCGTGACGAACGCCTTCTCGGCCGAGTAGCTCCCGTTGGCGATGAACGACGCCACGGACGAGACGTTCACGATGGCCCCACGGCCGCGCTCGCGCATCGCCACCCCCGCCGCGTGGCACAGCAGCAGCACGGCCCGGACCATGACGTCGAGCGCAGCCTCCTCGGCAGCCAGGTCGTTGTCCAGGAAGGAGCGCCGCAGCCCGAGGCCCGCGTTGTTCACGAGCAGGTCGACGGGCCGGTTCCTGTCAGCGAGGCGGTCGCACACCAGGCCGGTCGCGTCCCGGTCCGCCAGGTCGGCGACGAGCACCTCGACGGCCACCCCGTGCTGCCCCCGCAGCCCCCGGGCGAGCTCCTCCAGCCGCGCCCGGTCCCGGGCGACGAGCACGAGGTCCGTGCCGTTGCGCGCCAGCCGCTCGGCGAACGCGCGGCCTATGCCGGCCGACGCCCCGGTGACCAGTGCGGTGCTCATGGTCCGAGCACTGTATGCCGCTCGCGCGACCCGGGGCGGCCGGCATCCCGCTGGATAGGGTGACGTGGTGCGCATCGCCACCTGGAACGTCAACTCCATCCGCTCACGGATCGACCGGGTGGAGTCGTGGCTCCAGCGCTCCGACGTCGACGTCCTCGCCATGCAGGAGACCAAGGCCAAGGACGAGCAGTTCCCCTACGACCGCCTCCGCGCCCTGGGCTACGAGGTCGCCCACCACGGGACGAACCAGTGGAACGGGGTCGCGATCCTCTCGCGCGTCGGTCTCGACGACGTCCAGGTGGGTTTCAGTGGCGACCCCGGGTGGGGCGAGCCGCTTGCGGCCGAGGCGCGGTCGATCGGGGCGACGTGCGGCGGCATCCGGATGTGGTCGCTCTACGCGCCCAACGGACGCGCCGTCGGCGACCCGCACATGGCATACAAGCTGCAGTGGCTCACCGAGCTCAAGACGCAGGCGCAGGGCTGGGCGGCCGGGAACACACCGGTCGCGCTGTGCGGCGACTGGAACATCGCCCCGTTCGACGAGGACGTCTGGTCGATGGAGTACTACCTCGACAAGAGCCACGTCTCCCCGCCGGAGCGGGCGGCCTTCCACGCCTTCTCGGATGCCGGTTTCGTCGACGTCGTGCGGCCGCACGCGCCCGGGCCGGGGGTCTACACCTACTGGGACTACCAGCGCCTTGCCTTCCCGAAGAGGCGGGGGATGCGCATCGACTTCATCCTCGGCTCGCCGGCCCTCGCGGCCCGCGTGGCCGGGGCGGTCATCGACCGCGAGGAGCGCAAGGGAGCCGGCGCCAGCGACCATGCGCCCGTCGTCGTGGAGCTCGACGGCTGAGCGGATGCCGCCGCGCCGCCCGGTGGCGGGCGGCAGCCGGTCAGCGGGTGAGCATGCCCTGGGCGTAGGCCGCCTGGCCGGCGTGCTGGGTGCAGTCGTTGACGACGCTGACCAGCCGGACGGCGAGCGTGACCGGGGGGTCCCAGTGCTCGTCGACGACGCGGTCGAGGTCGACATCGGTGACGCCCCGGATCGCCGTCGCCGCGGCCTCCTGCGCGGCGTCGTGGTACCCGCGCAGGTCGTGGGCCGGGACCTGCACCGCGAGGACGTCCTGGACGGTGTGCCCGTAGCCGTGGGCGGCCCGCGGGAAGGGAAGGGCGAACGCCTCGTACCAGCCCGCGGAGGCCCACACCTGCTCCAGGCCGAAGGCCTTCGACACGTGGTCGTCGAGGATGCGGCTCAGGTGCCACACGAGCCAGGCGATGGTGTTCGCCCCCTCGGCCGGTGGCCGTGCCAGCAGGTCCGCAGGAGTGGCGTCGAGCACGTCGTGCACCGTCTCCCTGACCCGACCCAGGCCGTCGAGGAGCAGGTCCGCGGTCGTCGCCATGGCGCCAAGGCTAGTGCCGTCCGGCGACGTGGCGGTCAGAACCCGAGGTCGGCGGCGGCTCCGAGACCGCAGGTCGACGCCGAAGCCCCAGGGCAAGTGAGGCCGCGGCGCCGAGAGCCGCGGCCACGGCCGCACCCCGGAAGACCCAGGCGACCTGGACCACGGCAGCGTCCTTGAGCGCGTCGGTGTCGGTCGGGTCGGGCAGGGCCGCGACGGCGCCGTAGTACTGGTGCAGGCCGATGGCCGTGAGGAGAGCCACCCCGACGACCATCCCGACCATCCTGGCCACGACGACCAGCGCGGACGCCGTTCCGTGCTGGTCGTGCGAGGCCTGCGCGAGGGCGGCGTCGTTGACCGGGGCGAGGGTCAGCCCGATGCCGAGCCCGGTGGTGGCCAGCACGACCGTCGCGGACGCCTGGTCGAGCGAGCCCTGACCCCAGGTCGTCATGACCGACAGGCCCACGGCGACGAGGGCGAGCCCGAGTGCCGACACCACCCCGTTGCCAAGCCGGCGCAGGGCCCACCCACCGGCGAGGGCACCGAACGGAACCGCGACGAGGAAGCGCACGAGCACGAGCGCCGCCTCGGTCTGGCTCGAGGTGTGCACCAGCCGGGCCAGCAGCGGCACGTCGACGATGATCGCCACGAGCGCGACCCCCACGAGGAGTGACACGACGAGCGCCCAGACCAGGCGCCCCCGCACGAGCCCGCGGGGCACCAGTGGTGACGGCGACCGTCGGTGGTGAACGGTATACGCGACGGCGAACACGGCGGCTACGGGCAGCAGTGCGAAGCCCAGTGGACCGACCACCTCGGTCTCCGGCTCGGCGGCGGCGAAGGTCAGGACGACGCAGCCCAGCGCACCACCGAGCAGGAGCGCGCCCAGCAGGTCCGCGCGCCGGAGGAGGTCCCGGGCGCCACGACCACCGGCGGCCAGGAGGGCGAGCATGAGCACGCCGGCCACCAGCCCGATCGGCGTGGCCAGCCGCGACGTCGCATCCCCGATCGGCACGAACGGTACGCCCAGCGAGACGCTCGTCACGAGCGACTCCGGAGCGGCCAACGCCAGCCCTCCCGCGACGACGGCAGCGACCGCGAGCACCGTCACGAGGGGGCGGGGCGTGGGCACCCTGCTGCCCCCGGTCACGACGACGGAGGCGGCGAGCAGGGTCCCCAGCGCGGCGTTGATCCAGAAGATGGCGCGCCAGTCCGCGACGACGAGGACGAGCGCGCCCAGCACGGGTCCGAGGACCGACCCCAGCTCCTGCACCGCCCCGACGACGCCGAGGGGAACGCCGCGCCGGTCGGGTGGCCACAGCTGCGCGACGATCGCCAGGGTCGCCGGGACCAGCCCTCCCCCACCGACGCCCTGGACGACGCGGCCGGCGACGAGGACGGGCAGCTCCACCGCGAGCGCCGTGACGGCCGACCCGACGACGAACACGACGAGGCACGCGAGGAGCACCCGTTGGCGGTCGACGAGGTCGGCGACCCGCCCGATGAGCGGGAGGACGGCGACGTAGCCGAGGAGGAAGCCGGAGATGATCGGTGTCGCCCGCTGGAGCGAGTCGATTCCCACGCCGACGCCGCGCATCATGTCCGTGAGCGCCAGCACGACGACGTAGGTGTCCGCGGCGGCCAGCGAGACGGCGACCGCGGCCGTCGTGAGCAGCGCCCTAGGGGCGGGTGATCTCAACGGGCGAACCGTAGTCGGTGAGGTCCAGCAGGTAGGTCGCCTCGACCCCGGGGAAGAAGGGACCCGTGAGGGTGGCGGTGCGCAGCTCCCCCGCGCTCGTCAGGCCGTAGCTCACGGCGAACGTGCCCGTGCCGTCACCGAGGCTGAACAGGTCCTCGATCGGAGCGCCCGGCAGGGTGCCGTCGATACGGTCGAGGACCTCCGACCCGGCCCGCGTCCGCCCGGCCTCCACGGGGTCGAGGGTCTGCGTCAGCAGGGCCGAGATGCCCTTCGCCGGGTCGAAGAAGAGCGCCGGGTTCGGCGCTCCGAGCGTGTCGAGGTCGGTCTCCTCGTAGTCCGGCGTGAAGAACTTCAGGTAGGTCGTCTCGCCGATGGCGATGACGTCGATGGTGCCGGCCACCCCCTCGATCGTCCCGGTGATCGTTCCGGAGAACGCCGGCTCGGTCGCGCTGATGAGCCCCGCTCCCTCGGCGGCGGTCACGCCGTTCTCCCGAGGCGGGACGTCGCGGCTGGAGAGGTCGAGCTTCACCGTCCCGGCAGCGTCGAACGTGGCCTTCGCCGCCGCGAGCTGCTCGGCGGGAGACTGCTCCGGCGGAGCGGCAGCATCCTCCGAGCACCCACCGAGAGCGAGTACCGCGACGGCGGTGGCCACGGCGAGCGCGGCGGAGGGGCGGGGCATGGCGGCCACCCTAACCGGCCCGTCGAACAGGCCGTCCGGGCTCCGACGTTCCGCGCAGCACCGGTGACGCCGCGGCGCTCCGAGCCTCGGGCGGCTCAGCGCAGGAGGAGCCCGGCCTCCCCGAGGTCGACGGTCACCGCGTCGCCGTCGCGCACGTCGCCCGCGAGCAGCGCCGTGGCGAGCCGGTCCCCGATCTCGCGCTGGACGAGGCGGCGGAGGGGTCGTGCGCCGTAGGCGGGGTCGTAGCCCTGTTCGGCCAGCCAGGCGCGGGCGGCATCCGTGACGTCGAGGGTGATGCGGCGCTCGCTCAGTCGGGCCGAGAGCGCCCGCACCTGGAGGTCCACGATCCGGCTCAGCTCGTCGGTCGACAGGGCGTCGAAGACGACCACGTCGTCGAGCCGGTTGAGGAACTCCGGCTTGAACGCCGTGCGCACCGCGGCCAGGACCGCCTCCCGCTTCGCGTGCGGGTCGAGCGTGGGGTCGACCAGGTACTGCGACCCCAGGTTCGACGTCATGACGAGGATGACGTTGCGGAAGTCCACCGTCCGCCCCTGGCCGTCGGTGAGCCGCCCGTCGTCGAGGACCTGGAGCAGGATGTCGAACGTCTCCGGGTGGGCCTTCTCGACCTCGTCGAGCAGCACGACCGAGTAGGGCCGGCGACGCACCGCCTCGGTGAGCTGGCCGCCCTCCTCGTAGCCCACGTATCCGGGCGGGGCCCCGATGAGGCGGGCCACCGCGTGCCGCTCCGAGTACTCGCTCATGTCGATGCGCACCATGGCCCGCTCGTCGTCGAAGAGGAAGTCGGCGAGCGACTTCGCGAGCTCGGTCTTGCCCACGCCGGTGGGGCCGAGGAAGAGGAACGAGCCCGTCGGCCGGTCGGGGTCGGAGATGCCGGCACGGGCGCGGCGGACGGCATCCGAGACGGCCCGCACCGCGTCGGTCTGGCCGACCAGACGGGCACCGATGAGTGACTCCATCGAGAGCAGCTTCTCGGTCTCGCCCTGGAGCAGGCGGCCGGTCGGGATGCCGGTCCAGGCGGAGATCACCTCGGCGATGTCGTCGGCGCCGACCCGCTCCTTGACCATGAGGTCGGCGGAGGCCGTCGCGGACTCCGCCTGCTGGGCCGCCTCGAGCTCGGCCTCGAGAGAAGGAATCTCACCGTAGAGGAGTCGGGAGGCACCTTCGTAGTCGCCCTCGCGCTGGAGGCGGTCGGACTGGGTCCGGAGGTCGTCGAGGCGGGCCTTGAGGTCACCGAGCCGGTTCAGCCCGGACTTCTCCGCCTCCCAGCGGGCGGTGAGCGTTGCGAGCTCCTGGGTCCGCTCCGCGAGGTCGGCGCGCAGCTTCTCGAGCCGCTCCACCGAGGCCTCGTCCTTCTCCTTCGCCAGGTGCAGCTCCTCCATGCGCAGCCGGTCGACCGCTCGGCGCAGCACGTCGATCTCCACCGGGCTGGAGTCGATCTCCATGCGCAGGCGGGAGGCCGCCTCGTCGACGAGGTCGATGGCCTTGTCGGGCAGCTGGCGACCGGAGATGTAGCGGTCGGACAGGCTGGCGGCGGCGACCAGGGCGGTGTCCTCGATCTCGACCTTGTGGTGGGCCTCGTAGCGTTCCTTGAGCCCACGCAGGATCGCGATGGTGTCCTCGACGCTCGGCTCGCCGACGAAGACCTGCTGGAAGCGGCGCTCGAGCGCGGGGTCCTTCTCGACGTGCTCCCGGAACTCGTCGAGGGTCGTGGCCCCCACGAGGCGCAGCTCGCCCCGGGCCAGCATCGGCTTGAGCATGTTGCCGGCGTCCATGGCGGACTCGCCGCTCGCGCCGGCTCCCACGACGGTGTGCAGCTCGTCGATGAACGTGATGATCTGGCCGTCGGACTTCTTGATCTCCTCGAGGACGGCCTTGAGCCGCTCCTCGAACTCGCCACGGTACTTCGCCCCGGCCACCATGGCCGCGAGGTCGAGGCTGACGAGCCGCTTGCCCCGCAGGGACTCGGGGACGTCGCCGTCGACGACCCGCTGGGCCAGCCCCTCGACGACCGCCGTCTTGCCGACACCCGGGTCACCGATGAGGACGGGGTTGTTCTTGGTGCGGCGGCTCAGCACCTGGACGACGCGGCGGATCTCGCTGTCGCGTCCGATGACCGGGTCGAGCTTCCCGTCCCGAGCGGCCTGGGTGAGGTCTGTGCCGTACTTCTCGAGCGCCTCGCTCGTGGCCTCCGGGTCCTCGGTGGCGACCTTGGCTCCGCCGCGCAGGTGCTCGAGCTGGGCCTCGAGGGCGGCGGCGTCGCCCTGCACGGCCTTCTTCTCGAGGAGCGCGAGCAGGAGCACGTCCGTGGACAGGTAGGAGTCACCGCGCGCGGTCATGAGCGTCGAGGCGTGCTGGAGCACCGCCAGCGCGGCCGAGCCGAGCCCGGGGGTGGCCACCGACGACCCGGTGCCGCGCGGCATGCCGGCGAGGGACGCGCGCGCAGCGGCGGCGACGCCCTCGGCGGACGTACCGGCGGCGGCGAGCAGGGCGGGCGTCGTGGTGCCCTCCTGCTCCGCGAGCGCCAGCGCGAGGTGGGCCGGGGTGATCTCCGGGTGCCCGGCGCTCTGGGCCGTTCGCTGCGCGACGGCGAGCGCCTCGGCGACCTTGGTCGTGGGCTTGAGGTCCATCCGAAGCTCCTCGTGGACAGGGGTGTACGGGTCGTCGGGTCAACCCCGCCGAAGTTGAGTCTATTCCGCTCAACTCCGGTGGCGGAACCCTTTGGTGCAGTGACCCGGGGCACCCGTGTGGCTGCCCGGCATCCGCAGGCGTCTCAGTGGACGCGGAGCCATGCCGCCGCCCGCCGCACCAGGGTCGCGGGGTCGTCGCGGATGTCCAGGACGACCCCGCTCTCGTCGGGACCGAGCGGCTCCAGCGTGCTCATCTGGGACTCCAGGAGCGTGGCCGGCATGAAGTGCCCGCCGCGGGACGACATCCGTTCGGCGATGAGGACGGCGGGCCCGTGGAGGTGGACGAACTGCACGCCCGGGGGCCCGGACCGCAGGACGTCCCGGTGGGCCCGCCGCAGTGCCGAGCACGCCATCACCGTCGAGCGGCCCTCGTCGGCCTGGGCCGACATCCAGGCCGCGAGCGAGCGCAGCCACGGCCACCGGTCGGAGTCGTCGAGCGGGATGCCGGCGCTCATCTTCGCCACGTTCTCCGGCGGGTGGAAGCTGTCGGCGTCGGCGAACGTCAGGCCCAGGGCCCCCGCCACGCCCTCGGCCACCGTCGACTTCCCGCTGCCCGAGACGCCCATCACGACGACGTGCCGGGTCCGCCGGCCCCTTGCGGTACCGCCGTCCCCCGTCATGCAGGCGTCCTCTCGCGCTCCGGTGCCTCCTGGACCTCGTCACCGTACTGCCCTCGATGCCGGTGGGTGGAGGACAGGTCCGGGCAGGTCGGCCGAGCGGTCCGCCGCTCCTCAGCAGGTGGCGGCCAGCTCCTCCGCAGCCGCGTCGTCCGGGCCCGGTGACGGCGACGGCGACGGGTCAGCGGAGGGGGAATCGGTGGGCGAGGACGTCGGCCCGGCCGGCGTGGACGCGGTCGGGGTCGGCTCCTTCGGCGTCAGGGACCGCTCGACCAGGGCCTGGATCTCCTCGAAGTCCGGCCGCACCGGACTGATCACCTTGCTCGTGAGGGGCAGCGACCGGATCGAGTCGCCCTTCTGGATCCGCAGGACCAGGTCCACCCAGGCCGGGAGCTGCGAGCTCGGGATGTCCACGGAGACGTTGTCCTTGACGACGGCCGCCACCTGGGGGTAGCGGGCCAGCAGCGACACGGGGTCCGCCTGCTGGATGAGGGCCCCGGCCACGCAGCGCTGCCGGCGCATCCGGCTGAAGTCGTCGCTCCCGGCCCGGGACCGCGAGTACCACAGGGCATGCTTCCCGTCGAGGCGCTGCAGCCCCGGCTCGATCCACTCCCGCGTGCCCCTCGTCCAGCGGATGCTGCCGTTGGCCCGCTGCGAGCAGTCGACGCACACCCGCTCCCTGACGTTGACCTCCACCCCGCCCATCGCGTCGACCAGGGCGCTGAAGCCCTGGAGGTTGATGACCACCGAGTGGTCGATCTCGAGGCCCGTGACGGCGCCGACGACGTCCATCGTCGACTGGCGCCCGGGGCTCTTGACGCCGGGGAAGAGGTCAGGTCTGCTCTCCGCGAGGGTCCAGATGCCGTTCATCAGGCACTCGTCGCCGCAGTCGTAGCCGTTGGGCCAGACCGTGGACAGGGGGTTGTCGTCAGGGATCGGCACCCGCTCGAGGTTGCGCGGGATCCCGATGAGGAGGGTGTCCCCCGTCTTGGTGTTGATGCTCACCACCATGAGGGAGTCGGTGCGCGTGCCCTCGCGCCCCTTGCCCGCGTCCGAGCCGATGAGGAGCAGGTTGACCCGGTCCACGTCTGCCCAGGGATCCTCGGCCTCGGCGTCCGCGAGCCCCCGGTCCCGCTCCTCGCCGACCCCGTCCTCGGCGAACACCTGGTCGATGACCGAACCCTGCACGTCGAGGTACCGCACGGCGAGGGCGGAGGGGGCGGCGACGAGGATGCAGGCGAGGACGGCGAATCCCACCTGGAGACCCCGCCGCCCGCGGCTGCCGGGCCAGGACTGCTGGGCGGTGAGGACGATGGAGCCGACCCACAGGACGGCGCCGACCATCACGCCCACGGCGACCCACTGGAGCGTCTCCGGCCGCACGGCGAGGTCCAGCGCCGAGCGCATGACGCCCCCGCTCACGAGTCGCGCCAGTCCTACGGCGCCGAGGACCAGGGCACCGGCGACCATGACGCCCCCGAGCACCCGCCACCGGGTACCCAGGAGTCCCGCCCCGGGCAGAACCGTGCCGAGCGCCACCCGTCGGTAGTATGCGTGAGGCGGGTTGCGCACCTCCGCGCGACGCAGGGTCGGCCCGTCGCTGGGCTGGGGGCCGACCTGCCCCTCCTCGTCCCGCATACCCACCTTTTCCTGACGGGCGCGGGGATCCGGCCCGGCCACACCTGGTGTCCTGACAGCGGAACGATAGACCCGTTGTCTGTGAGAACCCCGGACGTCGCGCCCGCCCCTCCGGGCGGACCCGGAATCCGGTGCGCACCGTGGTGGAATGGCCCATGACCACGACCAGTCGACGCCGGGTCGAGGCGTCTGACCGCGTGCGGCAGGTCGGCGTCACGGTTGCCGAGGTCGTGTGCGTGGTCGGCACGCTCGTCGGCGTGGGCGTGCTCGGCACTCGGGTCGAGGAGTCCAGCGGAGGCGCACTCGCCTCGGACGCCACCCTCCTCGCTCCCGCCGGCCCCGCGTTCGCGATCTGGACCCTCATCTACCTGGGCCTCGCGGCCTACACCGTCTGGCAGTGGCTTCCCGAGCAGGCGACCGACCGCCGGCACCGCGCGATCGGGTGGCTGGCCGCGGCATCCATGGTCCTCAACGCCCTCTGGCTGCTCGTGACCCAGCAGGGCTGGATCTGGGTGAGCGTCGTCGTCATGGCGGCCCTGGTGGCGGTCCTCGGCACGCTGGTTCAGCGCCTGGAGCGGATCCGCTCCTACGGCACCGTGGAGTCCGTCATCGTCGACGGGACCTTCGGGCTCTACCTCGGCTGGGTCGCGGTCGCCGCGTGCGCCAACGTCACCGCGGCGCTCGTGGACAGCGGCGTGGACCCGGGCGGGTATGCCGCCCAGCTGGCGGCCGTGGCGGTGCTCGCGGTGGCCGCGTACGTCGGACGACTACTGGCGGAGCGCCTCGGGGGCCGCTGGGCGGTCGCGTGGGGAATGGCGTGGGGACTGGCGTGGATCGCCTGGGGGCGCGCAGCGGGGGAGCCCAGAGCGTTGCTCGTCGCCGTGGCTGCGTTCGTCGCCGCCGTCGTGGTCCTCGCCGCCGCGGCGAAGGTGCACGCCCGCCTGGGCGCCTGAACCATGTACCCCGCGTGACCTATTGGTCGATTGAGGTACGGGCCGCGGGCGGGCCCGGGTGCACGCCCGCCTGGGCGTCTGACCCGTGTACCCGTCGTGACCTATTGGTCGATTGAGGTACGGGCCGCGGGCGGGCCTGCGGTCGGTCGAACGCCGAGCTTGCTCGTCACTCGCGCCTGGGGCTCCAGACGATGAGGGCCTGGGACCGGCCGTGCCGGGGTCGTTCCCCCAGCCGGGTGGCGTACACGTCGCCGGTGGGGGACACGGAGAAGACGCGGGCGGTGCGTCCCGACGACGCCTCGGCCGCCTCGAGCTGCGCCGACAGCGCGGCGACCCGCGCGCGCAGGGCGTCGACCTCGTTCTCGAGCTCGAGGATCCGGGCGATGCCGGGCAGGGAGATGCCCTCCTCCTGCGAGAGACGCTGGACCTCGCGGAGCAGCGCCACGTCGCGCTGGGAGTAACGGCGGCCGCCCCCGCTGGTCCTGGAGGGGGTCACGAGACCCAGCCGGTCGTACTGCCTCAGCGTCTGGGCGTGCATGCCGGCGAGCTCGGCAGCGACGGAGATGACGAAGACGGGGGTGTCGTCGTCGGGGCTGAACGCGGTGTAGGTGATGGATGACATGACCGCCTCCTCAGGTGCTCGCCTGCTCGAACAGCCCCGCCCTCGGGTCGACCGCGGCCTCCTCCGCGCGCAGTGCCTCCACGGCCTCCCGCGCGGTCTCGGTGAGCCGCTGGGGGACCACGACCGAGACCTTCGCGAGGAGGTCACCGGTGCCGTGGCGGCCCCGGACGCCTCGGCCCTTGACGCGCAGGACCCGCCCGCTCGGCGTCCCGGGGGCCACCTTGACCCGCACGGGAGTGCCGTCCAGGGTCGGCACCGAGACCGTCGCGCCCAGCGCGGCCTCGGCGAACGTCACCGGGAGCTCGATGGTGAGGTTGTCACCGTCGCGACCGAAGACGGGGTGCTTCTCGACCGCCACGGTGAGGATCAGGTCACCCCGAGGAGCCCCCGGGTCGCCCTCCCCGCCCTTGCCGCGCAGCCGGATCTTCTGGCCGTCCTTGACGCCGGCAGGGATCTTGGTCGTGATCCGCTGACCCTCGGCGGTCGTCAGGGTGACCGTGGCACCCTCGACGGCGTCGCGGAAGCTGAGGGTGGTCCGTGCCTGCACGTCGGGCCCCGGGCGAGGCCCACGGGGGGCCCCGAAGCCGGAGAAGGGGTCACCGGTGCGCTGTCCGCCCGCGGCGCCCCCGAACATCTGCGCCAGCAGGTCGTCGAGGTCGGGCTGGCCGGCACCGGTCTGACCCGGACCACCGGTGGAGAACCGCACGCGTGGGCCGCCACCGCCACCACCGAAGGCGCTGAAGACGTCCTCGAAGCCGCCACCGGCACCGGGTCCACCGGCGCGGAACCGGGCCCCACCGTGCGCCATCTGGCGGATGGCGTCGTACTCCTCGCGCTGCTTGGGGTCCGAGAGCACCGAGTGGGCCTCGCCGATGTCCTTGAACCGGCGCTCGGCGGCGGTGTCCCCGGCGTTCTGGTCCGGGTGGTGCTTTCGGGCGAGCCGGCGGTAGGCCTTCTTGATCGTTGCGGCGTCGGCATCCTGGGGGACGCCGAGGATCGCGTAGAAGTCCTTCTCGAACCAGTCCTGGCTGGCCATCGGCGCCTCCTCTCGGTCCTCGTGGGTGAGGTCTGTTCGGTCGGTCAGTCGGGGTCGGCGACGGCCACCCGAGCGGGACGCAGGACCTGCTCACCCGCACGGTAGCCGGGCTGGAGCACCGTGACGACCGTCGTGGCCGTGACCCCGGTGGGCAGCTCGGCGTCGTCGGCCGGCCACGGTGCGTGCATGAGCGCCTCGTGCTGCATCGGGTCGAACTCCTCGCCCTTGGCGCCGAAGCGCTGCAGCCCGTACTTGCCGAGAGTCGCCTCGAGCTTGTCCGCGATGGCGGCGAAGGGCCCCTCGGTGAGGTCCCCGTGGTCACGAGCGGCCTGGATGTCGTCGAGCACCGGGAGCACCGACTCGAGGACGTCACGCACGGCGCGCTCCTGGACCAGCGCCCGGTCGCGGTCGACGCGTCGCTTGTAGTTGACGTACTCGGCCTGGAGCCGCTGGAGGTCGGCGAGCCGCTCCGCGGCCAGCGCGGTGTCCGGGTGGGGCTGGGCCGCGTCGGGTCCGACGTCGACCTCCGCCCCGGGTGGCGTGTCGGTGGCGGGCTCGTCGGACCGGGCCACCGGGGAGACCGCCTCGTCGTCGACCGCCTCGTCGTTGACCGCCTCGGTGTTGACCGCGTCCTCGTCCGATGCCACCACCCCACCGGCGTCCGTCCCGGCCTCCTCGGCGTCGGTGCCGGTCATCGTCGCCTCCCAGGCCAGGGCGTCGCCGGAGTCGGCGTCGTATGCCGGGTCCCCGGCATACGACGCCTGCTCACCGGGTCGATCGGTCACTTCTTCTCCTCGTCGTCCTCGACGACCTCGGCGTCGACGACGTCGTCGTCCGTCGACCCGGAACCGGAGCCGCCACCGGTACCGGGCTGCTCACCGGTGCCCCCGGCATCCGAGGAGGCGGTGGACCCGCCCTGCTCGGCCGCGGCCGCGGCCGCGTACATCGCTGCACCCATTGCCTGGGAGCGCTCGTTGAGGGTGTCGATCTTGGCCTGGATGTCGTCCTTGGACGCGCCGGAGTCGGGCTTGATGGCGTCCTTGAGCGCCGAGAGCGCCTCGTCGACCGGCGCGCGGTGCTCGTCGGAGACCTTGTCGCCCGACTCGGACAGGAACTTCTCGGTCGAGAACACCAGGGACTCGCCCATGTTGCGGGTCTCGGTCTCCTCACGGCGGACCCGGTCCTCCTCGGCGTGCGCCTCGGCGTCCTTGACCATGCGCTCGATCTCCTCCTTCGACAGGGCCGACCCGCCGGAGATGGTGATCTTCTGCTCCTTGCCGGTGCCGCGGTCCTTCGCGGTCACGTGGACGATGCCGTTGGCGTCGATGTCGAAGGTGACCTCGATCTGCGGCACGCCGCGCGGCGCCGGCGCGATGCCCGAGAGCTCGAAGGTGCCGAGCGGCTTGTTCTGCTGCGCGATCTCCCGCTCCCCCTGGAACACCTGGATGAGCACGGAGGGCTGGTTGTCCTCAGCGGTCGAGAAGACCTCGCTGCGCTTGGTCGGGATGGCCGTGTTGCGCTCGATGAGCTTGGTGAACAGCCCGCCCTTGGTCTCGATGCCGAGCGAGAGCGGCGTGACGTCGATGAGCAGGACGTCCTTGCGCTCGCCCTTGAGCACACCGGCCTGGAGCGAGGCGCCGAGCGCCACGACCTCGTCGGGGTTGACACCCTTGTTGGGCTCCTTGCCGCCGGTGAGCTCCTTGACGAGGGAGGTGACGGACGGCATCCGGGTGGAGCCGCCGACGAGCACGACGTGGTCGATGTCGGAGAGCGAGATCCCGGCATCCTTGATGACGTTCTGGAACGGCTGCTTGGTGCGGTCGAGCAGGTCCTTGGTCATCTGCTCGAACTGCGCGCGAGAGAGCGTCTCGTCGAGGTGGATCGGGCCGTTCTCGGACATCGACAGGTACTGCAGGGAGATGTTGGTCGAGGTGGCGCTCGAGAGCTCCTTCTTGGCCTGCTCCGCCGCGTCGCGCAGGCGCTGCATCGCGATGCGGTCCTTGGACAGGTCGACGCCGGAGGTGTTCTTCACGGTCGTGAGGAGGTGGCCGACGATGCGCTCGTCCCAGTCGTCACCGCCGAGCCTGTTGTCACCAGAAGTCGCCTTGACCTGGATGGTGGAGAAGCCGTCCTCGGGGTCCTTGCCGACCTCGAGCAGCGAGACGTCGAAGGTGCCGCCACCGAGGTCGAAGACGAGGATGAGCTCGTCCTCACGACCCTTGTCGAGCCCGTACGCCAGTGCAGCAGCGGTCGGCTCGTTGACGATGCGCAGGACGTTGAGGCCAGCGATCTCACCGGCCTCCTTGGTGGCCTGGCGCTCGTGGTCGTCGAAGTACGCGGGGACGGTGACGACGGCGTCGGTCACGGTCTCGCCGAGGTAGGACTCCGCGTCGCGCTTGAGCTTCTGGAGGATGCGCGCGCTGATCTCCTGCGCGGTGTACCTCTTGCCGTCGATCTCGTCGGACTTCCAGTCGGTGCCGATGTGGCGCTTGACCGAGCGGATCGTCCGGTCCGCGTTGGTGACGGCCTGGCGCTTGGCGATCTCGCCGACGAGCACCTCGCCGCCCTTGGAGAAGGCGACGACCGACGGGGTGGTGCGTCCACCCTCGGCGTTCGCAATGATGGTGGGCTCGCCGCCCTCGAGGACGGCGACGGCGCTGTTCGTGGTGCCGAGGTCGATGCCGACTGCACGTGCCATGTGGCTGTTCTCCTTGCGTGGACGCTGGATGTGAGTGATTGGGACTCAAGGTAGACCGACAGGGATGCCGTGAGCAAGCCAGCCGCTCGAAACTTGCGTTCATCTGGCTCAACTCTGGTCCGGCCGCCGGTGTTCCCCGCCGCGGCGCCAGGGAGTGGAAGCCAGTGCCGCACGCACGAGACCGGCGAGCAGGGTGGCGGCGTCGGCAGCCTCGTGACGCCTGGCGGACCAGTCGTCGGCCGCCTCGCCACGGTAGGCGGCAGCGCCGAAGCTCCGCGGGGGGCACGGCGTCCAGCAGCTCGGGGGCCGGGGGTCCGAGCAGGGGCAGGCCCTGTGAACGCAGGGCGAACAGGAGGACGGCCAGGTCGGGGTCCGGGGCCGGCCGGGGCAGCTCCCGCACGACGTCGTCGCGCAGCCACTCCCCGTACTGGAGGTCGTGGCGCGGCGGGTACCGCCAGGGCACGACGTCGTCACGGACGACGACCGTGAGCTCCACCGGACGCGCCGGGCCCTCCGTCGCCCGACGGCCGGAGACGCCCAGCAGGAAGCGGACGAGGTCACGGCGCGTGCCATTCGCCAGGGTCCGGGCGACGACCGCCAGGAGGTCGACGTCACTGTCGGGGCGCAGCCCACCACCCACAGCCGACCCGTGCAGGTAGACGGCCAGGAGGTCGGTTCCGAGGCCGGCGGCCAGGTGTCGGGTGACGCGCTCCGCGACCGGTACCGGGACGGCTGGCGGCATGCGTGCGAGTATGCCGGGGCGTGCCGGCGGCGTCTGTAGGCTGCGTGGGGTCCGGGGTGGCGTCGGAGCAGGAGGTCGCGATGGGATCATCACGCCGATGGGGGGCGCTGGCGCTTGCGGTCCTCGCGCTGGCCGGGTGCAGCGGGGACGAGCCGGACGCCCCGTCAGCCAGCGCGCCGGCAACCAGCACACCGGCCACCGGTACGCCGAGCGCGCCGTCGACATCGGCAACGACGCCGTCGGCCAGCCCCACTGGGGAGCCGACCGGTGCGGAGGGCTTCACGACCGACGAGGTCTCCAGTCCCACCTTCCCGGACATGGGAGGTGACCTCGGGGGTGTCGGGGTGGTCAGGGTCGGGCGGCACAGCACCTACGACCGGGTCGTCTGGGAGTTCCCCGGTGCCGGACGCCCCACCTTCCGGGTGGGGTACGTGGACGAGCCCACCGCCGACGGCAGCGGCGACCGCGTCGCCGTGCGCGGTGACGCGTACCTCGAGGTCGTGGTCAGCACGGTGGGCATTCCCGCGGCCGGCTCGAGCAGACCGGCGGACGCCAGCGCCGGCTCGCTCGCGGGCACCGTCATCGCGGAGGCGAAGGCGATCTACGGCGGCTTCGAAGGCTACGGCCAGTCCTTCGTCGGCGTGCGCGACCGCGAGCGCCCCTTCCGCGCCTTCGTGCTGTCGAGCCCGACTCGCCTGGTGGTCGACGTCTCCCGCGGGTGAGGCGCGCGCTAGGGCACCAGCACGTCGCGGTGCCATGACTGGGTGCGGTGGTCGGTGACCCAACCCATGGCGGTGTACAGCCCGTCGGCGCCGGTGGATGAGTCGGCGTCCACCTCGAGGCCGACGCGATTGCGCCCGCGACGTGCCGCGTCCGCGATGACGGTGTGCAGCAACGCCTTCGCCACCCCCCGGCCTCGCGCGCGCCGGTGCACCCCGATGTAGTCGACGTAGCTGCCCTCTCTGCCCGTGCCGTCGGCGCCCAGCACCGAGCAGACGAGCGCGCCGGCCGGCAGGAGGCCCTCTGCCGTGCTGACGCTCGCGAGCCACCAGTGGTCCCAGCGGTGCCCCGGGTCCTCTCGCAGGCGCATGACGAACTCGGGGAAGCTCTCGCGGTAGGAGCTGAAATGGTCCTCGAACGACTCCTCGAGAACCCGGTGGACGGCCTGCAGGTCGCGGGCGACCGGCAACCCGTCCTCGTGCTGCTCCACCGGACGGACCACAACCCCCTCGCGCGCCGGTGACAGCGACTTCGCCTCCCCCGGGTCGACGGGGCGGGTCATCTGCAGCCACGTGCGCCGGTGCTCGAAGCCGGCCGCCCGGAGCCACCCCTGCTGCCGCACGTCGTCGGCATAGGCCCCGGAGTCGAGCAGCGTCGCGGGGAGGCGCCGCATCCCGGCGATGTCGACCGCGTGGCGCTCCGCGGCGGCAAAGAGGGCCAGGGCCAGCTGCCGAGCCTGCGGCCCGGGCAGCTCAGGGTCCACGGTGACCTCCACCAGCGTGCGACCAGCGGCGCGGTCGTGCACCGACAGCCAGGCCAGGAGCCGCCCGCCCCCGTCGTGGAGGAGCGCCTGGCGGCGCGTCCAGGAGCCGGTCCCCGCGAGCTGGGCGAGGACGGCATCCGGGTCGACGGCCGACGACCCCTTGGCAGCGCGCTGGTGGGCGCCGACGAGCTCCGCAACCGCAGGAGCGTCGGCGGCGGTCGGCACCCGTGCGGCGAGGCCGGCCGGCAGCCCGTCGATGCTCACGTCATCGTCGCTCACGCGGACCACTGTCCCACCGTCCGGTCCGTAGACTTCTCGCCTCACGACCCGAGGAGAGAGATGTCGAACGACGAGAACGGTTCGCGGCCGTCCCAGGAGACGCTGAACCGCAACTGGGACGAGCTGCTCCAGGAGATCAGGGTCACCCAGACCGGCGTGCAGATCCTCACCGGGTTCCTCCTGACGGTCCCCTTCTCCAACCGGTTCACGGAGCTCACGGACTTCCAGCGCAACGTCTACCTCGCCGTGCTCGCCGGGTCGATCCTCACCACCGGGCTGGTCGTCGCACCGGTCGCGTTCCACAGGGTGCTCTTCCGCCAGCGTCGGCGCGAGCTGCTCGTCGAGTCGGGGAACCGCTTCGCGATGGCCGGGCTGGGGATGCTCGCCCTCACCGTCTCCGGTGCCGTCCTTCTCGTCGTCGACCTCGTGCTCGGCAGGACGCAGGCGTGGGTGGCCAGCGGCGCGATCCTCCTCTGCCTGGGTCTGCTATGGGCCGTGCTGCCGCGGGTGCTCGACAGCGTCGACGACACCCCCCGCAACCCACCGCCCGAGGACGGGGACGACGCCAAGGACCGCGGCGGCGCCACCGACGGGGACGGCGCCACGGACGGGGACCGCACGACGGACCACGGCCCCAAGGACCGCGACGAGCAGAACGCCGCCACCTGAGGGCCGCTCCCGTGTCTACGTTGCGGCCCGCGGCGCCGCGTCAGCGGGCGACGCGGTGGTGCAGGTGGACGACCTCGCCGACCCGCTCCACCGCTGCCAGCTCCAGGGTCGCGTGCACACCGTCCGGCAGGGCACGCGTGCCACCACCGACCACCACCGGGTGGAGGAACAGGTGCACGTCGTCGACCAGCCCGGCCCGGAAGGCCTCGCCGGCGAGGCTCGCACCGCCGACGCTGACGTCCAGGACGCTCGACGCCTTGAGCTGCTCCACGGCGGCCGGGTCGAACGACCCGACAAGGCGGGTCCGGGCCGTCGTCACGTCCTCGAGCGTCGTGGAGTGCACGACCTTGTCCGCCGACCGCCAGATCCGCGCGTACTCCCCCATGGGCCCGGGCACGTCACCCGGCGCGGTCTCCCAGTACCTCATCGTCTCGTAGACGCGCCGCCCGAGCAGGTAGGTGCCCACCTCCCGCTCGAGGTCGTTGACGACCTGGTGCAGCTGCTCGGTGGGCTCGGCCCAGGCGAAGCCGCCGTCGGAGTCGTTGACGTACCCGTCGAGTGACGCGATCGCGGTGTAGCGCAGCCTGGCCATCCCGGCATTCTGCCCATCCGAGCGCGGTGGCGCTCGTCGACACCCACCACTTGTCGCCGTCGGTGCCGCCCCACCACACTGGGCCGAGGGCCCGCACGAGGGGTGATTCCAGTGAGCCGAGCAGCAGCAGCCGTCAGGCGGGTCCTCGGCGCACCGTGGCGCTCACTCGTCGCTCTCCCCCTCATACGGCGCGTCGTGTTCCATGCCCGGCGGATGAGCGACGGGCTCGACCTGCACTTCTTCCGCAGGCTCGCGATCGCGCTCGTCGGGATCGTCGCCGTGGCCGCCGTCGTCGTCACGGTCCTCGAACCCAAGCGGCGCTCGTTCGAAGGCCTCACCCACTCGACGTACTGGGCCGTGACGACGGTCATCGGGTCGGGGGACGCCGGCTATGTCTCCAGCCCGGGCGGGTTCGTGGTGGGCTGGGTGCTCGCCTTGTTCGGCGTCGCGATCGTCGCGGCGCTCACGGCCGCGATCGTCGGCTTCGTCATCGACTTCCTGCTGAAGGAGGGCCAGGGCATGGGCGCCGCCGGTTACGTGAACCACATCGTCGTCTGCGGGTGGAACGCCACCGCTCGCGAGCTCGTAGAGGAGCTGCACGGCGACGAGTTCGGGGCGCGCGTGGTCGTGCTGCACGAGAGCGAGCGCAACCCGGCGGGCGCCGGCGTCTACTTCGTGCGCGGTGACAAGACGAGCACCGAGGACCTGAAGCGGGCCGGGATCCAGGAGGCCGCGGCGGCCATCATCTGCCCGTCGAACGCGACGAACGAGGCCGACATGCGCTCGATCCTCACCGTGCTCGCGATCGAGAGCATCGCCCCCCGCGTGCGTACCGTCGTGGAGGTCAACAACCCCCGGCACATCGACCATCTTCGTCGCGCCCGCGCCGATGAGATCCTCGTGACCTCGCGGCTGGCCTCGCACCTCCTCGCCCGCACCGCGCTGTACCCGGGGCTCGCGTCACTCGTCACCGACCTCGTGTCCGGCGGCGACGGAGTGGAGCTGTACCGGGTGCAGCTGCCCGACGACTACTGCGACGTGACGCTCGACGAGCTGTCGGTGCGGCTGCGTGGGGAGCACAACGCCACCCTCCTCGCCGTCGTGCGTGGCGAGCACACCGTGACGAACCCGCCGTCCGACTTCCGCCTCGCCCCCGGCGACACCGCCGTCGTGGTCGCCGACAGCCTCGGCGACCTGCACCCGCTCAAGTCGGCCGACGCCCTCGGCGCCCAGGGATAGCCGCCGCCCGACGCGCGTGTCAGTGGACGCCGAGGCGGCGCGCTGCCACCAGCGCCAGGGTCCTCGCGACGTGCGCGACCTCTCGCACAGGCACCGACTCGCGCGGTGCGTGCGCGAGCCGCACGTCACCGGGGCCGTACTGCAGCGTGGGGATGCCGCCCTGCCCCACGTAGAGCCGCAGGTCCGAACCGTAGGGCGCGGCGGCCTCCACCGGCCGGGTGCCGGTCAGGGCCTCGACCGCCCCGGCCACCTCGTCGACCAGCCCGTGCCCCTCCGGAATCCGGCCGGAGGAGAACTGCCCACCGGGCCACGTGACCGTCGGTGGGTGGTCACGCAGCCAGGGGTCGCGCCCCGCGGCGTCGGCGACGGCGACCTCCATCGCCGCCCGCGCCTCGGCGGGGTCCTCACCGAGGCGGACCCCCATCCGACCCTGCGCGGTGAGCAGGTCGGGTACCGAGCTCGCCCAGTCACCGGAGCGCACTGTCCCGACCGAGATCGCGTACGGCAGCCGGGTGTCGAGGAACAGCGGGTCCACGTCGGTGTTGCGGCGAGCCTCGAGGTCTCGCAGCGCCTCGGCCACGGGCCAGAACGCCTCGATCGCCGACACGCCCTCCAGCCTCGTGCTGCCGTGCGCGGCCCGCCCCCGCACGTCGATGCGGAAGGTCAGGGCTCCGGCATTCGCCGTGACGAGCCGGCCGCTGGTCGGCTCGGGGATGACGGCCACCTCGCCGCCGTGACCTCGGCGCAGCGTGGCGAAGGCGCCTAGTCCGCCGTCCTCCTCGCTGACGACGCTGTGCAGCGCGAGTCGCCGGTCCAGGCGCACGCCCGACCGCTGGAGCGCCCGTGCCACGGCAAGGGCGGCAGCCACGCCGGCCTTCATGTCACAGGCGCCTCGTCCGTGGAGCACCCCGCCGCTGATCCGCGCCGAGTAGGGGTCGGACGCGTGCCATGCGTCGACGTCGCCGGCCGGCACGACGTCGACGTGCCCCTGGAGGACCAGCGCCGGCTCGCCGTCCCCGGCGTGGGTGCCCACGAGCCCGTGGCCCTCGAGGCGGGGGGCCTCGGTGCCGGGGAAGTCCGGGTCGGCACGCAGCTCGTCGAGGTCGAGGGGCCACAGGTCGACCTCGAGGCCGGCCTCCTCGTACCAGCCGGCCATGGTGTGCTGCAGCTCCGACTCGGCATCCGTGCCGGTGACGCTCGGGACCCGGACCAGCTCCACGAGGGTCGCGACGAGCTCGTCCTCGTCGACGGCATCGAGCACCCGCCGCTCAGGCCCGGTGAGCTCGGAGCCGGTCATGGACCGCACTGTATTCCGGCTGCCTCGTTTCGACTGCCTCACCCGACTGCCTGGTTCCGGGCTGCCCCGAGTCGGGCGGGTAGCGTCGGGTCCGGAGTGCCGCGGGCACCACCGAACCACACCCGGACGACGCGAGGAGGGGCCGTGGGGGCAGGACACGAGCACGGCCGGGCGGGAGCACGCCACCGCTGGCGGCTGCAGTTCGCGTTCGTCCTCGTCACGGTGTTCTTCGTCGTCGAGCTCGTCACCGGGCTCACGAGCGGCTCACTGGCGCTGCTCAGCGACGCGGGCCACATGGCCGCCGACGTGGTCGCCCTGGGCGCCGCGCTCGTCGCCACCCGGATCGCGACGCGTCCCGACGCCACCGGGCGTCGCACGTTCGGGTCCTACCGGGCGGAGGTCTTCGCATCCGGTCTCGCCGTGCTCCTCATGCTCGCGGTGGCGGGGTACATCGTGGTGGCGGCGGTGCAGCGCACCGGAGAGGGGGTGGTGGTCGCCACGACGCCGATGATCGTCGTCGGAGCCCTGGGCCTGGTGGTGAACGTCGTCGCGCTCCTGCTCCTGCGGGGTGGCGCGAAGGAGAGCCTCAACGTCAAGGGCGCGTACCTCGAGGTCGTGGCCGACACCCTCGGGTCCGTCGGCGTGCTGGTCGCCGGGGTGCTCGTGAGCGCCACGGGGTCGTCGCGGTGGGACACGGCGGTGGCCCTGGTGATCGCCGGCTTCGTCGCGGTCCGGGCGGTCCTCCTCGGGCGCGAGGTGCTGGCCGTGCTGGGGCAGCACGCGCCGGCCGGCATCCATCCCGCCGACGCGGAGACGGCGCTACGCGGCGTGGCCGACGTCCTCGACGTCCACGACCTGCACCTGTGGACACTGACCTCGGGGATGCACGTCGCCACGGCTCACCTCGTCTGCCGGGACGACGCCGACCCGACGCGGGTGCTCACGGATGCCGCCGCCGTGCTGCGCGAGCGGTTCGCCATCGACCACGCCACGATCCAGGTGGAGCCGGGCAGCGCCCGGGCGTGCGTCGAGACCAGCTGGTGAGCACGCCGGCGGTCGTTCGCGGAATGCCCCACGGCCGGCGGTGGTTGGCGGCGAGGTGACCGCCCCTACCACCGGCCCCGTGACCCGCGCGTCGGTGGGCCTGCGCAGCGAGCGCGGGCCGGTGCTCCTGGCCGTCATGCTCAGCACGGGGCTGGTGGCGATCGACGCGACCATCCTTGCGGCCGCGGTGCCGGCGGTCGTGGACGACCTCGGCGGCCTCACCCAGTTCCCGTGGCTCTTCTCCGTCTACCTGCTCGCGCAGGCGGTGTCCGTGCCCATCTACGGCAAGGTCGCCGACCTGTACGGCCGCAAGCCGGTCATGCTGCTCGGCGTCGCCCTGTTCGTGATGGGGTCGCTGCTCTGCGGGGTGTCGTGGTCGATGGGCAGCCTCGTCGCGTTCCGCGCCCTGCAGGGCCTGGGGGCGGGGGCCATCGCGCCGGTCGGGATGACCATCGTCGGTGACATCTACTCGGTGGCCGAGCGGGCGACCGTGCAGGGCTACATCGCCTCGGTGTGGGCGATCTCCTCGCTGGTGGGTCCGGCGCTCGGTGGCTTCTTCGCCGACTTCACCTCGTGGCGCTGGATCTTCCTCGTCAACCTCCCGCTCGGTGCGCTGGCCTACTGGATGCTGTGGCGCCGGTTCTCCGAGTCCCGGGCCGACCCCGACCCGGACTCCCCTCGTCCGCGCGTCGACGTCGTGGGCACCGTGCTGCTCCTGCTCGGGACCGTTGCGCTGCTCGTCGCCCTCCTCGAGGGCGGCATCCTCTGGGAGTGGTCGTCCCCGACCAGCCTGGCCCTGTTCGCGGCATCCACGGTGCTGCTCGTCGCCTTCGTGCTCGTCGAGCAGCGCGCCTCGGAGCCGGTGCTTCCGCTGTGGGTCTTCCGGCACCGGGTCGTCGGCGCGGCCATGGGCACCTCCCTCGTCGTCGGCGTGCTGCTCCTGGGGCTCACGTCGTACGTCCCGCTGTTCGCCCAGGGTGTCCTCGGAACCGGTGCCATCGTCGCCGGCTTCGCCCTGGCGGCGATGACCATCGGGTGGCCGATCGCGGCGGCCACCTCCGGGCGGCTCTACCTGCGCTTCGGCTTCCGGGCGACCATGCTCCTCGGCGCGGTCGTCGTGCTGGCCGGGGCGGCGCTCCTCCTCACGGTCGATTCCTCCAGCTCGGTGCTCCACCTCGCCGCCCCCAACTTCGTCATGGGCCTCGGCTTCGGCTTCGTCTCGAGCCCGTCGGTCGTGGCGGCCCAGTCCTCCGTGGGCTGGGACCGGCGGGGGGTGGCGACCGGTGCGACGCTGTTCGCCCGGTCGGTCGGCAGCGCCGTGGGCGTGGCCGCGTTCGGCGCGATCGCCAACGCGGTCGTGCGCGACCGGCTCGGCAGCCAGCCGGCCGACCTCGAGACGCTCCCGCCCGGCGTGCTCGACCCGGCCATCGAGGCCGTGTTCCTGGCATCCTTCGTCGTCGCGCTGACCCTCGTCGTGGCCGCCGCCCTGATGCCGCGCCGCGTCGACGAGGTCACGGACTGACGCCCCGGTGTGACGGTGCGGACACCTCGCCACCACGTCCCCAGCGGGGTCCTAGCGTAAGAGAAGCGGGAGGCACAGCCGGCCGCTGGGGCCCGGCGCTCCCACGTCCGAGGAGCAGTCCATGGCACCCCCCTTCGTCCCCACCGACACCTCGATCCTCAGACCCGGGTCGCGCCTCACCGGGGCCTGGGTGCTGTCCTGGGTCGTTCTCGCCCTGATGGCCGTCGCCTCGGCCGCCGGCCTGGTCGTCGACGCGATCTACCCGGAGGAGGCCTGGGCGGTCGCGGCCTTGCGCGGCAACGACCTGGTGACCCTGGTCCTCGTCGTGCCGGTTCTCACCGTGGCGCTCGTGGCGAGCCGGCGACGGCCGTCGAGCGCCTCGGTGCTCGTGTGGCTCGGGATGCTCTTCTACGGCCTCTACAACTACGCGTACTACGCCTTCGGGGCCGCGTTCAACGACCTCTTCCTGTTCCACGTCGCCGCCTACTCGCTGTCGGCCATCGCGATGGTGCTGCTCGGCGCGAGCATCGACGCGGAGGTCGCCGCCCGAGGTGTCGTCGGAGGCACCCGCGCCAAGGTCGTGGCCGCGTTCACGACCATCGTCGGGCTCGCCCTGCTCGGAGCCTGGGGGTTCATGTCGCTGCGCGTGTCGGTGACCGGCGCCCTGCCCGAGGACGTCATGCCGACCGAGGCGGTCCACCTCGTCTACGCCATCGACATGGGCATCCTCGCGCCGATGTTCCTCATCGCCGGCATCCTGCTGTGGAGGGCGGCCCCGTGGGGAGCGGTGCTGGCCGTGGCCGTCAACGCGTCGGGGGCCGCCTACCTCGCGGTCCTCGAGGTCGTCGGTGGCTTCCAGGCGGATGCCGGGATCGCCGGCAGGACGTGGCTCTCGCCGGTCGCGATCGGGTCGGTGGTCGCCTGCCTGCTCGCGACCCTGACCCTCCTGGTCCATCCGCACCCGTCAGGGACGGCGGCTCCGCGCCACGAGGCAGCCGCCCGGGCCTGAGCACCAGCCCGGCCCTGAGCACCAGCCCGGGCCTGAGCGCGACGCCCGGGGCCTGAGCACGACGCCGGGCCACCAGCCCCGGATCAGCCTTCGGGAGCAGCGGTGCGAGCGCCCGCCGAGGCCACGCCCAGCCAGTCGTGCGGGTTGCCGTCCCAGCACCAGCCGAGCTTCGGCGCACCGGCGGAGATCCACATCGCCGGGACCCTGCGGTCACCGCGCCGGGAGCCGGAGAGCATGAAGCAGCGGTTGCGCTCGAGCACCTGCGGTGCGTGCGTGACGACCGCGATGCCCTCCTCGATGGTGAGGGGGGTCCGCCCGCGACCCAGGATGACCGGTAGCGCCTCCTCGGGGCGGACGCCGAGGAACTCCTCCCCACGGTCCACGTCGAGGAGCAGGTAGGCCGCCGGGTCCGGGAGCCGGATCTGGTCGATGGGCCGGTAGGCAGCAAGGCCGGCCTCGCCGTGGTTGCGGTCCAGGATGCCGGGTCGCGTGCCACGGGGTGCGAGCCGGAGCGTGGGCACCGTGCGCTCAGGGTCGACGAGCTCCCGGGTGACGACGAGCACGAGCGGCGCGTGCCCCGGCCGGTCCTCGGGAACCACGTCAGGGAGCGCGGCGGCTGCCTCGCGAAGAGGGGCGAGGCGGTCGACGAGCTGGGCCTCGGAGAGCCCGGCGAGCCCCGGGTAGCCGAGCGTCAACAGGGTGTCGACCTGCCGGTCGAGGACGCTCACCGCTGGGACGGTCTCCGCAGCGGTGGGTGCGATGGTGGCGGTCGGGGCGTCGGTGTCGCGGATGGTGACCTCCTGCGCGGGGACGTGCACCGATCGGGACCGACCGGCCGAGGTCCAACGCGTCGTGCTCTGCGGCAGTTCCCCCACCGGTGGTCAGCGGCGTGCGACCGGGTGGGTCTCGCGGGCCCGCAGCCAGGGCACGACCGCCAGGAGGGTGACCAACCCGGTGACCCCGAAGGCCAGCGGGTAGCTGCCGTTGTCGATGAGCACCCCCGCGACGATCGGTCCCAGGATGGCACCGCTGTCCGCCGACATCTGGAACGCCGCCAGCGCCGGCCCCCCGTTGCGTTCGCGACCCACGACG
This sequence comes from uncultured Actinomycetota bacterium, assembly GCA_963763015.1. Lineage (GTDB taxonomy): Bacteria > Actinomycetota > Actinomycetes > Actinomycetales > Dermatophilaceae > Fodinibacter. The sequence continues at coordinate 268,562 of CAVXML010000011.1, read as the reverse complement.
TCGGCGAGTGACGCCTGCTGCGCCGGGTTGAGCGTGCCGGCACCCACACCCGCCACGACGGAGAGGAGGACGAGCACCGGGAGGTTGGTCGCGAACCCCGTGACGGCGGTCGCGACACCACTCACGACGAGTCCGCTGACGATGAAGGGCTTGCGTCCGACGCGGTCCGAGAAGCGCCCCGCCACCGTGAGCCCCACGGCGTTGCCCGCCGCGAACACCGCCAGGGCCATGCCCGCGACCCACGGCTCGTTGGTGATGGCGAACACCGCGAACAACGGCAGGATCGCGTTGCGGACACCGAAGTTTGCCCACCCGTTGGCGAAGCCCGAGACGACCCCGGCGCGGTAGGCGTTGTCCCGCCACCCGTCGCGGGCCGTCATCACCGGGAGCACTGCGACCCCCTCCGGCGGTCGCAGCGAGGCGCCGCCCAGGAACACCGCGACGAGGGCGGCGGCGAGGAGGAGGGCGACGGCATACACGAGGAAGGGCACGCGGAGGCCGAGGTTGCCGAGGACTCCGCCGAAGACCGGGCCGCCGATCCCCCCGATGAGGAAGGCCGAAGCGTAGGCGGAGGACACCCGGGCCCGGATGGACGGCGGTGCGAGTCGCACGAGCAGCGCCACGGCCGAGACGGTGAACATCACCGAGCCGATGCCACCGAGCCCCCGGAAGACGAGCAGCTGCCAGTAGGTCTGTGCGAAGGCGGTGGCCCCCGTGGAGACCGCGACGATGACCAGCCCGAGCAGGTAGACCGGCCGCTCACCGAGCCGGGCGATGAGCCGGCCACCCGCCGGGGCGAAGACCAGCCGGAAGAACGCGAACGCGCTGACCACGACCGAGCTCGCGGTCGCACCGACGCCGAAGCTCTGGGCGAACTGCGGAAGCACCGGGGTGATGAGGCCGAAGCCCAGTGCGATGACGAACGCCGAGGCGATGAGGACCCAGATCTCGCGCGGGATCCTGACGCCTGCTGCGGCATCCGTCCGGGGTGAGGCAGACACGATCCACCAGTATGCCGTCCACCGGCGACACCAGGCCCGGCGGCGGGCTCCCCGGCACTGTCGCGGTCAGCGCGCAGCGACGGCGACCACCAGGGGGAGGGTCGCGGCGGCCACGAGGAGGGTGTCGCGAAACCGCCACGGCGCCGGCATCCACCACGAACGGGCGCGTGCGGTCGCGAACCCGCGGGCGTCCATCGCGACCGCCAGCTCGGCCGCGGCGTGCAGGGTACGAACCAGCAGCCCGAGGGTGAGGGCACCGAGGTGGCGGACGACGGAGCGGGGCGAACGCCAGGACACCCCGAGTCCTCGGATCCGCCGGGCCCGGCCCAGCTCGGTCCAGACCGCGCCGAAGGAGTGGATCCGCTGGAGCGCGGCGGCCGTCGCGACGACCGGCCGGTCGGGCAGGGCCAGGCGCTGCGCGAGGTGGTCGCCCAGGCGGTCGGGGTCGATCCAGGGGACCAGCACGGCCGACGGGAGCACGATGACCAGCACCCGGAGCGCCACGGTGAGGGCCGGGTCGAGGTCGCGCCCGGCGAGGAACCATGTCGACCACCCCACCGAGAGGGCGGCCACGAGCCCGGGGAGCATGCGCAGGCCGACCCCCCGCAGGCGACCCGGCGGGGGGGTTCCCGGTCCCGGGGCTGCCAGGCCCACGACGGCGAGCACGACCTGGGTGGCGAGCACGGCGAGGCTCGTCGTCCAGTGCGGCGACAGGACACCCGCGGGGACGCCGAGCAGGGCACCCGTGAGCAGGGCCAGCGGACCGCATCGGGCGAGAAGGGGGGTCGCGGTCGGTCCTGCCGGCTCCGTAGGGCCCGCCGGTGGTGCGGCAAGTCGGTGGACCGCGGTGGCCCGGTCGATGACGTGCGCGTCGTGCGTCGCGGCCACGACGGCCCCGCCCGCCGACCGGTACGCGGCAACGAGGCCGACGACGGCAGCCCACGTGCGGCGGTCCTGCCCGACGGTCGGCTCGTCGGCGAGGAGGACCGGTGGCCCGTGCAGGAGCGCGGCGGCGACGGACAGACGGCGCTGCTCCCCGCCGGAGAGGTGTCGGGGGTCGGCCGTGGCGAGGTGGGCCAGGCCGAGCGCCGTGAGCAGGGAACGGGCGCGTTCGACGGTGGCGGGACGGTGGTCCTCGAGGGTTCGGGACGTGGTCAGGACCTCGTCGAGCACCGTGCCGGCGACGATCGTCGAGCTCGACCACTGGGGCACCCACGCCAGCACCCGGGCGAGGTCGCGGGCCGTGAGGTCACCGGGCGCCGTGGGCCGGCCGGCGTCGGGCGAGGGGTCGGCGCCGCGCCCCACGGTGGGCACCGGAACCGCCACGCGCACGGCATCCGGCGGAGTGGGGGGAGGAAACCGGCCAGGGCGTGCAGCACGGTGGACTTGCCCGAGCCACTCGGCCCGACGAGGGCGGTGAGCGTGCCGGGCTCCGTGTCGAGGGGCTCGGCGAGCTCAGCGGCCCGACGGGTGCGTCGCGTCCCGTCGACCCCGCGGGTGGTGCGGTCGACGGCGAAGGGCCGCGCGAGGAGAGCACCACCAGCGGGCCCGGGCCGGACGGCCAACAGGGCCGGGTCGACGCCCACGGGAGCCGGTGGGCCCTCACCCGGCACCCAGATGCCCAGGGCGAGGAGGTGCTCGCGCTGCTCCGCGAGGGTCCGCCGCACCGGCCCGTCGGCGACCAGCCGGCCGTCGGCCGAGAGCACGACGAGCCGGTCGACGAGCTCCACCCACGGTCCCAGCACGTGCTCCGCCACGACGACCGTGGGCGAGGTGGGTTCACGCAGGGCGAGGGCGGCGACGGCATCCCGCACCTCCTGCGCGGACGCGGGGTCGAGCATCGCCGTGGGCTCGTCGAGCAGGACGACCGACGGGTCCAGTGCGAGCGTCCCGGCGAGGGCGAGCCGCTGGGTCTGGCCGCCCGAGAGTGCCGACGTCGCCGTGGCCGGCGGCAGGTCCCCCAGGCCCACGGCGGCGAGCGACGAGGCGGCGACGCCGGGCATGGCCGAGGGCGGCATCCCCACGTTCTCCGGGCCGAAGGCCACGTCTCGAGCGACGGACCCGGCCACGACGCCGGCTCCCGGCTCCTGGAGGACGAGCCCGACCGCCCCGGGGCGCTCGCCGGGGGCGGCCCCGTCGACGAGGACGGAGCCGGTGAGCTCGCCGGCGTCGGCGGTCTCGAGGAGGCCCGCGAGCGCCCGCAGCAGGGTCGACTTGCCCGACCCCGACGGGCCGACGAGCAGCACCCGCTCCCCCGGCTCGAGGGTGAGGGTCACGTCGCGGAGCACCGGCTCACGGCGTCCGAAGGGGCGCCAGGTCAGCCCACTGACGTCGACCCTGCCGGGCCCGTCACCGCCGGAGCCGTCGGGCACTCGGCCCTCAGACAGCGCGCAGCTCCCGGTGCTCCTGACCCGGAGGGAAGGCCGAGAGCGCACCGGCCCGGGCCAGGGCCCGCACGAGGAGCCAGCCCACCAGGCCGGCCAGCACCGCGCCCGAGAGGGCCATCGCGCCCAGGTACACGAGCTTGTCGCGCAGCACCCACTCGGCGTACCAGCCACCGCCGCCGGCGAGCACCGACAGCACCGGAACGTCGGCCCACGACTCCGGGAACGACACGACCTCGAAGGCCCACTCCAGCGGCGCCGAGAGCGTGCCCGCCAGCGCCGCCATCGCGGCCCCGAACGCCTTGTACCCGAAGACCGCGAAGGCCAGCTCGGCGCCCAGGCCCTGCAGGATGCCGGACACGAGCACCGTGGCGCCCCATTCGGTGCCCGGGAGCATGGAGACCAGGGCCGCGACGACCTCGCAGAAGAGGGCCGCGCCCGGCCTGCGCACGACCAGGCCCCCGACCACACCGGCGAGGAACCAGGGGCCGACGAAGAGCCCCATGAGCGGGGCATAGCCGATCTTGAGGGCCGTCACAGGCCCGTTGTAGAAGACCCCCCAGCCCCAGAAGGCGACGCCGAACGCCGCACCCAGGAAGGCGACGGTGATGATGTCGACGGTCCGCCAGCCCAGGAGGGGGCGGGTCGCGGGAATGGAGCTCCGGCCGCTGCCGCGGCGGCTCTCGGTGACCTGTGCTGCCATGACTGCTCTCCCGTGGTTCCGGACGGATACCTCGGGGAGGTACGGCCCCGGCTCCTCGCGGACGACTGCCGCGGGTGTGCCGGAGACGCACCTGAGATTACCGACTCCCTTCGCCGGTGCTAACCGGATCAGGTTCGAGGGTCTGCGGCGAACCGCACTCTCAGCGCTGGGGCGCTCCCCTGTCGTTGGACGGCGTCATCATATCGCAGCAGGGATACAGTGAGGCGCTGACCTCGTCGGGTCTCGTTCGCCCGGCTCGCGCAGGACCGAAGGGGAGTCGCCATGGCCATGGGAACCGTCGCCTGGAGGATCATGGGCACCGGAGGTGCCATCCTCGCGGGGGTCCTCGCCAAGAAGCTCGTCGACGCGGTCTGGGCCCGAGCCGGGCAGGACGAGGTCAACCCGCAGCACCCCGACGCCCCCCTGCTCAAGGCCGTCGCGTACGCCGCCGTCACCGGTCTGGCCGTCGGTGCGGCTCGCACCATCACGACACGCAAGGCCGCGGAGTACTACGCCAAGTCGGCCGGCCACCTCCCCGAGCAGATCGAGAAGGAGCCCGTCTGACGCCGAGGATCGACCCGCGCGCAGCAATCACCGCGTGCGCTCCGATCTCTCCTGCGTGGTCGGCGGCCCCAGGCCTCAGGGGAGGTCCAGCGCCCGAGCGAGCGGCATCCCCGGCCGGTAGGCGAGGTGCTCGTACGACGGCGCCTCGAGGACCGCGAGGTCGGCCCGCGACCCCACGGCCACCCGCCCCACGTCGGACCGCCGCAGCGCCCGAGCGCCCCCCACCGTGGCCGCGACCAGTGCCTCCGCCGCCGTCATCCGCAGCTCGCGCACGGCGAGTGCGAGAACGAACGGCATGGATGCCGTGTTGCACGTCCCCGGGTTGCAGTCGGTCGCCAGCGCCAGGTCGACCCCGGCGTCGAGGAGCGCTCGGGCGTCCGGGTACGGCGAGCGGGTGGAGAACTCCACGCCCGGCAGCAGGGTCGCCACCGTCGTGCCGGCGGCTGAGCTCAGCGCCTCGACGTCTGCCGATGTGACGTGCGTGCAGTGGTCGACGCTCGCCGCCTCCAGCTCGACCGCGAGGCGCACTCCGGGCCCGGCCGACAGCTGGTTCCCGTGGACGCGCAGCCCGAGCCCGGCATCCCGCCCGGCCAGCAGCACCCGGCGGGCCTCGTCCTCGGTGAACGCCAGCGGTGCCGAGGGCTCGCAGAACACGTCGACCCACCGGGCGTGCGGCGCGCAGGCGGCGAGCATGGGGCCGGTCACGAGGTCGAGGTAGGCCGGGCGGTCACCGGCGGCCTCCGGTGGCACGACGTGCGCGCCGAGGAACGTCGTCTCCTCGGTCACCTCGCGGGCCAGCCGCACCGAGCGCTCCTCGTCGGCCGTGGTGAGCCCGTAGCCGCTCTTCACCTCCACGGTCGTCGTGCCGAGGCGGCGCATCTCGGTGACCCGCGCACGGAGCAGGGCCCGCAGCTCGTCGTCGCTCGCGGCCCGGGTGGCCGCCACCGAGACGCGGATGCCGCCGCCGTCGTAGGGCGTTCCCGCCATCCGGGCGGTGAACTCCGCGGCCCGGTCGCCGGCGAAGACGAGGTGGCTGTGGCTGTCGACGAACCCCGGGACGACGGCTCGTTCACCGACGTCGACCCGGCGGTCAGCCTCTGGGGCGGACGCCTCCGACCCCACCCAGGCAACCCGCCCGTCCTCGACGACGACAGCGGCATCGCGGAGGAGGCCGAGTCGCTCCTCCGCCGCCACAAGCGGGCCGAGCACCGGCGTCGCGCCGCCCGGTCCGGCGCACGTCACGAGCTGGCGGATGCCGGTCACCACCGTGGCGCTCACGGGGTCACCGCCGCGATGGCGTCGGTGAGCATGGCCCCCGCGTCGCCGATGCCGTGGCGGCCGTCTCGGACCACGTGCTCGCCGTGCACGACCACGTCGGTGACGTCCGCGCCGGTGGCGGCGAAGACCACCGACTCGGGGGCGCACCCGGCGGTGCGCGGGCTGTCGAGCCGGAGGGCGACGAGGTCGGCAAGGTGCTCGACCGCGATCAGCCCACCGTCGTCCCAGCCCAGGGAGCGATAGCCGTGGAGGCTGCCCATGGCGAGGAGGTCGGCGGAACCGAAGTGACCACGCTGAAGGCTGTCGAGGCGCTCGTTCATCTCGACCCCGCGGAGCTCCTCGAACGGGTCGACCACCGCGTGCTGGTCGGATCCCAGCGAGAGGGGCACACCGGCATCCGAGAGGCGACGAGCGGGTCCGATGCCGTCGGCGAGGTCCCGCTCGGTGGTGGGGCAGAAGCACGCGGTGGTGCGGCTCCCCGCGAGAAGCTTCACGTCGGAGTCCGAGAGGTGCGTCGCGTGGACCACGGTGGTCATCGGGGTCAGCAACCATTCCGCAGCGAGCAGCTCGGTGGGCGAACACCCGTAGAACCCCTGGCAGGCGTGGTTCTCGGCCGGCTGCTCCGACACGTGCACGTGCAGCGGGCGGGCCGCGCGAGCCGCGACGTCGCCCACGGCTGCGAGGTGCTCCCGCGGGACCGCGCGCACGGAGTGCACGGCCGTCCCGATCCGGACCGTGTCGGCGTCGGCCAGCTCCTCGACCCGGGACGCCCACGCCTCCACGCTGTCGTCCGAGAAGCGCTGCTGCACCTCGTCGAGCGGCAGGTGCCCCTCGGCGGTCAGGCCCCCGGCGAGGTAACAGGTGTCGAGCAGGGTGATCCGGATGCCGGTCTCGAGCGCCGCCGCGAGCAGGGCCTGGCCCATCGCGTTGGGGTCCTCGTAGCGGCGGCCCTCCGGGCCGTGGTGGACGTAGTGGAACTCCCCCACCGTGGTGTAGCCCGCAAGGAGCATCTCCACGAACACGGCCCTCGCGAGCTGGTGGTAGGTGTCCGGGTCGAGAAGGCGCGTGACGGCATACATCGCCTCCCGCCAGGTCCAGAAGGTTCCCGCGCCGTCGTGGGTGCGCCCGCGCAGCGCGCGGTGGAACGCGTGGCTGTGGCCGTTGGCGAGTCCGGGGAGCACCACGCCGTTCAGCGTGACGTCGGCCGGCTCTGCGGCCGTGTTCGGCAGGACGTCGCGGATGCGGCCGCCGTCCACGCGGATCCGCACGGAGGGTCGCACGCCACCGGGGAGCACGGCGTGCTCGCACCAGTACGACGTCATGGAGCTCCGGCGAGGTCGCTGACCGCGTCGGCGAGGGCCACGACACCGGCGAGGCAGTCGTCCGCCGAGGCCCACTCGTCGGGCGAGTGGGACACGCCGGTCGGGTTGCGCACGAAGAGCATGGCGGTGCGGATGCCGTGGTTGGCCAGGATGCCGGCGTCGTGGCCTGCGGCGGTGCCGATGACGGGGAGCCCGCCGAGCACCGTCGACAGCCGTCGCACCAGGTCCGTGTCGAAGTCGGTGACCGGGGTCCAGGACTCCTGGGTGACCAGGCCGTCGAAGTCGTCGACGACGTCGCGCACGTCCTGCACCACACGCAGCACGGCCTCGGGGTCGGTGCCGCGTGCGTCGAGCCACCCCGTCGCGCTGCTGGCGATGGCGTTGATGCTGCCGGGGACGACCTCGACCTTGCCGACCGTCGCGACGCAGCCGTGGTGCTCCGCGGCGCGGCGGGCGGCGATGATCATGGCCGCCAGGCCGAGCATGGCGTCCTCGCGCTCCTCGAGCGCGGTGGTGCCGGCGTGGTTCGCCTCGCCCGCGAGGTCGACGCGCCACCGGCCGTGCGGCCAGATGTCGCTCCCCACAGCCACCGGGTACCCCAGGTCGACGAGGGCCCGCCCCTGCTCGATGTGCAGCTCGACGAACGTCCCGACCCGTGCGAGGGTCTCGTCGTCGCGGCCGAGGTGCGTCGGGTCCTGGCCCGCGCTGCGCATGGCCTCCGCCATGGTGAGCCCGCCGTGGTCACGCAGCCCCCTGGCGCGGTCCGCTCCAAGGGCGCCGGTGATCACCCGCGAGCCGGCGCACGCCACCCCGAAGCGGGACCCCTCCTCGTCGGAGAAGCTGACGACCCCCACGGGACGTCGGGGGGTGAAGCCCCGTTCGCGCAGCAGGTCCACCGCAGCCAGGGCACCCACCACGCCGAGCGGACCGTCGAAGGCTCCCCCGTTGGGCACCGAGTCCAGGTGCGAGCCCATGGCGACACCCGGGTCCTCGGCCGCGACCGCGGCGTCCGGGTCACCCCACCAGGCCCACTGGTTGCCCATGAGGTCGGTGGTGAGGTCGAGGCCGCGCGCCTGGCACTCGCCGGCGAACCACTCCCGCAGGTCGTGGTCCTCACGGGTCCAGGCCAGCCGGGTGTAGCCCCCGGAGTCGTCGTCGAGCCCGATCGCCTCGACGTCACGCCACATGCCGCGGAACGCTGAAGCGTCCCCGCCGCTTTTTGGCGTGATGGGCATGGGTGCATTCCACCCCATCCGGGCACCCTTCCGGGGCCGAAGGTGACGAGGGATTGTCTCGAGTTCCAGACTGCGGCGTCGGCGCCCTACTGTTGGCGGATGACCGTGCGTGACGCTGCCGAGGACGGTGCAGGCACCGGTGGTGAGGCCCGTGCGCGCGCCGCGCTGGCGGCATCCGGCATCGCGTTTGCCGTGACCCGCCACGGCCCCGTCCGCTCGCTCGAGGAGGCGGCGGCGGCGCGCGGGGTGGAGCCGCGCGACATCGTCAAGACGCTCGTGGTGCGGCGTGCCGACGGTGACTTCCTGTTCGTGCTCGTGCCCGGTGACCGCGAGATCTCCTGGCCCAAGCTGCGCGCGCACCTCGCTGTCAACCGGGTCTCGATGCCGGACGCCGCCACGGCGCTCGAGGTGACGGGGTACGCACGGGGCACCATCACGCCGTTCGGGTCGACGACCGCGTGGCCGGTGGTCGCCGACGCCACCCTGACCGGGCGGACGGTGTCGATCGGCGCCGGCGCGCACGGCGTGGCGGCGACCGTCGACGCGGATGCACTCGTCGCCGCCCTGGGCGCGGACGTCGCCGACGTCACCGACCCGGCCTGAGCGCCTCACGCCCTCCCGGGACGCCTCCGTCCCCGAACCTCTGCTAGCAGGGGTTCGGTCCAGAACCACAGGGTGCACCATGTGGTTCCGGCCCCAGGGTCTGCTAGCAGAGCTTCGGGGATGGCGCGGGGTCAGCCCTCGCGCATCGGGATGCGGACGCCCCGCTCTGCGGCGACCTCCTCGGCCCTTGCGTACCCCGCGTCGACGTGGCGGATGACGCCCATCGCCGGGTCGTTGGTGAGCACCCGCGCGAGCTTCTCGGCGGCCAGCGCCGTTCCGTCGGCCAGGCAGACCTGCCCCGCGTGCAGGGAGCGCCCGATCCCCACACCGCCGCCGTGGTGGATCGAGACCCACGAGGCACCCGATGCCGTGTTGACCAGCGCGTTGAGCAGCGGCCAGTCGGCGATGGCGTCCGAGCCGTCGAGCATCGACTCGGTCTCCCGGTAGGGCGAGGCCACCGACCCCGTGTCGAGGTGGTCGCGGCCGATGACGATCGGCGCCTGCACCGCCCCGGTGCGCACCAGCTCGTTGAACGCCATGCCGGCCCGGTCGCGCTCACCCTGTCCCAGCCAGCAGATGCGTGCCGGGAGCCCCTGGAAGGCGATGCGCTCCTGCGCCCCGCGGATCCACGTGTGCAGTCGCTCGTTGTCGGGGAAGAGCTCGAGCACGGCCTCGTCGGTGGCGGCGATGTCCTTCGGGTCACCGGAGAGTGCCACCCAGCGGAACGGGCCCTTGCCCTCGCAGAACAGCGGTCGGATGTACGCGGGCACGAAGCCGGGGAAGTCGAAGGCGCGCTCGCAGCCGCCCTGTCGGGCCTCGTCGCGGATCGAGTTGCCGTAGTCGAAGACCTCCGCCCCGGCATCCATGAAGCCGACCATCGCGTCCACGTGCCTGGCCATCGAGGCGCGGGCCCGGTCGGTGAACTCCTCGGGCTTGTTCGCGGCGTACTCCGTCCAGTCCTCCAGCTCGATGCCCTCGGGCAGGTAGCTCAGCGGGTCGTGGGCGCTCGTCTGGTCGGTGACGACGTCGATCGGCACGCCACGGCGCAGCAGCTCCGGGAAGACGGTGGAGGCGTTGCCGACGACTCCGACCGACAGGGGGCGCCGCTCGTCCCTGGCGCGCAGCGCGACCTCGAGCGCGTGGTCGAGGTCGTCGGCGACCTCGTCGAGGTACCGGTGCTCGACGCGGCGGTGAAGCCGCGCCGGGTCGACGTCGACGATGAGGCAGACGCCCCCGTTCATCGTCACGGCCAACGGCTGGGCCCCACCCATCCCACCGCAGCCGCCGGTGAGGGTCAGCGTGCCGGCGAGGGTGCCGCCTCCGTGACTCTGCCCGCCCTGCCGGGCGGCGAGCTTCTCGGCCACCGCGGCGAAGGTCTCGTAGGTTCCCTGCACGATGCCCTGGGTGCCGATGTAGATCCACGAGCCGGCGGTCATCTGTCCGTACATCGTGAGGCCGAGGTGCTCGAGACGGCGGAACTCGGGCCAGGTCGCCCAGTCGCCCACGAGGTTGGAGTTCGCGATGAGCACGCGGGGCGCCCACTCGTGGGTCTGCATGACGCCGACCGGTCGCCCGCTCTGCACGAGCATCGTCTCGTCGGCGCGCAGCGTCGTGAGGGTGCGAACCATCGCGTCGAAGGAGGGCCAGTCGCGGGCCGCCCGCCCGGTGCCCCCGTAGACCACCAGGTCGTCGGGGCGCTCGGCCACCTCCGGGTCGAGGTTGTTCATCAGCATCCGCAGCGGAGCCTCGGTCGACCACTGGCGGGCGGTCAGGCTGGTGCCGTGGGACGCTCGCACGGGGCGGGCACCGTCCATGTCGTTCTCCGGTTTCTCTCGAGCTGGGCCTGGTCAGGTCAGGGGGCCGGTCTCCGACTCGGCTGCCCGGCGCACGGTGCCGTCGACCACCAGCCGGTGGGCCGTGTCGATCTCGGGCGACAGCCAGCGGTCCGGGCCGGGGACGCCGGCTCCGGCCGACGCCAGGGCGGCGACGACGGCGGCCGTCGCCGGCGCTGGGCTCAGGGGGGCTCGCAGCTGGATGCCGCGCGCGGCCGTGAGCACCTCGACGGCCAGCACTCGCGAGAGCCCGTCGACCGAACGTCGCAGCTTTCGGGCAGCCGACCAGCCCATCGACACGTGGTCCTCCTGCATCGCCGAGCTCGGGATGGAGTCGACGGATGCCGGGGCCGCCAGCCGCTTCAGCTCGGACACGATGGCGGCCTGCGTGTACTGGGCGATCATGTGCCCGCTGTCCACCCCGGGGTCGTCGGCGAGGAACGGCGGTAGGCCATGGCTGCGCGCGGCATCCAGGAAACGGTCCGTGCGCCGCTCCGACATCGAGGCGAGGTCCGCCGCGACGATCGCGAGGAAGTCGAGCACGTACGCCACCGGCGCCCCGTGGAAGTTGCCGTTGCTCTCCACGCGGCCGTCGAGGGTGACCACTGGGTTGTCGACGGCCGAGGCGAGCTCCCACCCGGCGACGCGCTCGGCGTGGTCGAGGGTGTCGCGTGCCCCACCTGCCACCACCGGCGCACAGCGCAGCGAGTAGGCGTCCTGCACGCGGGTACAGGCTTCCGTGCGATGCGACTCGCGAATCCCGCTGTGCGCCATCACCTTTCGAATGTTCGTGGCCGACACGGCCTGTCCGGGTTGCGGGCGCAGCGCGTGCAGGTCAGCGGCGAAGACGTCATCCGTACCCAGAAGGCCTTCGACCGACATCGCGGCGGCGACGTCGACAACCACGAGCAGCTCACGCAGGTCGTGGATGGCGAGGCACAGCATCCCCAGCATGCCGTCAGTGCCGTTGATGAGCGCCAGACCCTCCTTCTCCCCCAGCTCGACGGGCCGGATGCCGGCCGCGGCCAGGGCGTCGGCCGCCGGCATCCGCCGTCCCTCGGCGTCGCGCACCTCACCCTCGCCGATGAGCGCGAGCGCGCAGTGCGACAGGGGCGCGAGGTCGCCCGAGCACCCGAGCGAGCCGTACTCGTGGACGACCGGGGTGATGCCGGCGTTGAGCACGGCGGCATAGGTCGTCAGGGTCTCCTCGCGGATGCCGGTGCGCCCGGTCGCGAGCGTGGCGATGCGCAGGAGCATCAGTGCCCGCACCACTTCCCGCTCGACCTCCGGGCCCGAGCCGGCGGCGTGCGAGCGGACGAGGGAGCGTTGCAGCCGGCGCCGTAGGGACGGCGGAATGTGGCGGGTGGCCAGGGCCCCGAAGCCCGTCGACACGCCGTAGTGGGGCTCGGTGTCGTCGGCCAGCCCGCGGATGACCTGACGAGTGCGCCGGACGGTCCCGAGGGCCTCCTCGGGCAGCTCGACCGGCGCACCCTGCCGCGCCACGCGCACAACCTCGTCGAGGGTCAGCGGCCCGAGGCCGACCGTGACGGCTTCAGCACCGTGGCCTCGTGCGGCTGGCGACGGGCCCCCGGTGGCTGACGGTGCGCTGCTCATGACGTCCATTGGACTCCTGGGACGTCACGCCGGGTCGGGTTGCCGACGCCGTACCGTCTCGGGTGTGAGACGCCTGCCGGTCGGACCGAGGCGTCGAATGAGTGGCCATCAGGGACGGGTGACCAGGATGCCGTCCTCATCGGCCCAGACCCGCTGGCCCGGAACGAAGTCCACGCCACCGAACGAGACCGGCACGTCACGCTCCCCCGCGCCTGCCTTGGCGCTCTTCCGCGGGTTGGACCCCAGGGCCAGGGCGCCCAGGGGCAGCTCGCGAAGCGCGACGACGTCGCGCACCGCTCCGTGGATGATGACCCCGGCCCAGCCGTGCTCGACGGCCGACGCTGCGATGAGATCTCCCATGAGGGCCGACTCGAGCGAGCCCCCTCCGTCCACGACGAGCACACCACCTGCCCCCGGCTCGGCCAGCGCCGCCTTGACGAGGGCGTTGTCCCGGTGGCACCGCACGGTGCTGACCACCCCGTCGAAGGCGACCCTCCCGCCGTAGTGGCGGAACTGCACGGAACAGGACTGGAGGGCGTCGCCGTGCTCGTCGTAGAGGTCGGCCGTCGAGACGCTCATGCGGTGTCCTCCTTGACCGCGAGCACCGGGCAGCGGGCCTCCAGCAGGATCCGTTGGGCCGCCGAGCCGAGGATGAGCTTCCCGACAGGGGTGCGGTGGCGCAGCCCGATGACGACGACGGAGACGCTTCGGTCCGATGCCACCCGCACCAGCGCGTCGGCGGGGTCGCTGCCCTGCTCGATGCGCACGACCTCGACGTCGACGCCGAGCTCGGTCACGTCACGCTCGACGCGGTCGAGGTCGTCGGTCGCGGCGCGGTGGGCGTCGACGAGCACGTCGTCACGCGACATGTTGACCACGAGCAGGGGCTCGGCGCGGCGCCGCGACTCGGCGACACCGGCCCGCAGCGTGGCCTCCCCCAGCGGGGTGGGGACGTACCCCACGAGAACGGTCATGATCCGGGTCCTTCCCAGGTGTGGACGGTGGCGGTCGACACCGGCCCGGAGGGTGTGTCGTCGTCACCGTCGTGGCGGTCGTCGTCACCCGTGCCGCGGTTGCGCAGCCGGCGCAGCCGGGCGACGAGCGGCCACAGCAGCACGACGATGACGATCCCGTAGCAGACCCACGCGACCGGGCCTCCGACGAGCCCGGAGATGTCGCCGCCGGAGGTCTGCAGCGACCGGCGCAGGTGCCGCTCGAACAGCGGTCCGAGGATGGCGCCGACGATGAGGGGCAGGACCGGCAGGCCGAACCGCCGCATGGCGAAGCCGAGGAACCCCAGCACGAGCAGGAGGTACAGGTCGAACGGCTGCCCCTGCACGGCATACGCACCCATCGACGCGAAGAAGAGGATCCCCGCGTAGAGGTAGGGGCGCGGGATGCGGAGCAGCTTGGCCCAGGTCGGCGCCAGCGGCAGGTTGAGGACGAGGAGGAAGAAGTTGCCGATGAACAGGCTCGCGATGAGCATCCACACGAGGTCCGGCTGCTTGGTGAGCAGGAGCGGACCGGGCTCGATCCCGTAGCTCATGAACGCCGCGATGATGATGGCGGCGGTCGCGTTCGTCGGCAGCCCCAGCGCCAGGAGCGGGACCATGGTGCCCGCGGCCGAGGCGTTGTTGGCGGCCTCGGGGCCGGCGACGCCCTCGATGGCGCCCTTGCCGAACTCCTCCGGGTGCTTGGACAGCCGTCGCTCGGTCAGGTACGACAGGAAGGTCGGGATCTCCGCGCCGCCGGCCGGGATCGCACCGAACGGGAAGCCGAGGGCCGTCCCCCGAAGCCAGGGCTTCCATGACCGTCCCCAGTCCTGCCTCGACAGCCAGGGCCGACCCACCGGGATGACGCTCGCGGCCTTCCGGCGGAGGTGAGCAGCGACCCACAGGGCCTCGCCGACGGCGAAGATGCCCACCGCGATCACGACGACGTCGATGTTGTCGGCGAGGAAGGGGCTGCCGAAGGTCAGTCGCTGCTGGCCGGTGACGAAGTCGGTGCCCACGAGCCCCAGCGTGATGCCGACGAGCAGGGCCGCGAACCCCCGGACCCGCGAGGACCCGAGGATGGCCGCCGTGCCCACGAAGGCCACGAGGATGATCGCGAGGAACTCCGGCGAGCCGAGGGTGATCGCGAAGTCGACCACCTGCGGCATCACGAGCACGATGAGCATCGTCCCGATCGTGCCGGCGACGAACGAGCCGATGGCGGAGGTCGCCAGGGCCTGGGCCGCCCGCCCCGTCTTGGCCATCTTGTTGCCCTCCAGGGCCGTGACGACCGAGGCGGACTCACCCGGGGTGTTGAGCAGGATCGAGGTCGTCGAGCCTCCGTACATCCCGCCGTAGAAGATGCCCGCGAAGAGGATGAGCGACTGCTCGACGGGCAGCCCGTACGTGATGGGCAGGAGGAGCGCCACGGTCATCGCGGGGCCGATGCCCGGAAGGACACCGACCGCGGTGCCGACGATGACCCCCAGCAGCGCGACGAGCAGGTTGACCGGGGTGATGACGTCGGCGAAGCCGCCGAGGAGCGCAGAGAGGTTGTCCATCACAGGATTCCTTGCAGGATGCCGGCGGGCAGGTTCACGCCGAGCCCGATCGCGAACGCGTAGAACGTGGCGAGCGAGAGGGCGGTGCCGATCGCCAGGCCACGGATGTGGTGGCGGTTGCCCAGGGCGAACGCCGCGAGGGCGAACAGGAGGGCGCCACTGATGACCCAGCCGAGCGGTTCGATGAGGAGGGCGTTGAGGAGAAAGGCAGCGGCCAGCATCCCCACCGTCCTCCAGTCGGCCGGGTGGCCGAGCTCGACGTCCTCGCCCGCCTCCTGCTCCCCCACGCCGCCACGGAACACGTCCAGCGCGTAGAGCCCGGAGATGAGGAGGAGTGCGGCCCCGACGACGAAGGGCAGTGCCTTGGGCCCCACCGGGTCGTTGCTGCTCGTCGCGGCGCCGATCTGCGTCGCATCCCAGATCACGACCAGCCCGAGCAGGGCCAGGGCCGCGCACACGCCGTACTGTGCGCGGTCCCTGACCCGACCGGGGGCCGACGCGGCCACGGTGCTCATGCCAGGCCGAGCGTCTTCAGGATCTCGGCGACCTCGGTGTCCTGCTCCTTGAGGAAGGTCCCGAACTCCTCGCCGGTGGCGAAGGCGTCGACCCAGCCGCGCTTCTGGAGCTCGGCCTTCCACGCCTCGCTCTCGTGCATGCGGGTGAAGGCGTCGATCCAGACGGCCTTGTCCTCCTCGGAGATGCCGGGAGGGGCGACGACGCCGCGCCAGTTGGTGAACTCGAGGTCGATGCCACTCTCCTTGAGCGTCGGGACGTCCTTGAGGGCGTCGACGCGCTCGGCGCTGGTGACCGCGAGGACGCGGACGTCACCGGCCTCGACCTGGTCGAGGAACTCGCCGAACCCGCTCGCGCCGAAGGCGATCTTGTTGCCCAGCAGCGCCGGGAGCAGCTCGCCGCCGCCGTCGTAGGAGACGAAGCTGACCGTCTTGGGGTCGATGCCGACGGCCTGGGCCAGCTGCATCGGGAGGAGGTGGTCCGGGCCGCCCGGTGAGGACCCGCCGCCGACGGTGACGGACTTCGGGTCCTTCTTCCACGCCTCGACGAGCTGGGTGATGTCGGTGTACGGGGAGTCCTTGGGCACGACGATCGCGCCCGCCTCCTCGATGAGCTTGGCGATCGGCGTGGTGTCGCCGAGGGAGGCCTGCGACTTCTGCGTGTAGGCGGCGCCGACGACGCCGAGACCCATCTGCATCGCGAGCTTGCCGTTGCCCTCCTCGTTGACGACGCGCTGGAGGCCCACGGTTCCACCCGCCCCGGGGAGGTTGAAGACCTGCACCGTCTCGGTGATGCCCTCCTTCTCCATCACCTGGGCGGCAGCGCGGGCGGTGGTGTCGTAGCCGCCGCCGGGGGCGTTGGGAACCATGTACTGGAGCCCGGATGCGGGGGCGCCCCCGCCGGTCGCCGACGCCGTGGAGTCGGTGGAGCCCTGGTCCTTCGTGGCCCCGCAGCCGGTGACGGCGAGCGTTGCCGCGAGGACCGCCCCGAGGGCGATGCGGTGAAGTCTCATGGGTGAGATCGCTTTCATGTGGAGGACTCGAACGTCATGATCGTGAGGTCGCGACGGGGCCGCTGTCGCGCTTGTGGTGGCAGAGAAGGTTGAGTTCATAGTGGTCAGGCTGCGGAGACGTCGACCGACGCTGGCAGGGCAGCTCTTCACCCTCCAGCTCGGGATCATCGTCGTGGCGCTCCTGGCCGTTGCCGGGGTCTCCCTCGCGCAGTCACAGGCGACCTTCGAGCGCGTCGAGGGGAGGCGCGTCGCGGGCCTGGCCGAGCAGGTGGCGGTGAACCCGCTCGTGCGGTCGAACCTGTCCCTCCCCGAGGCACGCACCGGCCTGGCCACCCTCGCTCAGAGCCTGGTCACCCAGTCCTCGGTGACCTCGGTGAGCTTCGCCGACCCCGATCTCGACGTGCGCGTGTCGACCGACCCCTCGCTGGAGGGTCGGGCGATGCCGCTCGGCCGACCCACGCGTCGAGGCAGGCGCCAGCTGGTCCGGCACCCTCGAGCTCGACGGGGTCGACCACCTCGTCTCCCAGGTGCCGGTCCTCGGCGCCTCGGAGGATGCCGTGGGCGCCCACCTCGGGACGGCGATGGTGGCCGAGCGGGTGCCGTCGACGTGGGAGCGGCTCCTGAGCACGTCCTCCTACCTCCTCACCTACCTCGGCATCGCCCTCGTCGTCGGGCTCGGCGGCTCGTGGCTCCTCTCCCGACGGATCAAGCGGCAGACCCGCGGGATGGAGCCGCGCGAGATCGCCGGGCTGGCAGAGCACCGGGAGGCGATGCTCCGTGGGATCGCCGAGGGGGTCGTCGCCCTCGACCCGCAGCACCGCATCACCTTGGTCAACGAGGTGGCCCGACAGCTCCTCGACCTGCCGGAGCACGCCATCGGGACGTCGATCGACGACCTCCGGATCGAGGGCCGCCTGCGCGAGGTGCTCGTCGGTGAGAACCCCGATCCCAAGGACCCCGACGACCACGTCACCGCCGCGCGCGACGAGGTCGTCATCCGGCGCGGCCGGGTGCTCGTCATGAGCACGATGCGCGTCGTCAGTGGTGGCCGGGTGCTGGGCACTGTCACGACGATGCGGGACCGCACGGCCCTGGCCGACCTGGAACGCGAGATCGGGTCGTTCAGGTCCACCGCGCACGTGCTGAGGGCGCAGGCCCACGAGTTCGCCAACCAGCTGCACACGATCAGCGGGCTGATCCAGATCGGGGAGCTCGAGGAGGTGGTCCGCTATGTCGACGCACTCAGCGAGCGCCGTCACGCCCTCGACCTCACCCTCAACGCGCTGGTGCGCGACCCCACCATCGCCTCCCTCCTCATGGCGAAGGTCGCGACCGCGAACGAGCGCAAGGTCGAGCTGACGATCAGCGAGGAGACCCGGCTGGAGCGCCTCGAGCCGGCGGACGCGGCCGACGTCGCAACCGTGGTCGGCAACCTCGTCGACAACGCCCTCGAGCACGCGCCTCGGGGAGACGCCGTCCAGCCCTGGGTGCGGGTCCTGGTCCGCCAGGACGCGAGCACCCTCGAGGTCGTCGTGTCCGACTCGGGCCCCGGCATCCCGGACCACCTCCTGCCGACGGTGTTCGAGCACGGGGTCACGAGCAAGCTCGTCGACCCGACCCAGCACGGGGTCGGTCTGGCGCTCACCCGGCTCGTGTGCCGACGCCGTGGCGGCGAGATCCACGTCGAGCGCGACGGCGGCGTGACCTCCTTCGTCGCGCGCCTGGGCGTCTCCGCCGTCGCAGAGGCCGTGCCGATGGAGGTGCTCCCGTGATCCGCGTGGTGGTCGTCGACGACGACTTCATGGTGGCCCGCATCCATGTGGGGTTCGTCGACCGCGTCGAGGGCTTCGAGGTCGTCGGGGTGGCGCACTCCGGGGCGGAGGCTGCCGAGGCGGTGGCCCGGCTCGTCCCGGACCTGCTCCTCCTCGACCTCTACCTGCCCGACCGGTTCGGGCTCGACCTGCTGGCGGACCTGCGCTCCGGCCCGAACCCCTGCGACGCGATCGTCATCACGGCGGCCAGGGAGAGCGAGTCGGTCCGCTCCGCCGTGCGGCTCGGTGTGGTGGACTACCTCCTCAAGCCCTTCAGCTTCCCGGACCTCGAGGAGCGGCTGCACCGGTATGCAGCCCAGCGCCACCTGCTCGACCGCACGGAGGTCCACGGACAGGACGACGTCGACCGTGTCTTCGTCGGTGCCTCCCGCGGCGCCGGCCCTCCCGCGCCGTTGCCCAAGGGGATGAGCGCGGAGACGGCCCGCCTCGTCGAGGGAGCCCTGCGCGCGGCGGAGACGGCACTGTCGGCAACGGAGGTCGCCGAGGCCGTCGGGCTGTCGAGGGTGAGCGCCCGCCGTTACCTCGAACACCTCGTCACCACGGACCGGGCCGACGTACGGCTGAAGTACGGCTCGACCGGCCGCCCCGAGCGGCGCTACCGCTGGGTCGGCTGACCATGGCGAACGCACCGGCGGCTCGGCATGCGCTCGACGTGCTCAGCCTGCTCGCCCACCGCGGCGAGCCGGTGCCGGCCGCAGCCATCGCTCGCGACCTCGGCCTCCCACGTTCCAGCGTCTACCACCTGCTCGGGGTTCTCGTCGACCGCGGCTACGTGCGCCACCTCCCCGAGGAACGCCGCTACGGCCTGGGCCTGGCGGCCTACGAGCTGGGTTCGGCCTACCAGCGACAGGCGCCGCTGGAACGGATGGCCCGCGGGGTCATGGACCGGCTCGCCGACGCGACGGGCCACAACGCGCACCTGGCGGTCCTCCACGGCCGTGACGTCCTCTACGTGATCGAGCAGCGTGCCCCCGGACGGCCGCACCTGGTCACGGAGGTGGGGGTGCGGCTGCCCGCGGTGCTCACGGCATCCGGCCTCGCGATGCTGGCTGCCCTTCCCCCCGCCCAGGTGCGGGCCCTCTACCCCGACCGCACGGCCCTCGTGCAGCGCGACGGCCACGGCCCGACCTCGACGACCCAGCTGCGCGCCCAGCTCCAGGCGGTGCGCCAGCGCGGGCACGCAGTCGAGGACGGCCTGGTCACGGTCGGGCTGGGCTCGGTTGCCGTCGCGGTGCTCGACCACAACGACTACCCGGTGGCCGGGGTCGCCGTCACCTATCCCGAGGCGGACGTCGACGGCGAGGCCACGGCCCGGCTCGTTGCCGCCGTGCGAGCGGCTGCCGCCGCCCTCAGCGCTCGGCTGGGCCGCGCCACGGGCCGACCCCGGGGACGACAGTAGGGAACACGCCGCCACCTCTCGGCTCGCACGGCGTGTTCCCTCCTCCCGACGCCGGGCGAGGGCTCAGACGCCGATCCGCTCCCACCGCCCCCAGATCGCGAACGACAGGCCGCGGCTCGCCTGGATGTTCACGAACAGCGTGTGGCCGTCGGGGCTGAAGGTGGAGCCGGCGAACTCGTCGTTGCTGCGGTCCGCGCCGGTGCTGCTCCGAAGTCGGTTGAGGGCGATGTCCCAGAGCTGCCCACCACGTGAGAGGCCGCGGATGTAGTTGTCCTCCGTGTTGTCCTCGCAGAGGATCAGCGTGCCTCGGGCGCTCGTGGTGATGTTGTCGGGGAAGTCGAGGACCGCCCGGCTCGGCGACTGGTAGACGAGGAACAGCGTCTCGGAGCGGGTGTCGTACCCCCACACTTGCCCGTAACCGTTGCCGTACCCGCCGATGGTGTTGGGACCGCTCATCGGGGCGCCACCGCCCTGGGTGGAGGTGAAGTAGACGACGCCGTTGTCGAAGATCGTGCCCTCGAGCCGCGAGAAGCCCGCGGCACCCTGCGCCCGCCCCTGGTCGCCGACGTACGTGAGAGCCTCGTCGTTCGTGGTGGGCGCGTCCTCTCCGGGCACGTACGGGAAGGTCGGGTCCGGGTCGTCGATGTCGACCCACTCGACGTGGTAGCGGGCGCCCTTCTTCTGTGCCGCCTCGAGGTGGGCCTCGTCGACCCCCTTGACCTTGAGCATCTGGAGCCGGCCCTCGTTGTCGAGCCGTCCGGTTCCCAGCGGCGAGGTCTTCGGCGTGTAGCGGTAGAAGCCGGACGGGAACGCGAAGTTGTCCTCGCTGAGGTAGAGGCTCCCGCCCCTGGGGTCGAAGGCGACCGACTCGTGGGCGAAACGGCCCGCCTTCGTGATCGGCACACCGCTGGCCCGGCCCTCGGTCGGCACCTCGAAGATGTAGCCGTGCGGCTGCGTGAGTGGGACGTTCGAGGCACGGGTGAAGTCGGGCCCGACGTCGGGGCCGTTGACGGTCTCCTCGCACGTGACCCAGGTGCCCCACGGCATCGGTCCGCCGGAGCAGTTCATCATCGTGCCGTTGATGCCGGTCCAGGCCTCCTCGACCTCGCCGTGCAGGGAGACGTCGATGACGGTGCACCCGCCCTGGGCCATCGGGTCGTAGGTGTGGTCCCCGACCGGCCCGAAGGCCGGCCCGGGGTTGTTCAGCTCGTGGTTGCGCACGAGGGTGACGCGGCCGCCCTCACCGGCGAAGGCGGCCATCCCGTCGTGGCGGCCGGGGAGCACGGTGTCGTCGTCGAGCACCACGGTCGACTCGGTGTCGTGGAAGGACCGGTAGGAGAAGCCCTCCGGGAGGTGCAACCTCACCTTGCCGTCCCGCTGGTCGGCGATCGGACGCAGCGCTCGGAACGCGGGCGCACCCAGGGCGACGGCGGGGCCGGCGACGAGGCCTTGGAAGGGGCCGCCGATCAGGGCGCCCCCCGCGACGGCGGCGCCGCCCTTGAGCACGGTGCGGCGTTCGATCGACATGGTGGGCTCCCATCGGTGGTCGGCACGGCCCACCCACGATATTG
The DNA here is from genome assembly GCA_963763015.1 of uncultured Actinomycetota bacterium. Taxonomy (GTDB): domain Bacteria; phylum Actinomycetota; class Actinomycetes; order Actinomycetales; family Dermatophilaceae; genus Fodinibacter. The sequence goes on along the minus strand of CAVXML010000011.1, from coordinate 247,145 downwards.
ACTTCCGGGGGCGACGGGGGATGTCATGACCCACGTGATCGGGCCGGTCGATCCGTCCGGTCCAGCGCGTCAGCCGCCGCTGTCCGGCGCGGCGACACCGGGGCGGCGGCATACCGTGGCGGGCATGAAGGCCATCACCATTCCCGAGTTCGGCGGTCCGGACGCGCTCGTGCTCGCCGACGTGGACCGACCCCGCCCGGATGCCGGGGAGGTGGTCGTGCGCGTCGTGGCGGCGGGGGTCAACCGGGCCGACACCCTGCAGCGGCAGGGGCACTACCCCCCGCCGGCCGGCGAGTCGGCGGTGCCGGGCCTCGAGGTCAGTGGCGTCGTCGAGGACCTCGGAGAGGGCGTCGAGGGATGGGCCGTGGGCGACGAGGTGTGCGCGCTGCTGGCCGGCGGGGGCTATGCCGAGCAGGTTCGGGTGCCCGTCGGGCAGCTGCTCCCCGTGCCCGCGGGGGTCTCACTCGTCGACGCCGCCGCCCTGCCCGAGGCGGTGTGCACCGTGTGGTCGAACGTCTTCCTCACCGCGAACCTCCAGCCCGGCGAGATGCTCCTCGTGCACGGAGGGTCGTCGGGCATCGGGACCATGGCGATCCAGCTGGCCCGCGAGGTCGGAGCGCGCATCGCCGTGACGGCCCGGTCGGTCGAGAAGCTGGAGGCCTGCCGCGAGCTCGGCGCCGAGGTGCTCGTGGACTACCGACAGGAGGACTTCGTGCAGCGCGTTCGTGAGGCGACCGGTGGGCTTGGCGCGAACGTCGTCCTCGACAACATGGGGGCGAAGTACCTCTCCCGCAACGTCTCCGCACTCGCCACCGGCGGCCGGCTGGTGATCATCGGTATGCAGGGTGGCACCCGCGCCGAGCTCGACATCGCGGCGCTCATGGCACGGCGGGGCGCCGTGATCGGCACGACCCTGCGCGCCCGGCCTCCTGCGGAGAAGGCCACGATCGTCGCCGCGGTACGCGAGCACGTGTGGCCTCTGGTCGAGGCCGGTCGGGTTCTCCCGGTGGTCCACTCCAGGCACACGCTCTCGGATGCCGCCGCGGCCCACCGGGAGCTGGAGGAGGGGCGACACGTCGGCAAGATCCTGCTCACCGTGCCGTGAGCCCTGAGCGGTGGCCGCCTCGGTGCGGTAGACATCGCCCATGACGACGCTCGCCACGGTCCTCACCGCCTTCGTGGCTCTCATCCACGTCTACATCGTCATCCTCGAGATGGCCCTGTGGAACACCCCACGCGGCCGCGCCGCCTTCGGCACCAGCCGAGAGCTCGCCGGGCAGACCAGGGTGCTGGCAGCCAACCAGGGCCTGTACAACGGGTTTCTCGTCGCCGGCCTGGTGCTCGCGCTGCTGGGACCCGAGGACCACCGCTTCGCCTTCGCCGTCTTCACGCTGTCCTGCATCGTCGTGGCCGGCGTCTTCGGTGCGGTCACCGCGAGCCGACGCATCCTGTGGGTCCAGGCGCTCCCCGCCGCCCTGGCACTCGCCGCACAGCTCGTCGCCCGCTGAGCCCTGGCGGGGGCCCGGCCGGGGGCGCAGCCGGGGAGGCGCGCGGGCGCGCCCCGGCCGACGCGGACGGCGACGGGGACCTCACCGCAGCAGGGCGTTGACGAGAACCGTCAGCACGACGGAGAGGACGACGGAGACGAAGATCATCGCGAGGCACCCGGCGGTGCCTCCGAGGGGACGGACTCGGAGAGGGCTCATGCCGCCCACCCTGCCCGCGGGGTCCGCGTGCGAAACCCGTGCCCAGCCGCGACAGGGCAAGTCCGCCCTCCCCACCGGTAGGATCGGCGGAGCACAGGGTCCTGGTGCGTCGCGGAGGCGGGTTCGGCGCACGCCCGCTCGGCCCCCCCGGGCGCGACACCAGGAAGCCCGCATGAGTCCGATCACCTCCTACCGGCGGCTCTTCTCGCTCGCCGGACCCGCCTACGTCGCCATCGCCTTCGTCGGTCGGCTCCCCCTCGCGATGACCCAGATGGGCACACTGCTGCTCGTCGCCGGCACGACCGGTTCCTACGGGATCGGTGGCGCGGCCGCCGGCGCGCTGGCGGTCGCGAACGCCGTGGGCGCCCCCGTCGCGGGATCGCTCGCTGACCGCGTCGGTCAGCGACCGGTCGTCCTCGTGCAGTCGGTGCTGGGAGGCGTCGCGCTGCTCGGACTCGTCGCCCTCGCCGACGCCGGCGTCGAGCCGGTCCTCGTCGTCGCCAGTGCGGCACTGGCGGGTCTCGCCATGCCGCAGATCGGCCCGCTCGCCCGAGTCCGCTGGCGACCGATCACGCGTGACACCGGCCATCGGCAGCCACGCCTCATGGATGCCGCGTTCTCCTACGAGGGGGCCGCCGACGAGGCGTCCTTCGTGCTCGGTCCAGCACTCCTCGGCCTGCTCGTCGTGGTCGCCAGCCCGCAGGCGGCGCTCGTGGTGGCGGCCGGCATCCTCCTGGTCTTCGGTTGCTGGTTCGCGCTCCATCACACCGCCCGCCTGGCCCACACCCACCGGGTGCGGACCGACTCGTCCGCGCCGCTGCTGACTGCGGCCTTCGTCGTGCTGCTCGCCGCCCAGCTGCTCATGGGCGTCGTCTTCGGCTCCGTCCAGACCGGCACGACGGTGCTCGCCACCGTCGCAGGTCAGCCCGGCCTGGCCGGGGTCGTGCACGCCGCCCTCGGAGTCGGGTCGGTGGTCGCCGGACTGGCCGTCGCGGCGCTGCCCGCGGGATTCACCTACCCCTCGAGGGTGCTCGCGGCGGCAGGTGGTCTGGCGCTGCTGTCCCTCCCCCTACTGGGCACCGACACCCTTGCCCGGCTCGTCGTCGTCGTGCTCGTGCTCGGTTTCGTCGTGGCGCCCTACATGATCAGTGTCTTCATGCTCGGCGAGCGCGCGGCACCGGCGGGCCGGGTGGGGACGGCGATGACGCTGCTGGCAGGGGCCACCGGCATCGGGTATGCCGCGGGCTCGGCGTCCGCGGGACGCCTCGCCGACGTGTACGGGCACCCGGGCGCCTTCGCGGTCACGGTGGGCGCAGGCCTCACCGCCGCACTGCTCTGCGCGTCCGCTCAACCGGTCCTGCGGCGGGTCCTCGACGCCCGACCCGAGCCGGGACGGAGGGACCTCGCGACGGCCTGAGGCGACCGGCACCGCCGCGACCTTTCCCGCTCCGAGGTGCATCCACGACCGGGCGCCAGCCGGAATGAGGGGTGTCATCTGCCCCACCGGAAGGAACTCCCCGCCATGCGCACTGCCTTCACAGGAGCCGCGGCCGTCGCCGTCGCCGCCCTGCCCCTCGCCGTCCTCGCGACGCCCGCCGCGGCGGCGGACGACGCCAAGGTCGCCGTCCTCCACGGCGTCCCAGGCCTCGTCGTCGACGTCTACGTGAGCGCCGACACCACCTACACGGCGGAGGAGAGGCTGCTCACCGACTTCGAGCCGGGCACGATCGCCGGCCCCGTGGACCTCGCCGGCGGCACCTACAACCTCGCGGTGTTCCAGGCCGACGCGGCCTCCGACGGCAACCCGACCGGTGACCCGGCGATCAGCGCCGAGGGCGTGGAGGTCCCGGCGGGTGCCAACATCACCGTCGCCGCCCACCTCACGGCGGACGGCAGCCCGACGCTGACGCCCTTCGTGAACGACGTCAGCAAGGTCGCGGCGGGGCAGGGCCGGCTCATCGTGCGCCACACCGCCGCCGCGCCCGCGGTCGACGTCCTCGCCGGTGGTCAGCCGGTCTTCACCAACCTGACCAACCCCAACGAGGACAAGGCCGACCTCGCCGCCGGCACCGTGTCCGCCTCCGTCGCGGCCACCGGCACCACCGACCCCGTGATCGGGCCGGCCGACGTCCCCGTCAAGGAGGGTGCCGCCACGATCGTCTACGCCTGGGGCTCGCTGGAGGACGACAACCTCGCCGTCGCCGTTCAGTCGATCGACGGGCTGCACAGCACCCCGTCCGGCGTGCCCTCGGGTACGGCCGACGTGGGCAACGGCACCCTTCCCGTCGCCCTCGGTGGCATCGCCCTGCTCGGTGCGCTCATTGCCGCCGGCTCCGCGTCCCGTGCCCGCCGGGTGCGCGCCTGAGCACGCCCGCTCGAACGGAGACCGGAGGTCCGCGAGGTGCGGGCCCCCGGTCTCCGCGCCCATGACGACGGACACCGCACACCAGGAGAAGGCCTCGTGACGCAGGAGTCGGAGGTGAACCCGAACAGGTCGCACCGCTGGCTGATCGTCTCCGCGGCTGCCGCCGCCGTGGCGGTGGCAGCACTCGTGGCCTTGGCCCTCTGGGCTGCCGCCCGCCCCGGTGACTCGGCCGGGAGCGAGCTGTCCGAGGTCCGGGCCGCGGTACCCAGCCCGGTCGCGACGGCCTCGCCGCCCCCCGCGCCGCGGACCCTCCCGGAGGCCACTGTCACCGACGGGTCCCTCGACGCGCTCGACGTGTCGACTGCGAGCCCTCCGGCGCGTCTCGTCATCCCGGACCTGGACGTCGACGCCAGGGTCGACGACGTCGGGGTGCAGGACGACGGCGCGATGGTCATCCCGGCGGAGCCGACGAGCGTGGGGTGGTACCGCTACGGGTCCGCACCGGACGACCGCCGGGGCAACACCGTCATCGCCGGGCACGTGGCCACGCGGGAGGACGGCAAGGGCGCACTGGCCGCGCTTCGGGAGGCGGAGCCGGGCATGGAGGTCATCGTGACCACGGCCGACGGGACCGAGCACAGGTACGAGGTGACAGGACGCGAGGCGATCGTGAAGAAGGCGCTGCCGGTGGCGGAGATCTTTGCTCGCGACGGGCGGCCCCTGCTCGTCCTCATCACGTGCGGCGGCGAGTACAACCCCCAGCTCCGCAGCCACCGCGACAACATCGTCGTCACCGCCACCCCGGTCGAGTGAGCCGGGCGACCTGTGCGACGGGCCTCGTCGCCGTGCCGCGGCCGTGGGGCAGGATGAGGGTATGAACGATCAGCCCGGCGAGCGTGGCGAGCAGGACGAGTCAGATGACCGGGTGGTCCCCGCCACCGTCACGAGTGACGGCGAGCGGGTCGTTGTCGTCACACCCGACGGCATGGGCGTCGCGCCGCACGAGCCGGAGCCGTCGGAGCCGGCGCGAGAACGGGTCACCAACCCCGCCGACCTCGTGGAGCACCCCGCCAAGGTGATGCGGATCGGCTCCATGGTCAAGCAGCTCCTCGAGGAGGTCCGCAGCGCTCCGCTCGACGACAAGGGCCGGGCACGGCTGGCCGAGATCCACGCCCGGTCCATCGGCGAGCTCAAGGACGGCCTCGCCCCCGAGCTCGTCGACGAGCTCGAGCGCATCGCGCTGCCCTTCACCGACGAGGCGCCCTCCGACGCCGAGCTGCGCATCGCGCAGGCGCAGCTCGTCGGCTGGCTCGAGGGGCTCTTCCACGGCATCCAGACCGCGCTCGTCGCGCAGCAGATGGCCGCCCAGGCACAGCTGCAGCAGATGCGGGCGCTTCCCCCCGGCATCGCCCACCAGGGGGTGCCGCAGGCCGGCCCCGGGTTGCCGCACACCGGCCGGCCGAAGGGTGAGCCGGGGCACGCCGAGGGGACGGGCCAGTACCTCTGAGGCACCCGTCGGTGCCTGCGAGCCGTCCGGGAGCCGTTGCTGGGTAGCCTGCCCTCAGCGCGCTCAGCAACCCCACCCCCGAGCCGAGGAGCACCACGATGGCCACGACCCGCACCGCCGCCGCCCACTGGGAGGGCTCCCTCACCGAGGGGGGCGGCCAGGTGACCCTGCAGTCCTCCGGTGTCGGCACCTTCGACGTCACGTGGGCCTCGCGCGCCGAGGAGCCGAAAGGCCGCACCAGCCCGGAGGAGCTCATCGCCGCAGCGCACTCGAGCTGCTTCTCGATGGCGTTGTCCGGCGCCCTCGCCCGGGCAGGGACCCCTGCCACCTCGCTCGACACCACCGCCGACGTCGCCTTCCAGCCGGGCACCGGGATCACCGGCGTCGTCCTCAAGGTCACCGGTGTTGTGCCGGGCATGTCGACCGAGGAGTTCGAGGAGGCGGCGGAGGGCGCGCGCACCGGTTGCCCGGTGAGCCAGGCACTGCAGGTCCCCATCTCGCTCGAGGTCACGCTCGAGGGCTGAGCCCTCCACACCTGCGAGGGGCACGGGGGGTCGGCGTCGAGCCGAGGAGTGGGATGCGAGGATCGGCGCCCGACGCCCCCGACGCCCCGAACGGGCCGGATGGGGGTGGCACAAGGGTGACCCCCCGCGTGGGCCCGTCCGAGCGCCTGCGCCTCGAGCCGCTCACGGTGGACGACGCCGACGAGATGGCGGCGGTGCTCTCGGATGCCGCCCTCTACCGGTTCACGGGAGGCTCACCACCGCACGTGGAGGAGCTCCGGCGGCGCTACCGCCTTCAGGTCGCGGGAACGTCGCCGGACGGGCGGGAGGACTGGCACAACTGGGTCGTGCGCCTCCGGTCCGACGGCACTGCCATCGGCTTCACCCAGGCGACAGTCGAGCGAGCCAGTGGCGTGGCGGAGCTGGCGTGGGTCGTCGGAACCCGGTGGCAGGGCAACGGCTACGGGCGGGAGGCCGTCGTGGCCCTGGTGGCGGCGCTGCGGGAGGCCGGCTGCAGCAGGCTCCTCGCCCACGTGCACCCCGAGCACGCGGCATCCCAGCGCGTTGCCGAGCACGTCGGCCTGAGGCGCACAGGGCGGCTGGTCGACGGTGAGGAGGAGTGGGAGTGGCGCCCGCCGTGACCTTGCAGCGCGACCTGCGCCTTCCGCACGGACGTCAGCCGGATGCCGTCGCGGCGCGCGAGTCCAGCGTGCGCAGCGGCGACAGCCACCCGAACGCCGCCGCGACGACCCCGACCGACACCACCGCGACCAGCGCCGGCCGCAGCCCCACGAGCCCGACCAGCGCACTGGCCCCGAGCGCACCCACGGTCCAGCCCACGCCGAACGACAGCATCCGACCGGCCGTGTTGACCCGGCCGAGCAGCGGCTCCGGCGTGACCTGCTGCCGGTACGTCATGGAGTTGAGCACCACCCCCTGGTAGGAGATGCCCCAGAGCACCATGACGGCGACCGCCACCGGCCAGGAGGAGGCGGTGGCCACCACGATGCCCGACCCCGCGGCGACCGGCAGCCACAGCAGCGCCAGCCGGTTCGGCGTGACGACGCGGAGCAGACGCGGGGTCAGAACCGCGACCACCATCCCGCCGATGCCCCAGGCCGCGAATACGAGCCCGAAGCGCCAGCCGCTGGTCCCCACGTCGAGGAGCCGGTCGGCATACGGCACCGAGAGGGCCATGAAGCCGGCGCCCGAGAGCGAGAGGAGGAAGCCGATGACGGTCTGCGAGCGCACCCCGACATGACCCCACAGGAAGCGCAGCCCCACGACCACCTCGGCGAGGAGGACGCGCGGCCGCATGGGTTGCTGGCCCTCTCGGGGGTCGGAGAGGCGGGTGCGGATGGCCGCGACGCAGGCAGCGGAGACGAGGAAGGAGAGGGCGTCCAGCGCGAGCAGCGTCGCGGGGTGAACGAACGCGAGGGCGACGCCGGCGAGCATCGGCACGCCGAGGTCGAGGAAGGACCCCACTCCCCAGACCGCGGCGTTGGCCTGGCCGATGCGCTCCCGCCCCACGATCGCCGGGAGCGCCCCGAACGCCGCGCCGTCGAAGAAGACGAAGGCCGCCTGGGTGAGGAAGCCCGCAACCAGTGCGTGGGCCGCCGTGAGCGACCCCAGCCACCAGGCAACGGGGACCGAGGCCATCGTCACCGCTGCCACGACGTCGGCGACGACCATGACGCGTCGACGGTCCAGGCGGTCCGACAGGGCCCCGGAGAAGAGCCCCAGCATGAGGTACGGCAGGCCCTCGACCACGGTGATGAGCGCCGTGAGCGACGGGCTCCCGGTGAGCCGGTAGACGAGCACGGGCAGGGCCACGGCGGTGACGAGGGTCCCCGCGATCGACACCTCGCGCGCGATCCAGTAGCGGCGGAAGTCCCGGTGCCGGCGCAGCGGCACGACCCGCGAGCCGGATGCCGGCGGCGCGGGGACCGTGGTGACCGCATCCGCGTCGACGTCCCCGCTCACAGGTCGGCAGCGGCGCTGCGCCCCGCCGTTCTCCCGGAGAACAGGCATCCACCGACGAACGTCCCCTCGAGCGCGCGGTAGCCGTGCACCCCACCTCCGCCGAACCCCGCGACCTCGCCGGCCGCGTACAGCCCAGGGACCGGCTCCCCCGCGAGGTCGAGCACCCGGCCCCGAAGGTCGGTGTGCAGCCCGCCGAGCGTCTTGCGGGAGAGCACCCGGAGGCGGACCGCGACGAGCGGCCCGTGCTTGGGGTCGAGGATGCGGTGCAGGGGATGGGCGCGCTTGGTGATCCGGTCGCCGCGGTAGCGCCGCGCGACCCGGATCGCCGCCACCTGCGCGTCCTTCGTGTAGGCGTTGCCCACCTGCCGGTCGCGCTCCACGATCTGACGCTCGATGTGCCCCGCGTCGAGCGGGGCCTCGGGCGTGAGCGCGTTCATCCTGGCGACGAGCTCACCGATCGTGTCCGCGGTGAGCCAGTCCTCCCCGTTGTCCAGGAACGCCTTGACCGACGGCGTCACCTTGGTGACCGGTCGCCGGAGCACGTCGCGGTAGCGCCGCTCGGTGAGGTCGAGGTTCTGCTCCGACCCGGAGAGCGCGAACTCCTTGCCGGCCAGCGCCCGGTTGAGAACGAACCAGGAGTGGTCGAAACCAGTGTGCCGCAAGTGGTCCAGCGTCCCCAGCGTGTCGAACCCCGGGAAGAAGGGAGCCGGGAGCCGGTCGCCACGGCCGTCGAACCACATCGAGCTGGGTCCCGGCAGGATGCGGATGGCGTGACCCGGCCAGACGGGGTCCCAGTTGCGGACCCCCTCGACGTAGTGCCACATCCGGTCGCGGTTCACGACGCTCCCGCCGGCCCGCTCGGCGATGCTCAGCATCCGCCCGTCGACATAGGCGGGGACGCCGGTGAGCATCTCCGCCGGCGGCGTGCCGAGCCGCGACGGCCAGTTGGCGCGGACCAGCTCGTGGTCACCGCCGATCCCGCCGGAGGCGACGACCACCACCGCGGCGCCGTACTCGAACTCGCCGGTCACCTCGCGGTTCGAGGCCGCCCCACGGGGCGACTCGTCGGGAGCGAGAACCGCTCCACGGACCCCCGTGACGGCGCCACCGCTACCCACCAGCTCGTCCACCCGGTGGCGGGACCGGTAGAAGACCCGCCCACCGGCGATGTGCTCGCGCAGCCGCTGCTCGAAGGGCGCGACGACACCGGTTCCCGTCCCCCACGGGATGTGGAAGCGCGGGACGGAGTTCCCGTGCCCGCCGCTCGTGCCGTCGCCGCGCTCGGCCCAGCCGACCACGGGGAAGAAGGAGACGCCACGCTCGCGCAGCCACGCCCGCTTCTCGCCGGCGGCCCACTCGACGTAGGCGCGGGCCCACCGTCGACCCCAGTGGTCCGGGCCGGGTGAGCCGTCCGCGGTGACGAGCCGGTCCCACGCTGCGGTCCCCTCCCAGTCCTGCCAGGCCAGCTCGAAGGAGTCCGAGATCCCCATGCGGCGCTGCTCCGGGGTGCCGACGAGGAACAGCCCACCGAAGCTCCACCAGGCCTGCCCGCCGAGGTTGACCTCGCCCTCCTGGTCGAGCAGCACCACCGAGCGGCCCGCGTCGGCGAGCTCGCACGTGGCGACGAGCCCGGCCAGGCCCGCCCCGACGACGACGGCATCGGCATCCATGGCTAGACCCTAGGCCCGAGCAGGCGGACCCGGCGGTCGACGACGTCGACGTCGACGACCGAGACGTCGGGCACGACCAGGTCCGCGACGGCTGCGAGGTCGTCGCACGGGGCGGTGCCGAGCACGGCGACGAGCGCCCGGCATCCGGCGGAGCGGGCCGCCCGCAGGCCGGGCACCGAGTCCTCCACGACGAGGCACGCCGTCGGGTCCACGCCCAGCCGCCTGGCTCCCTCCAGCCACGGGTCCGGCCACGGCTTGCCCCGCTCGACGTCCGACGCGGTGACGACGACCGGCGGGTGAGCCAGCCGGGTGGCCCTCAACCGCGCCTCGGCCAGGTCGTGCGTCCCGGAGGTCACGATGGCCGTGGGGACGCCACCGTCGGCGAGCGCCTGGAGGAGGTCGGAGGCCCCCGGCAGCACCACGATCCCGTCGGTGTCGCCCACCTCGATCTCGCGGATCCGTCGGTGCGCCGCCTCGCGGAGGTCCTCCGGCAGGAGCTCGGCGATGACGTTGGCAGCCGTCACGCCGTGGAAGCCGTGCAGCCGCAGCGGGTCGACGCCGTACTCCTGCGCCCAGCGGACCCAGGAACGCTCGACGGCGGCGATCGAGTCGATGAGCGTCCCGTCGAGGTCGAGGAGGACGCCGTCGAAGGGTGCGTCGAACGGACCGGAGGGCGGCATGGCAGCCACCCTAGGTCGCCGACCTAGGGTGAGCCCATGTCCTCGCCCACCGGGAGGCCGCGCACCGCCGTGCTCAGCGCGACGACCGCCGCCGTCGCGCTCATCGGTGGCTGGACGTGGGCGGCGGCGGTGCAGCCGGCGGGCTTCGACCCCCGCCTGGAGTCGATCAGCGCCCTGGCCGCGTCGGCCACCGCGCACCGCTGGGTCATGACCAGCGCGCTCGTCGTCACCGGCGTCGCCCACCTGGTGACCGCCTGGGCGCTGGTCCCGGCCCGGCGCGCCGGCCGCGTGCTCCTGGGGGCTGCCGGACTGGCGACGCTGGGGGTCGCCGTGGTGCCGCTGCCCTCACGCACCGAGTCGTCGGTCGGGCACACCGTGGTCGCGGCCGCCTCGTTCGGGCTGCTCGCCGTGTGGCCGTGGTTCGCCTCCCGCCCGGGCGGACCGCCTGTCCTCGCGCCACGGGTGGCGCGGCCGGCGGCCGTCGTGCTCGCGGTGGCGGTCGCGTCCCTCGCGCTGGGGCTCGGAGGCACGACGTTCGGCCTGCACGAGCGGGTCGTCGCCGCGATGACGGTGCTGTGGCCGCTCGTGACGGCGGTCGGCCTCTGGTGGTGGGCCGGCCACCGCGTCGGCCCTCGACGAGCACGCCTGGGCCTGGCCGTCGCTGCGCTCACCCTGCTGTGCGCCCTGGCCGGCTCGGCGGTGACGGCGGTCGCCCCCGTGACGGCCGAGACCCGCCACTACCGGTCCACCGTCTCCCTGGACCCGAACCCGGCACGCACCTCCGAGCTGGTCGCCACGACGGCCTTCGGCGACATCGAGGTGGGCTTCTCAGGGGTCGCGCCCGGCGTGCGCGCCGTTCCCCAGGTCAAGGCGAGCATCACCGAGGTCCTCTCGCGACCCGGCGTCACCCTGTCGACCCTCCGCCCCGGACCGGAGGAGCTCAACGCGGCCATCGGCAGGGCGGCCGTCGAGCTGATGGTCCGTTTCGCCGCCGGCGCCATCGCCGTGGTGCTGCTCGGGTGGGCGGGCTACGCCGTGCTGCGCCGACGGCGACCACCGCTCGGCGTCGTGGTCGGTGCGCTGGTCGCGGCGGTGGCCTCGGTGGCCGTGACCGCCGGCGCCCTGTGGTCGACGTACCGGCCGGACCGCCAGGAGACGTTCCGGACGACGGGGGTGCTGGGGACCATCCAGGAGAACCAGGGCATCCTCTCCGACGTCGAGGAACGGGCCACGCAGGTCGCGCCCTACCTGCGCAACGTGATCGCCCTCTCGACGGCGCTGCAGCAGAAGTACGCCGCGGCGCCCCTGGAGGCGGACACCTCCCTGCGCGTGCTGCTCGTGAGCGACATCCACGGCGGCAACCAGTACGGGCTCATGCGCACCATCGTCGAGGAGGAGTCGATCGGGGTCGTCGTCGACGCCGGGGACTTCGTCAACTTCGGCACCGTGCAGGAGGCGGAGGCGGCCGGCCTCTTCGCGGGGATCGAGTCGCTGGGGGTGCCCTACCTCTTCGTCCGGGGCAACCACGACGCAACCAGCGCCACCGACACGGCCCTGCTCGACCGGCTCGCCGACGTGCCGAACGTGATCCTGCTGCAGTCGGGTACGGGCGACTACACGGAGGTCGAGGTCGCCGGCGTGCGGGTCGCCGGCTTCAACGACCCTCGGTGGTTCGGCGACTCGGGCACCGGGTCACCGGCCAAGCAGGTCCCCGCACGCGAGGCCTTCACCGCGGCGTTCGCGGAGCGGCCGGTGCCGGACCTCGTCGTGAGTCACGAGCCGTGGGCCGTCCGGGACGTCGAGGGCGGCGTCCTCCTCAACGGGCACATGCACTCCGTCGACCTCGAGGGCAACCGCGTCCAGGCCGGCACCTTCACCGGCGGTGGCCCCTTCAGCCACTTCCTCGCCGGCGAGGGCGGCGAGGAGCTCGTCGGACAGCCGTCCGCCTTCGACGTCCTGACCTTCGGCACCGACTGCCGCCTGGCGTCGCTGACCCGCTACCGGTTCCGGGACGTGATCGAGGGGCGACCGGCCTACGACGACGTCAGGCTGGTCAACGGCCGACGCGTCGACCGTCGTGAGCCGGACGCCGAGCGAGCCTGCTCGGCGGAGCTGCCCCTGACCACGGTCCGAGTGCCGGCGGCGCCGGGCGGCTGACGGGTCAGCGGCGCAGCACCGCGCGGTATGCCGTGTGCGGCTTGGCCTTGTCGCCGCAGCTGAGGGCGGCATCGGGGAGCGCCTCCGCAGTGACGTCGACCGTGGTGCGCTCGGGCATCGGCTCGCGGCCCAGGACGTCGACACGGGTCGACCCGGCCTCGGCGTCGATGCGCCCGGGCACGAGGTCGTCGAGGTCGCCCGGCCCGTGGGCGGCCAGGACCGCTGCCACGGCCGACTGCACCGCCGGCTCCCAGCGGGTGACGCCGCGGAGGTACTTCGCGTCGAGGCGACCCTCCCGGTGCGCGGTCACGGCGGCCACGGCGGTGTCCGGGTCGAGCCGCCCGAGGCAGGTGCCGTCGGGGAGCGACAGCAGCGTGCCGGCGAAGCGGTGACCGCCGAGGTGGGTGCACTCCCAGATCTCCTCGGGCATCGCCCGGATCAGGGTGGCGACGATCGGGCGGCCCCGTACGGCGCAGCAGGCGTCTCGGGTGCCGTGGGTGCACACCAGCACCATGGGGTCGGCGTCCTCGTCGCTGTCGCTGAGCGGGACGCCGAGCGCGTGCGCGGCGTGGAGGAGGTCCTCCGAGCGCCGCCACGTCCCGCGGACCCAGGTCCGGCGGACCGTGTCGACGGCATACCAGGAGCGCAGGTCGTCCCCCGGCTCGCGGCGCCCCGGCCGGCGGACGAGGAGGACCCGGCCACCGAAGGAGGCGCAGATGCTCTCGACCGCCGCCCCCAGTGTGCCGAACAGGGGAGGGGTCTCGAGCGGCTTCTTCGACCACGGGCCGGGGTGCTCCAGGAGAAGCCACCGCGAGGCCACCGGGGCGCTGCCGGCCTGCGGGTCACCCCGGTGGCGGGACGCGGCCGAGCAGCGCGAGAGATCGGTCAGGGCCACGCCGCGATGCTACGCGGCGCGGCCCTGACCGATGACCCCGTGGTCGGGTCGGCGGCGTCAGGCCCGGCCGTGCGCCGCACGGCTGCGGCGGCTCAGGCTGTCGATGATGACCGCGAGGAGCAGGACCGCACCGGTCACCATGAACTTGACGTTCGACTCCACGGCGAGCAGGTCCAGGCCGTTGGAGATCGACTGGATGACGAGGATGCCGAGCAGAGCCGAGTAGGCCGAGCCGCGGCCGCCGAACAGGCTGGTGCCGCCGATGACCGCCGCCGCGATGGCGTTGAGGTTGGTGTCACCGCCACCGCTGCTCTGGTTCGCGGAGGCGAGTCGGCTGGCCGCGAAGATGCCACCGAGCGCGGCGAAGGTCGAGCACAGCGTGAACACCGACAGGTAGATGCGCTTGACGTTGATGCCGGCGCGGCGCGCGGCCTCGACGTTGCCGCCGATGGCGAGGACCGAGCGGCCCCATGTCGTGCGGCGGATGGCGAGGTCCATGATGACGACGAGGACGAGGAAGGCCAGGAACATGTACGAGACGCCCCGGTCGCGGTTGAGCACCGCGACGACGATGACGAGGATGGCGGCCAGTCCCACGGCGCGCAGCGCGAGTCGGCTCAGCGGCGTCGTGGAGAGTCCGGCCTCGGCGCGGCGCGCGTTGCGCCGCCACGCGCTGAGCGCGTAGACCGCCGGGGCGAGGACGGCCAGGAGGTAGGCCAGCCACACCGGGAGGAACTGCTGGGACGCGAAGCGAACCAGGCTCGACTCGAACGGGAGGTTGATCGTGCCCTGGTTGCCGAGGACGCGCAGCTGGAGCCCGAGCAGGGCGAGGAGGCCGGCAAGGGTGATGACGAAGCTCGGCACGCCGAACCGGTTGAAGAGCGTGCCGTAGATCAGGCCCACGAGCGCTCCGGCGCCGAGGGCGGCGAGCACCGCAATGACGACGGAGGTCTCCCTGACCACGAAGAGGACCGCGAGGATGGCCGCGGCCAGGCCGGACATCGAGCCGATCGACAGGTCGATCTCACCCAGGAGCAGGACGAGCACGACGCCGATCGCGATCGTTCCCACCGCGACCATCTGCAGGCTCAGGTTCACGAGGTTGCGGCTGGAGAGGAAGGCCGGCTCCAACGCGTAGAAGACGCCCCAGATGAGCACGAGCCCCACGACGACCGGAAGCGACCCGAGGTCACCGGTGCGCAGGCGTCCCCACGTGGCCGACGCCCAGCCTCCGATCCCCTGGCTGGCGATGAGGCGCTCGTCCTGGAGGTCGGCGGGGCGCACGTCCGCCGGCACCGCCGTGGGGTCGGCGGCCTCGGTCTCTGTCGGCGCCGTGGTGGGGGTGTCGGGGGTGCTCACGCCTGCTCCTCCTTGGGTGCCTTGCGCGCGGCGCGCGCCGAGACGGCGTTGGTCGTGGCGCCGGTGATGGCCGCGATGATCTCCTGGACGTTGGTGTCACTCACCCGGAACTCGCCGTTGTTGCGGCCGAGCCGGAGGACGACCACCCGGTCGGCGACCGCCATGACGTCGGACATGTTGTGGCTGATGAGGATGACGCCGTGGCCGTTCTCGCGCAACCGCTCGACGAGGTTGAGCACCTCGGCGGTCTGCGCGACGCCGAGCGCCGCCGTCGGCTCGTCGAGCATGACGACCTTCGGCTTGCCCAGCAGGGAGCGGGCGATGGCGACGGTCTGCCGCTGGCCACCGGAGAGGCTCGCGACCGGGATGCGCACGCTCGGGATCTTCGCGCTCAGCTCACGGAGCAGCCGCCACGACTCCTTCTCCATCGTCACCTCGTCGAGCGCCCGGTTCCGGACCACCTCGTTCCCGAGGTAGAGGTTGCTCACGACGTCGAGGTTGTCGCACAGCGCGAGGTCCTGGAAGACCGTCGCGATGCCCAGCTCCTGGGCCTGGGCGGGCGAGGCGATGTCCACGTGGCTGCCGTCGAAGACCACGTCCCCCTCGTCCGGGGGGTAGACCCCGGCGATGCACTTGACGAGGGTGGACTTGCCCGCGCCGTTGTCACCGACGAGGGCCACCACCTCCCCGGCGTCGACGCTGAAGACGATGTCCTTCAGTGCCTGCACGGCGCCGAAGCGCTTGGACACTCCGGTCATCGACAGCACGGGCGCCAGGGAGGTGGTGGTCATGCTCTGCTCACTCCTTTGTGAGGGTTTGGGCGGGGTGTGCCGGGTGCTTCAGGTCAGCTGAGGCCGGCCTTGGCGCACGCGTCCGCGTACTCGGGGGTGCAGATGTCGGCCACGGAGTAGAACTCGTCGGCGACGATGGTGTCCTTGATGTTCTCCGCCGTGACGACGACCGGGTCGAGCAGGGTGGCGGGGACGCCGTCCTTGTCCGCGCTGGCGGTGGGCTTCTGGTCGTTGGCGAGCGCGATGGCGTTCTTCGCGGCGTCCTGGGCCTGGGGCTCGATCGCCTTGTAGATCGTCAGCGCCTGGTCACCCGCGAGGATGCGCTGGATCGCGGCGAGCTCGGCGTCCTGGCCGGTCACCGGCGGGAGCGGGTTGACGCCGCCGCCCTTGAGGGCCGCAATGGCGCCGCCGGCCGTGCCGTCGTTGGCGGCGTAGACGCCGACGAGGTTCGCCTGGACGGCCCCGATCTGGCTCTCCATCCACTCCTGGGCGTTGTCGGGGCTCCAGTCGGGTGTGTCGAACTCCGCGGCGACCGTGTAGCCGCTCGAGTCGAGGACGCTGTGCGCGCCGGCCTTGAAGTCCGCGGCGTTGGCGTCGGTCGGCGCTCCGTTGATCATCACGATGTCGCCGGAGGTCTTGCCGCCGGCCTTCATCGCCTCGACGAGTCCGGTGCCCTGGAGCTCACCGACCTTCTTGTTGTCGAAGCTGACGTAGTAGTCGGCGCCCTCGATGAAGCGGTCGTACGCGATGACCGGGACGCCCTGGGTCTTGGCGTTCTGGACGATGGTGACGGCGGACTTGCCGTCGACGGCGCTCATGACGATGACGTCGGCGCCCTGGGTGATGGCTGCCTCCGCCTGCTGCTGCTGCTTGGCGGCGTCCTGGTTGGCGTTGCTGTAGAGGACCTCGCAGTCGGGGCAGTCCGCCTTGACGGCCGCCTCGAACATGGGCTTGTCGAAGGCCTCGTAGCGGGCGGTCTTGTTCTCGGGGAGCAGCAGGGCGATCTTCCTCGCCTCGGAGCCCGAGCCGCCGGTGGCACCCCCCTCGGACTCGGGCTCGTCGCTGCCGCAGGCGCTGAGGCCGGTGACGGTGAGGCCGAGCGCAAGTGCTGCGCCGGCGAGACGGAAGGTTCGAGTGGTCATGCGGTCTTCTCCTATGCCATGACGTCCGCAGCCTCTCTGGTGCGGTCGCCTCGGATTCAACCCGCATCCCCCTTTGAGGTCAAGGCTTGAATACAAGGTTTTGAGACAAGATTCGGTCACGATGCGCCGACTGCCAGGGCGGCCCGGTCCGCATCCTCCCGCACCTGGTCCGCGAGCGCCAGTGCTCCGAGCACGTCCGCCTGCTCGAACGGCAGCTCTCCCACCACCACCCGCACGGATGCCGCGGCGCTCGGGATCGCGCACCGTTCGATGGCGTCGCGCATCGGCTGGAGCACGACCTCCCCGACCCGGGCGACCTGCCCCCCCAGGGCCACGACCTCGGGGTTGAGCAGGTTGACCACGCCGGCCACGGCGACGCCGATGTGCCGTCCCGAGTCCTCCAGCACCCGTCGGCACCCGAGGTCGCCCTCGACCGCACGGTGGATCACGTCGCGCAGGGTCAGCGGACCGTGTGAGTCGCGCAGCGCCCGGAGCACCGCCTGCGCGCCGACGAAGGTGTCGAGGCAGCCCCGGTTGCCGCACCGGCACACCGGACCGTTCTCGTCGATCGTGACGTGGCCGATCTCGCCCGCGGTGCCGGCGCTCCCGCGAAAGAGCTCACCCCCGAGGATGAGTCCTGCCCCGACGCCGTAGGACGCCTTGATGTAGACGCCGTTGGTCACGCCGTGCAGGGCGCCGAACTTGAACTCGCCGAGGGCGGCCAGGTTCGCCGTGTTGTCCAGGAGGACCTTGGCTCCCAGGGCGTCGGCCATTGCCGCCGCCACGGGCACGCCCCGCCACCCCGGGAGCACGCCTTCGGAGCCCACCTGGCCCGACACCGTGTCGATGGGGGCCGGGAGGCCCACCCCCACCGCACGCACCTCCGACGAGAGGTGCCCGCTCGTGTGGACCAGCTCGTGCACCAGCCGGGCTCCTCGCGTCATCCCCTCGTCGGCCGCGTGGTCGGCCGGCAGCGGCATCCGCCTCTGGCTGAGCACGACCGAGCCGCCCGTGCCGATGGCCACGCGGACGTCGCGGTCGCCGAAGACGACGGCGGCCACCAGCCCGTGCGACGCTGCCAGCGACACCTGCACCGCACGCCGACCGTTGCGGATGCTCGGGGACAGCACGACCGCGCCCGCCGCGTCCAGCTCCTTGACCAGGTTGGAGACCGTTGCCGCGCTGAGCCCGGTGACTCCTGCGATCTCGACCTGGGTGAGAGCGCCCTGCTCGCGCACGGCGTCCAGCACGCGCAGGCGGTTCATCTCGCGCAGCGACGCCTGGGAGCCCGGAGCGGGACCCGTTGAGTTCACGAGGTAAACATAAGACCTCCGAAGGCTCGGGGAAAGCGCCCGCAACGGCCCACGTGTTTGCCGGGCGAGCCCGGGAGCGGGCCCGTAGTGTGAGCCCGAGCACACCGGCCGAGCCCGAGGAGCACCTCATGGTCCGTCGCAGAGCCCTCGTCGCAGCCGCGCTCGCCGCGGCTGCAGCCGTCGCCGTCTCGGCGGCTCCGGCCTCGGCAGCTGGCGAGTCCTACGTCGCCCTCGGTGACAGCTACTCCTCCGGCACGGGGACGCGCACGTACATCAGCGACGGCACCAGCTGCCTGCGGTCGGTGTACGCCTACCCGTCCCTCATCGCCGCGGCGAAGAGCTACACGCTGAACTTCCGGGCCTGCTCGGGGGCCAAGATCGGTGACGTCACGACCAGCCAGCTGTCCGCGCTCACGGCGAGCACGGCGTACGTGAGCATCTCCGTGGGAGGCAACGACGCCGGGTTCTCCAGTGTCCTCACCACCTGCGCCCAGCCCGCCTGGCTGAGCAACTGCACCGGCGCCATCGACCGCGCGCAGAGCTACATCCGCAACACCCTGCCGGGCCAGCTCAACACCCTCTACGCCGCCATCCGGGCCAGGGCCCCCAGCGCCACGGTGACGGTCGTCGGCTACCCGCGCCTCTTCAACGGTGTGGACTGCAACCTCCTCACCTGGTTCTCGTCGACCGAGATGTCCCGACTGAACGCCACCGCCGACCTTCTCAACTCGACCACCGCGGCCCGTGCCTCCGCGGCCGGCTTCACGTTCGCGAACCCCACCACGGCCTTCCTCGGGCATGCCGTCTGCTCGAGCTCGGAGTGGATCAACGGCCTGTCGAGCCCCACCCAGGAGTCGTACCACCCCAACCGGGCGGGGCACTCCGGCGGCTACACGCCCACGGTGAGCCCCTTCCTCACCGGTTCCACCGCGCTCGCGACATCAGCCGTCCTCACGACGGCCAAGAACTCCGCCGCGCGGCTGGCAGACCAGCAGCGCAGGTACGCAGGGGTCGACGCCGGCATCGAACCCGAGCAGGTCCTCGCCCCCGACCTCACGACGCCCGAGGCGCGGGCCGCCGCGGCCCGGGCGGGAGTGGACCTGTCGAGCCGGGCGAGCATCGACGCCGCCGACCGGCTGTACTCCGCACGGGAGGCGGCCGCCTTCGCGAGGCGCTGACGGCCGGGACAGGCAACCCGCCGGCGTGACGGGGTCACGGCCGATCGTCAGGACCCGGGACCGTCGGCGCCCGGAACCACATGAGGCCTCGGCGGGGACCGCAGGGCGGCCCGAGAGAGCTCGTTCGATGCAATCCGGGTCGGCACCGATCCTTTCACGTGCGCTGGGCCGGCCGCCGTTGGAGTCGGCGTGCGTTGTTGGTTCGATGGCAGGCGAGAGTCCGACTCCGCCACGAGCGAAAGGACCTGCCACGATGACCGCTCTCTCCTCGGCGACCCTGTCACGCCTGTCCGCGTCCACGCCCACGTACGACAGGGGAGCGGCATCCGTCGGCATCGTCCACTTCGGGTTCGGCAACTTCCACCGGTCGCACGTGGCGATGTACCTCGACCGGCTCATGGAGGGCGGGGCGGGCCTCGACTGGGGGATCTGCGGGGTGGGGGTGCTCGAGCACGACGCGCAGATGCGCGACGTCATGCGCCAGCAGGACTGCCTGTTCACGCTCGTGGTGCGGCATCCCGATGGCTCTCTCGAGCCCCGCGTCGTGGGCTCGGTCCTGGAGTACCTCTACGGACCCGACGACTTCGCGCGCATCCTCGAGCGGCTCGACGACCCGGCAGTGCGGATCGTGACCCTCACCGTGACGGAGGGCGGTTACCTCAAGAACCCCGCCACGGGCGACTTCGACGCCGGCAACCCCGCGGTCGTCCACGACCTCGCACACCCCGACGACCCCCGCACCGCCTTCGCCTACATCGTCGAGGGACTGCGACGGCGACGGGATGCCGGCGGGGCGCCGTTCACGGTGCTGTCGTGCGACAACCTCCAGGGCAACGGGAACTACGCGAGGCAGGCGGTCGTGGGCTTCGCACGCCTCACCGACCCCGGTCTCGCGACGTGGATCGAGGGCTCGGTCGCCTTCCCGAACTGCATGGTCGACCGGATCACGCCCTCCACCACCGATGCCGACCGCGAGGCGGTGCAGCGCACGTTCGCGGTGGAGGACCGCTGGCCGGTGCCCGCCGAGCCGTTCAGCCAGTGGATCATCGAGGACCAGTTCCCCACCGGCCGACCGCCGTTGGAGCCGGTGGGTGTCCAGTTCGTCGAGGACGTCGGGCCGTACGAGCTGATGAAGCTGCGCCTGCTCAACGCGAGCCACCAGGCGCTCGCCTACCTCGGTGCGCCGCTCGGCTACGTGCTCGTCGACGAGACGATGCGGGACCACCGCATCCGCCGCTACCTCGAGCGGTACATGGTTCAGGAGGCGTCGCCGACGCTGGGTGAGCTGCCCGGCATCGACGTGCCCGCCTACATCGCCACCCTGATCGAGCGGTTCAGCAACCCGTACATGCGTGACACCCTCGTCCGGCTGGCGACCGACGGGTCCAACCGGATGCCGACGTTCACCCTGCCCCCCCTACGCGAGAACCTCGCGGCCGGCCGGCGGACCGTCCTCGGCTCGGCGATGGTGGCCGCGTGGGCCGAGTACTGGGCGCGGATCGGGCGTGGGGAGATCACGACCCCAGAGGTGCCCGACGACGTGCACGCCGACGAGATGCGGACGGCGGCCCTCGACCCGCGGCCCACGGCGTTCATCGAGATCGGGATGCTCTTCGGCGACCTCGCGCAGAACCCGACCTTCGCGGGGCAGTACCTGTCCACCCGGCGTGCCCTGGTCGAGCGGGGCGTGCACGCGACGCTCGACGACCTGCTCGGCTGACCTATTCGTGCCCGGCCGCCCCCTCGGCGGCCCGTGCGGCCTTCAGCCCGAGGCTCAGCACCTCGTTCGGGGGCTTCTGCGACGCCTCCAGGCGCCGGTAGCTCGACGGTGTCGTGCCCACCTCGGCAAGGAACTGACGGTTGAAGTTGGCCATGTTGTGGTAGCCGCTCAGCGTGGCGACCCTCGTGATGGGGTGGTCGGTCGAGTCCAGCAGGCGTCGGGCGTGCGCCACGCGGAGCTTCTTCACCATGTTGCTGAAGGTGAGGCCGGTCGCCCTCTTGAAGTACTTGGAGAAGGTGGGCTCCGACATGTACGCCAGCCGCGCCGCGGTCGTGAGCCGGATGTCACTCGTGAGGTTGGAGAAGATGTAGTTGAGCCCCGCCTCCCCGGCGCTGCGAACGACGTCATCCTGCGGACTCCCCATCCACTCGCTGGCCACCGTCTGCCACTCCTCGTCGGGCGCGCGCGCCATCAGGCCAAGGAGCTTGAACAGGTGGCCGACCCGCTCGGGACCGCGGCTGCTCACGACGGAGGTGATCTGCTCCGCCGCCCTCCAGGCGGTGGCACCGGTGAAGACCAGGCCCCTGGTCGAACGGTTGAGCGTCTCCTCGACGTCCTGGAGCTCGGGAAGCAGCTGCATGCACCCACGGATCCACCCGTCGGTGAACTGGATGACGGCGTCGCGGTCGACGGCGACCTGACCCGGCTCGAGGTCGCTGACCCAGTCGTGCGGCAGGTTCGGCCCGATGATGCTGACGTGCCCCGGGCCGAAGGTCCCGATGTGGTCGCCGGCGATGAAGCTGCCGTGCGTCTTGGTGATGAGGTGGATCTCGTACTCGGGATGAGCATTCCAGCCGCAGATCTCGCTCGGGAAGTCGTGAGTCATCGCCCGGATCGAGTGCTGCGGATGGATGGGGATGACCTCCCGGCGCGGGATCGCCGCGGCATACGGCCCGGACGGGGACTGCTCGTGCCACTCGGCGTGGTCGGCATGCTCGGGGCCGGACGGGGCGGTGGACGCACCTGAGTCGGACCTGTTCGCCATCGAGGCACCTCCGCGACACCCGCCACCCGCAGCACCGGGGGGACGGCGCTGGGCCTCCTGCAGGGGTCCTGACCGCGTCGTCCGGGGTCGGAATAATAGTACCGACAGCGGCGAGACGGCGTGCTTGTCGGCCGTTTCCGGGTGGTCCTACGTTGGCAAGGGTTCTACACGCAGCGAACCTCGACAACCCAGCTTCCGCGCAACCAGCTCCTCTCCTGGCAGCGCCTCCCTCCGCGCCGGAGTCTCGGGAATCGCCCCTACCAAAGGAGTTAGGAATGGATCTCAACAAGCGCGCTGTGACCGCATGTGTCCTGGCGCTCTCGTCCGCACTCGTGCTCGGCGCCTGTTCCGGTGCCGGCGGCGGCTCGTCGGGCGACGGCACCGCCGCCGATGGCAACGTCACCCTGAACCTGGCCACCGTGAACAACGGCCAGATGAAGGACATGGAGCAGCTCAAGACCGAGTACGAGAAGGCCAATCCCGGCACCACCGTCAACTTCCAGGTGATGGAGGAGGGCGACCTGCGCAGCGCGGTCACCGCAGACGTGGCCAGCGGCGCCGGCCAGTACGACATCGTCACGATCGGCGCGTACGAAACCCCGCAGTGGGGCGCCAACAAGTGGCTCGTCGACCTCACCGAGCCCCTGAAGTCTGACTCCGCCTACGACGTGGACGACCTCCTCCCGCCAGTGCGCGACGTCAACAGCTTCGAGGACAAGCTCTTCGCCGTTCCCTTCTACGGTGAGTCCTCGATCCTCATGTACAACAAGGAGGTCCTCGACGCCGCCGGTGTCACGCTCGGCGCCAACCCGACGTGGCAGGAGATCGCCGCCGCGGCCAAGAAGGTCAAGACCGCCGACCAGGCCGGCATCTGCATGCGCGGCAAGCCGGGCTGGGGCGACCTCTTCGCACCGCTGACGACGGTCGTCCAGACCTTCGGCGGCAACTGGTACGACATGGAGTGGAACGCCACGGTCAACACGCCGGAGTGGAAGGAGGCCATCACCTTCTACAAGACGATGCTGGACGAGTCCGGGCAGGCCGACCCCGTCTCCTACAGCTTCAACGAGTGCCTGACGGCACTGAAGGAGGGCAAGGCCGCGATGTGGGCCGACGCCTCCGTCGCCGCCTCCATGCTCGAGGCCGACGACTCCCCGGTGAAGGGCAAGATGGGCTACGCCCACATGCCGGTCAACAAGACCACCGAGTCCGGATGGCTGTGGAGCTGGAACCTCGCGGTCCCCGCGTCCACGAAGAACAAGGACGCCGCGGTCAAGTTCGTCAAGTGGGCGACGAGCAAGGAGTACATCAAGCTCGTCGGTGAGCAGATCGGCTGGAGCAATGTCCCGCCGGGCTCGCGTACCTCGACCTACGAGATCCCCGAGTACAAGGAAGCCGCTGCGGCCTACGCGCCCATCACCCTCGACGTGATGAGCAGCGTCAACCCGAAGCAGCCCGGCGTCAGCCCCCAGCCGTGGGTCGGCATCCAGTACGTGTCGATCCCCGAGTTCCAGGACGTGGGCAACCAGTGCGCCCAGCTGGTCGCCGACTACATCGCCAACCGCACATCGGTCGACGACGCGCTGAACAAGTGCCAAGGCATCGCCCAGAAGGCCGGCGACGCGCACAAGTAGTAGCGCCTCGCTCGACGCGGGTGCCGGGACCTGCTCATGGCCGGTCCCGGCACCTGTACCCCTCTCGTTTCCTCAGTCGCACAAGGGAGTGCTGACATGACGACCACCACCGAGCTCGACACCGTCGAGGCGAATACCGCCAAGGACAAGCGGCGTGTGCAGTCACGCCACGCCTGGACCGCTCGCGGGCTGCTCTTGCCCGCATTCATCTTCCTCATCGTCCTGACTCAGATTCCCTTCCTTGTCACCATCGGTTTCTCGCTGATGGAGTGGAACCTGCTCTATCCCGCCGACCGCGGTTTCACCGGGCTGGACAACTACCAGACCGCGCTGAGCTCGGGTGCGCTGTGGCCCTCGATCGTCGCGACGGTGCTGATCACCGCGTTCTCCGTGGTGCTCTCGCTGCTGCTCGGCCTGCTGTTCGCCATCCTGCTCGACCGCGCCCTGCCCGGTCGGGCCATCGCCCGCACGCTGATGATCACGCCGTTCCTGATCATGCCGGCGGCAGCATCCCTGATCTGGAAGTACTCGATGTTCGACACCAACATCGGGATGCTGAACTGGGCCTTCACCGAGCTGGGCCTGCCCAAGGTCTCGTGGAGTACCGAGCACCCGATGGCGACCGTGGTCATCGTGCTGACCTGGATCTTCACCCCGTTCATGATGCTCATCCTGCTGGCCGGCCTGCAGGGCCAGTCCAAGGAGACCCTCGAGGCCGCCCAGGTCGACGGCGCCGGCGCCTGGCGCACCTTCACCTGGATCACGCTTCCGCACCTGCGGATGTACATCGAGATCGGGACGCTGCTCGGCTCGGTCATCATCCTGCAGGTCTTCGACCCGATCGCGATCCTCACCAAGGGCACCGGTGGCACCAAGACGCTGGCGTACCTGCTCTACGAACGGGCCTTCATCGGCCTCAATGTGGGTGAGGCGGCGGCGTACGGCGTCGTCACCGTGCTGCTCACCATCATCGTCGCCACGATCGCACTCAAGACCACCTTCAAGGTCTTCATGGCAGGAGGAAGCCGATGAGCACCACACTCAAGAACTCGATCATCAACGTCCTCACCTGGGTGCTGGTGCTGCTCTTCTTCTTCCCGGTGTTCTGGATGTTCCTGAACGGCTTCAAGCCCGAGTCGGTGGCCTCCTCGGTCAACCCGAAGCTGTTCTTCACCCCGACCCTCGACGGCTACCAGCTGGCCATGGACCGGGGGATGGCGGCCTACATGCAGAACTCGTTCATGGCCTCGATCGCCGCCACGGTGGGCTGCGTCCTGCTCGCGATCCCCGCCGCCTACGCGCTGAGCCTGCGCCGGGTGAAGTCGGTCGAGAGCACCCTGTCGTTCTTCATCTCTACCCGCTTCATGCCGGTGGCCGCCGTCGTGCTGCCGATCTACATGATCCTGAAGAACCTCGGCGGACTCGACAACATCTGGGTTCTGGCGATCGTCTACATGTCCATCAACTTGGCCATCACGGTGTGGATGATGCGCTCGTTCTTCCTCGAGGTGCCCTTCGAGATCGTCGAGGCAGCGCGGGTCGACGGTGCCGGGCTGTTCCGCGAGATCGTGCGGGTCGTGCTGCCGATCGTGCTGCCCGGAGTAGCGGCGGCCGCGCTGATCTGCTTCATCTTCAGCTGGAACGAGTACTTCCTCGCGACCCTGCTCACCAGCAACGTCGCCCGCACCACGCCGCCGTTCCTCGGCAGCTTCGTCGACGGCCGCGGCCAGTTCCTCGCGGTGCTCTCCGCGGCGGCGACCCTCGCCGTCCTGCCGGTCATCGCCGCCGGCTGGATCGCCCAGAAGCAGCTCGTGCGAGGCCTCTCCATGGGCGCCGTCAAGTGAGACCCCACCGCAACGACGCCCCAGGAGGTCCGTCATGAGCGCGCCGTCGCGCAGCCTGAACGACACCGTCATCATCGTCACCGGCGCCGGCGGCGGCATCGGCGGAGCCACCGCTCGACTCGCCCTGGAGGCGGGCGCGAGGGTGGTGGTCGGTGACCTGCGCGAGGATGCCGTGGCCCCGCTCCGTGAGGAGTGGGGCGCCGAACGCGTCGCCGTGGTCGTGGGCGACATCTCGCAGGAAGCCACCGGGGACTCGCTCGTGGCCGCCGCGGTCGACGCCTTCGGGCGCGTGGACAGCGTCGTCGCCAATGCCGGAGTCGGCTTCTACGGTGGCCTCCTCGACGTCACCCCCGACCAGGTCCAGCTCATGATCGACGTGAACCTCAAGGGGACGATCTGGCTGGCCCGCGCGGCGGTCCGTCGCTTCCGCGACCAGGGTGACGGCGGTGACATCGTCGTCGTCGGCTCGGTGGCCGGCCTGCTGATCGGTGGCGGCAAGGAGGCGGTCTATGCCGCCACCAAGGGCGCCCAGATCAACTTCGGCACCGCACTCGACCGCGAGCTGCGCTCGGAGGGCATCCGCACGACCGTCGTCGCGCCGGCCGGGGTCAACACCCCGTTCGCAGCCGCCGACGGGCGGTTCGGTGGCGGCGACCCGGCCGAGGGGCCGTTCATGGACCCGGCGGACATCGCTGGGGCGATCATGTACACACTCTCCCAGCCACGCCGGATGCGGACCGAGCTGTGGACGATGTGGAGCCTGGCCGAACAGCACTGACCGATTCGAACCGCCTGGAGGGACCGATGGCCGACCGCCCACTCGTGGCCGGGGTCGACACCTCGACCCAGTCGTGCAAGGTGGTGGTGTGTGATGCCGGCACGGGCGAGGTGGTCCGGACGGGTCGCGCGCCACACCCGGACGGCACCGAGGTCGACCCCAGGCAGTGGGAGGCCGCGTGGAACGAGGCGAGCGCGAACGGCATCCTCGACGGAGTGTCCGCCGTTGCGGTCGGTGGACAGCAGCACGGCATGGTGCTCCTCGATGACGAGGACGAGGTGGTGCGGCCCGCGCTGCTGTGGAACGACACCCGGTCCGCCCAAGCCGCCGCGGACCTGGTCGAGGAGCTGGGGGCGCAGGCCTGGGCAGACGCCACCGGGGTGGTGCCCGTCGCGGCCACCACGGTCAGCAAGCTTCGGTGGGTCGCGTCCCACGAGCCCGAGAGCCTGTCGAGGGCACGCGCCTGCGTGCTGCCGCACGACTGGCTGACCGGGCGACTGCTCGCCGACCCGGGACCCACCACCCGGGGGTGGACCACCGACGCGGGTGATGCGTCCGGCACCGGCTACTGGTCGGCCGGAACCCGGAGCTACCGCAGCGACCTCCTTCGGCTGGCGGCGGGCACCGACCTCGAGGTCCCCCGGGTCGCGGAGCCGGCCGAGGTGGTCGGGCGGACCGCCGCGGGCCTGGCCGTGGCCGCGGGGACCGGGGACAACATGGGGGCCGCCCTGGGCCTCGGCCTGAGGCCGGGCGACGTCGTGGTCTCGCTCGGCACGAGCGGCACGGCGTTCGCCCGGCACGACCGCCCCTCCGCCGACCCGACGGGCCAGGTCCAGTCGTTCGCGGACGCCGAGGGGGGCTTCCTCCCGCTCGTCTGCACGCTCAACGCCGCCCGCGTCCTGAGTGCCGGGGCGGCGATGCTGGGCACCGACCTCGCCGGCCTAGACCGCCTTGCCCTGGCCGCCGATCCGGGGGCCGGGGGGCTTACGCTGCTGCCGTTCCTCGACGGCGAACGCACCCCCAACCTGCCGACCGCGACAGGGTCCGTGCACGGGGTCACCCGGTCGAACGCCACTCCCGAGAACCTCGCACGGGCGGTGGTCGAGGGCATGCTCCTCGGCCTGGCCGCCGCCGTCGACGCGGTCCGGGCCGTCGGCTGCCCGGTACAGCGGGTGCTGCTCATCGGCGGCGCCGCCGCGTCGGTCGCGGTGCAGGAGGTCGCGCCCGACCTGTTCGGCGCCCCGGTGGCGGTCCCCCGCCCCGGGGAGTACGTGGCCGTCGGTGCCGCGCGGCAGGCCGCCTGGGCCCTGGCCGCAAGCCCTGCACCGCCGTCGTGGGAGGTCGGCGTCGACGTCGCCATCGACCCCACCGAGCGGGACCGGGAGCGCGCCGAGGAGATCCGCGCCAGGTATGCCGCGACACTGGCGGCCCTCTATCCGTCCTCTGTGGCCTGAAAGGAAAGACGGGTGCAGCCCTCGATCGGCAGGTCGGCACGGCGGTGAGGGCCGTCGTCTACTCGGCACCGCGGCGCTTCGAGGTCGAGGAGGTGCCCACTCCCGAGCCGGGACCCGACGAGGTGCGGGTGCGGGTCCTGCAGACAGGGGTCTGCGGCACCGACCTCCACCTTCACGAGGGGCGGTTCATGGCCGCCTACCCCATGACCCCCGGCCACGAGACGGTCGGCGTGGTGGATGCCGTCGGCAGGGCGGTCCGAGGCCGGCGACTCGGTGAGCGGGTCACCGTCAACCCGAACGCCGGCTGCGGCCGGTGCGAGCACTGCCGCGAGGGCCGCCCCCTGCTGTGCCACAGCCTGACGGGGATCGGGTCGAACAGGCCCGGGGCGTTCGCCGAGCACGTGGTCGCCCCGGCCGGCCAGGTCTTCTCCGTGGAGGGGTTGGCCGACGACGCAGCGGTCCTCACCGAGCCGACGGCGTGCGCCGTCCACGGGGTCGACGTGATCCGCCCCCGGCCCGGGTCCACGGCCCTCGTGCTCGGCGCCGGGCCGACCGGCATCCTGCTGGCGCAGCTTCTCGGGGCGGGCGGTGCCGCCCACGTCACGGTGGCAGGACCGACCGACGCCAAGCTGGCGAGGGCGTCCGCCCTGGGAGCCGACGCGACGTACACCATGGATCGCGCCGACCTCCCCGGTGACGTACGGACGCTGCTGTCGAGGACCGGTGGCTCCGGCTACGACGTGGTCGTGGACGCCACCGGCGCGGCGGCGGTCGCCGAGGTGGTCGTGTCGCTCACCCGGACCGGAGGGACGGCCGTCTTCTACGGGGTCACCGACGAGGAGGACCGCGTGTCGATCTCGCCGTACGACGTCTTCCGGCGGGAGCTGACCATCCGCGGCTCGTTCGCCGAGATCAGCTCCTTCCCGGCGGCCATCGCCGCGCTGCGGGCGGGGAGGGCCCGGACCGACGGGCTGATCACCCACCGCTTCGGGCTCGACGAGTACGGGTCCGCGCTCGAGGCCGTGCGCTCGGACCGGACGGCCCACAAGGTGGTCGTCGCCCCCTGAAGATGCCGGTCAGGCGGTGGTGCCGGGTTCGAGCCGTGCACCCGCCCTGACCACCTGGCCTTCCCCCACCGACGAGCTGGTACGAGCCCGCGAAGGGAAGGGTGTGCTTCGCGAGCTCTCGGTGAGCACGTCCAGCCGCGAGCCCTGGCCTCCAGCCTGCACGACGGCCAGGACGACCGGGGTGGCATTCATCGACCCACGCTGCATGATCGACGGGCCTCTCCCGCCTAGGTTGGGCCCATGACTGAGACGGCACGCGAGTTCGACATCGTCCTGTTCGGCGCCACCGGCGCCACCGGACGGCTGACCGCGCGGCACCTCGCGGAGCAGGCGGGGCCGGACCTTCGCCTCGCCCTCGCCGGCCGCTCCTCGACCCGACTCGAGGCGCTGTCGCGCGACCTGCAGGGCACGGCGAAGGACTGGCCACTGATCGTCGTGGAGGCCTCCGACGAGGATGCCGTGCGCGACCTCGCGCGCCGCACCCGCGTGCTGGTCACCACGGTCGGCCCCTACGTCAAGTACGGCAACCCGCTCGTGGCCGCGTGCGCGGATGCCGGGACGGACTACTGCGACATCACCGGCGAGGTGCTCTTCGTCCACCGCACGATCGCCGCCCACCACGAGACCGCGACGCGGACCGGGGCCCGGATCGTCCACGCCTGCGGGTTCGACTCCGTCCCGAGCGACCTGGGGGCGCTCCTCACCGTGGAGGCCGCCCGCGCGGACGGCGCCCGGCTGCTGCGCACCCGGCTGGCCGTGCGCAGCGCCCGCGGAGGCTTCGGGGGCGGCACCATCGACACGCTGCGCACGCAGGTCGACGAGGCGAAGCGTGACGAGAACGCCCGGCGCATCATGAGGGACCCGTGGGCGCTCGTCGACGGTGGTCGCCCCACCGCCGGCCCGGCCGGCGACGGTGAGGGGACCGGCGCGGCCGACGGGGAGCCGGCGGCATCCGGCCAGGGCGGTGTCCGCGCGGTGTCCGGCGGCGTCCTCGGGGTGGTGAGCGGCGCCGCCGCCGGCCTGGCCAAGGCGTCCCCGGTCAAGAGGGACGTCGACAACGGGCACTTCACGGGGCCGTTCGTGATGGCTGCCTTCAACACGCGCGTCGTCGCCCGCTCGGCCGCACTGCTCGACTACGGTCCGGGCTTCCGATACGTCGAGTACTCGGACTACGGCGCCGGGCCGAAGGGTGCCGTCACCGCCGCGACCATGTCGCTGGGGCTGGGTCTGGGGCTCGCCGGGTTCGCGTTCCCGCCCACTCGGGCGGTCCTCGACCGCGTGCTGCCCGAGCCCGGCGAGGCGCCGAGCGAGGAGACCCTCGCCAAGGGCCGGTTCCGCTTCGAGATCACCGGCGAGGCCTCCGACGGTTCTCGGTACCGCACGACCGTGGCGGCACCCTACGACCCGGGGTTTCACGGCACCGCCATCATGCTCGGGCAGGCTGCCCTGGCCCTGGCGCAGGACGGTGCCCGGCTCCCGCAGGCCGCGGGCGTGCTCACCCCCGCGACGGCCATCGGGATGCCGTTGGTGGAGCGGCTGCGCGAGCACCGCTTCACGTTCGAGACGGAGCGCCTTCCCGGCTGATCGCGGCCGCGATGCGCGTGGCGTCGATCCGCAGCTCGCGCAACATCCCGGAGATCGGGGTGCGGAAGCCCGTGAACCAGAGGCCTGGCGCCCCGGGAGGTTGCTCCGCCCCGTTCGCCACGGGGAGTCCTCGGGGCCCGAGGACGCCCAGGTGTCCGACCAGCGGCTCGAGCCTCGCCCGGTAACCGGTCGCGAGGATCACGGCATCCGGACGCAGGCGCCGTCCGTCCGCCAGGACCACCTCCGCGCCGTCGACGGAGTCGACCGCCGCGACCGGCTCGACCCGCCGCGAGCGGATCGCTTCGACGACACCGACGTCCTGCACGGGCACCCTGCCGACGAGCGTCCGGGAGTACACGTCGTGGGCGGGTCGCGGCATCCCGTACGCCGCGAGGTCCGGTTCCTGGACCGCGGCGAGCACCCCGCCCAGCCGGTCGACGAGCCCGGGCGGCAGGCGGCGCACGAGGATGCCGGTCGCCTGCGCCGGCACGCCGAGACGGGTCCGGGCGAGGATGTGCGGAGGGGTGCGGACGGAGAGCCAGACGCGGGTCGCACCATGCTCGGCCAGGTCCGTCGCGATCTCGGTCCCGGTGTTGCCGGTACCGACGACGAGCACGTCGCGGCCGGCATGGGGGCGGCCGTTGCGGTACTCCTTGGCGAGGACCACCTCCCCCGTGAACTGCCCGAGCCCCGGCCAGTCCGGGACCACCGGGGTGTGGCTGTAGCCCGTGGCGACGACGACGTGCGCTGCCTCGACCGTCGTGCCGTCCTCGAGCACGACGACCCAGCGGTCGGCCCCCGGGGCGCCGCGGTCGACCCGGATGACGGCACAGCCGAAGCGCAGGTGGAGCCGGTGGTGGGCGGAGTACTCCTCGAGGTAGCGCACGAGGTCGTCGCGCGCGACCCAGCGCCCGAAGCGGCGAGGGATGGGGTGACCCGGCAGCCCGGACCATCGCCGCGGGGTGTGGAGGTGCAGCCGGTCGTAGTGCGTGCGCCACGAGCTGCCGACGTTCGGGCTGCGGTCCAGCACGACGGCGGCGAGGCCCCGCGCCTGCAGCGCGGCGGCGACGGCGAGGCCGCCCGGACCGGCACCGATCACGACCACCTCGACGCGCGCCACGCCCGGCACGCTACCGAGCCCCGGTGAGCACCGTCGAGATTCCGGCCACGGCGGGGTGAGAACCATCTCGGCCGCGTGCCGCAGCGCGCCGCGGGTCACTAGTGTCGGAGGAACAGACCACCAGGAGGCCCGCACATGTCAGAGCA
This sequence comes from uncultured Actinomycetota bacterium, assembly GCA_963763015.1. Taxonomy (GTDB): domain Bacteria; phylum Actinomycetota; class Actinomycetes; order Actinomycetales; family Dermatophilaceae; genus Fodinibacter. Next base: position 215,504 of record CAVXML010000011.1, on the reverse strand, counting down.
CTCGCCCGTGACCGAGCTGCCCGAGGACGTCTGCTGGCAGCTGCTCCACGACCAGGAGTTCGGACGGCTCGCTTTCCACCTCGCCGACGAGGTGCACCTCGTGCCCATCAACTACGCGGTGGACGAGCACCGCCGCCTCGTCTTCCGCACGGCCGAGGGCAGCAAGCTGCTGGGGTTGACCATGAACGCCGACGTCGCCTTCGAGATCGACGAGTACACCGAGGACGAGGCCCGCAGCGTCGTCGTCCGCGGCCGCGCCCGCCAGCTGGAGGGGCTCGAGGCCGAGGTGACCGACCAGCTGCCGCTCCGGCCCTGGGTCGACACGGCAAAGTTCAACGTCATCGCGGTGGACGTCGACGAGATCACCGGGCGGCGTTTCGAGCTGACCCGTCCGTGGCTGCACATGCGGCCGCAGGAGGACTGACCCGGCCGGGCCGCCACGCGCCACCCGGCCGGTCGCAGTGGATCTCTTCGCGGTACCCGCTCAGATGGGTCGGCGGCGCGCCCGATAGCGCAGGTGAAGCACCCGGTTGCCCTGGATCACCACGTCAGGATCCTCCAACAGGTGCTGTGCGTCGACCGCCCCGAAGTAGCGCTTGCCGGACCCGAACACGACGGGTACGACATCCAGGCGCACCTCGTCGACCAGACCGGCGGCAAGCACCTGGCCACCGACCTCCCCAGCGGCGACCTCGACCATGCGGTCTCCCGCAAGGCCTTGCGCCGTGGCCACGGCTGCCTCCACGCCGTCGACGAAGTGAAAGGGCGCCTCGGGGTGCCAGCCCTCGGGCCTGCCCCTGTGGGTCACGACGACGACGTGCTCGATCCCGCCCGGCGGCTTCCCGTCCCAGCCGTCCGTCATGTCGAAGACGTGGCGGCCGACGACTGTCACCCCGATCTGGTCCCAGTACGGCCGGGTGTAGTCGTACGACGTCTGCGACACCTTCAGCTCGCCGCTCTCGTCCAACGCGACCTCACCGCTGGTCAACCAGTCGAACAGTGGTCCGGGCTGGTCGTTCTCGTCCGCGATGAAGCCGTCCACCGACACCGAGCCGTACATGACCACGCTGCCCATGGAGCGCTCTCCTCTATGTCGGGGTGCCCCAAGGTAGCGTGTCGCGAGCTCTCGCTCCCGTTTGGGTGGGTCGGCTCGCCGTCGCGCTCGACCAGCCGCTGTAGGTCCACCGCATTCCCCGTCGTCCGGACCTGAACTGGGACGGCTCACCTGTGCCGCGAACGCTCGCCCGCCGCTCAGGGGTTTCCGTCCCTGGGTCGGTGGTGCCGCCCGCCGGTCCACGCCGGAGCAGATCCAGCGCGTGTTCCCGCAAGCCGGGGTGGTCAAGCCCTCAACACCCTCAACGCCGACCTCAGGGTCGACCCGGCGTCACTGGGGGCCGAATCCTCGGTCTTCGTCTCCGGTGACGACCCGGCAGCCAAGGCCACGGGCACCGAGCTGCTGGGGAGCTTCGGCCACACCGACGTCATCGACCTCGGCGACATCAGTACGGCCCGGGGCCCCGAGATGTACCTCCCGATCTGGCTGCGGCTCATGGGCGGACTTGGGACGGCGGCGTACAACGTCAAGGTCGTCCGCTGAGAGTCGTCGCGCTCGACGATCCAGGCTTCTGATCCGACGTCCCACGCGCCGTGCTCGGCCGTGGCGCACCGACCGGCGGTTCCCGGCCATCACCGTCGAAGCGACCCGCTGGTGGCCACGGCTTCCGACTTGCTTCTCACTGGACCGGGGACGCCCCGGCCGATCGTCTCCTGTCCAAGGGGACTCGTCGGTGCCGCAGCCACCTGTGGCTGGTGCCGTCGCTCCGCGCGCAGCAGGAGAACCAGAGCGGCGAGCATGGGCACCGCATACAGCCAGAGCCACCAGCCGAAGAACAACAGGCCGATGTGGAACCCGATGAGCAGCTCCAACCCGGCGCGCATCCAGCGGCCCCCGCAGAGCACGAGGATGCCGGCGGTCGCCTCGCCCACGATGAGGAGCCCGATGAACACGCCGGTGTTCGGTGCCACCAGCGAGGCCCACGTCTCACGCACGAACGCGAACTGGGACATCTCCCCGAACTCGGCGAAGGAGTCCCAGTCGGTGACCAGGTAGACGGCGTTCACCATCGCCCCGAACACCAGCATGAGCACTCCGAGCGCAACCCGAGCGACGACCCGCGCCCGCTCGCTCCGATCGGCGCGCAACGACGCGACCATCACGGTCGCCCCGAGGACGAGCCACATGACCTTTTCCATGACGATACCCTCCATCCGGCCGCCCTGGTCGTCGTACCTGTCGGCGCCGGCCCGCCAGCGCGGCGGTCGCGACGGCCCCTCACTCCGATCTTCGTCCCGACCTTCAGCGCGGCGTGGCATGTGTGGCCGGCCTCACCGCCGCGCCATGGGGTGCACCTCGGCGGTCCACATCAGACACTCGAGGGGATGAGGGAGCCGAGGACGCCTGACAACAGCGGCGGGACGCCCCATCCATCTCGGGATGCCACCCGCTCCACGCCTTCACCGTGGCACTGCCGATTCCTGGGCGGGAGAGCTGAGGTCACACGGCGGGTGTGACGTTGCAGGCAGCGGGCCCGCCTGCCCGTGGCCGACGCGCGGCGAAAGAAAAGATCGTCGGTCTGCATCCGAACCCACCCCGCACGGGGAAGAACGGTCAACGGGTGACCAAGCACCCACCAACAGAAAGGGATGTCAGATGAAGCGCATTCTCGCCACGGGGTCCATCGCCGCCCTCGCCATGGTCGGCTTCGCCGCGACCGCCAACGCCGCGCCGGCCGACGCCGCGTGCTTCGGCCAGGTGCACAAGACCGTCAACATCGACGGTTTTGCGGGGGCCCAGAACGTGGGGCAGCTCGTGAAGGCTCTCGGCGGCGGCCAGGAGAAGAACGCGGCCGCAACGGCTCTCTTCTGCTCATGACGCCGTCGACGTCCTTCTGAACACCATGGGGCGGCGGCTCGGACCTTCTGGGTCCCGGCCGCCGCCTTCGTCTGAGCACCTCCAGCTCGAGCAGTCCGGGCTTCGCCCGGGGCTGTTCCCCACGAGGTGCTGGAGGTGGGCGGACCGGTTTCGCCAGCAGGTGTGCCGTGCATCTCTCGGGCTGGCCAACCGGATCCGCTCAGCGCCATGATTGAGGGAACGAACCGGAGCGGCCGCCGGCGTACGGGAGTGATGCGAGATGGTCGTGCTCGTTGCCTTTGCCACTCGACACGGAGCCACGGCAGGCATCGCTGAACGCATCGCTTCAGCCCTGCGCCGCTGCGGACTCGGCGCCGAGGCCCTGGCGGTCAACGCGGTCCACGACGTTCGCGCCTACGACGCGGTCATCCTCGGGGGCGCGGCCTACCTGTCCCAATGGCACAAGGACGCCTCAGACTTCGCCCGGTCCTACCGGGTCGCTCTTCGCGAACGCCCGGTCTGGCTGTTCAGCAGCGGACCACTGGGCATGGACCCCATCGACAAGCACGGCGCCGATCTCCTGCAGACGTGCAGACCCGAGGAGTTCAGGGAGCTGAGCGCCCTGGTGCATGCCCGAGGAACGAAGGTCTTCTTCGGCGCCCCCGACCACGACCGGCCGGTGACCGTCGGCGAGCGCCTGTTCTCCTTGCTGCCCGCGGCCAAGGCCGGTCCGTCGTCCGGCGACTTCCGTGACTGGCCGGCCATCGACGCCTGGGCTGAGGAGGTCGCGGCCGCCCTCACCTGCGAGCACACAGGGCTGCAGGGCCTGGAGGCGAGACGTGGAGCACCCCGCCACGCTCCACGGCTCGACGCCTGACCTCTTGTCGTGACCCACGGTGCTCAACCGCCCGTCTGCCGAGACAACGGCGTCGGCCGGAAGGGCCCTACAGTTCGAACATGGCACAGGTCCCGACCGCCGCCCCAACTCTCGTGGTGAATGGCGCACCGGCCTGGGAGCTCACTCGCGACCTGGAATCGCTCTGTGTTCACGTCGCGGGCGGACACGCAGATGCGGAAGTCGTGGTCGTCGGTCCAGTACCCGACGCCATCTCGGGAGGCCCCGGAAAGAACACCAGCTTGGCGATCCGGCTCGCTGCTGATGAGGAGTGCTTCACGGGCCACGTCGGCGAGATCGAGACGCGGATGCTGCCCGACGGCAGTCACCGCACAGTCCTGTTCGCCGCCGGGGCATCCCTCGATGGGAGTGAGCTGCCGAGGGTCCCGCTCCGTTTCGGCGCCGAGGTCGAGTCGGGATCGGTGCGTCGCGGCGAACAGAACTCGACGACACACTTCGTGTCCACCACGCCCACCCTGCGGTGGAGAAGTCCAATCAGCGTGGCCACCCCGGACCCGACGTTCGATGGTCACTTTCGCGTCAGCGAGCTCTGGTATCGCTTCGACGCGACAAGCGGCCTCGAGGTGGAGGTCATCGGACTGAGCGGCTAGGGCCACCGTTCCGGAGTTCTCCTTCGCGGGTCGGCCGGTGGCGCTGTGTCGAACCCTGGCCTCACCACCTGACCACGCCTCTGTTCTCGAGGAGCACGTTGGTGCGCTACCGGGCCGCCGGGCGCGGGGTCACAACCTGGCCGCCCCACTGCTCGGGGGCGACGTCGATCAACGTCTGGTTGAGCACCCACTGGTGGCCGAACGGGTCATCGAGGGTGGCCTGCCGTTCGCCGTACTCCCAGTCGTGCTGAGGGTCGACGACGCGCGCCCCTCGCGCCAGGGCTGCCTCGACGACGCGGGCGACGTCCTCGACCTTGAGCATCACCTGGTGAGAGCGTCCCTGCTGCGGCGTGCGCCGTCCAGGCCGTACCTCAGCCACGACCAGCTCTGCTGCCGGTCCATCGGGCAGGCCGAGCTGCGAACGATGCCCCTGACCGATGCGGACGTGTTCGACGAACCCGAAGACCTCGCCGTACCACGCCACTGCAGCGCCGACGTCAGCCACGGTCAGGACCGGAGTGACGCGCGCGTGCGGCGCCGACCGATTGGTGAGCACCCGGCCAGACTAGATCGCCGGCCTTCAGGTATGGGAGTCGCCGAACCCGGTCGCGCGGATGACCCGTGCGGGTACACCGGCCACGATGGTGTGGGCGGGCACGTCCTCGGTGACGACGGCGCCGGCGCCGACGATCGCTCCGTCACCGATGCTCACACCCGGCACCACGGTGACGGAGGCTCCCAGCCACACGTTGCGTCCGATCTCGATCGGTGCCGGCGTCATGTCTGCCCGCCGCTCGGGGTCGATGCTGTGGTTCAGGGTTGTCAGGGTGCTGCCGTGGCCGATGAGCGTTCCGTCGCCGATGGTGATGCCACCGGTGTCCTGGAAACGGCATCCGAGGTTGATGAAGATGCCCTCGCCGAGGGTCAGGTTCTTGCCGAACTCGCTGTAGAAGGGCGGGAAGACGGTGAGTGACGGGTGCACCGGCCGTCCGGTGAGGCGGCTCACAAGAGCGCGGACCTCGTCGGCGGGGCGGTAGCCGGAGTTCAGCTCTGCCGTGGTGCGGAGGGCGTCCTGGGCAGCCTGGTGCATGAAGACGTGGTGCTCCGACCCACCCTCGATGAGCCCGCCGCGATTGACGTGGTCGAGGAAGTGCTGCAGGTCCACCCGGTCACCCGGCCTCGACGGTGACCTTGACCGAGCCATCGAGCTGCGCGATCCGCTGCGCGGCGTCACCCTCGAGCTGGCCGAGGACGACGATGCCGGGGAAGTAGGTCTGGTCGCCGTAGTAGAGGACCAGGTCGTTGCCGGGGGCGTAGTAGCCGAGGTCCCCGACGTCCGGGTCCGCACCCTCGGGCTGGCCGTCGAGGGACAGCGGCGATGGCAGCGGGCCGGTCTTCTCCACGCCGCCGTGGTCGGTCATGTCGACCGTCAGCGGCAGCTGGGCGACCAGGTCGCGCGTTGCGGCACTGTCGATCAGGGTCGCCTGGAAACGCTGGTCGCCGATGGTGATCGTCATCTTCATTCTGTCCTCGTCGGGTGGGTCGTCGGGAGTGGTGCTCGTGGGCGGGCTCGGGTCACTACGGGCGGATGCCGGTGGCGTGGCGGCGTCCTCGCGGGGTTCGGCGTCGCCACACCCGGCACCGGCCAAGGCGATTGCTGCGGAAAGCGCTGCGCGCAGCAGCACGCGTGACAAAGGCGACGAGATCATCCGGCGCATCCGGTCTCCGGGGATCTAGAGGGTGAGCAGGACCTTGGTCGCGGTGCGCTGATCCCTGGCCTGGTAGCCCTGGGCAGCCTCGTCCAGTGGCAGGGTGAGGTCGAAGACCTTGCCCGGGTCGATCGTGCGGTCCCAGATGAGCTGGATCAGCTGCGGCAGGTACTGGCGCACGGGTGCGGGCCCGCCGTGGATGTGGACGCCGGCCATGAACAGCTCGTCACCGGGAATGGCGACGTCATGGGAGACGCCGACGAAGCCGACGTGCCCGCCGTGACGAGCCGAGTGGATGGCCTGCATCATCGCCTCCTGGGTGCCGACCGCCTCGATGACAGAGTGGGCACCGAGGCCGGCGGTGAGCCTCTTGACCCGGGCCACACCGGCTTCGCCGCGGTCCTCGACGATGTCCGTGGCACCGAACTCGCGGGCCATTGCCTGGCGGTCCGGGTGGCGGCTGAACGCGATGATCCGCTCGGCGCCGAGCTCGCGAGCGGCCAGGACGCCGAGCAGCCCCACCGCCCCGTCGCCGACGACCGCCACGGTCTTGCCGGGCCCGGCCTGCGCGGCGACGGCGGCGAACCACCCGGTGCCGAGCACGTCGGAGCAGGCCAGGACACCGGTACCCCGAGTGACCAATAGGTCGATGCAGGTACGTACCCCGAGCAGGGACGGGACGAGGTCAGGCTCCGGCATCCCGGGGGTGGCGACGAGGGTTCCGTCCGCCAGAGGGATGCGGGCCAGCTCGGACTGGGTGCCGAGGGTGCCTATCAGGACCCGGTTCACGCAGTACGCCTGGTACCCGTCCCGGCAGATCTCGCAGGTGTTGTCCGAGGCCCAGAAGGAGCCGACCACGAAGTCGCCGACCGTGACGGTGTGGACGTCTTCACCGATCTGCTCGACCACTCCGACGTACTCATGACCCATCACCTGGTGGTCGACCGGCTCAGCACCGCGGTAGGGCCAGAGGTCGCTACCGCAGATGCATGTCGCCGTCAGGCGGATGATCGCGTCGGTCGGCTCGATGATGGTGGGGTCCTCCCGGTCCTCGACCCGCACGTCGCCGGGTGCGTGCATGGCTACCTGACGCATCGTGCCTACTCCTCGTCCTTGCTTCGGCCCATGTGGTCGTGACACCGACACGGCGCCACGACGTCGAGTGAAGCCGCTGCCCCGTCTGGCTGGAAGTCCCTGTCGATGGATGTACCACCAGGGCACCCCTGGCCGAGCGTGCCGAGCCCGCGGTCGGCATACCCTCGACGTCGTGGACGAACGCCAGGACCTGCGGCAAGAGGTGCGTGAGTTCCTCACCACCCGTCGTGCCCGCATCACCCCGGACCAGGTGGGTCTCCCCTCCAGCAGCAGCCGCCGGGTACCGGGACTGCGGCGCAGCGAGGTCGCGTCACTTGCTGGCCTCAGCGTCGAGTACTACGCCCGACTCGAGCGTGGCCAGATCGCGGGCGCGTCCGCCGGGGTGCTCGACGCCCTTGCCAGAGCGCTGCAGCTCGACGAGACCGAACGCGCCCACCTGCTCGACCTCGCTCGCGCTGCCGACGGCATCCCGACGTCGGGCCGTGCCCGGCGCCGGACCACGACCAAGGACGCGTCCCGGCCCAGCCTGCGGTGGGCGATGGAGGCGATCACCGACGGCGTCGCCTTCGTCCGCGACCCCCGCCAGAACCTGCTTGCCACCAACATCCTGGGCCGCGCGTTCTACTCACCCGTGATCGGCGACGGCGGCCGGACGCCGAACCTGGCGAGGTTCCAGTTCCTCGACCCCGCGTCACGCGACTTCTACCCGGACTGGGACCTGTTCGCCCGGATGTGCGTCGGGATCATGCGCACCGAGGCCGGCCGTGACCCCCACGACCGCGCGTTGCAGGACCTCGTCGGGGAGCTGTCCACCCAGAGTGAGACCTTCCGGCGCCTGTGGGCCGAGCACGACGTCCGCACCCATGGCGCCGGGACCAAGCGGTTCCACCACCCGGTCGTCGGTGAGCTGACCCTCGCCTACGAGGAGCTCGCCGTGACCGCAGAGCCCGGACTGGTCCTGATGGTCTACACCGCCGAACCCGGCTCGCCTTCGGCCGAAGGCCTTCGACTGCTCGCTTCATGGGCGACGCCCCCGGAGCTCTCCAGCGCCTCCCACGACCGGGTTGACGGAACCTGAGGTGCGGCGCAGCCCGATCGACCCTGTGGCGTAGGACTCGACGTCCTTTCCAGGCCGGTTCTGCTCCTGCCACACTGACATCCATGTCGGAGCAGCAACCGATCGACGTACGCGACATGGCGATCGTCCACCGAACGTTCCGCAACGCCTTCACGGAGAGCGCCGCCCTGGTTCGGGCGAACCCGACACCCTCCTCGCGCCGGGTCGCCTTCCTGAGTGATCACATCGACTTCGGTCTTGGGATGCTGCACCACCACCACGCCAGCGAAGACGAGCTCCTCTATCCGCTTCTGATGCAGCGAGCTCCCGACCACGTCGCCGACACAGAACGAACGCGTCGCCAGCACGAGGAAGTGGAATCAGCCGTCAACGCAGCGTCCCTTGCGTGTGCGACCTGGCGCGGCGATCCCTCGGCGGCCACCGGCGAAGCACTGGCTTCGGCCCTGGAGACGTTGAACCAGGAGCTGCAGCCGCACCTGGACGAGGAGGAGCAGACCATCGTGCCGCTCGCGGCGATCACCCTCACTCAGAGCGAATGGGACGACATGGGCGAACGTTCCACCCGTGGGATCCCGCGGAAGATGCTGCGAGTGGCTTTCGGCATGGTCCTCGAACCCCTCGACAGCGCCGATCGAGAACACATGAAGGCCGGCCTACCGGCCCTGGTGCGCTTCCTGTACGGTCCGATGATCCAGCGGCCATGGAACAAGTACGCGAGGACCCTTCGAGCCGGAACCTAGCGATGCCGATGGTCCACGGTCCGACCGCGGCACCAACGTCGGTCTCATCGAGCACGATGGCGGGGAGCCCTGCGCGGCCTGGTCAGCTGCCACCGTCGAGGTACGAACCGACCTCAGCTCTTCGGAGGGGCTGGGCGCCCTCCACGCACGTGGGTCTCTGCCTGCACGCGGCGAGGAGAGGCAGTCTTCCGGAAAGAAGCACGGGATTCCGCGAACAGGGCGTGACCCAGTCGTCCGCGTGCCAGAGGGGTGCGGCCGCCGTGGCGATCAGTACGGCCGAGGATGGTGGCGGAGTCCTCCTTCGTCTGCACCCAGCGGCCTGTTAAGCACGCCGGGGGCGCGGACGGCGGGCAGGTGAGGCAAGCCCCTGCCGTCACGGCACGAGTTGGGGCCACAACGCTCCCATCGCCAGGCACAAGAAGGAACCCACGGCCAGCGGTGTTCGCAGCGTCTGGCCGAGATGCCACTGGTCGCGTAGCGCCTCCCAGGTGTCCGGAGGCGAGGCCGGGTCCCAGGCCGCGGCCAGCTCGTTCACCGGAGCGTTGTACCGGAGGGTCACCACGATCACCGCGATCCACAGCACCAGCGCAAGAGCGGACAGGACGAGCACCGGACCCCGGCGGTGTATGGCCGTAAGAGCGACCACCACGGCAATCGACACCGCCGCGCCGACGACGAGCACCGGCATCACGCCGCCAACCGCAACCTCGAAACTGTGCTTGACCAAGGTGAAGTCCCGAGCGCCCAGCGCGTTCTGCACCCTGACCTGACCCAGCTGTGTGCCCACGAACGAGCCGGCCACCACACCGACCAAGACCACACTGAGCAGCTGAGCCCATGCCGTGAGTCGGTCCATCGACAATCCCATCCCTGTGCTCAGCGTCCACCCTGACGGGACGGGACGCGCCAGTCAACGATGCCGCAGGCAACACCCACGCGCCAGACACGCGACGGGCGGCGGGGTGACACGTGCCGGGGCGGCTACGCAGGATGACGGCAGCGTGCAAACACTTCGATACTGGATGTCGAAGACCCGGACGACCGTTCGACGTACGTGCACGAAGCAACATCCCGTCAACCAGTAGGAGCGATCAAGATGCCGCGTTTCATGGGATTCGTGAGGATGGAAGAGGGCGTCGGCACGCCGCCACAAGCACTGTTCGACGCGATGGACGCCCACATCGGCGAGCGGGCCGCCAAGGGTGTGTTCCTCGACGGGGGCGGTCTGTACGGAACCGAGGACGCCGTGAACTTCGTGGTCCGCCAGGGCGAGGTGAGCCGGGTCGACGGACCGTACGCAGAGGCCAAGGAGGTCGTCGGTGGCTGGTCCATCCTCCAGTACGACAGCCTCGAGGAGGCCGTGGCCGACCAGCGGGAGTTCGCCGAGCTCCACGCGAGGCACTGGCCGGAGGTCACGGTGATCTCGACGCTTCGCCAGATCTCGACCGGCCCGGAGGCCCCCGGCGACTGACGGGGACTCACTACGCTGGCCGCGTGCCGGCAGAGACGAGTGCGGCTGCCTCGAACGAGGCGATTGTCGCGGCGTGGCGGGCCGAATCGGCCCGCCTCGTCGGCGCTCTGACACGGATGACCCGTGACCTGGAGCTCGCCGAGGACCTGGCGCAGGACGCACTGGTGGCCGCGCTGGAGCAGTGGCCGACGACCGGCGTCCCGGAGAACCCGACCGCGTGGCTGATGACCATCGCCAAGCGGCGCGGCATCGACCACTTTCGGCGGGCCGACACCCTTCGCCGCAAGACCGCGGAGCTCGAGCACGCCCGCGCTGGAGAGGAGGTGGCGATGCCCGACCTCGACGGCCAGGTCGACTACATCGAGGACGACGTCCTGCGGCTCATCTTCCTGTCCTGCCATCCTGCCCTCACGGCCGAGTCTCGGGCCGCACTGACGCTGCGTCTTGTCGGAGGCCTCACCACCGCCGAGATCGCCCGGGGGTTCCTGGTCACCGAGTCGTCCATGGGTCAGCGCATTTCGCGAGCGAAGAAGACGCTGTCCGCGGCTCACGCCGAGTTCGAGCTTCCCACAGGGCCGGAGCGGACCAGGCGGATCGACGACGTGATGGCCGTGATCTACCTGATCTTCAACGAGGGGTATACCGCCACGAGTGGCCAGGACTGGATGCGCCCGGGCTTGGCGAACGAGGCGATCAGACTCGCACGGATGCTGGTCGCCCTGGCTCCCAACGAGGTCGAGGTGCTGGGACTCCAAGCGCTGCTGGAGATTCAGGGCTCGAGGATGGCAGCTCGGCTCGACGAGCGAGGTCTACCGGTCCTGCTCGAGGAGCAGGACCGGAGCCGATGGGACACGATGCTGATCCGGCGCGGACTGGCCGCCATTCAGCAGGCCGAGCTGCTCGCCGCGCGCGGCAAGCCGGTCGGGAAGTACTTTCTGCAGGCCTCGATTGCGGCCCAACACGCCCGCGCCGGCCGGGCCGAGGACACGGACTGGCGCCGGATCGCGGCTCTGTACGATGTCCTGTCCGAAGCCGCGCCAGGACCGGTCGTCGAGGTGAACCGGGCCGTCGCACATGGGCGGGCCTTCGGCCCGAACGCGGGGCTCGCCGTGCTGGCGGAACTGGACGCACGAGGCCTCGCCGACTCACCACTCCTACCAAGCGTGCGAGGAGACCTCCTCGAACGCGCGGGGCTGAACGCACAAGCAAGCGAGGAGTTCGCCGAAGCGGCTGCTCGAACCAGTAACGGCAGCGAGCGTGCAGTACTGCAACGTCGCGCCCAACAGAACCTGACGTTCGGGTCGACATCCAGGTGATCCGCCCACGGCCCTCGAGGTCAGGCCGCTGGGATCGGCGGCTGCTCCAGCACTCGTGCCCCTGGGATCAACCGTCGCCAGGGTGAGGGGATCCCGAGGTGGCCATTGCCCCGTCCGCAGCACCGCCGGTGACTACCGGAGCGCCCTAGCGCTGCTCCTCAGGCAGCTCCGGTTGGAGCAGCTTGTCAAGCTGGTCGATGGTCTCCTGCTGCTGCGCCAGGAGCAGCCGCAGGTGGGCCACGCGCTCGCGGGTCTCGACCACCTCGACCTCCTCCGCCGGCGGCTTGGGCGCCAGGAAGAGGTTCGCGAGGTACCCGGTGAACGTGCCGAAGATGCCCACGCCGATCACGATGATGCCGGCCCCGAGGATGCGACCCTCGTTCGTGACGGGGAATCGGTCCCCGTAGCCGACGGTGGCGATCGTCACGACGACGTACCAGATGGCGTCGGAGGCGGTGGTGATGTTGGCGTCGGGCGCCGACTGCTCCAAGGCGAGGATCCACAGCGACCCGAACTCGAGCACAAGCAGGCCCATGAGCAGCAGGCTGAGCAGCGTGCTGCCGGCGCGGTTGCGCATCAGCCGGTTGCCGACGACGCGTATGCCGTTCCGGCGTAGCAGCCGGAAGACCCGAACGAGTCGGAAGACCCGCAGCACCTTCAGCTCCAGCAGGGGGAGGCAGGCAAGCAGGTCGGCCCAGCCGAACTGGCGGAGGAAGTAGACCGACTTCGAGGTCGCCGTCGACAGCCGATAGACGAAGTCGACGAACAGGATGAGCGTCAGCACGACGTTCATGACGAGCAGCACCTCGTCGAGGCTCTCGTCGTCCACGACGTACAGCAACACCAGGTTGACGATCGAGAGCACCGAGACGGCGCCCACGAAGATCTCGTATCCGGTGTTCTTGAGCTCGTTGTTCGACTGCGGCGCGGCGCCGCCGTCTGCGGTGAGGTCACCCGCCGGCACGGCCTCGGCTTGCTCGTCGGTCATCGCTTCACCATGTCGCCATCGTGGGCCGGCCAACCGGCAGTGGGCCGGCGCCTCTCCGCGAGGCGAGGAATCAGTGTCCATCGCGCGCCAGGGTTCAGCAACCTGCGTATCACTGGAGGCGAGCCGAGGATGCGGCCACCGAGCCCTCTTGCGCCGGTTCGTCGTACGCCACCCTCACGCCGAGGTTGCCGGTGCTGCTGTCCGGGGTGCTGCCGCTGCGAGAGTCCACCCGGTAGCGCCAGCAGTAGCTCTCGTGGCACAGGTAGGAGCCTCCCCGCATGACGCGCGAGGCGCCGTGCTGCGGCCCGGACGGTGCCACCCGAGGTGACCGGGCGTAGTACCCGGGGTCGAACCAGTCCGCGCACCACTCCCACACGTTGCCCGTCATCTCGAACAGGCCGAGGTCGTTCGGAGGGTAGCTGCCGACCGGGCACGTCCCCACCCAGCCGTCGTCGCCCGTGTCGTTCCCGGGGAAGTGGCCCTGGAAGACGTTCATGAGGTGCCGGCCGTCGGGCTCCCGGTCGTCGCCCCACGGATAGCGGTGAGCCACCCCGCCCCCCCGCGCCGCCCGTTCCCACTCAGCCTCGGTCGGGAGGCGCCCGCCGGCCCACGCGCAGAAGGCGACGGCATCCGACCAGCTCACATGGACGACCGGGTGGTCGCCGCGACCAGCGAGGTGGCTCTGCGGGCCTTCCGGATGCCGCCAGTCGGCGGCATCGACCTCGCGCCACCAGGGCGCGGCGGCGACGCCCCGGGTCGGGGGGAAGTCGTCGGGGAGCAGGCCCCCGAAGACGAAGGAGGTACCGAGCTGCTCCGCGGTGGTGCGGTGGCCTGTGGCCTCGACGAAGGCGGCGAACCGGTCGTTGCTCACCGTGTGCACCTCGAGGAGGAACCCGGGCACCTCGACCTCGTGCACCGGGCCTTCACCGTCGGCGGGGTACCCGCGCGGGTCGTCGGTGCCCATGAGGAACGCCCCGGCGGCGATGGATGCCGTCGGACCACGCCGGCTGAGTTGGTCACCGGTGCTCGGCTCGGCGGAAGGGGCGGGCGCGGCTGACGCGCTGGTTCCGCCCTCGACGGAAGGCGTGCCGGGTCCGTGACGGCTCGGCCCGCAGCACCCACCGGGGTCCCCATCGACCCAGCCGGTCGGGTCCGGCGGGATCACTGCCGAGCCATGGCGACCCGGAGGCGCTCGTCGGGGGAGATGAGGTGGTCGTGGTCGTCGGTGCCGACGTCGAGCTGGACCCACCGGATGCGGCCGGTGAAGCGGCTGCCACGGGCGGTGTAGTCGGGCGTGACGGTGGTGCCGGTCTCGTTGCCGATGTCGGTGGTTTCGTCGGCGGAGAAGATCATCGGTTGGGTGGCCCCGACACGCCCGGTGCCGACCGGCTTGCCGTCGTAGTAGAGGGTGACGTCGCCGCCCTTGGCCAGCCCTCCGCCGTCGTAGGCGAACTCCATCCGCAGCTGGTGCCGGCCGGCTGGCACGGGTTCGTCGGCCAGGGTGGTGAACTCCTGGATGCCGAGCACGTTGTAGACGAACGCGAGCCGCCCGTCCTTGACGTAGACGGCCCAGCCGCCGAACCGCCCGCCCTGGGCGATGACGACGCCGTTGACTCCGCCGTCCGGGACGTCGACGTCGGCGGTGACCGAGAACGACTTGTTCTTGATGCTCACCACGCTGTTCTCGGACAGGCGGCCCATGCCGGGGAAGAACAGCTGCGAGTTGCCCCTGATCAGGGTCGGGCGGCCCGCGGTGGATGGCTCGAGGCGTTCGGCGCTGCGGTCGTCGATCGGCAGCACGTTGTACTTGGTGGCCTCGATGAGCCAGAGCCGCTGCAGCTTCGCGAGCATCTCGGGCTTCTCGGCGGACAGGTCGTGGGCCTGGCTGTAGTCGACGCTGCCGTCGTACAGCTCCCACACGTCGTCGTCGAACGCCGGCAGCGTGCCGCCGACCAGGACCCAGGGCGTCTTGTGCTTGGTGACAGCGCTCCACCCGCGGTGGTAGATGCCGCGGTTGCCGAACATCTCGAAGTACTGCAGGTCGTGACGCTCGGCCTCGGTGGCCTGGTTGAAGCTGTACAGCATGCTGGTGCCCTCGATGGGCGCCTGCTGGACACCGTTGACCATTACCGGTTCGGGCAGCCCTGCCGCCTCCAGGATGGTCGGTGCCAGGTCGATGACGTGGGTGAACTGGGAGCGCAGCCCGCCCGTCTCCTCGATGCCCGATGGCCAGTGCACGATGGTGCCGTTGCGGGTTCCGCCCCAGTGCGAGGCGACCTGCTTGGTCCACTGGAACGGGGTGTCCATCGCCCATGCCCAGCCGACCGAGTAGTGGTTGTACGAGCTCGGGGAGCCGAACTCGTCCATCTTGCTCATCATGAACTCGGGCGTCTCCAGTGCGGCCATCCCGTTGAAGTTCGCCAGCTCGTTGAACGCCCCGTTGAGCGTTCCCTCGGCCGAGGCTCCGTTGTCGCCGATGATGTAGTAGATCAGCGTGTCGTCGAGGATCTCCAAGTCCTCGAGGGTGTCGATCAGCCGCCCGACGTGGTGGTCGGTGTGCTCCAGGAACCCGGCGTACACCTCCATCTGGCGGGCCAGCACCGGCTTGAGCGCGTCGGGCATGTCGTCCCAGGCGGGGATCTCTTCATGGCGGGCGGTCAGCTCCGCCTCGGCCGGGATCACCCCCAGCTCCTTCTGCCGGGCGAAGGTCCGCTCACGCTGCACGTCCCAGCCGTCGTCGAACTGGCCGGCGTACCGGTCGGCCCACTCCTTGGGGACGTGGTGCGGTGCGTGCGTGGCACCGAGGGAGAAGTAGACGAAGAAGGGCTTGTCCGGCATCAGGGCCTTCTGCTGGCGGATCCAGCCGACGGCCTGGTCGGTGAGGTCCTCGGTGAGGTGGTACCCCTCCTCCGGGGTGGCCGGCGGCTCGACCGGTGTCGTCCCGTCGTACAGCGCGGGGTCCCATTGGTTGTTCTCGCCTCCGATGAAGCCGTAGAACTTCTCGAACCCACCCCCGCCGGAGGGCCAGGCGTCGAACGGGCCCATCGGTGAGGACTGCCACACCGGCACTTCGTGGCACTTGCCGAACTGGGCGGTGGAGTAGCCGTTCAGTTTCAGCGTCATCGCCAGGGGCGCCTTGGTGTTCGGCCGAAGCGAGCTGTTTCCCGGTGCTGACGTTGCGGTCTCGGTGATGCTGCCCATCCCGACCGAGTGGTGGTTGCGACCAGTCAGCAGCGCCTGTCGGGTCGGTGCGCACAGGGCCGTGGTGTGGAAGCGGTTGTACCTCAGGCCGCCCGCAGCGAGCCTTTCGGCGATCGGCGTCCGGCATGGCCCCCCGAACGCGCTCGAGGCCCCGAAGCCGACATCGTCGACCAACACGATCAGGACATTCGGGGCACCCTCGGGCGGCAGCAGAGGCTCGATCGGCGGGAACGCGGTGTCCGGGTCCTTCGCGTCGTACGTCGTCAGACCCGACGCCGGGCGATCCGGGATCGGCAGCATCGTGCGGGCATGGCGATCGGGTGACGCCGTCATGGGGGATCCGCCTTTGGCATCAGGGGTTGAACCCCTCATCTTCCGCCGCATCGGTCGTTCTTGCACTCACCCGTCGGGGATGAGACTCTGCTGCGTGCTGCCTGCCGAGTCGACGGCAGGTTCGTCGGCCCGGATTCGTGGGCTGGGTCGGCCACGACTGGCCGGCCCCCAGGACGTCGCCTCCGTCCAAGACACATGTCGGTCCCAGACCGGGCGAGTCCAGCCGGTGACGCCGCGCCGAACGGGAGCGCTCTGTGGGCGGCATCATGGGCACCATGGCAGCGAAGCCGGACATGACATCACGCGAGGTGGCGCTGCGGGAGGACTTGGCTCGGGAGTACTACGCCATCGTCGAACTCGTCGCAGGGGCCGACGGGCGCCAGATGATCGTCAAGGGCTGGTCGGTGACCCTGTCGCTGACGGCCCTCGGCCTGGGGTTCCAGCAGCAGCACTACGCGCTCTTCGCGCTGGGGGCGTTCACCGCTGGAGCGTTCTGGTTCCTCGACGGCCTGATGAAGGGACACCAGTTGCGCTACTACAGCCGAATGCGCGACATCGAGGTCGCCGCCTACGAGCTCAACACGGTCGAGCTGCCCGAGCTGGGGATCGTGTCCGCGCCCCGAATCGACATGACCTGGGGCTTCCGCGGGAAGGAGGACGACCCGGACTGGAGGTCTGACCGACCCGAACGGCGCACGCCGGAACGGATCCGGCGGCTGATGCGCCTGAGGTTCGTGCTGCCCAACGTCATGTTCCCGCACGTGGTGGCCGTGATCCTGGGCGCCGCCCTGTTCGTCGCGGCCGCAACGGCATCCTTTGGGTTGGCCGCGCTGACGCCCTGATCAGGGGACTGGATCGTCGCAGACCCGACCAACTGCGCCGTGCCAGCCAGTGCGCGCCACACAGAGCCACCACCGCGCCGTTCCACCCCGCCGGAACAGTCGCGCCACCATGCCCCCGTACGCGCGTCCGTTGTGCAGCGCTGAGCCGCAGGCGGCTAGCCACCACCCAGCGTTCGGTCCCGCTGGTCGATGCCCAGCTCGCCGTAGGGGTAGTCGGTGGCGTGCAGGTCGCTCGCCTGGTCGAGCACCACGTACTCCTCGTCCGACAGCTGGAGCCCGGCAGCCCGGAGGTTCGTCTGCAGCTGCTCGGTCGTGCGGGCGCCGATGATCGTTGACGCGACGGCCGGGCGATTGTTGACCCAGGCGAGCGCCACCTCGGCCATCGACAGCCCGCGGCTCTCGGCGACCTGTGCCACCGCGTCGATCACCCGCCACGTCCGGTCGCTGCCGCGCCTGTCGTAGGCCTCCATTCCCCGGCCGGGGTCCTCGCCGAGCCGGGTGTCGCCGGTCGGCCGCTGGTCGCGCCGGTACTTGCCGGAGAGCCAGCCGCCCCCGAGCGGACTCCACGGCAGCAGGCCCAGACCGAGGTCGAGCGCGGCTGGCACGATCTCCCACTCGATCTCGCGGACGATGAGGCTGTACTGCGGCTGCAGGGTCACCGGCTCGCGCAGACCCAGCGCACGAGCGGTCAGCACCGCCTTGGTCAGCTGCCACCCGGTGAAGTTCGACAGGCCGTAGTACCGGATCTTCCCGGCCTGCGCGAATCCGTCGAGCGTGCGCAGCGTCTCCTCCATCGGCGTGTGCGGGTCGTACGCGTGCACCTGGTACAGGTCGACGGCGTCGATCCCGCAGTCGGCCCAGCGAGGCATCGAGGGCGCGGGTGAGGTGCCGCGCCGACAGGCCGTTGCCGTTCGGGCCCGGATCCGTGGCGAACCTGCCCTTGGTCGCGATGACGACGCGCTCGGTCACGTCTCGCGGGCGCTCCGCAAGCCACCGCCCGATGATCTCCTCCGAGACCCCGGCGGAGTAGACGTCCGCGGTGTCGACGAGCGTGCCACCTGCCTCGACGAAGACGTCCAGCTGCTGGTGCGAGCCGGCCTCGTCGGTCTCGGCACCGAACGTCATGGTGCCCAGGCACAGCTCGGAGACCGCACATCCGCTGTTGCCAAGTCGTCGGTAGCGCATGAATTCACCCTAGCCGCGGCCCCGAGGGGGACACGGCACGCGCTCGGGAGGGGCTCACCGACCGGCTCCGTCTGGAGGCGCCCGATGGGTCGTGACGCCCGCCGGGAGCGGCCACGTCAGGTCTCGCGGACGACCTCGTCGGCGTTCTTGTCGGGTCGCAGTCCGCGCCACGCGGGATGCCGGAGGCGCCCGTCGCGGGTCCACTCGGTGAATCGCACCTCGCCGACGAGCTCGGGCCTGACCCAGCGGGCGCCGCGTGCGTCAGCGGCTGGGACGTCGTCGCCCAGCGGGGAGCGGTTCGTGGCCAACGGTCCCAGCCGGCGCTGCAGGTCCTGGAGCATGGCGGTGGTGAACCCGGTGCCGACCTTGCCCGCGTAGCGGAGCCCTCCGGCATCCGGGATGGCGAGCAGCAGGGAGCCGATGCCGTCGGCTCGCCGTCCCTGCCCGGGCCGCCAGCCGGCAACGAGCACCTCCTGGGTGCGCAGGTTCTTGATCTTGAGCCAGCTTCGCGACCGCGCTCCCGGCTGGTAGGCCGACTCGACCTGCTTGGCGACCACCCCTTCCAGGTGCTGCTCACGAGCGGCGGCCAGCACGGCCGGGCCGCCGCCGAACCATGCAGGAGGGGTCTGCCATGAGGGACCGGACAGCCCGAGGCCCTCCAGCAGGGCGCGGCGCTCCCGATACGGCGCTGACAGGGTCGAGCGGCCGTCGAGGTGGAGCACGTCGAAGACGTAGTAGGTCACGGGGACCGAGGCGGCCAGGCGCCGGATCCGTGCCGCACCCGTCACGTGCATCCGCGGCTGGAGCAGCTCGAAGCTGGGCCGTCCGCTCGGGTCGAGCGCCACGAGCTCGCCGTCCAGCACGGCCTGGGTCGACCCCATCGACTCGGCCATCGCCCGCAGCTCGGGATACGTGTCGGTGATGTCGATGTCGTTGCGCGACCACGCGATGGGGCGACCGCCTTCGACGTGGACCACGGCGCGCACACCGTCCCACTTCATCTCGTAGACCCACCGCTCGTCATCGGGCGGCAGCGAGTCAGCCAGGGTGGCCATCATCGGCGCCACCCTCGTCGGCAGCGGAAGGTAACCCTTTGGAGGCGGGCTCATCCGGTGCATCATCCAGTTCCTCCCCCCCGTCCTGAACAGGGCGTAGCGCCCTTCGACTCGCGCGCCGTGCAGCACGACCTTGACCTTGCCGTCGCTCCACTCCTCGGTCTCGTACCTGCCGCGGTCCCAGATGGTCACGCCACCCCCGCCGTACTCGCCCTCGGAGATGTCGCCCTCGAAGTCGGCGTATGACATGGGGTGGTCCTCGGTCTGGACGGCAAGCCGGTTCGCCGACGGGTCGAGGGGGATGCCCTTGGGAACCGCCCACGAGACCAGGACCCCGCCCCGCTCGAGACGGAAGTCCCAGTGCAGCGCCGTCGCGTGGTGCTCCTGGACGACGAAGGTGTCGTCCGAACCGGGGGCGACGGAGCCCGGAGGTGGCACCGGCTCCGGTGTGCGCGCGGCGTCCCGCTTGGCGCGATAGGACGACAGCGCATCAGAGGACACCCCGACATCGTCCCGCGGATACACGCAGCACGACCAGCACCGCACCACTTCGTCCCCACGGTGACGAAGCGTTGGCACCCGTCCCAGTCGGGGCGTGCTCCAAGACGGCACTGAGACGCAGGTTGTCACCTGTGGGTCGTCTGTCCTCGCTCGGGGGTCCCTCGCTGGACGGCGTGGAGAGATCTCCGGTCGAGCCATCGGGGCGTCGCTGCCTGGTAGGCCTGGTATGCATCCTCGAACTTCTCGAGGAGCGCCTCCTCCTCCGCTTGGATCTGGACGCGGTCGATGAAGACGACGAAGCCGGCCAGTGGAAGGAGCGCGGTCCACGACCCTCGCCACACGGCGTGTGCCAACAGCAGTCCCGCCATGCCCACGTACATCGGGTTTCGGCTGACTGCGTTGGCGCCGCTCGTCACCAGCACGGACGCCTGACCTGGGTGGAACGGCTCGAGGGTGGTGCCGCTCTGACGAAATCGGCTCGCGGCCGCGCCGGCCATCGAAGACGACACCAGCGAGATGGTTGCCGCTCCTACGGTGCGACTCTTGGTCGGCGGGCTCTTTCCGCCCGAGAGTGCACGTTGGAGTACGGCTGCAGCCACGGCCGCTGCCGGGGGAGGGATGCGTGGCACGGTTCCCACCCTCCGCCCAACCGACGGGTGTTGTCGAGACGTAAACGCCGGCCACGGCGCCCTGAGGTACACGAGAGGTGAACGTGCCGGGGCCTTGCCGTCAGAGGGAGGCTAAGCGGGTCCAAGCGGTCGACGCATCGAGGTGTCGACCTGCACCGCACCGCGGGTCGAGCGGGTCAGGCGGGCGAGAACCAGCCCCTGTGACGGTCCCTTCCCGCGAGCGACGAACGACAGCTGGGGCTCCTCGACCCACCGCGTGAAGTCGGTGGCGCCCTCGTGACCAGGGACTGGGCGGTCGGCGGTCTCATGCCACTCGATGACGAGGTCCCGGACCCAGCCTTGGGTATTCCGGCGCGGTGGCACAGGTAGGGTCATCGGCTGCGGGACGACGATCTCCCGCCCACATGGATCAATGGCCACGCCCGGGCTGACCACCACTCCCCCACTCGTCACCGTGACCTCCAGCCCGGACACGGTGCCATAGCCGTGGAGGCGATTGTGGAGATACCGCATACCTCGGTGGTACTCCTGCTCGACCGCGAGGTCTGCGGCGGTCAGCATCATCCCGCTGAAGAAGTTCACACGACGAGGTGGGTCGGCCATGCTGCAGTATCCACCCGTCCAGGCGACTCTCCAGGCGCCGGACGGGGCGGCGAGGAGGCACACGATCAGGGTGGACGACCTTGACGTGCACCCGGCTCCTCAGCGGGGTGGTGACGCGTCGGCCGAGGACGAAGCCGGAGTGGTGACGTGCGAGCTCGACGTCTTCCTCGACGACGACGCCGGTCCTAGAGTCACGAGAGTGACCGTGACTGCCTCCCCGTTGCCGATCCTCCCGACCTCGTTGGTGGGCAGTTACGCCCAGCCGGACTGGTTGATCGACCGGGACAGGCTGGCGCACCGCTTTCCTCCGCGCGTTCGAGCCAAGGAGCTGTGGCGGGTTGATCCGGAGTACCTCCAGCAGGCGCAGGACGACGCCACTGTGTTGGCCATCCGAGCGCAGGAGGTGGCGGGCCTGGACATCATCACCGACGGTGAGATGCGGCGGGAGTCGTACAGCAACCACTTCGCCACTGCGCTCGAGGGTGTGGACATCGACAACCCGGGGACCGCCCTCGATCGCAGCGGGCACCCCAACCCGGTCCCGCGGATCGCCGGACCGATCGTCCGGCCGCACCCTGTCGGCGTTCGCGACGTTGAGTTCCTGAAGGCCAACACCGCTCACAAGGTCAAGATGACGGTGCCCGGCCCGTTCACGATGTCGCAGCAGGCGCAGAACGACCACTACCCAGACCTCGCCTCGGCGGCCCTTGCGTACGCCGCCGCCGTGAACGCCGAGATCAAGGACCTCCATGCCGCGGGTGCCGACGTGGTCCAGATCGACGAGCCGTACATGCAGGCCCGGCCCGAGGCGGCACGGGAGTACGGCCTCGCCGCGCTGAATTCCGCTTTGGACGGCGTCACCGGTACCACGGCCGTGCACATCTGCTTCGGGTACGCCGCGATCATCCACGACCGGCCCCAGGGGTATTCCTTCCTGCCCGAGCTGGCCGGTTGTCCGGCTGACCAGATCTCGATCGAGACCGCACAGTCGGGTCTCGACCTGGGGGTGCTGAGGGACCTCAGCGACAAGACCGTCATCCTGGGCGTCATCGACCTCTCCCAGCACGAGGTCGAGTCGGCCGAGCTGGTCGCCGACCGGGTGCGCCGGGCCTTTCCCTTCATCTCGCCAGAGCGGATCACCATCGCCACCGACTGCGGGATGAAGTACCTTCCTCGCGCGAGCGCTGAGGGAAAGATGCGCGCCATGGCGGGCGCTGCCTCGATCCTGCGCGCGGAGCTCTAGGGGACCGGGTGGCCCGCATCGAGCCGGCCCTCGGCGCACAGGAGCGGGGCATCGACCTCCCTTCCCCCATGGCGCGGGAGCGGGAGTCAGATCTCGAGGAGCACCTCGAACTCGAGCTCGTGGTCGATGCGCAGGCCAGCGGCATCGCGCAGCGGGATCGTCGGCTTGAGTCGCCTCGACTCGTCGACGGCATGCCGATGCAGCGCCAGCAGGTCCATGCCCAGGCGCTGGTAGAAGGCGATGGCGCCGATGTTGTTGTTCGTGGTCACCAGCCACACGCGCCGGCAGCCGGTGGCTCGCGCCTCATCGAAACAGCGCTCCATGAGCGCCTGCCCGATGCCACGTCGTGGCTCGCTGGTGCTGATGGCGAGGATCTCGTACGCCCGGTCATGGATGTCGACCAGCGCGAGCCCGACGCGCCGATCAGCCAGCGTTGCCAGGTAGCCCGGTAACCCGGCCGCTTCGACCAGCTCACCACGCCGCGCCACGGACGTCGACGTCCACTCCTGGACGAGTGTGTCTGCCACCCAGTCACGATCACCCGGAGTGATCGGCCTGACCAGCGGAATCGTGTCTGACGGCACGCAACCATCATGCGGCAGCCAGCGGGGCCGAGCGTGGAGGTTGCCTTGAGGGCCGGGCAGAGCGACGCTGGTGTGATGTGCGAGGCCGAAGGAGGCCACCATGGAGGACCTCAGTCGACGGACGGCGCGCCAAGTGCTCGATGACCACCTGAACCTGGCCAACGACTGGGGCGACAAGCCCGTCGACCGCATCCTCGAGGAGGATCTCCAGCGCAATGTCGCCGAGGACGTCGTCGTCCTGATCAACCGCGGCACGTTCAGAGGGCATGACGGCGTCAGGCAGCTGGCCCAGATGCTCTCCGAGGAGCTGCCGGGGCACAACGCGTTCGACTACACCTTCATCGCGGTCGACGACAGGATCGGGATGCTGGAGTGGACCTACGACGACTCCAGCGTCCGGGTCCGCGACGGGGTGGACTCGTACCTGATCGAGGCAGGCAAGATCGTGGCCCAGACGATCCACTACACCGTGGAGCCCCTCAGGTCCCCGCCCTGATGGTCAGCTCGTCGCAGGAGCAGCCGATTCGAGGGCTGCACATCCCCCGCGTCCGGCTCAAGGCCAGCGTCAGAACCGACAGACCGGAGCGCAGGACGCAGGTGAGGCTCACGCGCGCACGGGCGTGAGCGGGCCACGACCGGCAAGGACGGCGACGACGTTGTCCACGGCCAGCTCGGCCATCGCCGTCCGGGTCTCCACGGTCGCAGACCCGACGTGCGGCAGCAGCACGACGTCCTCGCGGCCCAGCAGGCCAGGATGCACGCGGGGCTCGTCCTCATACACGTCGAGCCCCGCCCCGGCGATCTCGCCCGACTCCAAGGCCGCCACGAGCGCGCCCTCGTCGACCACCGGCCCCCGGGCGGTGTTCACCAGGTGTGCAGTGGCCTTCATCGCCCGCAGCTCGGCCGCCCCCACGAGATGACGCGTCTGCGGTGTGAGCGGACAGTGCAGCGACACCACGTCGGATGCCGTGAGCAGCTCAGGAAGCCCAACCACCATGGCGGCGAGCCCCTCGACGACGCCGGGGTCCGGCTCGGAGCGCCCGGTGAGGAGGACCTCCATGCCGAAGGCCTTCGCCCGACGTGCCGTCGCCAGGCCGATGGCCCCCGGCCCGACGATGCCGAGGGTCTTGCCCCTCAGCCCCGTGCCGAGGTCGCCGGTGAGGCTCCATCGCCAGGGGACACCGGTGCGGACCCGGCGCTCGGCCGCCGCGAGGCCCCGCGTCGACATCAGCACCAGGGCCATGGCGATGTCGGCAGTGGCGTCGGTGAGAACGCCAGGCGTGTTCGTCACGACGACACCCCTCTCGGCACAGGCTCCGAGGTCGACGTTGTCGTAACCCACGGCCACGTTCGCCACCACCTTCAGCGCCGAGCCGGCGGCGTCGATCAGCTCGGCGTCGACCCGGTCCACGAGCGGCGCGACGATGCCCTCGGCGCCCGCCACCGAGACGAGCAGCTCCTCACGTGGACTGGGCGCGTCGACGTCGCGGTAGGTCACGTCGTGGCCGGCTGCTCGGAGGCGCGCCGCGGCATCCCCGGGAAGCCGGGCAGTCACGACGACGCGAGCCACGGTCACACGATCCTTCTCACCAGGGGCAACGGCAGGTGGCGCATCGCCTTGCCGAGCGGCACCCAGGGCCAGGGCGGCACGAGCGCGTTGGCCTTCTCCTTCTCGATCGCCTCGACCATGGCTCGCACGCCCGTCTCGGTGTCGACCATGAACGGCGTGTTCTTCACCCGTTCGTTCATCTCCGAGCGGATGTAGCCGGGGTAGATGGTCGACACCCTGATGTCGAGGTCCGGCTCGCCGAGCATCTCGTTGCGGATGCCCTCGGCGAGCACCGCCACACCGGCCTTCGTCGCGGCATACGTCGTCACGGTCTTGCGCATGCCGCGCATCGCGGAGACCGAGGAGATCATCACGAGGTGCCCCCGCTTCTGGTCCCGGAAGATCTCCATGGCGGCCTCGGTCTGCGCCAGCGCGGCGACGAAGTTCGTCATCGCCGTCTGGCGGTTGGCGTCGTAGCGGCCGGTTCCCAGCGGTGCCCCCTTGCCGAGCCCGGCGTTGACGATGACCCGGTCGATCGTGCCGAAGTCGTCGCGGAACGCGCGGAAGACCTCGAACACCTGCTCGTCGTCGGTCACGTCGAGCTCGCGCAGCTCCACCCGGCGCCCGGGGTTCGCAGCGAGGATGTCGTCACGCAGCTCCTCCAGCCGCTCCGTACGGCGCGCGGCGAGCGCGAGGTCCCAGCCCCGCGCCGCGAGCTGGCGCGCCATCTCGGCGCCGAGACCCGAGCTCGCGCCGGTGATCAGGGTCGTGGCCACAGGTCCTCCGGGGTCAGGCGGTGGCACCGACGAGTGCGGTGCAGCGGGAGTCGAGGAAGCGGACGACCTCGCGGAACTCACGGTATGCCGGGTTGGTCGTCTGGCGGTGGTGGAAGCGGTGGTAGATCTGCTGGGCGATGACCGCGAGCCGAAAGGCGCCGAAGACCTCGTAGAACCGCCACTGCTCCGGCGTCACGACGAGTCCACGTGCCTCGGCGTAGCGGTCGATGACCTCGGCCCGGGTGAGCATCCCCGGCGTGTGGGTCGGCTGGAGCCGCATCGCCAGGAATGCAGGGTGGTCATCGGCCTGCACCCAGTAGGCCAAGGCGCACGCGAGGTCCATGAGGGGGTCGCCCACCGTCGCCATCTCCCAGTCGAGGACCCCGGCGATGCGCGTGGGGTCGTCGGGGGCGAGGACCAGGTTGTCGAAGCGGAAGTCGTTGTGCACGAGCACATGCGGACGGTCCGCCGGCTGCTGCGTCTCGAGCCAGGCCATCGTCGCCTCGAAGTCACCCACGTCCTCGGTGCGTGCCCGCCGGTAGCGATGGGACCACCCCTCGACCTGGCGCCGCACGTACCCGTCACCTCGGTCCAGCTGGGCGAGGCCACTGACGTCCAGGTCGACGTCATGGAGGTCCACGAGCGTGTCTACAGCGTTGTTGCACAGCCGTTTCACGCCGTCTCGGTCCAGACCCAGCTCGGTCGGCACGTCGCGGCGCACGATGGTTCCCTCGATGCGCTCCATGACATAGAACTCCGAGCCGATGACCGAGGGGTCAGCGCAGTACGCGACCATCCGCGGGACCACGGGGAACACAGGAGCCAGCGCTGCCTGGACGTCGTGCTCGCGGCGCATGTCGTGAGCCCCCTTGGCCTTGGTGCCGGCCGGGGGGCGGCGCAGGATGAGGTCGCGCCCCCCGGCATCCGGCCCACCGCCGTACCGCAGGAGGTAGGTGAGGTTCGAGGCGCCGCCCACGAACTGGCGCACCACGGGAATGCCGCCCAGTGCAGGAGCGTCGATCGCGTTGTCCCGCAGCCAGAGGACGACGCGCTCGACCTCGAACGCGTCCTCCTCGCGCACCGGCGCGGAGCCGGCCACCTCCGTCACGGCAGGAAGTCCTGGGGATCGGCACCGGCCCGGCGGGCGAGCCGCTTCGCCTGCGCCCCGAGCATCCGGTTGTAGAGCGGGCGGGCGAGGCGCTTGGAGAGGTACGCCTGGTAGCCCAGCCGGTCGGTGAGGATGATGTGCCGGCGTGCATCGACGCCCTTGAGCACGATCGCGGCGACGTGGGCGGCGTCGGCCTTGGCCTGGGTGATGAGCCGCATCCCGGCCTCCTGCATCGCGGCGTCCTTGCCGGCGAACGACTCGTGCAGGTTGGTCCTGAAGAACGCCGGGCAGACCACCGACACGTCGACGCCCCACGGGGCGAGCTCGAACCAGAGCGTCTCGCTGAGAGCGACCACCCCGGCC
This sequence comes from uncultured Actinomycetota bacterium, assembly GCA_963763015.1. Classification (GTDB taxonomy): domain Bacteria; phylum Actinomycetota; class Actinomycetes; order Actinomycetales; family Dermatophilaceae; genus Fodinibacter. The sequence continues at coordinate 188,718 of CAVXML010000011.1, read as the reverse complement.
TTGGTCGCGTTGTAGCTGGCCATGCCGGGGCCGTGGACGAGCCCGGCCAACGACGCGACGTTGACGATGTGCCCACTGCGCTGCGCCTTGAGCACCGGCGTGAACGTGTGGCAGCCGCGGGCCACACCGAGGAGGTTGATGTCGACCACGCGCTCCCAGTCGGACATCGACTCGATGTCGATGCGGCCCCCGGTCGCGACCCCCGCGTTGTTGACGAGGAGGTCCAGGCCCGACCACTCCTCGCTCACCCAGGCGCGGGCGGCATCCCAGTCCTGCTGCGAGCGCACGTCGAGCCGCCGGTACGCCGCCGGGCCGGGGATCGTGGTCGGCCGGTCCTCCGCGAGGTCCACGACGAGCACCCGCTCGCCCCGGGCCACGAGCTGCTGTGTCAGGGCCAGGCCGAGGCCTGACGCGCCACCGGTGACGAGGACACGCCGGCTCATCGGGACTCCTCTTCCCGGCGGGCGGCTGCCGCAGCGGCCGTCGAGGCGTACGGACGCAGGAGGTGCCGGGCCACCACTGCGAGGTGCACCTCGTCGGGTCCGTCGGCCAGCCGGAGGCTACGGGCGCCGGCGTACGCGGCTGCGAGGGGAAAGTCCTCGCTCATCCCGCCACCGCCGTGCAGCTGGATCGCCAGGTCGATGACGTCGCACGCCATCTGCGGGACGGCCGCCTTGATCTCGGAGACCTCGGACTGGGCGCCCTCGATCCCGACGGTGTCGAGCTTCCAGGCGGCGTGGAGCACGAGCAGCCGGGCGGAGCTGATGGCGATGCGGGCGCGCGCCAGGCGCTCCCGGTTGCCGCCGAGGTTGGCCAGCGGCTTGCCGAACGCGACCCGGCTCGTGGCACGCTCGCAGGCCAGCTCGAGTGCCCTCTCGGCCAACCCGATGAGCCGCATGCAGTGGTGAACCCGGCCCGGGCCGAGGCGCCCCTGGGCGATCTCGAAGGCGCGTCCCGGCCCGGCGAGGATGCTGCTGGCCGGCAGGCGCACACCCGTCAGTCTGACCTCGCCGTGACCCAGCGGCTCGTCGTACTGGCCCAGCGCGGTCAGCATCCGCTCCACCCGCACTCCGGGCGCGTCCATCGGCACGAGCACCATCGAGTGCTGGCGGTGTCGGTGCGCCTCGGGATCCGTCAGCCCCATGAAGACGCCCACCCGACAGTCCGGGTGGCCGGCGCCCGTCGACCACCACTTGCGGCCCTCGAGCACGACGTCGTCGCCGTCCAGGGACGCGCGCGCCTGCATGGTCGTGGCGTCGGAGCTCGCGACGCCCGGCTCGGTCATGAGGAAGGTGCTGCGCACCCGGCCCTGGAGGAGTGGTTCGAGCCACTCCTCCTGCTGCGCGGGGGTGCCGTAGCGCAGCAGGACCTCCATGTTGCCGGTGTCAGGCGCGTTGCAGTTGAGCACCAGGGGTGCCAGGGCGGAGCGGCCCATCTGCTCTGCGACTGCGGCGTAGTCGGTGTTGCTCAGGCCGGTGCCGCCGTCGGTGCCGAAGCGGGCGGCGTACCGGTCGCCGTGCCCGGCGGGGAGGAAGAGGTTCCAGAGGCCTTGGCTGCGAGCCCTGCCCTTGAGCTCCTCGACCACCGGTGACGGCGGCCAGGCGTCCTCACCACGGGCGCGCCGCTCGGCGACGTCGCGCAGCACTGACGACTCCATCGGCTCGACCTCGGTGTCGACGAACTCGCGGACGCGCCGCGCGAGGTCCGCGGCGCGAGGAGAGGGAGCGAAGTCCATGCCTTGACCCTAGAGGGTTGTTGAGCAATGCTCAATAGCATGGCGGAGGACCGAGCGCCGGCGAACGGTCTGGCGGGGACGGCGCGAGTGCGGATGACCCCGGACGACCGGCGACGCCAGCTCGTGGGCATCGGCCTGCGCAAGTTCGTCGAGCGCCCGGTCCAGGACCTCTCGCTCGACGAGGTCGCCGCCGAGGCGGGGGTGTCCCGCGGGCTGCTCTTCCACTACTTCCCGACCAAGACCGACTACCACCGCGCCGTCGTCGAGGCGGCCGGCCGGCGGGTGGCCAGGAACGTCGCCCCGGATGCCGGCGTGGCCGGCGACGCGGCCGTGCGCCAGGTCGTCGAGCGGTTCCTCGACCAGGTCTCTCGACGACGGGCGTCCTACGTCGCGCTCGTGCTCGGTCAGGCCCCCATCGTGCGGGCCGCTGCCACCGACGGCGTGGCGGGAATCCGGGAGCACCTCGCCTCGGCCGTCATGGCCGCCACGGGACAGCCGGATGCCGTGCGCCCCGTGGTGCACGGGTGGGTGGCCTACCTGGAGGACCGGGCCCTCCAGTGGTCTGCTCTACCGCGGTCGGAGAGGGATGCCGCCAGGGCCGGCCTGGTCGACCACTGCACCCGCGCGCTCGCACTCCTCACCGCGGACGGCTGAGCGCCCGGTCAGCCCGGCTCCTCGCGGGTGGCTCCGCTCACGGCCTTCTCGGCGGCCGGCGCGGCGAGCGGCTCGACCGTCACCGGCACCCCGTTGAGGACTGCGTTGGCTGACAACCCCTCGACCACGGACGGGTCCGTCAGGTCGTTGACCGACGCCCCCGGCAGCCGCCCGGCGTTCCGCAGGCGCACTCCCTCCCTCCGGTGCCCGTAGCCGTGCGGCAGCGACACGACTCCCGGCATGAGGTCGTCGGTGGCGGCCACCTCGACCTCGACCTGCCCGACCGCCGACCGCACGAGCACCGTGTCCCCGTCCCGGATGCTCCGCTCCGCCAGGTCGTCGGGGTGGGCGAGGAGGGCGTGCCGCGGCCGGCCTCGGGTGAGCCGGCTCGAGTTGTGCAGCCACGAGTTGTTGTCCCGCTGATGGCGCCGACCGATGAGCAGCAGCTGCCCCGCCGCGAGCCGCGACCCGTCGACCAGCTCCCCAGGCAGGGTGGCCAGGGCCTCGATCACCAGGGGGAAGGCCAGGTCGATCCGCTTCCCCGGGGTCCTCAGCCGGTCGGGCAGGCGGGACCGCAGCGGTCCGTGGTCGGCGCCGCCCGGCATCCGTTCGAGCTTGGCCACCGACAGGTCGGCACTGGAGGAGCGGAGCAGGGCATCGACCTGGCGGCGGGGCGACACCTGGAGCCGCACCGCGGCCGTCAGCGCCCCTCTCGACCACCGATGACGCCACCCTCGCGCACGGATCATCGCAGTGCCGAGGTCCCGGGCGATCTCCCAGTCGTGCCGGGAGCCGGGGTCCTTGCGGAACAGCGCCGGGGACCACCGGGCGGTGTCCCGGACGGCGAGGAGGTGGAAGACGAGGTCGTAGTGGTCGCGCTCGAGCGGTCCTGTGGGAGGGAGGATGACGTCGGCGTGGCGGGTGGTCTCGTTGACGTAGAAGTCGACGGCAACCATGGCGTCGAGGCCGGCCAGGGCCTCGTCGAGCCGGTGGCCGCCCGGGGTCGACGACACGGGGTTGCCGGCCATCGTGAGGAGCGCCCGTACCCGGCCATCGCCCGGCGTGGTGATCTCCTCGGCGAGTGCTGCGACGGGAAGCTCACCCCCGAAGCCCGGGAGCCCTCGCACCCGGGTCCGGCGCCGGCCGAAGCCCCCCGGCGAGAGGACGCCCCGCCCGACGAGGTCGACCGCAGGCGTGGTGAACATCGTCCCGCCCGGGCGGTCGAGGTTGCCGGTGAGCACGTTGATCGCCTGGATCGCCCACTGGCACACCACGCCGTGGGCCTGGGTCGAGACGCCCATCCGACCGTGGACGGCGGCTGAGGGGGCTGCGGCGAGGTCGCGGGCCAGCGCGCGGACGGTCGCGGCCGGCATCCCGCTGACCTCCTCGGCGAGCTCGGGTGTGAACGCCAGCACCGCCTTCTTCACGTCCTCGACGCCGTCGACGTATGCCGCCGGACGGGCGAGTCCCTGGACGAGGAGCTCGCGAACGACGGCCAGGAGCACGGCGGCGTCCGTCCCCGGCCGGACGAAGTGGTGCTCGTCGGCGACCCCCGCAGTCTCCGTGCGCCGCGGGTCGACGACGACGAGCCGCCCGCCGCGGGCCGCCAGCTCACGCCGCCGCTGGGGGAAGTCGGGCACGGTCCACAGCGACCCGTTGGACGCCATCGGGTTGTGGCCGACGAGCACGAGGAGGTCGGTGCGGTCGATGTCCGGTACCGGCAGGAGGTACTGGTGGCCGTAGAGCGCCCAGGCGACGACCTGGTGCGGCAGCTGGTCGACCGAGGTGGCGGAGAAGCGGTTCCGAGTGCGCAGCAACCGCACGAGGGTGGGGTGGTGGGTGAGCGCACCGAGGCTGTGGACGTTGGGGTTGCCGAGGTAGACGGCGAGGGCGTCGTCCCCATGCACTCGCTGGACCTCGGCGAGCCGGGTGGCGGCGACCCGGAACGCCTCCTTCCACGACACCTCCCGCCAGCCTCCGTCCGGGGTCCGCACGACCGGGCGGCGCAGCCGGTCCGGGTCCTCGTGCACGTCCTGGAGCGCGAACGCCTTGGGGCAGATGTGCCCGCGAGAGAGCGGGTCGGCCTCGTGTCCGCGCATCGAGGCGATGGCCCCCGTGCGGTCGAGCCGCACCTCCAGCGCGCACATGGCCTCGCAGAGCGTGCACGTCAGGTGCCGGACCTCGCCGTCGGGCACTCGGTCTGCCTCCGGCTTGGTCGCCGCGTCGGTCTTCGCGTCGGTCACCGGGCCGGTCTTCGTGTCGGTCACCGGCGACGGGCGTCGAAGACCGGGGCGACGCGTTTCAGGGCGGCCTCCCGGGCGATCGTCGTGTTGCGGGTCGCGAGCAGACGGGCCTGCTCGAGGCGCTCGCGGGCGAAGGTGCGCCGGTCGCCGGCCGTCCACGTTCGGCCGAAGAGGCGCTTGGTCGCTGCCACCGAGTCGGGCGAGCGGGTCGCGACCTCCTCGAGGAACCGGGTCGCCGCGACGAACGGCTCGTCGTGCACCTCGCTCGCGAGGCCGAGCTCCACGGCCCGGGCGCCGCTCACGACCTCACCGGTCATCGTGAGCCGCTTCGCGACGTCCATCCGCACCTGCTGCGAGAGCGTCTGGATGCCGCTCATGTCGGGCACCAGCCCCCACTTGGCCTCGAGCACCGACCACTGGGCGTCCGCGGTCGTCATCCGCAGGTCGGCCGCGAGCGCGATCTGCAGCCCCCCGCCGTAGCAGTGGCCGTGCACCGCGGCGACGACCGGCACGGGGACGCGCCGCCAGGCCCAGCACGCCTCCTGGAACAGGTTGGTGCCCCGCACCGGGTGCGGGACGAACGAGCGGGCGACTCGGGGCGGGTTGGCCAGCACGGTCGCGAAGTCGAGCCCCGCACAGAACGAGTCGCCCTCACCGCCGAGAACGACACCACGCAGGGTGCGGTCCCGTGACAGCGAGCGGGCAGTTGCCACCAGTTCCTCGAGCGTGTCCAGCGTCAGGGCGTTGAGCTTCTCGGGGCGGTCGAGGCGGACCTGGGCGATGCCGCCCTCGACCCGGCTGGTGACGGTGCTGGGCATACCGCCAGCGTACGGACACCGCAGCCCCGCCGCTCGGGGCGAGCGCAGGGCACCCGTCAGGGAACCCGGCCGACCCCCACCGGGTCGGCCCCCACTCGGTCAGCCGGCGGTGCGCCTGGTTCGAGGGCTGGTGAGGGAGCCGGCCGCAGGGTTGCCCGCTCCGGGTGGTCACGGCGGTGAACGAGCACCGACACCGCGAGGATGCCCAGCCCGACGGCTGCCAGCCCGGCACCGACGAGCGAGGGCGCCCTGTAGCCGTAGCCCGCCGCGATGACGGCACCACCCACCCACGCGCCGAGCCCGTTCGCGAGGTTGAGTGCGGCGTGGTTGCCGGCCGCTGCCAGCGTCTGCGCACTGCCGGCCACCTGCATGAGCCGCAGCTGGAGGTTGATCACCAGCACGGCGGCGAGCACCGAGCTCAGGCCGAGGACGACGAGCGCCGGCACGGGATACGGGGCGACGAGGGCGAAGAGCGCCAGTGACACGCCGAGCCCGGTGATGCCGATGACCACCGACCGGATCACCGACCAGTCGCCCATCCGTCCGGCCACGAGGTTGCCCACGAAGCCCGCGACACCGAAGACGAGGAGGAAGACCGGCACGGCGGATGCCGGCAGCCCGGTCACCTCGGTCACGGTCGGGGCGATGTAGGAGTACATCGCGAACATGCCGCCGAACCCGACCGCCCCCACCCCGAGCGTCAGCCAGACCTGGAGGCTGGTGAGGGCGCTGAGCTCGCTGCGCACCGTCCGCGAACGGTCCCGAGGCAGGTGCGGCACGGCATACGTGAGGAGTGCGATGGTGGCGACGCCGATGACGGTCACGAGCCAGTAGGCGGCGCGCCAGCCCAGCGCCTGGCCCAGCCACGTCGCGCCGGGGACACCGAGCACGTTCGCCACCGGGATGCCGAGCATGACCCGGCCCACCGCCCGACCCGACTGGCCCGTGGCCGCCAGGTCGACGGCGACGAGGGCCGCCACCCCGAAGAACGCCCCGTGCGGCAGCCCCGAGACGAAGCGCGCGGCGACGAGGGTGGCGAAGTCGGGGGCGACGGCACTGAGCACGTTGCCGAGCGTGACGGCCGCCATGAGCCCGATGAGCAGGCTCTTGCGTGGCCAGGTCGCCCCCAGGACGGCCAGCAGCGGCGCTCCCACGACCACCCCCGCGGCGTAGGCGGTGATGGTGTGGCCGGCCGTCGGGATGTCGACCCCGACACCTGTGGCGATGTCGGGCAGGAGGCCCATCGTGACGAACTCGGTGGTCCCGATGGCGACGCCACCCAGGATCAGGGCGATGGTCGCGAGGGTCGCGTGTCGGGGTTGTGGCACTGGACGTGCAGCGCCCACGATGACCCCGGCATTCCCGTCGCCGCGACATTCCCACGGCCAGCACCGGTGTCCGTCCGTACCTCCGTACCTCCGTACCTCGATGCCTCTGTACCTCGATGCCTCCGTAGACGCCTCCGTACCTTCGTACCTCCGTCCCTCGATGCCTCCGTACCTCGATGCCTCCGTACCTCGATGCCTCCGTAGACGCCTCCGTACCTCCGTACCTCCGTCGACCAATCGGTCACTGGAGGTACGTGGGCCACGGGATGCCGGTGGCTCGGCCGTCCCTACGATGAGGTGGTGCGCGCTGCCCAGGTGACCCGGCTCGACGGACCCGCCGCCGTGGAGGTGGTCGACCTCCCGGAGCCCGACGGCGACGGCGTGGTGGTCGAGGTCGCTGCCGCGGGGGTCTGCTTCCCGGACGTGCTGCTCACCCGCGGTCGGTACCAGGTCACGCCGGAGCTGCCCTTCGTGCCGGGCTCCGAGGTCGCCGGCCGGGTGCGGTCCGCGCCCTCGGGCAGCGGGTTCGCCGTGGGCGACCGGGTGGCCGCCTTCCCCTTCCTCGGCGGCTTCGCGGAGGTCGTCGAGGCCGACCCGGCGACGGTCTTCCCGCTTCCGGACTCGGTCACGTACGACCAGGGCGCCGCGCTGCCGATGAACTACCTCACGTGCCACTTCGCGCTCCGCGAACGGGCGCGGCTCGCCCCGGGCGAGACGGTGCTCGTGCACGGGGCTTCGGGGGGCATCGGCACGGCCGCGGTGCAGCTGGCTGCCGCCTGGGATGCCAGGGTTCTCGCCGTTGTCTCCTCCCGCGACCGGGCGGAGGTGGCGCGCGCAGCGGGGGCCGACGAGGTCGTGCTCGTCGAGGGCTTCCGTGAGGCGGTGGCCGAGCTGACGAGCGGCCGGGGCGTCGACGTCGTCGTCGACCCGGTCGGCGGCGACCGCCTGACCGACTCCCTGCGCTCCCTCGCCCCGGGTGGACGGCACCTCGTCCTCGGCTTCACATCCGGCTCGATCCCCGAGGTCCGGGTCAACCGGCTGCTGCTGAACAACCTGTCGGTCGTCGGGGTCGGCTGGGGCGCCTGGTGGACCGGAAGGGGTGGCCCGGGACCGGGATACCTGCGCCGGCAGTGGGACGACCTCCTGCCCCTCATGGAGTCGGGCGCGGTGGACCCGGTCATCGGTGAGGTCCGCGCCCTGGACGACGTCGTTGCCGCCCTCACGGCCCTGGAGGAGCGCCGGGCGACCGGCAAGATCCTGCTGACCCCGTGATGTCTCGGTGGCGCCGCTGGCCGGCCCCCTGGTGCGCGCACTCCGGACAACCCTGCGCTTCCCCGGACAGCCCGTCCCCGGTGATGAGGGGGTTTCTCGGGTCACCCGATAATCCACGCCCATAGGCTCGGGGCATGGAGTTCCGGAACGTCTACGCCCAGGGCTTCGCCCGGGTCGCCGCGTGCACCCTGCCGGTCGCGCTCGCGGACCCCGCGACCAACGCCGAACGGGTCCTCACCGAGGTGCGGGCCTGCCACGACGAGGGCGTCGCCGTCACCCTCTTCCCGGAGCTGTGCCTGTCCGGCTACGCCGTCGACGACCTCTTCCTCCAGGACGTCCTCCTCGACGCCGTCGACGAGGCCGTCATCACGATCGCCGAGGCGACCGCGAAGCTGCTGCCGCTCGTCGTCGTCGGCGCCCCGCTCCGGCACGGCAACCGGGTCTTCAACTGCGCCGTCGTTCTCCATCGGGGTGAGGTGCTCGGCGTCGCGCCCAAGTCGTTCCTCCCCACGTACCGCGAGTTCTACGAGAAGCGCTGGTTCGCCGCGGGCGCAGGGCACCAGGGCGAGTTCCTCGTTCGGCCACACTGGCCCGGCGCCGACGCCGACGGCGAGATCCCCTTCGGCCCCGACCTCATCTTCACCCCCGAGGACCTCCCGGCCCTCGCGGTCCACGTCGAGGTCTGCGAGGACATGTGGGTGCCCGTGCCCCCCAGCCACGAGGCCGCACTCGCCGGGGCGAACGTCCTGCTCAACCTGTCGGCATCCCCCATCACGGTGGGCCGCGCCGACGACCGGCACCTGCTGGCCCGCTCGGCGAGCTCACGGTGCAACGCGGCCTACCTCTATGCCGCCGCGAGCGCGGGGGAGTCGAGCACCGACCTCTCGTGGGACGGCATGACGATGGTCTACGAGCTCGGGGACCTGCTCGGCGAGTCGGAGCGCTTCCCCGAGGGGCCACGGCGAACCGTCGTCGACGTCGACCTCGACCGCCTGCGGCAGGAGCGGATCCGCGTCGGCAGCTTCGACGACAACGCGGAGGCGTATGCCGCCGACCAGGGCGGGTTCCGGGTCGTCCCGTTCCAGCTGCGCCCGCCGTCGGGCGACCTCGGCCTGCGCCGCGTCGTCGACCGGTTCCCCTTCGTGCCGGATGCCGAGGAGCGGCTCGAGCTCGACTGCTACGAGGCCTACAACATCCAGGTCTCGGGACTGGAGCAGCGGATGCGGGCCATCGGTGCCGGCGACCCGGCGCGCGTGCCGACGATCGTCATCGGCGTCTCCGGTGGCCTGGACTCGACCCACGCGCTCATCGTCGCCGCAAAGGCCTGCGACCGGCTGGGCCTGCCGCGCACCCACATCCTCGGCTTCACGATGCCCGGCTTCGCGACGACGGCCGGCACGAAGAGCAACGCGATCCACCTCATGGAGACCCTCGGCATCACCTGGGAGGAGCTCGACATCCGGGCGACGGCCACCCAGATGCTCACCGAGCTCGGCCACCCGTTCGGGAGGGGCGAGGAGGTCTACGACGTCACGTTCGAGAACGTCCAGGCCGGGCTGCGCACCGACTACCTCTTCCGGGCGGCCAACCAGCGCGGCGGGATCGTGCTGGGCACCGGCGACCTCTCCGAGCTGGCCCTGGGCTGGTGCACGTACGGCGTGGGTGACCAGATGTCGCACTACGGCGTGAACGCCGGTGTGCCCAAGACGCTCATGCAGCACCTCATCCGCTGGGTCGTCTCGTCGGGGCAGTTCGACGGGCCGGTCAACGAGACGCTGCTCGAGATCCTCGACCAGGAGATCAGCCCCGAGCTCGTGCCGACGAGGGAGGGCGAGAGGATCCAGTCCACCGAGGAGTCCGTCGGCCCGTACGCGCTGCAGGACTTCACGCTCTACCACGTCCTGCGCTGGGGGTACCGGCCGAGCAAGATCGCCTTCCTGGCCGAGCACGCCTGGGCCGAGGGCGAGCGCGGCGGCTGGCCGGCGGGGTACCCCTCCGGGGCGCGACCGGCATACGACCTCGCCACCATCCGGCACTGGATGGTCGTGTTCTACCGGCGCTTCTTCGCCAACCAGTTCAAGCGCTCGGCCCTGCCGAACGGGCCGAAGGTGGTGGCCGGCGGTTCGCTGTCCCCCCGGGGAGACTGGCGGATGCCGTCCGACGCCTCCGGTGCCGCCTGGCTCGCCGAGCTGGAGGCCAACGTGCCCGCGAGCTGACGCGCCGGGACGCCTCGATCGTTGCGCGGTCGGACCGCAGGGCGCATGAGAGGTTGCGCGACCGGTTCGCGGGTAGGGCGCCGCCATGAGTGAGGCACTGCTCTTCGGGGCGATCGGCTCCAGCGCGCTCGTGCTCGGTGCGCTCGTGGGTGGCTGGGTGCAGATTCCCAAGCGCGTGCTCGCCGCGATGCTCGCCTTCGCCTCCGGGGCGCTGATCACCGCACTGGCCTTCGAGCTGTTCGAGGACTCGTACGAGCAGGGCGGGATCTGGCGGGCCGCCCTCGGCCTCCTCGTCGGTGCGGTCGTGTTCACCCTGCTGAGTCAGCAGCTCGACCGCTTCGCCGAGGGGCACCGCCCGGAGGACCACGGCAGCGAGAAGCTCGACACCGACGCGGCGGCAGAGGACCGGAAGGCGTCGCCGGCGTCGGTGAGCGGGGCCGCGGGACTCGCCCTCCTGGCGGCGGTGACCCTCGACGGTGTGCCGGAGAACCTCGCCCTCGGGGTGTCGCTGGGCGAGGGAACCGGTGGGTTGGCCCTCCTGGCGGCGATCTTCGTCTCCAACTTCCCCGAGGCGCTCGTCGGCAGCGCCTCGATGCGCGCCCAGGGACGGTCTCACCGCTTCGTCGTCGGCATCTGGGCCCTGTGCGCCGTGCTGCTCACCGTGGCCGTGGCCGTCGGAGCCGGGCCACTGTCCCGCGCCGAACCCGAGACGCTCTCGATGCCGCTCGCCTTCGCCGCCGGGGCGGTGCTGGCCTCGCTCGCCGACACCCTGATGCCGGAGGCCTACGAGAACGGAGGGCCCACGGTGGCCATCAGCACGGCCGCGGGGTTCGTGCTGGCGTTCGTCCTGGCGACCCTGTGACCGTCGCCTCGGCACACAGAGGTCCTCGCGCGTCAGGGGTGACCCTGAGCGCCCCCTGACATTCACGGCGCGGCGGGGCTGTGCCGTCTCCTGGCCCTAGATTGGCCCGCGTGGAACCCGTCGTGCACACCGATCGGCTCACCAAGGACTACGGTCCGGTGCTCGCGCTCGACGCGCTGACGGTCGACATCGGGCCGGGGATCACCGGTCTGGTCGGGGCCAACGGCGCCGGCAAGTCGACGTTGCTGAAGATCCTTCTCGGTCTCGTGCCGTCCACCAGCGGCCGAGCCGAGGTGCTGGGCCACGACATCGGCTCTGAGGGGTCCGCGATCCGCGCAGCGGTCGGCTACCTCCCCGAGCACGACTGCCTGCCACCGGACGTCAGCGCCAGCGACTTCGTCGTGCACCTCGCCACGATGTCCGGGTTGCCGCCCGTGGCAGCGAGGGAGCGGGCGGCCGAGGTGCTCCGCCACGTCGGGCTCGCCGAGGAGCGGTACCGCCCGATGGGCGGCTACTCCACGGGCATGAAGCAGAAGGCGAAGCTGGCCCAGGCCCTGGCGCACGACCCCAGGCTGGTCCTGCTCGACGAGCCGACCAACGGGCTCGACCCCGCAGCGCGGGACGAGATGCTCGGCCTGGTCCAGCGGATCGGACGCGACTTCGGGATAGCGGTGATCGTCACGTCGCACCTGCTGGGCGAGCTGGAGCGGGTCAGCGACCACGTGGTGGTCCTCGACGGTGGCCGCCTGCTGCGCGCCTCGCGCACCGACGAGTTCCTCGACGCCACCGGCGTGCTGCTCGTCGAGGTGATCGGGACCGACGGGCAGGAGCGCATGGCCGCCGCCCTGACCCGCGCGGGGGTAACCGCGCTCCCCCGCGGCTCGGTCCTCACCGTCGACGCCGGCGGCGGCGTGGACGTGCACGACCTGATCCGCGACACCGCGAGCGACCTCGGGCTGGGCCTGGTACGCCTCCAGACCGACCACCGCCGCATCGAGGACGTCTTCGCCGACGCCGGTGGTGCCGCCCATGACTGACCCGTCGACCGCCGCCCCGGAGGGTGGCAGCGTCATCCACGACCTCGGCTACCGGCCGTACACCGGTCCCCGCCGGGGGCCGGGACCGATCGCACGAGCGCTCGTGGGCACCGGGTTCGAGAACACGTTCGGCCTCGGACGTTCCGGCCGTTCCAAGGTGCTGCCCTTCGCCCTCCTCGCCCTCAACCTGCTGCCGGTGTTCGTCGTCGGTGGCGTCATGGTGCTGGTGGGAATGGACGAGCTTCCGATCGCCTACGCCGAGTACGCGTCCACCACGCAGGTCCTCCTCGGCATCTTCGTCGCGTCGCAGGCTCCGGTGCTCTTCTCCCGCGACCTCCGGCACGGCAGCATCTCGCTCTACCTGGCCCGCCCGCTGCGGTCGGACACCTACGCCGTGGCCCGCTGGACGTCGCTGCTCGCCGCCGCCCTGGTCTTCCTGCTCCTGCCGATCCTCCTGCTCTACGCCGTGGCCCTGCTCGGCGAGATGGACGTGAGCGACCAGACGACGGAGGCGGCGGTCGCGATCGGCCTGGCCGTGCTGCTCGCGCTGTCGCTCACCGGCGTCGCCGGGCTGATCGCGAGCTGGTCGACCCGTCGTGGCTTCGCCGTCGTCGCCACCATCGCGCTCCTTCTCATCGGCAACGGGATCGTGACGGCGATCCAGGAAATCGCACGGGAGGAGGGCGAGCCCCGCGTCGGGGAGATCGCCGGCCTCTTCTCCCCCTACTCGCTCTACCGCGGGCTGATGGCGTCGTGGACCGACATCGAGACGGCGACGCCGCCGACGAGCCAAGCCATGGAGGTCACCTACCTCGTGGTCTTCCTGACCCTCTCGGCCGCCTGCCTCGCCGCCCTCGTGTGGCGCTACCGGAGGGTGGCCACCGCATGAGCGTCCTGACCCTCGACACCGCCTCGCGCTGGTACGGCAACGTCGTGGCCGTCAACGGCATATCGATGAGCGTGCGACCCGGCGTCACCGGCCTCCTGGGACCGAACGGGGCAGGGAAGACCACGCTCATCGCGCTGATGGCAGGGTTCCTCGCGCCCTCGGCGGGCACCGTCACCCTCGACGGTGTGCCGATCTGGCGGCACACCGACGCCTACCGCACCATCGGGCTGGTGCCCGAGCGCGAGCTGAGCTTCGGGTACCTCAGCGGGCGCCGGTTCGTCCGTGCCAATGCCGAGCTCCACGGCCTCGCGGACCCCGGGGCGGCAGCCGAGCGTGCGCTCGCCACCGTGGAGATGGTCGAGCCGGCCGGACGCCGCATCGACACGTACTCCAAGGGAATGCGGCAGCGGGTCAAGCTGGCGTCCGCGCTCGTCCACGACCCGGCCGTGCTGCTCCTCGACGAGCCGTTCAACGGGGTGGACCCCCGGCAGCGGCTGCACCTGATGGCGCTGCTGCGCGTGATGGGCGCCGAGGGGCGGACGGTGCTCTTCAGCTCGCACATCCTGGAGGAGGTCGAGCAGGTGGCCCGCCAGATCGAGGTGGTGGTCTCCGGTCGGCACGCCGCCTCGGGCGACTTCGGGCAGATCAGGCGGCTCATGACCGACCGGCCGGTGCAGTACGTGGTGGTGTGCAACGACGACCGCGGGCTGGCTGGTGCGTTGATCGCGGAGCCCTCCGTGGTCGCCGTCTCACTCCGGGGAGGCGGCGGCGTCGAGGTCTCGGTCTCGGACTTCGGTGCCTTCACCGTGCGGCTCCCGCAGGTGGCGCGGCAGCACGGCATCCGGATCCTCGAGCTCACCCCGACCGACGAGTCCCTCGAGAGCGTGTTCGCGTACCTGGTGGGAGGGTGAGCATGAACCCCACCATCGTCCGGCTCTCCGCACAGGCGCTCCTCGGCCGTCGTCGTGGCCTGGTCCTGGTCCTCATTCCGCTGGTCCTCGTCGTGCTGGCGGTCGTGGTGAGCATCCTCACCGACGACGAGGTCGGCTACGAGGCCGTGGCCAACCTGGGGTTCACGCTGGCGCTCCCCCTCGTCGCCCTGCTCGCCGCGACGGCAGTGCTGGGGCCCGAGGTCGACGACGGGTCGATCGTCTACCTCCTCTCGAAGCCGGTGAGCCGGCACGGCATCGCGCTCAGCAAGTACCTCGTCGGCTGGGCGGCCACGATGGTGCTGGGGGCGCTGCCGCTCCTCGTCGTCGGCCTGGTGCTCGACCCGTCCGAGCCACGCCAGGCCGTCGCCTGGGGGGTCGGCGCGGCGGTGGCGGGTACGGCGTACACGGCGCTCTTCCTCGGGCTCGCGGCGCTCACCCGGCACGCCGTCGTCATCGGGCTCCTCTTCGTGCTCATCTGGGAGGGCGTGCTCGGCACCGTGTTCGCGGGCATCCGGTGGGTGGCCATCGGTGGCTGGGGCCGCGAGGTGGCCGCGGAGGTCAGCCCGCTGGTGCCGGGCCTCGGGACGGGCTTGGCGTATGCCGTGACCGCGGCCGTCATCGTCGTGCTCGGGTCGCTCTGGTTCACCGGTGACCGCTTGCGGTCCTTCACGTTGCGCGGGGACGAGTAGTTCCGACGGCGTTCAGGGTGGTTCCGTCGAGGCGGTAGCGCATCCACTCGTGCTGGTGCACCGCGCCGATCGACTCGTAGAACTCGATGCTCGGGGTGTTCCAGTCCAGGACGCACCACTCCAGCCGCGAGTAACCACGGTCGAGGCACACGGCGGCGAGGGCGCGCAGCAACTCCCGGGCCAGTCCAGTACCCCGGTGCCCCGGACTTACGTACAGGTCCTCGAGCCAGATGCCGTGGGTGCCGGTCCACGTCGAGAACGAGACGAACCACAGAGCCATACCGACGACCTCGCCGTCGACCTCCGCCACGTGGGCGAAGACCGCCGGCGCACCGGCCTCCGGGAAGAGCGCCTCGGTCAGGTGGTGCTCGGTGGCCGCCACCTCGTGCAGGGCCCGCTCGTAGTCCGCGAGCTCGCGGATGAGGCGCAGCACGTCAGGGACGTCGGCCGGCTCCGCGGGGCGGACGCGGGAGGACCCGGGAGGCATACGGGGAATCTACGCAGTCACCGGTCGGACTTCGGCCAAGGCGCTGGCGGGCAGGTCGAACCACCTGAGGTGCTCGAAGTCGTCGGACAGCTGTGCGCGGCTCGCGGTCAGGTCGGGAGGGGTCGCAGCGGCGAGGATGCGCTTGCCGTCGCCCAGGTGCTCGGCGAGCAGCTCCTCGCCCCCGACCGCGTCGGCGCGCGGCATCACCACCGTGCCGTCGTCTGCGTACCGGATGTCGCCCAGGCGGATCGGCGGCTCGACGACGCCGGCGCGGTGCCGCCACCGGCCGGTGACAGGGTCGAAGAGGTAGTCGCCGAGCAGCCGCCAGCCGTCGCGCGCGACGAGCCGTACCCCCTCGATGACGTAGTCGGCGACGGTGTCGGAGAGGAAGTAGTTGAAGTTGACGCGCACCCAGCCCGGCTTGATGCCCTCGCAGCCCCCCGTGATCTCCCGGGCGAACTCGTGCGATCGCTCGAGGTCGATGCCGAGCAGCCGGTGGCCGTAGGGGCCGGCGCAGGAGCAGCCGCCGCGGGCCTGGATTCCGAAGAGGTCGTTGAGCACCGCGACCACGTAGTTGTGGTGCAGGTAGTGACCCGAGGCCGCCCGGACGACGAACGACACGATGGACAGGCGCGGTGCGTCGACGTCGCCGAGGATCTCGATCGACGGTTCGCCCCGCCAGGAGTGCACCGCGCGCTCGAGCAGCCGCTCCTCGTGGGCTCGGATCGTCTCGGCGCCCACCGCCTCCTTGAGCTGGAAGACCAGGCCGGCACGCACTGCCTCGATGATCGCCGGCGTGCCGCCCTCCTCACGGTGCGCGGGGTCGGTGAGGTAGGCGTGGTCCTCGGGGTTGACGTAGGCCACCGTGCCACCCCCCGGCACCACCGGCACCCGGTTGGTGAGGAGCTCGCGGCGGGCGACCAGCACCCCCGGCGTGGACGGCCCCCCGATGAACTTGTGCGGCGACAGGAAGATGGCGTCCTTGTAGGCCAGGGGGTCGCCGTCCGCCGGTGCGGTCATCTCGATGTCGACGTAGGGCGCGGCGGCCGCGAAGTCCCAGAAGGCGAGCGCGCCGTGCTGGTGGAGCAGCACGGAGATGCCGTAGGTGTCCGACACGATCCCGGTGACGTTGGATGCCGCGCTGAACGAGCCGATCTTCAGCGGCCGGTCCGCATACTCCTCGAGCCGCTCGCGGAGCTCGCTCTGACAGACTCCGCCGTCGGCGTCCTGGCGGATGGTCACGACGTCCGCGATCGACTCGCGCCAGGGGATCTCGTTGGAGTGGTGCTCGTAGGGCCCGAGAAAGACGACGGGCCGCTGGTCGCCCGGGATGTGGTCGGACAGGTGCCACCGGTCCTCCAGCGCGGAGGGGATCCGCAACCCCAGCACGCCGATGAGCTTGTCGATGGCGCCCGTGCACCCGCTGCCGGTGAAGACGACGACGGAGTGCTCGTCGCCGTGCACCGCCTCGTGGATGATCCGTCGCGCGTCCTCCCGCAGCCGGGTCGTCTGCAGGCCGGTGCCACTCGACTCGGTGTGCGTGTTCGCGTAGCTCGGCAGCACCTCGTCGCGGATGAAGTCCTCGAGGAAGGTCAGGGCCCGACCGGATGCCGTGTAGTCGGCATACGTCACCCGGCGCGTGCCGTACGGGGTCTGCATGAGGTGGTCCTCGCCGATGACCGACTCGCGGATCCGGCGGAGCAGTGCCTCCTCGCGCGACCCCGGCGTCCCTCGTGCCATGGACCCCAGCGTGGCACACTCCGAGCGGCGGGGGACGGGCGGCCGGGGCCGGCCCGGTCACCCCCTGGGCGCTCACCCGGCCGACTCGCGGCGCGGGTAGGCACTCGGGTGCGCGATGAGGTCGGTCAACAGGGCCACGGCCCGTTCGGCCGGTGGACTCGGCGCGCCGAGGTCGCGCACCAGTGCGGCAAGGTGTCGCACGGGCACGGGCGGGGTCAGGTCGAGGCGGACCACGGTCGCGGGCAGGCTCCGGGCCGCGAGGCGCGGGAGCACCGAGACCCCGATGCCCGCCCCCACGAACCCGATCGCGGTGTGGTGGTCCTGGGCCTGGACGGTGAACCGCGGCCGGAAACCAGCGGCGTTGCAGGCGGCGACCACGAGCCGGTGCCCGAAGCTTCGGTGGTAGTCGTTGCTCACCCAGGTCTCCCCCCGGAGGGCTGCCAGCGGGATGAGCTCCCTGGCCGCGAGCGGGTGGCCACGCGGCACGATCGCGACGAACTGGTCCTCGGTGAGGTCGACCCGGCGGTACCCGCTCGGCACCGGGGTGTCCGGGGCCTCGATGACGAGGTCGATGTCCGGGCGCGGGCCCCGCTGGGCCACCTCGTTGAGCACCAGCTCGAGCACGAGGTCCGGGAACTCCTTGGTCAGCCGCTTGACGAGCGACGGCATCCACGCAGCGCCGGCCGACGAGAAGTAGCCGATGGAGAGCCGCCCGGAGCGCCCCTCGCGCAGGTCGCCGACGAGCTGGTCGACCCGGCCCCACTGGCTCATGAGCTCGTCGCTCTGGGCCTCGAGGACGTACGCCGCCTCGGTCGGGACGATGCCGCGGCCGGCGCGGTGGAACAGCGTGAGGCCGGTCTCGCGCTGGAGGGCGGCGAGGTGCTGGCTCACGGCGGACGACGTCAGGCCCAGGTTGTCGGCGGCGGCCTGGACGGACCCGCTCGCGACGACGGAGCGGAAGACCCGGAGACGGTGGATGTCGAGCACGGGAATATCGTACAGTTCGACTTAACGAAGGCTAAGCAGAATCGCGTTGTGCTGAAGCGACTTCGGAGCGATGATTGAGCCATGAACAGCACACCCACCTCATTCCACAAGGCCCGTGCCCTCGCCTCGTCCCTCCGTACCAGCCGCCACCACGGCCGCGGGTGGAGCGAGCACTCCGACCGCGACCTCGCCCGCCAGTCGCACGAGCTGTACGTCCTCACCCAGACCACCGTGCCCCGGGTCTTCTGACCTCCTCCCCGGTCGGGGGACCGTCCTCAGGTGAGGTCACGCAGGGTGAGAGCCGCCGTCGGTGACCGCGCCGCGAGCTCCGACCTCTGAGCGAGGTAGAGCTCGGCGCATGCCAAGGCGTCGGTGAGGGCCTCGTGGGCCCGGTACACCGGGAGGCCCCGCCGCTCGCGGGCGGTCCACAGCCGCAGCGCACCCTGCTCGGGCTCGCTCTGCCACCGGCCCCCACGCGCCTGGTCCTGCAGCGCCCGGCGCTCCAGGACGAAGGTGTCGACGACGGCGCACGCCAGGCCCTCGCCCCAGATCCGTTGGCAGGCGTAGGAGAGGAAGCCCGTCTCGATCCGCGCGAAGTGAGCCAGCAACGCCCGGCCGGCCAGGTCGTGGAGGAGCGCAGCCAGGGCACTCTCGAGAGGGCTGCCACCTGACAGGACATCGTCGGTGAGGCCGTGGATCGTCGCGCTGGGGCCGACCGCCTCGCCGTCTGACACCAGCACCCGGCGAGCACCAGCGAGCATGATGGCCCGACCGTCGACAGGAACCCACCCGATCGACAGCACCCGGTCGGTCTTCGGGTTCAGACCCGTGGTCTCGATGTCCACCGCGAGCAGGGGCACCTCGTCGAGAGGGGCATCCGGCGAGGGGAACGGCACCCGGAGGTAGTCGCGCAGCGGCCCCTGGTCCACGGTACCCAGCGCGCGCACCCGGCGGTGCTCGGCGGACCGGCGGAGCAGGCTCACGAGATGTACTGCATCGGGAAGCGGTGGGACAGCACCGACTGCGCACTCCGGACGATCGCGAAGGCCTCCCGCAGATGTCGCTTGTCGAAGCCGGAGAGGTCCTCGGGGCGCACGAAGTTGTCCGGCAGCTCCCCCCGCCGCACCTGGGCCGCCTGGTGCCGCAACCGGACGTAGGAGATGAACTCGAAGGCGTCCCGGAGGTCGTGGGCGCGCCCGTCGGCGAGGACACCCGCCTGCCGGGCGGCCTCGATCCTGGCCTGGGTGTTGACCGCCGTGCTCCCGATGGACAGGGCCTGCACGCGCGCAAGCTCCACGACCGCCCCTACGCCACCGCGCTTGATGTCGAGGGTGTCCTTGTGCTCGCCCCCCTTCTCGAGGACGAAGCCACGGAAGAACCCCAACGGTGGCTCGTTGCCCGTCGCGTGCTTGGTCATCTGCGCAAGGAAGACCAGGGCGCGAGGGGATGCCGTGAGGACGTGTCGCCGAAGCCGGGCGTGGAGGCTGTGGTCACCGTCGACCGGCCGCATGTCGAAGAAGATGCTCGCACCCAGGACCGCGTCGGGGACGGGCTGGATGAGCCATGACGAGAACTCGCGGTGCCACTGGGCGAGCGGCTGGCGCCACCGGGGGTTCGTCGCCATGATGTCGCCGGGGCACCGTGGGTAGCCGCAGGCCACGAGGTCCTCGGTCACCCGTTGCGCGAACGCCTCGAACCAGCCGAGCTGCTCCGGCCGGACGCTGTCGTCGATGAGGATGGCGTTGTCCTGGTCCGCCGCGAGCGCCTGCTCAAGCCGGGCCCGGGAGCCGAGCGCCACCCAGCAGTAAGGCACCGGAGGAGGGCCGAGGTCCGCCTCGGCGAGCGCGATGAGCCGGCGCTCGACAGCGTCACCCACGGCGGTGACGACCCGTCCGATGTCGTCCGCCGACGCGTCCTGCTCGACGAGGGACTGCACGACCCTTGGCAGGCGACCCGAGACCAGCGCGACCCCCTCGACGTCGCCCTGCTTCGCGATGTCCCCCGCCAGGTAGACGGGGTTGGCCTGCTCGAGGCGCAGGAGATCTGTCGTGGTGACGAGACCGACGGGCCGGTCCTGGGCGTCGACGACCGGCACGTGGTGGATGTGGCGCGCCACCATCTCAAGGAGGACCTCGAAGGCGAGCGCGTCCCGGTCCGCCGTGACCGGCTCCGGCGTCATGACCTCGGAGACCGCGACGCCCGGATCCACCGCGGTGGCGAGCACGCGGGTGCGCAGGTCGCGGTCGGTGAGGATGCCGGCGAGCCGGTCACCCTCCATGACCAGGAGCGCGGAGACACCCTGCGCAGCCATGACCTGCGCGGCCTCGCGGACCGTCGCGCCGGTCGTCACCGCCACCGGCTCCCGGCTCACGAGGTCCCGGACGTGGGTCTTGAGGATCGCGCTACCCGAGGACGAGAGCTGGAGCGACTCCACCGCGCCCCGCATCCGGCTCGCCCGCTGGGCGTCGAAGAAGTCGGCCATGTGTCGGTGCTCTGCGCACAGCAGACGGAACTCCGCCGCTGGGAGCACGAGGACGAGGCAGTCCTCGATGGCCGTGACGTCGTAGGTGGACGGGTTGCCCTGGGTGATGGTGATGGAGCCGAAGCACGAGCCGGCGCCGCCACGGGCGACGAGGCTGCCCTGGTCGTCGTGGACCTCCGCTGCGCCGGACCGGAGGATGTACAGGTGGTGGTTGTCCCTGCCGCGGGCGATCAGCTTCGACCCGCGCCGGAAGTACTCCACCGTCATCATCGACGGCAGCTCGTCGAGCACCTCGCCCGGCAGTGAGTCGAAGGGCTCGTGCTGGGCGAGGAAGTCGCGGATCTCGGACAGCTCGACGTCGAGGGCCATGGCCTCATCGTGGCAGCGTGGTCTCCCTAGCACCGGGGAACCGGCGCCGGGCGGCGCCCAGCGTGGTCGATCGTTCGACGGGCGGAGTCCTCGCCGGTCGGAAAAGCCCCCACGCACCACCGGGGCTGCTGGAATGAGGGCTCGCGCCGCTGCTCCGGTGGCGCCGAGAGAAAGGGTGTGTGCCATGAGCGACAGCACGATGGAGCCGCTGCCGGACGGCGACGGCAAGCTGGGCGACGCCGAGGGTCCGGCCGACAGCGGCGCCGGTGACGCCGGGATGCCCGGCGAGCACGACGGTGGGGCGGACGGCGGCGCCGGCGGCGCGGCGGGCTACGACACCGAGGGGCCGGCCGACAGCGGAGCCGGGGAAGGCACCGAGGGAGAGCACGACGGCGGCGCGGACGGCGGGGCCGGCTCGCTCCGGTGACCGACGAGATCCCGGAACCCGCGGGGGCCGCCGGGCCCCCGCGGGCCTCCACACCGGGCGGGCGACACGGAGTGGACGGCCTGGCCTCCCTCGTGGGGGTGACCCGCGAGCAGTTCGCCGCCGACCACTGGGGGCGCCGGCCGCTCCTGACCCGCAGCGCGGACCGGCCCGGGGCACCGGACCTGTTCGGCCCGGCCGCGGTGGACGAGCTGCTGTCGACCAGGGCGCTGCGCACGCCGTTCATCCGGATGGCGAAGGACGGCCGCACCCTCGACCCGGCGACCTACACCCTGGGCGGCGGTGTGGGCGCCGGGATCACGGACCAGGTCAGTGAGGACCGCGTCCTCCGGCTCTTCTCCGACGGGGCCACGATCGTCCTGCAGGCGCTCCACCGCACGTGGGAGCCCGTGGTCTCGGCGTCGCAGGCCATCGCGGCGGACCTCGGCCACCCGGTGCAGGTGAACGCCTACGTCACCCCGCCCCAGAACCAGGGCTTCGACGACCACTACGACGTCCATGACGTGTTCGTCGTGCAGGTCGCCGGGGACAAGCAGTGGCGCGTGCGACCCCCAGTGCACCAGTGGCCGCTGCGCGACCAGCCGTGGACCGACCGACGGGATGCCGTGCGGGCGGCGGCGCAGGAGCCGCCCGTGGTCGACGAGGTGCTCAGGCCGGGTGACTGCCTCTACGTTCCCCGCGGCTGGCTGCACTCGGCGACCGCCCTCGGCCGCACCAGCATCCACCTCACGATCGGCGTGCACGTGTGGACCCAGCGCCACCTCGCCGACGACCTCCTACGGGCAGCGGGTCGCCGGCTCGACGACGACCCGGCGGTGAGGGCCGCCCTCCCCGTGGGGGTGGACCCGCTCGACCCGCGGACCACCTCGGAGCTGCGGGCCCGGGTCCGTGCGGCGGTCGACGCGGCCCTCGACGCCGTACCCGACGACGACCTCGCCGCCCTCCTCGCGACGCGGGTGCGCGCCGCCCAGCGCGCCGAACCGCTGCGGGTCCTGGGGCAGCACGCCGCTGCCGGTGAGCCGACCACGACCTGGCGGCCGCGCCGGCATCTCGCCCCGCGGTGGGAGGGGACCGACCCCGGCTCCCGCCAGGCGACCCTGGTCACCCGGGTCGGACGGGTGGTCGTGCCGCCTGACCAGTGCCGGGCCGTCGACGCCGTGCTCGCCGGCGAGTCCCGCGCCGCGACCCTCGGCGACGAGCTGCGTCGGGCCCTCTGCCTGGCGGGCGTCCTCGTTCCCGAGGAGCTCGACGCCTGACCGGAGCCGGCGGTTCGCCGCGGGCTGGCTTGCCGTGCAGCGTGTGGGCCCCCGCACCGGGAGCCCCAGCCTCAGCTCGAGCCGCGCACCACGAGCTCGGTCGGCAGCACCGTCTCCTCCGGCACGTCACCGCCGCTCATCCTCGTGACGAGGAGGTCGGCCATCACCCGGCCCAGCTCGACCACGGGCTGCCGCACGGTCGTGAGCTCGGGTTCGGTGTGCCGGCACACGGGCGAGTCGTCGAAGCCGACGACGGCGACGTCCTCGGGCACGCGCAGCCCGCCCGAGCGCAGGGCCCGCATCGCACCGACAGCCATGAGGTCGGACGCCGCGAACACGGCATCCGGCCGCTCACCCCTCGCGAGGAGCGCGCGTACGCCCCGCTCGCCGCTCACCTCGCTGTAGTCGCCGGGCACGACGAGCAGCCCGCCGGGGTCCAGGCCGGCGGCCGCCCAGGCCTCGCGCGCGCCGAGCAGGCGGTCGTGGGCAGACGCCATGTCCTGCGGACCGGTGACGACGGCGATGCGGCGGCGGCCTCGGGCGAGGAGGTGCTCGACCGCCGAGCGCCCTCCGGCGCGGTTCTCGACGTCGACGACGCAGTCGGGGTGGGATGCCGTGGGGCGGCCGCCGCAGACAGTCGGCACCCCACGTGCCTCCAGGCGGGCGGCGAGGTCGTCCTCGGCGTGGAGCGACAGGAGCAGCACGCCGTCGACGTGCCGGTCGGTGAGGTAGGTGGCGACCCGCTCGCGGTCGCGCTCGCTCGCGGTCATCGTCAGCAGCAGCTGGTAGGACGACTCGGCGAGCCGCTCGCCGATGCCCCGCAGCGTCGCGGCGAAGAAGGGGTCGCCGAAGAGCCGGTCCCCCGGCTCGGAGACGACGAGGGCGACCGTGTCCGTGCGACGGGTGACCAGCGAGCGGGCTGCCCGGTTCGGCACGTAGCCGAGGTCCGCCACGGCCTTGCGCACCGCGGCCCGGGCGGCGGGCGAGACGTGCGCGGACCCGTTGACCACCCTGGAGGCCGTGCCACGCCCCACCCCCGCCGCACGGGCGACCTCCTCGATGGTGGGGGGCCGCCTGGCTCCCGTGCCGGCGCCGGGTTCCCGGACGGCTCCGGCACGGGCGCCAGACGCTCGAGGACGGGACGACCGTGGTACGGCCCCACTCCCTGTGGGAGCGCTCCCATCCGTCACCCACCATTGTCTCCACAGCACTCGGCACGGTGTCCAGGGATTGGCCCGGTCGTGTCGAAACCGTGACCGGTCGCGCCGGGCCGGCTGCCGTTCCCGCCCTCGGTCCGGCCCGGAGGAGGGGTGGCACGCTGGGTCCGTGCGAGCACTGACCTATGCGGCCTTCGGCTCTCCCCTCGCGGTCGTCGACCGTGCCGAGCCGGTCGCCCCGGCGGGCGGGGCCGTCGTCCGCGTGCTCGCGAGCGGGCTGTGCCGAAGCGACTGGCACGGCTGGATGGGTCACGACCCGGACATCACCGTCTTCCCGCACGTCCCGGGTCACGAGCTGGCGGGCGTGGTGGAGTCCGTCGGCGAGGGGGTCGACCCCGCCTGGGCGGGTCGCCGGGTGACCTCGCCGTTCGTCATGGCGTGCGGCACGTGTGCGGTGTGTCGTGCCGGCGAGGGTCAGGTGTGCCCTCACCAGCGCCAGCCCGGGTTCACCGACCCCGGGTCGTTCGCCGAGCTCGTCGTCGTCCATGCGGCTGCCACGAACCTGGTGGAGCTCCCCGACGGGCTGGACGTCGGCGCCGCCGCGGGGCTCGGGTGCCGGGTGGCGACGGCCTACCGCGCCCTGGTCGGTCGCGCGCGCGTGCAAGCCGGCGAGACGGTCGTCGTCCTCGGATGTGGCGGCGTGGGCCTCGCCGCCGTCGAGGTGTCCAGGAGCCGGGGGGCACGGGTCTGCGCCGTCGACGTCGCCGCGGCCTCGCTCGAACGGGCCCTCTTCGTCGGTGCCGAGCAGGTCGTCGACGCGAGCATCGGTGCGGAGTCGGTCGTCGCCGCCGTGGTCGAGTGGTCCGGTGGCGGCGCCGCCGTGAGCGTCGACGCGCTCGGCTCCCCCCAGACCTGCCGCACCGGCATCCTCTCGCTCGGGCGCCGGGGGCGGCACGTGCAGGTGGGCCTGCTGCCACCGACTGCAGGCCCGGCCGACGTCCCGATGGACCGGGTCATCGGCTGGGAGCTGGACGTGCTCGGAAGCCACGGGATGGCCGCCGCCGACTACCCGGCGATGCTGGCGGACGTCGCCTCCGGGCGGCTCACCCTCGCCGACCTCCTCGCACCCGGCGAACCGCTCGGCCTCGTGGAGGCGGGCGACGCCCTCGCCGGAATGGGCACCGCCGCCTCGCGAGGGATCGTGCTGGTGGACCCGTCGCGCTGAGCCCGCGCGCCGGCGCGTCCTGCCGGACGACACGGCGAGAGCCCGGTCACCGTCGAGGCGACCGGGCCCTCGGACCGTCAGCCGTGCAGGTCGAACCGGTCGAGGTTCATGACCTTGTCCCAGGCCCGAACGAAGTCGCGCACGAACCGGTCCTCCCCGTCGGCCGCCCCGTAGACCTCGGCGATCCCCCGCAGCTGCGAGTTCGAACCGAGGACGAGGTCGACCGCCGTGGCGGTCCAGGTGATGGAGCCGGTGGAGCGGTCCCGCCCGTCGTAGACGTTCTCGTCGTTCACCGACGGCTTCCACTCGACAGCCGGGCTGAGCAGGTTGACGAAGAAGTCGTTGGTCAGGACCCCTCGACGCTCGGTGAACACGCCGAGCGGAGAGCGCCCGAGGTTGGCGTCGAGCACGCGCATGCCCCCGATGAGCACCGTCATCTCCGGGGCGGTGAGCAGGAGCAGGTTCGCCCGGTCGAGCAGGAGCGTCTCCGGATGCAGCTTCTCCCCGGCCCGGAGGTAGTTGCGGAAGCCGTCGGCGTGCGGCTCGAGCACCGAGAACGACTCCACGTCGGTCTGCTCCTGCGAGGCGTCGGTACGGCCCGGCGCGAACGGCACCGTGATGTCGTGGCCGGCATCCCGTGCCGCCTTCTCGACCGCGGCGCAGCCGCCGAGGACGATGAGGTCGGCGAGCGAGACCTTCGTGCCGCCCGACTGGGATCCGTTGAAGTCCGCCTGGATCCGCTCGAGAACGGACAGCACGGCGGCGAGCTCGGCCGAGTCGTTCGAGGCCCAGCTCCGCTGCGGCTCGAGCCGGATCCGGGCCCCGTTGGCGCCGCCCCGCTTGTCCGTGGCGCGGAAGCTCGCCGCGGCGGCCCACGCCGTCGAGACGAGCTGCGGCACGCTGAGCTCCGAGCCGAGGATCGCCTCCTTGAGCCGTGCGACGTCCGAGTCGTCGACGAGCTCGTGGTCGACCTCCGGCACCGGGTCCTGCCACAGCTGCGGCTCCGGCACCCACGGGCCGAGGTAGCGCGTGACGGGGCCCATGTCGCGGTGGAGCAGCTTGTACCAGGCCCTGGCGAACGCGTCGGCGAGCTGGTCGGGGTTCTCCATGAAGCGCCGGGAGATCTTCTCGTACGTAGGGTCGACCCGCAGCGCGAGGTCGGTCGTGGCCATCATCGGCGCGTGCCGCACGTCCGGGTCGTGCGCGTCGGGCACCGTGTCGGCGCCGGCCCCGTCCTTGGGCCGCCACTGCTTGGCGCCGGCCGGGCTCTCGGCGAGCTCCCACTCGTAGCCGAACAGGGTCTCGAAGTAGCTGTTGTCCCAGGTGATCGGCGTCGGGGTCCAGGCACCCTCGAGACCACTGGTGATGGTGTCCTTGCCCTTTCCGGTGCCGTGGGCGCTGATCCAGCCCAACCCCTGGTGCTCCACGGGGCAGGCCTCCGGCTCGGGGCCGACGAGATCGGGGTCCCACGCCCCGTGGGTCTTGCCGAAGGTGTGACCGCCGGCGATGAGCGCGACGGTCTCCTCGTCGTTCATCGCCATCCGGCGGAAGGTCTCGCGGATGTCGTGGGCCGAGGCCAGCGGGTCGGGCCGGCCGTTCGGGCCCTCCGGGTTGACGTAGATCAGGCCCATCTGCACGGCGCCGAAGGGACCGGTCAGCTCGCGGTCACCGCTGTAGCGCTCGTCGCCCAGCCAGGTGTCCTCGGGACCCCAGAAGATCTCCTCGGGCTCCCACACGTCCTCGCGGCCGAAGCCGAAGCCGAAGGTCTTGAACCCCATGGACTCCAGGGCGACGTTGCCGGCGAGCACGAGGAGGTCGGCCCACGAGATGGCGCTGCCGTACTTCTGCTTCACCGGCCACAGCAGTCGACGGGCCTTGTCGAGGTTGGCGTTGTCCGGCCAGCTGTTCAGCGGCGCGAAGCGCTGGGCGCCGTCGCCGGCACCACCGCGACCGTCAGCGATGCGGTAGGTGCCCGCCGAGTGCCAGCTCATCCGGATGAACAGCGGCCCGTAGTGCCCGTAGTCGGCGGGCCACCAGTCCTGCGACGTCGTCATGACGTCCACGAGGTCCTGCTTGAGGGCCTCGACGTCGAGGGACGCGAACGCGTCGGCGTAGCGGAACTCCGGCCCCATCGGGTTGCCGCGCTCGGAGTGCTGGTGCAGCACCTGGAGGTTCAGCTGGTTGGGCCACCAGTCCTGGTTCGTGGCCGGCCGGCCGCCCTTCTTCGGGGTGGGGGGCGCGATGGCGGGGTTCTCGCTCTCGCTGCCATGGTCGGTCACGCCGTCGATGTCGTGCTCGGTCACGTCGGTCCATCTCCTGTCGGGGTGTGCGGCTTGGTCTGGTTTGGGGAGCCCGTCGTCAGGTGGCGCCTCGACGAGCAGTATGGGCACAGGCCCCAGTACGTGACCTCGGCCTCGTCGATGTCGAAGCCCCGGTCGTCCGAGGCGGTGAGGCAGGGCACGTGGCCGACCGCGCAGTCCACGTCGGCGATGGCGCCGCACGAGCGGCACACGACGTGGTGGTGGTTGTCCCCGACCCGCGCCTCGTAGCGGGCCACCGAGCCGGACGGCTGGATGCGGCGCACGAGGCCCGCCCCCGTGAGGGCGCGCAGCACGTCGTAGACGGCCTGGTGCGAGACGCCGGGGAGCTCCTGACGCACGGCGCCGATGATCGAGTCCGTGTCGGAGTGCGGGAGCGCGTGGACGGCCGCGAGCACGGCCACCCGCGGCCGGGTCACCCGCAACGGCGCCGCCCGCAGCATCCGCTCGAGCTCCGGCGTCGTCGACACGATGCGAGTATGCCCGCGTTTCTGGAACTCTTCAAGAGAAGCGGTCCCGGATGCCGGCACCCTGCACGCCCCCGCACCTCGCCTCAGCGGCCGAAGATCCTCGCCAGCATGCCGCTGCCCGGCTCGCTCGCGTGACCCTGGCACCGCGCGGAGGCCGGGACCCCGCGAAGTACGGCATCGGCGTGCTGGCCGCAGCCGGCCCACGTCGCCTTGCCACAGGTACGGCAGGTCACTGCTCGGCACATGCCGGGTCTCCTCCTGGTCGGGATTGGGGGGGCGGTGTCCGCCGACTATACCCCACCGGGTATGCTGGCGCCATGCGAGTTCTCATTGTCGGTGGAGTGGCTGGTGGGATGAGCGCGGCCACCAGACTGCGACGGCTCGACGAGCACGCCGAGATCACGGTCCTCGAGCGCAGCGGGCACGTGTCCTACGCCAACTGCGGTCTGCCGTACCACGTCGGCGGCGTCATCGAGCGGCGTTCGGCCCTCCTGCTCCAGACGCCGGAGGCGTTGCGCCGCCGGTTCGACCTCGACGTCCGGGTGCGTCACGAGGCTCTGCGGATCGACCGTGGCCGGCACGTCGTCGTCGCCCGTGACCTCGACCGGGGCGCCACCAGTGAGCTGCCCTACGACGCGCTGGTGATCAGCACCGGTGCCCGGCCGGTCCGCCCCCCAGTACCCGGCATCGAGCGTGCCCTCTCGCTGCGCGACATCGAGGACACCGACGCCATGGTCGCCGCGACCCGCGATGCCCGCACCGCGGTCGTCGTGGGCGGCGGCTTCATCGGCATCGAGGTCACCGAGAACCTCGTGCACCGCGGGGTCGACGTCGCCCTCGTCGAGGCCGCCGACCAGGTGATGGCACCCCTCGACCCCGAGCTGGCAGCCCTGGTCCACGACCGGATCCGGACCCACGGCGTCGACCTGCGCCTCGGTGACGGCCTGCGCGCGATCGGCGTCGACGACGTCCTGCTGTCGAGCGGCGACACACTCCCGGCCGACCTCGTCGTGGCCGCCATCGGCGTGCGCCCCGAGTGCTCGCTGGCCGAGCGGGCCGGCCTGACGATCGGGCCCCGGGGCGGCATCGTCGTCGACGAGACGCTGCGCACGAGCGACCCGGCGATCTTCGCGGTCGGTGACGCGGTCGAGAAGACCGATGCCGTCGACGGGTCGGCCACGCTCGTCCCCCTCGCCAACACCGCGAACCTCCAGGGCCGCCGGGTCGCTGACACCATCGCCGGTCTCGCCGCCCGGGACCGGCCCGTCCTGGGCACGGCGATCGTCGGCGTCTTCGGGCTCCAGGTCGCCACGACCGGCTGGAACGAGAAGCGGTTGCGGGCCGCCGCGCGACCGCACCGGGTCATCCACACCCACCCGGCATCCCATGCCACGTACTATCCGGGGGCCGACGACCTGGCCCTGAAGCTCCTCGTCGACCCCGAGACCGACGCCGTGCTCGGAGCCCAGGGCGTGGGGGAGTCCGGGGTCGACAAGCGGATCGACGTCATCGCGACGGCGATGTCGGGTGGCCTGACGGCCAGCGCCCTCGCGGAGCTCGAGCTGGCGTACGCCCCCGCGTTCTCGGCGGCCAAGGACCCGGTCAACATGCTCGGGCACGTCGCGGACAACCTCAGGCGAGGGGTCAGCCACACCATCCAGTGGCACGAGCTCGACGCCGCACTGGAGGAGGGCGCGGTTCTCGTCGACCTCCGGACCGAGCCGGAGCGACGCACGTACGGCACGATCCCCGGTGCGCTGCACATCCCCCTCGACTGCTTGCGCGAACGCCTCGGGGAGATCCCGACCGGGCGGGTCGTCGTGCACTGCGCGGTCGGGGTTCGCGGGCACACCGCGTCCCGCATCCTCGCGCAGCACGGCCGTCCCGACGTGCGCAACCTCGACGGCGGCTACCGCACCTGGCTGGCCGGGACGTCGGCCTCGCGTGCCGAGCACGAGCTGCTCACGGTCTGACCGGACGTCGTGCCGACGAGGTGATGGCGTGTCACTGCCTGCGCAGCAGCGCGACGGTGTCGAGGGCGGGGCGAGGCGCGTCCGCCACGTCGCGAGCACGGATCTCCGCCAGCTCCACGGTGACCGGCAGCCCGGAGGCGGAGGCCACCAGGTGCTCGGGGTCGAGGAGGATCGCAGTGTCCTGCGGGCCGCCCACTCCCTCGGCGAGGTTGCGCCGTGCGTGCGCGACGACGACCACGGCACCTGCTGGCCGGGTCGCCTCGACGGCCGCGGCCAGGCTGCGGGTCCACGCGTCCCACGGCAGGTGGAGGTAGGAGAGAAGGACCAGGTCGTACCCGGTTCCCGGCGGCTGCTCGGTCGCGTCGGCGACGAGCGCGTGCAACCGGTCCCCGGCCTCGTTGCCGAGCCGGCGGTCGGCCAGCTCACGGATGCGCCTCACCGCCACCGACGAGAAGTCGGTGGCGGTGACGGTCCAGCCCCGCTCGGCGAGCCAGAGGGCGTTCCGGCCCTCCCCTGCGGCGACGTCGAGGGCGCGTCCGGGCCTCATCTCCGCACACAGCTCCCGGACCCAGAGGTTGGGCTCGGTCGACCACACGAGGTCGCTCTCGGCGTAGCGGGCGTCCCAGGCGGCGGCGTCCATCGCCGGCCTCACGCCAGCGAGAGGAAGAGCTTCTCCATGGAGCTCACGTCCATCTCGTGCGACTCGGGGTCGGCGATGCACTGTCGTAGCCCGAGGGCGATGACGGCGAAGCCGGCCCGGTCGAGCGCCTTGGACACCGCCGCCAGCTGGGTCACGATGTCCTGGCACTCGCGACCGTCCTCGATCATCTTGAGGACACCGCCGATCTGGCCCTGAGCGCGCCGGAGCCGCTTCACGACACTCTGCATCTCGTCCTGGTCGAGCTCCATGCTGGCCTCCTGGGCTGGCGGTGGCGTGCGGTGTCCCCGCGGTGGTCAGGCGTTCTGCGAGGCCGCGACCTGGGCGCGGACCTGGTCCATGTCGAGTCCCTTGATGCCCTCGATCACCTGCTCCAGGCCGGCTGGGGGCAGGGCACCGGACTGCCGGAACACGAGGATCCCGTCACGGAACCCCATGATCGTCGGGATGGAGGTGATCTGGGCGGCACCGGCGAGCGCCTGCTCCGCCTCGGTGTCGACCTTCCCGAAGACGACGTCGTCGTGCTTCTCGCTCGACCTCTGGTAGGTCGGGGCGAACTGGCGGCAGGGGCCGCACCAGGACGCCCACCAGTCGACGAGCACGATGTCGCTCGTCGTGATGGTCTCCTCGAAGCTGTCGGCGGTGAGGTCGACGGTGGCCATGGGTACTCCTTGATCGGTGCGGTGGTGTCCGGGAGTGTCAACAGCATACCCCTGTGGGTATGTTCCCCGACGATGGTTTCCCGGAGACAACACCGCGCACGGGCGCAGTCATCCCGACTGGTGCGCAGCAGGGAAGGATGTGGCCCGTGACGTCGGCGCTCACCCGCGGGCTCGAGGCGATCCTCGAGGGGTTCGACGCAGGGTCCCTGCATGCCGTGCCGACCCAGGTCTCGACGTGCGGTCCGTGCTGGACGCCGGCGGTGACCGGCGCGGCGTCGTGAGCGGTCGCGCAGGCCTTCCGGGCCGTGGAGCGGGTCGAGGTCGTCGACGCATCCGTCGCCGCGATGGACCTGGGTCGACGGCTCGCCCGGTCCGGCCCACCGGTCCTCGCCGGGGCGACCCGGAGCCGGGTCGGCTCCACGAGGGTTCCGCCCGGCTCCGTGCGACCTGGCCGTCGTGAGCTGCGTCCTGGGAGAGCTCGACGAGGGATGTCGGCGCTCGGTCCTCCGGGCCCTGACCACCACCGCCCGGTAGTCCTGGTGGTGGAACCCGGGACGCCGAGGGGGTCTGCCGCGGTGCTGGCCGCGCGCGCTCTCCTCGCCCGGTCCGGCTGGCACGGGGTCGTGCCCTGTCCGCAGGACGGGCCCTGCCCGCTCGTCGACGGTGGGGGCGAATGGTGCCACGTCAGCGTGCGGTTGGACCGCAGCGCGCTCCACCGCCGGCTCAAGCGCGGCGCGGTCGGCCACGAGGACGAGAAGTTCTCCTCCGTCCTCGCCTCCCGAGACCCGGTGGGCGCAAGACCGACCCGCGTGCTGCGGCATCCGGTCAGGCGCAAGGGCCTGGTTGAGGTGGAGGTGTGCCGTCCCGACGGGACCACCGGGCGAACGGTCGTGACGCGACGCGACCCCGGGGCGTACCGTACGGCGGGCGACATCGTCTGGGGCGACGCACTTCCGCCGGCGTCCGGATGACGACGCAGAGAGGACGTCCGTGCGCGGCACCAGGGTTCGCAGGTGGGTCTCCCCCTACTTCGTCGACGACCCCGAGGTCACCGTCGGGGCGCTCAACGGCATCCTGCTCGTCACCGCTGTCATCGTCGCGTCGTCGGCGCACGGCGGCAGCATCGTCTCCGTGACGCTCATCGCCGCGATCACCGTCCTGGTGTTCTGGGCCGCGCACGTGTACGCCTCCATGCTCGTGCTCTACGCCCACAAGGGACACACGGTGGCGGGGGCGGCGCGCCACGCGGCGAGCGAGGAGCTCGCCATGCTCCAGGCGGTCGTGCTGCCACTCGTCGTCCTGGTCGCCGGGGCAGTGGGCCTCCTCGAGGGCCCGACCGCCGTGTGGCTGGCGCTGTGGAGCGGCGTTCTCGTACTCGTCGTGGTGCCGATCCTGGCCCTGCGCCGCCGTGGCCGACCATGGGCCCCGTGCCTCCTGGCGGGGATGGGCTCGGGTGCACTGGGGCTGGTCCTCATCGGCCTCAAGGCACTCGTCCACTGACGCGGCGCGCCGCGCGGTCCGGAGCGGACGCGGCCCCGGCCGCGTCGCGCTGATAGCGTCCCGAGAGCACCAGACCAGCTACAGGAGAGATCGACATGACCAAGAAGGACATCGCGGCGGCCGTCGCGGACCGCACGGACGTCTCCGCCGCCACGGCCGAGGCCGTGCTCACCGAGGCCCTCGCCGTCATCGAGCAGCAGCTCGCGAAGGGGGAGGACGTGCGCCTCGCAGGCTTCGGCTCGTTCGAGCCCCGCAAGCGAGCGGCTCGCACCGGCCGCAACCCCCAGACGGGCGAGGAGATCTCCATCGCCGCGTCGACGTCGGTCGGCTTCAAGGCCGCCGCGCAGCTCAAGCGCGCTGTCAACGGCTGACTCGACGGCATGCCCGGACGGGGCGTCGGCCACGCGGTCGGCGCCCCGTTCGGCATCCTGAAACCGGCCTGAGGCCGGTGTCGCCCCGTCGGCGAATTCGTGTGTGACTGTGTGGCTCCTGTCACACCGCCCACAGGTACCTTGACGATCTGCGCGGGCGAAGCGGCCCATTCGGGGACCTCCTGACCCGCGCCGGGGAGGAGCGGTCATGGCAGGTTCCCGACGACGAACAGGGCTCCCGATCACCGGGCGGTGGCGCCGCTGGACGCTGCTCACGCCGCTGCTCGCGACCCTCTCGCTCGTGCTTGCCGCCCCGGCGAGCACCGCGGCGGTGAGCGCCGCACCCACGAAGGCCGAGCCGCGACCGGTGACGACGAGCTACGAGAACCCGCTCGCCCCCGTCATCCCGGGCGACGGGACCGTCGACAGCTGCGCCGACCCGATGATCATCCAGGGCCAGGACGGCGAGACCATCGACGGGGAGCAGGTCTGGTACCTGTACTGCACCACGGACCCGCTCAACGACGAGGACGTCGACGCCAACGGCGACCCGATCTTCCACCGCATCCCCATGAACATCTCCACCGACCTCGTGAACTGGACCTACGTCGGAGACGCCTTCCCGCTCGACGGCGGTGACCTCCCCGACTGGATCGACCCGACGGCGGCCTTCTGGGCACCCGAGGTCGTCTACTCCAGCGCCACCGACCAGTACTACCTGTTCACCACGGTCACCGAGACGACCGCTGCCGGCGGTGGCTCGGACACCTGCCGTGGCGACAGCGCCATCGGGGTCGCCGTGGGCGACAGCCCGACTCGGACCGTGGGAGTGGAGCGACGAGCCCGTCATCCAGCCCCGCAAGGACCCGGCCAACCCTGACCCGTGCGCCTACTTCTGGACCTTCGACCCGGACGTCCTCGGTGACACCGTCACCGACGAGGGAATCCTGTACTACGGCTCCTACTACGGCGGCATCTTCGCGACCGAGGTGACCTTCACCGAGACCGGGGTGACGGCCGTGACCGAGACGACCGCCGACGACACCCGCATCACGATCGGCAACCGCTACGAGGGCGCCAACGTCGTCTACAACGAGGAGGAGGGCTACTACTACCTCTTCGCCTCCGCGACGAACTGCTGCAACGGTGCCCTCACGGGGTACAGCGTCTTCGTCGGGCGCTCGACGAGCCCCTTCGGGCCGTTCGTCGACAAGGAGGGCAACTCCTTCCTCGACGCCAACGTCGGCGGCACGCCGTTCCTCACGATGAACGGCAACCGCTGGATCGGCACTGGACACAACTCCGTCTTCGTCGACGAGAGCGGCCAGTGGTGGACCGTCTACCACGCGGTCGACCAGGAGGACCCGTTCTACGCGTTCGACACCGGCTTCACGAAGCGGCCGGCCCTGCTCGACCCCGTCGACTGGGTCAACGGCTGGCCCGTCGTCAACGGCGGATACATGGCGTCGGACGGCAAGATGCCGGCGCCGGCGGCCCAGGAGGGTGAGCGCAGCCGTTACCGGCCCAAGCTCGTCAAGCCGGACGAGGTCAACCGGCTTCTCGACCGTGACGAGTTCACCGGCAGCACCCTCGACGGTGACTGGTCGTGGGCCGACCCGGACGAGCAGGGTGACGTGACTGTCGAGGACGGCCTGCTGCGCTACGAGGTCGAGCACACCGACCTCTACGTCGACAGCAACACGGCCTCGGTCCTCGTGCGCGACGCCCCCTCGGGCGACTACGTCGTCGAGACGAAGGTGCGCCTCGAGGGCCTGCCGGACGAGGGCTGCTGCTTCAACTACGCCCAGGCCGGCCTGGTCATCTACGAGGACGACGACAACTTCGTCAAGCTCACGCACACCTCGATCTGGGAGACCCGCCAGACGGAGTTCGCGAAGGAGCTCAGCGACGTGCCCGAGGGCTGGAGCCGCTACGGCAACACCGTCGTCGGTCCCACCGGTGACGAGTGGACGTACCTGCGCATCGTCGTGGAGCGCCTCACCGGCGCCGAGCAGGCGGAGGCGGGCGGCGACACCGAGCGCTACACCGCCTACACGAGCCAGGACGGCATCACGTGGGTCCGTGGCGGCACGTGGACCCACAGCCTGGGCGACGACGCCCTCATCGGGCTCGTGGCCATGGGCGCCACCGGCCAGGTCACCTCGGACATCACGGCCGAGTTCGACTACGTGCGGGTGTACTCGCTGAAGGGCACGGCACGGCCGCAGCCGTAGCGGGGCGCCCGACTCCCGCCGGGCAGCGGGCGACGGCTCCGGCATCCGGTCCACTGAGACCGGATGCCGGAGCCCCCGTTGCTGCGGATTCCGCACACTGATTGGGGCCGGGGTGGCCTTTTCAGGAGTCGAGGCCGGTGCGTATGCTCGCCGACATGCACCAGTACATCGGCGGGCAGCGGCGCGGCGCGGCCACGGGTGAGACGTTCGACGTGCTCGACCCGAGCACCAACGAGACGGTCGAGACGGTGACCCTCGCCGGCGTCGAGGAGGTCGACGCCGCGGTCGCGGCGGCATCCGAGGCGTTCGAGGAATGGAGCCGCGCGACGCCCGTCGAGCGCTCCACCGTGCTGCTCAAGGCGGCCGCGCTGCTCGACGAGCGGGCCGAGGAGCTCGCCCGGCTCGAGTCCCGCCAGGCCGGCAAGCCGATCCGCCTGGCGCGTGAGTTCGACGTCCCGGGCACGATCGACAACACCGCGTTCTTCGGCACCGCGGCCCGGCGCCTGGACGGCATGGCGACGGCGGAGTACTCCGGCGACCACACGAGCTCCATCCGGCGCGAGCCCATCGGTGTCGTCGGCTCCATCGCCCCCTGGAACTACCCGCTCCAGATGGCCGCGTGGAAGGTGCTCCCGGCGATCGCCGCAGGCAACACGATCGTCCTGAAGCCGGCCGAGATCACGCCTCTGACGAGCCTGCTGTTCGCCGAGGCCCTCACCGAGGCGGGCGCCCCCGCGGGCGTCGTCAACGTCGTCACGGGCACCGGGCCGGTCGCCGGGCAGCACCTCGTCGGGCACTCCGCGGTCGCGATGGTCTCGTTCACCGGCTCCACCGGCGTGGGCCGCCAGGTCATGGCGACGGCCGCGGGCACCGCCAAGCGGGTCCACCTCGAGCTCGGTGGCAAGGCCCCGTTCGTGGTGTTCGACGACGCCGACCTCGAGGCGGCCGTCCACGGCGCGGTCGCGGCATCGCTCATCAACACCGGGCAGGACTGCACCGCCGCCACCCGGGCGATCGTCCACCGGTCGGTGCACGACGACTTCGTCGCCGGCGTCGCCGACCTCATGGCCTCGGTGCGGATGGGCCCGACCGAGGACGAGGCGACCGACCTCGGCCCGCTCTCCTCGCTCGCACACCAGGGCAAGGTCGCCGGGATGGTCGACCGCGCACGCGACTACGCGAAGGTCGTCACGGGCGGCCGCACGCCGCCCGGTGACCTTGCACGCGGGTGCTACTACGAGCCCACCGTCGTCTCGGACGTTCCGCTCGGCTCCGAGATGTGGCGCGACGAGGTCTTCGGGCCCGTGCTCGCCGTCGTGGCGTTCGACGACGACGACGAGGCGATCCGTCTCGCCAACGACACGCCGTTCGGCCTGGCGGCCTCCGCGTGGACCCGCAACACCTACCGGGCCGGTCGGGCCACCCGCGAGATCGCCGCGGGGTGCGTGTGGGTCAACGACCACATCCCGATCATCAGCGAGATGCCGCACGGCGGGTACCGCCACAGCGGCTTCGGCAAGGACATGTCGGCCTACTCGTTCGACGAGTACACGAACGTCAAGCACGTCATGCACGACACGACCGCCGTGGCGCGCAAGCCGTGGCACCGGACCATCTTCACCCTTCCCGGCTGAGCCGGCCCACCGTCGGACGACGCACGAGAGGCACACCCGCACGATGACCACCTTCCCCGAGCCGCAGCCCCACGCCGACCCGCAGGCCGGCGCCCGGGTCTCGCGAGATGACCGAGACCACGTCTTCCACTCCTGGTCGGCCCAGGCGCTCATCGACCCGATGCCGATCGCAGGGGCGTCCGGCAGCCACTTCTGGGACTACGAGGGACGCCGCTACCTCGACTTCTCGAGCCAGCTCGTCAACGTCAACATCGGCTACCAGCACCCGAAGCTCGTCGCGGCCATCCAGGAGGCCGCGGCGCGCCAGTGCACCATCGCCCCCAGCTTCGCCGACCAGTCGCGTTCGGACGCGGCGCGCCTCATCGCCGGGCTGGCGCCCGCCGGCCTCGACCGGGTCTTCTTCACCAACGGGGGCGCGGAGGCCACCGAGAACGCCATGCGGATGGCGCGCCTGCACACGGGCCGGCACAAGGTGCTCACGGCGTACCGCAGCTACCACGGCGCCACGAACGGCTCCATCACGGCCACCGGCGACCCGCGCCGCTGGCCGAGCGAGCCGGGGATGCCCGGCATCGTGCACTTCTGGGGCCCCTACCCCTACCGTTCCGCCTTCCACGCCGGCAACGAGGCCGAGGAGAGCGAGCGGGCCCTGCAGCACCTGCGCGACACGATCATGGTGGAGGGCCCGTCGACGATCGCCGCGGTGATGCTGGAGACCGTGGTCGGCACCAACGGCATCCTCGTCCCGCCGGACGGCTACCTGGCCGGGGTGCGGGAGATCTGTGACGAGCACGGCATCCTCTGGATCGCCGACGAGGTCATGGCCGGGTTCGGTCGGTGCGGCGAGTGGTTCGCGGTCGACCGCTGGGGGGTGGCGCCCGACCTCATCTGCTTCGCCAAGGGCGTGAACTCCGGGTACGTCCCGCTCGGAGGGGTGGTGATCTGCGACCCGGTCGCCGAGACGTTCGCCGAGCGGGCCTACCCCGGTGGCCTCACGTACTCGGGGCACCCGCTGGCCTGCGCATCCGCCGTCGCCTCGATCCGCATCTTCGAGGAGGAGGGCATCCTCGAGAACGTCCGCAAGGTGTCCGACACGGTGCTCGCCCCGCGCCTGGCCGAGCTGGCCGAGAGGCACCCGAGCGTCGGGGACGTGCGAGGGCTCGGGTTCTTCTGGGCGCTCGAGCTGGTCCGTGACCGCGAGACCCGCGAGCCGCTCGTGCCCTTCAACGCCTCCGGTGCGGCCGCGGGTCCGATGACCGAGTTCGCGGCCGCGTGCAAGGCGGAGGGGCTGTGGCCCTTCGTGCACTTCAACCGCACCCACGTCGTGCCGCCGTGCACCACCACCGCCGAGGAGATGGCCGAGGGCCTGGACATGCTCGACCGGGCGCTCGAGGTCGCTGACCGCTTCACCGCCTGACCGGCTCCCCGTCGAGAGAAGAGGACACGCCGCGGAGGGCGGCCCCGCGGCGGCGTGTCCTCTCCCGTCGACCCGGCGCGGTGGGGTGTGGACGGGGTCCGCGGATGTCGGCGCCACGGCATACGGTGGGGTGTTCCGGGACCGGGCGGTGGACCGCCCGACGGGTGCTCGTGGAGGTCGAGTGGGTCGCGTCTTTACCGTGGAGCGCCTCGCCGACCTCACCAACCGTGACCTCGACGAGGTGTGCGGCACGGTCACCGTGGCCCGAGGGTTGGCATACGCCAGGCAGGGGCGGGTGGCCGACCACGAGGTCTCCGACGACGGCTCCGACGCGACCGGGTGGGTCGCCGGCAGCGCCGGCCAGACCTACCTCACCCACGTCTCGCTGCACCCCGTGGCGGCGCCCACGGCCGGACGGCTCCGCCTGCGGCGCTGGCGGAGCGACTGCACCTGCCCGGTGGCCGGCGACTGCAAGCACGCCGTGGCAGTCGTCGCCACGGTGCGTGAGCGGCAGCCGGTCCTGGACTCCCTCGCCGGCCGGGACCCCGCGCCGCGGCCGACGTGGGAGCGGGCCCTCGGGGGGCTGCTCGACGAGGCCGAGGCCGGGCCGGACAGGACGCCCGTCGGGCTGCTCATCGAGCCCGCCACCCGAGGGCCCGGTCGGTCGCGAGGAGACGACTCGGCGCACGAGCAGCTACGGGTGCGGCCGGTCGTTCCGGGGGCGCGTGGCGGCTGGATCCGCACCGGCGTCTCGTGGGAGACCTTCGCCGGTGGGTACTACGGCTACGGCAGGGTGTCGTTCTCCGACGACCACCGCGACGCGCTCACCGCCATCGCCGACGCGCACCGTCGGTCGGTGCGCGCGTTCGGCTACGGCCGGATGCCGGACGCGATCCTCCTCGACCACCTCGGCCCGTCCTGGGTGGGGCTGCTGCGCGCCGCCGACCGCGCGGGGGTGCGGCTGCTCACCGACCCCCAGGAGGGCGGTGAGGTGGCGTTCGCCCCCGACCCCGCCGAGCTCGTGGTCGAGGTGGTGCGCACCGACGACGGGGCGGAGCTGCACCCGCGGCTCGACCTGCCGACCGGGTCCGTCGGCGCCACCCGGCTCGTGGGGCAGCCTGCCACCGGCTTCTGGCTGCGCGACGGCGAGACCCTCGTCCTCGGAGCGCTGGCGGAGCCGCTCGACAGCACCCGCCAACGGCTGCTGGACCTCGGCGTCGTCGAGGTGCCGGAGGCCGACTGGGCCCGCTTCACGGTCACCCACCTGCCAGGGCTGCGCCGCAAGGCGCGGGTCCGCAGCCTGTCCCCCGACCTTCCCCTCCCGGATGCCGTTCCGCCGCGACTCGCGCTCACCGTCACCTTCGAGCCCGGTCACCGGGCGCACATCGAGTGGGCCTTCCGCTACGGCTCGGTGGACGGCGGCGTGCTCGTCCCGATGGCTGCGGAGGAGCCCGACCCGATGCGCGACCGCGCGGCCGAGCGTGACCTGGTCGACGGCCTGCTGGCGGTCCAGGAGGTGGCCGCGTTCGACGGGCTCTGGCAGGTCGTGGCCCGGGCCCGCCGGCTCGTGCCCGAGACGAGGCTGCACGGGTTCGCCACGGTGGCCGTGGCCGGGCTGCTGCCGGTGCTCGAGGCGCACCCCGGTCTCGAGCTCACCGTCGTCGGGGAGCCCGCGGACTACAGCGAGGCCGTCGACGCGCCGCTCATCCAGGTGTCGACGTCGGACCCCGCCGACGGTGCGCCGACGGACTGGTTCGACCTCGGCATCTCGGTCACGGTCGCGGGCGAGGACGTGCCGCTGGCGCCGCTGATCGAGGCGATCGCGCGTGGGCACGAGCACCTGATCCTCGACAGCGGCACGTGGTTCGCCCTCGACCGGCCGGAGCTGGAGGCGCTGCGCGCGCTCGTCGAGGAGGCACGGGCACTGCAGGACAAGCCGTCCGACCCCCTGCGCATCTCGGTGGTCCACGCGGGGCTGTGGGAGGAGCTCGCCGCGCTGGGGGTGGTCGAGCAGCAGAGCGCCCGGTGGTCGCAGGCCGTCGACGCGCTCCTGAACCTGGATGCCGTCGAGCCGGCCGAGCTGCCGAACGGGCTCCGGGCGACCCTGCGCCCGTACCAGGTCGACGGCTTCCGGTGGCTGTCCCTGCTGTGGGACTGCGGTCTCGGCGGGGTGCTGGCCGACGACATGGGCCTGGGCAAGACGCTGCAGATGCTCGCGATGGTGCAGCGGGCCCACGAGCGCGGCGAGCTGGCCGACCCCGTCCTCGTGGTGGCGCCCACGTCCGTGCTCGCGACCTGGGAGAGCGAGGCGGCCAGGTTCACCCCGGGACTGCGGACCGTGGTCGTCGACCGCACCCGGGCCAAGGCCCGCCGCGGGCTCGACGAGACCGTCGACGGCGCCCAGGTGGTCATCACGTCGTACGCCGTGGTGCGCATCGACGAGGTCGCCTTCCGTTCCCGGGCGTGGGCTGCGGTGGTGCTCGACGAGGCGCAGTTCGTCAAGAACCACCAGGCGAAGACCTACCAGGCCGTGCGCCGGCTCACCGCCCGCGCCAAGTTCGCGATCACGGGCACTCCCCTGGAGAACTCGCTCATGGACCTCTGGTCTCTGCTGTCGATCGTGGCACCGGGGCTGCACCCGCGACCCGCGCTGTTCAAGGAGAGCTGGGCGAAGCCGATCGAGGTGGCCCACGACACCGAGCGCCTGGCCGCGCTGCGACGGCGCATCCGGCCCTTGATGCTCCGCCGCACCAAGGAGGCCGTTGCCACCGAGCTGCCCCCGAAGCAGGAGCAGGTGCTGTCGGTCGAGCTGCACCCGCGGCACCGGGCCGTGTACGACCGGCACCTCCAGCGCGAGCGCCAGCGGCTGCTCGGCCTCATCGAGGACGTCCAGGGCAACCGCATCGCGATCCTGCGGGCGCTGACGGTGCTCCGGCAGATGTCACTGGACCCCGCGCTCGTCGACGAGTCGTATGCCGGGCTGGCGCCGTCCGCGAAGGTCGACGCCCTCGTCGAGCAGCTGGGTGAGCTCGCGGACGAGGGCCACCGGGCGCTGGTGTTCTCCCAGTTCACCGGGTTCCTCGCGATCGTCCGGGCCCGACTGGAGGAGGAGCGCATCGCGTACGAGTACCTCGACGGGTCGACGCGCAACCGCGGTGAACGCATCGCCGCCTTCCGCGAGGGGGGCGCGCCGGTGTTCCTCATCTCGCTCAAGGCCGGGGGCTTCGGGTTGACGCTCACCGAGGCGGACTACGTCTTCGTGCTCGACCCCTGGTGGAACCCGGCCGCCGAGTCCCAGGCGATCGACCGGACCCACCGCATCGGCCAGACCCGCCCCGTGAACGTCTACCGGATGGTCTCGCGGGACACGATCGAGGAGAAGGTCGTCGCGCTCCAGGAACGCAAGCGTGACCTCTTCGCGCGCGTCGTCGACGAGGGGGCGGCCATGTCGTCGGCCCTCACGGCCGACGACCTGCGCGACCTCCTCGACGCCTGAGCCCAGTCCCCGCTCCTGCCCCTGCGCGCTCGGCCCATGACGGGGTTGCCCGTCACCGACGCGGCTACCAGCCCGGCCCGAGCGGACAACCGCGTCACCGGTGCGACGATGAGTACATGCGCCGTCCAGGCGGTCGCTCAGTCGGGGCGGGTCATCGCTGCTGGGTCGACCCAGCGGTCGTACTCGTCCTCGGTGACCGCACCGGAGGCCAGGGCGGCCTCGCGCAAGGTGGACCCGTCGCGGTGCGCCTGCTTCGCGATCGCCGCCGCGGTGTCGTAGCCGACGTGCGGTGCCAGGGCGGTCACGAGCATGAGGTCGGCGTCGAGGTTGTC
This sequence comes from uncultured Actinomycetota bacterium, assembly GCA_963763015.1. Classification (GTDB taxonomy): domain Bacteria; phylum Actinomycetota; class Actinomycetes; order Actinomycetales; family Dermatophilaceae; genus Fodinibacter. Next base: position 146,830 of record CAVXML010000011.1, on the reverse strand, counting down.
GGCGATCCGCTCGCGATCGGCATCCAACCCGGCGATGCAGTGGGCGGTGAACGACCGGCACGCGTCCGACAGGAGCCGGACCGACTCCAGCACCGCGTGGGCCATGACCGGCGTGAACACGTTGAGCTGGAAGTTGCCCTGTGACCCCGCGAACCCGACCGTGGCGTCGTTGCCGAAGACCCGGGTGACCACCATCGTCATCGCCTCGGACTGGGTCGGGTTCACCTTGCCCGGCATGATCGAGGAGCCGGGCTCGTTCTCCGGGATCCGCAGCTCCCCGATGCCGGTGCGCGGCCCCGACGCCAGCCACCGCACGTCGTTCGCCATCTTCATGCACGCACCGGCCAGGGTGCGCAGGGCAGAGCTGACCGCCACCAGGGCGTCGTGAGAGGCGAGCTGGACGAAGAGGTTCTCGGCCTGGTGGAACTCCTCGCCGGTCTGCACGGACAGGTGCTGTGCCACGAGCGGCCCGAACTCTGCCGGTGCGTTGAGGCCGGTGCCCACGGCCGTGCCCCCGATCGCGAGCGCGCGTGCCCGCTCACCCGCATACCGGACGTCGGCCTGCGCGTCACGGATCTGGGCCGCCCAGGCACCGATCTCCTGGCCGAGGGTCACCGGCGTCGCGTCCTGGAGATGCGTTCGGCCGACCTTCACGACGTCGCCGAGCTCGGCCGCCTTGGTCTCGAGCGCGGCCACCAGCGCGTCCACGGCGGGGTGCAGCCGCTCGCCCAGCTCCAGGACGACGGCCACGTGCACCGCGGTCGGGAACGTGTCGTTGCTCGACTGGCTGCGGTTGACGTCGTCGTTCGGGTGCACCGGCGACTTGCTGCCGAGGTCCCCGCCCAGCAGCTCGATCGCGCGGTTGGCGATGACCTCGTTGGCGTTCATGTTGCTCTGCGTGCCCGAGCCGGTCTGGAAGACCACCAGAGGGAAGTGGTCGTCGAGCTCGCCCCGTGCCACCTCGTCGGCGGCCTGCACGACCGCCCGCGCCACGTCGCCGTCGAGCAACCCGAGGTCGGCGTTCGCGAGGGCGGCCGACTTCTTGAGCAGACCGAGGCCTCGCACCACCGCTCGCCCCCACACGAACGTGTCACGGCCGATGTCGAAGTGCTCCAGGCTGCGCTGCGTCTGCGCTCCCCAGTAGCGGTCCTCCGGCACCTCGACGGTGCCCATGGTGTCGCGTTCGGTACGGGTGGCCATGCCCCCACGGTATGCCGGTGCCCCACGCGTCGGCGAGCGTCCCTGACCGCCAAGGTGCCTCCGGCCAGCCGGCACCCGTCGGAGGGGACGGATCGGGGTCGGCGGTCGGCGCTCGGCGTCAGCGGCCGGCCGGGTCCTGCGGGTCCTCGGTGACCGGGGGTGGCACGTCGGTGACCGGATCGGTGCGGGTCGCCGTGTCGGTGGTGGCGGCCCAGGCGCCCTCGCTCGTGATGCCCTCGTCTCCGAGGTCGTCAGCGGGCGCGGGGGTCGACCCCGCGGCGGCCCCGGCAGTGGATCCCGCCGTGGGGTCCGGGTCGGAGGTTGCTCCGGACGCCGCAGGAGGAGTCGTGGCCGACTCCCGCTGCTCGGCCACCCAGTCGACGCCGCTCAGCACCCCCGAGCGCACCTTGTCGACATAGGAGTGGTACTTCCCGTCGGTCCGGCTGTCGACCGACTCCCCCACGTGCGCGAGCGTGGCGTCGATCCGGTCGCGGTTCTCCGCCGCCAGCTCTCCCGCCCGGATGGCGGCGTTGCGGAGGAACCGGTCCGCCTGGTCGGCGAACGTCTCGATCTTCTGGTCGAGATCGGCCTGCCGGGCCTTCGCCTCGAGGTCCCGCAGGGCGGCCCGCAGCTGGTCGGTGGCACTCATGGTTCTCCCCTTCGTCGGAGCGGTCCGGTCGGTGTCCAGACCCACCCTGCTCAACCGACGAGGACGCCACCGGTGTTCCCGCCCAGGGGCTGTTCCGGGCACGTCCCGCTGACACCGGCAGGCCCTTCTGTCACACTGCCAGTGCCAGACTCGCAGCGTCGCGGTCCGGTGACGGCTCCGCGGCGCCCGGCCGAAGGAGCGTGCGGTGCTCGACCAGTCCGACCTGCCGGACGCCGAGGGCGCCCCCGCCCCGTCCGCCTGGCAGGCCCGCCGCGAGTGGCGGATGGCCATGGAGCTCGCGAGGTCGGCCGTGCGCACCCGGGACATCCAGGAGTGGCCCCGGGGTGACGGCCATCCCGTCATCGTCCTCCCCGGGTTCCTCGCCGGCCCCGAGTCCACCGTCTTCCTCCGAGGTCATCTGCGACGGCTCGGCTACCGCGCCCACGACTGGCGGCACGGCCGCAACCTCGGCGCCAGCCCGCAGCTCTCCGAGGAGCTCGAGGAGCTCCTCCTCGAGATCCACGACAGGTACGGCCGTCGGGTCAGCCTCGTCGGCTGGAGCGCCGGCGGAATCTACGCCCGTGAGATGGCCCGGGCCCTGCCCGACTACACCCGCTCGGTGATCACGCTCGGCAGCCCGTTCCGCGGGCACCCGGCCTCCACGCGAGCCTGGCGGATGTACCGCCTCATGAACCGGCGCAACCTCGCCAGGATGTTCACCGAGGAAGCGCTCGCCCAGCGAGCGGCGCCGCTGCAGGTGCCCACCACGTGCATCTACTCGCGCACCGACGGCATCGTGGCCTGGGAGTGCTGCCTCTCCGAGCCGGCGCCCCGCACCGAGAACATCGAGGTCCACGCCACCCACCTGGGCTACGGCCACGAGTACCAGACCCTGCGCATCATCGCGGACCGGCTCGCCCAGCCGGAGGGTTCTTGGCAGCCGTATGCCGCCCAGCCGGTCGCGCCGCCCGTCGACGACGTGGCACCCACCCTCCTCGACACCGGCGGGCCGCGCCGACACGGGCGCGGAGCACGCGGTAGGGCGGGCTGACCGGAGTGGCCCACTCCCGCTGGGCCTCACCGCTCGACGCGGTCTTCCTCATGGGGGAGACGGGGGAGACGCTCATGCACGTCGCCTCCCTCCTCCACCTCACCTACCCGGCCGGCGAGGAGACGGACTACCTGCCACGGCTGGTCGCGGACCTGCGGGCATCCCGCATCGAGACACCGTGGAACCTGCGCCTCCAGACCCGCATGCTCATGAAGCAGCCCGTGCACCGATGGGTGGAGGACGACCACTTCGACGTCGACTACCACGTGCGGCACTCGGCCCTCCCGAGCCCCGGCGGTGAGCGGGAGCTCGGTGTCCTCGTCTCGCGTCTGCACTCCAACCCGCTCGACTTCCGCAGGCCACCCTGGGAGATGCACGTCATCGAAGGCCTGCAGGGAGGCCGGTTCGCGATCTACACCAAGATCCACCATTCCCTGGTCGACGGTTACACCGGGATGCGCATCCTCCAGCGGGGCCTCTCCTCCGACCCGGGCGACCGCGAGCACCCCTTCTTCTTCGCCCTCACCAAGCCGCCCCGGCCCGCCGGGGAGGCTGCCCCGGTGGGTGACGTGACCTCCATCGTGCGCGGGCTGGCCAGCTCGGCGGGGGCGGTGCCCACGCTCGCCCGCACGGTGCTCGACACCCAGCTCGGCCGGGGCCGCACGGCGACCAAGGCCGTCACCTCCTACCAGGCGCCGTCGTCGATCCTCAACCAGCGGGTCGGGCGAGCCCGGCGCTTCGCCACCCAGCAGTACGACCTGGAACGCCTGCGTGCCATCGCTCGCGCGGAGCGGGCCACGCTCAACGACGTCCTCCTGGCGATCTGCGCGGGAGGTCTGCGGCGGTTCCTGACCGACCTCGACGCGCTCCCCGACCGCCCGCTCGTGGCCTTCGTCCCCGTCAACGTGCGCGCCGAGGGCAGCTCGGGCGGCGGCAACGCCGTGGGTGCCACGCTCGTGTCGCTCGCCACCGAGGTGGAGGACCCGGTGGCTCGGCTGGCGGCCATCCGCGCCTCCTCGCGCGCCGCCAAGGCGCGGATGGCCGGCATGAGCGCCGACTCCGTCATGGCCTACAGCGCCATGCTGCTCGCCCCGGCGGCCCTCCAGGTGGTCCGCGCGATGACCGGCATCCCGCTGCCGGTGCCGCAGACGCTGAACGTGTGCGTCTCCAACGTGCCGGGCCCCAAGGAGCACCTCTACCTCCGCGGCGCCCGGCTCGAGGCGACCTACCCGGTGTCCATCCCGGGCCACTCGATGGCGCTCAACATCACCGCGCACTCGTACGCCGGGAACCTCGACGTCGGCTTCATCGGCGACCACGACGCGCTGCCGCACCTCCAGCGCCTCGCCGTGCACACCGGCGAGGCGTTGGACGAGCTGGAGCGCGCGGTCTCAGGACTGGCCTGACCCCGACTCGGGCCCGGGCTCCGGCGACGTGGCGCCGATGTTGACCATCCACGGGACGCCGAAGCGGTCGGTCAGCATGCCGAACTCGTCGCCCCACATCTGCTTCTCGAGCTGCATCGTGACCGTCGCGCCCTGGGCCAGGCCCTCCCAGTACCGGCGCAACGACTGGTCGTCACCGCTGAGGCTGACCGACATGTTGCTGCCGGGCGTGAACCCCTCACCCTGACCGGGTGCGGTGTCGGAGGCCATGAGGACGAAACCGTCCGGGGTCTCGAGCTGGGCGTGCATGATGCCGTCCGACCCCTCACCCTCCTGCCCGAACTCCCCGAAGGTGTTCATCGTGAGGTCGCCCCCGAGGACCTGCTGGTAGAAGGTCATCGCATCGCGGGCCGTGCCGGGGAAGGTGAGGTAGGGGTTGAGCTGCGCTGCCATCGTGGTCTCCTCAGCTGGTGGTGTGCTGTGGCGGACGTCGTCGCCCGCACCCAGCGACGCTACGCCGTGGTGCCGACACCGGCACCGCCCGCGTGCAGGCGTCTCCGGCCGCCGCCGCGCCCCCGCCGCTCGCGCCCGCTCGGGTCAGAGCCGGACGGTCTCGTTGTCGCCGTCCTCCGGGCGGTCACCGGTGACCTTGGCCTTGAGCACCCCCACCAGCCGGCCGACCTTCCCCGGGCTGTCCCAGTACTCCGCGCTCTCCCCGTCGACCCGGATGACCGCGACCTTGGGGTCCTCGGGCTCGGACTGGAACCAGGCCTCGGCGAAGTCGTCCCACAGCTCACGGGCCTTCGCCGGGTCCCGCACCACCTCCGCGCTGCCCGAGACCGAGACCCACTTGCCCTCCTCGGTGAACGCCACGTTGACGTCCGGGCGGCGCCGGATCTCGCCGGTCTTCTCGGAGTCCACGAACGCCAGGAACCACAGGGTCCCGTCAGGATCGGCCTGCTGGCACGCCATCGGCCGGGCGGTGAGCTTCCCGCTCTCGTCGTGGACGGTGGTGAGGATGGCGGTGCGCTGGTCCTTGATGAGGTCGTGGACGTGCTCCGCGCCGTTCTCGTGGTGGGACATGGTGCTCCTTCGCATCGGGTCACGTTCGCGTGGTCGCGTTGGCGTCGGGTGGTGCTCTTTGAGCCATGGACGCTAACGAGGGCGGATGCCGGGCAGGGCGTTTGCGTGCCGACGATCCTCCGGAGCTCGCGGGGCCTGTCCAACCTTCCGGTCGCCCGGGCCTCGCGGACGAGTGATTGCCGCCTGGCCCGCTCGGCCGCACACTGACGCATCGAGGGATCGAGGTCGCCATGTCGTCGGGCACAGCCCTCCCCCACCTGCGCCGCGCTCTCGCGGGGCTCGCCATCCTCTGCGTCGTCGCAGCATGCGGCAGCGGTGGCACCTCCCCGGGTCACTACATCGGCGACGACGCCGTGGCATCGATGGCCACCGAGCTCCAGGACGAGGGCCGCACGGGCTACTACCTCGGATCGGAGGCGAACGGTCTGGCCCTCACGAACGTCGATCGGGTCACCGAGAACGGACCGGACTTCCAGTTCTGGGCAGCATACGGCCGCTGCGAGGTCGCTCCGTTCGAGGACGGCGGGTGCGCGGATCCCTTGAGTGTCGCCACCCGCGCGTGGCGCGCCGACACCACCGGGATCTCCTGCCAGCGGCTGGAGCCACAGCTCGGGGTGCCGACGGGTGTCGTCAGCGGGGAGCTGACGCTCTTCACGGGCGACGTCCTCGTCAGCGTCCTGTCCTTCGACGACCCCGAGGTGAGCGCCGTCGACCAGGGGCTCGAGCTCGTGCCCGGCCTGCGGGCCGTCGGTTCCGACGGCCCGGTCGGCGTCCTCCCGCCGCCGGTGCCGGAGCTCGCGGCCTGGGTCGACACCATCTGCGGGTCGACTCCCGGTGACACCGCGGAGACCCCGGTCGAGGGCGAGGGGGAGCCGCTGGACAACATCCACGTCCCGGACTTTCGCGTGGACGCCCTCGGCGGAGGGCGGCTGGAGTGGCAGGACTACCGGGGGAAGCCCGTGGTCGTCGCGGTCGGTTCCCTCGACCAGGTACGGGGCGCCCTCGACCGACTGGTCCGGATCGGCGCGACGACTGAGGCTCAGCCCGTGGTGATCGGACTCGTCGCCGAGCTTGAAGCCGCCAAGGGGGCCCCACGGCCACTGGTGGAGCTCGAGCGTGAGGCGGGGAACACGCTTCCCGCGCCGGTGGGGTACGCCGCCATCCCCCTGCCCGCGGTGTGGTTCTTCGACGCTGCCGCGAACACGGGTCAGGTCGAGGACGGCATGACCTCAGGCGTCATCGCCGTCGTCGACCCGACGAATGAGGTCAGGAGGTACCTGCCGATGGACGCGTCGGACGCCCAGCTGGAGGGCGCCGTCCGTGAGCTCGGCTGACCCACCGGTTCAGGAGATCGCGAGGTCCGCGAGGACGGCACTGGCCACCCGGTTGCCCGAGACGAGTGCGCCCTGGATCGACGCGGTGTCGCGGTGGTCGCCACAGACGTAGATCCCGTCGCGCACCCGGGCCGGCGACCTGGTGCGCAGCGGCGGGGGCTGTTCGGGCAGGGCGTGGGGGATGTCGTCCCGCCTCACCAGCCGCCACGGCTGGGCGTCGACGCCGTGGATCTCACCGACCTGACGGCGGACCTCGCGTTCCTCGGCGACCCCCGGACCCCGGCCGGGACCCCACCCGCCGCCTGCCCCACCGCGCGGCAGGAGGCAGGTGACCTGCACGAGGTGCCGCCCGGGCGGGGCGTAGGAGGGCACCGCGTTGCTGACGACGGCCGTGTTGACGACCGGCCCGCGTCGGCGTCCGTCGACCGCGAGCATGGCCGAGAGGGTCGGCGCCTCGTCGGTCGCGAACCACCAGGTCTGCAGTCCCTTCGTGCGCGGAGCCGGGAGGTCGAGGAGACCGGTCACCGCCTCGGGACCGACCGCGACGACCACCGCCCGCGCGGCGACCACCCCACCACCGGCGAGCTGGACCGCCGCCCGGCCGAGCCCACCGGATGCCGCCGGGCCCACCGACACGACCGGCTCACCCAGGCGGACCTCGCCCCCCGAGCGTCGCACCCGGTCGACGATCTGCTCCGGCAGTGCGCGGATGCCGCGAGAGGGCAACCCGGGCACGCCGAGCAGGAACATCCGGATGAGCAGCCTCGTGAAGGCGTCGGAGGTCTCGCCCAGATCCTCGGCGAGTACTCCGGCGAGGAAGGGCTCGAGCACCTCCGAGCGCAGCGGGCTCCGGACGCCCGCCCGGTCCAGCCCCTCTCGGAGCGGCCGGTCGGCGCCGCTCGCCACCCGGTGCGGCGCCACCACCGCGGGGAGCGCCCACCGCGCGAGGGCGAGCACCGCCGCCGGGGTGATGAGGCCGCTCCGTGCGGTGCCTACCAGGCCGGCGGGGTGGCGAAAAGGGTGGGTCAGCTCGACGAGGCCCCCGTCTCGGCGCACGAGCACTCCTGCCCCGAAGGAGTGCAGGCCCAGGGCCGGGACGTCGACCCAGCGACGCACGGCGGGGTAGGCGGGGTTGAGGACCTGGAACCCGCGGTCGAGGAGGAAGCCGTCGACCTCGTCGGTGCGGGCCCGGCCGCCGACGGCGCCCGAGGCCTCGACGAGCACCACGGCGGCGCCTGCCCCCGCCAGCCGCTCCGCGCACCGCAGGCCCGCGAGTCCGCCGCCCACGACGACGACGTCACAGTCCACGGGGCGACCCTAGGCGTCCCCCGCATCCGATGAGACTTTGTCTAACCTTGAGCGCGGTCGACGGGCAGGTTCTACGCTCATACCCACCCACCGGGCTGCGGGTGAGCCGAGGTCCACGAGCGAACGGGGCAAGGCGGCTGTGTCGATGAGTACCGAGGTGACCGCCGCACCCCCCGGCGCGCGGCGGCGCGTGACGTCGCCCGACGAGACCCTCGCCCAGGCGGACGTCGTCCTCGAGACGACCTTCGTCGAGCTCTCCGACGCCCTCGTGCGCGCGGCCGGGGACTGCTCGCCCGCCGACGGCGACCCCTCGCCCGGACCCCTGCGGGTCGACCTCGTCGGCGAGCTGGCCGAGCGCACCCGGAACCACGGCAAGCGGCTTCGGCCGGTGCTCGCGCACTGGGGCTGGGTGCTCGCCGACGGCGAGCGCGAGACGCACCCGCACCTCGTCCGGGTCGCCGCCGCCCTCGAGCTGCTGCACCTGTTCGCCCTCATCCAGGACGACGTCATGGACCGGTCCGACTCCCGCCGGGGCCGGCCGACCCTGCACGTCGTCTCCGCCGAGCGGCACCGCGCCGCCCGAGGGCTGGGTGACGACAGCCTGTTCGGCGACAGCGTAGCCACCCTCGTCTCCGACCTCGCCCTCAGCGAGGCCACGCTCCTCGTCGCATCCACGCCCCCGCAGGTTCGGGCGGCGTGGCGCCTCATGGCTGTCGAGCTCGTCGAAGGGCAGCTCCTCGACGTCACCCACACCGCGGGCCGGCGCCGCGACGTGTCGACCTCGCGGCGCATCGCCCGGTTCAAGAGCGGGCGCTACACCATCACCCGCCCGCTGCAGCTCGGTGCGCTCGTCGGGGGAGCCGGCCCCGAGCTCGTTCGTGGGCTCGTCGAGTGGGGTGACCTGGTCGGCGACGCCTTCGCCGTGCGCGACGACATCCTCGGCGTGTGGGGCGACCCCGCTCGCACCGGCAAGCCGGCCGGTGACGACCTGCGCTCGGGCAAGCCGACCGCCCTGCTCGCCTGGGCGGCCGAGCTCCTGCCCCCGCGGGCCCGTCCGCTCCTCGCGGCGTGCGACGCCGGCACCCTCGACGGCGACGGGGTGCAGGCGCTCCAGCGCGCGATGGTCGAGGCCGGCGTCCGGGAGCGGGCGGAGTACACCGTGACCGAGCTCGTGAGCCGCGCCCACCACACCCTCGACGCGCTCGGCGTGGAGCCGCACGCCGACGCCGCGCTGCGCGACCTCGCCGACACCATCGCGTGGCGGTCCGCGTGAGGGTGGTCGTCGTCGGGGCCGGGCTCTCCGGCCTCGCCGCCGCCTGCCACCTCACCGGCGCGGGCCACGACGTCACGGTCCTCGAGCGCGACGCCGTGGTCGGGGGTCGGGCCGGGCTGCTCCGCCTCGGGGACTTCCGCCTGGACTCCGGCCCTGTCGTCATGACGATGCCCGAGCTGCTGCATGCCCCGATCCGCGCGGTGGGGGGCGACCCCGACCGCCTCATCCGGATGACACGGCTCGACCCGGCGTACCGAGCCGTGTACTCGGACGGCAGCGAGCTGCACATCCGGGCCGACATGGGGGACCTCCGCGAGGAGATCCGTGCGAAGGTCGGTGACGCCGACGCCGCCGGCTTCGACAGGTTCCTCCGCTGGCTGGAGGACCTCTACGAGACCGAGTTCGACACCTTCGTCGACGCCAACTACTCCTCACCGCTCGACCTCCTCCGCTCGCCCGCGACCGCCCTGAAGCTCCTGCGGCTCGGTGGCCTGGGCGCGCTGGGCCCGGCGGTCGACCGCTTCTTCACCGACGACCGGCTCACCCGGATCTTCAGCTTCCAGGCGCTGTATGCCGGCATCGCGCCCGCGAAGGCCCGCGCGGTCCTCGCGGTGATCACCTACATGGACACCGTCCGCGGGGTGTTCTACCCCGAGGGCGGCATGCACGCCGTGCCGCGTGCCATGGCCCAGGCGCTCGAGGAGGCGGGCGTCCCCATCCACCTCGGCGTCGAGGTCCGGGAGGTCCTGCGCCGCTCCGACGGTGCCGTGGCGGGCGTTTCGACCTCGGACGGCGAGCAGCTCTCGGCGGATGCCGTCGTGTGCACCGTCGACCTGCCGGTCGCGTACGAGCGGATGCTGCCCGGGGTGCCTGCCCCGCGCGTCGTGCGCTCCGGCAACTTCTCGCCGTCGGCCGTGGTGTGGCACGTCGGGGCCTCCGGGACTCCGGCGTCGCACATCCGCCACCACAACATCCACTTCGGCGACGACTGGGACGGGTCGTTCGACGCGATCATCGACCGCGGCGAGCTCATGCCCGACCCCTCGCGACTGGTCACGGTTCCCACCGTCTCCGACCCGACCGCCGCCCCGGCCGGTTCGACCGCCATGTACGTCCTCGAGCCCGTGCCGCACACCGGCGCGGACCTGGACTGGCGGCGCGAGTCGGGGCCGATGCGCGAGCGGCTCCACGCGTTCCTCGAGGCCGGCGGATACCCGACCGACGTCCGGAAGGAACTGCTGGTGACGCCCGAGGACTGGCGCGCCCAGGGCATGCACCTCGGCACGCCGTTCGCCCTGGCGCACACGTTCCTGCAGTCCGGACCCTTCCGACCGTCGAACGTGGACCGCCGGGTTCCCGGGCTGGTCTTCGCCGGGTCGGGAACCCAGCCGGGTGTCGGCATCCCCATGGTCCTCGTGAGCGGCCGGCTCGCCGCCGAGCGGGTGCAGGAGTACGCCCGCGACGCGCGACCCGTGCCACGTACGGTGGTCCGGTGAGCGAACGCGCCCCGGTCACCTCCCCCGAGGTGCTCGCCCTCGGCTATGCCCGGTGCGCCGAGATCACCCGCCGTCACGGCACGACCTACTACTGGGGCGCCCGCCTCCTCCCGGTGGAGTCGCGGCGCCACGTGCATGCCGTCTACACGCTCGCGCGGCTCGCCGACGACATCGTCGACCTGGCGGGGCCCGATCCGGGACCCGGCACGGCCGCCGCGCTCGACGCGTTCGAGCTGTCCTTCTGGGAGTCCCTCGCCGCCGGCAGCTCGACCGACCCGGTCATGGCCGCCGTCGTGACGACGGTGCGCGAGTGCGGGATCGAGGAGGAGTGCTTCTCCAGGTTCTTCGGCGCCATGCGCTCCGACCTGACCCGACACACGTACGAGACGTGGGGTGACCTGCTCGGGTACATGGACGGCAGCGCCGCCGTGATCGGCGAGATGATGCTCCCGGTGCTGCGGCCCGGCACGGATGCCGTCGCCCCGGCACGCTCGCTCGGCCTCGCCTTCCAGCTCACGAACTTCCTGCGGGACGTCGGTGAGGACCTCGACCGTGGCCGGGTCTACGTGCCCCAGGAGGACCTCCGGCGGTTCGGTGCCGACCCGCACGAGGGGGTCGTCACGCCGGAGTGGCGTGAGCTCATGGCGTTCGAGATCGAGCGCAACCGCCGGCTCTACCGGGAGGCCGATGACGGCATCCCGGCTCTGCCGGGGGCTTCACGACGGTGCGTCGCCACGGCCCGCGTGCTGTACGCCCGCATCCTCGAGCGCATCGAGGCGGCCGACTACGACGTGTTCGGCTCCCGCGCGCGCGTTCCGACCCCGCTCAAGGCCGCGTTGGCAGCGCGCATGGTGGTGTCCCGCGAGCCCATGCGGCTCGTGCGCACCGACCGCGCCGCCCGACCGCCCTTCGACGGCGCCTGGGTCTCGGACGACCCCGTCGTGCTCCTCGACGACGCCGGGGCCCAGGTCGGCCAGGCGCCGAAGTCCACCGTCCACCACGACGACACCCCCCTCCACCTGGCCTTCTCGTGCTACGTCATGGACCCGGCCGGGCGCCTGCTCGTCACCACCCGGGCGACCAGCAAACCGAGCTTCCCCGGCGTTGTCACCAACACGGTGTGCGGGCACCCCCGGCCGGGAGAGGACCTCGCGGCCGCCGTGCGGCGCCGAGCCCACAGCGAGCTGGGCGTCGACGTCCGCGACCTCCGCCTGGTCCTCCCACAGTTCGGCTACCGGGCGGCGATGAACGGCGTGGTCGAGCACGAGCGGTGTCCCGTGTTCGTCGGCTGGGTCGAGGACGACGCCCTGCGTCCGGACCCCGCGGAGGTCGACGGCGCCGAGTGGGTGCCGTGGGCCGACTTCAGCGCCGGCGTGCTCGACGGCACGCGACGCGTCTCCCCCTGGTGCACCGAGCAGGTGCCGCTCCTGGCGGCGCTCGGCCCGGACCCGCGGGACTGGCCTGCCGGGGAACGCTCCCAGCTGCCGTCGGCCGCGGCGCTGGGGCCTGACGCCGAGGCGGCGTGAGGCCGGACCGTGGACGACCGCTACCAGTACCTCCTGCTCATGGCCGGCTGCATCCTCATCACCCTTCCGCTCGAGTTCGTCCTGCGAGCCCGGGTGTACCGCAGGCCAGTTCGGCTCCTGGTTGCCCTGCTGCCGGTGCTCGCCATCTTCCTCGTCTGGGACATCGTGGGCATCTACCGGGAGCACTGGTGGTACAGCCAGACGTACACGACCGGCATCCTCCTGCCCCTGCGGGTTCCGCTCGAGGAGCTGGTCTTCTTCGTCGTCATCCCGGTCTGCGGCCTGCTGACCTACGAGGCCGTGGGCACCGTGCTCGGGTGGATCCGTCGGCGGCGGGCCCGCCATGCCTGAGTACACGGCCATGGCCGTGCTGTCCGTGGTGGGCACACTTGCGGCGGAACGGTTCTGGCTCCGCACCGGCATCCTCCGACAGGCGCAGTACTGGATCGCCATGGGAATCGTGTACGTCTTCCACGTCCTCGTCGACGGGTGGCTCACGAAGCTGTCCGCGCCGATCGTCATCTACGACGAGGACCAGATCGTCGGCCTGCGCATCCCGTGGGACATCCCGGTCGAGGACTACCTCTTCGGCTTCAGCATGATCACACTGACACTCATGCTGTGGGTCCGCCGCGGCATGCACCAGACCGAGGAGAGACCGTGACGACCGAGCAGAAGCGCACCGGGGAGTGGGCGCTGGCCGACGCCTTCGACCGCGCCGCGCCGACGTACGACGCGATGGTCGCGCTCTCCCCCGGCTACCACGCGCAGCTGCGCACGGCCGCCGGACTCCTCGTCGAGCGGCTGCCGCGCTCCGAGGCCGCTGACAGGCAGGTGACCGTGCTCGACCTGGGGTGCGGCTCCGGCGCCTCGACCCGGGCCGTCCTCGACGCGTGGTCGGCGGGGACCCGCACCGCCGGGATCCTCACCGTGCACGGGGTCGACGCGTCGGAGGGCATGGTCGAGCAGGCTCGCGCCAAGTCCTGGCCACCGGCCGTGGGCTTCCTGGTGTCGGATGCCGTGGCGCACCTGGAGTCCCTGCCCGACCGGTCCGTCGACGGAGTGCTGGCGGCCTACCTGCTCCGCAACGTGCCCGACCGTGACCGACTCGTGCGCGAGGTGGCTCGGGTCCTGCGCCCGGGGGGCGCGCTGGCCGTGCACGACTACTCGGTGGCCGGCAACACCCGCGCCCGGGTCACCTGGGCCGCGGTCTGCCACGGCGTGATCATCCCCCTCGCGGCGCTGAAGCGCTCCGACGTGCCGCTCCACCGCTACCTCTACACGAGCGTTCGCGACTTCGACTCCGTGCCACGCGTCCGGGAACGCCTGGTCGAGGCAGGCCTGGTCGACGTGCGTCACCAGCCGTACGGCGGCTGGCAGCGAGACCTCGTGCACACCGTGGTCGGATCGCGACCCTCGTGATCCCGGGTCGCAGGCCGCCCCGCTGGAGACCCGGGCTCGACCGCCAGGCCGTCTTCCACCCTCCGCCGGCCCCGACGCAGCGCGCGGATGCCGGTGCCGAGCGGCACGTCGTCGTCGTGGGTGCCGGCATCGCGGGGCTCACCGCCGCCCTCGGGCTGGCCGAGCGGGGGGTCAGGGTGACCGTGGTCGAGCGCGCGGACCGCCTCGGCGGCCGCGTGCGGTCGTGGCCCGTCAGCCTCCCGGGCGGCGCATCCGGCGAGATGAGCCGTGGCTTCCACGCCTTCTTCCGCCAGTACTACAACCTGCGGGCCGTGCTGCGCCGCACCGATCCGCTGCTCTCGCGGCTGCGTCCCCTCGCCGACTACCCCTTGGTGCGCGACGGGGGCGGGCGGGACTCGTTCGCCCGGATCCCGCGGACGCCGCCGTGGAACCTGGCGGCCTTCGTGGCTCGCAGCCCCAGCTTCGACCTCGCCGGCCTCGCGGCCGTCGACGTCGAGGCCGCCCTCGCGCTCCTCGACGTGGAGTTCCCGGCGACGTTCTCGGCTCTCGACGGCGTGAGTGCTGCGGAGGTGCTCGACCGGCTGCGGTTCCCTGAGGAGGCCCGGCACCTGGCCCTGGAGGTGTTCGCCCGCAGCTTCTTCGCCGACCCCCGCGACTTCTCCGGCGCCGAGCTCGTCGCGATGTTCCACATGTACTTCGTCGGGTCTGCCGAGGGGCTGCTCTTCGACGTCCCCCGCGACGACTACGACTCCACGCTGTGGGCTCCTCTCGCCGGCCACCTGGCACGTCTCGGCGTCACCGTGCTGACCGGCCGGGAGGTCGCCAGCGTCGAGCCCGTCGGGGAGGGCCTCGTCGTCACCCTCGGCGCGACCGGCACGACCGGCACGGGTGGTTCGCCCGACAGCGGGCCGGCGACCATCGCGGCCGACGGCGTCGTCCTCGCCCTGGACCCGGTCGGGCTCCGGGCCGTCGTGGGGGCCTCGAACACCCTCGGGGGCTCCCAGCCCGGAGGCGAGGCGTGGCGCGAGCGCGTGGCCGGCATCCGCTCGGCACCGGCCTTCGCCGTGTGGCGGCTCTGGTTGTCCGGCAGGGTGGCGCCCGAGCGACCGCCGTTCCTCGGCACGAGCGGCTACGGACCGCTCGACAACATCTCGGTGCTCGAGCGGTTCGAGGACCACGCGCGGCGCTGGAGCGACGCCCACGGCGGCTCGGTGGTCGAGCTGCACGCGTACGCGCTGCCCGACGGGACCGTCGAGGACGAGCTGCGGGCGACGATGCTCGGCGAGCTGCGCCGGGTGTACCCCGAGACCGTGCACCTCGAGGCCGTTCACGACGAGTGGCTCGTCGAGCGCGACTGCGTGCTCGTGGGGCTGGAGCCCTGGCGCTCGCGGCCAGGGGTGCGGACACCGGACCCCCGCGTCGTGCTGGCGGGCGACGCGGTGCGCTGCGACCTGCCCGTGGCCCTCATGGAGCGCGCGGCCACCACAGGCTGGATGGCCGCCGACGAGCTGCTCACCGCCTGGGGACGCACGGGGCACGGCGTCTGGTCGGTGCCGATGGGCTCGCGCTTCGGCTCGGTCCCGCGGCTGGCGCGCCGCGGCATCCGCGCCTACCGGGCCGCGGCGGAGCGGCGCAGCTCGTAGAGCCGCGCCGCGTAGACGATGTCGTCCGCCCAGAGCTGCGTCGCGGACGCCCGCATCCCGACCCGCACGAGCGGCGCCATGCCGCGGGCCACGCGGAACCCGGCCCGGTCCGAGGTGGCGACCACCGACTCGGTCATCACGGTGCGGGCCGGATGGGCGCCCGGCGCGGTGAGGGGCGTCGCGTGGGTCTCGACCACGCTGCCCGTCCCCTCGCCGTCGGTGATGGTCATGACGATGGTGTGCGAGTCCGGGCAGGTGAACTCTGCACGCACCGGGACCGCGAAGGTGCGGCCCAGGCGGTAGGCGACGTCGAGGACGAGCCGGTCGTCGGTCGAGGCGTCGTCGTCGACGGCGAGGTCGCTGAAGGCGTACGGGTGCAACCAGGCGCCGTGCCAGGGGTCGAGCCGGTTCTGCACGATGTCGCGGGGCTCGCAGTCGGCGGCCAGGGAGATGACCGAGGCGAGCGACTCCTCCAGCGGCGGACGAGTGGCGAGCACTGGGCGGTCGGTCGGCTCCGCACCGTCCTCCACCGGTCCGACCCGCACCCACAGCAGGACCCCGTCGTCGTGCGCGGCGAAGGTCGCCCAGGGCGTCGGCGTCTCCCGGCCGAGCGGCATCCCGTGCCAGCGGCAGAGCACCGTGCCGTCGACGACGTCGCAGTCGGCGAGACGGGCGCCGAGGTGCGGGCAGGCGCCCTTCCCGGCCAGCAGCGACCCGTCGGCGTCGCGCCAGAGCACCACCTCGCGACCTGCCACCGTGCGCAGGAGTGTGCGGTCAACGCCCAGCTCGGCGGAGGCACCGGCGACAAGCCAGCCGTGGGTCGGGCGCCGGAGCGCGTCGGCCAGGGAGGCCTCGATGCGAGCCGGCCTGGCGTCGCGCCAGGTGCCGCGCAGGTGGGCGGGAGTGGTCTGCGGCAGGTAGCGCACGGGCACGCGACCGCGGACCTCCTCGCGCCAGGAACGGTCGGTGCGGAGCAGGCTCACGCGATCACGCTAGCCCGAGCACCGCTGCGGGGCCAGCACGCCCCGGTGCGTGGACCCACCGCTGTCGAACCCGGGCTCGCGCCGGCGCGCCACACTGGGCGCATGAGCCCGGTCCTGTCCGGAGCCCTCCGCCTGTCCGCGAGCGGCGCGCTGTCCGTGGACGAGGTGTGGGAGCGCTACACGCACCCGGTCTGGTGGCCGCACTGGTCCCCGCACATCCGGGCGGTCGACTACCCGCACGCCGTGGTCACTCCCGGCACGACCGGCCGGGTGACCGGCGTGGGTGGGGTCGTGGCGGTCTTCCGGATCGACGACGTCGACCACGAGGCCCACCGGTGGTCGTGGAGCGTGCGCTCGGGCCCACTGCGGCTCTCGCTCGACCACGGCCTCGACGAGGCGCCGCGGGGCTCGACGCACCTGAGCACCGCCTGGCTCGTGACCCACGCCCTGTGGCCGGTCGCGGTCGGCTACGCCCCGCTCGCCCGGTACTCGCTCGGGCGGCTGGTCACCCCTCGCTGACCGGCTGCGGCTCCACGGCGACGAGGATGCCGGCGCGTGGCGCGCGGCGGATCCCCACCCGCCCGGCCACCGTGTCCAGGAGGTCGGACATGCGTGCCGGGAGCCCGTACTTCGCGACGACGGCCCGTCGCACCGACGCGACGCCCGCGTCGTCCCGCACCACCCGGGCCGTGCCGACGTAGGTCGGTGAACCGGGTCCCACTCCACCACGCACGTCGCAGGGCCGCAGCTCGACCCGCTCGGTGTGGGCCAGCCGCTTCGTCTTCCCCGTGTCGTCGACCGTGATGACCGTGAAGAGGTGAGGCTCGTCGACGGACGGGGCGAACCAGACCGGCGTCGAGACGGGCACACCCGTCCGGCGGTAGGTGGTCAGGGACACGTACGTCGCTGCCGCCAGGGGGTGGTCGGCAGCCGCGAGGGGTGCGCGCCCGGGATCCGGCTCGTCCATGGCGCCAGCGTAGGCGCGGGTGAAAGGGCGGTGACATGTGCAGGTGACCTCTGCGATCGTGGGTCGCATGTCGGAACCGCACGCAGATCCGGGCACCGATCCGACGGCCGGTGGGGAAGCGGTCGGGTCTCCGGGCCCGCCGGAGTTCCGGCCGCTGCCCGTGATCCTCGTCGCGACCACCGACGACGACTCCCTCGCGGTCCTCGACGGCGAGATGCGCCGCCGGTACGCCACCGACTACGAGGTCATCACGTGCCGCAGCCACGCCCACGCCCGAGCCGTGCTCGAGGGGTTGCGGCGCTGGGAGCGCGACGTCGCCATGATCCTGTCGTTCTACGGCCCGCGCGACGAGGAGGGACTGCAGTTCCTGCGGTGGGCCCGCGCGATCCACCCGTCGGCCAAGCGCGTGGTGGTGGTCGAGTGGGGGAACTTCGAGAGGCGCTGGCCGATCTTCCGCGCGATCGGCGAGGGCCATGTCGAGAACTTCCTCATCCGCCCGGCCCGGCCTCGCGACGAGGAGTTCCACGGCGGCATCGGCGACCTCCTGCACGACTGGCACTGGGCGCAGGGCACGAGCGGCTTCGAGGCGGTGCGCCTCGTGGGCCGGCTCGACGAGCGCACGCACCTGCTCCGCGACATGTTCGCCCGCAACCACATCCCCATCGGCTTCTACGAGGCGGACCAGGAGAGCGGCCGGCGCGTCCTGCGCGGCCTGGACCTGGACGAGCCGGAGCTGCCCGTCCTCGACCTCCGCTTCACGTCCCCTCCGCGCACGCTCCAGAACCCCAGCGACACAGACCTCGTCGAGGCGTTCGGGCTGACGACGCGGCTCGACCCCGACGTCGTCTGGGACACCGTGGTCATCGGGGCGGGACCCGCCGGGCTCGCGGCTGCGGTGTACGCGGCATCCGAGGGACTGTCGACCCTCGTGATCGAGCGGGAGGCCATCGGGGGCCAGGCCGGCACGAGCTCGCTGATCCGCAACTACCCGGGATTCGCCCGGGGCATCAGCGGGAACCACCTGGCGTTCCGCTCCTTCCACCAGGCGTGGATGTTCGGCGCCGTGTTCCACTTCTTCCGCTCGGCGACCGGGCTCGAGGTGGATGACGAGGAGCAACGGGTGCTCCTGTCCGACGGGACGCTGGCCCGCACCCGCACGACCGTCGTGGCGACGGGCGTCGACTACCGGCGCCTCGGCATCCCGGAGATCGAGGAGCTCACCGGTCGCGGGGTCTTCTACGGCGCCGCCGTGACCGAGGCCCGCGCGATGACCGGGCAGCCGGTCCACGTCGTGGGCGGGGGCAACTCGGCCGGCCAGGCGGCGCTCCACCTGGCGAAGTACGCCCGGCACGTCACCCTCCTCGTGCGGGGTCCCGACGTGGCAGCCAGCATGTCCGAGTACCTCGTGGAGCAGATGCGCGCGACGCGGAACGTCGACATCGTCCACGAAGTGACCGTCACCGGTGCTCGTGCCGTCGACGCCCGCCTCACCGAGATCGAGATCACCGACCGCCGCACCGGAGCGACCCGCTGGACGCCGTGCCACGGCCTGTTCGTCCTCATCGGCTCATCACCCCACACCGACTGGCTCGAGGGCATCGTCACCCGGGACGAGACGGGGTTCGTCACCGTCGGCACAGAGGCCGGCGGAGACCCGACCGCCCCGGACCGGATGAGGCAGCCCCTCGAGACGAGCTGCACCGGCGTCTTCGCGATCGGCGACACCCGCCGCGGCAGCATCAAGCGGGTGGCGACGGCCGTGGGCGACGGTGCTGCCGTCGTCGCTGCGATCCACCAGCACCTCACGGGCAGGGTCCACGGGGTGCGCCGGTGACCCAGCGTCCTGTCTCCCGACACGGCGACCGGGTCGTGCCTGCCATGCGCTGGCTCCTCGGACTCGCCGCGGTCCTGGTGTTCCTCGCCGGAGTGCAGCTCTTCGTCTTCCCGCAGGACACGGCCACCCGGTTCGCCTGGACCATCGACCCGCCGATGACCGCGGTGTTCCTCGGTGCCTCGTACTGGTCGGCCGTCGGGCTGGAGCTGAGCGGTGCGGTCGCTCGGTACTGGACCGTGGCACGGATGGCCGTTCCGGCGGTCTTCGTCTTCACCACGCTCACGCTCGTCGTCACGGTCGTGCACCTGGACCGGTTCCACCTGGCGGCCGAGCTGCCGGTGGCCACCCGGGCCGTCACGTGGGGCTGGATCGCCGTCTACGCCGTCGTTCCGGTCCTCATGGCCCTGGCATGGTGGCTGCAGTCCCGCGCGGGCACGGAGGTGCCCGCTCCAGGTGGCCTGCCGCGCCTGCTGCGGGCCACCCTCGCGGTCCTCGCCGTCGGGCTGGTGACCCTCGGGCTGGCGCTGCTCGTCGCACCGCAGTGGGCGGATGCCGCGTGGCCGTGGCCGCTGACGCCACTCACGGGGCGAGCGGTCGGCGCCTGGAACGTCGGGCTCGGGGTGGCGGCGGGCCACGCCTGGCTGGTCGACGACGCGTACTCGCTGCGCCCGAT
Organism: uncultured Actinomycetota bacterium; assembly: GCA_963763015.1. Classification (GTDB taxonomy): domain Bacteria; phylum Actinomycetota; class Actinomycetes; order Actinomycetales; family Dermatophilaceae; genus Fodinibacter. The sequence goes on along the minus strand of CAVXML010000011.1, from coordinate 127,003 downwards.
CGGGGTGACCGGCCTGGCGTTCGGCGTGTTCCAGGGCATCGCCCTCGCCCGGTACGGCGACGACCTGGACTGGTCGAGCCTTCCGGCCGTGGGCTACGTCGTGGGCCTCGTGGCGATCACCGCGGTGGGCGTGTGGCTGCTCGCCGCCGGCCGCCGCTCGGCGTCGCACGCCGATGACCCGACGCGGCCCACCGGCCCACCGCGCCGGGCCACCACCTGACCCGCCCGAGGGGATGCCCGGGGGCCTGGTTCTGCGATGAGGCGCTCCGACCGCTAGGCTGGCGCACAGTTGTTGAGCTTTCCGTTGTGAGGTAGTTGCAGAACGTCCCGCCGGGACTGAGCACTTTCTGAGCAGAGGTATCACAGGCATCACCAACGCGGAGCCACCCGACAGGCGGGTGGCCCCTCTCTCAGAAAGCAGGCCTCCCATGGCTACTGGCACCGTGAAGTGGTTCAACGCCGACAAGGGCTTCGGCTTCATCGCCCCCGACGACGGCTCCGCCGACGTCTTCGCCCACTACTCGGCCATCAACAGCAACGGCTACCGTTCGCTCGACGAGAACGCCAAGGTCGAGTACGAGACCCAGCAGGGCGCGAAGGGCCCGCAGGCCGCGAACATCACCGTCATCGGCTGACGTTCCGCCTCTGCCCTCCGGGGCACCCCCACGACCGCCGTCCGGACCTCCGGGCGGCGGTCGTGCTCTGCCCGCTGCGGCCCTCGCCGGGCCTGCCCGAGGGCTAGCGTTCGGGCATGGCCACCTCGATCGACCTCAACGCCGACCTCGGCGAGTCGTTCGGCACCTGGGTGCTCGGCGACGACGAGGCCATGCTCGGCGTGGTCACGAGCGCCAACGTCGCGTGCGGCTTCCACGCCGGTGACGCGAGCACCATCCGCCGCACCGTCGCCGCTGCCGCAGAGCGTGGAGTGGTCGTCGGTGCGCAGGTCGGGTACCGCGACCTCGCGGGCTTCGGCCGTCGCCGCATCGACATGGACCCGGGCGACCTCACCGCCGACGTCCTCTACCAGCTCGGTGCGCTCGAAGCGATGTGCCGGGTGGCCGCAACCCGCGTCGCGTACCTGAAGCCTCATGGGGCGCTCTACACCACGGCGGCCGTCGACACGGCCCAGGCTCGGGCGGTCGTGGATGCCGTGGCGGCCTACGACCCGGCCCTGCCGGTCCTGTGCCAGCCGGGGTCCGCGCTGCACGCCGAGACCGAGGCCGCCGGCCTCGTCGCCGTCGCGGAGGCCTTCGCCGACCGCGCCTACCGGGCGGACGGTCGGCTCGTACCCCGCTCGAGCCCCGGCGCGCTCGTCACCGACCCCGAGGTCGTCGCCCGGCGGGCCGTCCGCCTTGCGACGGAGGGCACGGTCGTCGCCGTGGACGGCTCCACGGTGTCGGTGCCGGCCCGCTCGGTGTGCGTCCACGGCGACACCCCGGGGGCCGTCGACCTGGCGCGGGCCGTGCGGGCCGGGCTCCGTGGGGCCGGCGTGACCGTGGCTCCGTTCGCCACACGGGAGGCCGTCCACGCACCTGGCGCCACCCGGACATCCGGGGCCTGAGGGCGTCGAGCGTGAGCACTCCGACCGGCATCCCGGTGCAGCTGCTGCCGGCCGGGGAGGAGGCCCTGCTCGTCGAGGTGGGCGATCTCGACGACGTCCTCGCGCTGCGGGCGGCCCTGCTGCCGGCCGCGGAGGGTGGCAGCGGCCCCTGGGCCGGGGTGACCGACGTCGTGCCCGCGGCCAGGACGGTGCTCGTCCTGGCCGGACCGGGCGCCGACCTCGACGGCCTGGCCCGCTCGGTTCGCAGGCTGGCGGCCCGGGCCGTGAGCGACGGGCCGCGACACCCGAGCGGGGAAGCCACAGCGGTGGTGGAGCTGGCGGTGCGCTACGACGGACCCGACCTCGCCGAGGTCGCCGACCTGACCGGCCTGACTCCCGCGGAGGTGGTCGCCGCGCACACGGGCAGGCCGTGGACCGTCGCATTCGCCGGCTTCGCCCCGGGCTTCGGCTACCTCGTCGGAGGCGACCGGCGGCTCAGGGTGCCTCGACGCGATGTCTCCAGGCCGTCCGTCCCCGCCGGGTCGGTCGGCCTCGGGGGCGAGTTCTCCGGCGTCTACCCGCGCTCCTCGCCCGGGGGGTGGCAGCTCATCGGCACCACCGATGCCGTGCTCTGGGACGTCGGGCGCGACCCGCCGGCGCTGCTCGCCCCGGGGACCACGGTGCGGTTCGTCGACGCCCTGGCCGGCTCATGACGCGCGCCCTGCAGGTGCTCCGGACCGGTCCCTCGGTCCTGGTCGAGGACGAGGGCCGCGTCGGGTACGCCGCGGTCGGGGTCGGCAGGTCCGGGGCGGCTGATCGAGCGGCCTACCGCCTCGGGGCCAGGATCGCGGGCCACGGTGAGGGCCGGGCGGCGCTGGAGGTGCTGCTCGGCAGCCTCGTGGTTCGCGCCCGGGGCCGGGTCACCGCCGTCGTGACCGGGGCGCCCGCTCCGACCACGGTCGACGGCCGCCCGGTCGCGATGGCCACGCTCGTCGAGGTGGCCGACGGCTCGGTGCTGTCCCTGGGGATGCCGGCCACGGGCGTGCGCTCGTACCTCACCGTCCGGGGCGGCATCGAGGTCGACGCGGTGCTGGGCTCCCGCTCCACCGACACCCTCTCCGGCCTCGGCCCGCCACCCGTGGCGGCGGGTGACGTGCTCCCCGTCGGTCAGCCCGGGGCCGTCTTCCCCACGACCGACCACGCCCCGCTCTCCCCAACGCCTGCCGTGGGGACGGTGGAGCTGCCCGTTGTCCCGGGCCCCCGGTCCGCCTGGGTCGGCGGCTGGGCCGATGGGCTGGGCGGGCTCCTCGGATCCACGTGGCACGTCACCGGCGACAGCGACCGGGTGGGCCTGCGGCTCGGGGGCGGGCGGGTGCGGCGGGCCCCGTGGTGGCGCGACGTCGAGCTGCCCAGTGAGGGCCTGGTCCGCGGCGCCGTGCAGGTGCCCCCCGGTGGCGAACCGGTGGTCTTCCTCGCCGACCACCCCGTGACCGGCGGGTACCCGGTCGTCGCGGTGCTCACGGCATCCGCCTGCGACCGTGCGGCCCAGCTGCGGCCGGGGGACGCCGTTCGCCTGACGTCCGGGTCGCCGCGCCACTAGGCTCCAGGCACCTCAGGGGTCAGGAGGCTCGATGACCACCGTGGCCGCGCCGGCTCCGTCGATGTTCGCGGTCTTCCGCCGCCGCGACTTCACCCTCCTGTGGCTCGCCCAGCTCGTCTCGACGGCCGGGTCCGCGCTCACCGACCTCGCGGCCGGCATCTACGTGTGGCGCGCGACCGAGTCGACGCTGGCCGTCGCCCTGACCCTCATGGTGACGGTCGTGCCGAGCCTGGCCGTGGGACTCCTCGCCGGCGTCTTCGTCGACCGCCACGACCGCCAGCGCATCATGATGTGGACCTGCATCGTGCAGGCCGTGGTGGTCGCCGCCATCGCGGTGGTCATCGAGATCGACGCGATCGCCCTGCCGGGCCTCTTCGTGCTCCTGCTCCTCAACGCCGGGGTCAAGCAGTTCTTCGACCCGGCGCACGACAGCCTCATCCCCGAGATCGCGAGCGACGAGGAGCTCGCGGCAGCCAACTCGTTCCTGTCCATCGCGAGCTTCGGGTCCACCGCGATCGGGTTCGCGGGCGCCGGCCTGCTCGCCGGCAGCGTGGGGCTGGTCTGGGCCTTCGTGCTGGATGCCGCCTCGTTCCTGTTCTGCGCGGCCTGCATCTCCCTCATGGGCCGCTACCCCATGCCGACCCCGGACGACGAGGCCAGCGTGGCGGTGATCGTCGAGAACCTGCGGTCGGGGATGCGCGCCCTCCTCGGCACGCCGACGATCCGTTCCCTGTTCGTCGTCGGCTCCTTCATGTTCTTCGCCTTCGGCCTCTGGAACGTGCTGCTCCTGCCCTTCTCGCTCAGGGAGCTCGGTGCGACGGAGTTCCAGTACGGCCTGCAGGAGGCGCTCACCTCCGTCGGCTTCGTCGTCGGCTCCTTCTTCATGGCCCGGTTCTCTCGCCTGCTGCCGGAGCCCCTGTGGCTCGTCGTGACGATGATCGGCATGGGGGTCGCCTCCATCCTCTACGGCCTGTCGACCGAGATCTGGGTGGCCATCCTCGTCGTCACCGTGTCGGGGTTCTTCAACGCGCCCTCGGCCATCGCCCGGTCGGTGCTCCTTCAGCGGAACACGCCGCGCGAGATGCGCGGCCGGGTCTTCTCCGCGTTCTACGTCATGCGCGACGTCATCTTCGTCGCCGGGATGGCGGCCGCAGGACTGGCCGACGTCATCGAGATCCGCGTCCTCATCGTGTTCGCAGGGCTGCTCCTGTTCGTGGCGGCCGGCTTCACGGTCGTGGCTCCGGGGCTCGGCCGGGCGACCTGGCGGGCGACCGAGGACCGCCTCCGTGAGTCCGAGGTCGTGGAGGACGCCGGGCGAGCCGCGACGGCGGCGGACTTCGACCGTCTGGTCGGCCGGCTCCCGGCGTTCGGCCGGCTGTCGCCGGAGCAACGAGCGGCGTTCCTGTCGCACGCGGTCGTGCGTGACGTGCCGGCCGGAACGCGGGTCGTCGAGCACGGCGACCCCGCCTCGTCCGCCTACTTCATCCTCGACGGGGCGACGACGGCCGGCGTGCCGTTCGAGGGCGGCGGCTACCGAGGTCTCTCGACGATGGTCGCCGGCGACTACTTCGGGGAGATCGCCGCGCTCACGGGGAGCCCGAGGACGGCGGATGTCGTGGCCGACTCCGACAGCGTGCTGCTCGAGGTCCCGGCCGAGGCGCTGCGCGCCACCATGGCCGTGCCGGAGATCCAGCGGCTCGTCCTCGCCACCATGACCACCCGGCTGCAGCGCACCTCGTCGGCCGACCTCCCCCGCCTGGCCGGGATGGACCAGAGCGACCTGCGCGACCTGCGCACGCCACGAAGCGACGCGGGCGGCGCGTCCTCATGACCCGGACGCCGCTCCGCCCGCCATCGTGACGACCACCTTGCCGCGGGCCCGGCCGCCGGCGACGTGGTCGATCGCCTCCGCCGCACGCTCGAGCGGGAACGTCCGCTCCAGGGCCGGACGCATCCCCCCACGCTCGAGGACCGCGGTGAGGGCCGCGAGGTCCGCGCCGTTCTCCGAGGCGACGAGCATGACGAGGCGCTGACCCACGAACGGCGAGAGGAGGGCGGCCCCGATGGAGCGCTCCAGCCCCCCGAGCCACCGGCCGCCACCCTCGCTGCCCACGACCACGAGGACGCCGCGCTCGGCGAGCAACCGCCGCAGGACGCGCAGCGGCCGGTGCCCCCCGATGTCGAGGACCGCGTCGAAGTGCTCCCCCAGGTCCTCGAGCCGCGTCGTCGTGTGGTCGACCACCCGCTGCGCCCCGAGTGATCGCACGAGGTCGGCCTTCGCCGGTCCACAGACCCCGGTGACGGCCGCGCCGAGGTCGACCGCGAGCTGGACGGCGTACGACCCCACCCCGCCTGACGCCCCGATGACGAGCACCCGGCTGTCCGGGCCGACCCGGGCGGCACGCAGCGCCTGCAGCGCGGTGAGCGCCGAGACGGGGACGGCCGCCGCCTCCTCGACCGACAGCGTCGAGGGGCGGCGTGCGAGGCGCTTCACCGGCACCACGGCGAGCTCGGCGAACGACCCGGCCGCGGTGCCGTAGACCGCGTCACCCGGTGCGTACCCGGTCACTCCCTCGCCGACCGCCTCGACGGTCCCGGCCACGTCGCGGCCCGGGATGCGGGCACGCGGCCGGCGCAGGCCGAGTCCCAGCCGGGCGACGAGCGGCATCCCGGCCATGACGTGCCACGTGCCGCGGTCCACCCCGGCGGCGCCCACCCGCACGAGCACCTCGTCCGGGCCGGGCACCGGTGCGGGCACGTCCTCGAGGCGGAGCTGCTCTGTGCCGCCGTAGCGGTCCTGGACGATCGCCCTCATGCGCGGTCCTTACGTTGTAAGAGTGGCTGTCGGTGCGGCCCACGGTAGCCTTACGCCGTAAGATCGGCAAGTCAATGTCGACCGAGAGGAGTGCGATGCCGCCCGCCCGCCCACCGCTGACCCGTGAGCGCGTCGTCTCGGAGGCGATGCGGCTCGCCGACGAGGACGGCCTCGCGGGCCTGTCGATGCGTACCCTCGCCCGCCGACTCGGGGTGGAGGCCATGTCGCTGTACCACCACGTCGAGAGCAAGGACGCCCTGCTCGACGCGATGGTCGACGCCGTCTTCGACGAGATGCACCTACCGGTCGTCGGCGGCGCCTGGCGGGCCGAGCTCCGCGCCCGCTCGGTCTCGGGGCGCCGGGTGCTCTCCGCGCACCGTTGGGCGGTGGGCCTGATGGACTCGCGCCGGACGCCGGGGCCCGCAACGCTGCGCCACCACGATGCGGTGATCGGCTGCCTGCGCGGAGGGGGGTTCGACCTGTCCGGGGTGGCGACCGCCGCTGCCTTGCTGGACGCGCACCTCTACGGGTTCATGGTCCAGGAGCTCAGCCTGCCCTTTCAGAGCGGTGCGGACCTCGCCGCCCTGGGAGCCGAGATCCTCGGGCCGGAGGTGCGCGCGGCCTACCCCCACTTCACGGCCTTCGCGGAAGGCCATGCGCTCAGGCCGGGCTACGCGTTCGGCGACGAGTTCGAGGTGGGCCTCGACCTCGTGCTCGACGCGCTCGAACGGCTCGCCGGCTCACGCCGGCCGGCGCGGTTCGAGGTCACGACACCGGTGCTGGGCGTCGACGGCTGCGCAGCGGGGTGGGTCGGCGCGGTTCTGGTCCCTGGCGCGCCGCGGCCCCGGGTGGTCGTCGCCCCGACGATCGCCGAGCTCGTCGAGGCGGTGCGCGCCGAGGTCGACGTGCGCGTGGTGGGCGTCGACATCCCCATCGGGTTGCCCGACACGGGCGTACGCGCGGCGGACGTCCTTGCCCGCAGGGCCCTGCCCGGCAGGGCGAGCTCGGTGTTCACCACCCTGACTCGTCCGGCCTACCTCGCCGCCGACCGGGCCGCCGCGGATGCCGTGAACCGCAGGCTGAGCGGACAGGGGGTCGGCGCCCAGGCGTTCGCCCTCCGCGCCAAGATCCTGGAGGTCGACACCTGGCTGCGGTCTCGCCCGACCGTGGAGGTGGTCGAGGTGCACCCGGAGGTCTCGTTCGCGACGATGTCGGGAACGGCCCTGCCCCGCAAGCGAACCGCCGAGGGGCAGCAGGCGCGCCTTGATGTGCTCGCCGCCGCCGGCCTGCCGCGGCCGTCGGTGCTCCAGGGCACGGGCTACGCGTCCGACGACGTGCTCGACGCGTGCGCGGTGGCGTGGACGGCCACTCGGCGGGCGGCGGGGCTGTCGATGTCGCTGCCGGACCCGCCGGAGGTGTTCTCGGACGGCATCCCGGCGGCCATCCACGTGTGACCCGGACACGCAACGACCCGGCGGGTCGCGACCGGTGCCAGAGTGGCGCCATGACGGCACGGGTCTCGCACACGACGGTCGACTGCACGAACGCCTTCGCGCTCTCGGAGTGGTGGAAGGGGGTCCTCGACTACGTGGACATCGACGGCGACCCCAACCTTCCTGGGCACGAGGAGTGCATGATCGTCAGCCGCGACGGCTCGCACCGGCTGCTGTTCGTCGAGGTTCCCGAGCAGAAGTCGGGCAAGAACCGGATCCACCTCGACCTCGAGCCGGTCGAGGGAACCCGCGACGACGAGCTCGAGCGCTTGCTGGCCCATGGCGCCGTCGAGGTGGCCGACCTCCGTGGACGGTGGGGACCGGGGAGCGGCTGGGTGGTGCTCGCCGACCCGGAGGGGAACGAGTTCTGCATCCTCCGGAGCGCTGTCGAACGCTCGGCCCCGGCACCCTCGGCGGACTGACGGGCGGCGCCGCGGCGGCCGCCGGGGTCAGACTGCCGCGGGGTCCTCCCTGGCGGGACCGTCGGGCTCCGGGTCGGGTGTCTGCGTGGACTGCCGGCGCGTGTCCTCGGGGTGGGCGGTCCGTTCGTCGGACTCCTCGAGGATGGCGCGAGCCTGGGCATCGGGATCGTCGCTCCCCACCGCCAGCTCCTCGGGCAGCAGCTCCGCCCGGCGCTCCACTCGCTCCTCGTCCGGTGGTCCCGTCATCCGGCGACCGTACCGCGTGTCCTGCGGGTGGGCAGCACGCTGATGCCACCGGCCCGCGGACCTCGCGCCACGGTAGCGGCCTGCTCGTGCTCGACAGCGCCTGGTACCACGGCAGCCGCCACCGCATCGGCATCCACCCGGGGAGATCGCGCCACCGGCCCGGTGGAGACGACCCACCCTTCTGAGGCGGGGTGTCTACGTGCACCAGGCGCGGTTCGCCCCGCCTCGCGCACGGACCCGGCATTCCGGTGTCGCGCGTTCCGCCATGAGGTCCGGCGGGTGCAGGCCGGGCCGGGAGTCCCGGCACCGGGCCTGGAGCGCTCTGCCAGCGGACCGGCGTCCTGTGTCGTCACGAGCCCATACCTGAGTGACACCTGACCGGTGCCCCGGCTGCCGTCTGCGAGGCTGGACCCATGACGTTGCGGCGAGCCAACATCGAGCGGATCTCCGGCGGCCTCTTCGACGTGCTCGTACTCGGTGCCGGCATCAACGGCGCGGTGTCAGCCGCGGCCCTTGCGGGAAGAGGAGCGTCCGTCGCCCTCATCGACCGCGGTGACTTCGGCGGGTTCACGAGCCAGGAGTCGTCCAACCTCGTGTGGGGCGGCTTCAAGTACCTCGAGAACTACGAGCTTCCCCTGGTGTTCGGGCTGTGCCGATCGCGGAACCGGCTGATGAAGGCCTACCCCGACAACATCAAGGAGATCTCCTTCCTGGCGACGCTCGACGAGAAGGCACCCTTCCGACCCTGGTTCGCCGCCCTCGGTGCCACCGCGTACTGGGGCATCGGCCTCTTCGGAACGGGTCGGCCGCGGCTGTTCAGCGCCGCCGAGATCGAGTCCGTCGAGCCGGTCATCGACACGAGCACGGCGCGGGGCGCCGTGCAGTACCAGGACGCGTACCTCGTCGACAACGACTCCCGCTTCGTCTTCTCCTTCGTCCGGTCGGCGATAGAGGCCGGCGCCGCGGTCGCCAACTACGTCGAGCTCGTCTCCGCCGAGCGGGTCGGTGACCGCTGGTCGTGCCGCCTGCGGGACACCGACTCGGGGGAGGAGCTCACGACCTCGGCCCGCGTGCTCGTGAACGCCGCCGGGCCGTTCGTCGACGAGCTCAACGCCTCATGGGGCCTGACGACCGAGCACCGGATCGTCTACTCCAAGGGGATCCACCTCGTCGTGCCCCGGCTCACGACGACGAGGCACGACCGCGTGCTCGCGTTCTTCGACGACACCTCACGACTCTTCTACGTCATCCCGATGGGCCGCCGGTCGGTCATCGGAACGACCGACACCCGGGTGGACTCCCCCTACACCGAGGTCACCGACGAGGACCGTGGCTTCCTGCTCGACCAGATCAACGCCCGGCTCGACCTCCCCCAACCGCTCACCAGCGACGACGTCATCGCCGAGCGCTCCGGCGTCCGACCGCTCGTCGTCGCCCGCAGCTCCGGGGACCAGGGCGGCGCCGACTGGACCTCGCTCTCGCGCAGGCACGAGGTCGAGGGGGATGCCGCTCGCGCCGTCATCACGATCTTCGGCGGCAAGCTCACCGACTGCATCAACGTCGGGGAGGAGGTCGCCGAGCTCGTGCAGTCGCTCGGCGTGCCCCTGGAGAAGGACCTCCACAACTGGTGCGGCGAACCGGCCAAGGCGACCCGCAAGGAGTTCTACCGCCAGGCCCGACTGATGCGGCTGGACTCCCTGCGAACCAAGCCCGACACCGAACCCCTGACGGACCGGCTCTGGCGACGCTACGGTCGCCGAGCGTTCGGCCTCCTCGAGGCGATCCGGGCGAATCCGGCCATGGGCGAGGACATCATGGGGTCGGCCGACTACCTGCGCGCCGAGCTCCACAACGCTGCGGAGCACGAGATGATCGTGACGCTCGACGACTTCATGCGTCGGCGCTCGAAGATCGACCTCGTCGTCCGCGACAGCGACATCCTGGGCTCGCCCGGGCTCGATGAGGTCGCGCACATCCTCTTCGGGGACGAGGCGGAGCGCCGTCTGGCCGCCTACGTCGAGGGCAAGACCGTCCGCCGCGGCTGAGCACGACCGGAGCCGGCGGCCGCAACGGTGCCGCTCCTCAGGGCAGCACCCGGGGCCGTTCCCCGTCCAGGTCGAGCCCCAGGCGGTGCGGGCGTCGCCGGGTGCCTGCCTCGTCCCAGGCGTGCAGGAACAGGTGGTAGCGACCGGACTCGTCGCGCACGGTACTGCAGTGCCCGGGCCCGACGAGGCCGGTGCTGGCGCTGGTGATGAACGGTCCCGCCGGTGCCACCTCGTGCCACGGCCCTTCGGGCGACGGGGCTGTGGCCGCGGCGACACCGTACCCAGGGGTCTGCCAGTTGCCACCGGAGTACAGCATCCAGTAGCGCCCGGCGTGGTGAACGACCGAAGGCCCCTCGAGGGTGTGCCAGTCATGGTGCGCGCCGTACATGAGCCGGTTCGCCAGGTACAGCTGCCAGTCGGCGGTGGCCCGCAGAATGACCCTGGAGCCGTCGTCGAGCTCGGTCATCGTCCGGAGCCGCTGGACCGCCAGGACGGTGCCGGGCCGGTCACCCTCGACGAGGTCCGTCGCGTAGAAGAGCCACCACTGGCCGTCGACGTCGCGGAAAGGACTCGGGTCGATCGCGAAGGGCAGCTCCGGAGTCAACGCGTCACCGGCATCCTCGAAGGGTCCGGTGGGGCTGACGGCCGAGGCGACCCGGATCTGGTGCCCCGTGTCGCCGAGCCCGCGCGAGTAGTACATCCAGTACCTGCCGTCGCTGTACGCCACCTCGGGCGCCCACCACTCGGTGCCGTTGGGGGCGTCCTCCCCGACGACGAGGGCGCCACCGACCGGCTCCCAGGTGTCCAGGTCGTCGCTGACCAGGGTCTGGAAGGCGCGGCCGTCCGGCAGGAGACCGGGGGCGGTGCCGTACATGACGTACCCGCCGTCCTCGGCGCGCAGCACGAAGGGGTCGGCGCAGTAGCCGTCCCAGAGGACCGGTGGCGGCGGTTCGCCCTCGTGGGCCTTCGAGAGCTCCGCCTCCGCCGCGAGCTGCGGCGGAGGCGGAGCGTGCGGCGGGGCCCCGGAGTCGCCCGTCACCGCTCAGCCCTTGAGCCCGCCACGGGCGATCCCCTCGATGACGAAGCGCTGGCTGATGAGGAAGAGGATGAGCACCGGGATGCTCGCGATGGCACCACCGGCCATGATCGTCGCGTAGTCCGTGGTGTACGCGCTCTGGAGCGTGGACAACCCCGGCTGGATCGTCAGTCGCTCCGGGCTGAACAGGACGTACAGCGGCCACAGGAAGTCGTTCCAGTTGGCGAGGAACGTCAGCAGGGCCAGGGTCGCCAGCGCCGGACGGGACAGCGGCACGATGATCGTGAGGAAGATCTTCCACCGGCTGGCGCCGTCGAGCAGCGCCGCCTCCTCCAGCTCGACGGGGAGCGAGAGGAAGAACTGCCGGAGGAAGAACACCCCGAAGGCGCCCGCGGCGCCGGGCACGATCACCGCCGTCAGGCTGTCCAGCCACCCGAGCTCCGACACGATGACGTAGTTCGGGATCAGCAGGGAGATCGGCGGGACGAAGAGGGTCGCGAGGATCAGTGCGGTGATGATGCGCTTGCCCGGGAAGGACAGCCGCGCCAGGGCGTAGGCCGCCATCGTGGCCACGACGAGGACGAGGATCGTCTGCCCCGTGGCGGCGATCATCGAGTTGAGGAACCACTGCTCGACCGGCGTCTGGGGCGCGCCGAGGATCTTCTCGTACCCCTCCGTCGTCGGGTCCTGCGGCAGCATGCTGAGGTCGGCCTGCGAGACCTCCGCCGTGGACTTCAACGACGTCGACGCCATCCACAGCAGCGGGGTCAGGAAGAGCAGCGCGAGAAGACCGAGGAAGATCGCCCGCCACGGGATCCGCGACCCGCTACGGGGCTCCGGCGCGGCCGGCTCGGTCCTCGCCGGGGGTGCCGTGGTGGGAGTGCTCATCGCTTCTGCCCCTTCGGAGTGCGCTCGCGCAGGAACGAGAGGCAGATGGCGCTGACGATGAGCAGCGCCAGCGTGAGAATCGTGCTCATGGCGGAGGCGCTGCCCATGTTGAACCTGCGCAGACCCTCCTCACCGATCTGCATGATCACACTGCGCGTCTCGCCTCCCGGCTGCCCCTGGGTGATGAGGTAGGGCTGGCCGAAGACGTTGGCCGACGCCAGGATCGTGATCGTCAGGACGAAGATCGTCACCGGGCGCAGCCCCGGGAGGGTGACGTGGCGGAACCGCTGCCACGAGTTGGCCCCGTCGAGCTCGGCCGCCTCGTAGAGCTCGGCCGAGATGTCCTGCAGGCCGGCCAGGAAGATGACCATGTTGTAGCCGGCCGTCCACCAGAGAGTGGGCACCACCAGGGCGAGCCAGACCCATGGCGTGGCGGTGGTGAACGGGATCCGCTCGAAGCCGAGGAGGTCCAGGTAGTAGTTGACGACACCGACGTTGGGGTCGAGCAGGTAGCGCCACAGCAGGCCGATGACGGCGACACCGAGGACGAACGGTGCGAAGAACACCGCCCGCACCGCGTTGCGGCCGGGGAACTTCTTGTTCAGAGCCACCGCGATCGCGAGTGGCAGGGCCATGAGCAGCGGGACGCTCAGCACGGTGAAGATCGCCGTCGCCCGCATCGAGTTCCAGAAGGTCTCTGAGGTCGTCGACCCTCCGGTGAAGAGGTCGATGTAGTTCTGCAGGCCCACGAACGGCTTCCCCGGCAGGAGGAAGTCCCACTGGTGGAGGCTGATCCACAGGCCGTAGACGATCGGGCCCAGGACGAAGGTGCAGAACAGCACCAGGTAGGGGCCGACGAAGACCAGCGCCGTCCCCAACCCGGCCCGCATCACGGCCGGGTCCGCGTTCGGCGCCCGCCCACCGCCCCGACGCACCTCCTGTGCCGGGGCGGTGGCCGAGACGGGCGTGATCGTGGCCATGGTCAGGCCTGGTACTTCGCCTGGTTGGCCTTGAGCATCGCGTCGGCCTTCCTCGCGGCGTCGTCGAGGGCCGCCTTGGTCTCCTTCTTGCCGAGGATGGCCTCGTTGACCGCCGTCTCCCAGGTCGGTTGGGTGACGTCACCGATGCCCGGCACCGCGGGCGGGAACACGACGTCCTCCAGCTGGTCGGCCAGCGTCGACTGCACCGTGAGGTCCTTGAACTCCTGCGACTCGCGGACGCTGTTGCGGGCCGGGACCTGACCGGACTTGGCCCACTCGATCGAGCGCTCGGAGATGTAGGAGATGAAGGCCCGCGACGCGGCGAGCTTGTTCTGGTCCTTGGTCGCCTGGGTGGTGACGACGAAGTTGTGCGAGCTGGCCCACACGGCCGGCTTGTCGCCGATCGTGGGCAGGGGGGCCGCAGCCCACTGGAGGTCCTTGACCTTCTCCCACTCGTTCATCATCCAGATGCCGTCCCACGTCAAGGAGTTCCGCTGCTGGCGGAAGGCCACCGCCTGCGCGTCGTTCGAGACGTTCTTCGGGCTGGCACCGCTGTCGACGAAGCTCCTGAGCCACTCCAGCGCCTCGACACCGGCCTCCGAGTTGAAGGTCGCCTTGGCGCCCTCCTCGTCGTAGATGCCGCCGCCGAACTGGGCGATGAGCGAGTTGAACATGAGGTGCGCGGGCCAGGTCGCGGTGACCCAGAACGGGTTCTGGACGGCGCTCTTGTCCTGCAGAGCCTTCACGGCGGCCTCGAACCCTTCGCGGTCCTTGGGCAGCTCGGTGAGGCCGGCCTTCTCCAGGTGGGCGGTGTTTCCGTAGAAGCCCAGCGGGTGGATGTCCAGCGGGATGCCGTAGCGCTTGTCCTGGTAGACGCCGGCGTTCCAGACGACAGGCGCGAAGTCGTCCTCGGCGAGCTCGAGGCCGGAGGCGATCTCGTCGAGCGGCACGATGACCCGGCGGGCGGCGCTCGTCGCCAGCTGGTCGATGTGCATGATGCCGACGTCGGGACCGGCGCCGGACGCCACCGCGGTTGGGACCTTCGCGTAGTAGTCGGCCCACTGCAGCGTGTTCATCGACACCGTCACGTTGGGGTTGTCCGTGTTGAACTGCTCGACCATCTGCTTCATGAAGGGGCCGTCACCACCGGTGAAGCCGTTCCAGAAGGCCAGCGCCACCTTGGGACCGTCGTACTTGTCGCCCTCACCGAAGGCGCCGCTGGAGACCGCGGGACCGGGCGGGGTGCTCCCGCCCCCACACGCTGCGAGCGCGGCGCTGGCGCCGACCGCACCGAGGGAGCCGAGGAACAGACGACGGGGCAGGATCGGCGACGAGGGGCTGTGCGTCATGAGGACTTCTCCTTCGTAGGGCGCCTGGCGGCGCCACGGTGTCGGTGTGGGTCGGACACGCCTCGGGCGTGCGTGGTGCAGTCGGAGGGAGCGCCGGTCACGGCAGCACGACGACCGGAGCGGACGGATGGACGAGCGTGACCGCCGAGGAGGACAGGGATGAGGGCGGCTCGGGCGGGACAGTGGGACCGGTCCTCCCGCGGGGCGCGCCGGACCGGCGGACTGGCGCCGAAGTGAGATCGCTGGCACCCGCAGCCCCCTTCCTGGCCGAGCACGTCGTCGTGTCGTGTTTCAGATGTGTACCCGTTTTGCGGCGCGCTAAGTGGCTCCGTGACGTCACATTTCGGCAGCGCCGGGAGGCCGGGCAGGTGAGCGTGCGGTGCGCCACCGCCAGGTGCGCACTCGCCCGCGAAGGAGCAGAATCGGACACGGGTGCCGTGGTCGTCGCCACCGCCCCGGCATCCCTCAGGACGGTGACGAGTGCTCGGGAGGAGCAGCCATGAGAGCCAAGCCCGGAGACCGCATCATCCTGGCGGGTGAGCTCGTCGACCAGCCCACCAGGGCGGGGGAGGTCATCGAGGCGCGGGGCGGCGACGGGGGCCCGCCCTACGTCGTGCGCTGGGAGGACGGCCACACCAGCACCATGTTCCCCGGGCCCGGAGCGGTACTGCGGGTGGCGGAGGGCGCCTCGACGCCAGTGGAGGCACCGCCCAGCCAGGCCGAGCAGGGTCGGCTGCGCGAGTGGACTGTGCGCGTCACCATCTTCGAGCGCGGGAACGACACGACCGCCACGGTGGCCCTGGTCTCCGACGCGCCCGAGACGCTCACCGCGCGGGGGACGAGCCACCGAAGCACCGGTGACGTCGACGACCCCCACATCGGTGACGAGATCGCGGTGGCCAGGGCCCTGCGGCGGCTGGCCGACCAGGTGCTCGCCACAGCGGAGCGCGAGATCGAAGAGGCCACCGGCGAGCCCGACGTCACGGTTCGGGCCCGCTGAGCATCGACGAGAGGAGCCTGACATGTCACGCCCCGTTCACTTCGAGATCCAGGCCGACGACCTGGAGCGCGCCAAGGCCTTCTACACCGAGGTGTTCGGCTGGACCTTCGAGGACTACGGCCAGGTCACCGGCTCGCCCTACTGGGGTGTCGTCACCGGGCCGGAGGACACTCCGGGCATCAACGGCGGCCTGCAACCACGCCACGCCCCCGCCCCCGACGTCGCCCAGGGCGCGAACGCGGCCGTCCTCACCATGGGCGTCGATGACTTCGACGCCACCGCCGCGAGGATCGCCGCCGCAGGCGGTCGGGTGGCCCTGCCGAAGATGGCACTGACCGGCATGGCGTGGCAGGGCTACTTCATCGACACCGAGGGCAACACCTTCGGCGTCCACCAGCCCGACGAGAACGCAGCCTGAGCCCGCCCGGCGGACGGATCAGGGTGCGGGGCCTCAGGCCGGTGGTCGGTCGCCGGCCTCCGCGACGCTCTTGAGCCGCCCCAGGCCCTTCTCGAAGTCCGGTCCCACCATCGAGTCCATCGACCGGATGACGGAGAACACCCGCATCACGCCCGACAGCTCACCGTGCATCCGCCACTCGACGACGGTCGAGTCCGACCCGGTGGGTGTGAGGACCAGCTCGATCCGGTTGCGCGCGGGGAAGGGCTTCTCGAACCGCAGGTCGACGTCGACCTCGTGCGGCTCGTCGCCGGTGATGGTCATCGACCCCCGGCCCGCCCGACGGTTTCCCTCCCAGGCGTAGTGGGCCCCCACCCCCTCGTCCGGGCCCGAGTAGGTGCGCCGCAGGTCCGGGTCGACGTCCTCCCAGGGTGACCACAGCCTCCAGGCGTGGAAGTCATGGACGAGCTCGCGGATGCGCTCGGCGGGGGCGTGGACCGTGGTGGTCCGGATGACGGTGTAGGGCTTGGCCATGGCGCCCAGTGTGCTCCGCCCGAGCCGCCCCGTCACGCCTCGAGGGGACGCGGCGGGTCGTCTCGTGCACGGTGTGGCGGTAGCCCCCGTCAGCCCCGTCAGCCGGGGTGCCCTCGCTCCAGGCCCAGTGTCGCGAGCAGGTCCTCGTGCAGCTCGATCCAGACCCTGTGGCACGAGTCGACCCCGAGCCCGTCGACCCAGGTCACCTGACCGGCGTCGACCCGGGCGACTGCCGCGGCGAACCGGTCACCGTACCCGCCGAAGCGCTCGAGTGCGCTGCCGAGGTCGGCACACAGGACCGCCAACCGCCTTCCGTGGGACGCCAGCTCGTCGAGCACGCGCTCGTCCCACCGGTGGTCGGTGTGGTCGTTGGCCGCCATCTCGTCCCAGGGCTGGGGGCGGATCTGCCACCGGGTCAGCGTGCCGAGGAACCGGTCGTTCAGGACGGCGAAGGTGGTGTGCGCGGCCTCGACCAGGGGCTGGGCCCCGGTGTGCGAGAGCTCTTCCGCGACGCGGCGCTCGCCCTCGGTCCGTCCGCTCTCGGTGAGGGTCCACCCCGCGAGACCCGCGAACTCGACGCGGCGCACCCAGCCCCGTGACTCGTCATCGAGCAGCTGCTCCTCCACCTGGCGAGGGTCGAGGCCGGTGTGGGTGGCGAGCCGGGCGATGTCGACCATCCCGGCGACCCGCACACCGTGCAGCACGAGCAGGTCGGGCGACGAGGTGGCTGCCACGCGGGCAGCCTAGACCTGGCCCTCCGAGCGCGAGCACAGGTTGCCCCTCACCGGTCGGCGCCCCGCCGCTCGCCGCGGTGGAGCTGCAGGATGGGCCGCGTGACGATCCTCCTCGGGACCTCCGGCTGGACCTACGACAGCTGGGCCGGGCCGTTCTACCCCGCCGACGTGCCCCGGCGCCGGTGGCTGGAGTTCTATGCAGAACACCTCCCGACGGTCGAGCTCAACGCGAGCCACTACCGGTGGCCCCGCGACACCGCGTTCAGCGGCTGGCGCGACCGTCTGCCGGCGGGCCACGAGATGGCGGTCAAGGCGCCCCGGGCGCTGACGCACGCCCGCCGCCTCCAGTCGGCGGAGCGGTGGTCCGAGATCATCGAGCGCGGGCTCCGCCTGCTCGGGGACCGAGCCGGACCGCTGCTCCTCCAGCTGCCGCCGGCGATGGAGCGCGACGACGCCCGGCTCGACGACGCGCTGGCCACCCTGCCCTCCCGGATCCGGACGGCGGTGGAGTTCCGGCATCCCTCCTGGCTCGACAGCACGGTCTTCGACATCCTGGAGCGCCGCCGCGCCGCCTACGTCGTGATGAGCGGTGCGAAGCTGCCCTGCGTCCTGCGCGCCACGAGCGACCTGGTGTACGTCCGCTGGCACGGGCCCGACCCCGAGCACCTCTACGCGGGCTCGTACTCCGAGGACGACCTGCACTGGTGGGCCGACCGCCTCCTCGAGTGGGAGGGCGCCGGGCACCGGGTGTACGGCTACTTCAACAACGACCAGTTCGGGTACGCCGTCGCGAACGCGATGCGTCTGCATGCGCTCGTGGGTGGGCGCTGAGCCGGGGCGCCGGGGCCGTCAGCCCTGGCCTCCCGGCGAGCTCGCAGCCGGGGACGGACCGAGCAACGAGGCCATCCGTCGCGCCACCAGGTCGGTCGCGCGCTTCGGCGCCAGCCGGGACAGCCGGTCGAGCATGCGCGCGTCCTTGCCGATGACCACGCGGTAGGCACCCGTCTCCACGGCCTCGACGATCTGGCGGGCCGCGTCGGCCGCCGACGTGAGGGACGTCGGTGCGTCGCTCGAGGAGGAGGCGTCGGCACCGGGCAGGACGGCACCCGAGTGCGCGGCGATGTCCGTGGCGGTGCCGCCCGGGTAGACGCCGGTCACGGCCACCGTCGTGTCCTTCAGCTCGGCGTAGAGCCCCTCGGTGAGCAGCTTCACCGCGGCCTTGCTGGCGCCGTAGATCGTCTGTCCCGGGACCGGGACGAACGCCCCCATGCTCGAGACGTTGACCAGGCAGGCCTCCCGGCGCTCGCGCAGGTGGGGGAGGAACGCCTTGGACGTGTGGATGACGCCCCACAGGTTGACCGCGAGCACCCTCTCGATCTGCGCCGCGTCCAGCTCGGTGAAGCGGACGAACGGCTGGATGATGCCCGCGACGTTGAGAAGGCCGTCCACCCGGCCGTGGGCCACCCGGACCGCCTCGGGGAGCGCGTCGACGGCTGCTGCATCCGTGACGTCGACGACGTGCGTGCTGAGACGGTCAGCACCGGCTGTAGGGGCCAGGGCCCTCGTGTGGTCCAGTCCCTCCTCGCTGAGGTCGACCGCGGCGACGAGGGCGCCCCGGGCCAGCAGCGCGAGCACCACCTCGCGGCCGATCCCGTTCCCCCCACCGGTGACGACGAAGACCTTGTCGTGAATCTGCACGGCTGCTCCTGTCCGTGGCGCCGGCCGGTCGGCGGTGCTGTCGCCGGCTCTGCGGATCAGGCTATTGCTCCTGCGGGTCGGCGGTGCCGGGTGGTGGTCGACGAGACACCTGCCGGAGACACAGGCCTACCGGCCATGCAGACTTACCGGGACGCAGACGTACTGGACCCAGAGCGCCCGCGTCGTGGCCGTGGCCGTGGCCGTGGCCGTGGCGTGGTGCACCGTGTGCCGCGACCGGCGGCGGCCAGCCCGACGAGGAGGAGTTCCCCATGCCCGATGTGTCGGAGACGACGGGCGGCGGTCGCCCCGCGCCCGGGGCGCCGCCGGTGACGGCCGTCGCGGGGCCGGCCATCGGCGCCTGGCCCGCCGCCGCGCTCGTCTTCGGCTCGTCCGCAGCGGTGCTCGTGGTGGAGATCGTCGCGCTCCGGCTGCTGGCGCCGTACCTCGGACTCACGCTCGAGACGAGCACCCTGGTGATCGGGCTCGCCCTGGCGGCGATCGCCCTGGGCTCCTGGATCGGCGGTCGTTGGGCCGACGAGAGGGACCCGCGCGGGATGGTGGGCGCCCTTCTCGGCATCTCGGGGGCGGTCGTGGCCGTCACCCCGTTCCTGCTGCGCGGCGCCGGTTCGGCCGCAGGCGGGTCGCTCCTCCTCCTCGTGGCGGCCGCCACGATCATCGTGCCGGGCCTGCTGCTCTCCGCGGTCACGCCCATCGTGACCAAGCTGCGGCTCGCGAGCCTGGCCGAGACCGGCTCGGTGGTCGGGCGGCTGTCGGGCATCGGCACCGCGGGCGCGATCCTCGGGACCGTGCTCACGGGCTTCGTCCTGATCTCCCGGGTGCCGGTCACCTGGATCATGGTGGGGCTCGGCATCCTGCTCGCCGTCGCGGGTCTCGTGGTCGAGGTCGGCTCCCGGCGACGGGCCGGCATCCTCGCAGCCGTCGTGCTGGTCGTCGGCGGGCTGGGTGCCGGCGTCGCCCCGAGCGGGTGCGACGCCGAGACGGCCTACCACTGCGCCGTGGTGGCAGCGGACCCTGGGCGGGACAGCGGACGCCGGCTCGTGCTGGACAACCTCTGGCACTCCTACGTCGACCTCGAGGACCCCAGGTACCTGGAGTTCAGCTACGTCAAGGCGCTCGCCGCGGCCGTCGACGCCCGCTTCCCCGTCGGGCAGCCCATCGACGCGCACCACCTGGGGGGTGGTGGGCTGACCCTGCCGCGCTACCTGGCCGAGACCAGGCCGGGCACCCGGAGCACCGTGTCCGAGATCGACCCGGGCGTGCTCGAGGTCGACGTGGAACGACTCGGGCTGGAGCTCGGACCCGACCTCCGCGTGCGCATCGAGGACGCCCGCCTCGGGGTGCGACGGGTGGAGTCCGGGACGCTGGACCTCGTCGTGGGTGACGCGTTCGGCGGGGTCAGCGTCCCCTGGCACCTCACCACCCGCGAGGCGCTGGGCGAGGTCGAGCGGATCCTCGCCGCCGACGGCGTGTATGCCGCGAACCTCATCGACCACGCGCCGCTGGCCTTCGCGCGGGCGAAGGTCGCGACGCTGACCACCCTGTTCGACCACGTCGCCCTGGCGGCACTGCCGGAGGCGACGCGGGGTCGCGGCGGTGGCAACCTCGTCGTGCTGGCCTCCGATGCGCCCCTGGACGCGGCGGCGTGGCAGGCCGGGATCGAGGACCTCGGCGTCGGGTGGACCGTTCTCGAGGGACCGGAGCTGCGGGCCTGGGTCGGCGACGTACCGGTGCTCACCGACGACTTCGCGCCCGTCGACCAGCTGCTGACGCCGTACGCCACGCGGACCTGACGACGCGACGCCTAGCGCTCGGCCGCGAGCCAGTCGATCACCGGGCCGGCCGCCGTCTCCGCCGAGTACACGGTGTCGTGGTCCTCGTCGGGAAGGATGCGAACGGTCGTGGGGTGCCGCGCCGCGTCGAGTGCCGCGGCGAAGTCCTCGGTGAAGGAGACGGGCACGACGTCGTCGGCCTCGCCGTGCAGGAGCAGCACGGGCACCTCGGGCCGGAGGCCGGCCTGGAGGACCGGGTTCGCCGCGTCCCATTCGGCCCCCGCCTCCGCCATCGGGGCGCTGAAGAGCACGTCGGCGGCATCCGCGAACTTCCGGATGTCGTACGGGCCTGCCAGGCCGACCAGCCCGTCGGGGACGACGAGAGGGTCCTCGCACGTGGGCGCGAACCGGTCGGCGGCCAGCGTCGCCACGGCGGAGAGGTGGGCGCCCGAGGAGTGCCCGAGCAGGACCACTCGCTCCGGTCGGATGCCGGCCGCCTTGGCGGTCGCCGCCGCGTCGGCCGCCGCGCAGAGGATGTCCTCGACGGGCGTCGGGTACACGACGTCGTCCCGGGCGGCTCGGATCGTGACCGGCACGGCGACAACCCCCTCCTCGGCGAGCGCCGCCGCCAACGGCTCCAGACCGGCCGGCTCGGCGGACTGCCAGGAGCCCCCGGGCACGAGCACGACCACCGGGGCCGACCCGACGCCCTGCGGCAGGTGGGGGGATGCCGTGAGCCCGGGGAGGTACTCGTGAGAGGCCACTCCGGGCGCTCCGCCCGGCGCCGGGACGTCCGACTCCGGGTCGCCGGTCCCCGACCCAGAGGAGCAGGCACTGAGCCCGAGAACCACCGGGGCGAGAGCGAGCACAAGGGGACCGACGGCTGGACGACCGCGTGACGCCCGGCACGCCGACGGATCCGCGCGGTCACGGCCTCCCGACGAGTGCAGGAGCAGCGCCGCGAGGCACAGGACGAGACCCGCGGCGACCAGTGAGGCAGTGGCTGGTGGCGGCGGCTCGGAGCGCACCGTGAGCGGCGCGAGGACGGCGACGGTGCTCAGCGAGACGACCGCGACCGCGACGACGCGGGACCTGCTTCGTGGGCGCTCCGAGCTCGGCTCCGGGGCGAAGTCCTCCCGTTCGAGCTCGCCCATGGGACAAGGCTCCCACCGCCGCACGGCGGGCGGAAGGCCGCCGTCTGGGTGGCGGTGGGGCCGCGTCCCCTCCGACGACGTGGCCCCCCGTGCTCGGAGGATGGGGACGCACCACCCGGGAGGTCCGGCAACGGCTCAGAAGCCGCCGTCGCGAGCCATGTTGTTGAACCGGCTGTAGTGCCCCTGGAACGCCAGGACGATGTCCTTGGTGGGGCCGTTGCGGTGCTTTGCGACGATGACGTCGGCCTCGCCGTCGCGCTCGGGGTCGGAGCGGTCGCGGTGCAGCAGGATCACGACGTCGGCGTCCTGTTCGATCGAACCGCTCTCGCGGAGGTCCGACATCTGCGGACGCTTGTCGGTGCGCTGTTCCGGGCCGCGGTTGAGCTGGCTGATGGCGATCACCGGGACCTCGAGCTCCTTGGCGAGCAGCTTCAGCGCCCGCGAGAACTCCGCGACCTCCTGCTGGCGCGACTCCACCTTCTTGCCCGAGCTCATGAGCTGCAGGTAGTCGATGATGACCATCCGCAGGTTGTGCTGCTGCTTGAGCCGGCGGCACTTGGCCCGGATCTCCATGAGCGACATGTTGGGGCTGTCGTCGATGAACAACGGGCTGTCGGAGATCTTGCCCATGATGCGGGCGAGCTTGGTCCACTGGTCCTGGTTCTTCAGGCCCTTCCGCAGGTCCTGGAGCTGGATCGTCGCCTCGGCCGAGAGGATGCGCATCGTGATCTCGGTGCGGCTCATCTCGAGCGAGAACACCGCGGTGGCCATCTGGTGCCTGATCGCGGCGGCGCGCGCGATGTCGATGCCGAGGGTCGAGTTGTGCGTCGGGATCATCGCCCGCCCCGCGAGGTAGAGGTGCTCCTCGTTGTCGACCTCGACGCAGCGCACCGGCACGGACGCGACCGGCCGCACGTCGACGATGACCCGTGAGTCTCGACGCTGGAACCGGCGGCCCGCGCGCTCCTTGTGCAGCTGGGCCTTGCGGGTGACCCGGAAGACCGGCTCCTCCGAGTCGACAGTGAGCGTGTAGGAGTTCGAGGTGGCGCCGTCGCACCTCCGGGCTGCCCTGCGGGAGACGCCGAACCGGAAGCCGAGCCCGGCGACGAGGTCGGTCACGTCGTCGAGAAGGCGCTGACTCGTCGTCGTGAACCGGGGGCAACCACCGGCGCTGACCGTGCCGTCGCTGTCGAGGAGGCCGGCGAGGAGTGCGCGGCGTTGCCGCTCGCTCGCCCGCAGGTAGCTCGTGGGGATGTGCTTGACGTCGAGCACTCCCGCCCGGCCCAGCAGTGCCGTGACGGTGCCGTGGTCCTCGTGACACCGCCGGCCCCGGCACCGTCCGGTGCACGTCTCACCGCAGTCGGGGCACCGAGCCTGGAGCCGCGGCGCGACGTGCTCGACGGGCACCGTGAGCGAGTAGCGCCTCGGCGACGACGTCGGCGCCGCTCGCAGCCCTTCCGCCTCCAGGAACATGACCATCTCGGCATCGGCGACGCTGAGCTGAGCCCCGCTCGACGTGCTGTCCGCGAGCCAGGCGCCGAGCACGTACGGCGGCAGCGGGAGGTCTTCGCGCTCGGGAAGGTCGAGGGGCTCCGCGAGCCGCACGTGGTGGTTCGGACGCCGTTCCGCGGTCGTGGTGCGCAGCGTCCCGGCGATCTGCACGGTGGTGCGGACCGCGGCGACGGTGCGCTGGTCGCTGATTCGGTTGTGCCCGCCGCGGGCCTCCTGTCGCGAACGGCGCGAGGCCCGGGTCTCGGTCAGCCACTGGTGCTCGGCGTCGGCCACGATCACGCTGCCGTCGGAGAACTCGACCTCGAAGCAGGGACGTCCGGCCATCACCTCGGTCGCCGCCACCACCACGGTCGGGCGGCCCCTGGCGTCGAGGAGGTGGTCACCGACCCGCACCTCGCCCATCGTGGTCCAGCCGTCCGGGGTCGGCAGCACGGTGTCGAGCGCCAGAGCCTTGCCGACAGCGGGGCGCGCGGCGATGACGATCATCTGGCCCGGGTGCAGGCCGTGGGTCAGCTCGTCGAGCTCGAGGAACCCCGTCGGCACCCCGATCATCTCGTCGCTGCGCCCGGAGGCGGCCTCGATCTCCTCCATCGTCTCGTTGAGGAGCTCACCGAGCAGGTGGTAGTCCTCACCGCCGCGCTTCTCGGCGACCGAGTAGACCTCCGCCTGGGCACGGTTGACGATGTCGTCGATGTCGCCCTCGCCCTGCGCGTACCCCATCTGGACGATCCGCGTGCCGGCTTCGACGAGTCGGCGCAGGACCGCTCGCTCGTGGACGATCTCGGCGTAGTACCCGGCGTTGGCGGCGGTGGGAACGGCCTGGATGAGCTGGTGCAGGTACGCCTGGCCGCCGACCCGGGTGAGGTCGCCCCGCTTGCCCAGCTCGTCGGCGACGGTGATGGCGTCGGCCGGTTCCCCACGCCCGAACAGGTCGAGCACGGCGTCGAAGATGAGCTCGTGCGCGGGGCGGTAGAAGTCGTGGGCCTTGACGGCCTCGAGGCAGTCGGCGATGGCGTCCTTGGTGAGCAGCATCGAGCCGAGCACCGACTGCTCGGCGTGCAGGTCCTGCGGCGGGACGCGGTCGTCGGGCGGGCCACCGGCGCGGCCCTCGAACGCCGCGCTCAGCTCCGCGATAGACACCGCTCACTCCCTCCCGCCCGGCCAGTGCCGGCCTCGACGACCAGGAACTCCGGGCCGCGGTCCGGCCCCGGGTGACACGACACCAGAGACCACCGACAACCCTCTCGACGAGTCACCGTAGGGCGGCGGTGGGCAGGCCTCCAAGCCCGCTCGGCAAGTTGGGCCGAACGGCTGTGCACGGCGTGGGGACAAGGTGTGCAAAACGCCCGCCGGCGATGTGCACATGGGGTGGAGAACCCTGTGGACAACCACCTCGGACGGCTCACGCCGCACCCCTGACCTGCGGTGACGGCATCCACGGCGTGTGGAGCGGAGAAACTTCCGGGCGTGTTCGGTCCACATGACCCAGATCACAGCCGCCGGTCCGGCACCGCTCGTCGTCGCCCTGTAGCAGAGCCCGGCATGCCGCCGCAATCCCCCGTTGGAGCCATCTGGCGACCGCCGCCCGAGCGCCGGCGAGCACCCGACGGCGTGCTCCTCAGCCGACGCGGCCGTACCGCTCCGCCGAGCGGGCCCGCGCCTTGGCCGCTTCCACCTCACGGTCCTTCGGAGGTGCCGTGGTCACCAGCGCGTCGAGCAACCGGGCGGTCACCTCGGCGACCTCCTCGACGGCTGCGTCGAAGGCCTGCTGGTTGGCGGCGGACGGCTTCGTCGTCCCGCTCACCTTGCGAACGTACTGGAGAGCAGCGGCGCGCACCTCGTCCGGCGAGGCCGGTGGTGCGAAGTTGTTCAGGGGGCGGATGTTGCGGCACATGGCTCCACGGTATGCCGGGGCCGAGCCCCACGCACGGCTCTGCATCGGGCGGCATCCGGCCCTGGATCCGGCACGGCATCCACCATGGCATCCGGCACGGCATCCCAGCCCCGTTCGGGCCCGGCGCGCCGACCCCCGCCTGACGGCCGGGCGGCCACGGGGAATGATGGGGCCATGAGGACCGTGAGCGTGGAGGAACTGGGCCGTCACTTCGCCGCCCTGCCCGGGAAGCCCCGGGTCGTCGTGTCCGGCAACGTCGCCGTGCCGTGGGAGGGCGTGCGCGCGCTGGACGAGAACAAGGACACGTACACGATCCACGCGCTCAACGCGCCACCCGGCATCCCGGACCGCGACGGCGTGACCGCGGAGACGTGCTTCGTCGGAGCCGGCATGCGCCGCCACCCCGACCTCTCGTACGTCCCCAGCCGGCTCTCCCTCGTGCCCGTGCTCCTCCAGCGGCGCCTCCCCCCGGACGTCGTGATCGTCCACTGCGCGCCCCCTCGCGACGGGCAGCTCTCGCTCGGCATCGAGGTCAACGTGCTGCCCGCCGCCATCGAGGGGTGCCGCGGCCGGTCCGGGCGGGTGGTCGCGGTCGTGAACGACCAGATGCCGTACACCTACGGTGACGCACAGGTGCCGGTCGAGGCCGTGGACATGGCCATCGAGGTGTCCACGCCGCTACCCGCGCACGACCCGGGCCAGCCCGACCCGGACAGTGCCGCGATCGGGGAGCGGGTCGCGAGCCGCGTGGGCGACGGCTCCACCCTCCAGATGGGCATCGGAGGTGTTCCCGACGCGACCCTCAACGCACTGACCAACCGAAAGGGCCTGCGCATCTGGACCGAGATGTTCTCCGACGGGGTCCTCGAGCTCGACCGCGTGGGCGCGCTCGACCCCCACCACCCCCTGACGGCGTCGTTCCTGTTCGGGTCGCGCGAGCTCTACGACTGGCTCGACGGCAACCACCGGGTGCGGATGATGCGTACCGAGCACACCAACGACCCGGGGCTCATCGCCCAGCAGCGGATGATGACCTCGGTCAACACCGCGCTCGAGGTCGACCTCTTCGGGCAGGCCAACGCCTCCCGGATCAACGCCCGCATCTACTCGGGCTTCGGCGGCCAGACCGACTTCATCGTCGGCGCCCTGCACTCCGCCGGCGGGCAGTCGTTCATCGCCCTGCGGTCGTGGCACCCCAGGGCCGACGTCTCGACGGTGGTGCCCCTTCTCGACGAGCCGGTCACGAGCTTCCAGCAGAGCGCGATCGTCACCGAGCACGGAGTCGCCGAGCTCTGGGGCTACGACCAGCAGGCCCAGTGCCGGCACATCATTCGGGATGCCGCCCACCCGAAGGTCCGCGAGGAGCTGTGGGAGGAGGCGGCCCACCTCGGCCTCGCGTGACGACCACGGACATGGCCGGTTGGATGCCGCGCCGGCCCGTCACGCCGTCGGCGTCGGCTCCCCACGAGCGGGCGGTGGCCGGGTGACGACCCCCGGGCACCGGGTCCCCCCGCTGGTTCCGGCGGTCCGCGAGGCCCTGGCTGGGGCCGGCGACCCAGTGCGCGCCGCCGGCCAGCAGGCGTACATGAAGTCGGAGATCCCCTACCGCGGAATCACCTCACCCGAGCTGCGCGCCCTGCTGCGGCCCCTCCTCGCCGACCCGGTCCTCGCGCCGCGAAGCCGTGAGGAGTGGGAGGCGGCCGTGCGCGCGCTCTGGGAGGCCCCGGCATACCGCGAGGAGCGGTACGCCGCGCTCGCCGTCACGGGCCACCGGGCCGCGCGCGGGTGGCAGGACCCGGCGTCGCTCGGGCTCTACCGCCACCTCGTGGAGACGGGGGCGTGGTGGGACGTGGTGGACCCGCTGGCCGCGGACAGGGTGGGGCCGGTCCTCATGGACCACCGGGATGCCGTGACGCCCACGGTCCGCGCCTGGGCCGGCGACGCGAACCTCTGGGTGCGGCGCACGGCGATCCTCGCCCAGCTCAAGCACCGGGGCGCCACGGACCTCGACCTGCTCGCCGACGTGCTGGACGCCAACCTCGAGGGCTCCCTGCACGGCCGCGAGTTCTTCGTGCGCAAGGCCGTCGGCTGGGCGCTGCGCCAGCACGCACGCACCGACCCCGCGTGGGTGCGCGCCTACGTGCACTCACGGGATGCCGCCCTGTCCGGGCTGTCGAGGCGGGAGGCGATGAAGCACCTCCAGGGCGATGGTCCGCTCAGCACGTGACGCGGCTCGGACGCGTCGGCGTCGCGGCACCGAGGTTGCGGCACACGCCGATGCCCTTGGCGGCAAGCCCGGACTTCATCGACGACAGGGCCGTGGTGTTGAAGCCGTTCCACTGCATGTGCATGAGAACCGTGTTGCCCGGCTTGGCGTAGCTGACGACGTAGCTGACGACCTGCGAGCGCGTCTTTCCCCGCCAGTCGCCGGTGTCGACGTTCCACAGCCAGATCCGCATGCTCTTCGTCGCGAACGCGTTGCGCACCCGCTCGTTGACCGCACCGTACGGCGGGCGCCCGTAGGACGTCACGACCCCGGGGGACCCGAGCTGGTAGTAGATCGACGAGGTCGAGAGGGTCGTGTAGTCCGGGTGGCTGACCGAGTGGTTGATGACCCAGTGCCCGTAGGAACGGGCGTAGCTGGAGCTGAACCGGCCGGCCGAGATGCAGTTGCCGGTGGGCGCGAGCACCAGGGCGATGCCGAGGTTGCGTGCCCCCACGACGGTGGCCTTGAAGGCGCTCAGGCTCGTGGGGCAGTCGTCGAAGCTGAGGATCACCCGCGACGAGGTGTTGGGGCCGCGGTACACGCTGTAGGCGGTGCCGCCACCGTTGACGAGGCGGTTCCAGGTGGCCGGACCGACGACGCCGTCGATCACGAGGTCGAGCCGCGACTGCTGGTACCGCCGGACCCCGAGGAGGGTGCCCGGCCCGAACCTCCCGTCGGCGTACGAGGTGCCGATCGCGAAGCCCTTGGCCAGCAGGAGGTTCTGGAGGACCTTGACGCAGCTGCCCGTGTCGCCGTAGCGGAGCGTGGGGCGGGCGGACGCGGGGGTGGACGACGAACACGACTGGACGGCAGCGCTCGCCTGCGGGACGGGGGCGGTCACGAGGATGCCCAGGGCGAGGAGGAGGACGGCCAGGAAGCCGGTGCGTCGGGTTGCTCGATGAGGTCTCATCGTGCTCTCCGTTGAGCAGTGGAGGGGAGGTACCCCCTCGGTGCCAATTCTACTCCGGCTCACCGGAAAAGGCTCCGGCTCCCAGGCGGCCGGATGCGTCTCACGACGTCGTGCGGTGCCCTCACCGGGTGTTGCGTGGACCGGGGACGAGTGGTTCCGCGTGCGGTCGACCGCCGGTCCGGCACGTGGACGACGAGCCCGGCCCCACGGAGACGTGGGCCGCGTCTGGAACAGTGCCTGCCGTGAGCGACAGGGCGCCGAGCCAGCACCGAGAGGTGCTCAGGCTTGCCGTCCCGGCCTTCCTCGCTCTCGTGGCCGAGCCGCTGTTCCTGCTCACCGACGCGGCGATCATCGGGCGCCTGGGCGTGGCGCCCCTGGCCGGGCTCGGGGTGGCCAGCGCGGTGCTCCTCACGGCCGCCAACGTGTTCGTCTTCCTCGCCTACGGGACGACGGCCGTCGTGGCGCGCCAGCTGGGCGCGGGCTCGCTGCCGGGCGCGCTCTCCGCGGGCATCGACGGCACCTGGCTCGGGATCGGCCTCGGAACGCTCACCGCCGGCGCCGTGGCGCTCTTCGCCGCCCCGGTGTGCCAGCTCTTCGGGGCGTCGGAGGCCGCCCTCGAGCAGGCGGTCACCTACCTGCGGATCTCTGCCCTCGGCATCCCCGCCATGCTCGTCGTGCTGGCCACGACCGGTGTCCTGCGCGGCCTCCAGGACACCCGGACGCCCCTCCTCGCCGCCGTGGGTGGGTTCGGCCTCAACATCGTGCTCAACGTGTGGTTCGTGCACGGGCTCGGCTGGGGTATCGCCGGCTCCGCGTGGGGGACGGTCATCGCCCAGACCGGGATGGCGGCGGTCCTCGTCCTCGTCCTCGTGAGGTATGCCGCCCGCGCTGCGGTTCCGCTGCGCGCCCACCCCGGGCGCGTGCTGGCTGCGGCACGTGGAGGCGTGCCCCTCCTCGTGCGCACCCTGGCGCTGCGCGCCGTGCTCCTGCTGACGACGTGGGTCGCGGCGGGCCTCGGCGACGTCCCGCTCGCCGCGTACCAGGTGACGGCGACGATCTGGACGTTCCTCGCCTTCGCGCTCGACGCGCTCGCGATCGCGGCCCAGGCCCTCACCGGCAAGACGCTCGGGGCCGGCGACGTCGACCGCACCCGCGAGGCGACGGGCCTGGTACTGCGCTGGGGGGTGGTCGTCGGCATCGTGCTGGGACTGCTGGTGCTCCTGCTCCGGCCGTGGATCGGCCCGCTCTTCACCCCGGACGAGGCGGTGCAGGCTGCGATCGCCGGCGGACTCGTGGTGGTCGCGCTGGGGCAGCCGCTGTCGGGCTTCGTCTTCGTCATCGACGGAGTGCTGATCGGTGCCGGGGACGGCCGGTGGCTCGCCTGGGCGATGCTCGTCACCCTGGCCGCCTACGTCCCCGTCGTGCTGGCGGTGCACGCTGCCGGGGACTGGCTGGTCGAGGGCGGCACGACGCGTGGCCAGGTCAACGCGGTGACCTGGCTGTGGATCGCCTTCACCCTCTTCATGGCGGTACGCGGCACGCTCATGTGGGCACGGGTGCGCACCGACCGCTGGATGGTGACTGGTGCGGCGCGCTGACCGGTGCCGGCGTGGGGATGGGCCCGCCCGCCGGTATTGGACGCACCGGACCCCACGGCCGGTCGGCCGTGGGGTCCGGTGGATTGGTTGGCCGTGGCCTACGGCGTGACCGAGCCCACCACGACCGACCCGGTGCCCAGGACGGCGCCGGCGGTCGAGACCACCCTCATCTCGCCGAACAGCTGCCGCCCGGCAGCGGGGGACCCCTTGGCGGTCAGGGCGCCCGCCATCGTGGCAGACCCGCCGACCGCCAGGTCCACGGTCGTGTCAGTCGTGCTGAGGACACCCAGCGCCGAGGAGAAGAAGACGTCGAGGTAGTCGTACTGAGTGCTTCCAGCAGGCACGGAGTAGCCGTGGACCTCCACCGTGTACGTGCCGGCCGCCGGGTTGGGCAGCGTCACCGACTCCTCGGAGTCCCCGTCGGCCGCCTGACCGAGGATCTTGCCGGCCGCGTCCTTGACGAAGAGGTCGAGGTCTGCGCCGAGGTCCGACGTCCGGCCGATGGTCGCCGTCAGTCGCTCGGCGCCGCCCTCCGGCACGGTGACGGTGAACTGCTGGTGCTCGTCGTGGCCGACCGTCTTCCGGTCACGAAGGGCGCTGCCCAGGCTGCCGCCCTTCGGCGCAGCGGAGACCGCGCCAAGGGTGTTCGTCACCTTCCATGACAGCGCTGAGGGCACCCCCGCCTGCACCGACGCAAGCGTCTGCGAGGCCGGGTCGACGGTGACGCCCTGTGCCGCCACGCTCAGCTGGTAGGGGTTCTCCAGGCTGGGCGAGGTCCGGCGCGCCTCCACCTCGATCTCCCAGACGCCCGGCAGCGGGTTCGCGTAAGCACGCGAGGTGCTGTTGCAGCTGGAGGCGAGGTTGGTGAAGCAGACCAGCGACGAGGTCGACTCCACCGGGACACCGTAGGGGTTGATGGCGATCCACCGCACCTGGTCCGAGCCCACGACACCGCCGAGGTTCACCTGCAGCGCCTTGGCACCCTGGGGCACGGTGACGAAGAGCTTCTTCGTGAGGTTGCGCTCCACGGTTCCCGAGGTCGTCGTCGCGAACGACGGCGCCGCGAGGTCGGTCGAGACGACCACTGTCAGGAGCACCCTGTGGTCGACCACCGCGGTGGCCGGGTCGTCGATCTCGAGGATCGCCGAGTGGACACCCGGGGTGCTCGCGAGGGCATTGACCGGGATCTGCGCGGCGGCGCCCTTCGTCGTGGCGACGCTCTCGGACGGCAGGGAGAACGTGCCGTCGTTGCCGACGAGCCGCAGGTTCGCGGTGCTCGGCCCCCCGTTGCCGGAGGTCCGGGTGACCGTGACGGTGTACGTCTTGGCGACGCCGACGACGTGGCCGCCGTTGGCTGCGTCACAGCGGTTGTAGACACCCGTTCCCTTGTCGGGAGTTGCGAGGAAGTCCGAGATCGGCGTGCACACCGGCGCCGACACCGCGTAGTCCTGGGACGTCGGACGGCTCTTGAGCAGCGTCCAGGCGGCCGGAACGTCGACCTGACCCGCGCCCTGGGCGATGGCCTCCACACCCTTGACGAAGTCCGCCGAGGTGTAGAGCGAGTCGCGGAGCTGGCGCGGGCTGACGCCGATGTTGCCGGCCTTCGCGGCCGAGAGCAGCAGGGCGATGCCGCCCGCGGTCTGCGGCGACGCCATCGACGTGCCGTTGAACATGGCGTAGCCCGGCGGCAAGCCGTAGCCGGCCTCGGCGACAGCCGTGCCCATCTGCCAGGTTGGGACGGTCGAGATGGCCGAGCCGGGCGCCATGACGTTCGGCTTGAAGCCACCATCCTCGCGCGGTCCGCGAGAGGAGTAGTTGTGCAGGGTCAGCGGCGTGCTGACCTCCGACCCGTAGTTCGCCAGCCAGGTCTCCTGGGTGATGGAGGAGCCGACGCTGATCACCTTGCCGGCCACCGACGGGTCGCCGATGGTGTTGATGCCGGGTCCGCTGTTGCCCGCCGAGATGACGAGCTGGACGCCGCCGTCGATGAGCCGGTCGTAGAGACGGGCTCGGGCGTTGTTGCCGTCGTTCAGGGCCGGAAGCCCACCGATCGACATGTTGACGACGTCCACCCCGCGGTTCTCGACGAGGTCGACCATGCCGTCGGTCAACGCGACGGCGGTGCAACCACCGCCCCACGAGCACGCGCGGCTGGAGACGACCTTCGCGCCGGGGGCCTGCCCGTCCATCGCGCCGCCGAAGAGGCCGTGGCCGGCTGCGATGCCGGCGACGTGCGTACCGTGCGCGGCCTCGACGACCCCGATGCTCACGAAGTCGGCCTCGGTGCCGACATACGTGCCGCCCAGGGCGCTCAGGTCCACGTCCTCGCGGAACTCGACGACGAACGGCATCGACTCGGCGACCGCGGTGGACGGCTTGTCCACCCCGAAGTGCCCGATGTCGAACTTCTCCTTGTACGGCCGCATCCTCTCGGACGCGGAGAAGACCTGGTCCTGGTTGGCGTCGACCCAGATGTCGTTGCTGTCCTCGTTGTAGAGGACGCCCCAGCGGTCGGTCGTGTCACCGTCGCGGTTGAAGTCCCCCGCCGCCTCGTCGTTGGCCGAGATGCTCTCGGAGACGCGGTTGAAGCGGTAGTGGCCGGAGTCCGGCGCGGTCCACGTGCCGGTGATGCCCGGCACGGAGAACGCGGGGCCCTTGACGTTGGTCAGCATCGCGCGCCACGACCCGTCGCTCTCGAGGAGGGGGTGCGTGCCGGTGACCCAGTCGACGATCTTGCGCTCGCCGGTCGTCGTCTTCTGGAGCGCCGGGTGGTCGAGGTCGACACCGGAGTCGATGATGCCGATCGTGACGCCCCGGCCGTCCCACGTGGGATTCGCCGCCTTGAAGTCCACGGACCCGATGTCGCGGGTCGGCATGTAGGGGTTGTCGTCCGGGGTGTCCTTACCCGGGCCCGACAGGGCGGCCGTGGCGGCCTCACCGGCGCCGGCCGTCTCCGGCTTGGGGAGCGGGATCGACTCGTTGAGGTCGACCGCCAGGACCGCAGCGGACTTCGCGACGGCATCCACCTTGTCGGTGGGCACCGTCGCGCTGACGTAGCCGTAACGGTCGCTCACCGTGGCCGCAAAGCCGCCGGCCGCCGTGACCTCGGCGGCGACCGCCTTGGCGGAGTCCTTCGTCGTCGCGAGCATGACGGTCACCCGCTTCTCACCCTTGGCCTGCGCCTGGGCGAGCAGGGTGCGGTCGTGGGAGCCGAGCTTGTCCTTGCGGTCGGCCTTCTTGAGCGTCCCCTTCTCCGCGGTGGCGGTGGGGGCGGTGGGCGCCGTCGGCTCGGCGGCGGTGGCGGTCGTGCTGATGGCGCCCGTGGCGAGCGCCGCGGCGGCGAGCGAGGCGAGGGCCACGCGCGCGCGTCGGGGTACGGATGGTGTCATCGGGGATCCTGTCGGACATGGGAGAAGGCCAGCCGGTAGGCGTGGCGCCGCGACAGTGGATCACGGGAACTGCCTTGGTCCCAGGCCGCGTTCGCAGTCCTGACCAATCTTTTACCTGCACCCGGCGCGCCCTTTACCCAACCGGCCCTGGGTCATGAACCGGCAAGGACTCCGCTTCCACGGAAGGGCCTCACGGCAGGTCGAGGACCGCCACCGCTGCCTCGCGCCGGGGATCTCCGGCTGCCTCGAGCTCGCCGTCCTGGCGCCGGTATGCGGCCCCCACCCCGCCGAAGTACATCTGCCGGATGCCGTGGTCGACCGCGCGCAGCCCTGCCGCCGCGACGGCGCTCGCGATGAGTGGGTCGCTCTCGTGGTCGACGACCGGGACCCCGTCCGTGTCGAACCGCACGTGCAGGCGCGGCGCCTCGATGGCGTGCCGCAGGTCGGCGCCGTGCAGGCAGCCCTGCCCGAGCACGAGCATGAGCGCGGTCGTGATGCGGTCGGCACCGGGCGACCCGATGGCGAGGACGCGGCCGTCGGCGGTTCGCCCCGTGGTGGGCGCCATGTTCGACGGCAGCCGGGTGCCCGGGACCAGCTGGTGGAGCCCCAGCCTGTTGAGCTCGGGCTCTCCGAGCGCGTTGTTGAGGAGCATGCCGGTGCCGGGCACGGTGATCCCGGCGCCGTAGCCGCTCGACATGGTGACCGCGCACGCGGTGCCGTCGCCGTCGACGACGGAGACGTTCGCCGTGCTCGCGCTCGTCGGCAGACCCGCCAGGCCGTGGCGGTCGACGGTGAGCAGCAGCTCGTGGCCGGCCGCATCGAGGTCATGGGCCAGGTCGTGCACGCGCACGCGGTAGCTGAGCACCGCACGCTGGATCTCGACGATGTCCGGCCAGTGCCAGTTCCCCCGACGTCCCAGCTCGCCGAGCATGACGGCCAGCATCGGCCCGCCGACCGACGGGGGCGGGTTGACCGCGAGGTCCCAGTCGCCCACGTCGCGGCGCACGGGCGGCCGGACGAGCGGGGTGTACTCCGCGAGGTCCCGGTGCGTCACGAGGCCGCCGTGCTGCTCCATGTCCTCGACCATGGCCCGCCCCACCTCGCCGGTGCCCAGCACCGAGGCGCCCTCCCGGGCGACGAGGTCGAGCACCTCGGCCAGGGGGTGGTTCGTGGCCAGGTCGCCGGCCTCGAGCGGGGAGCCGTCGGGGCGGGTGACGACGCGGTGCGCCTCCGGGTCGGTGCCGAACAGGGGCCCTGCGGTGAAGGACAGGTACCGGGCGGCCGCCCCACCGATCCGGTAGCCGGCCCGGCAGGCGGCGGCCGACGGCGCGACGACATCGGCCCACGGCAGCCGCCCCAGCTCTTCGACGGCGACCTCGCAGGCGGTCACGGCACCCGGCGTCGCGACCGACCCGTGCCCGGCGCCCATCCGGACACCGCCCCCGTAGTCGGTGTGGACATCTCGGACGCCCGAGCCGAAGCGGTCGGTCGGCAGCCC
Source organism: uncultured Actinomycetota bacterium (assembly GCA_963763015.1). Classification (GTDB taxonomy): domain Bacteria; phylum Actinomycetota; class Actinomycetes; order Actinomycetales; family Dermatophilaceae; genus Fodinibacter. The sequence goes on along the minus strand of CAVXML010000011.1, from coordinate 92,215 downwards.
TCGGCCCGGCATCTCGACGTTCCCGTCGATGACCACCGGTTCGCCGCCGGCGACCCAGGCCGACACGAAGGCCCCGCCGGCCAGGGACACGATGCCGGGCTCGGTGCTCATGGCCGCCAGGGCGGCGGCCACGGCGATGTCGACGGCGTTCCCGCCGGCCCGGGCGGCGTGCTCCGCCGCGCCCAGCGACACGGGCCCGGTCGCGGCGATGGCCACCCGTGCTCGCATGCACGGCATCCTGCCACCGCCCTCACGACGGTAACGTGGCCGCTCATGACGCGAGCTCCCCTGGGCGTCGTCGCGGGCACCGGGTTCTACGACCTCGCGGCCCTCGACGACGCCACGGCCCACACCGTCCCGACGGTGTTCGGTGAGGCTGCGGTCACCCGGGGCACGTGGCACGGCGTCCCCGTCGTCTTCCTCACGCGGCACGGTCCCGGCCACTCCGTGCCGCCGCACCTGGTCAACTACCGGGCCAACATCCGCGCGCTGGCCGACCTCGGGGTGCGGGACGTCGTCGCGGTCAACGTGACCGGCAGCATCGACCCGGAGCTGCGTGCGGGGGACCTGCTCTGCCTGGACGACTTCGTCGACTTCACGCGACAGCGGCCGGTCACGTTCTTCGACGGCTCCGGGCCCGAGGGCGTCGTGCACACCGACGTGCTCACGCCGTACCACCCGGCCCTGCGTCGGGAGATCCTCGACGCCGCGGCGGCGGCGGGCCGGGCCATCCGCGACGGCGGTGTCTACGCGGCCTTCGAGGGACCGCGGTTCGAGACCCGCGCGGAGATCCGCCTGGCCCGCCTCGCGGGTGCCGACGTGGCCGGGATGACCGGTGTCCCGGAGGTCACCCTCGCCCTCGAGGCGGGGCTGCGGTACGCCGCGATCTCCCTCGTCGTCAACCCGGCCTCCGGCGTGGGCGACAGCGACGAACCCATCACCCTGGCGGAGATCTCGGAGGTCCTCGCGGCGACCTCGGCCGACGTCCTCGCCGTGCTCGACGAGCTGGTCCACACCCGCGCCACCTTCCCCGACCCGGACGAGCTTCCCGCATGACCCGCGTCGTCATCGAGAACGCCTCCTACCTCGTCACCGTCGACGAGGTCGACACCGTCCTCCGCAACACCACCGTCGTGGTCGAGGACGGCGTCATCCGCGACATCGGACAAGCGGGCGGTGACCCGACTCACGGGCCGAAGTCGGCCGCGCAAGCGCGTCCATCGCTGCGGCCGCTGGCTGGGTCTGGCGGGAGCGCGACCGAGCGCCAGCGAGGGAGTGCGGATGGACTGCGGCCGCACGATGGATCCGCTGGAGCGGACGGCGACCCCGATCAGCACCTGAGCGACCGTCGCGCAGCCGAAGGCGACGCAGCAGACGTCACCGTCATCGACGCCCGCGGCAGGCTCCTGATGCCCGGACTCGTCAACCTCCACACCCACCTCCCGATGACCCTCCTGCGCGGTCTCGCCGAGAACGTCGACCTCCAGGGCTTCCTCACCCGGGTGTGGGCCGCCGAGGAAGCCGTCATGGACCCCGACACGGTCGAGCTGGGCGCCACCCTCGGTGCCGTCGAGTCGCTGCTCGGGGGCTGCACCACCCAGCTGGACATGTACTTCCACCACGAGGCCGCGCACCGCGGGGCGGTCACGGCCGGCAGTCGCCACGTCATCGGCCCCGTCTTCTTCGACGGCCCGGGCCCGGACGGGCTCACCTGGGAGGAGCGCCTCGACAACCTGCGCGCCTGGCCGGCTCTGCTCGACGCGATCGGCGGCCCCGAGGTACCGGTGGCGGCCATGCCGCACGCGACCTACACCTGCTCCCCCCAGGGCCTGACCGAGGTGGTCGGCGCCCTTCGCCGGCTCCTGGCGGGCGGCGACCGCTCGGGCCTGCTGTCGACCCACGTGTCCGAGAACGCCGACGAGAACGCCGGAATCCGCGACAGGTACGACGCGACGCCGACCGAGCTGCTCCACCGCGCGGGGTGGATCTCGCCCGACCTGCCGCTGGTGCTCGGCCATGGCGTGCACCTCAGCGCCGGTGACCTCGCCCTGCTGGCGGAGGGCGCCGCGACCGTTGCCCACGCCCCCGGGTCCAACCTGAAGCTCGCCAGCGGCGCACTGCAGTGGGAGCGGCAGCGGGCGAGCGGCATCCGCGTCGGGCTGGGCACCGACGGCCCCTGCAGCTCGAACGACCTGGACATGTGGCAGGTCATGCGCCAGGCCGCCCTGCTCGCCCGGCTCACGAGCGGGCGGGCCGACGTGGCGAGCGCCACCGACGTGCTGCGGGCGGCGACCATCGAGGGGGCCGAAGCCCTGGGGCTGGGCGCGCTCATCGGCTCGGTTGAGGTGGGCAAGCGCGCCGACCTCGTGCTCCTTGACCTCGAGGCCGCCCACCTGGTCCCCGTCCACGACGTCGAGGCACTGCTCGTCTTCGCAGCGGGGCGCGGTGACGTGACCGACGTCCTCGTCGACGGGGTGCCCGTCGTCCGACACCGTCGCAGCACGCGGGTCGACACGCCTGCGCTGCTCGCCCGGGCCCGCGACCGTGGTGAGGACGCCTGGGCCGCGGCGGGCCGGCGGTGATCGGGGGTGGCGGCACGGTGAGCGAGGAGACCGCCGACGAGGTCATCACGCGCCTGGGGATGCAGCCGATCCCCGAGGAGGGGGCGTGGTTCGTGGCCGGCCCGCGGACCCAGGCGCTGAACGCGATCACCGTCCTGCTCACCGACCGCCCCGACGGGTTCTCCGCGATGCACCGCCTCACGATCGACGAGGGCTGGCAGTGGCTCGACGGTGCACCGGCCGCGCTGCTCCGCCTGCGTCCCGGTGGTTCGGGAGTGCTCAACTACGTGGGTCCCCAGGCCACTCAGTTCCTCGTCCGGAGCGGCACCTGGATGGGGGCCTCGACCCTCGGCGCCTGGACCCTCCTGTCGTGCTGGTGCTCACCCGCGTTCCGCCCGGAACACTTCGAGATCGGTCGGCGCGACGAGCTGGTGCGCAGCTATCCGGCGTACGCGACCGAGATCTCGCTCCTCACCCGCGACGAGCCGGTCGGGCGGATGCGGTGAGTGCGCTCGTCACCGGTGCCAGTGGTGGCGTGGGCCGGGCCGTCGCGGTCGCCCTCGCGGCAGCCGGCCAGGACGTCGGCGTCCACTACCGCGGGGACCCGGCCGGGGCGGCCGGGGTGGTGGACGAGGTGCGGAGGCAGGCTAGGCGGGCCGTCGCCCTGCAGGCCGACCTGGACGTCGATGCCGCCGCCGACCTGGATGCCACGTGCGACGACCTCCTGGACCGCTGCGAGGAGGCCCTGGGAGCGGTGTCCGTCGTCGTGCTGAACGCCTTCCCGCAGGACCACGTCCCCTGGGACGACCTGGACACCGCCGCGTGGGACGCGATCCACCGGTCCGGGATGCGCCCGACGACCGCGCTGCTCCACCGGTCGGCGGCGCGGCTGCGCGCCGGGGGCGTCATCGTGGTCGTCGGCTCGATCGAGGGCCTGCGCCCGACCCCGACCCACACCCCGTATGCCGTCGCCAAGGCGGCACTGCACCACCTCACGGCCGCGGCGGCATCCGAGCTGGGGCCACGGGGCATCCGGGTCGTGGCCGTCGCACCGGGACTCGTGGCACGCGACGGGCTGGAGGAGGCGTGGCCCGAGGGTGTCGAGCGCTGGCGCCACGCGTCCGCCCTGGGGCGCCCCGTGACGGCGGACGAGGTGGCGGCGACCGTGGCCTTCCTCGCCTCAGGCGCCGCATCTGGCATCACCGGCACCACTGTCCTCGTGGATGCCGGGTGGTCCGCCACCCCGGGTTGGTGACAGTCGCCAGTCCACACGTGTGCTTCTCGTCACCACCCCCCTCTAGCGAGGTCACAACCCGGCAACGACACTCAGGGGGCCCGTCAGCAGCGCATCGCACGACGTAGCATCTGCACCGTCTGACCCCATCCAAGGAGATCCTTCATGAAGTCCACGCGTTACCTGGTGGCGGCGCCCGCGGCGCTCGCCCTCGCCCTGGCCGGCTGTGGCGGCAGCACGGGCAACACCGACACCCCCGCCGCGTCCGGCACCGCTGCCGAAGGGGCCCCAACAGACGACTCCCAGTGCGCTGACGCGGAGGTCTTCTGCATCGGCCTCGTGACCGACACGGGCAAGGTCGACGACAAGTCGTTCAACCAGTCCGCGCACGAGGGCGCCATGGCGGCCGCCGAGCAGACCAAGGGCTTCTACAAGTACGTCGAGACCCAGGACGCTAAGGACTACGCCTCGAACATGGCGCAGTTCACCAACAAGAAGTACGACGCGGTCGTCACGGTCGGCTTCCTCATGACCGCCGCGACGGCCGAGGCCGCCGCCGCGAGCCCGGAGACCCGCTTCATCGGCGTCGACCAGTTCTTCGACCCGGCCAAGGTCACCGCGAAGAACCTCACCGGGATCCTCTTCCCCGAGGACCAGTCGGGCTACGGCGCCGGCTACCTCGCTGGGCTGATGACCAAGACGAACAAGCTCGGCCAGGTCCTCGGGCAGGAGATCGCCCCGGTCCAGAAGTTCGCCAAGGGCTTCGAGGCGGGTGCGAAGGCCGCCAACCCGAGCGTCGCCGTCACGACGGTCTACCACCCCGCCGGTGAGACGGCGTTCAACGACCCGGTGTGGGGTGCGGGCGAGGCGAAGAAGCAGCTCGCCCAGGGTGCCGACATCATCTTCGGCGCCGGCGGCAACACCGGCAACGGCGCGCTCCAGGAGGTCGCGAAGGCCTCCGGTGCAGGCACCGACAAGTTCTGCATCGGTGTCGACACGGACCAGTGGGAGACCGTCCCGGCCGCGCAGCCGTGCCTCATCACCTCGGCGATGAAGCTCATCACCGAGGCCGTCACCGAGACCGTGGTCAAGGCCAAGGACGGCGACTTCACCGAGCTGACGAGCATGGGCAAGGCCGGGCTCGCGCCGTACCACGACTTCGAGGACGTCGTCCCGGCCGACGTCAAGGCCAAGGTCGACGAGGTCGTGAAGCAGATGGAGGCGGGCACGCTGAAGACCGGCGTCACGCTCTGACACCCGAGACCGTGAGTTCCGCGCACGCGTGACCCACGCCTCGACGTCGGGGGCGGGCACCCACCCGGGTGCCCGCCCCCGGTGCGTCGTTCCGCCGGGCCGTCCGCGCCCCTTTGCCCCGGGGCCGCGACGCGCAACACTGTGGGCACCGACCGACATTGGAGTCACATGTCCGAGACACCCACGGTGGCCGAGCAGGCAGCGCCGCCGCCGCCCAAGACGCCGCCACCGGCCGACAAGACCCCGTCCCCACCCCTGGCCTACCTCCTCACCCACCAGAGCTTCGTCGTCATCGTCGTCGCCCTGGTCATCGCCCTGCTGGTCGGCGCCGCGTTGATCCGGAACCAGGGGGTGAACCCCTGGTACGCCTACGAGACCCTCCTCCGAGAGGCGCTGTTCGTCCCGGACGGCCTCACCCGCACCCTGCAGAAGACCGCTCCACTGATCCTCACCGGGCTCGCCGTCGTGCTCCCGCTCCGGGTCGGTCTGTTCAACATCGGTGGGCAGGGCCAGCTGATCTTCGGTGCGATGTTCGGTGCGTGGGTCGCCTACGCGGCCGGTGGGCTCGGCATCCTGGGCGCTGTCCTCGGCATGGTCGCCGGTGTGATCGCCGGTGCCTTCATCGGCTGGATCGCCGGTGTCCTCAAGGCGACCCGAGGGGTCCACGAGGTCATCACGACGATCATGCTGAACTACATCGCGGCAGGCGTGACGTGGTGGCTCGTCCTCGGTCCGCTCCAGGCCGAGGCGTCGAAGACCAGCGGCATCCCCCAGACGGAGGACATCCCGGAGGCCGCCCGCGTGGGCGCTGTGGGCGGCATCCCCATCGGGTTCCTCATCGCCGTGGTGCTCGCCGGGGTCTGCTGGTGGATGCTCTCCCGGACGACCCTCGGATTCCGTTTCAACACCGTCGGGGCCAACAAGCACGCAGCAGGCTATGCCGGCATCTCGATCACCCGGATCGTCATCCTGTCGATGGTGCTCGCGGGCGGGCTCGCCGGGCTCGCCGGGGCCCTCGAGGCGGAAGGAACCCTCTACGCGTTCGAGCCGGCGGTCGGCGGCACCCTCGGCTTCGACGGCATCACGATCGCGCTCCTCGCCCGGGCCAACCCGCTCGCGACGATCCCGGCGGCGTTCCTCGTCGGGATCCTGCGCACCGGTGCAGCCGGCCTGCAGTTCGCCACCGGCATCGCGCCGGAGGTCGTCGACCTGCTGCTCGCCATCATCCTGCTCATGGTCTCCATCCCCGTCCTCGGCAGGTGGATCTTCCGGAGCCGGGCCGACAAGGTGAGCGCCGCGTCGACGAGCTGGGGCAACTGACATGAGCACCGAGTGGATCGCCAGGAACCGCACGACATTGATCATCACGGTGGTCGTCCTGGTCGCCGCCTACGTCTTCTACTACGCCCGGAAGGACATCGCGCCGAGCATGTACGCCTCCGCCTGGGGCTACGCCATCCCGCTCGTCCTCGCCGCCCTCGTCGGCGTCATCGGCGAGCGCTCGGGCGTGGTGAACATCGGCATCGAGGGGCAGATGCTCGTCGCGGCCTTCGCCGGGTTCTTCGCGGCCGCCTACAGCGGATCCCTCGTCGTCGGCGTCCTCGCGGGCATCGGGAGCGGCCTCATCCTCGGTGGCTTCCTCGCCTGGACGAGCGTCAAGTGGCGGATGGACCAGATCATCGCCGGTGTCGTGCTCAACATCGTGGCGACCGGCATCACGTCGTTCTACTACACGCCCGGCCAGCAGCTCCCGGGGCTGATGCCGAGCTTCGACATCCCGCTGCTGTCCTCCATCCCGCTGATCGGCGATGTCTTCTTCACTGGCACGAGCATCTTCGCGATGCTCGCGATCCTCGCCGCGATCGGTGTCCACCTCGCCCTGTTCAGGACTCGCTGGGGCCTGCGGACCCGCTCCGTGGGCGAGTACCCCTCCGCGGCCGACACCGCTGGTGTGAAGGTCGAGTGGCTGCGGCTGGCCAACGTCACCCTGGCCGGTGCGCTCGCCGGCTGCGCGGGCGTCTACCTCTCGATGGACGCCTCGTCGTCGTTCGAGCGCAACATGGTCGCGGGGCGCGGCTTCCTCGCCCTCGCCATCATGATCATGGGCGCGTGGCGACCGCTCCGCGCGTTCGTCATGGCGATCTTCTTCGGCTTCGTCAACGCGGTCGCCTCACAGCTGCAGCAGTCCGGCAACATCGACGTGCCCCCGCAGCTGACCGGCACGCTGCCCTTCGTGGTGACGATCATCGTGCTCGCGGTGGCCGCGGGCCGGGTCAGGGCACCGGCCGCCGTCGGACAGCCCTACATCAAGGGAGATCAGTGATGCCGGAAGAACGCGAGTACCACCCGAAGCCGGTGGCCGTCGACACGAACCCGGAGCACCTGGAGGCGATCGTCACGACGGAGGCAGTCCTCGAGCTGCCGCCCGAGAAGTCCGGCTTCGGCGAGGGGGTCGTCGGTGAGGTCCTCCTCGAGATCGAGGGGCTGTCGAAGAGCTTCGGCAGCGTCCGGGCGAACCGGGACATCAGCCTCCACGTGCGACGCGGCGAGATCGTCGCCCTCCTCGGCGAGAACGGCGCGGGAAAGTCCACCCTGGTCAACCAGATCTTCGGCCTCTTCACCCCCGACTCCGGCACGGTGAGCGTCAAGGGTGACACCACACCCATCAAGGACCCTCGCGACGCCATCCGGCGTGGCATCGGCATGGTCCACCAGCACTTCCAGCTCGTGCCCGTCATGACCGTCGCGGAGAACCTCATGCTGGGTCACGAGCCGACCCGCGGTGGCGGGGTGCTCGACCTGCAGGCTGCCCGCGAGATGGTGCGCACCCTCTCCGAGAAGCACGGGCTGAAGGTGGACCCCGACAGTGAGGTCGAGGACCTGCCGGTCGGCACCCAGCAGCGTGTCGAGATCCTCAAGGCGCTCTCGCGCAAGGTCGACCTGCTCATCCTCGACGAGCCGACCGCCGTCCTCACGCCCCAGGAGACCGACGAGCTCCTCGGGGTCATGCAGGAGCTCGCCGACGCGGGCACGTCCATCGTGTTCATCACGCACAAGCTGCGCGAGGTGCTCGCGGTCTCGGACCGGGTGTACGTCCTGCGCCAGGGAACCGTGTGCGGTGAGGTCGAGACCAAGAACACCGACGCGAGGGAGCTGGCAACCCTCATGGTGGGCCGCGAGGTCGTCCTCTCGATCGACAAGGACGTGGCAACCCCCGCCGATGTCGTCCTGCAGATCACCGACCTGCACGTCAAGGACGACCGCGACCTGCCCGCGGTCAACGGCTTCACCCTCGAGGTGCGCGCCGGTGAGATCGTCGGGGTGGCCGGCGTCGAGGGGAACGGCCAGCGCGAGCTCGTCGAGGCCCTCGCCGGGATGCGCAAGGTGGTCTCGGGCCAGATGACGCTCGGCGACCTGGACCTCACCAGGGCCAACCCGCACCAGACGCACCACGCCGGGGTCGGCCACATCCCGGAGGACCGCGAGAAGCACGGGCTCGTCGCCGCCTACTCCATCGCGGACAACCTCGTGCTCAACGAGTTCGACCAGGCCCCTTACGCCCGGAACGGGGTGCGGCAGTTCGACGCCGTGCGCGAGCACGCCGAGGCGGTGCGCACCGAGTTCGACATCCGCTCCTCGAGCGCCGCCCAGAGCGCGGCCTCGCTCTCCGGGGGCAACAAGCAGAAGGTCGTCGTCGCCCGCGAGATGTCCTCCAAGCCCCGGTTGCTCATGGCCGCCCAGCCGACCCGCGGTGTCGACGTCGGGTCGATCGAGTTCATCCACCGCCGGATCGTCGACGCCCGCGATGCCGGCGCCGCCGTGCTCCTCGTGTCGGCGGAGCTCGACGAGATCCTGTCCCTCGCCGACCGGATCGCGGTCGTCCACGGTGGGAAGGTGGTGGCCGAGATGGCGTGCGTCGGCGCCGACCGCACCGAGATCGGCCGGCTCATGGCCGGTGACCACTGACTCCGTCCCCCCATCGACCAATAGGTCACTCCAGGTACACCCACCCGTACCCCCATCGACCAATAGGTCACTCCAGGTACAACCAAGCCGTCCCCTCAGTGACCTATTGGTCACTGAGGGGACGCGTGGTCGCCGCCGTCACGGTCCTTCGCGCCTGAGACCACCCTGTGGTTACGTTTTCGTAGGTTACGGTCGCGTAGGTTACGCTCCGGTATGTGAGCGCACCCACCGTCGACCGACCGACCCCGAGAGCCGGGATGCCGCGCGCCCGACTGGGCGCGCCGACGGCATCCGGCCCGGTCCGCACGCTCCTGCGCAGCGGCCGCCGGGTGGCGGAGCTGCTCGCCACTCCGCTCGTCCCGGAGGACTACCTCGACCTGCTCGACCCCCTGCGCTCGGGCGCCGACCTGCGCGCGCGCATCGTCGACGTCCGCCCCGAGACCGCGGATGCCGTGACGGTCGTCCTCCGGCCCGGGCGCGGCTGGCTCGGGCATGTGCCCGGGCAGTACATCCGGATCGGCATCGACATCGACGGCGTGCGTCACTGGCGGGCGTACAGCCTGACCCACCGCGCCGACGGCTCGCCGGCGGCCGGCATCCCGGCGGACTGCATCGCGATCACAGCCAAGGCCATCCCCGACGGCAAGGTCTCGAACCACCTGGTGCGGGCCGCTCGCCCCGGCACCCTCGTCATGCTCGACCAGGCCACAGGGGACTTCACCCTGCCGGACCCCGCCCCGGCGAAGGTGCTCTTCCTCACCGCGGGCAGCGGCATCACGCCCATCATGGGCATGCTCCGCAACCACCTCGACGAGCTGGCCGACGTCGCACAGGTGCACTGCGCCCCCTCCGCGGCCGACGTTCTCTTCGCGGGCGAGCTGGACGGGTACTCCACGAGCGGTCGCCTCGCACTCTCGGTCAACCTCGACGACGAGCACGGCATGCTCGACCTGGCGCGGCTCGACCACCTCGTGCCCGACTGGCGGGAGCGGGAGGCCTGGACCTGCGGGCCCACCGGCCTGCTCGACGCCGCCGAGGCGCACTGGGCCGGGGCCGGCGTCGCCGACCGCCTGCACACAGAGCGCTTCCGCCCCACGGTCGTCGAGCCGGGCGAGGGCGGCGAGATCACCTTCCTCTCCAGCGACGTCACCGTCGACGCCGACGGGTCCACTCCCATCCTCGACGCCGGTGAGGACGCCGGCGTCCTCATGCCGAGCGGATGCCGCATGGGCATCTGCTTCGGCTGCGTCGTCACCATGCGGCAGGGCGCCGTGCGCGACCTGCGTACCGGTGACGTCACCGTCGTCGAGCCCGGCGACGAGCTTCCCGTGCAGACCTGCGTCAACGCCGTCGCCGGTTCCTGTGACATCGAGCTGTAGCCCCCGCTGTACCCACATCGACCAATTGGTCGATCGGGGTACACGTCAGAGCACGACCCGACTGCCCGAGCGAGACCGGAAGGACACCCCATGACCCTCGCCCCCGAGCGCCGAGCCATCTCCCCCACCGAGGCGCACCACAGCGGCGCCGAGCACGCCTCGAGCAAGCCCCACGGCATCAACCCTCGCCTCTCCGTGACCAGCGAGGCACCGCGACCGGCACGGCCGGCGCTGAAGAGGTCCGGCAGGCCGAACGCCGACGCCCACCTCACACCCGAGGACATCGAGGCGATCGGGGTCGAGCTGGACGCCCTGCGCAAGGAGGTCATGGACAGCCGCGGCGCCCGTGACGCCGCCTACATCCGCAAGGTCATTCGGGCCCAGCGCTACCTCGAGATGGGCAGCCGCGCCGTGCTGCTGTTCTCGGGCGTCAAGGTCAAGGGCATTCGCCCGGCCTGGTGGCTCGGAACTGCCGGACTGTCGGTGGCCAAGATCCTCGAGAACATGGAGATCGGCCACAACGTCATGCACGGCCAGTGGGACTGGATGCGTGACCCGAAGATCCACTCGACCGCGTGGGAGTGGGACAACGCCAGCCCCTCGTCGCAGTGGAAGCACAGCCACAACGAGATCCACCACACGTTCACCAACGTGCTCGGCCGGGACAACGACCTCGGCTACGGCATCCTGCGCGTCGACGAGGACCAGAAGTGGAACCTCTTCTTCCTCTTCCAGCCGATCTGGCACGTGGGCAACGCCCTGCTCTTCGAGTACTCCATCGCCGCCTACGACCTCGAGCTCGGTCGCTACGTGGCGACGAAGAAGCGGATGAGCGAGGAGGAGAAGGCGAAGTTCCGGCGCGACGCCAAGGAGGTCGTCGACAAGATCAGGCGCCAGGCGACGAAGGACTACGTCGTGCACCCGGCGCTGTCGATGGCGACCGGCTCGGCGCGGACCACGCTCACCGCCAACGTCGTCGCCAACCTCGTGCGCAACCTGTGGACCAACACGGTCATCATCTGCGGTCACTTCCCCCCCGGCATCGCGACGTTCGAGAAGACGTCCATCGAGGGCGAGACCCGTGGCGAGTGGTACGTGCGGCAGATGCTGGGCTCGGGCAACATCAGCGGCTCGAAGGCCATGCACGTGATGACCGGCAACCTCAGCCACCAGATCGAGCACCACCTGTACCCGGACATGCCGAGCAACAGGTACGCCGAGATCGCCCCGCGGATCAAGGACCTCATGGCCCGCTACGACCTGCCGTACGTCGAGGGCAACCTCGCCAAGCAGGCCGCCTCGGTCTACTGGAAGGTCGTGCAGCTGTCGCTGCCGAACAAGGTGGACGGCCGTCGCCGGCGCGACATCGTGCGGCTCGCGGCGAAGAAGGCCTGGACGAAGAAGTCGCTCGGCCGCTTCTGAGTCACGCCGCCAGGGGCGCCCGGGACCCTAACCTCTGCTAGCAGACCTTCGGTCGCTGCCCACATGGTGCACCGTGTGGTTCGGTACCCAGGGTCTGCTAGCAGAGGTTCGTTGCACGACGGATGCCGGGAGGTCGGGTGGAGCTGCTCGGTGGCTCCCTCGCCACGGCGGTCCTCATGGCGGTCGCCGGGCTCCTGATCGGGTTCTCCAAGACCGCGATCGGCGGGCTGGCAGTCGTCGCAGTGGCGATCTTCGCGACCCTGCTCCCGGCACGGGAGTCGACCGCGGCCATCCTGGCCGTACTCATCGTGGGTGACGTCATCGCCTGCTGGCACTACCGCCGCGACCCGGACTGGTCGCTGATCCGGCGGCTGCTTCCGGCGGTCGTCCCGGGCCTCGTCCTCGGCACGCTCTTCCTGCGGGCGGTCGACGACACGACGTTGCGCCGCTCGATCGGGGCGGTGCTCCTGGTGCTCCTGCTCCTCCAGCTGGTGGTCAAGGCCCGGAGCTCCGAGGGAGAGACCTCCCAGGCGCACCGGCACCCGGTGGCGGCCTGGGCCGCGGGCACTGCCATGGGCTTCACCACGATGACCGCCAACGCCGCCGGCGCCGTCATGACCCTCTACCTGTCGGCGGCTGGCGTCGACAAGCGCCGGTTCGTGGGCACGAACGCGTGGTTCTTCCTCATCGTCAACCTCGTGAAGGTGCCGTTCTCCGTGGCACTGGGCCTGCTCCACCTCGACGACGTGGCGCGTGCGGCCCTCCTCTCCCCCGCGGTGCTCGCCGGCGGCCTGCTGGGGTACGCGACCGTGCGGCTGATCAGCCAGCGCACCTTCGACCTCGCGGTGCTGCTCGCCTCCGCCCTGTCGGCCGCCGTCCTCCTCCTGGGCTGAGGCGCGCCCGGGCGCCGGCTCCGGGCCTCACCCGACGTGCGGTTACCGTGATCGGCATGCCGCAGGATCCGTATGCCGTCGTCGGGGGCGGTCCCGCCGCGGGTGCGGCCGCCCGGGCCCTCGCGGCCGCCGGCGCGGACGTGGTGGTGCTCACCGCCGAGGACCGGCCACCCTACGACCGCACCGTGCTGTCGACCGAGGTCCTGCTCCGCGCCGACGCGCCCGTGCCCGGGGTGTGGCCGGCCACGGCCGACTGGCGGGCCCGCATCGAGGTGCGCACCGGCACCGAGGTCGTCGCCCTCGACCCGGACGCCCGGACGCTCACCACGGCGGCCGGTGTGCCACTCACCTACTCCGGGGTGGTGCTCGCGCCAGGTGCCGAGCCGCGCCGGCTCACGGTCGCCGGGGCCGGAGGGCCCGGCGTGCACCATCTTCGCGACGTCACCGATGCCCGTGCCATCCACGACGCACTCGGCTGGGTGCGGCGTCTCGTCGTCGTCGGTGGCGGCGTCATCGGCCTGGAGGTGGCGGCCTCGGCGGCCACCCGGGGCGTCGACGTCGAGGTCGTGGAGGCGGCGCAGCGAGTGCTCGGCCGGGGCGTCCCGGCTCCGGTCGCCGGCTGGCTCGCCGACGTGCACGCGGGGCACGGCGTCCGCATCCGCACTGGAGCGCATCCGGATGCCGTGGAGCGCGCGCCCGACGGCACCGTCACCGGCGTCCGGCTCGACGACGGAACCCTCCTGCCGGCGGATGCCGTGGTGGTCGGGATCGGCATCGTGCCGCGCGAGCACCTCGCCCGCCGGGCCGGGCTGCGGTGCGACGACGGCATCGTGGTCGACGGCTCGGGCCGGACGTCGCACCCAGCCGTGTTCGCCGCGGGCGACGCGGTGCGGATGCGGCGGCCGGGCGACGCGCACGGCATCCGGCTGGAGTCGTTCTCCGCAGCCGGACGGCAGGGTGAGGTGGCGGCGCACGCCATGCTCGGGCAGGACGACAGCTTCACCGACGTGCCGTGGTGGTGGTCGGACCAGTACGACACGACGCTGCAGTCCATCGGCGTGGCACCGGCCGGCGCGGAGGAGCAGGTGGTCGACGTCCCGGACGGTCTGCTCGTCCTGTCGTTCGCCGCCGGCCGGCTGGTCGCCGCCTGCGGGGTCACCCACGGCCCGGCCATCGCCCGGCCGGTGCGCGCCGCCGGGCCGCTCATCGCTGCGGGCGGGCGCCTCGACCTCGACGAGGTGGTCGCGACCCGGGGAGACCTCGGGGCCCTGGCTCGGGTGCTCCGGACCGCCGCGCGCGCCACCACCTGACCCCTGCCATCACACCAGGACCTTCAGCTCCGCAGCGGAACGGTCGTGGTGCGGAGGTGAGGTTGCGGGATCGGGCGGGACAGGCGCGGCGGGGGTCAGGTGTTCTGGGGGAAGCCGAGCTCGATGCCGCCGTGGCTCGGGTCGAGCCAGCGCGAGGTGACGACCTTGCCGCGGGTGAAGAAGTGCACGCCCTCCATGCCGTGGGCGTGGCTGTCGCCGAAGAGGGAGTTCTTCCAGCCACCGAACGAGTAGTAGGCCATCGGCACCGGGATCGGCACGTTGATGCCGACCATGCCCACCTCGACCTCGTTCTGGAACCGGCGGGCGGCGCCGCCGTCGTTGGTGAAGATGGCCGTGCCGTTGCCATAGGGGTTGTCGTTGATGAGCCGGAGCCCCTCGTCGTACGACCCCACGCGCACCACCGACAGCACCGGGCCGAAGATCTCGTCCTGGTACACCGACATCTCCGGGGTGACGTGGTCGAAGAGGGTCGGGCGGAGGAAGTAGCCGTCCCCGTCGGCATCGACGTCGCCCCCACGGCCGTCGACGACGAGGGTGGCCCCCTCCTGCGTGCCGGCGTCGAGGTAGGAGGTCACCTTGTCACGGTGCTGCGCGGTGACCAGCGGGCCCATGTCGCAGCTGCGCGTGCCGTCGCCGGTCACGAGCTTGCCGACGCGGTCCTTGATCTTCTCGACGAGCTCGTCGGCGATCGGCTCCACAGCGAGCAGGGCCGAGATGGCCATGCAGCGCTCGCCGGCCGAGCCGAAGCCCGCGTTGACCGCAGCGTCGGCGGCGAGGTCGAGGTCGGCGTCGGGCAGCACGAGCATGTGGTTCTTCGCCCCACCGAGCGCCTGCACGCGCTTGCCGTGGGTGGTGCCGGTCTCGTAGACGTACCGCGCGACCGGCGTGGAGCCGACGAAGGACACGGCCTTGACGTCGGGGTGGGTGAGCAGCGCGTCGACGGCCTCCTTGTCCCCGTGCACGACGTTCAGCACCCCGTCGGGCAGGCCGGCCTCCTTCCACAGTGCGGCGACGGCGTTGACGGCCGACGGGTCCTTCTCGCTCGGCTTGATGACGACGGCGTTGCCGCACGCGATCGCGATCGGGACGAACCAGAGCGGCACCATGGCCGGGAAGTTGAAGGGGCTGATCACGGCGACCACTCCCAGGCTCTGCCGGATGGAGTAGACGTCGACCCTGGTCGAGACGTTCTCGGAAAAGCCACCCTTGAGCAGGTGCGGTATGCCGCAAGCGAACTCGGCCACCTCCAGTCCGCGGGTCACCTCACCCACCGCGTCGGACACGACCTTGCCGTGCTCGGCCGTGATGAGCGCGCCGATCTCGGCCTTGCGCTCGTTGAGCAGCTCCCGGAAGCGGAAGAGCACCTGCGTGCGCTGGGTCAGGGAGGACCGCTGCCACGAAGCCTCCCAGGCGGCTCGGGCGGATCGGACGACCTCGTCGACCAAGCCGGCCGAGGCGAGGTCGAGCTCGCCGGTGTGCTCGCCGGTCGCCGGGTTGAACACAGGGCTGGTGCGTTCGGCCGTGCCCTCCCAGGGCGCGCCGCCGAGCAGGTGGGTGATGCGGGTGGGAGTGGTGCTCACGGTATCGGTCCTTGTCGTGCGAGATGGTGGATTCAGTGTGTCAGAAGGCGCCGCTGTCGCGGAATGCGCGGCCGGATGCCGGTGGGGCCACGGATCAGTGGTCCCCGCCGTACAGTCCGGGTCGCCTGGCGAGTCCGACGGCCACCGGGGCACCGCCCGAGCGCAGCGACTCCATGCCGGCGGTGCTCACGGCGGTGGCGGCATAGCCGTCCCAGGCGGACGGCCCGATCGCGTGGCCGGCCCGGGCGGCATCCGCCCATGCCTGCACCTCGACGTCGTACGCGCGGGCGAAGCGGGTGCGGTAGTCCGCCGGCACGACCCCGCCCCAGGCGCCCCCGTCGGCCGTCGCCCGGGTCGCGAGCACCCCGCTCGGCGTCAGCCCGGCGGTGAGGCTGCCGCACTCGGCGACCGCCTCGAAGCGCACCTCGTAGCCGACCTGGCTGTTGACGAACACCTCGGTTGTCACGAGGCCGCCACCGGACATGCGGAAGACCGAGACCTGCGGGTCGAGCACCCCGGGGCCGGCGTGCGAGGTGGGAGCGGGCGCGAGGACGGTGACCTCCACGACCTCCTGACCGAAGAGGAACCTCGACGCGTCGACCTCGTGGACCAGGCTGTCTCGAACGATCATCTCCGAGCGGAAGTCGGCGTTGGGCACCGAGCGGTTGCGGTGCACGTGGTGCAGCAGCAGGAGCCGCCCGTGGACCCCGGAGTCGAGGGCCCCCTTGACCGCGACGTACTCCGGGTCGAACCGCCGCATGAACCCCACCGTGACCAGACGGCGACCCAGCGCCGCCTCGGCCTGCACGAGCCGAAGCGACGACTCGACGTCCATCGTCAAGGGCTTCTCGCACAGCACCGGCTTGCCGTGCTCGAGGCAGGCCCGCACCTGGTCCGCGTGGACGAACCCGGGTGAGGCGAGGACGACGGCGTCGACGTCGGGCGAGGCGATGAGGGACAGGGCGTCGTCGTGGACGACGGTCCCGAGGCGCTCCGCCAGCGTCACTGCACGTGCGGTGTCCGGGTCGGTCACGCCGGCGAGGGCGACACCCGCGGTGCGCTGCGCGAGCCGCTCGGCGTGGTCGCTGCCCATCAGCCCCACCCCGACGACGCCGACGCGCAGGACGGGCGCGCTCATGCTCGGCCCTCCGCCGTCCGGGCCGGGGCGAGGTACGGCTGCTGGTGCTTCTTCGCCTCGGTGTAGGCGGCAGCGGCGGCCTGCGTGCTGTCGAGCGCCGAGACCTGCGCCACCGGTACGTCCCACCAGGAGTCGCTCCCGGGCGCGTGCACCCGCGGGTCGGTCTCGACGTGGATGACGACCGGCCCGCCGTCGCGCGGCGCGGCCTTGGCCTGCCTGATCGCGGCCGACAGCCCCGGCCGGTCGTGGACCTCGATCACGTGCGCGCCGAGGCTGCGCGCGTTCGCCGCGAGGTCGACCGGCAGGGAGCCGCCCTCGAGCCGGCCGTTCGGGTCCCGGAACTGGTAGCTCGTCCCGAAGCGCTGCGACCCGAGCCCTTCGGACAGTGAACCGATCGAGTGGAAGCCGTGGTTCTGCACGAGCACGACGACGACCTTGACGCGCTCCTGCACGGCGACGACGAGCTCGGTCGGCATCATCAGGTAGCCGCCGTCACCGACCATCGCGAAGACGTCCCGTGTGTCGTCGGCGAGCGCCACCCCGAGCGCGCCGGGGATCTCGTAGCCCATGCACGAGTAGCCGTACTCGACGTGGTAGCCCTTGCGGTCGCGCACGCGCCAGAGCTTGTGCAGGTCACCGGGCATCGAGCCGGCCGCGCAGAGGACGACGTCGCGCGGCTCGGTGAGCTCGTTGACCGCACCGAGGACCGATGCCTGGGTCAGCACCCCCCGCGCCAGCCGGTCGGTGACCTCCGGCGGGGGGTCGTACGCCGCGGCCACCAGCGCGTCCCACTCCTGCCACAGCGAGGCGACCCGGTCCGCGTACGACGGCTCGACCGTGTACCCGTCGAGGGCCGAGGTGAGCGCGGCGAGGCCCTCGCGGGCGTCGGCGACGAGGGGCAGCCCGCTGTGCTTGCCGGCGTCGAACGATGCGACGTTGAGGCTGACGAAGCGGACCCCGGCATCCCGGAAGGCCGTGCGCGACGCGGTCGTGAAGTCGGACCAGCGGGTCCCCACTCCGAGAACGAGGTCTGCCTCGCGCGCCAGCACGTTGGCGGCCGTCGTGCCGGTCGAACCGACCGCGCCGACGAGCTGTGGATGGCCGTGCAGGAGCGAGCCCTTGCCGGCCTGGGTCTCGGCGACCGGGATGCCGGTGGCCGCGGCAAAGGCCGCCAGCGCGTCCTCGGCTCCGGAGTAGTGGACGCCTCCGCCGGCAACGACCAGCGGGCGGCGGGCCGAGCGCACGGCATCCGCCGCGGCCTGGACCAGGGAGGCCTCCGCCGGTGTTCGCGCCACGTGCCAGACGCGCTCGGCGAACAGCTCGACGGGCCAGTCGAACGCCTCGGCCTGCACGTCCTGCGGCAGCGAGATGGTGACCGCGCCGGTCTCGACGGGATCGGTGAGCACCCGCATGGCGCCGAGGAGCGCGGCGGGCAGCTGCTCGGGGCGGTCGACCTGGTCGTAGAACCGCGAGAGCGGCCGGAAGGCGTCGTTGACCGAGACGTCGGCGGCGTGCGGCAGCTCGAGCTCCTGGAGCACCGGGGCGCTCACCCGGGTCGCGAACGTGCCGGACGGCAGGAGCAGGACCGGGATGCGGTTGACCGTCGCGAGGGCCGCGCCGGTGAGCATGTTCGTCGAGCCGGGGCCGACGGATGCCGTGACGGCCCACGTCGAGAGCCGGTCGCGGTGCTTGGCGTAGCCGACCGCCGTGTGCACCATCGCCTGCTCGTTCCGCCCGAGCACGTAGCGCAGCGCCGGCTCGTCACCCGCGGCGGTCGCCCGCAGCTCGTCCTCGAGGAGCGCCTGCCCGATCCCGGCGACGTTGCCGTGGCCGAAGATGCCGAGGCACCCCGACACGAGCCGCTCGCGCTCGCCGTCTCGCTCGCTCCACTGCCGGGCGAGGAAGCGGACCACGGCCTGGGCGACCGTGAGCCGCACCGTGGGGCTCGTCGGGCCGGATGTCATCGGATGCCTCCCATGGGAAGTCGGGGGTCGACGTCCTCGTCGGCCCAGGCCTCGCGGACCCACGCGTGGGCCGGGTCGTCGCAGATCCGCCAGACCCGCTCAGGGCCGGGGCCGGCCATGACGTTGAGGTAGTAGAGGTCGGCGTCGGGGCTGGCGATCGCCGGCCCGTGCCAGCCGTGGGGCACGACGACCACGTCGCCGGTGCGCACCTCGGCGACGACGTCCATGGGCCGCTCGGGCGTGCCGTAGACGCGGAGGTAGCCCACGGGGTCGGTGCCTCGTGGGTCGGTCGAGCGAGTCTCGACGTAGTAGATCTCCTCGAGCTCGGTCTCCTCGCCCGCTCGCTCCTCGTCGTGCTTGTGCGGCGGCCACGAGCTCCAGTTGCCGGCCGGGGTGACCACCTCGCAGACGAGGAGGGAGTCGGCGTCGAGGACGTCGGGCAGGCCGATCCCGCGCACCTCCCTGCTCGCCAGGCCCGCGCCGCGCAGCTCGACCGGCACCTCGGACGCCGTGAGGTGCCGGAAGGGCACCGGCTCGGTGCGCCTGGTGGCGGGGGCGCCGCACAGTGCCACGCGGCCGGCATCCGGCCCGACGACGGACACCCGAAGACGCGAGCCGCGACCCGCGTAGGCGACGTCCGTCGGGCCGTCGAAGACGGCTCCGCGGCCGGGGAGGGTGACGTCGTGGGCGGTGCCGTCGGCCTCGGTCACCTCGACCCGGAAGGAGCCGGCGAGGGGGACGACCAGGGTCTCCTCGTCCCCGCTCTCGTGTTCGACGCACCCGCCCGCCGGGCACACGGCCACCCGGAGGCTGGTGTGCTGCCACCCCATGACGGGGCTGGCCGCGGTCGGGGTGACGGCGACGGCGTAGTCGCCGTCGCCGGCGCTGCCGAAGGGGCGCACGTACCGCTCGTTGTCCCGGCCGCGGCCGGGTACCTCGAGCCGCGCTCCGCCCCAGGGGTCCGTGCTCATCCGACGCCACCGTGCACGAGGTCGGCCGCCACGTCCACCGCGGCCGCCACGTCGCCGTCGCGAGGGTAGAGCAGGGCCCGCCCGACCACGAGGCCACGCACGGCGGGCAGCTCGAGGGCCCGGCCCCACGCGGCGTACGTCTCGCTCGCCGGCCCCTGGGGGTCGCCGCCGAGCAGCAGCGTGGGAAGGGTGGTCGCGTCCATCACCCGCGCGAGGTCCTCCACCACGGGGAGCTTGAGCCAGGTGTGGGCGCTGGAGGCACCCAGCCCCGAGGCGACGTGGATCGAGCGGACCACCGAGTCGGGGTCCAGCAGGTTGCGGACCCTGCCGTCCTCGACGACCGACCAGAACGGCTCCACCATCGCCATCCGACCGTGCGCCGAGAGCGCGGTGACGGCGGCCGCGCAGGCCTCGAGCGTGGCGAGGGTGCCGGGGTCGCCCAGGGCGATCCGGGTGAGCATCTTGCCCCCGTCGAGCCCGCGCTCCTGGATCTCGCGCGCGGTGTACGCGGTGAAGCGGTCGTCGAGCTCCCAGGCCGAGCCCTGGAGGCCGCCACGGTTCATCGAGCCCACGACGACCTTCCCCTCCAGTGCGCCGAGGAGGACGAGGTCGTCGAGCACGTCGGGGGTGCCCAGCACGCCGTCGACGTCGGGGCGCTCGAGCGCGGCGACGAGCCGGGCGAGCAGGTCGGACCGGCTGGCCATCGCCATCGCGTCGTCGCGAACACCGAGGGCTGCCCGCGCGGGGTGGTCGGCTGCCACGAGCAGCAGGCGGCCGTCGGCCGGCAGGATCGGGCGAAGGGCGCGCTCCTCCCACGCCGCCACGATGCGCCGCGGTTCGCGGGCGCGCAGCTCGGTGAGCGTCGCGACATCGATGGGCCGCACCTGCACGGCGGTCACCCCCGGGCCCCGGCGAGCGCGGCCTCGACCTCGTCGCTCGTCGGCATCGCCGTCGAGCACTCGAGCCGGCCGGCGACCATGGCGCCGGCGACGTTGGCGAAGCGGATGGTGCGCTCGAGGCCCCAGCCCTCGAGCAGGCCGTGAGCGAGGGCGCCGCCGAAGGCGTCCCCCGCGCCGAGGCCGTTGACGACCTCCACCGGGAAGGGCTCGACCTCGACCCGCTCGTCCCGCGTGGCGGCGAGCACCCCGCGCGGGCCCTGCTTGACGACGGCCAGCTCGAGGCCACGCTCGAGCAGGGCGTCGGCCGCGCGGTGGGGGTCCCCCTCACCGACGGCGACCTCGCACTCCTCACGGTTGCCGACCGCGACGGTCACCAGCTCGAGGGCACGCTCCACCTCGGCGTGGGCCAGCGCCCGGTCCTCCCAGAACATCGGCCGGTAGTCGAGGTCGAGGACGGTGTGCGAGGTGCGCGCCCGGGCCTGCCAGGCCGCGTGGTGGGTGCCTCGGGACGGCTCCTGCGAGAGCCCCGTGACCGTCGCCCAGAACACCCCGGCACCTCGGATCGCGTCCAGCGGGAGGTCGGCCTCCTCGAGCAGCAGGTCGGGGGCCGTCGGCCACCGGTAGAACCACAGCGGGAAGTGGTCCGGCGGGAAGACCTCGCAGAAGGTGACGGGCGTCGGCGGGCCCACGGCATCAAGAACTGAGATGGATGCCGGGTCGACGCCGAGCCGCTCGGCCTCCCGCCGCACGTAGCGCCCGAAGGCGTCGTTGCCGACCTTGGTGACGAGGCGCACCGAGTGCCCGTGGCGCGCGGCGGCGACGGCCACGTTGGTGGCGCTCCCGCCGAGGAACTTCTCGAAGGTGCGCACGTCCTCCAGGCCCACACCGTGCTGGAGCGGGTAGACGTCGACGCCCGTGCGCCCCATGGCCACGACGTCGGGGGCGGTGGGCGGGGACGACGAGGCGCTCACCGGGTCACCGCGCCGTTCCCGGCGAGGGACACGATGTGCTCGACCGAGGCGCGCACGTCGGTGACCGGGTCCACCCCGGTCTCCTCGGGCGGCCCGGAGAGGATGGTGTCCTGCTCGAGGACGTACCACCCGGCATACCCGGCGCCCTCGAGGGCGCCGACGATGGCGGCCACGTCGACGTCGCCCTCGCCCAGGGGCACGTACATGCCGGCCGCGACGCCGTCGGTGTACGTCAGCTCGCCGGATCGGACCCGCCGGGCGATGTCGACCCGGACGTCCTTGAGGTGCACGTGGCCCACTCGGTCGGGGTGGTGGACCGCGACCGCAACCGGGTCGCCACCGCCGATGAGCAGGTGACCCGTGTCCAGGCAGAGGGCGATGCGGCTCCCGGCCAGAACCCGCTCGGTCTCCGCGCCCGACTCCACCACGGTGCCCACGTGCGGGTGCAGGGTGGCCACGAGGCCGTGCTCGTCGGCCGCATCGGCGATGCGGTCGAGGTTCTGCAGGAGGGTGTCCCACTCTGTGTCGTCGAGCACCGGCCGCGCGTCGTAGCCCTCTGTCCCGGTGGCCGCGGCGATGACGACCGTCGAGGCACCGGCGGCCACCAGCGCGGCCATGGCCGCTCGCGCCACAGGCAGCGGGTCGGTCGAGCGGTCGTGGAGGACGACCGGTACGAACTGGCCCACGGCACGCAGCCCCGCGTCCCGGAGCACCCGCACCTTGGCCTCCGGGGCGTCGGGCAGGAACCCCTCGGGGCCGAACTCGGTGGCCTCGAGCCCCACCGCGCGCATCTGGCCGAGGACGCGTCGGCGGTCGAGCTGGTGTCCCCACCCGGGCACCTCGCAGACGCCCCAGGAGATCGGGGCGCCCGCGATGCGCTGGCGGAGTGGGGTGGCTGTCGTGGGGGTCATCCGGTGGTCCTTCGTCACGTCGTGGGGATCTCGGACAGATCGACGGGCCGTCCGTCGAGGAGGGAGAGCGTGCATGCCTCGGCCACGCGGAAGGCCTCCAGGGCGTCGCGTACCGTGCACGGGCTGGGCGCCTCACCTCGCGCCACCGCCAGGAAGTGCGTGAGCTCGGCCCGGTAGGCCGGCTCGAAGCGGTCCATGAACGAGTCGTGGACCGGCCCGGCGGGGAACCGCACCCCGACCCCGTCCTCGAGCGAGCGCAGGGCGAGGGAGTCGTCGAGCCCGACGGAGACCGAGCCCGTCGACCCGAGCACCTCGAGCCGGACGTCGTGGCCCTGCCCGTGGTAGCGGGTCGTCGACAGCAGGGCCAGGGTCCCGTCGTCCAGGGTCAACAGGGCCGCGCCGGTGTCGACGTCCCCACCCTCGGCGAAGAAGGCCTCACCCTTGGTGCCACCCACCGCGAAGACGCTCCTGACCTCGTGGCCGGTGACGAAGCGCACGATGTCGGCGTCGTGGATGGAGCAGTCCCGGAAGATGCCGCCCGAGGTGCGGATGTAGTCCGCGTGCGGGGGGCGACGGTCGCTCGTCGTGGCGCGCAGCGTGTGCACGAAACCCAGCTCGCCGGAGCGCACGGCATCACGGGCCCGCCGGTAGCCGGCGTCGAAGCGCCGCTGGAACCCGATCTGAACGGGGACCTCGCCCTCCTCGACGAACCGCACGACGCCGATGGTCTCGTCCAGGGTTGCGGCGACCGGCTTCTCGCAGAAGGTGGGCAGCCCCCGCTCCACACCGGCGCGGATGAGCGTCGCGTGCGCCGGGGTGGAGGTCGCGACGACGAGGGCGTCGAGGCCGGCATCCGGCAGGTCGTCGATCGGTGCCACGTGCGCTCCGAGGGGCGACGCAGCCGCCCGTGCGGCCGCCGGGTCGGCGTCGCCGACGACGACCTCGTCCACCCCGTCGAGGGACGCCAGGGTCGCCGCGTGGAACGCGCCGATGCGCCCCGCGCCCGCCAGTCCGATCCGCATCCGACCTCCTTTGTCCTGACATACTGACATCACGTGCGGTGCCCTGTACAGTCCGGTCCCATGGTGGACCGCTCGGTGGACGTGCGGATCGACCGCGCCTCGCCGGTTCCGCTCTGGCACCAGCTCGCAGAGCAGCTCGCGGCCGCGGTGCGCGACGGACGCCTGCAGCCGGGGGACCCCGTCGAGAACGAGGTGGCCCTCGCCGCCCGACTGGCGCTGTCTCGACCCACGGTTCGACGGGCCATGCAGGCCCTCGTCGACCAGGGCCTGGTCGTGCGCCGCCGGGGGATCGGCACCACGGTCGCCAACCGCAAGGTGCACCGGCGGGCGGCGTTGTCCAGCCTGCACGACGACCTCGTGCGGTCCGGCCAGGCACCGAGCACGAGGGTGCTCGACGTGCGAAGGGTGCGTGACGCCCGCGCTGCGGCGGCGCTGGACCTCCCGGCGGAGACCGAGCTGCTCGCCCTCGTCCGGTTGCGCTGCGCGGACGGCGCGCCACTCGCCGTCCTGCACAACTGGTTGCCGCCGGCCTACGCCGACGTGACGGCCGACGAGCTGGCCGTCGACGGCCTGTATGCCGCCCTTCGAGCGCGTGGTGCGACCCCCGTGGTCGCCTCGCAGAACGTCGGCGCCCGGATGCCGTCCCGCGAGGAGCGGCGCCAGCTCGGCATCCGTGGTCAGCAGCCGGTGCTCACCATGACGAGGACGGCCTTCGGGCCCGGTGGCGAGGCCATCGAGTTCGGCGACCACTGCTACCGCGCCGAGGACTACTCCCTCGACCTCATGCTCGACGAGCGCTGACCTCGGAGGCGAGCCGGCCGAGCGCTGGCCGGCCGGGCTGGCCGGCGGGGAGGAGGCGGGGAGGCGGCGGGCACGGTCGGTCGGTGGGTACGGCCGGTCCGCCCCGCGGGGCCTGGTCACCGTAGCCTTGACCCTCGTGACCGAGACACCCGCCGACGCACCCGCCGAGGACGACCTGCCGGAGCAGCGGCGGATCCGCCGTGCGAAGCGCGACCGCCTCCTCGCCTCCGGCACGCCTCCCTACCCCGTCTCCGTCCCGCGCACGCACTCGCTGGCCGACGTGCGGGAGCGGTGGGGGCACCTCGAGCAGGGGGAGGAGACGCAGGACGTCGTCGCCGTCGCGGGCCGGGTCGTCTACGTGCGCAACACCGGCAAGCTCGCCTTCGCCACCCTCCAGGAGGGCCTGGGGACTCGCCTCCAGGTGATGCTGAGCCTGGCCGAGGTGGGCGAGGACGCACTCGCGGCGTGGAAGGCCGACGTCGACCTCGGCGACCACGTCTTCGTCGAGGGCCGGGTCATCTCGTCGCGACGGGGCGAGCTGTCGGTCATGGCGAGCCGCTGGGGGATGGCCTCCAAGGCCCTGCGTCCGCTGCCCGTGCTGCACAAGGAGCTCTCCGAGGAGGCCCGGGTGCGCCAGCGCTACGCCGACCTGGTCGTGCGCCAGGAAGCACGCGACATGGTGCGCACCAAGGCCACGGCGCTGCGCGCGATCAGGTCCACGCTCGAGGCCCAGGGCTATGTCGAGGTGGAGACGCCCGTCATCCAGCTGGTGCACGGCGGCGCCGCGGCCCGCCCGTTCCGCACGCACATGAACGCGTTCGACCACGAGATGGTGCTGCGCATCGCCCTCGAGCTCAACCTCAAGAAGGCCGTCGTCGGTGGGGTCGACCGGGTGTACGAGATGGGCCGGATCTTCCGGAACGAGGGCGTCGACGCCACGCACTCCCCCGAGTTCACGATGCTCGAGGCCTACCAGGCGTGGGGCGACCAGACGTCGATCGGTGAGCTGATCCGGGACCTCTACCTCGGCGTGGCCGACGCGCTGGGGTCGCGGGTGGTCGAGACACCCGCCGGCACCGTCGACCTCGGCGCCGAGTGGCGCTGGCTGCCCGTGTACGAGGCGGTGAGCGAGGCGGTCGGCGAGACGGTCACGCTCGAGACGCCCCCGGAGACCCTCCTGAAGCTCGCCGAGCGCCACGGGGTCGAGGTGGACCCCGCCCTCGAGAAGGACAAGGTCTTCCTCGAGCTGGTCGGCGAGCTCGTCGAGCCGACCATCGTCCAGCCGACGTTCCTGTGCGACTACCCCGCGCTCGCCCAGCCGCTGGCCCGCCCGCACCGCTCCACGGAGGGCCTGATCGAGGCCTGGGACCTCGTCATCGCAGGGGTCGAGCGCGGCACCGGCTTCTCCGAGCTCGTCGACCCGGTCGTCCAGCGTGAGGTGCTCACCGCCCAGTCGCTGCGCGCCGCCGGCGGCGACCCGGAGGCGATGCAGCTCGACGAGGACTTCCTGCGCGCCCTGGAGTACGGCGCCCCGCCGATGGGCGGGCTCGGGCTGGGCGTGGACCGCCTCGTCATGCTCTTCACGGGAGCCGGCATCCGAGAGACGATTCTTTTCCCCCACGTGAAGCCGGAGGCCTGAGATGTCGTCCGTCTGGCCGTATGTCGCGGCGATCGTCCCGACGATTCTCGTGGCCACCCTTTTCTACTTCCTCATCAAGTCCATGATCGAGGGAGACCGTCGGGAGCGTATCGCCCAGGCGAGGTTCGAGAGGGAGCAGGACGCTCGAGCCCGCGGCGGGGCCCCCCTCAGCCCCACCGAACCTCCGGCTGACGGGGCCTCAGGGGAAACCCGGGGCAATTCGACGCCGCGGGAATGACCTTTACTCTTTCTTTACCTTCGCCCGAAGCACGGATACTGTTTTGACCGGCATCCTCATCGGTGCCCCTCCGGCCCTATTGGCCGGGCGATATCACCCCGAAGGGAAAACCATGGCAAAGAAGGTCCAGGTGCTCCTCGTCGACGACGTCGACAAGAGCTCCCCCGCCGACGAGACGGTCTCGTTCTCGCTCGACGGCGTCAGCTACGAGATCGACCTGACCTCGGACAACGCCGGCAAGCTCCGCGACGACCTCGCGGTCTGGATCGGTCACGCCGAGCGCACCGGCGGGCGTCGCTCGTCGGGCCGCGCACCCGGCAAGGGCTCGGGCCGCAAGGCCGATCTCGGCGCGGTCCGTGAGTGGGCCCGCCGCCACGGCCACAAGGTCAGCGACCGCGGGCGGATCTCCTCCGAGGTCCAGGCCGCCTACGACAAGGCTCACGGCTGACCGCGGCACGGCACCCGCCCGCAGCGGCGCCCGTCGACCCGGCGGGCGCCGCTGCGCTCATGTCGCGCCGGCACTCCTGGCTGGAGTTCACCGTCGGGGGTCCACCCCTGCGGCCCGACCTCGCCACCGACCCGCATGCGTGGCAGGAGGCCGTGCGAGCCCTCCACTGCCGGTGGTACGCCATCGACGCGCCTCCCCAGGTCGCCGCTTCCTTCGTCCTGCAGTGGCTGCTCCAGGTGCCGGCGCACACCGCGGCGTACGCCGCCGCCTCGGGTCCCTGGCGGGCCGAGCTCGCGGCCCTCACCTCCTCCCTCGGCCCCTCACTCGTGCCGGAGTCCGTTCGGCTCACCGCGCTCGTGCCGGATGCCGGGCCGCTCGAGGATCGCCTGGACCGGGCCGAGCGCGACTACCGGGCGGTCGCCGAGCCCGTCGCTGCGGCATACCCCTCCATCGTGCGGCTCGGGCCGCACACCCGCGCCGCCATGGTCGACGACATGTGGCAGGCGGCGCGGCGCGAGGCCGAGTCGGCGGCCGGGCTGCTCAGGCCCGGCGTCCCGCCGCGGGAGTCCTGCTGCCTCATCTACGCGCTGCCGGGGTGCGTCGAGTGCGCCGGGTGCCCGCGGCTCCGCCGTCCAGCCTGACGTCGTACCCCCATCGACCAATAGGTCACTGTGGGTGCAGGGTTGGGTCGTCGGGCCGGCGGTTGTCGGGCCGGGGCGCGGCGTCAGGGGAGGTCGGCGATGAGGTCGCCCTCGGCTGCGACTCGCTCGAGCACCTCGTCGAACATCAGCTGACGCAGCGAGCCCGGCTCCTCGGCCCCCTGCTCGACCTCGGCCCAGGTGCGAGGTGCCGCCACGCAGGGCAGCTCGCGGCCGCGGAGCGAGTACGGGCTGATCGTCGTCTTGGCGGCGACGTTCTGGCTCCAGTCGAGGAAGACCTTTCCCGGCCGCAGCGACTTGGTCATCCTCCAGAGAACGAGGTCCGGGTGCTTCTTCGTCATCTCCTGGGCCAGCTGCATCGCGAGGTCGCGCACCTGGTCGGAGGTGAGGTCGCCGCCCAAGGCCGCGTAGAGCTGCATCCCCTTGCTTCCCGACGTCACCGGGAAGAGGTCGAGGCCGAGGGCGGCGAGCCGCTCGCGGACGAGGAGGGCGACCCGCGAGCACTCCTGGAGCCCGGCCGGCTTGCCGGGGTCCAGGTCGATGACGAGGCGGTCGGGGTTCAGCCGATCGCCCTCGTCGTCGACGGTCCACTGGGGAACGTGGACCTCGAGGCTGTTGAGGTTGACGAGGTAGGTCAGGTCGGCCAGGTCGGTCACGAGGGGGTAGGTGACGTCGTCGACGGGCACCCGCGGGAGCCAGCTGGGTGCCCCGGACGGCAGGTTCTTCTCGAAGAAGCTCTGGTCCTCGACTCCGTGCGGCCACCGCACCCGGGTCACCGGGCGGGAGGCGAGGTGGGGCAGGAGGATCGGCGCGATCTGGGCGTAGTAGCTGAGCACCTCGCCCTTGGTCGTCTCGGTCGAGGGGTACATGACCTTGTCCAGGCTGCTGAGGCGCAGGGTGCGGCCGGCCACCTCGACGCGAGCGACCTGCGGCTGGGCCGCCTGCTGCCGGGCCCGCGGCTCAGGCATCGTGCACCTCGGCGAGGTCGGCCGGGGTGAGGTCGGTGCGAACCCCGAGGTAGGCGGGTTGGCGCAGGCGATGCTGCCCGGTGAGCTCGAGTGAGGCCACCTCGACGACGAGCCGGGGCTCCACCCAGGTCGTCCCCCTGGCGTCGATCGACGGCACCTCGTCGGTGAACGGCGAGGTGTCCCGCGCGAGAGGTCGCAGGCGCACCGCCAGGGCCTCACCGGCGGTTCCGGCCAGTCCGGCTCCCACGCGGCCGGCGTACCTCCAGCCGCCATCGCTGTCGGGCAGCCCGACGAGGACGGCGCCCAGCCGCCCGGTCGTGCCGATCTCGGGGCGCCAGCCGCCCACGACCACGGAGAGGCTGTTCCGGTGCGGCTTCTTGCGCCAGTCCGGCGAACGGCGGCCCGCGGCGTAGGCAGCCGAGCGGCGCTTGGACACGATGCCCTCGAGGCCCTGGTCGGCGGTCGCGGCCAGGAGCTCCTCGCCGTCGTCGTACACAGGGGGCACCTGCCAGTGCCGGCCCTCGAGGGCGAGCCGCTCGAGCAGCGCGCGCCGCGCCGACCAGGGTTGCCCGGTGAGGTCTGAGCCGAAGAGACGCAGGAGGTCGAAGATCATCAGGGTGACGGGGCGGGTCGCCATGAGGCGCTCCGCTCGGCGGCGCTCGGCCACGTGCATCCGTTCGGTGAGCGCGTGGAAGCTGGGTCGTCCGCCGTCGAGCGCCACCACCTCGCCGTCGAGGAGCATGTCGTCGTAGCTGTCGCCCAGGCCGTCCAGCTCCGGGAACGCTGCGGTGACGTCCCGCTCGGTGCGCGACCACACCGTGACGCGGCCCTCGCGGACGTCGACGAGCACCCGCATACCGTCCCACTTGACCTCGTGCACCCACGCGGCACCGGTCGGGACCGAGTCGGCGACGATCGCCAGCATGGGGCGGAAGGGCGCTGCCACAGGGCCATCCTGCCGTTCCTCGGGTGGTGGCACCGCGGGCGGCGCTGTCGACGTGGGCGGGCGCGGCCGTTGCGGCTCTCCGGGGTGTCGTACCCCCGTGCGAATATGAGCGCAGCTCGAGATGGGCGCGAGGAGGGGCAGCATGGGGGGCCGGCCGGCTGGACCGAGCCGCAGTGCCGATGACGGATGCCGTCCGCGCGCGTTCCACAGCGCCCTCCGATGATGCTCCGGTCAACACCGGCGACGCCCCGGCCATCGACGAGCAGGAGGTTCGGGGCGGATCCGCGTGGGACGTACTGGGCGTCGGCCTGCAGCGGGGCAGCGCCCGGGTGGCCGCGGCGCTCGCGAGCGCTCAGGAGGCCGGCACCCGGCAGGAGTGGCTCCGGGTCATCGGCGAGTGCCAGGGGCTGGTCAACAGCCTCACGGCGCCTCCAGGACGTGGCACTGGCCGAGGTCGCGCGGCGCGAGGCCGACGTGTGCGAGGACGGCACGCCAGGCGAGACCGTGCACGGGCACGGGAGGGTCACCCTCGACGCTGCTGACCTCGCCGCACCGGCACTCGGGGCATCGCACGTCCAGGCACAGCGACGGCTGGAGCAGGCAGTGCGCCTGGGCGCCGGCCGCGTGCCGGAGGACGTGGACAGCCCCGTCGCCCCGGAGCAGTCAGGCCTGGGGGCGCTGCACACCGCGATGGCGACCGGTCGCCTCGACGGCTACCGAAGCTCGGGCCCAGCCCCGTGCCAGGTCACGGACCCTGTCGGCGCGCCGCCCACCGCCCTACGCTGGGAGTCTGCGTCCGCGCGCGACCGGGCGGACGGATACCGGAAGGGCGGAACGACGATGCGGGCGATCTGGAAGGGCGCGGTCTCCTTCGGGCTGGTCAACGTGCCGGTGCGGCTCTACTCGGCGACCGAGAACCACGACGTGCAGTTCCGGCAGGTGCACCGCGAGGACGGCGGCCGGATCAAGTACAAGCGCACCTGCTCGATCGACGGCGAGGAGGTGTCGTACGACGACATCGCCAAGGGCTACGAGACCGAGGACGGCGACATGGTCGTCCTCACCGACGAGGACTTCGCCGACCTGCCGAGCACGTCGTCGAAGGAGATCGGCGTGACGAAGTTCGTGCCCGCCGACCAGATCGACCCGATGTGGCTCGACAAGTCCTACTACCTCGAGCCCGACAAGTCCGCCACCAAGCCCTACGTCCTGCTCCGTGACGCGCTGGAGAGGGAGAAGCGGATGGCCATCTGCACCGTGTCCATCCGCACCCGGATGACGATGGCGGTCCTGCGGGTGCGTGACGGCGTCCTCGTCATGCAGACCATGCTGTGGCCCGACGAGATCCGGGCCGCCGACTTCGCGACCGTCGACGAGGACCAGCACGCGTCCAAGCAGGAGATGGACATGGCCAAGCTGCTCATCGACCAGCTGGCCGGCGACTACGACCCGAGCGAGTACGAGGACGACTACGCCATCGCCGTCAAGGAGCTCGTGCGGGCCAAGGTCGAGGGTGGCGAGGTGCGGGTCAGCGCCCCCGAACCCGAGGAGTCCGGCGAGGTGGTCGACCTGCTCGCCGCCCTCGCGCGCTCCGTCGAGAAGGCCAAGGCGAGCCGCGGCGAGGCCCCCGAGGCGGCCCGGAGCAGCTCCGGTGGCTCAGGTGGCTCGGGCGCGAAGGGCGTCACCAAGAAGGCGGCGGCGAAGAAGACCACCGCCAAGAAGGCCCCGGCGAAGAAGGCTGCCGACAAGAAGACCGAGAAGAAGGCGAGCTGAGCCCGACGTGCCGGCCGACGCCGACGCCGACGCCCACCGCACTGCCCCGCCGCACGAGGTGCACGCCATCGGTGCCCCCGCACGGCGGGCGCTGAGCAACGCCGGACTGACCACCTGGGATGCCGTCGACGCCGCACCCGACGCCGACCTCCTCGCCCTGCACGGCTTCGGCCCGCGGGCCCTGGCCCTCCTGCGGGAAACGACGCCTGGACGAGGGTAGAGAACACGCGGCGTACCGGGCAGTTCATCCGGAGGGTCCTCTCCTGTCGACGACACGAAGGCGGGCGGGCAGCGAGGGTGAGCGCCCGGCATCCGCGGCCTACGCTGCCGTCATGCCCGAAGGCCACACGCTGTTCGCGCTCGCTCGCGACCTCCACGAGGCCTTCGCCGGGACATCGCCCGAGGTGAGCAGTCCCCAGGGCAAGTTCACCGAGGGCGCCGCCCTGCTCACCGGCCGCGAGCTGCTCCGGGCGACGTCGCGCGGCAAGCACCTCTTCGCCGAGTTCGCCGGCGACCGCTGGCTGCACGTCCACCTCGGCCTCATCGGGTCCTTCACCGTCGACAGCCACGAGTGGACGGGTGAGGTGCCGGTCGTCGGCCAGGTGAGGCTGCGGCTGCGCACCGACGAGCACGTGGCCGATCTGCGGGGGCCGAACCTGTGCCAGGTGGACACGCCCGAGCAGGTCGACGACGTCCTGGCCCGACTCGGCCCCGACCCGCTGCGTCCCGACGCGGACCCCGCGATCGCCTGGGGGCGCATCTCCCGCTCGTCGCGCACCATTGCGGAGCTGCTCATGGACCAGGCCGTCGTGGCCGGGGTCGGGAACGTCTACCGGTGCGAGATCCTGTACCGACACCGCCTGAGCCCCTTCACCGAAGGCCGGATGCTCCGCCGCCGGTCATGGGAGGCCGTCTGGGGCGACCTCCTGCGCCTCCTGCCCCTCGGCGTTGCCACCGGTCGCATCGTCACCCTGGAGGAGGAGGTCCTCGAGGTCGAGGCGGCGCTCGGCCGCGGGGAGGTCCCGCACCTCCCCGAACGGTCGTCCTACGTCTACCGACGAGCAGGGATGCCGTGCCGCGTCTGCGGCTCGAAGGTCCGCACCGCACTGGTCGGCGGTCGGAACCTCTTCTGGTGCGGCCGCTGCCAGCGCCGCCGCTGACTCCGGTCACCGGTCAACGGTCACCGGTCAGCGGTCACCGGAGGCTGGGTGTGACGGCATACACCCTTCGACAACGGGTATGCCCACAGCGAACGTGGAACACGGCCACCCGACCCCCGCGTTCACCTCGTGTCGGACGCGCCGCCCTCTCGCGGTGACCGCTCAGCGACAACGAGCGGCCCGCACTCAGGCGGCGCGACTAGCATCGAGGGGACTCGACGTCAGGAGAAGCACCATGTTCGAACGGTTCACAGACCGCGCCCGCCGCGTCGTCGTGCTCGCACAGGAGGAGGCGCGCGGTCTCAACCACAACTACATCGGGACCGAGCACATCCTCCTGGGGCTGATCCACGAGGGCGAAGGCGTCGCGAGCAAGGCCCTGGAGAGCCTGGGCATCTCCCTCGAGGCCGTCCGCGAGCAGGTGCAGGAGATCATCGGCCAGGGCCAGCAGGCACCGACCGGCCACATCCCGTTCACGCCCCGGGCCAAGAAGGTGCTCGAGCTGAGCCTGCGCGAGGCTCTGCAGCTCGGTCACAACTACATCGGCACCGAGCACATCCTCCTCGGCCTCATCCGCGAGGGAGAGGGCGTCGCCGCCCAGGTGCTCGTCAAGCTGGGCGCCGACCTCTCGCGCGTCCGCCAGCAGGTGATCCAGCTGATCTCCGGCTACCAGGGCGGCAAGGAGGGCTCTTCCGGGGGCTCCAGCTCCACCTCCGGCGGCCCCGCCGAGGGCGCCCCCGCCGGTTCGCTCGTCCTCGACCAGTTCGGCCGCAACCTGACCTCGGCCGCCCGCGAGGGCAAGCTCGACCCGGTCATCGGGCGCGAGAAGGAGATCGAGCGGGTCATGCAGGTCCTCTCGCGTCGCACCAAGAACAACCCGGTGCTCATCGGCGAGCCCGGCGTCGGCAAGACCGCCGTCGTCGAGGGCCTCGCCCAGGACATCGTGCGCGGTGAGGTGCCCGAGACCCTCAAGGACAAGCAGCTCTACACCCTCGACCTCGGGGCACTCGTGGCCGGCAGCCGCTACCGCGGCGACTTCGAGGAGCGGCTGAAGAAGGTCCTCAAGGAGATCCGCACCCGCGGCGACATCGTGCTGTTCATCGACGAGATCCACACCCTCGTCGGGGCCGGTGCGGCCGAGGGCGCCATCGACGCCGCCTCCATCCTCAAGCCCATGCTCGCCCGTGGTGAGCTGCAGGTCATCGGGGCCACGACGCTCGACGAGTACCGCAAGCACATCGAGAAGGATGCCGCCCTCGAGCGCCGCTTCCAGCCGATCCAGGTCGCCGAGCCCACGCTGGCCCACGCGATCGAGATCCTCAAGGGCCTGCGCGACCGCTACGAGGCGCACCACCGGGTCTCCATCACCGACGGGGCCCTGGTCGCCGCCGCCAACATGGCCGACCGCTACGTCAACGACCGGTTCCTCCCGGACAAGGCGATCGACCTCATCGACGAGGCCGGCGCGCGGCTGCGCATCCGCCGGATGACCGCACCGCCGGACCTTCGCGAGTTCGACGAGCGCATCGCCGCCGTCGTCCGCGAGAAGGAGTCGGCGATCGACGGGCAGGACTTCGAGAAGGCCGCGCGCCTGCGCGACGACGAGAAGAACCTGCGCGCCGAGAAGGCCAAGCGGGAGGCCGAGTGGAAGTCCGGTGACATGGACGTCATCGCCGAGGTCGACGAGGAGCTCATCGCCGAGGTCCTGGCCGCCTCGACCGGCATCCCGGTCTTCAAGCTGACCGAGGAGGAGTCGAGCCGCCTGCTCCACATGGAGGACGAGCTGCACAAGCGGGTCGTCGGCATGGACGACGCCATCAAGGCGCTGTCGCAGGCCATCCGGCGCACCCGTGCCGGGCTGAAGGACCCGCGCCGCCCCGGTGGCTCGTTCATCTTCGCCGGCCCCACCGGTGTCGGGAAGACCGAGCTCGCCAAGACGCTCGCGGAGTTCCTCTTCGGCGACGAGGACAGCCTCATCCAGCTCGACATGTCGGAGTACAGCGAGAAGCACACGGTCTCGCGGCTCTTCGGCTCACCTCCCGGCTACGTCGGCTACGAGGAGGGCGGCCAGCTCACCGAGAAGGTGCGGCGCAAGCCGTTCTCGGTCGTGCTGTTCGACGAGGTCGAGAAGGCCCACCCGGAGATCTTCAACACCCTCCTCCAGGTGCTCGAGGACGGCCGGCTGACCGACTCCCAGGGTCGGGTGGTCGACTTCAAGAACACGGTCATCATCATGACGACCAACCTCGGCACCCGGGACATCTCCAAGGGCACGCTCGGGTTCTCGGCCGGTCCGGACACGCGCTCGGACTACGACCGGATGAAGAACAAGGTCATCGACGAGCTCAAGCAGCACTTCCGGCCGGAGTTCCTCAACCGGGTGGACGACACCATCGTCTTCCCGCAGCTGAGCCAGTCGGAGATCGTGCAGATCGTCGACCTCGAGATCGCCAAGCTCGACAAGCGCCTCAAGGACAAGGACATGGGACTCGTGCTCACGCCTGCGTCCAAGAACTTGCTGGCGACCAAGGGATACGACCCGGTGCTCGGAGCCCGTCCACTGCGGCGCACGATCCAGCGGGAGATCGAGGACGTTCTCTCCGAGCGCATCCTCTTCGGCGAGCTCAAGTCCGGCGAGATCGTCACCGTCGACGCGACCGGTGAGGGCAAGGACGACACGTTCACCTTCGAGGGCACGCCGCACTCGCAGTCCATCGAGGTGCCGGTGGTCGTCGCGGAGGGCTGAGTCCCGATGCCGTGACCTCCCGCTCGAAGGGCCCCGACCTCATGGGTCGGGGCCCTTCGGCGTCGTCCCCGGGCGGGACCGGTCCCGCGGTCCGGTCGCCGCAACCACCGGCTCCGTCGCCCGGGCCGCTCCCGCCGCCGTCACCGCTGTCGCCCGCTGGTCGCCGCCCTTGTCGCTCACGCCGCAGGGAACCGCGGCCCGGTGCCACGACGACCCGTCATGACCATCCCGTGAGGAAACCTTGACTAAACGTTGACCCACCCGCCGCGTGGCCTGCTGCACACTGTCCAGACGAGCGTCTTCGGGCGCTGGCGACGGACGGCCCGCCACCACCCCTGCGGTGGCGGGCCGTTCGCGCGTCTGAGGGCGGCGCCCAGCCCACAGCCGCGCACCGCCTGCGGGGAAGGCGGCACTACGCTCGGGGCCGTGTCCGCTGCACCCGCCGAACCGGCATCCGGCCGCACCGACCCCCTCGTCGTGCGACCGGCCCGCACGAGCGACGTCCGCGCGATCCGGGCGCTCGTCGCGCCCCTGGCCGCACGCCGGGTGCTGCTGGACAAGGAGGCCGTCGCCTACTACGAGTCGGTGACCGACTTCGTCGTCGCCGAGCTGGACGGGCGCGTCGTCGGCTGCGGTGCGCTGCACGTGCTGTGGGAGGACCTCGGCGAGGTCCGAACGCTCGCGGTCGAGCAGTCCGCGCTGGGCCGTGGGGTCGGTTCGGCCGTGCTCGAGCAGCTCGTCGACCGCGCTCGGTCGCTCGGGCTGAGCCGGCTGTTCTGCCTCACCTTCGAGACGCGCTTCTTCGCACGGCACGGCTTCGCGCCGATCGAGGGCCAGGCCGTCGACCCCGAGGTCTACGCCGAGCTCCTGCGCTCCTACGACGAGGGAGTCGCGGAGTTCCTCGACCTCGAGCGGGTCAAGCCGAACACCCTCGGCAACACCCGGATGCTGCGCGTTCTCTGAGTGCCCCCGCGGTCAGCTGCCGCCCGGCGGCGCGGGACTGCCTCGGCGGCCGGGACCGTCGTCGCCGCTCGGGTGGCGGGGTTGCGGCGCGGCCGGACCCGCCGGCGCCGGGGCTTCGAGCCCCGCCAGGGCGGCCAGGGAGGGTGCGTGGATGACCGGAGTCGACGGGGTCGACGAGCCACCGCCACCCCGCGCCGACCGGCCCCGCGCCCACCCCACCTCCCATGCCCGCGCCGTCGTCCGCGCCCGGCCGGGCCGCCCACCGCCGACGGCGACGGCCCGCGACCCGGCGCCCAGCGAGGAGGCCGACGACGAGCACGAGAAGCGCGACGACGGGCAGTGCGAGCCCCACGAGCACGGCCCTGTCCGCCCGGCCCGTCGCGTCGGAGGCCGCGTCGGATGCCGCGTCGAGCCGCCCCTCCTCCAGGAGGGCCAGGGCGTCCGCGGCCCGGTCGTCGACGCCGAGGATGCTGGCCCCCAGCTCGCTCAGCGGACCCCGGTCCTGCGCAGCCACCGCCCGAGCCCGGCCGACCGCTCTCACCGTCGTGGCGGCGACGGGCAGGGACCGGGCCAGCGCCGCATACTGCTCGTCCTGCTCGGCCGTCTCCCACATCGAGCGGACCTCGTCGGGGACGTCCAGCCCTGCCCGCCGAGCGGCATCCTGAACGTCGCTCACGGCCGGGGCGAGCGGTGCCACTCTGCCCTGCACCACCGCCGCCCTCTCGAAGTCCCAGGCCGTCATCGCGTCGCGCAGCCCTTCGGGCGGCAGCCACGATCCGTCGGCCTCGTCGAGCTGGGCATAGGCGGCCCGCGCCTGGTCACGAGGAGCGAGCAGTGCCTGCTCCTCCTCCGTCAGGGCCCAGCGGGCGAAGACCTGCGGCGCACCCGCCACGCCGGCGCGGCCCTGCAGCAGGTCGAGCCAGCGCTGCCAGGATGTCCGGCCACCCTCGGCGTCCGGTGTCCCGGGGGGGTCGTACGCCCGTTCCCCGCGGATGCCGGCCGCGGCGACCGCCGCCAGCTGCGCGTCGTCGAGCTCGCCCAGCAGGGCGGTGGTGGCGGCGTAGGCGGCGGGGTACGCGTACGCGTCGACGTCCGCCGAGCGACTGCCCGCCGACGCACCCCACGCGTTCAGGGCCACGGCGTCGGAGTCCCCCCGCGAGACCTGGGGCTGCTCACGAGGAGTGCCCCCCGTGGCGGCGACGGCACGCTCGGCCAGGACCTGCGCCAGGCCCTCCGACACCCACCGCTGGTCGAAGCTCTCCCCCGAGACCCACGCGTGGGAGAGCTCGTGGAAGAGGAGGTCCTCGTCGAGGCGCTCGCCGATGACGATCTCGTCGTCGCTGGGGTCGAACCACCCGTCGTAGCCACGCAGGGTCGGCGAGGCGTCCTCCCGGATCCGCTCCAGTCCTCCCGGCCACGGTGTTGCCACGAGGCGCTCCAGGGCCGGTATCCCCTCCACCACCCGCGCCGCCACGAAGTCGAGCCACCGGGTGTCGTCCGGATAGCCGCTCAGCAGCAGCGAGGTCCCGGCCACGTCGACGGCTCGTTCATCGACCGCGGTCGGGTCACGGAGAGACACCACAGCCCAGAACCCCCCTTCGCTGTCCGTCGCGCTCGACGTGTGGGTGGTCGTCGTGCCGTTCTCGGCGGCCGTGAACTCGTCGCTGGTCGCGTCGAACCTCATCGACGACGGTGCCACCACCTCGACCGCGCTCCGCCCCGGGTCCCCGACGCCGTAGACGGCGAACGTGGCGTACCCCGGCCCCACCCGGGTGCTGTCCGCGCTGCGCGGGGGTTCCCCCGGCACCTCGAAGGTCAGCTCGATCGTGCGCGACCGGCCGAAGAGCAGGTCGGGAAAGGAGATCCGGGCCAGCCGCGTGGACGGGTCCTCGGTCCGGCGCAGCGACACGTCGAGCGTCGAGCCGTCGCTGCGGGCCCGCACGGAACGCGCCCCCGCCGGCACGGGCACCGCGAAGGCGTCGAAGTAGTAGAAGACGTCGCCGTCGTCAGGGGCGACGTTGCGCAGCTCGATGCTGACACTGGCCTCGACCGTCGTCCGGCGCGCGTCGAGCACGTATCGGCTGGTGGCGGAGGCGGACAGGCCGTCGTCCGCGACCAGGGTCGGGAGCACGGCCGCCGGACTGACCGAGGTCCCCTGTCGTGCCTGGGCCACCGGCTGGGCCGGGGCGAGCGGCTGGCTCCCGAGGAACGCCAGCACCACGACGGCTGCCCCCCACGGGATCCCCCGGGTCCGCTCCGCCCGCACGCTCGCACCTTCCGACCTCATGCCGCGCCCCTCGTCCGCACGGTGCCAGCAGCGTATGCCGGGCGCGGTCGCACGTCAGCCGGTCGAGCATCTCCTGCAGCAGCGTGGCCGGCTGGGCTGGGTGGCGGGCCTGCGTGGACGGCCTGATCCTCAAAGGCGAGACGCCAACAGGATGAGCTCGGGTCAGGCTGGGCCGCCCGAAACCCCGGGTCAGACCCGTGTACCGCTTCCGCTGCGCGTTGCCTGACCCGATCACACGGCGGGGGCCCGCCCCACACGTAGGAGGGTGAGCCGCCGTCAGGCCGGGAGGGCGAAGGCGGCATCGCCGATCGGCTCGAGCAACCCGTCCTCGACGAGGGAGGCGATGCAGCGGTCCACCTGGTCGGCGTCGGGCCCGGCCGCCTCGAGGGCCTCGCGCCCCAGCGGACCGGTTCCGTCGCGAAGCATCTGGAGCACGGTTCCCCGGACCTTGCGGTCGGTCCCCTGCCAGGCCTGAACGCGCCGTCGTGGACCCTCGTGCTCGGGGCGCCCGGCGTCGACCCAGGCGCAGTGACCGAGAAGCGGGCACTCGTGGCATCGGGGAGTGCGTGCCTGGCAGACGACTGCGCCGAGCTCCATGACGGCGACGTTCCAAAGGGCGGACACGTCGGCGGCATCCGGCAGCAGGCTGGCGGCGAGGGCGACCTCGGCCGCGGTGAGCGACGGAGCCGCATGGTGGCGGCCCTGGAGCGCCCGGGCCAGCACCCGCCGCACGTTGGTGTCGACCACGGTGGTGCGGCCACCGAACGCGAAGGCCATGACAGCTGCCGCCGTGTAGGCACCCACACCCGGAAGCGCGCGGAGCAGTGCCTCGTCGTCGGGAACCTGCCCCGCGTGGCGGTCGGTGATGGCGACGGCGGCCTCATGCAGCCGCAGCGCCCGTCGCGGGTAGCCAAGCCGGCCCCAGGCGCGCACCACCTCACCCGGGGACTCCACCGCGAGCGCCGGGGCGGTCGGCCACCGCTGCATCCACTCGCTCCAGACAGGGGCGACCCGCGCCACCGGCGTCTGCTGCGCCATGACCTCCGACACGAGGACCCCCCACGGCGAGCATGCCGGGTCGCGCCACGGCAGCGGACGGGCGTGCCCGATATACCACTGCACCACCCGTTCGTGGAGCACGGCCGCGCTCGGTGCCGTGCCCGCGATGCGCTCAGCAGAGGTTGCATCTCGACCCACAGGGTGCTCCATGGGTGTCTGTACCGAAGCTCTGCTAGCAGAGGTTCGGGTCTGTACCGAAGCTCTGCTAGCAGAGGTTCGGACACGGGGGGCGAGGGGGTCCACCGTGGCGCGGGGTCAGACGTAGCGCTCGAGGATGCTGGACTCGGCCAGGCGCGACAGTCCCTCGCGGACCAGGCGCGCCCGCCCCTCCCCCACGCCGTCGACATCCATGAGGTCGTCGATGTTCGCAGCGAGCAGCTTCTGGAGGCTGCCGAAGTGGTCGACGAGCCGGTCGACGATGGCTCCGGGAAGTCGCGGCACCTTGGACAGGAGGCGGTGGCCCAGCGGGCTGACCGACGAGTCCAGCGAGTCACCGACGATGGTGAACCCGATCGCCCGGGCGCCGGCCGCGGGGTCCAGCAGCTCGGTGGAGTCGATCGCCTCGAGGTTGGCGACGGCCTCGGCCAGGGTGAACCCGGCCCGGGCCTCCGGGAGGTAGTCACGAATGACGAGGCCGAGGTCGTCGGACAGGCCACCGGTGAGCTCCTCCAGCTGGAGGCTGAGGAGCCGGCCGTCGGTGCCGAGCTGCACGACATACTCCGCGATCTCGTCCTTGATCCGGCGGACCATCTCCAGTCGCTGGAGCACGTTGGCGACGTCGCGGACGGTGACGAGGTCCTCGATCTCGAGGGCTGAGAGCGTGCCCGTCACCTCGTCGAGCCGGGACTTGTAGCGCTCGAGGGTCTGCAGCGCCTGGTTGCCCCGGGACAGGATGGCACTCGAGTCCTCGAGCACGATCCGTCGCCCCAGGACGTAGAGGGCGATGATCCGCATCGACTGGCTGACCGACACCACGGGGAAGCCGGTCTGCTTGGCGACGCGCTCAGCGGTGCGGTGGCGAGTTCCCGACTCGCTGGTCTCGATGCTCGCGTCGGGAACCAGCTGGGTGGCCGCCCTCAGGATGCGGGTGACCTCGCGGTCGCAGACGATGGCGCCGTCCATCTTCGCGAGCTCACGCAGGCGGGTCGCCGAGAACTCGATGTCGAGGGGGAACCCGCCGGTCGACACCGTCTCGACGAGCCGGTCGTTGCCGAGGACGATGAGGGCGCCGGTGCGTCCACGAAGGATGCGCTCCAGCCCGTCGCGCAGCTCGGTGCCTGGGGCGACCGCTGCCATCGTGGCGCGCAGGAGCTCCTCGTCGGACTGCACCGCGCCCACGATCTCTCCCTCCGACCGGCGGTCCCCCTGCCGCGAGGTCCACGGCGAGTCTGCGCGCATCCTAGCGGGGTGGGCGGTCGAGTCTGGTGTCGATCTCGTGAAGACCCCTCACCACGGCATCGGCCACCGACGCGGCCTCGACGACCCGCAGGCCCTCGGGCACCGGACCGGCACCGAGGACCCCGGGCGGAACCACGGCTCTGCTGAAGCCCAGGCGAGCCGCCTCGGCCAGGCGCCGGTGTGCTCCGGTGACCGGTCGGATCTCCCCGGCCAGCCCCACCTCCCCGAAAGCGATCGTGCCGTGCGGCAGGGGAAGGTCGGTGATGGCGCCGGCCAGGGCGAGGCTGATCGCGAGGTCGGCGGCGGGCTCGGTGAGCCGCACGCCGCCGACGGTCGAGAGGTAGGCGTCGCTGCCGTTGATCGGTGCCTGGGCACGCTTGTCGAGCACCGCGAGGATCATGTTCACCCGTGCCGCATCGAGCCCGCTCGTGGCCCGGCGCGGGGTGGCCAGGGTCGAGCCGGTGACCAGGGCCTGGACCTCCGTGACGAGCGGGCGCCGCCCCTCGAGCGTGACGGTCACGCAGGTGCCGGCCACGGCGGCGGTGCGACCGGACAGGAACAGCCCGCTGGGGTCGGCCAGGCCGACGATGCCGACGTCCGACAGGTCGAAGCACCCCACCTCGTCGGTGGGCCCGAACCGGTTCTTGACGGCGCGGACCAGGCGGAGCCGGGAGTGGCGCTCGCCCTCGAACTGGACGACGACGTCGACGAGGTGCTCGAGCACCCGGGGCCCGGCGATGGAGCCGTCCTTGGTCACGTGGCCGACGAGGAGGATGGCGATGCCGCGCGCCTTCGCCGCCGCGATGAGGGACGCCGCGACCTCGCGCACCTGCGTCACGTTCCCCGCCGACCCCTCGACATCGGCACTGCTGATGGTCTGGACCGAGTCGACGACGACGAGCTCGGGCTCCAGGGCCTCGATCTGCCCCAGCACCGTTGCCAGGTCGGTCTCGCTGGCGAGGTACAGCGACCGTGCCATCGCCTCGATCCGCTCGGCTCGGGTCCGTACCTGCGCGGCCGACTCCTCACCGCTGACGTACAGGACCCGCCGCTCACCGTGGTCGCCGGAGCGGGCGGTACGGGCGGCGACGTCGAGCAGCAGTGTCGACTTGCCGATGCCCGGCTCGCCGGCGACGAGGACGACCGCACCCGGGACGATGCCGCCGCCGAGCACCCGGTCGAACTCCGGCACCCCGGTGGGCCGGGCCCCGGCTCGGCGGACGTCCACCTCACCGATCGGCATGGCGGGCCGGGCCACCGATGCCGCAGCCGTGGTGCGCGCGGACACGGCCCCCACCTCCGACACGCTGCCCCAGGCCTGGCACTCCCCGCAGCGGCCCACCCACTTCGCGGTCTGCCAACCGCACTCGCTGCAACGGAACGCCGGGGCGCCACGGGCGCTCCGGCGCGAGGGGGAGGAAGCCATGCCGGTCACAGTATGTCGCCCTACCGACACGACCGTGGGCCGACGAGACGAGGCCCCCGGACCCTTGAACGGTCCGAGGGCCTCG
This sequence comes from uncultured Actinomycetota bacterium, assembly GCA_963763015.1. Lineage (GTDB taxonomy): Bacteria > Actinomycetota > Actinomycetes > Actinomycetales > Dermatophilaceae > Fodinibacter. The sequence continues at coordinate 50,123 of CAVXML010000011.1, read as the reverse complement.
TGGCCAGGGCTGACGTCAGCCGGCGACGACGTCGAGCTCGACTGTCGCCTGCACCTCGGGGTGCAGGCGGACGAGGGCCGAGTGGATACCCGTGGTCTTGATCGGCGTCGGAACCTCGATCCTGCGCTTGTCGAGCGCCGGACCGCCAGCGGCCTTCACCGCGGCGGCGATGTCGGCAGTCGAGACGGCTCCGAAGAGTCGGCCCCCGCTGCCGGCGTGCGCGGAGACCGGGATCGCCTTCGACTCGAGGTTGCCCTTGATGGACTTCGCCTCCTCGAGCGACTTCACGGCGCGAACCTCCCGGCCCTTGGCGATGGCGTCGACCTGCTTCTGGCCGCCCTTGGTCCACGCCGTCGCGAGGCCGCGACGGAACAGGAAGTTGCGGGCGTAGCCGTCCTTGACGTCGACGACGTCGCCGGCGGTACCGAGGCCGGTGACCTCATGGGTGAGGATGACCTTCATCGTGGTGGCTCCTTCTCGGGCGGTCAGCGAGCCGAGCTCGAGTACGGCAGGAGTGCCATCTCGCGCGCGTTCTTGACGGCGTTGGCGATGAGGCGCTGCTCCTGGACGCTGACACCGGTCACCCGGCGGGCGCGGATCTTGCCGCGGTCGGAGATGAACTTGCGCAGCAGCGCGGCGTCCTTGTAGTCGATGTTCTCGACCTTCGCCGCCTTGAGCGGGTTGGCCTTCTTCTTGGGCTTGCGAATGGCGGGCTTGGCCATCGTGGTGCTCTCCTTCTGCCGGAGCTGGTCCGGCGGATGAGCCCTGGTCTCCCAGGGATGGTGTCGTACTGGTTCTGGCACGACCGCCGGCGGGGCGGTCGCACGGATGCCGGTCGGTCAGAAGGGCGGCTCGTCGTAGCCGGGGGCCTGACCCCAGCCACCCTGCTGGCCACCCTGGGGCTGGGGCTGCTGCTGGGGAGCCTGAGGGCCACCCCACCCACCGGCGCCACCCTGCTGGGCAGCCGGCGCGGAGCCACCGGTGGCCCACGGGTCGGCCTGCTGGCCACCCTGGCCACCGAAGCCGCCACCGGAACTGCCGCGCTCGGCCTTGGTGACCTTCGCCGAGGCGTAGCGCAGCGACGGACCCACCTCGTCGACGTCGAGCTCGACGACGGTGCGCTTCTCGCCCTCCTTGGTCTCGTACGACCGGGACTTCAGGCGCCCGGTGACGATGACTCGCGCGCCCCGGTGGAGCGACTCGGCGATGTTCTCGGCCGCGTCGCGCCAGATGGAGCAGCGCATGAAGAGCGTCTCGCCGTCCTTCCACTCGTTGGCCTGACGGTCGAACGTGCGCGGCGTGGACGCCACGGTGAAGTTCGCGACGGCAGCCCCGGAAGGGGTGAACCGGAGCTCGGGATCAGCGGTGAGGTTGCCGACGATCGTGATGGTGGTCTCGCCTGCCATGGGTCAGGTGGCTCCTTCGCGGTGGTACCGACGGTGTGCGGTGGAAGGACCGGTCAGGCGCCGGGGCGCATGAGCTTGGTCCGCATGACCGACTCGTTGAGGCCGAGCTGGCGGTCCAGCTCCTTGGCCGTCGCCGGCTCGGAGGTGAAGTTCACGACGGCGTAGATGCCCTCGGACTTCTTCTTGATCTCGTAGGCGAGGCGACGGCGGCCCCAGATGTCGACGGTGTCGACGGTCCCGCCATCGGTGGTCACGACCTTGAGGAACCGCTCCAGCGACGGCTGGACGGTCCGGTCGTCGAGCTCCGGGTCGAGGATGACCATGAGTTCGTACTGACGCATGCGTTAACCCGCCTCCTTCGGTCTGTGGCGGTCACGGTCCTTCCGTGACAGGAGGGTATGCATTGCCGCCGACACGGCCCGAGGAGTTTTCCACAGGGCGTCGTGAGGGCAACCACGCAAGGGTACCGGCCGGCCCGGCATCCGCCCAACTCCCGCCGCCTGCCGGCGGCGCGGGCGAAACCCCACCGGTCGTGGGGCGGGCGACGGCCCCCTCGCGGCCCGCCTCCCACGCCCGGCCGGCGAGCCAGCCGAGGGCGAGCAACCGAAGCACCAGCGCGAGGGCGTACCACCCGGCCGGGAGCCCCTGGCCCGGGTCGGCGGCCGCGGCCAGGTAGGCGAACAGCGCCACGGCGTGCACCACCTCCGCGACGGCCCACAGGAGGTGGTCCCGCCAGCGCACCCCCACCAGGGCGATGAACGGGACGAGCCACAGCCCCGCGGAGGGCGGCAGCGCAGGACCGGTGACCATCACGACCACCATGCCCACCACGACCGCGGCAGCGACGACCGGCGAGGGCCGTCTCCGGGCCAGCAGCGCCACCAGGACCGCGGCAAGGACCACCCCGGCGGCGGCGGCGGCCGCCACGAGCCTGGCGTCCAGCGCGTGTCCGGCGAGCGTCGCCAGGTACCAGGGAGAACCGGGCCCGGCGCCGTCGCCGAGCCAGGCGGCGAACGGACGGGTCAGCGTCCCGACGTCGCCGACGGTGAGCACGAGCGCGGCCGCCGCGACGGTGGCGAACGCGGCGAGCAGCAGCCGTCGGACTGCCCGGGTACCGGCCGTCCCCGGGAGCGCGGCCATGGCGAGCAGCACGACGGCCGCGAGGGCACCACCGAGGACCGCGAGCCCCGCCAGCGCCCCCGCGAGCACGGCTCGGTCCCGGCTCCACGCCCATACCGCCGCCACGGCCAGCACGACCGGGACCAGGTCGGCGGACAGCAGCACGGTGAGGGCCAGCACGGGGGACAGGGCCAGGACGACGGGGTCGGCCGCAGGGTGGCGCCGCACCGTGCCGACGAGCACGACGAGCACCACCGACAGCAGCGACGCGACGAGAACCCAGAGGAGCAGGAACCAGCGCTGTTGGCCGGTGCCGGACCCGGGCGCCAGTCCGGCCAGCGCCGCGGTGACCACACCGGTGAGGGCCGGCTCGTCGAGCCGGACGGCACCCGACAGGTAGGCCGTCAGCCCTCGCCCGAGACCGGCCGCCGGAACGGACTCCACCAGGGGTGACGCGCACTGGCGCCAGAGCGGGGTTCCCCCGCGCCAGCCGTCCGCGAGGCACCCCGCCTGGCGCAGGGCCGCGACCGAGAGCGGCAGGGCCAGCAGCAGGACGACCGGGGCGAGCGCAGCCCCGGGCCCGGCATCCGGCGAGCGCAGGCGGCGGCCGGCCGGCCCACCCACCGCGGTGGTCAGGTCGGCGGGCAGCACCGGCGTCGGCGCGTCATCGCGTCCCACGAGCCCCCCACGTCCGGTCAGCCGCCGCCGGGTGGCGACGGTTTGGGACCCTTGATCGACTCCGTGGGCTCCGGCTGGGGCGGCTCCTCGGTGGGACTGGGTGGCCCCGGGTCCGGGTTGCCGTTGGTCTTGGTCTCCGTGGGCTGCGGCTGCTCGGTCGTCGGCGCCTCCGTCGGCTCCTGGGTCGGCTGCTGGGTGGCGGGAGGCTGGGTCGTCGTCGGAGTCGGTGGGTCGGCGTCCTTGTTGATGTTCGCGGGCTCGGGGAACTGCTCGACCGGCGTGCCCTCGAGGGCCTTCTTCATGTAGGCCGTCCAGATCCGTGCCGGGTACGTGCCCCCGGTGATGTCACCGGCGTTGGGCAGGTTCTCCATCTGGAGCTCCTCGCCGTCCTTGCCGCTGCGGTAGAGGCCCACCGCCGCCTGCAGCTGCGGCACGTACCCGTCGAACCACGCCGACCGGAAGCTCTCCGAGGTTCCCGTCTTTCCCGCAGCCGGACGGCCGAGGTTACGGCCCACGTACCGAGCCGTACCCCCCTCCACCGGATAGGTCATGGCGTCGATGACGTCCGCCATGAGGTCCTTGTCGAAGACCTGCTGGGTCGTGGGCTCGACCGTGATGGTCGGCACGCTCTCGTCCGGGAAACGGATCTCCCGGACGATGTACGGATCGGCCCGGACCCCCTGGGCGGCGATCGTGGCGAAGGCGCTGGCCATGTCCATCACGGTGACGTAGTCGGTGCCGAGGACGTTCGCCATGTTGGGCTCGAGCGTGGAGCGGACCCCGGCGTCCTGGGCCGCCTTCATCGTGTTCTTCGGGTCCGCGAGGATGTTGAGCTCGGCGTAGACGGTGTTGACCGAGCTGCCGGTGGCCCGGCGCAGGTCGATCTGGCCGAAGGACTCGTCGCCGAAGTTCTTGACGCGACCGCGGCGGCCGGCGGCGGTGTCGGCGGTCTCGTCGGCGAACTCCTCGAAGTACCGAGGGCTCTTGCCGTCGAAGCGGGACTTCAGGCTCGCGTCGCCGGACTGCAGGGCGGCGATGAGGGTGAAGATCTTGAACGTCGAGCCGGCCTGCATCTTGTCCTGCGTGGCAGCGTTCTGCTGGCGCTTGGCGTAGTCCTCGCCGCCGTAGAGGGCGACGATCGCGCCGTCGCCCGGAGTGATCGACGCCATCCCGACGTGCACCGACGGCGTGTCCTCCGGGCGCTCGTTCTTGACGGCCTCCTGCATGGCGATCTGCCTGGGCCGCTCCACCGTCGAGACGATGCGCAGGCCACCGCGGTCGATGTCCGCCTCGGTGAGCTCGTGCTTGGAGACCAGCTCCTTCCTGACCATCTCGACGATGTACCCGGACGGTCCGCTCTGGGTGCGCTTCTTGTACTCCACGAGTGTCTCGTCCGGGAAGACGGCGGCGGCGCGGTCCTCCTCGCTCAGCCAGCCCTTCTCGACCATGGCGTCGAGGATGAACCCTGACCGCTCCTCGGCGTTCGCGCGCTGATCCTCGCCCAGACCCGGGTCGTAGAGCGACGGGCCGCGGATGACCGAGGCGAGGAAGGCGCTCTCGGCGACGGTCAGCTTGGACACGTCCTTGTTGAAGTACGCCTTGGATGCCGTCTGGATGCCGTACGCCCCACGCCCGTAGTAGATCGTGTTGAGGTAGTTCTCGAGGATCTCGTCCTTGGACTGCTGCTGGTCGATCTTGATCGCGATGAGGATCTCTCGTGCCTTGCGCTGCAGGGTGCGGTCGGCGGTGAGGAAGTAGTTCTTGACGTACTGCTGGGTGATGGTCGAGCCGCCCTGGGTGGCCTGGCCGCCACGCACCGCCACCCACACCGCGCGGGCTATCCCGGTCGGCGAGATGCCGTTGTTCTGGTAGAAGTCCTGGTCCTCGGCGGCCAGCATGGCCTTCTGCATGTGCTCCGGCACCTGGTCCAGGGGCACGGACTCGCGGTTGCCCTCGGCGTCCGAGAGCCGAGCCATCTCGGTCCTGCCGTCGGCGTAGTAGACGATCGACGTCTGGGCCTTCGCGATCTCGTTGGCCTCCGGCACGTCGGTCGTCGCGTACGCGACGCCGAGGCCGAGGAGGCCGAGGAGGAACACGACGAGCAGCGTCCACAGGCCACGCCGCAGCCAGCGGCGGCGGCCGGAGGGCGGCTCACCGGCCGCGCCGCCACGGGAGGAGCGGCCCGCCGGGGGGGCGCCGGCCCCGGCCTGCTGGGCCTGTGCCTGTCGGGCCTGCTGGGCCTGTTGGGCGAGCTTGGCCTCGGCACGGGTCTGGGGTTGGGGTGAGGTCATGCGGCTTCCGGGAAGAGGGGTACGGGACGGGGGCGTGCAAGGGGCGCGCGCAACCTGCGAGGGTCGCACACCCGCGTGCCAGTATGACCGGCTTCCTTGAGGAAACCTGAAGACCGCCGCTGCTGAGACCCTCCGCACGACCGGGACGATGTATCGAACCGATATATCCGTGCTAGCGTCAGACCGGACAAACGTCGAGTTTGTCCGTCTCGTCCCAGAAGCCGAAGGAGGTGACCTCGTGGTCAGCCGTCGTGCACGACTGCTCGAGTTCGCCGTCCTCGGCCTGCTCCACGAGGGACCGACGCACGGCTACGAGCTGCGCCGGCGCCTCAACACCGCCCTCGGCCCGTTCCGTGCCCTGTCCTACGGCACCCTCTACCCGGCCCTGAAGGGCCTGCTGGACCGTGGCCTCATCGTGCAGGCCACCGACCCGGCGGGTCCGTCGGGCAAGCGGCCCCGGGTGGTCTACGAGCTCACCGCCTCCGGAAAGGAGCACTTCGCCGCGCTCGTCGCCAGGGCGGACGCCTCGGCCTACGACGACGACGGCTTCGACGTCCGGTTCGCCTTCTTCGCCCGGACCGAGCGCGAGGTGCGGATCCGCATCCTCGAGGGTCGCCGATCGCGCCTCGAGGAGGACCTCGACCGCGTGCGTGAGGCGGCCGCCCGCAGCCGTGAGCGGATCGACGCGTACACCTCCGCACTGCAGCGCCACGGCGAGGAGACCACGGAGCGAGAGGTGCGCTGGCTCAGCGAGCTCATCGACGCCGAGCGCCGTCACCCCACAGACCCCGGCCCCCAGCCATAGGTGCCGTGGGCGCCCTCCCCGGCGTTCCGGCACATCCCGTCCACCCACTCACCCCGACCTCCCAGGAGAAGCACATGGGTACCATCCGCGTCGCCGTCGTCGGCGTCGGCAACTGTGCGTCGTCGCTCGTCCAGGGCGTGCACTACTACCGGGACGCCGACCCGTCCCAGACCGTCCCCGGCCTGATGCACGTCATGTTCGGCGAGTACCACGTCCGCGACGTCGAGTTCGTCGCGGCGTTCGACGTCGACGACAAGAAGGTCGGCAAGGACCTCGCCGAGGCGATCAACGCCTCCGAGAACAACACGATCAAGATCGCCGACGTCCCCACCACTGGCGTCACCGTGCAGCGCGGTCACACCCTCGACGGCCTCGGCAAGTACTACCGCCAGACCATCGACGAGTCCGGCGCCGAGCCGGTCGACGTCGTCGCCGCCCTGCGCGACGCGAAGGTCGACGTGCTCGTCTCCTACCTCCCGGTGGGCTCGGAGAACGCCGACAAGTTCTACGCCCAGTGCGCCATCGACGCCGGCGTCGCCTTCGTCAACGCCCTCCCGGTGTTCATCGCGTCCGACCCGGAGTGGGCCGCGAGGTTCGAGGAGGCCGGCGTGCCGGTCATCGGTGACGACATCAAGAGCCAGGTCGGCGCGACGATCACCCACCGGGTCATGGCGAAGCTGTTCGAGGACCGCGGCGTGCAGCTCGACCGCACCTTCCAGCTCAACGTCGGCGGCAACATGGACTTCAAGAACATGCTCGAGCGGGAGCGCCTGGAGTCCAAGAAGGTCTCGAAGACCCAGGCCGTGACCTCGAACCTCACCGGCTCGCTCGCCGGCAAGACCGAGGACCGCAACGTGCACATCGGCCCGTCGGACTACGTCGCGTGGCTCGACGACCGCAAGTGGGCGTACGTGCGCCTCGAGGGTCGCGCCTTCGGTGACGTTCCGCTGAACCTCGAGTACAAGCTCGAGGTGTGGGACTCCCCGAACTCGGCCGGCATCATCATCGACGCCATCCGCGCGGCGAAGATCGCCAAGGACCGCGGCATCGGCGGCGCGCTGCTCTCGGCGTCGTCCTACCTCATGAAGTCCCCGCCGGAGCAGCGCCCCGACGACCTCGGTCGCGCCAGGCTCGAGGCCTTCATCCGGGGCGAGGAGGAGCGCTGACCTCGCACTGAGGCGCTCCGCACCACGCACGGGCGGCACCCACGCGGGTGCCGCCCGTCGGTCGTCCCGCCGACGACCCGGTGAGGATCGGGCAGACTTCCGGGCATGTCGCTCCCCGACCCGGCGCTCGTCGTGCTGGTGGGGGCGTCGGGGTCCGGGAAGTCGACGTGGGCGGCCCAGCACTACCGGGCCGAGGAGGTCGTCTCGTCCGACACGCTGCGGGGCGTCGTCGGGAGCGGAGCCCACGACCTCGACGCGTCGGCCGACGCGTTCGCCCTGCTGGAGTCCATCGTGACCGCCCGGCTCGGCCGCCGGCTGACGACCGTGGTGGACACCCTGGGGTTCGACGACGACCGACGACACAGCTGGCTGTCCCAGGCCCGATCCTCCGGCCTGGCGGCGGTCGTGGTGCTGTTCCGGACACCCGACGCGGAGAGCCGTCGCCGCAATGCGCGGCGTGACCGCCCGGTGCCCGCCCGGGCGCTCGCCGCACAGCTGCGGCGCAGCGCGGAGGTGGCCACCGCCGTCGGGCACGAGGGGTGGGACCTCGTCCACGTCGTGAGCCCCGGGGCTTCGCCGGCACTACCCGGGGCGTCCCCAGCCTTACCCGGGGGGTCCCCGGCCCTCCCGGGGCCGGTGCCGGGCGGCACGCGGGCGGACGACCAGCGCACGGCATCCACGGGGGTGGACGTCGTCCTCCAGCTGTCGCGGTTCCCGTGGGGCGAGGACCCGCTGCGGTGGGTGCGCGAGGTCGCGCTCGCCGCAGACGAGGCCGGGTTCGCCGGCGTGGCCCTCATGGACCACCTCATCCAGATCCCGCAGGTCGGCCGGCAATGGGATCCGATCCCGGAGCCCTGGGTCGCCCTGGGCGCGATCGCTGCCCTCGGCACCGGGCTCCGCCTGGGCACCCTGTGCACACCCGTGACGTTCCGCCGTCCCGGGATCACCGCGAAGGCCGCCGCGACCCTGTCGGCGCTGACCGGGGCAGGGGTCTTCGTGGGGGTCGGTGCCGGGTGGTGGGCACGCGAGCACGCCGCCTTCGGCCTGCCCTTCCCGGCCGCCGGTGAGCGGTTCGACGAGGTCGAGCGGGCCATCCGGGTCATGCGGGCGCTGTGGGCGCCCGGCACGAAGCCGTATGCCGAGGACGGGCTCTCGCTTCCCGAGACCACGTGCTACCCGCGCCCGACGACCCCGGTCCAGGTGATCGTGTGCGGGAACGGCGAGCAGCGAACGCTGCGGACGGCGGCCGCGCTGGGCGACGCCTGCAACCTGACCACCTCGGAGCCAGCGGTGCTGCGGCACAAGGTGGAGGTGCTGCGGCGGCACTGCGCGGAGGTCGGGCGGGACCCGGCCGAGGTCGCTGTCACGGTCCTCGACCTCCCGGTGGTCGGCCGGGACCGCGACGACGTCTGGGCGAGGGTGGAGCGGCTCCGGGGTCGCACCCCGGCTGCGACCTACGCCGCCCGGACCCACGCAGGCACGGTTGCCGAGCACCGCGGGCGGCATGCCGGCCTGTCGGAGCTCGGCGTCTCGACGGTCTTCCTCAGCACCGCGGACCTCGACGGCCCCGAGGCCGTGCTCGCGCTGGCCGCCTTGAACGCCTGACGGGCCGGCGCCGAACGGTCACCTCCCGCCGTCACCGGGTCCCGGCCGGGGTCTGGTCACCCAGCCGCGTCGACGGCGACGACGACGACCGAGACGTTGTCGTGCCCTCCGGCCTCAACGGCGGCGGCGACCAGCCGCTCCGCGGCGACCTGGGGGTCGTCGTTCTCGGCCACGAGGCGCTCGATCTCCCGGTCGTCCAGCTCTCCGGACAGCCCGTCGCTGCACAGGACGAACCGCTCGCCCGCCGTGGGCGGCAGGACCCAGACGTCGGCCTCCGGGGCCGGGTCCGATCCCAGCGACCGGGTGATGACGTTGCGCAGCGGGTGGTCGGCGACCTCGTCCGGGCCGAGGAGCCCGGCGTCCAGGAGGGACTGCACCTCCGAGTGGTCGCGGGACACCTGGACCAGCCGCCCCTCGGCGAACCGGTACACCCGCGAGTCGCCGACGTTGAAGGCCAGCCAGTCGAAGCCGGACTCCCCCTCGAGCAGGGCGAGGCCGGTCGCCGTGGTGCCCATGCCACGCTCCCCCGAGCGACCGGCCTGCGCGTCGAGCATGCGCTGGTTGGCGGCGTGGAGCGCCCCCGCCACGTCCTCGGCGCGGTGGGGCGGGAGGCCGTCGAGCTCGGTGAGGGCCTCCACGGCGATCCGGCTGGCCACCTCCCCCGCCGCGTGGCCTCCCATCCCGTCCGCGACGGCGAAGACCCGGCTACCGCTGACCACGGAGTCCTCGTTGTGGGGCCGCACCCGGCCGACGTGCGTGGCGGCCCCGGACCGGACGACGAGCCCGGTGTTCCCGAGGGCGGATCCGGGCATGGGCGCAGCTCCTCGGTCGGGCGGACGGGCACGGCGAGCCTAGCCGGGACGCCGCGTCCCCACGAGGGGAAGGGGGGCCCGGGTCAGGACCGGGACTCCGGCTGCTCGGCCCACCACGCGAGGAGCCGCTCGCGGGCAGCATCCTTCCCGAGGGGCCCCTCGTCGAGCCGCACCGCGAGCAGGTGCTTGTAGGCCCGGCCCAGCACCGGGCCCGGCGGGACGCCGAGGGTCTGCCCGATCTCGAAGCCGTCCAGGTCGGGGCGAACCGCCCTGAGCTCCTCGTGGGCCAGCAGCGCATCGATCCTCGCTTCGAGGTCGTCGTAGGTGGCGGCGAGCCGCCGGGCCTTGCGCACGTTGCGGGTCGTGCAGTCCGCCCGGGTGAGGCAGTGCAGCCGCGGGAGGAGGTCACCGGCATCCGTGACGTAGCGGCGGACGGCCGAGTCGGTCCACTGGCCGTTGCCGTAGCCGTGGAACCGCAGGTGGAGCTCGACGAGCCGGGCGACCGCACGGGTCGTCTCCTTGTCGAAGCGCAGCGCCTTGAGCCGCCGGGTCGCGAGCTTCGCGCCGACCACCTCGTGGTGGTGGAAGGACACGCCACCACCGGTCTCGAACCGGCGCGTCGCCGGCTTGCCGATGTCGTGCAGGATCGCGGCGAGCCGCAGCACCAGGTCCGGTCCGGGCACCTGCTCCGGGGGCGCGCCGGGCGGCCCCTCAAGGTCGATGGCCTGCTCGAGGACGGTCATCGAGTGCTCGTACACGTCCTTGTGCCGGTGGTGCTCGTCGACCTCGAGCTGCAGCGCCGGCAGCTCGGGCAGCACGTGGGTGGCCAGGCCGCTCGCGCACAGCAGCTCCAGCCCGGCCCGGGGGTGCGCGGACAGGAGCAGCTTGACCAGCTCGTCACGCACCCGCTCGGCGGAGACGATCTCGATGGATGCCGCCATCTCCCTCATCGCGGTCCTCACCTCCGTGGCCGGCACGAGGGCGAGCTGGGCGACGAACCGGGCGGCCCGCATCATCCGCAGCGGGTCGTCTCCGAACGAGACCTCCGGGGCCGACGGGGTGCGCAGGATGCCGGCGTCCAGGTCACCGAGGCCACCGTGGGGGTCGACGAAGGCGAGGTCCGGCAGCCGCAGCGCCATCGCGTTGACCGTGAAGTCGCGGCGCGCGAGGTCGTCGTCGAGCGAGCTGCCGAAGGCCACCACCGGCTTGCGGGTGACGCCGTCGTAGGCGTCGGCCCGGTAGGTCGTCACCTCGACCACGACCTCCGCGCGCCGAGCACCGATGGTGCCGTACTCCCGGCCCAGGTCCCACGTCGCCGTGCCCCATTGGCGCAGGACGGCCTCGGTGTCGTCGGGGCGGGCCGAGGTGGTGAGGTCGAGGTCGGTGGCCGCACGACCGAGGAAGGCGTCCCGGACCGGTCCTCCGACCAGGGCGAGCTCGTGCCCGGCCGCCGCGAACCGCTCGCCGAGGTCGATGAGCACGGGAAGGACGGGGGCGAGGTGGGCGACGGCCTGCCGGAGGAGGGCGGCCGGGGGTTGACGGGTGGACACGAGGACCAAGGGTATGCCGGGGGCACGGTCCGGCGCCGCGCCCGCTCCGGCCGGCGCGACCACGCTCGGACACCCCGCGCCAGCAGGGGCTTCGCAGGCCCACTGGCTACAGTGACGGGATGAGCCACGCCGCAACCGATCCGACCGGGGTTCCCCCCCGGCGGCTCCCGGCGGTGGAGGAGCGCAGCGCCGGAGGGGTGGTCGTCGACGTCCACGAGGGGGAGGCCCGGATCGCCGTCATCGCCCGTCGGAACCGGGCCGGGCGCGTGGAGTGGTGCCTGCCCAAGGGGCACATCGAGGGTGAGGAGACCCTCCCCGAGACCGCGGCGCGCGAGGTCGCGGAGGAGACCGGCATCCAAGGCCGGGTCCTCATCGAGCTCGGCACCATCGACTACTGGTTCGCCGCCGGCGAGCGCCGGATCCACAAGTACGTGCACCACTACCTCCTGGAGGCGGTGGGCGGGACGCTCACGATCGAGAACGACCCCGACCACGAGGCGATCGACGTCGCGTGGCTGCCGCTGCGCGAGGCGCACCGGCACCTGACGTTCCCCAACGAGCGCAGGATCGCGCGAGTGGCCTGGCAGCGGCTCGCGGGCGACGCCTGAGCGCCCGCTCCCACCGATGAGCGACACCTCCGCCGCCGGGCCGAGCGACGACCCCTCCCCCGCTCCACGCCAGAGCGTCGGCCGGGCCGGCGCGATCATGGCGTCCGGCACCCTGGTCTCGCGGGTGGTGGGGCTGGTCCGGGCGGCCCTGCTCGCCGGGGTGATCGGCACCACGGGCTACGCCGCCGACGCCTTCACCGCGGCGAACACCCTCCCCAACTCGTTCTACCTGCTCATCGCCGGGGGGACGCTGAACGCCATCCTCGTGCCCCAGATCGTGCGGGCCCGGCTCCGGTCGGACGGGGACGAGTTCGTCAACCGGATCATCACGATCTCGCTGGCCATCCTGGCCGCCGCGACCGTGGCCCTCACGCTGCTGGCGCCGGTCATCGTCCCGATCTACTACGCCGTGGACGACGAGGCGGCGATGGGCCTGGCGACGGTGTTCGCCGTCATCTGCATGCCACAGATCTTCTTCTACGGCCTCTACACGATCCTCGGGCAGGTGCTCAACGCCCACGGGCGGTTCGCCGGGTACATGTGGGCCCCGGCGCTGGCCAACGTCGTGGCCGTGGCAGGGCTCCTGTGGTTCATGGCGTCGGGCTTCCCGGAGCGGGCGGCACCGGCCGACTGGACCCCCGAGATGGTCGCGATCCTCGCCGGGTCGGCCACCCTGTCCATCGTGGCGCAGGCCCTGTGCCTGCTGTTCCCGCTCCGCCGGATCGGCTTCAGGTACCGACCCGCCTGGGGCGTACGCGGCTACGGGCTCGGTGAGGTCAGCAACGTCGCCAAGTGGACCTTCGCCTCGATCGTCGTGAGCCAGCTCGGCTTCGTCGTCACCTCGCGGGTGCTCACCCGGGCCACCCGCCTCGGCGAGTCGGTCGGCGAGCCCACGGCCGGCCTCGCCGCCTTCAACCCCGCCCTGCTCATCGTCATGCTCCCGCACGGCCTCATCACGGTCTCCCTCGTGACCGCCCTCTACACCCGTCTGTCCGAGGCGGCGAGCCGGGACGACCACGAGGAGGTGCTCCGCTACCACGGACAAGGACTGCGGATGCCGGCGGTCGTCCTGGTGCCCGCCGTCGTGCTCATCGGCGTGCTGGCCCCCTACGTGGCGTCCACCTTCTTCTTCACCAACACCCTGGAGGAGACCCGTGCCATCGCCCTCGTGCTCAGCGGGCTCGTCTGGATGGTCCTGCCCATGGCATGGACGTACCTGAACGACCGGGTGTTCTACGCCCACCAGATGACGTGGATGACGTTCCGGCTCCAGTGCGTCACGACCAGCCTGGCGACGGTCGGCGCCCTCGTCGCCGCGACGCTCGACCCACGCATCACGGCGTTCGCCCTCGCCCTGGGCCAGTCAGGCGCCTTCGTGGTCGCGGCAGGCGTCGGCTTCTGGGTGCTGCACCGCCGACACGGCCACCTCGGCCTGCGGGGGGCTGCGGCGATGTTCCTGAAGCTCCTCGTGCCCGCCGTGCTGACCGCCCTGGTCCTGCTCTGGGCCATCGGGGCGCTCTTCCCCGACCTCGGCGAGACGCGCGGCATCCCGGGCCTGGTGTCGGGTGGGCTGGTCCTCGGCGTCGCCGCGGTGGTGCAGCTCGCCGTGACGTGGTCGGTGGCGACGGCGCTCGGCGTGCGCGAGGTGTCGGCGGCTCTCGAGCCGGTGGGCCGCCGACTCCGGCGGCGCTGAGCCGGGCCCGCGCGCACTCCGGCGGCGCTGAGCCGCAGTGTCTACGATGGGGCGACACCCGTCGACCGCGGGTGGTGTCGGCGTCCCCGTGGCCGTCGTTGCCGGGCCGATCGGAAGGAGCTGGGGTGAGGGGTGTGGGTCCGGGCACCGTCCTCGGCGGCCGCTACACCGTCCACCGGCGGTTGGAGCAGCTGCACGGGGTCGAACGGTGGTCGGCCGACGACACGACCCTGGGCCGCAGCGTCTCCATCCTGTGCATCGCCCGTGAGGACCACCGGACCCCGGCGCTGCTCGACGCGGCCCGCCGCGCGGCATCCGTCACCCACGTCGTCTTCGTGCGCATCCTCGACGTCGGCCACGACGACACTGTCGCGTACGTGGTCGAGGAGGACCTCGGTGACGCCCGGACCCTGGCCGCCCTGGTCGCCGACGGCGGGGTGCCCGGCGACGAGGTCCGCCGGATCACCGGAGAGGTCTCGACGGCTCTGGAGTCAGCCAGGCAGCGCGGCATGCACCACCTCGACCTCACCCCCGACGACGTCCTGCGCACCCCGGACGGTGACGTCCGCCTGCGCGGCCTGGAGACGGCGGCCGTGCGCGCCGGGCAGGACGGCGCGGAGGCGGAGGAGGCGGCGCGTCGAGACGCCGTGGGGGTCGTCGCCCTGGCGTATGCCGGGCTGACCGGCCTGTGGCCGCTCGGCACCGGGGGGTCGGGGCTGGCGGCGGCACCTCGGGTGCTCGGTGGCGTCGCAGCGCCCTCGGAGATCGCCGCAGGGGTCCCCCGTGACCTCGATGCGATCTGCCGCCTCACCCTCAACGACGACCAGGGGCCGACGAGCCCGGGTGACTACGCCCGCCAGGTGGCCCCTTGGCCGTCCCGGCAGGTGGTGGGTCGTCCCGTCACGCCGACGGCTCGGGTGAGCGCGGCGAGTGCCCCTGCCGCGCCGGCTCCGTCGGCACCGGCGGCAGGCCCACCGGCGCCGGCACCGGCGCCAGCGCCCGCGCCAACACCCGTCCTGACGTCGGCCCGGGTCCCGGACACCATCGAGCAGCCGAGCGCCCCGGTGAGCGCTCGAGGGATCGCCGCCGGTGCGGCGGCTGTCGGTGCAGGAGCGGGAGCCGCGGCCGCCGCGGCAGGGGGGGCGGCGGTCGACCGCGACACCACAGCGGACCGCGACACGACTGCGGACCTGGTGCCCGTCGACGTGCCGGGGCGCGAGGCGACCCGCGTCCTGCCTGTCCCGACACCGACCGACCCGAGGGGCGACGGCCCCGCGCCGGGCGAGGTGACCTCCGAGCCCGTGCGCACCGATGGCTGGCAGGACCTGCGGTGGAGCGAGGGTCGCCACGCCGCCGAGCCCACCGACGACCAGCCCGCGGCGCCGGATGCCGGCTCGCCACCCCGGCGCGGCGCTGGCGCCGCTGCTGGTGCCGCTGCTGGTGCCGCTGCCGCCGGCGGTGCTGCAGTGGTCGGCGCCCTGAAAGGGGGAGGTGAACGTGTGGGGGGCCTTGCGCGGCGTGCGGTCGACAAGGTGTCCGAGCTGACGCCGGACTCGACCGCGGCGCCAGGCAGCGAGGGACTGGAGTACCCGGCGCCGATGGTCCCCGCGGAGCCACTCACCAAGGACGAGTCGCGGCTGGCCCTCGCCATCGTGGCGGGGTTCCTGGTGCTCGCGCTGGTCATCGGCATCTACGGCGTCTCCCGGATCGGCGAGGGCACCGACTTCTCCCTCGGTGGCCCGTCCACCCAGACCCCCACCGCGGCACAGACTTCCCCTCAGCCGTCCGCGAGCCCCTCACCCGGCCAGACGGCGGGCAAGCCGGAGCCCCTGGCGATCCTCAAGGTGGAGGCCTACGACCCCGAGGGGGACGGCGAGGAGAACAACCGGCTGACGCCCAGGATCTACGACGGCGACCGCGAGAGCGGCTGGTTCTCCGAGAACTACCGCAGCGACTCCTTCGGTGGCCTGAAGAAGGGACTCGGCGTCATCGTGGACCTGGGGCCCAACAAGAAGCCGCAGACCGTGGAGCTCGACATGCCCCAGCGCGCTGACGTCGAGGTGTATGTCGGCCCCGACAACCGTCTGGAGGGCGCGACGAGGATCGGCCGGAGGGACGGCGCCGACGGGGTGGTGAGGTTCGACGTGCCGGCCGACGTCAGCGGCCAGTACGTCGTCGTCTGGTTCACCCAGCTGACGGAGGACGACGATGGGAAGCGACGGGCTCGGCTCAACGAGGTCGTCGTCACCGGCTGACGCCGGAGACGCCGGGCGGACGGATGCCGGAGGACCTGCGCGCACTGACCGACCGTGAGCTCGTGGAGCGGCACGTCGCGGGTGACGGCGGCGCCTCCTTCGGTGAGCTCTTCCGGCGCCACCGCGACCGCATGTACGCCGTCGCCCTGCGCACGACCGGTCATCGCGAACTGGCCGCTGATGCCGTCCAGGAGGCGTTCATCTCCGCGTTCCGCCGAGCCGACGCGTACCGGGGCGAGGCGGCCGTCACGACCTGGCTCCACCGCATCGTCGTCAACGCCTGCCTCGACCGGCTCCGGCGGGAGCGGGTCACGGTGCGGCGGGCCGCGGACCTCGGCGAGCTCGACCTGCCGGACCCCCGCGACGCCCACGGCTCCGCGGAGACGGCCATCGACGTCCGCGGTGCACTGGCCAGGCTGCCCGAGGGTCAGCGGCTCGCCCTCGTCCTCGTCGACATGCACGGACTGTCCGTCGCGGAGGCGGCCCACGTGCTCGGGGTGGCCGAGGGGACGGTGAAGTCGCGGTGCTCACGCGGGCGTGAGGCACTCGCCGGCATCCTGGGCCTTCGGCCGGACACCACGCTGGCCGACCCGGCGGAACCCCAGGGGGCGCCGTGACGTCCTACCTCCGGCAGGGCGGCTGCGTACGGCCGCCAGCCCGGCTCTCCCAACTCCCCGAGGCCCCGTCCCGGAGGACCCCGTGACCCACCCGAAGGACGACGGCAGCGCCATGGACCACGACCCCACGGGCGTCCGTGACCTGCTCTCCCGGCTCCCCGCACCCGGGCCGATGCCCGACGAGCTCGTCGCCCGCATCACGGCTGCCCTGGCGGCCGAGTCGGATGCCGCCCGCGCCGACGGCCGGCCCGCGGGCGGGGATGTCGTCCCCCTTCCCCAGCGCCGTCGCTCGTCGCGGCTGCGGCACCTCGGGGTGGCGGCTGCGGTCGTGACCGCGCTGGGGCTCGGGGGCTACGGTCTCGCGGCCCTCCAGGGTGGGGGGGCTCCGGCGGTCGACGCCCTGACCAGTCGGGACGACTCCGGGGGCACCGGGGGCGAGGCCGAGTCGGGAGCCGACGCCCGAGCGGAATCCGATGGCCAGGGCGGCGCTCCAGCGCTCCGTGGCCTGCCCGCGCCAGGGTCGGGTGAGGTGGTGGTCGTCATGAGCGGGACCCAGTACACCTCCGGTGCGCTCGCGGCGGCAGCGGGCGCCGTGGCGTCGGGTCCGGTCGCGCCGCTTCCCGACCTCGCCGCCGAGGCGCCGACGATCGGCCCGATCGGCACCCCGCTCGGGGCGCGGGCCTGCGCGGACGCCCTCGGCATCCCGTCTTCCGCCGGCCTGGTCGTCGACGTCGCGGAGGTGGACGGTCTGCCGGCAGCCGTGATCGTCGCGTTCGCGCCCGAGGGTCGCACCGCCTATGCCGTGGAGCGATCGTGCACCACCGGCACCTCGAGCCCCATTGCCGGTCCGGTGTCCCTGGGGTGACCTGATGCCGCGCTGGGGCGGGGTGTGACGACCGGCGGGGCGGGTCCGTGCGGGAACACCGCGGGCCTAGGATCAGTTGCACGAACGCACCGCATCTTGCGGTCCTGCCCGCCCCTCACCACAAGAGGATGTGTCCTGTGACGTCCGACGTGCGCAACGTCATCATCATCGGCTCCGGCCCCGCCGGGTGGACGGCCGCCGTCTACGCGGCGCGCGCCAACCTCGAGCCCCTGATGTTCGAGGGCGCGGTCACCGCCGGCGGAGCGCTGATGAACACCACCGAGGTCGAGAACTTCCCGGGTTTCCGCGACGGCATCATGGGTCCGGACCTCATGGAGAACATGCGGGCCCAGGCGGAGCGCTTCGGTACCGAGATCGTGACCGACGACGTGCAGTCCGTGCGCCTCGAGGGCGACGTCAAGGTGGTCACCGACTCGGAGGGGACCGAGCACAAGGCCCGGGCCGTCATCCTCGCCATGGGCTCGGCCTACCGTGAGCTCGGCCTGCCCGACGAGAAGCGCCTCTCGGGCCACGGCGTCTCCTGGTGTGCGACCTGTGACGGCTTCTTCTTCCGCGACCAGGACGTCGCGGTGGTCGGAGGAGGCGACTCCGCGGTCGAGGAGGCCACCTTCCTCACCAAGTTCGCCCGGTCGGTCACCATCGTGCACCGCCGCGACGAGCTGCGCGCGAGCGCCATCATGGCCGAGCGCGCCAGGGCCAACCCGAAGATCCGCTTCGCGTGGAACAGCGCCGTCGACGCCATCCACGGCGAGGAGAAGCTGAGCGGCATCACCGTGCGCGACACCGTCACCGGGGCGACCCGTGAGCTGAACGTGACCGGGCTGTTCGTCGCGATCGGGCACGACCCGCGCAACGACCTCGTCAAGGGGGTCGTCGAGCTCGACGCCGAGGGCTACGTCCTCGTCGAGGGCCGGTCGACCCGAACGAACATCCCCGGCGTCTTCGCCTGTGGCGACCTCGTCGACCACACCTACCGCCAGGCCGTCACCGCCGCGGGGTCCGGGTGCGCGGCCGCCCTCGACGCGGAGCGCTTCCTGGCGCACTGACGCCATCGCCGGTGTCAGACCCCTCCGGCAGCATCTCCACGCAGACCGACCAGCCCGCACGACACCATCCGTCGAAAGGAATCCCCAATGGGAGCCATCTCCACCACCTCCGACGCCACCTTCGAGGCCGACGTCCTGAAGAGCGACAAGCCGGTCCTCGTCGACTTCTGGGCGCCCTGGTGCGGTCCGTGCCGTGCGGTGGCACCGGTGCTCGAGGAGATCGCCCGTGACCACGACGAGGTCTCCATCGTCAAGCTCAACACGGATGAGAACCCGGCCATCACCGGTCAGCTGGGCATCACCAGCATCCCGACGATGCACGTCTACCAGAACGGTGAGATCGTCAAGACGATCATCGGGGCCCTGCCCAAGCCCAAGCTGCTCCGCGAGCTGGAGCCGTTCCTCGCCTGAATGGCCCTGCCGTCGCCGTCGTTCACGAAAGCCGTTCTGCCACAGCGCTTTTCGTAGTCGCGGTCGATTCGCAGAGAGAACAACCGGATGCCGTGAAGCCCTGTCCGACCGCTCAGCCGAGCGACCCGCTGACGCGGTCGGCCCGCTCACCGGGGTCGACCTGCGCCTCGTGGTCGAGCCGCTCGTCGCCGTCTCCGCGCAGGTGCATGACATCGAGGATGCGGTTGAGGTCCTCCACCGAGGCGAACTCCACGGTGAGGCGCCCCTTGCGCTGACCGAGGGCGATCCGTACCCGGGTCTCCAGGCGGTCCGACAGGTCGGCAGCCAGGTCGTCGAGCTGGGGGCGGCGGGCTCCCGGGCGAGGGGCTCGGCGCGCCGTCCCGCTTCCCGGCTCGTCGAGGGTCACCAGCTCCTCGACCGACCGGACCGACAGCCCTTCGGCGACGATGCGGTGGGCCAGCCGCTCCATCGCCGCGGCATCCGGCAGCGCCAGCAGGGCTCGCGCATGACCTGCGCTCAGCACGCCGGCCGCCACCCGCCGGGCGACAGGTGGAGGCAGCTTGAGCAGCCGCAGCGTGTTCGATATCTGCGGGCGCGAGCGGCCGATCCGCCGGGCGAGCTCCTCCTGGGTGCAGCCGAAGTCGTCGAGCAGCTGCTGGTACGCAGCGGCCTCCTCGAGGGCGTTGAGCTGGCTGCGGTGCAGGTTCTCCAGGAGCGCGTCGCGCAGGAGGTCGTCGTCGTCGGTGGCCTTGATGATCGCCGGCACGGTGGTCTTGCCCGCGTCTCGCGAGGCACGCCATCGCCGCTCGCCCATGATGAGCTCGAAGCGAGCCTCGGTGTCGGGGGTACCCGGGGGGACGCGCCGGACGACGACGGGCTGCAGGACTCCGATCTCCCGGATGGAGTGGACCAGCTCGGCGAGCTCGTCCTCGTCGAAGATCGCACGCGGCTGCTTGGGGTTGGGGCGGATGTCGTCGAGGCTGATCTCGGCGAACTCCGCTCCCGGAACGGGCCGGAGACCGTCGGCGTCGGCCTCGACGTCGCCCGGGGAGCCGGAGCGATCGGGCGCGCCCACCGACTGGCTCGCAGCGGTGCCCGCCGGCGGCTGCTCACCGTTGCGGCCGGTGCCGCCAGCGTCGACTGCGGCCACCGACGTCGGCGGGCGGGCGTCCTCCCGGTCCCGGAAGAGGACGTCGACCGGGCGTTCCGTGGCTCCCGTACCGCTGGGGATCAGGGCCCCGAGGCCACGGCCCAGGGCGCGACGCTTCTCGCTCATGCGGTCTCCTTGCTCGTCCTCGGCTCCACTCCCCGCTCGGCCAGCTCGACGGCGGCCTCCAGGTACGAGAGGGCCCCGCTGCTGTTCGGGTCGTAGGTCATGACGGTCTGGCCGTGGCTCGGTGCCTCCGAGATCCGCACCGAGCGCGGAACGGTGGCGCGAAGGGTCTGGTCAGGGAAGTGCTCCCGCACCTCGTCCGCCACCTGTGACGAGAGCCGGGTGCGGCCGTCGTACATCGTGAGCAGGATCGTCGACACGTGGAGTCGCGGGTTGAGGTGGCTGCGGATGAGCTCGATGTTCCGCAGGAGCTGCGAGAGCCCTTCGAGGGCGTAGTACTCGCACTGGATCGGGATGAACACCTCGGTGGCCGCGACGAACGCGTTGACCGTGAGGAGGCCGAGGCTCGGTGGGCAGTCGATGAGGACGTAGTCCAGCGGGTCTGTGGAGACCGCACGGTGCTGCACGTACGCCGCCACCGCCTTGTGCAGGCGCGTCTCGCGCGCGACGAGGGAGACGAGCTCGATCTCTGCCCCCGCGAGGTCGATCGTGGCCGGCACGCACCACAGCCCCTGGATGTCACTGCACTCCTGGACGACCTCCTCGATCGCTCGCCCGTCGACGAGGACGTCGTACACGCTCGGCACGTCCGTGTGGTGCTCGATCCCCAGGGCGGTGCTGGCGTTTCCCTGCGGGTCGAGGTCGATCACGAGGACGGAGCTGCCGCCCTGCGCCAGGGCGGCGGCGACGTTCACCGTGGTCGTGGTCTTCCCGACCCCGCCCTTCTGGTTCGCGACGGTGAGGACGCGCGTCTCGGCCGGTCGTGGAACGCTGTGTCCCCTCAGCGTGACGCGCGTGCGAGGGTCGCCAACCACGGACCGGGTGAGCGGGGCAGGCTCGTCGGCACTCGGGCTCGTCGCGGCCGCACCGGGCCGCGGGTCGAGGTCCTCGTCCTTGGGCTGCGCCATCCGCTCCTCTTCCGGGCCTGACGTGGGCGCCTCCGGCGTCATGGGCGCCTCCGGCGTCACCGGCGCGGCCGTGTTCACCGGCATCCCCGGCGCCAAGGTGGCGCCCGGTGGGGCAGGTACGGCGGGTGTCGAAGGAGTGGCCGATGCCACGGATCCCTCCATCCTCTCGCTGCGCACCGAGGCGGCCCCCTCCGTGGGGGTCGCGCCCCGTGCTCGCACCGTTTCACGTGAAACGGTGTCCAGGGCCGGCCACCCCAAGGGACTCGTCGGCGGCCCGAGGAGGCGAGGAAAGCCCAGCCCGGGAGCGACCCGGCGAGTGTCGTCGGGGACGGCCACGGTCATCACTCGTCTACTCTCCTCGGTCCATGCGGGAACGCCCGGCAATCCAACCCCACGACACGCCGACACGCCAAAGGAGGAGCCGCGTCGCCGCAGCGCGGGGCCCGATGGCACGGTGAAGAGTCCTCGCACCGCGTGACCGTCGTGTGAGGCGACCCCAGCACGCCCAGCCCCACTCGTCACTACGCCGGCATCACACCAGAGAGTGAGCGCCGCGCCGCCGGTCGGCCGGTGTGGCGTGCAGCGATGTTTCACGTGAAACGGTGCGGCCGCGATGGACGCCGAACGGACGCTCGCCATCGTCAGGGCCCGTGGCCCCGTCGCCGCCACCGACCCGCCGTCCCACTGCACACCGCTCGTCACCGGGGTGTCGAGCACGGTCGTTCACCTGTCGTCCGTGCGCGCCACAGGCGCCACAGGTAGCCGGGCGACAGCAGTTGCTCTCATGACCTCCGCGTCGCGGCGGACCCCGGGCCTTCCCGAACGGCGGGGTGACTCCCCGGCTCCGGCGCTGCGGATGCCCCGCGTTGCCGGGGTACGCGCACAGCGAACCCAGCTCTGAGTCCCGGTCGGCTTCCCCCGATCGGGGCCGTTTCACGTGAAACACAACCGCGATCGCCGAGCCTGCGCCCGTGGCTCACCGGGCGACATCGCGGACGCGGCTGCCGGACCGGTCCGTCCACGCCCAAGAGCCACCGCGCGAAGCCCGAGGGCACGGAGCGCCGATGGTTTCCCGTGCGAGACGACCGGCGTGGGTGACCGGGGGCCGTGTGGTCACCACGAGTGCTCACGGGCGTGAGATCTGTGTCCACGGCGCAGGCATGGGCCGGCACCGGTCGCGGAGCCAGTGACGATGGGTCGGGTGCCGCTGACGGCGCGGGAGCGAGGGGGGCACGACCCTCGTGGACGCCGGGATCGGTCACCCGCCGAAACCGCGGTCGGCCGTGCTGCGCTTCCCGAACCGATGGGCGGGGACCCTGCCTCGGCGCAGGGTCCAACACCCAGCCAGCGCCGCGAGGGGCCCGGATCCCGGCCCCATCGAGGCGACGGAGATGGTCCGCACGCGTCGGCTGCCCGGGCGTCGGTCCGGGCCCGGTCGACGACCCGTGGTCCGCCGGGTCCGAGGCCACCAGCCCTGACGGAACCCCTGCCGTCGGGTCGGCGGACCGGCTCAGGCCCGGCGTCGCCCGCCGGACGGGCGGTCGGGGCGCCGCTCGCCACGCAGTGGGCGGGGCTGGAAGCGCAGGTCGACGGTGAGCACCGGCTCGTCGAGGACGGCCGTCCCGTGCGGCGTCACCGTGGCGTGCACCAGACCGAGACGCTCCAGGGCCCGCCGGTCCTCCTCCAGCTCCTGGTGGGCCGAACGTCCCTTCATCGCGACCACCGTGCCGCGCCCGTCGAGCAGGGGGACGCTCCAGCGCGCGAGCTTGTCCAGGCGGGCAACGGCCCGAGCCGTCACCCATGGGGCCTTGAGCCTGCCCGCCAGCTCCTCGGCACGTCCCCGGTGCACGGTCACCGATGTCAGCCTCAGCTCATCCACCACGCCGTCGAGCCACTCGGTGCGCCGCAGCATCGGGTCGACGAGGTGCAGCTCGAGGTCGGGGCGCACGATCGCCAGGACGATGCCGGGAAGCCCGGCGCCCGAGCCGATGTCGATCACCCGTGCACCGGCCGGAAAGGCGTCGTTGACCACGGCACAGTTCAGGAGGTGCCGCTCCCACAACCGCGGCACCTCTCGGGGGCCGATGAGGCCATGGCTCACTCCCGTGTCCGCAAGCACCTCCGCGTACCGCACGACGAGCGGCATCCGGTCACCGAACAGACCGGCCGCACCCGAGGGTGCGGCCGGTGGTGGCACGGGAGGCCCGTCCGGGGCGTTCCGTTTCACGTGAAACGGGGCTTCAGCTCGGCAGGATCACGACGAAGCGGCGCGGTTCGGTGCCCTCGGACTCCGAGACAAGACCCGCCGCGAGCACCTCGTCGTGGATGACCTTGCGCTCGAAGGCGGTCATCGGCGTCAGCCGCTTGGGCTCGCTCGTGCTGCGGACGTCGTCGATGGCCTCCCTCGCCAGGGCCACGAGCGCCGTGCGCCGCTCTGCACGGTGACCGGCGACGTCGAGCATGAGTCGGCTGCGCTCGCCCGTGGCCGACTGGACGGCCAGTCGGGTCAGCTCCTGAAGCGCATCGAGGACGTGCCCGTCCTGCCCGACGAGCCGGCGGGGCACGCGGCCCTCCTCGGAGTCCACGACGGAGACCGCTGCCCTGTCGCCGTCGATGTCGACGTCGATGTCGCCGTCCAGGTCGCAGATGTCGAGCAGCGTCTCGAGGAAGTCGGCTGCGACCTCGCCCTCCCTCTCGAGCTGGTCGCGCCGGCCGGACGAAGCGTTCCTGCCGTCGGCATCGAGGGCCGCCGTTGCGCCCGGCACGTCGGGCGCCGGGTCGTGGTCGGACCCGAGGTCGGCGACGTCGGCGGAGGCGTTCTCGGAGACGTGATCCTCGGTGTGCGTTTCGGTCATGAGCTCTCCTGTGGTCAGGGGACGGTCAGGTTGTGGGGGTCGGCGGAGTCGCGGTACCGCCCGGTGGCTTGCCGGGTGCCTTCTGGCCCCCGGACTTGGACTTCTTGCGCTTCTTCGACGTCGGCTGCTGCCGTTGTCCCGACCGCTTTGCGGCCTCCTGGGCCTCGGCCTCGGCGGCCGCTGCGGCGGCCGCCGCCACCCCGGCGGCACCCGGGATCGGCTTGCCCTTCTTCTCCAGCCGGGCGTGGTACGCCTTCTCGGCGGCCGACCCCGGGGCCGGCATCCGTCGGATCACGTAGAACTGCTGGCACATCGACCACACGTTCGTCGTGAACCAGTAGATGAGCACACCGATCGGGAAGTTCACGCCGGAGACGGCGAAGACGATCGGGAGGATGTAGAGGAGCAGCTTCTGCTGCTTTGCGAAGGGGTTGTCCAGCGCGGAGGCCGGCATGTTCTTCGTCATGAGCTGACGCTGGGTGAGGAACGTCGTCGCCGACATGAGGATGATGAGGACGACAGTGACGATCTGCGTGTTGATGCTGTCCGCGCTGAGGAAGGTGTCGGAGAGCTGCGCGCCGAAGATCGTGGCCGACTCCGCCTGCGCGGCGACCACCTGGTCGATCGGGCCGACGGGGTCCTTGGTTCCGGCCGCGATGTCGTCGAGACCGTTGAGCACGGAGAACAGGCCGAAGAAGAAGGGTGACTGCACGAGGATCGGCAGGCACGAGCTGAACGGGTTCGTGCCCTCCTTCTTGTACAGCTCCATCGTCTCCTGGGTCATCGCCTGGCGGGACTCAGGGTCACTCTTGCCCTTGTACTTCTTCTGGATCTTCTGCAGCTCCGGCTGGATCTGCTGCATCTTGCGGGACGCCATGATCTGCTTGTAGAAGAGCGGGATCATCGCGGCGCGCATGACGATCACCAGGCCGACGATGGACAGCGTCCAGGTCCACCCGGAGGCCGGCGGCATCCCGATCGCCGTCAGGCCCTGGTGGAAGCCGTACATGATCCAGGCGACGAGCCACTCGATCGGGGCCATGATCGTGCTGAAGAAGTCGCCCATGGTGTCCTTAAGGCTGTGCCGACCGGGGCCGGCGGGGTGGTGTCACGTCAGTGACTATGGTCAGTGTGGGTGCGCCGTCGTCGCGCCGGCGGCCGAACCGTGCTCTTCGTCGTGCGGGATGCCGCGTGGGCCGGTGGTCCCCGGCACGGGTCTCCCGGTCACGGGGTCGCGCAGCGGCACGTGGTCGACGCCCCCCGGCGACCACGGGTGACAGCGCCCGAGCCGGCGAGCGGCCATCCAGGTGCCGCGCAGCGGACCGAAGCGCTCGAGGGCGGTCACGGCATACGCGGAGCACGACGGGTAGTAGCGGCAGCTCGGTGGCAGCAGCGGGGAGACGAGGTGCTGATAGCCGCGAACCAGCCAGATCAGCGGCTTGGCCAGGACCGACCCGATGCTCACGCTGCGCCTCCCAGTCGACCGATCACCTTGTGCAACAACGGGTCCAGTGCCTCCTGAAGTTCCCGCGAGGTGGCGCAGCCCGCCGCGGGGTTGGCTCGGACGACGACATCGGTGCCCCGCGGGAGCGTCCCGAGCCGAGCGGCGACCAAGGCCCTCAGGCGCCGTTTCGTGCGGTTGCGTACCACCGCGCCGCCGACCGCCCGGGACACGACGAAGCCGACGCGCGGCGGAAGTCCTGCGCGCGCGGCGGTCGGGGTGGCGTGGATCACGAGCAGCCTGGAGCCGGCCCGAAAGCCTCCGGAGGAACGGACCGCCGAGGTGAAGTCCGACCGCGAGCGCAGTCGGTTCGGCGCCGGCAGCACCGAGGAACCCTCAGGCGGACAGCTCGGAGCGACCCTTGCGACGGCGGGCCGACAGGATGGAGCGGCCGGCACGGGTGCGCATGCGCAGGCGGAACCCGTGGGTCTTCGCCCGGCGGCGGTTGTTGGGCTGAAAGGTCCGCTTGCTCACGTTGGTCTCTCATCTGGTGGCGGGCCCCGCGCGGGGCCGGGATCGGGAGCCGGTCGGCTGCCATCGGAAGCGCACGACCGACCGGAGGCACCCTGACGGGCAAGGGGTCGTGGGCATGCGAAAACAGCCGACCAACAGGCCCTGTCCACGGTACGCGAGAGCGGCACCGAGGGTCAAACCAGTGGAAGCGGGTCCCCGCCGTCGGGAAAACGGCCTAGGATCGCACGGAGCACGGCCCGCCTCCCGGAGCGACACACCTCGACCGCACACAGGGGATCCCCACAGTCTGTGGACAACCATGTGGACGGCGTCGTGGGGTCCCCGGTGACGGGCGGAGACGACGGGCCTGTGGGGCATCGGAAGGATGGGACGCGAATGGCGGACGCGACGATGACCCAGCTCTGGCGGACGACCCTCGAGGTTCTCGACACGAACGGTATCCCGGTGCAGCAGAGGGCTTTTCTCTCCTTGGCCCGACTCGTCGGGCTGCTCGACGACACTGTTCTCCTGGCCGTGCCGAACGACTTCACCAAGGACGTGGTCGAGTCCCGGCTGCGCGATGTCGTCACCACCACCCTCGGTGCCCAGCTCGGGCGCGAGGTCCGCCTGGCCGTGACCGTGGACCCCTCGCTGGAGGCCGCCGTGCCGGCGGATCCGGACGACGAGGGTCACGACCTGCGGGTGGCCGACCGCCGCCGACAGATCGACGACCTGGACATTGCCGAGGACGACCTGGACGGGTATGCCGGTGACGGCCCGCCGCCGGCCGGCGGCGCCTCGGGGGCCGGTGCGCCGACCACCCCTCGGCTGGTGGAGGTGCCCGGTGCCCGCCGGCCGCGACCGAACAGCCAGGTCCCCGAGCAGGTCGAGCTCACCCGGCTCAACCCGAAGTACACCTTCGACACCTTCGTCATCGGCGCGAGCAACCGGTTCGCCCATGCGGCCGCGGTCGCGGTCGCCGAGGCTCCGGCCAAGGCGTACAACCCGCTCTTCATCTACGGCGACTCAGGGCTGGGCAAGACGCACCTGCTGCACGCGATCGGCCACTACGCTCGCAACCTGTTCCCGCACGTCAAGGTGCGCTACGTGAACTCGGAGGAGTTCACCAACGACTTCATCAACAGCATCCGCGACGACAAGGCAGCCCACTTCCAGCGCCGCTACCGCGACGTCGACGTCCTGCTCATCGACGACATCCAGTTCCTCCAGGGCAAGGTCCAGACGCAGGAGGAGTTCTTCCACACCTTCAACACCCTGCACAACGCGAACAAGCAGGTGGTCATCACCAGCGACGTGCCGCCGAAGCTGCTCAGCGGCTTCGAGGCGCGGATGCGCAGCCGGTTCGAGATGGGGCTGCTCACCGACGTGCAGCCCCCCGACCTCGAGACCCGGATCGCGATCCTGCGCAAGAAGGCCATCCAGGAGCGACTGTCGGTGCCCGACGACGTCCTGGAGTTCATCGCGTCGCGGATCTCGACGAACATCCGCGAGCTCGAGGGCGCCCTGATCCGGGTCACCGCCTTCGCGAGCCTGAACCGCCAGCCCGTCGACATGAGCCTGGCCGAGATCGTCCTGCGCGACCTCATCCCCGACGACGCCTCGAGCCAGGTCACGCCGGCCACGATCATGGCCCAGACGGCCGCCTACTTCGGGCTCACCCTCGACGACCTCCAGGGCCAGTCGCGATCGCGGGTGCTCGTCACGGCCCGGCAGATCGCGATGTACCTGTGCCGCGAGCTCACGGACCTCTCGCTGCCCAAGATCGGCCAGCAGTTCGGCGGACGGGACCACACCACCGTCATGCACGCGGACAAGAAGATCCGTCAGCTCATGGCGGAGCGGCGCGCCATCTACAACCAGGTGACCGAGCTGACCAACCGCATCAAGCAGCAGTCGCACTGACCTGCGGGGGTTGTCCACAGGTCGTCCCCACCTCGCGTCGAGCCCTTGTCGAGGTGGGCCCGGCATGGGGACGGACGGTGGCACGCTGCCCGAGCCCTCAGCTCAGGCACGACGGGCGTCCACGACGTGTGCACAAGCCTGTGGACGGCAGGCGGAACACCCAACCAGCCCCACCGGTCACACTGCCGTCGTCCACAGGCCCTGTGGACAGCTGTGGAGGAGCGCTTCCTTCGGGTGGACACCGGAGGCTGTGAGGTGGACGGGCTGTGAACGGCAGACGGTCGTGCACAGCCGGCGCCCGACCGCGACCCGGTCGTCCACCTCCGGTCCACACCCCGCCTCGCCGGGGCGACCTGCACCGACGGCAAGCCGTCCACAGCGTCCACAGCACCGACCACTACGACAAGATCCCAGAACTCGGCTCCGGCCCCGAGCACGACCGACCGACTGCCCCTGAGCAGGTGCCATGGCGTGCGGGCGTGCACTAGTGTCATGACCCCGCCCGCGTCGGAGCACTGCGAGCTCCTGCGGCCGTGTGCGGGCGGAGGACCCTGCAGGGTGCACGAACCAGGCGCGAGAGCCGCGCCGGACCAAGGTGGTGAGTCGTGAAGTTCCGCGTCGAGCGCGACGTCCTGGCCGAGGCCGTCACCTGGGTGGCCCGAGGGCTGCCGGCCCGTCCCCCCGTCCCGGTGCTGGCCGGCATCCTCATGCACGCCGACGAGGAGGGCACCCTGACGCTGTCGGCGTTCGACTACGAGGTATCGGCCAAGGTCACCGTCGCGGCCGAGGTGGCCGAGCAGGGCACCGTGCTGGTCCTGGGCCGGCTGCTGGCCGACATCTCACGCAACCTGCCGGACCGCCCGATCGACGTCGCCACCGACGGCTCCAAGGTGCAGGTGACGTGCGGGTCCTCGCGGTTCAGCCTGCTCCAGATGCCGGCCGACGACTACCCCACCCTGCCGGCTGCTCCGGAGCCCAGCGGGTCGATCGACGGCCACCTCTTCACCCAGGCGGTGTCCCAGGTGTCCGTGGCCGCCGACCGCGGCGACACCCTGCCCATCCTCACCGGCGTGCGGGTCGAGATCGAGGGCGACACGATGACCCTGCTCGCCACCGACCGCTACCGGCTGGCGATGCGCGAGCTGCACTGGAACCCCACGTCCACCGACGCCAGCCACGTCGTCCTCATCCCGGCTCGCACCCTGTCGGACACCGCTCGCTCGCTCGGCGCCAGTGGGTCCATCGACGTCGCCCTCGGCACCGCGGCGGGCGGTGACGGCCTGGTGGGCTTCGAGGCGGGCCAGCGCCGCACCACGACGCGGCTCCTCGACGGCGAGTACCCCAAGGTCTCCTCGATCTTCCCGACCTCCTCCGACACCGAGGCGGTGATCCGCACCGCCGACCTCGTCGAGGCCGTCAAGCGCGTCGCCCTGGTGGCCGAGCGCAACACACCGGTGCGGCTGCGGTTCAGCGAGGGCCAGGTGACCATCGAGGCCGGTGCCGGCGACGACGCCCAGGCGTCCGAGGCCGTCGAGGCGACCCTCACCGGCCCCGAGATCGAGATCGCCTTCAACCCCACCTACCTCCTCGACGGCCTGGGAGCCGTGGGCACGGCATACAGCCGCATCTCCTTCACCCAGCCCTCGCGCCCAGCGGTGCTGTCGGGCCAGGCCGAGGAGGACGGCGAGGCCGACACCTCGTACCGGTACGTGCTCATGCCCGTGCGCTTCGCGTCCTGAGCCGTCCATTGGGGATGCCGCGGCAGTAGCCTTCGCCGGGAACAGCACCTGTCGTCGACGCACCACACCACACGAGGAGCACGGGATGCAGCTGGGTCTGGTCGGGCTGGGCAAGATGGGCGGCAACATGCGCGAGCGGCTGCGCCGCGCCGGGCACGAGGTCGTGGGCTACGACCAGGACCAGGACGTCTCGGACGTGCGCTCCCTGGCCGCCATGGTGAAGAAGCTGGACGCCCCCCGGGTCGTCTGGGTGATGGTCCCGCACGGCGCCCCGACGCGGGAGACGGTGACCAGGCTGGCCGACGTCCTCGACAAGGGCGACCTCGTCATCGAGGGGGGCAACAGCAGGTTCACCGACGACGCCGAGCACGAGCGCATGCTCAAGGCCAAGGGGATCGGCTACCTCGACTGCGGCGTCTCCGGTGGGATCTGGGGGCTGGACAACGGCTACGGGCTCATGGTCGGTGGCTCGGCTGCCAACGTGAAGAAGGCCATGCCCATCTTCGACGCGCTGCGCCCGGAGGGCCCGCGCGACGAGGGCTTCGTGCACGCGGGCAAGGTCGGGGCCGGTCACTACACGAAGATGGTGCACAACGGCATCGAGTACGGGCTGATGCACGCCTACGCCGAGGGCTACGAGCTGCTCGAGAAGAAGGACATCGTCGAGAACGTGCCGGGCGCGTTCAAGGCCTGGAGCCGGGGCACCGTCGTGCGGTCCTGGCTGCTGGACCTCATGGTCAAGGCCCTCGAGGAGAACCCGGACCTGGACGACGTCTCGGACTACACCCCCGACTCGGGTGAGGGCCGCTGGACCGTGGAGGAGGCCATCGCCATGTCCGTGCCGATGCCGGTCATCTCCGCCTCGCTCTTCGCCCGGTTCGCCTCGCGCCAGCAGTCCTCACCGACGATGCAGGCCGTCACCGCCCTGCGAGGGCAGTTCGGCGGCCACCAGGTCATGACCATCGCCGAGGGTGACTCACTGCGGGCCGAGGCGACCGCCGGGCCGAAGAC
This sequence comes from uncultured Actinomycetota bacterium, assembly GCA_963763015.1. Classification (GTDB taxonomy): domain Bacteria; phylum Actinomycetota; class Actinomycetes; order Actinomycetales; family Dermatophilaceae; genus Fodinibacter. The sequence continues at coordinate 19,452 of CAVXML010000011.1, read as the reverse complement.
CTCGGATGCCGCGCGGAAGAAGGTCGCCCGCAAGGAGGCGCATCCCAGGTCCGCGGAGGAGGCGGCCAGGAGGGGGCGCAAGGCGGCCAGCGCCGGGCCGTCCTCGGGTGGCGGTGCGACGCCGCCCGACGGTGCCGGGCCCACGGAAGGGCCGACGTCCGGCACCGGTGCGACGACGAAGCGCGCCGCCGCGAAGAGCTGACCGGGTGCACGTCCGGCACCTCTCGCTCGTCGACTTCCGCAGCTACGCGTCCGCCGAGCTGCCGCTCGAGCCGGGCGTGACCACCTTCATCGGGTTGAACGGGCAGGGGAAGACGAACCTCGTCGAGGCGATCGGCTACCTCGCGAGCCTGTCGAGCCACCGGGTGGCCACCGACGCACCGCTCGTCCGGTTCGGGGCCGGGCAGGCGGTGATCCGGGGGGCGGTCGTGCGGGACGGGCGCGAGAGCCTCGTGGAGCTGGAGGTCACCCCGGGCCGGGCGAACCGGGCGCGGCTCAACCGGTCGCCCCTGCCCCGACCGCGAGACGTCCTCGGCGCCCTGCGCACCGTGCTGTTCGCCCCCGAGGACCTCGCCCTCGTCAAGGGCGACCCGAGCGAGCGCCGCCGCTTCCTCGACGAGCTGCTCGTGGCGCGACAGCCGCGGTGGTCCGCGGTGCGCGCCGACTACGACAAGATCCTCAAGCAGCGCGGCGCCCTGCTGAAGTCGGCGGCCCCGGTGCTGCGGCGCGGCGGTCGCCGTGGGGCGCGGGCGGCATCCGCGGAGGGGGTCGACGTCGTGGCGGAACGGGAGTCGGCCCTGCACACCCTCGACGTCTGGGACTCGCACCTCGCCCAGGTCGGGTCCCAGCTGCTGTACGCCCGGCTCCGGCTGCTGCGTGACCTCGGCCCCTACCTCGGCAAGGCGTACGAGGAGGTGAGTGCCGGCCAGTCCGACGCGAGGGTGGCCTACCGGTCGTCCCTGCGGGAGGAGGCGGCGACCCGGATCGCTGCCGGCGAGGTGCCCGACGTGGCCGAGCTGCACGACGAGGTGCTCAGCTCCCTGGCCGAGGTGCGGTCCGCCGAGGTCGAGCGGGGTGTCTGCCTCGTGGGACCGCACCGCGACGACGTCGTGCTCTCCCTGGGCGAGCTGCCGGCCAAGGGGTACGCCAGCCACGGCGAGTCCTGGTCGTTCGCCCTCGGCCTGAAGCTCGCAGCCTTCCAGCTGCTGCGCCACGACCTCGGTGACGACCCGGTGCTGGTGCTCGACGACGTGTTCGCCGAGCTCGACACCGGGCGCCGCGAGCGGCTGGCCGCGATGGTGGCCGACTGCGAGCAGGTGCTCATCACCGCCGCGGTGCCGGCCGACGTCCCGGAGACGCTCATGGGCCGCACGTACACCGTGACGCTGGGCTCGGTGACCGAACGTGCCTGACGCCGACCCCCCTCCCGCCGAGCCGCGCTCGGGATCATCGGCTGATGGGAGAAACCCGGACCTCCCCGAGGAAGGCTTGTCCGGTGAGGTGGGGGCTTCTCCGGGGGAGCCACCTCCGGGCGCCCCAGCCATCGGGGATGCCGGGGAGGCGGCCGCCGCGGCGCTCGCCAGGGCCCGCGCGGCCGCTCGTGCCAAGGGGCTGCGCCCCGGGCTGCGCCCGCGTCGGCGGGTCAAGGACGTCCCGGTCGGGGAGCGCTCCGGCGCCGGCCGGGACCCCAAGCTGCTCGGGGAACAGCTCGACCAGTTCATCGTCGAGCGCGGCTGGGCGGTGGACGTCGCCGTCGGCGCGGTCCTCGGCCGCTGGCCCGACATCGTCGGCCCCGAGATCGCCCAGCACTGCGCCCCCGTGGAGTTCGTCGACGGCATCCTCACCGTCCGGGCCGACTCGACCGCCTGGGCGACCCAGCTCCGGCTGCTCAGCTCGAGCCTGCTCACGAGGCTGACCCAGGAGGTCGGTGAGGGCACGGTCGCCGAGATCCGGGTCGTGGGGCCGGGGGCGCCCTCGTGGTCGCGCGGGCAGCGGCGGGTCCAGGACGGCCGCGGGCCGCGAGACACGTACGGCTGAGCGACGCCGCGTGGGTCGTCGAGCCAGGACGGGCCTGTCCGCTCGAGACGCCGAAGTATGCCCGTCCTCGGCGGCCAACCCCGTCACGCAGCCGCCGCCGGGCTAGGGTCGCCCCTGTGAGCGAGCCGCTGGTGCACCGGAGCGACGACGACCGGATCGCCGTCCTCACCCTCGACTCCCCGGCCAACCGCAACGCCCTCTCCCGCCGGCTCGTCGCCGAGCTCGCCGACCACCTCGCCGAGGCCGGAGCGGACGAGTCGCTCCACGGGGTGCTCCTGAGGTCGGCGCACCCCGTGTTCTCCTCCGGTGCCGACCTCAAGGAGGCGGCCACGGTCGACATGGTCGAGTCGGCCCGGTCGATCGTCGCCCTCCAGCGCTCCATCGTGGCGCTGCCCGTGCCGGTCGTCTGCCGGCTCGACGGCCCGGTCCGAGCCGGGGGCCTGGGCCTGGTCGCCTCGTCGGACATCGTCGTGTGCCGCGACGACGTGACCTTCGCACTCACCGAGGTGCGGCTGGGCCTGGCCGCGGCCGTGATCTCGATCCCGCTACGGGCCCGCCTGAGCCCGCGCGCGGCATCCGACTGGTTCCTCACCGGCCGCACGGTCGGTGCTGCGGAGGCCAGGGAGCAGGGGCTGGTCACCCACGTCGCTCCGGCGCCCGAGATGGATGCCGTCACCGCCGGTGTGCTGACCGACCTGCGGGCGGGCGCGCGGCAGGGGCTCGTGGAGGCCAAGCGCCTGCTCGGGGCCGACCTCGTGGCCGACTTCGACGCCGGCGGGGAGGAGATGGCCCGCCTGTCCGGGCTGCTCTTCCACTCCGCCGTCGCCCGCGAGCGGATGGCGGCCGCGCTCCGCCGCTGACAGCGCGGTGGCGCCGACCCCCGCCGCGCCACGTTCCGGGATGAGGAACGTCTGTGGTCGCGACACCCGTTGTGGGCTCAACGCCATGCTCTCCACCGACAACCTCTCGCGCCCACCGCGCCGCCTCCAAGCCGTCGTGATGCGGATCGACCGAGGCTGAGCCGCCGACACGGGCCCACTCGCCTCCCCGTCGACAGGAGAGAACACGCCGGGTCTGCCTCGGCCCGTGCGGCGTGTTCTCTCCCGTCGACGAGGGCGGCCGTTCGGGCGGCGGTGGAAGCCATCCAGGCGGCACCGATCCACCGTGCTCAGGCCCTCCTCTGCGACACCTCGCCGGTCGAGGTCGAGCTGCCGGAGAGCACGCTGTCGACCGACGCCGGCTCCCTCCTGGAGCGGACGCTTCGGCGCCCCGGTGCGGACACCGTGGAAGGCCGCTGACGCCGCCGAGGGGGCCGGTCGCGTGACGGGGGTCGGCTCCGTCCCCAATCGGCCGGAAAAGTGTCCCCAAGGGCCTCCCCGGGGCATGTCGGGTCGTCGACGACCGGTAGGATGAGGGGGATATCGCGCCCAAGGCGTTCGCGCCCTGGGCGCGCGCCATGAGCCCGACCGGTCCGACCGGCGGGCACTGCCGAGAAGGAGACCCGTGGCGGACCTGCAGCCCGACCCGAACACCGAGACCATCGAGGCGACGGAGACCGCGGAGGCGACCCACACCGACGAGGCGGCGGAGACCGCGGGGGCGGCCGAGACCACAGAGGCGACGCGGACCCACGACGCCTCCGACACGGCATCCCCGCCGGACCTTGTCGCCGAGACCCCGGGGCTGGACGGTGACCCCACGGCGTACGACGCGGGGTCGATCACCGTCCTCGAGGGCCTGGAGGCGGTTCGGAAGCGGCCGGGCATGTACATCGGGTCGACCGGCGAGCGCGGCCTGCACCATCTGGTCTGGGAGATCGTCGACAACGCGGTCGACGAGGCCCTCGCCGGCTACGCCGACACCATCGACGTCACGCTCATGGAGGACGGCGCGGTCCGGGTCAAGGACAACGGGCGCGGCATCCCCACCGACATCCACCCGACCGAGGGCGTCAGCGCCGTCGAGCTCGTGCTCACCCAGCTGCATGCCGGCGGCAAGTTCGGTGGCGGCGGGTACAAGGTGTCCGGCGGCCTGCACGGGGTCGGCTCCTCGGTCGTCAACGCCCTGTCGAGCCGCCTTGACGTGTGCGTGCGCCAGAAGGGCCACGCGTTCCGGATGTCGTTCGACCACGGCGTGCCCACCGGGTCGCTCCAGCAGATGGAGGAGACCGACCGCACCGGCACGACGATCACGTACTGGGCGAACCCCGACATCTTCGAGACCGTCGACTACGACTACGAGACGATCCGGGCCCGGTTCCAGCAGTACGCCTTCCTCAACAAGGGCCTGACCATCAACCTCGTCGACGAGCGGGTACCCGAGACCGGCGACGGCGAGCCCGACCTCGACGGGGTCGACGCCGACATCGCGGTCGTCGAGGACCACGAGGACGACGACGCCGGTGCCCCCGCCCGCACCACGACCGCCCGGTCCGTGTCGTACCGCTACGACAACGGGCTCGTCGACTACGTGACGCACCTCGTCGGCTCCAAGAAGTCCGACCCGGTGCACGCCGACATCATCAGCATCGAGGTCGAGGACGAGGCCCGCAGCCTCTCGCTCGAGCTGGCCATGCAGTGGACCAACGCCTACTCGGAGTCCGTGCACTCCTACGCCAACACGGTGAACACGCACGAGGGCGGCACCCACGAGGAGGGCTTCCGGGCGGCACTGACCAAGCTCGTCAACGACTTCGCCCGCAAGCAGAACCTCCTCAAGGAGCGCGACGAGAACCTCACCGGCGACGACGTCCGCGAGGGGCTCACCGCCGTCATCTCCGTCAAGCTCGGGGAGCCCCAGTTCGAGGGACAGACCAAGACCAAGCTCGGCAACTCCGAGGTCAAGGGCTTCGTGCAGAGCGCCATGACGCACGAGTTCGGCGGCTGGCTCGACAGCCACCCCAACGAGGGCCGCGAGATCGTCCGCAAGGCGATCCAGGCCGCCGCCGCCCGCATGGCGGCCCGCAAGGCGCGAGAGGCCACCCGCAAGCGGGTGCTCGAGTCCGGCGGCCTGCCGGGCAAGCTGCGCGACTGCCAGGCCAAGGACCCGGCCGTCTCCGAGGTGTTCATCGTCGAGGGCGACTCGGCGGGTGGCTCGGCGGTGCGCGGCCGGAACCCGCACACGCAGGCGATCCTCCCCATCCGCGGCAAGATCCTGAACGTCGAGCGGGCCCGCCTCGACAAGGCGCTGGGCAACCAGGAGGTGCAGGCGCTCATCTCCGCGTTCGGCACCGGCATCGGCGAGGACTTCGACATCGAGAAGGCGCGCTACCACAAGATCGTGCTCATGGCGGATGCCGACGTCGACGGCATGCACATCCGCACCCTGCTGCTGACCCTGCTCTTCCGGTTCATGAAGCCGCTCATCGAGGCCGGCTACGTCTACCTCGCGCAGCCGCCGCTGTACCGGATCAAGTGGAGCAACGCACCGCACGAGTTCGCCTTCACCGACCGGGAGCGTGACGCGCTCGTCGCCGAGGGCCAGAGCAAGGGCCGGCGCATCCCCAAGGACAACCCGATCCAGCGCTACAAGGGCCTCGGCGAGATGGACTACCAGGAGCTGTGGGAGACCACGATGAACCCGGACTCCCGGGTGCTGCTCCAGGTGACCCTCGACGACGCCGCGGCGGCCGACGAGATCTTCTCGATCCTCATGGGCGAGGACGTCGAGTCGCGCCGCTCGTTCATCCAGCGCAACGCGCGCGACGTCCGGTTCCTCGACATCTGATGCGGATGCCGGCCGCGCACCTCCCACTGGACGTCGTTGGTGCTCTCCTCCGCGCTCCTGCGTAGGGCACCCACCGCTCGAAATCCTTCGGAAGAACCGCCAGGCAAGGGACACGATGACTGAGCAGCCGCCCGTGATCACGGACCGCACGGAGCCGATCGACCTCAACACCGAGATGCAGCGGTCGTACATCGAGTACGCCATGAGCGTCATCGTGAGCCGCGCGCTGCCCGACGTGCGCGACGGGCTCAAGCCGGTGCACCGCCGGGTGCTCTACGCCATGTACGACGGCGGCTACCGGCCCGACCGCGGGTTCAACAAGTGCTCGCGCGTGGTCGGCGACGTCATGGGGCAGTACCACCCGCACGGCGACGGGGCGATCTACGACGCCCTCGTGCGCCTCGTCCAGGACTGGAGCCTGCGCTACCCGCTCGTGCAGGGCCAGGGCAACTTCGGCAGCCCCGGCGACGACCCGGCCGCCGCACCGCGCTACACCGAGTGCCGCATGGCACCGCTGTCGATGGAGATGGTCCGCGACATCGACGAGGACACCGTCGCGTTCAAGCCGAACTACGACGGCAAGACCCTCGAGCCCGAGGTCCTGCCCAGCCGCTTCCCGAACCTGCTCGTCAACGGCTCGGCCGGCATCGCGGTCGGCATGGCCACCCAGATCCCTCCGCACAACCTGCGCGAGGTCGCGGCCGCCGCCGAGTGGGTCCTGGCCCACCCCGACGCGACGCGCGAGGAGACCCTCGACGCCGTGCTCCGCGAGATCAAGGGCCCGGACTTCCCGACCGGGGCGCTCATCATGGGCGCCAAGGGCATCGAGGACGCCTACCGCACCGGCCGCGGCTCGATCATCATGCGGGCCGTCGTCGAGGTCGAGGAGATCCAGGGCCGCCAGTGCCTCGTGATCACCGAGCTCCCCTACCAGGTGAACCCCGACAGCCTGGCCCAGAAGATCGCCGAGCACGTCAAGGACGGCCGGCTCTCCGGCATCGCGGACATCCGCGACGAGACCTCCGGCCGCACCGGGCAGCGCCTGGTCATCGTGCTCAAGCGGGATGCCGTGGCGAAGGTCGTGCTCAACAACCTCTTCAAGCACACCCAGCTCCAGACGAACTTCGGCGCCAACATGCTCGCGCTGGTCGACGGGGTGCCGCGCACCCTGCCGGTCGACGCGTTCATCCGCTACTGGGTCGACCACCAGGTCGACGTCATCCAGCGGCGCACGGCATACCGGCTGCGCCGGGCCGAGGAGCGCATCCACATCCTGCGCGGGCTGCTCAAGGCCCTCGACTCCCTCGACGAGGTCATCGCGCTCATCCGGCGCTCGCCGACCGTCGACGAGGCGCGCACCGGCCTCATGGGGCTGCTCGAGATCGACGAGGTCCAGGCCCAGGCGATCCTCGACATGCAGCTGCGCCGGCTCGCCGCCCTCGAGCGGCAGAAGATCATCGACGACCACGACGAGCTCGCGGCCCAGATCGAGGACTACACCGACATCCTGGCCAAGCCCGGACGCCAGCGCGACATCGTCTCCGAGGAGCTCGCCGAGATCGTCCGGCGCTACGGCGACGAGCGGCGCACCCGCATCCTCCCGTTCGACGGCGACATGTCGATGGAGGACCTCATCCCCGAGGAGGACGTGGTCATCACGATCACCCGGGGTGGCTACGCCAAGCGCACCCGGGTCGACGCCTACCGCAGCCAGCGCCGCGGCGGCCGCGGCGTGCGCGGCGCCGCCCTGCGCGGCGAGGACATGGTCGACCACTTCTTCACGGCCACCTCGCACCACTGGCTGCTCTTCTTCACCAACCTCGGCCGGGTCTACCGCGCCAAGGCGTACGAGCTGCCGGATGCCGGCCGCGACTCCAAGGGCCAGCACGTCGCCAACGTCATGGCGTTCCAGCCCGGCGAGGAGATCGCCCAGGTGCTCGCGGTGCGCGACTACCACCAGTCGCCGTACCTCGTGCTGGCCACCAAGGGGGGCCTGGTGAAGAAGACCCGGCTCGTCGAGTACGACAGCCCGCGTAGCGGCGGCCTCATCGCGATCAACCTGCGCGACGGTGACGAGCTCGTCGGGGTCGACCTCGTGTCGCCCGGCGACGACCTGCTGCTCGTCTCCCGCAAGGGCCAGTCGGTGCGCTTCCACGCCACCGACGCCCAGCTGCGGCCGATGGGGCGGGCGACCTCCGGGGTGACCGGGATGAAGTTCCGCAACGGCGACTCGCTGCTGGCCATGAGCGTGCTGCCCGAGGGCGAGGACCCCCACGTGTTCGTGGTCTTCGAGAACGGGATGGCCAAGCGCAGCCCGTCGTCGGACTGGAACGCCAAGGGGCGGGCGACGCTCGGCGTGGCCGTCGCCCGGATCACCGAGCGCAACGGGGACCTCGTCGGGGCCCTCACCGTCGACGAGGACGACCGCGTCCTGGTGATCTTCGAGAAGGGCAACGTCTTCCAGGCGCCGGTGTCGGAGGTGCGGCTCACCGGCCGCAACACCATGGGCGTCCAGTTCGCCCGGGCGGGCAAGGACGACGCCATCGTCGGGGTGGCGCGCAACCCGGAGCGCGAGGTCGAGGAGGCCGTCGAGGCGATCGAGGCCGCCGCCGAGGAGGCCGGCGAACCCCTGGGCGGCCCGACGGCCGACCTGCTGGACGGCGTGCCTACCGCGACCCCCGACGCGATCGTTGGTGACGATGCGGTCTCGACCGGTGGCCTCGAGGCCGCAGATGTCGCAGATGCGCCGAATGATGCCGTACCGTCGGTGGACACCGAGGACGACGCAGGAGGTCGTGAGTGAGCACCGCAGATCGCGCGGAGCGTCCGCTGCGCGCGCCCTACGCGGACGGCGGCTCCTCCCGCGACGGGGGGCAGGGGGACGGCAGTGCGCTGCGGCGCATGGCCGAGACCGGTGGCACCGCGCCGGCTCAGGACGTCCCCACGGCCGCGATGCCGGTGACGACCGACTACTCGGACTCCCGGCGGGCGACCGCCGCGGCGACGACGACTCCCACCCGCCCGAACTCCACCCCGGCGCACGCGGCAACGACCGCGGCGACCAGCCCGGTCGAGACGGACTACCGCGACGGTTCGCGGACCCCAGCTCCGGCTGCCGCTGCGACTCCACCTGCGGCCCCTGCTGCCCCGGCGGCCGCCCCGGCGTCCGCCCCGGCGGCCGCCCCGGCCGCCCCCGTCGCCGCGGCGGGTACGGCTGAGCGACGGAGCAGGTCCGAGGCGGCGCCGGCTCCCGCGTCGAGCGCAAGCCCGCGACCGGCATCCGCTCGTCCCGGCCCGCGCCGGGTGCGCCTCACCGTCTCGCGCGTCGACCCGTGGTCGGCGATGAAGATCTCGTTCCTGCTCTCGGTCGCGTTGGGCATCGCCGGGGTGGTCATGGTGTTCGTGCTGTGGACGATCCTCGCCGGCATGGGGGTCTTCGACCAGATCAACGGGATCGTCGGCCAGGTGATCCAGGACGGCAGCCAGCGGTTCGACATCATGGACTTCGTGGGCCTGGGCCGGGTGCTCTCACTGTCGATCGTCATCGCGGTCATCGACGTCATCCTGGTCACCGCCATCGCGACCCTCGCCGCGTTCCTCTACAACGTCTCGAGCGCGCTGGTCGGGGGCGTCCAGCTGACCCTCACCGACGACTGAACGGACCCTCGGCGGGGCCGTCTCCGTTTTGAGTGCGGGCGCCACGGTGAGGTAGCCTCGTGCACCGCGCCACCCTGCGTCGGGCGGTGCAGCCGGATCGGCGACGGGCCTATAGCTCAGACGGTTAGAGCGCTTCCCTGATAAGGAAGAGGCCACAGGTTCAAGTCCTGTTAGGCCCACCAGCCGATCCCTCACTCCCAGGTGGTGAACCCCGTGAAGAAGGTCCTTCTCCTCGTCGCGACGGCCGTCGGCGCGATCGCGGTGCAGAAGCAGATCAAGTCCAAGCAGGCCGAGAACCGGCTCTGGGCAGAGGCGACGGACACCCCCAAGAGCTGAGATCCCGGATGCCGCCCGCTCGCCTCGCGCGTGCCGGCTCGGCGTCCTCGGGGCCATGGCGCAATTGGTAGCGCACCTGCTTTGCAAGCAGGGGGTTAGGGGTTCGAGTCCCCTTGGCTCCACCGCAGGTCAGAGGCCCTTTCCGCTCGTCGGGAGGGGCCTCTGTCGCGTCCGTACCCCAGAGAAGTACTGCAGTGCGTGTTGGGCACGCATGCGCCTGCGCCTCGCCGGCGGGTGGGCAGAGCTACTGTCCAGTGACCTCGCACACAGCAGTGCGGCCTCCGTAAGCGGCGACGTCGAGAGGGCAACGCCGCCAACACACCGAGTGCTCTTCGAGTGTCGGTGCCGATAGCTCCGCGATGACGGCAGCGCGTGTCCGTGCGTTGGCGGAAAAGCGGTGCCCCGTCTGTGGACCGCCTTCGAAGTTGTTCACCCAAACTCTTGCATGAGGGACCAGCATCTCCCGAAGGCCGCATGCTGCAGGTGAGCTTCGAATGACTCAAGAACTCGAACTACAACACGCTGCGCCAACTCATCCTCGTCAGCTGTCTGTTGCGAAAGCTGGGCCATTTCGGTGCTGTCCGGTGGCCGAACCAGAGACCGCAAGTCGCTCCAGCACCACAGTGTCTCCTGGACCGGGCGCGGGAGGCGCACGCCGAATGTGCAAAGTCCTAGACTTAGACGCGACCAGGAGGAAGGGCTCCGTGTCATCCAGCGTGCGATAACAGGGGATCGTCCGCCCACCAACTGTCACGAAGAGCCCTACGCCCTCCCTATCCCCGCCCCCTGGTCCTCTAGTAGGGCTTCGGCGGCGCTCAGGAGTTCGTCACCAGGAAGGGCTCGTCGTCTGGGCCCGCACCATCAACTAGCGATGCAGCCGCCTCGAGCACACCGTCAAGGGAGTGGAGTGCCCAACTCCAGAGCGCGTAGCCGATCTACAAGTTGCTCTTCCTCGGCGCGGAGCAAGTTCGCGAACCAAGGACTCCGCCAAGTCCTTCGGGTCCGCATGAACATACGAGTCAACGAACCACCACTTTGCTTGCGCCGAGTAGAAGCCGAAGTTGGGAGGTTGTGCCTCTTCGGATCGCTCGACGGCGAACATCGACGTGATGTTTGTCAGCGTCGGCAACTTGTCGTGCAAGACCTGAACAAACTCGTCGATACGACGCGGGTCCAACGGCATACTCACCAATTCTTGGGCTGCGCGTTTCATCCCGCGCCGCCACAACGGGCAACAGAGTATCTCGCAGGGAAGTGAGGGCACTTTCCGAGACAACGTATCCATCAAGCGGAATGCTCCGCCCTGCCTCCTTCAATTTCCTCGATCAGGGTCAATAGGCTGGCTGCTAGATCCGCATCTCTGTCTGCCCGGATGTGCGGGCGGCGACAACCCACTGCCCCGGTGGAAACCCACGGTCACCGCACCGAGGCGAATGTAGTCGCCCAGCTCAATTACTCCTCCCCGTGGTTCGCCTAGCCGCCCACCCTCCATTTCCCACCACGTCCACCCGAGTGCATGCTCGAAGTCGTTGTCGAGAGCCCGTGTGATGGCCATCCAGAGGTGGCGCCGACTCTGCAACAGTTCGACAAGGCGATGAGCGAGTCGGTCGGCCAGCATCTGGCCACAGGGACGTCTGCCGCAAAGCCCATCCAAGGAGAACGAGGAGGGTGGCCTCACGATCCGTTTGGAAGACCTGGCTGTCCGATTCTTGCCAAGAAGGAGCGAACGACTCGATCACATGTAGCGCCGTGTTCGACTCGCTGTTGGCGGCGGATTCTCAGGCCCGCACCATGTTTGCATACGGCTGACAAAATACCAAGGCCGCGGCCTCCTGGGAGCTCGGATCTATATCTAGACGCGCGGCCAATGCGCCTCGACTCGCGCATTCACAAAGCAGGTATTCACCATCCAGTGGCACCCATCCTCCAGGACGGTTGTCATTCTGGGATACTCGGACTATGTCATCCCAAACGTGGGCGATTACGGAAGTCAGGTTCCGAGATGCCGGATATTGGCCGCGCTCGAAGGTGATAGACACGCAATCGAACAGCATGTCTACGAACCCAATTCGAAAGCGCTGATCGCTACTCTCCCTCATCGCTTCGCTGACGCGTGAGATGCTGTCCAGAAGCAACTGCCACTCTTGGCCATAAGTGCTGGGACCGCCGTTGCTCAGGGGTGGATCGGCTCCTGTGCTAAAGCGGTTCCTTGGTTTGCAGCTAGCGTCACCAGATCCCGTAGAAGGGCGGAGCCCCTTGTCGAAGGTGCGCCTGTCCCGACCGAGTGCGCTTCCAATCATGGCGTCTACAAGGTTTGCGACATCAGACTCAAATCGGCGCTGACGCTTCTCCAGGGTTCGGTCAATCACGCCGTCATTACCGACAGGAATCCGCGCCTTCACCCCGCGTCCTGCGTTCTCCCAATCGAGGGCCTTGCTGAGTTGAGTGCTAAGTCGGCGCTGATCCGCGCTGCTCAGGTGATGTCCACCTTGCAACATAAAAACGTACTCTCCAGGTGCGACAACCTTTCCAAGTGCCACGAGCATGCCGAGTTGAAGCGCCTGTGGCTGAAGGCGGGGAGCGCTCATGCTGGAACTTGCCCCGGAAAGCGATGATGAGCACCATCACGGACGAGCCGAACGCAACGCTGCTCTCTTAGATCGTCAACCCACGACGAGGTGGTGGACTACTGCGCGCGTCCGCTGTGCTCGCCGAGAGTTCCGTCGGTCGACGGGGCCTGGCCGGCCGCGCGACTACTTCTCTGACACATGTCGCCGGGGTGCTCAAAGGGAACTGCGCGATGCGCGCCTGCGATTGGCGAGGTTCGAGGCGCTGGCAGAGCAGTTCCGCAGGGACGTCGCAGCGTTCACTGCGTTCCGCTCTGAGGAGCCAGAGGAGGCGTTGGGACGGCACCTCGCGCTTCGGGCCTTGGCTCAGGCCAGGGGAGCCATGCCCTTCCTTCAGGATTCGAACGAACCCGGTGCTCAGGCCTTCGTTAGGCGTTGTACCGGGTGTTGCGCCGTACCTGGATAGGGGCGAGGTGGGCTAGCTGACGGTGGTCCTACACCGGAGAGACAACCTCCAGGTTTGAGTGACGATCCGGCGCCGAAGGATCGAAGGATCCAGGGCCCTGGCCTCCGCGAGCGCTCGCGCACTCGGGCAGGGCTTCCAGGGGCGCAAGGCTCATGACGTCTGACACGCCTGCAATATGTGCCACGCGGAAAAGGAGGTGAGCATGACGCCGGAACAACTGGGTCGCACAGTGGTCGAGCATCTCCAGGGCTGGATGCGCGCACTCCAGGAGGCCGACGCCGCAGTCGACCGAAGGCGGGACGAGGTCATGGGCCAAGGTCTTCGCGTTGTCAATGGCGGTCAGGTCAGCGGCTGGGTCGACGGCAAGACTTTGGTTGAGTACACCGACGACACCTCGGGTGAGGTCCTGTTCTCAGGCGAGGTCACCGACCCAGCGGAGGGATGGCACGACGCTTGGTTTCACGCCGATAGGCTCACTGACGGCCTGCCGCTGCCAGACCACCCAGTTGATCCTTCCCTGCCCGAGCCAGTCCGCGACCTGCTCGAGGCGATTTCAGAGAAGTGCTTGGACATGGACACCGACGGACTGCGACGGTTGCTCGGCGAAGTGTAACCGCTGATTTCACAGTCGCACCACGGCGGTGCCCGCGTTGACGGGTATCACCGGGCCCGCTGGCGGTGCTAACCGAGCCGCGCCCTAGTCCGCCTAAAGCAGCGCGCGCCCAAACATCGGGGGACCGCGAGCCTCGACAACCAGTGGGATGTCGACGCGACGCCGCCACGATCGCACGGCCGTAGCAGCTGGGATACGTGCCCCACGAAAGTACTGCAGTCACGTGCGAAACCGGCGTGATCGGGTACCCCACAACGCCCTACAGCGTGCTCAATCGCCTTCTCGGGGAGCCCATCGGGGATTTTGCAAGCGGGGGGTTAGGGGTTCGAGCCCTTTGGCTCCACCGCAGTCAGAGGCCCTTTCCGCTCGTCGGGGAGGGGACTCCACTGCCTCCGTACACCAGCAAGAGTACGGAGCGAACTGACGCGGCGAGGTCACAATACGGTGGTCTCAGGCGCGCTGTCCGTGCTCACTCGCGTAACCCATTCGTAGATATGCCGATCACTCGGTCCGGAACACCTGCATCCATGGCTGCACGACGCGCACGACGTCGGTGCCTGTGCCGGCCAGGTTGCGACGGGCCATCTCCAACCCCGGCGCATCCCTGCCGCCGAACACCTCAAGGAGGTACTTGCGGCCAAGCTCAGCCACTGACGCGATCTGCTCCTGCGCTGCATCCAGCGCCTCCCACCGCTCTAGGACGTCGCCGGGGTCCCACGCCACCATGAGCCTCACCACGTCGGTCGCGTCCTTGTCAGCGAGCCGGTCCGGGGCGGTGATCTGCCTGCCCCAGCCGCTCGGCGAGCTTGTACGCCTTAGCGACCAGCAACGCTGCCGGGCCGGCCACCCATGCCTCGACCGACCTGCCGTCATCAGCGAACCCTGCGATCGTCAACCGGTCACGATCGACGATCGCGGCCTCGAGCCCAGGGACCCTCCTCGCAGTCTTGCGCTCGTGCGGGGGCATCCGTCACCCTCTCCCTCGCCCGCGAATGCCGCAGGAACTTCGCAGGTCGACCCCCACCGGCGCCAGACCGCCCGCAAACTGCACCTGCCTGGTCCACAGGCCAGGCTGGTCCTTGTCGAGTAGCTCGAACGACGCGCCCTCCATCAGCTCGCTGATCTTGGGCTCGTTTGCGATCAACTGGGGGTTAAGGACGATAGCGGCGTCACTGGTGGCAGGCGCCACCCCTAGGAACACGCTTGGGGAACGGAGGTAGACCGCCTGTGCGCCGACCACGGTGACACCCGCGTCGTGGTCTTGAAGCAGGAGGATGGCATCGATCAGGATGGATCTGGAGGCGAGCAGCAGCTCATCACCTTCCACACCCTCGGGAACTTTTGACATCTTTCCTGATACTCCCGTTTCCGTCGTTGCGGAAATCGACTAACTAGGAAAGACTATAGCCGTGGTGGACGGGGATGCGTTGGAGGAAAGCTCGGCAACTCCTTGCCCGGCACCTCCGCCAAGCTGGTCGCTGCGACGCGACAAGAAGGCCCCCCACCAACCACCTGACCGCGGTCATGCTGTCGAGGAAGCCCGGTGGGGGCTGCGTGGGCCCGGTGATGTCCACGCCGCCTTCCTGGTGCAACGACGTCCGCACCTGAGCAAGCGCCACGTCGCCGACCTCAGGAGATTCGCCTCCAGTCTTTCCACGGGGGCATCCGACCCCCAGGACGACCTGAACCTGCTCCTCTTTCAGCCCCTTGGATTGCTGCGACCGTCAGAGACGAGTTAAGCGCTGCCGGCATCTGGTACATCGACGACAGCGGCAACATGCCAGTCGTCGTCAGGCACCTGCCGGTGCTCATTGCGAGCGAAGGTTCGCAGACCAACCCGCGCCCACGCCCCGCCACCCACGCCCGCCTCTCCGGAGACGCAGCGTTGGCCGTGATTCCGGTATCTGATAGATGTGGAACCTCCTCACTCCCCGCTGAGATCGTCGAGGAAACGGCACTGTCCGGCGGGTACGTGTCCAAGTTGCTTTCCGCGCTTGAGGAGGCGACCCTCATTGAACGCAGGGTCCAGATGTCGTAAGTGTGGATTGGGTCGAGTTGCTGCGTGAGCGCGCCGCCCAGGCGCCATCTTTGCTGGGCGAGGGCCGGTACATCCCCATGCTGGCCAGGGAGGGGCTCCCGGCCACCCTTGACCGCCTGCAGCAGCTCATGTCAGCCGATGGTAAGCCGCTGGGGTGGGTCACCGGTTCTGCAGCCGCGCGGCGACTGGCGCCTCTGGCTCCGACAACGCAACTGACTATCTGGACCGAGCACCTCGTCGCTGTTCGCAAGCGGCTCGGCCTGCTCCAGCTGCGGACGGGCCGGCCAATGTGCTGCTGCTGACCCGAAATGTCGAGCACGCCGTCCGAGGCGCAAGAGTTCTAAACGCCGTTCCCTATGTGGCGCCGAGCCAAGTCGGCATTGGACTGTCTGACCGGAAATGGGCGCATGCCCGCCGAGGGGGAAGCCGGGCGTCGCCTGGATGGCCGAGCACGAGGCTCGCTGGCGGCAACGAACCCGACCGGTCCGGGTTGCCTCCTCGGCCATGGAAGACACATGGACGCCTGAGTGCGCGGCGAAAGCGCTGCTGGACCTTATTCCAAGACTGGCCCAGCTCAGGCAGCGGTCATTCGGGCCGCAGCGGGCTCCACCGACGGGTCAGTGTCCCCGCGAACGCACATACAAGATCGCTCGGTTCGACCTCGACCGGTCGCTGCGCGGCTTCACTCGCCCAGTCAACTCAGCGCAGTCTAGGTTGGTTAGGCGAGGCGCGATCCACCTTTGCTGGCACCCGCTCTCCAGGCCAGATACGAGCGCGGGGTCCCGCGCCCACCTCGGGCTTCACGGTTCCTCGCGACCTAGCCAAAGCGGTGCGAGCCCTCACCTAGAACTCGGGGCGGCAGTTACCTAGGACCCTCCCTTCGGCAACTAGAGCCAGGCAGCAACGGCATCCCACGCCAGCGATTCGTGGTATGGCCCGGTCAAGCTGGGGACTCACCAAGGCGCACCAAGTCTGGGGAATCGCAAGTCGCAGGGGACAGTGACATCCGAGAAATTCAGCCTCCTGACATGGAGGTCTGAACTAGGCTCCCACCCAATTGCGACGTGCGCCTGCGATCGGACGGGCGCTGGACAAGCAGCGACGAGGACGGGTTGTGCCCACTGTGGAAGCGGCCGAGTTGCGCGTGAGCGTGGTCAAGGGGTCCGTGACGCCTCGGTCGATGGACGAGAGGCGTGGCTGCGCAGCGTCGGCCCGACCGACGCCCGCGGCCCGATCATCCTAGACCTAAAGCGCGCCCCTCTTATAGACAACGGGGCGCTGCTGTTCATGTTGGCTGTCGCTGCAGAGCGCTGGGCCGCCGAACTCGAATTCGCATTCGACCTTCCGACACTAAGTCCACCC
This sequence comes from uncultured Actinomycetota bacterium, assembly GCA_963763015.1. Taxonomy (GTDB): domain Bacteria; phylum Actinomycetota; class Actinomycetes; order Actinomycetales; family Dermatophilaceae; genus Fodinibacter. The sequence continues at coordinate 2,650 of CAVXML010000011.1, read as the reverse complement.
GCCTGCACTATCTCCGAGGGTGGGGGTTCATCGATGCCGTGGAGATTGTTGCTGGGAACTACGGTGTGGAGCCATGGACAGACCGTTCCGAGACCATTCTGGCCACCGCTCGTTCCAGTCGCCCGCGGTTCGTGCGCATCGTGAAGATACCGCGGGGGGCTTTGAGACTCTTATGTCCGAGGCTTTCTTCGCCGTCACTCCGTCTCATCCTCAGAGCACGGAGATGGCCTAGTAGCCAATATGGAGAAGTCACGCTGGCTGAACGATAAGGTGGTCGGGGTGCTCGACCGTCAAATTCGCGCTACAAGTCCTACCGGACCTCACCGGGCCAAATCTTCGCCACCGGAGTGGTCTACGAAGCTGTACTGAATGCCGCACGGCATCCTAAGGCCCATACGGCCTTTATCACCTCGCAGATCCAGCGACTGGCTCAGGACCAGACACGCTGACTTTCAGCATTTGGGACGACGGTCTCTCCATCTACCAGACTCTCGACTCGGCCATCGGTGCCGGCCGGCGAGTTGCTGCCAAAATTGCTCCTGGTGAAGACGAGGTTCTTCATATCGAGTACACGAATTTCCAGGAACCTGCGGAGTCGGTCCACGAGGAAGTGCGAGTTAGCGATTGGCGGTCGCCGCCTCCCTGAGCACACTGATGGTGGGAGCCTTCTTGTCTGGCGTGACTTCGCTCGCCGATCTTGATGCCACCAGCTCGAGCGCACCGGACAGCGACTGGCCAGGGCTTGTCCATCCTCAAAACGATCGCCACCCGCGAACTGGGCGGGGTCATTGGAACCAGGACTGGCCGCTATAGGATGTCAATCGCTCACCGTCCCTCAACCGACCCCGTGCCGCATTCAATGTAAAGATCGAACACCTTCCAGTCGCAAGCCCCGTTCTTAAAGGAAACCTGCTCACAGTGACCGTGCCCGTCCGCTGATCGCCATGACCACGAGTAGCGGCGGCGAGACCTGCGTCTCGGCCGAGTATCCGAATAGAGTCAGCGACCGTCATGCCTGACGTCGCCATCATCAGGCTCCGTCCCACAACGCGAGCGGCCAGAGTCTCAGCCCGGGCGAGCTCGGCGCTTGGGCCGTACCCTCTCAGTCACGGGCGATGAACCTGGCTGGAAAGATCTAGCTTCGACCCTGAACACGAAGCCCACGATCAACTTATCGACGACCTTCAGCTGATCCTCAACGGATGCCTTGGGAGGCGACAACGCTGCCGTACTCGACCTTGGATACCGCGCCATCCACAAGCAGACCTACCGAAAGGTGATCAGACAGGCCTTCGTGCGGAGCGCCGAGTCGGGAGACCTCGACCTGTCGTTGATCCGCATTCTCCTCATCACGCAGGACTTCCTGCCTGAGCACGATCCGCTCATGGAGCTCTTTCTGTCCGACTCCTGGAGACCCTCAGTCCAGTTCTGCGACTCGCGGGGCAACTACATCCAGCCCGAACGAGGGTGGGTCATCGATCCACAGGTTCAAGAAGCCAGCAGGCAGAGCCAAGCCAGCCGCAAGGACGAACTCCAGCGGCGCCTGCTGCGCGTGCGCGGAGTGTTCCGCCACCGAGACCACGGCACTGAGACCTTCACAAAATACCCGATACCTCGGCGAACTTGCTCGCCCTATGCTGACCGAGCTGCTCGCTGACCTCTTCGATCGGGAGGAGTTCGAGGCGATCATGACAGCCTCGGACGCGTCCCCTGGTTCCTCGACTGCATCGACGGCGCCGCGCTCAACCGCGGCATCTCCGTCATTCGGTACGACCTCGCGTCTGGGTCCGCACGGGAGCTCTCAGACGGGCTCCGCGAGAGACTCCAGTACACACGCGGGCGGGTGTGCGTAGCCGTCCCCGTCTATCGCACCGGACACGTGGCCAGATCCCTCAACGCAGCGCTCCAAGAGATCGCCCCTGAGTCAAGCGCCGCCTTCCTAGGCAGTATCGCGAGGGTCGGTGAGAACCAGCAGAGCCAGGAGACCCCTTCGGTCGGCGCCGCTCGATCACCATCGACGGTCGCCGACACGCCCCTTCACTTCGCACAGACTGTCCGCGGAGACGCGCTCCCTCGCAATCACTGGCTCGTGCAGAGCGCCACCGCCATGGACGAGGTCACTGATGTGCCGCACGTGTGGGTCAGCCCCTCACGCACCGCCATATGGAGCCTCTTCGCCGACTGTGGCATGGGACCTGAGCGACCCAGCCCAAAAGGCCGACCTGCGCTGAGACACTTCCCACTGCTCAAGAATATCGATACCGCAGGACGCCACTTGGCTGGCCTACGCAATCATCGCTTCCGCAGACCTCCTAGACAACGAGGAAATCCTTCGTATCCTGCCAAGGAGGAGGTCGAGAACGGAGACCGGCAAGCTCGCCGAAGCCTTCAAAAGGCCCTTGGCCTCGCAACCGTTGAGGTTCCCCGCAAAGTTCTCTCCGGCGAAGAAGCCCTTTCGGACAAGCACAGCAGGAAGATCCAAGACTTCGCCGACCGCACAATCGTGGCAGTCGATGAGTCCGCCATCGGAGGCAGCACCTTGGATCGGCTGGCAGACGTGATCAGCGCCGAACAGGGACTCACGGCAACTGCGCTCCGTCGTTGTTGGAGCCTTCCTCGGCGTGAACGCCAAGGACCCGGTACGAGCTGT